>CAJUAB010000001.1:0-240399 GCA_910583845.1 uncultured Acetatifactor sp.
CGCTTTCCCTGTTCTTCCATTTCTTCGAGAAAAAGCAGTACCTTCGCATTGTGCCTTCCGATTCGTGAAAGGTCTTTCGCCACGATTACATCTATGGAACCGAGATTGGCCATCATGTTCTGAAACTGGGGACGGTTGAAGGAATATCCGGAAATGCCGTCGTCCTCGTAGATGTGGCGTACAATCATGTTGTTTTCTTCTGCGTATTTCTGGATAATCAGTTTCTGGTTTTCGATAGAGGAATAATTTCTCTTGTTATCGTCTCTGGAGAGGCGGACATAACCGTCTATCATTGTGGGAGTATGGATTGCTGTCATCATAAAAATCGTCCTCCTTATCTTGCTTTCTACTTATATTTTGCCATATAGGCAGGATAACACAATGTTGTCGCCGGTCAGTGAAAATGGTTGCGAACCACATCCCGCAATCCATTTTCCATTGCCTGATTGCCTTCGATAATAGTAACGACCAGATACCCCCGTCTGCTAAGAGCTTCTTTTTTCCTTGCGATTTCAGAACTGTCAGAATCCTTTTTTTGAAGTAAGTAGCGAACCTCCTTTTGCTTTCCTATGACAATCACCTCAAATTCATGCTTCATACTATTGTATGAAAAGTCAGGCTTATCCTATCAATAAAACAGCTTGCAACAAAAAAACCGCCAGCGTCAGCCAGCGGTTCCATCGTTACTATATTTTATCCTTCGTTGTCATTCTGCGGCAGATCAGGAAACAGAATCCGAAGATAATCCCGTCTGCCATAGAGAACACGGTCAATGTACACGTCCTGCCCATTCACACGGTAGAAAACCATGTAATTTCCACTGGTGAGAAATCGGTAGTCGCTTTCTATATCTGTCACAGAGGACAACGAAGCGCCGATTTCTGAAAAATTTTCCAGTTCATCAACAGTGTCCATGATTTTGTTTACGGTGTTTTCAGTGGCTTGCGGATTACATAATTCAAAGGTAATATACTCCCAGATTTCGTCCAGGTCGTTCTGGGCTTCCGGGGAGTAGTGGATGCTATTCTTCATTTGCCTTTGCCCGGAAATGTGCTCTCACATCCGAGGACGAAAGCCATCCCTTTTCCTCTCCAGATTTTTTTCCTTTTGCAAGCTCGCCCATAAGCTTTAGGGTGGCCTGTGTTTTTTCATAGTCCTGAATGTCAATGATTGCATAGCGTCCGCGTCCGTTTTTGGTGAGAAAGACCGGTGCGCCCACAGATACGTCACGGAGCACATCACTGTAATTCCTTAAATCAGAGATTGGTTTGATATTCGGCATAATCACATTCTCCTTTCCTGCCCTTAGTATACCCTGATTTGATGTAAAATTCAACAGCATATTTTACAACGGTATTTTGGTGAGCGCCCCATATGCCCGGCCTCCCGGTTGGCGATAGTGGCGAAGGGGATTGGGGCAAGACTGGTCATCAGGTAAATTTCTATCATGCGTCCGTAGACAATGACGAACACCACGATATTCAGGGCCGTCATTGTGAACTGCACGACAAAGGATTGCAGGAAGATTCCCAGCAGGGGACCAAGCTCCATTGCCTCAAGCTGTGCCTGCATGTTGTCCAGGGCCTCCGGCGTGACGGCGGTGGAGCCTTGTATCAGCCCTGCCGACTGCTGCACTACATGCTGGGACACGTCAAATACCGCCATGACGATGTTGAAGGTGTTGGAGAGCACCAGCACAGCGGCGAAGGTCTTGAAAATCCATTTGAAGAAAATCCAGGTGTCGAAGTTGTGGATTTTCAGAAGGGAAGCTCCATCTGCTCCGGCACTGGCGTAAATCCCTCCGGGGTTTTTCCCGCCCCGTTGCCGGTGTCCGTTGCCGGTTGCTCCCGTTCCCATCCCTTCTGCCTGCCGTACCCGGCGAACATCCGGGGGTTGGAGAAATAATTCCAGCCGGTGACGCACTGGTTCATTATCTCGTTGATTTCCCGGATTTCCCATTGTTTCGGCTCGTCAAAATCATGGTTCAGGGCTTCTTTGTAAAGCTGCTTGGAGCAGACGGTATCGCCGGGGTAGCTGTCAAGGAAAGCCTGAATCATCCCGGCCTTGGTGTCCTCCGGCATGAAGTCCCGCTGGCGTTCCCATTTCCGGGCTGAATGTCAGCTTCCATCTGCCGCTTCTGTAAATCTCCATCGCTTCCGCCCATACCTGGCTTATAGGCTCTGGAAGCGGGTTCGTCCTCAGACATTTTTGTACCCTGTACCGTATGTCCACGAATCAGGAATGAAGCCCGAAATCCAAAAAATTCCACGATTGCGGAATGGGTGTGGTACAATGGCCTTGTTGCGGCAGGCTGGCCGCAGGAAGGGAGCAGGAAGCCATGAAGCAGGGGATAACGGTTCAGGAGCGGTTAAAGGATTTAAGGACGGAGCGGCATTTAAAATTAGAGGAACTGGCGGCGGCTACAAAGATTTCCAAATCAGCTTTGGGAAGCTATGAGAATGACGAACTAAAGGAAATCAGCCACAAAAATCTTGTGGAGCTGGCAAAGTTTTACGGAGTGTCAACGGATTACCTTCTCTGCCTGACAGAGAACAGGAACCATCCGGACACGGGGCTTATGGAACTGCATTTGAGTGATGATATGGTGGAGCTGTTAAAAAGCGGACGTATCAACAACCGGCTCCTGTGTGAGATTGCCACGCATGAGGATTTCGTTACCCTGATGACTGACACGGAGATTTATGTGGATGGTGTCGCAACCTCCGACTTCCAAAACTTCAACAGCCTTCTGGAAGTCCTGCGGGGGCAAGTCCTTTCCCAATACCAGCCGGTAGAGGAAGATACTGCGTTAAAGGCGTTGGCTGTGCCGGGTTCCTTTCTGGATGTGTTCACCGCCCTTATGTGTACGCAGCTTCAAATCCGGTATGAAAAGCTATCGGAGCAGGAGCGCACGGTTCTGAAAAATGTTATGAAAAAAACTCCGGCATATAAGGATTCACCGTTGAGTAGGATGAAGCGGAAATAATAAAATGCCGTTGCGGGAAATTTAGCGGTTCCTGCAACGGCTATCTCTTAATATCATATTCTGTTTTCGGAAATAGCGCATGGTTAGGTTTCCAAAAGCAACGAAGTGATTTGACCATATCCTTGCTGCTGTGCCAGTCTTTTAATTCCATCCAACGCTTCCTCTTTGGAGTAGTTGTGTGCTGCCAGAAAATCATTATCCTTTTCGCTTACATATTGATAGAATAATATTGCGGCAAGAACCTCCTCCTTTTTGGTATAGTCAATGCTTTCCAACAGTATATTTTCCGCTTCGTTTATGAGACCGGCGTCAACCATTTTTTCTAATTCCTCTAATGCTTTACCAGAAACCTCATATTTATTTTCTTCCGGCAGTTCGACAGACTTATATTGTTTTCCGAACATTAGAGAAAAAAGCACCCTTACCATCTCTTTGATGATACGCATGATGTAGTCTTTTTCGTCATTAAAATCCATAGTTTGCCCTCCCGCGAAGCCATTTCAGTCTTTCAATTTGTCAGACTTTTTCTGAGAAAGATACGCAAGTTCTCTAAGTAAAAAGTATGATATTATCGAAAGAACAATGAAAAAACAAACTGCTATCCCGATTGCTTGTGGAGTAGTCGCATTTTTCTTTAATATCAAGAAAAACAGGATACTGAATATTCCTACACACATTAAGCTGAAAATTAAGTCTTTCTTTGGAGCGTTTTTCGTCATTGCTCCATTCCATGCTCCGTTTTTTACAATGCCAAAAATATAAATCAGTCCTCCGGCAAACAAAATTACTGTTTCCCCGATAATGAGGGAAAGATTTCCTGTCATAGGCATTTGCACTACAATCGTTATGGCACATACCAGAAACATAATGCCAAACGAAAGATTTCCAACTTTAGCGGCTCGCTGCTTTTCTAACTCATTGTAGTCGGCAACTTTTAATAATGTTTCTTTTAAATCGTTATCCATATTCTCGCTTTTCCTTTCTCCATTTAGAATTTCTTTGATTTTCACATCGTAGTATTCAGAAATCTCTACCAGAATACTAAGGTCAGGCAAATTTGTCCCTGTTTCCCATCTGGAAACGGTTCTTCCTGAAACCCCTAAAATCTCTGCTAACCGCTCCTGTGTGATTCCTTTCGCATTACGGAGCTGTTTTAAAAAAGCTCCTATCTCTTTTGGATTCACAAGTTTTCCTCCTTTCGCATACAGACTACCTTTTTCTGGTGCTGAAGAACACGACACAAAGCGAGAAATGCCATTAATTTCGCACTGGACATCGGTGTCTATCGCTATTTTTACGGCTTTTAGCCATGTATTAGTCTTTTACCAGTTCAATTACATCTGCAATTTCGCAATCCAGGGTTTCACAAATCTTTGTCAGAGTTTCCATACTGATATGCTTTCCCTTTCCCATGTTAGCAATCATATTCGTGGTAAGACCGGCGGCAAGCCGCAAGTCCTCTTTTCGCATATTACGCTCTATCAGCGTATGCCATAACGGTTTATAGCTTATGTACATATATAGTCCTGCCTTTCTCCCCATGCTGGGACTTGCTGTTCCCAATTATAGCACTTATCTTGTAAAACCACAAATATTTCTTGACGGTATCGCCGGTTCCGTCTGGATTATGCTTTTCCTTTCCTCTTTTGATTACCTCTAATGAGCCATGACCTGTTTCATGCCCTGGCTTTTTGCTGGCCGGGTTGTCCGCCCCGTAGCCTTTCCCGCAGGTTCACAATACCCCACGCGCCCAGGCCGCAGCCGATAGCCATAACCAGTACCTTCAAAGTGTCGATTGCGCTTGCGAAAAATACCATATGGTTTTCCTCCGTTAAAACAGCCCATTCAGGCGGTGTCAGGCCTCGGGCCAACTTGGCCCGGAGTCCGTCTATCAGTCAGACGAAATCGTCCGCGCTGTCCAAATCCTCATAGTTGAGGATGTCAGCGTCCTCGTCAGAGGCATCCGCCTCATACACCGTGTATTCCTCCTGCGGCTTTAGTCTCAATCGCCGGGAGGTCAGGCGTTCCAGGTGGAAGGCGTTCCGTTTGCTGTCATGTTCCGCTGTATAGCGGTAGTTCGGGTGCTGCTTCAAGTCATACTTTGGCGAGAGGAACGGAGGCAGCCCCCTATCGGTTTACCGCTGTTTTGGTGTCATTGTTTTTCTGTGACAAGTATTTTTAGTAACTGGAATTTGTACGATATTGTTATTGTGTTTCTGTCAACTTCTGAATTGCTTCTTCTTTGGTTGATACAAAGAAGAAGTCATTGCCATTATTGGACTCATAAATAAAATCTTTTAATGGTTTGCTTGTATACTGTGAGTAATCCCCGTAAATGGCAATTCTGACATGATAATTGATAAACTTTTGAAGTATTTCTCCTGCCATGCCGCTGCTAAGGATAAAAAATTCCTCACATACTGCCGATTTACTGATTACTATATTTGTTGTACCTGTTTCATACTTAACAGTCATAGCCAAATCTAAAGCAGATTGCGTGTCAACAATCAGCTTTTCTTCACTGGAAATAACTGCAATATCTGTTCCGTTGTCTTTCAAGTGTTCAATATTCATAATATCCTCCTAACCTCATTTGCAGTACAAATTCCAGTTAAAGCAATATTCTACTTGTAAAACAATAAATTGTCAAGCGGCGCATAGTTTAACACACGCAATAGCTTGACGACACATCACGCGTTTTTGACTTCTCCTTTCCCTGTTCTGTCAGCGGTATCGCCTGTTCTACACAACGCTTGACGTTTTCAGCTTCAGCAGCTTTCTCTTTCAGACTTCGCATTTCCCGATAAAGACGGTCTTTCTGTGCGGTTAGTTCTGCAACCTCGGCTTTCCATGCTTTCGGTCTTAGTTTGGTGTCGCTCCCCAAATGCTCTTTCAGATACCGTTCCGCTTGGTCTATCAGTTCTTTCCGCTCATGGAGTAGCTTTTCCGTCTGCTTTATGTCGCTGTTGGTATTCCAGTACCGCTTTTTCATTTAATTCTCCCCCTTTAGCTTCTGTGTGCGGCATAAAAATTCCTGCACCTGTGGTGTCTGTAAGGCGGTTTCAGGCAAGCCCTTTATCTGCTTATCTGCTCGTTTGTGTACTGCTCTGGCTGTTCCAACAGGCTTTCCAGTATCGCCCCACGCTCCACAAGGCGGTGCGTCCTTATCTTGCATTCCTCGCTCTTTTTCTGATTGAGCAGTTTTTTCTTCCTGTTCTGTAACTGCCTTATTTCTTCCTCGGCTTTGGCAATCTGCTCGTTGATGTTTCCCATGCGTTTCCCTCCCATTGTTCATTTTCGGTCAGCAGAGCCTCGGGCCATGTTGACCCGAAGCCTACCGTTCCTCATGAGAAAGCCCCGCCTTATCCTTGTGCGGAACCGGCGGGGCCTCCCTAAACTGTTTTATGGTTTCTAAGATAGAGCGGGTCTCTTCCTTCTCATTCCGGGCAGAGGGCCCGGCAATGCGGTATTCCGTGGGGATATCCTCCCGTCCGGTGTAATACTCGATAAACGCTCACCACTCTCGCATAAATAGCCACCCGGCACGAATCCCCCCATGCCGTTTAAATCAATGTCCCGTCCATAGGCTTCGTAGTCGAAGTAGCCGCGGATATGTTCCGGTATGTCAATAAGCCGCATTTCTTCTGCAAAATAGCGGCCCAGACCTTCTTCTTCCTCAATGCCGGGATAGAAGTCGAAACAATCCGGATTCTGCGCTAAATTAAATAAGTCCCCAGCGCCGTCCGTGTGATTTCCGAAAGCAAAAGCCGCCTTGAATTTCTCAATCTCATTTTCATTCATCCCTTCCAGCAGGTGCGCCAGATAGTTCAGCTCGTCCAGCCCCGCATACTCGCCCAGACAGTCATAGAGCCCCAGCACGTCGCTCCCATAGTTGGTGATAAGAAACGGAAACAATCTTTTCCTCATATTTAAAACCTTTTAAATCCGGGGCTTTCCGGCTTGTCCACTCATAAATCCCTCTAATGTGTTCCCATGTTACATCGTGGCTGGGCATACCGCCCGCCCTGCCGCCAAGCACATCCTGGTCCTTTATCATATCCCACTTGAATTCGTCAATGGGCTCCCTGGATACCAGAAAATTTCCCGCCCGCTGGGTCAGCTGGGCAAAATTCACCACATAGTCGTCCGTGCCTCCCACATAGGTATAGATCGTGGATTCACTGCCCATAAAGCCGATATCCGCATCGCCGGCCAGCACAGCCGTCATGGTTTTATCCGCACCGAAGCCGGTGACCAGCGTCAGGTCCAGCCCCTCGTCCTGAAAGTATCCCTCCTCAATAGCCACATACATGGGGGCATAAAAAATGGAATGCGCCACCTCGTTCAAGGTGACCGGCGTCCGTTTTCCGTCCCCTGCCGTTGACCCGGAATCCCCGCAGCCTGCCAGCAGTCCGGCGGCCATCGCCGCCGTCAGAAGCAGCGACACTCCCTTTTTTCCTCTTCCTTTTCTCATAAGCCTTTATATCCTCCCTTTTCCAATTGACTGATGCTCTATGTTATGTCTGAGAAGAGGAAAAAGTGACATTTTCTTTTATCCGGAGCAAAAAAACGCAGCTTCCACTCCCGGGAAGCCGCATTTACCTTATACCACCATCCATTTTTCAAATTCCGGTATGGGCACCGGCTTGGAGAACACATACCCCTGAGCCTTGTCATAACCGTAACTGCGCAGAAATTCCACCTGCTGCCGGGTCTCCACGCCCTCAAAAATAATATCCTTGCCCGCGGCCCGCACCAGCTGGCCGATCCGATTGATGTATTGCTGTTCCTGATCCGTCTCGTAATGGTCGATAAAGCTCTTGTCCACCTTGACGATATCCACGTTGGCGTCTACCAGCATCCCCAGAGATGAATAACCGATGCCAAAGTCATCCATTGCGATCTTGAGCCCGCTTTCCCGCAGCTGCGTCATCTGTTTTACCATGCCCATGGGATTGCCGGAAATGCAGCTCTCCGTAACCTCGATCTCTATATACTCCGGTTCCACTTCATACTCCCTGAGCATCTCCAGAACCTTGTCTCCGAAGTGCTGATCCCGGAAGTGAACCCTGGAAAAGTTCACGGATATGGGAACCCGCTGTCTTCCCTCCTCCTTCCAGCGTTTCAGGCAGGCAAGAACCTGACGGAACACACAGAAGTCCACATTTACGATATATCCCACTTCCTCCAGCACGGGAATGAACTGATCCGGATACTTGAAGCTCCCGTCGGCGTTGTGCCATCTGACCAGCGCCTCGGCTCCCACCACATCCCCTGTGCGCATGGAAAACTTGGGCTGCAGGAAGGCCTCCACCTCCCCCTTGTCTATGGCGTCATGGATGCTTGCCACCACATTGATCTTTTCCGCCCGGGTGCGCCGCAGACGATCCGTATATACCATCACATGATTCAGATAATCTTCCTTGATGACCTTTCTGGCATGATTGGCGGCGTCAATCATTGTGAAGATCTCCGCCTCCGGATTGTCTATGTAATACAGTCCCGCCCGCACCTGCAAATCTCCCATGGGATATCTGTGCAGCAGATAATCCGAGAAGCGGCTTACGGACTGGCGAACCTCCTCCTCTATGGCCTCCCGGCTCTCTCCCGTCACCAGTATCACAAAGCGGTCCGCGTACACTCTGCCGCAGATACAGCGCTTGGCGTTCATATACCGGAGCCATCTGGCCATATCCTTCAAAAGCTGGTTTCCCTCACTGTATCCGAAATTTTCGTTCAGATAGGCAAAATTGCTCACATCCATATAGACCATGGCATAAACCAGTTCAGGGTCGCACTGGTACAGAGCCCGGCGCACCTCCTTCTGAAATGCGCCATAGTGATATAGGCCCGTCAGTTCATCCCGCCTCAGGGACTCGATATGCTCCTGGTTCTGGCGGTTCTGGAACCGCAGCGCCACAAAGGCGCCGATCACCCTGCCGAGCTGGATCAAGGTATTCAGCTCCCTGTCCGGAACCTGCTCCACCGGCCGATGCCTGCTGCAGGTCACATAACCGATGGGATGTCCGTTGCTGTACAGCAGCAGATTGATAAAGCTGCCGATACCTTTCTCGTGAAAAAAGGCCATATCCCTTTCCGAATAGCCGCCCTTTTCCACATCACAGGTCAGATTGATGCCGTCCTTGTCAAAACCCGAAAAGAAATCGTCCCAGTCATCCAGGGTATTGATGGACTCCGGGTTAGGTACGACGCCCTCTCCGCGGCGCCATCTGTTGGACACCATGGTACTGTTGTCCTCAATAAATTCCGATATCAGAACCTCGTCATAGGCAAAATGCCAGCCGATCTGTTTGGCCAGCATATCCAGACTGCTGTCCAGATCAGAGGTGTTCGACAGCAGGCTCACGGCAAAGGCGATGAAATTGCCGTTATATTGGAACAGCTTCTCCTCCTCCGTCCTCTCGCCCATCAGGCTCTCATCCGCCGACACCGCCTCGTCAGCCATACTTTCCCCGTACACCGCACAGGGAATCTTGTTCCGCAGTGCATACATCACCGCCTTGCCGGCGCAGAGCAAAATTTGTTTCAAGTCCCTCTCATGGGCGGGCACATGACAGACTCCCACCGTCACTCTGCACCGCAGCTTTTCCCTGCGCCCGAAATATCTGCTCTGCAATTCCTGCTGAACCAGACAGGCGCGGCTTTCCACCTTCCCGATGTCTTCGTCCCGCACAAACGCCATCATGGCATCCTTGCCCAGCCGGCAGAGCACCGCCCCATCCTGCGCTTTGAAAAAGCGCCGCCACAGGGCCGCCTGATTCTCCAGCACCGCCATGGCAAACGCAAAACCGTATTCAGCTGTCAACTGTGAAAGATTGCCGATATGCAGCATGACCACATGATAGACGCCCTGAGGGACCTCCCCCATCATCCGATTGATTTGTTCCTTAGCGGCAGAAAAAGTACAAAGGGCTGTCAGAATGTCCTGATCGTCCTTTCTCTCATCCCGCCGGTCCTCCAGACCCGAATTTCTGTCCACTTGTATTATTTCCCTCATAACTCTCTCCATTATCCGCCTTCAGAGGATAATTTTACCTGCCATCATTATACGCCCGGACCATGGACTTGTCAACTAAATGATTCGGTTGTGAATCCAGCGCCCGCTGAAAAACCGCAGGGCAAAAATCACGCTCCGCAGGGCCCAGTCCGCGAACATTCCGTACCAGACCGCCATGGGCCCCATATTGTATACCCTCACCAGGAAAACGCACAGAGCCACCCGCATACACCACATGGTCAGAGTGGAGGTAATCATCGTAAACTTCACGTCTCCCGCCGCCCGCAGTCCATACGCCGGGATAAAGGCAAACGCCCACAGCAGCGGTTTGGCGATGGTGATGGCGATGACCATCCGCCAGCACATTTCCGCGCTCTCCGGCTCCATGCCCGCCAGATCCAGCACCGGTCCGGTGACCGCCAGCACCAGCAGACAGGAAACCAGAATCCCCGCCATTCCTATAAATGTACACTTTACCACATAATATCTGGCCTCTTCCCTTCTGCCCGCACCGATGGCCTGCCCCACCAGCGTCATCAGACAGATGCCCGTGCCCACGCCGAATATGCCGTTGACCATCTCCATGATATTAGTCATGGCCTGGGCGGCGATGGCCACGGTACCCATGGCGGAAACCGTTGACTGGATGGCCAGCTTGCCGAACTGGAACATGCCGTTCTCCACGCCGGAGGGAATGCCGATGGCCAGGATCTTCCAGATCATGGGCATGTCCGGACGGATTTTCAGGTAGTGATTCACCACCACCGGCTGGGCGGGCCTGCGCAGAAACGCCAGCACCAGAACGGCGCAGAAAGCCCTGGACGCCAGAGTTGACAGCGCCGCCCCCTCCACGCCCATCTGAAAGCCAAAGATCAAAACCGCGTTCCCTCCCACATTGAGCAGGTTGGAGATCACGGATATCTTCATGGGAAAGCGGGAATTGCCGCCCGCCCGGAAAAAGGCGGCTCCCGCGTTGAACAGCGCCAGAAAGGGATAGGAAACCACCGACAGTAGAAAATATTTTTCCGCGTTTGCCATGACCCCCGGCTCAATCCTGCCAAACACAAGCCGAAGCAGCGGGCCGCGCAGACACAGCCCCAGCAGCATCACCGCAAGGGAGATTACCAGCACGGTCAGGATCACCTGCCTCGCCGCCCGGTTGCAGCCCTCCCGGTCCCTGTTCCCCAGATACTGGGAACAGATAATGGAGGCCCCCGCCGCCATGGCGGAAAAAATCTGTATCACCAGATTGTTGATGGAATCCACCAAAGATACGGCGGAAATGGCTTCACTTCCCACATTGCTGACCATCATGGTATCCACCATGCCCATCAGGGAATTCAGCAGCTGCTCCACCACGATAGGAATGAGCAGCGCCACCAGCGCACCGGTAGGATACAACATATTCTCTCTGTCAATCCGGCTGCTGTCATACAGCCGCTTTTTGATCCCCATGATTCGCATACATCCACTTCTCCGCTTTCTCTTTTGGGGCCTGCGTCCGGCCCTGCTCCCGGTATCGCAAAAGGCGGGCCCCTCCGCCTTTTTTTGTGTGACATTCCGGGAAAACTATGTTATACTGCATTTTGATCACACATTCCAAGGAGGCACTTTATGGCTGGCACTGTCACACATCTGGTCATCGCGGACCGGCTGCTGCAACCCCTGCAAATCAAAAATCCCGCCCTGTTCTACTGCGGCAACCTGGCGCCGGATGCCATCATGGCCCGAAAAAACTATCAACGGGAGATGAAACGGCACACCCATTTCAAGGATAATATCCGCTTGAGTGACCTGCATCTGCCGGAATGTTACCAGGCTTACCGCCGCGCTTTCCATGCGTTTGCCCGGCGCTTTCTGCGGCCCGGCGCACCGGACTATGAGCTGTATCTGGGCTATGTGACCCATATACTGGCGGATGAGGTCTTCATCCTGACTCTGCGGGATGCCCATGCCCGAAAGCTGTCAGACGAAGGCAGAAATCCCGATGACCCGGAATATTTCACCGCCTTTGGCCGGGACGTGGATCACAACGACTGGCGGCTGGTAAGAGAATATCCCTTCCGCTGCCCCATGCCCGACATCCTGCTGACAGAGCAGGACTACGAAATCCCCGGCTACATCACCCGCGAAGAATTACAGGACAGCAAGGCTTTTATTATCCGGAAAAATTTTCTGACCCCTCACGGGGAATGCAACACGGACGTTTTTCCCTATGAGGAAAATCAGACCTTTATCCAGAACGCCTGCTATTACATCCAGAAGGCGATCAGGGACTGCACCTGGTAGTACAGGGCGGGATTGGCGTTCTGTATGGCGTCCTCACTGTGGGCAAAGATCCGCAAAAAGGCGGACAGCAAGGTCACGACACAGGCCGCGGCCACCAGCCTTTGCAGGCCGCGGCAGTTCTGTCCCCCTCTCTCCAGTCTGTCATAACATGCCAGTATGACCATCGCGGAGGCAATCATGCCGACCCACACAAAATCTCCGAAATACCGTGTCAGAAGACCCGCCATCTGCGCGTCCGTCACCGCCAGCGCAACCATCATCCATTGAAAAATCCATACCAGGCAGCGACATCCGCGGTCCTCAAACAATTTTCTTTCAGCCATCCCATAGAAGCCAAAACACAGCACCGGAAACAGCCACAGCACGCCCCCCACCATCATCTCCGACAGAGTCAGCCCCTGATAGACCGTCTCCACCCGGAAATCCTCCAGAAACGGGAAAACGGCACTGATTCTGGGCGGCTGCAGCAAGTAGGAAAAGATCCCCAGGGCGCACCTCCCCCACACCCAGCCCCTGTGCGTCATATCGTTGGTAGTCAGATTATAGTTGGCGCCGAAATCCCATACGGAGCCAAACCGGACGGCATTGTACCACATGATCCCCGCCGCTGCCGCCGCCAGGGGCAGACACAGGGCCAGGGTCTTGCCCAGGCTTTTTCCCGTGAACAGTTTCCGGTCCCGGAACACCGCCCGGCCAAGCAGCACCGGCCCGGCCGCCAGCGTCAGAAGCAGCTGCGGTCTGCATCCGGCAATCAGCCCAAGGCACAGAGACCCTGCCCCCAGCTGCCAGGCCCCGGGTTCCCCCTGCCCCCCTGCGCCGGTCCAGAAGCCCAGCCCCCAGACGCCGCAGACAATTCCCGCCATGATAGGCACCAGATAGAAGTCCGGCTTATAGACGGCATACCCAAGGCAGCTGGCGGCCCCCATAGTCACGGTCAGCAGCAGATAGAGAATATAGGGAGTCCGGGGAAACCACCGCCGCACGATCTGCCACAGCAGAAAGGCCGTCCCCGCCAGCAGCAGCCCCCCCAGAAGAAAAACGCAGTCCACATGGGGAAGATGCCTGCCGGTGAACACATAGAAGGGCAGATAGAAAAGCAGTACCGGCACTATGCCGAAATATACATAATAGCGGCCCCCATAATAGGCGTGATCCCATTTGAAATCTCCATATCCCAGCCCCGCCGCCGCTCTGGCCGCCGGGTCGTAGGGATTCTCCACGCCCAGCAGAGCGGGCTCCCCTCCCAGATCCACACGGCCCTCCAGCAGCGCCTCTGTCAGCCGGTAATACTGCTGCTGATGCTCCATGTACTCCGGCCAGGCCAGAGCCTGCGTATTCCATTGCAGCATCCTGTGAAAAAACAGCAGCTGTAAGACAATACAAGCCGCCACAAACAGCTGCTGCCTCCCTCTGGTCAGATCTGTCCGCAGCTCATAGCAGCGGCTGCCCGGGCGCAGCAGCCAGAGGCCATACAGCCCGGCAGTGAGTAGCAGAACCCGCCGCCAGGAGAAGAAAAGAGGAACAACGGCATTGATCTTTATGGCGTCTCTGGCAATCCGGGCTCCCTGCAACCCCTGGATTACCACCCGGAGCCCGCGTACATCCTTGCCGAAGTGCAGCCGCAGATGCTGGCTGGGGCCCACATCTCCCCGCACGGTGCGGGACGGTGCCCACAGCCAGACGGCATTGGCCTCGTCCACTGCCGCCACCGAGAGAATCGCCTGCTGCCCCGCCTCCAGGGAAAAGGACAAAAATGCCGCCGGTCCACGGATGCCCGAGAACTCTATCACCGCTTCCTCCCCGCTTATCACATAACAGTCCTCCAGGACGTCCAGCCCATAGAGACTGCGCGTCGCATTCTCCACCGGAGTATACAGCAGAGATTCCCAATGCTTGTAATTGAAGAGAAATACCTCGCAGAGCAGTAAAAGCAGCGCTATCCCTCCGGGGACAAGCGCTTCTCTCCCGCCCCGGCCCCGCCGATATTTCCGCCTCTCCTCGCCCTCTTTTTCCACCACCATATCCCGCAAGCCCCCCATGTCAATCCTGATACCAGCTCCGCCCCGCGGAAATACCAGAAACCTTTATACCGCAGTTCCACCTGCGTCGTCCCCTCCCGCAGAACGACCCGCGCCACATGGTTGTCTCCATCCGTCACCTCCAGACGGCGTCCCTGACTGTCCCTGGCCTCATATCCCCCGTAGTACAGCAGGGGAACCTCCACCCAATCTCCTGCCTGGGCATTTTGCACTTGCAGGCTGATCCCGGTACCACGCTTATCATACCCCGTGAGTTCCACACTGCCTCCGGTAATATAGCGTCCCGCCGTCAGTAAGCTCCTGTCCGTTCCCCAGGGAAAATATTCGCCGTCATATCCCGGGGAAGCGTAAGTGTCCACTGCCCTCCCCGGTTTCAGAGCCGCTCCCAGCTCCGTGGTATAGGCGCTTCCCCACTGGATAAATGCCAGGCTGCACAGTCCCAGCACCGCCCAGGCCGCGGCCCTTCTCTCCCGTTTTTCACGCCGGGCCAGAATCCCCGCCGCCGCCATGCAGAACATGGGGGAAGCCAGACTTAAAAAGCGCCAGGGCATCTGCACCGTCCCGCAGAAAGCATTGATCAGGGGAACGCGCTGGAGCAGCCGCCAGGGGAACAACGTGCTGGCCATAAAGAGCAGCGCGCACCCCATTCCCGTCATCACGCCGTAAAAACGCCCCGCAGTCCCTTTTTCTCTTTTTCCCAGCAGAAAACAGCCCACGCAGACCAACAGCGCGCCGGTAACGCCCACCCCCAGCGACAGGGACATATTGCCCTGCAATCCCTGTTCCAGCAGCTGGGAATGTCCGAAGCTGGTATTGAAAACATTAAAAAACTCTGTGGGAAATATGGCATTCTGGTAAAACTCCGTATTTTCCGGGGTATGCCTGATGGACAGATCCTCCCCCAGATAGTAGGTCAGAAACGCCGCCAGATACCATATATTCAAGAGAAGCGTAAGAATCCCGGCCTTCACGAAGCCCAGAGCGCGCCGCTTCCTGACAAAAGCCCGGGGATAGACCGCCGCCGTCGCCACTATGGCCAGAACCGCGAATACCGTGCTGATGACATGGGACTGGAGAATGCCGCTGCACCCCAGGGCAAGCACCCACCATTTCCGCTCATCCCCGGCCAGCAGCAGATACAGTCCATACAGAAGCACCGGGAAAAATACCATGGCCAGCGCTTCCCCGATGGCCGCCCTGTGATAGAGATTGATCATCCGCCAGGTTGACAATGTGTACAGGACCGACGCCAGAAGTCCCGCGTAACGGGAACCGGAAATCCCCCTGGCGCAGACATACATAATCCATGCCGTCCCGGCGTTTATCAGAATCAGGAACGTATGGTACGCCATCACGGGTGATGCCCCCAGCAGCCGCAGAAACGCCGGAAAATACAGAAAAAGCTCCGGATATACGCTGGACGAGATATATCCGTAGCCATTGTTGTGCGTGGGATGCAGCCTTACGGGAAACTGTCCTGAAAGCAGGCCGTCTTTAATTCCCTCTATCCGGTACAGGTGAAAATTCAGATCATGCCCCGGCCCCACCATACCGTAGAAAAGGGGATAGCTGGCCAGCAGAGTGATACCCAGCAGGACACAGAACACGAAAACATCTGCACCGCCTCCCCTCTCCGGACGCAGTGCCTGCCGCCGGACCAGCCCCAATGCAAACACCAGCGCGGCGATGCCCAGACTCAGCAGAAAGCCGTCACTGTAAATGGGCCCGCCCCGGGCAGTCTCCAATTCCAGCGAGACCAGCACCCCTTCCTTCCAGCCATGGAAAATCACATTGCTCTCGTCCTTCTCCAGACAAAGCTCCAGCAGTTCCCCCGCATTGCCTGCCCCCAGCAGGCGGCCCTCGCCGTTTTGCACCACCACCGGACCATATCCGTCAATCAGCACACGATACTCACCCCGGGGCAGGGACAGCCGGGGCGAATAACTCTGCCAGGCCTCCCCCGCCGACGCGGCTTCCAGAGCCAGTCCCGTCTGCATCCTATGCCCGCCATATGTATTCATAAGTAGCAATACCAGCACCGCCGCAGACACAGCCAGTGCCGGTATCCATCCCTTTTTCATGCCATTTTCCACCCGTATTGCCTTTTCTTCTACAGATTCTCCTTGATCCTGCGGATCATCTCTTCATACTCCGCGTCTGTCAGATATACCTTGCCGGGATTCATCTGGAAAGTGCCGCCCCACTCGTCGCCGCCTACATACTTGGGACACAGGTGCATGTGCAGATGACAGCCGGTATCCCCATAAGCGCCGTAATTGAGCTTATCGGGGTGAAAAGCGCGGTGGATGGCGTTGGCCGCATGAGCCACATCCGCCATAAACAGGTTCCTCTGTTCCTCGCTGATATCCACGATCTCACTGACATGGTCCCTGTACGCCACAATACACCTGCCCGGCTTACTCTGCTCCTTGAACAGAATCAGGCTGCTGACCTGGAGGTCACAGATAAAGATCCCAAACTTCTCCAACAATTCGCCTCTCATACAGTATCCGCAATTCTCGTCTTTCATAATGCACTCCTTTTTTTGTCAATTCACCACTTCCCCCACACGGGCAGGGTCCGTATTGATAATCAGTTCTTCGGGGAAATCCATCTCCCGGAGCAGCTGCTCCGCCTGGGTAAAATCCCCCACTGACGAACAGATGTGGCTGTCCGTCCCCAGGATAACGCTGGCACCATGCCGCAGGCAGGCCTCCAGCAGCGTACGGATGTTCTCCCTGGTCCCCTGCCTGGATGACAGAGGATGCAGAGAAGAATTGTTCACCTCCAGCGCCACACGCAGCCTGGCCGCAGCCCGGACCAGTTCCTCATAATCCATGGGATAGCGGGAATCGTCCGGATGTCCCAGAATCTTTACCAGGGGATTCTCCATGGCCAGAATCGCCGCCCGGGTGTTCTCCCTTGCGGAGCCCGGGGGCACAATCAGCGTATGCATGCTGGCAATACAGTAATCCAGCCGGGACAGCGTCCGGTCATCCAGGTCCAGGTGGCCCTCATAGTCCGTAATGTTGGCCTCTATGCCGCAGAAGAGCCTCAGATCCCCGTACTCCCTGGGAATGATCTTATAGTTCTGAAAATACATGGGGCATGGTCCCCCCATCATGGCCGGGCCATGTTCACTGAGCCCCAGAAACTTCAATCCCCTCTCCTTCGCCGCCGCGATGTTTTCCTGCAAAGTACTGTAGGCATGGCCGCTGGCTATGGTATGGGTATGCAGATCCATCACATAGGACATTGCTTTTTCTCCTTAATTAAATCGCTGCGCGATGGCTCTAAAGGGTACAGTCCCTTCGACGCACCCCATGAGAGGAACCTTCATTCGAAAACCCTCTCATGAATGTTCCTCTCGTGTGTCTTCGCGACTCTACCGACGCTGCGCCATGGCTCTGCCCCCTATCGCTCTGCTTTATGTGCTTTGTCCGGCGCTTTTTCATGTCCGGCCAGATCATCCACCATCTTTTCAATCATCAGCTTCTTGACATACACGTCAAAACTGAGCAGACAGATAAAGGAAAATTTCCGCAGAAATTCCTGATCCTCCTGCGGCGCTTCCTGAAAGGTCTGCTGGGCTTTCAAATAATTGCGCCTCACATCCTCCTTGAGCAGCTCCACTTCCTCCTTCTCCATGCCAAAGACTTCCTGATACAGGGACTCCAGATCAAATGTCCCCGGTTTGCCAAAGTACTTATCGGTAATCGGTTTTAATAATACCTGTATGTCATTGATGGACATAACCCCTTTAAAATAATAAATGAATATCAGCACCAACACATGCTCCTTGGAATACTTTTTCCGGACCGGAGGCGGCAGCAGATCGTTTTTTGCGTAATTGTTGATCATTGTCTTGGTCAGCACCTTGTCATCATCCGGATTGCGGGTGGTGGTCCGCAGCCTGCTGTCCATAAAAGTAGTCACCTGGTCCATATACAGGTCAATATCCGGAATATCCTCCGGGCGGACATATTCAATCCTGCTCAAGCTGTCCAGAATACTGTTCAGCAGATTCTCCGTATCTATCTTCATATTCGCTCTTTCCTCCATAACGCGGACCGGGCCGGAGCCGGCTGCGCCTGCCAATCCGCCGCTACTGTAAATTATATAGTATTTAAAACTACATGACAACCTTTTTTCTACAAAAAAGAAATCTTTTATCTGTATTTACTTTACAACTTTAATATGTTAAAATAAATGGAAGAACAAAGAAAGGGACTATTGATGGCAATGAATAAGAAAATAAAAACAGAGGCGGTGGACAGGCTGTTTGAAGCGATTCTCTGTCTGCAAAGCAAAGAGGAATGTTATGTTTTTTTCGAAGATCTCTGTACGGTAAACGAGCTTCTATCCCTGTCCCAGCGGTTTGAAGTTGCCTCCATGCTGGACGACCATAAGACATATCTGGAGATTGCGGAGAAAACCGGTGCCTCCACCGCCACCATCAGCCGGGTAAACCGTTCCCTGAACTATGGCAATGACGGTTATGATCTGGTATTCAAAAGAATGACTCCCCCCGGAGAATCATAGCTCCGCGTACATCCGGCTTATGAAAAGCACCTTGGAATCCGCAACGTGAGAACACTGTTATCATGCATGACAAAATAGAAAGAGCAGATGGATTTTCCTCCGTCTGCTCTTTTCACGCATTTTGTGTTTACAGATCCGGACCACCCGCAAGATTGTCCGCGGAACCGGCTTGATCCTCATGGGCCTCCCGAAGCGCTTCCTGCAGCGCCGTCCTGGCGGAATTCCTTTCCTCTTTAAGGGCTTTTTTGGCCGCGGGATTCTTTCTGCGGGGAGCATCCTGGTTCATGTTACATCTGCCCTGGAAAACGGCATTCTCATCAATGACAATCACATTTGTAGTGATATCCCCGATAATCTTGGCTGTCACTGTCAGTTCCACTTTGCCGGGAGCCTCTACATTACCCACCACATCGCCGCCAAGAATTGCCTCCCCGGCCTCGATATTGCCCTCTATCCTGGCATCCGCGCCCATAATCAGGGTACCCGACACATAGACATTGCCCTGGACCTCACCGTCTATTCTGGCGCTCTGCTTTACGATAAAATCCCCATTGATCAGGCAGTCCTTTCCCAGTATTGTGGTTATGACCGCGTCATCTTTTTTTCCTCTCATACTCTCCTCCCATTCTGCCGCATTCGCGGCCTGAAATTACAAATTCAACCCGTCTCCGCTATCCGCTGATATCAAACAGCTGCATGGGATTGATATAAACTCCATCCTGCTGAACCTGATATCCCAGCCTGGTATTGTCGCTGCCGATGTAATAGAGCGCGCCTCCCTGAGCCACCGTGTCCCCCGCTTTCACCAGGCTTTTCCCCCCATTGCGGTAAATGGTCACATAGCCGTTGCCATGATCCAGTACCACCCGGCTTCCGTAGTCCGTATCCTCTCCCACCTCCGTGACAACTCCGGTGGCTGTGGCAACCACTACGGTTTCCGCGGAACCGTTCAAAATACATGTGGGTTCCCCCTCGGTGATCTCCTCGATGGAAGCGGAACCCGTCATGGGAAAGAAACTCGGTATGCCCTGCTGCCGGATTTTCTCCTCCAGCATGTTCACTTCTTCCGTCTTCTGATTCACCGTGTCACTGAGCAGATCTATCTTGCTGTTCAGCGCTATTACCTCACTCTGCATATCCAGATTCTCGGCTTCCGCCGCGGACAGCTTCTCCTGCAGCTCCTCCGTGGCTGTCTGGATATCCCCGATTCTCTGATTGGCCAGTTCCCACACTCTGGACTTGTACTGTTCCTCGTAGATGATCCGGCCGATCACATAGCCGGCGGCGATGCAAAACACCACCACCAGGAATTGTAATACCCAATGGCTTAAGCGCAGATGGCGCACCCCCGCGTCCGCCGCGTCCGAGGCAACAATTACCACATGGTTTGTCTTCCGTTTATGCTTTTTGGGTTTCATTTAAGTCTATCACCTCCAATGAACAAAACCTATTTTACCACAGCTATTTCAATTTCTCAATAAAAATTAATAACTTTGTAACATTTAACCTGTTTTTTATACCTGATTTCAAAAAAAATCCAGGTTTTCTGTAAAAATCTTATAAAAACTATTTACAATTTCTTTTTCTTGTGCTATCCTTGAATCGTTGTAATAGTGCAACATACATTTTTTTGGAGGTATCAACAATGAACAAAGGTACAGTAAAGTGGTTTAACAACCAAAAGGGCTATGGTTTCATCTCTGACGAGTCCGGCAATGACGTATTCGTACACTACTCCGGTCTGAACATGGAAGGCTTCAAGTCCCTTGAAGAGGGCCAGGCAGTTGAGTTCGAAGTGGTGAACGGCGAGAAGGGACCTCAGGCTGTAAACGTAACAAAGTTATAAGACTTCCTTATAACATCCATAATCAGTAACACGATGTACCTGTTCTTAATATAATGAAGAATTGTTTTATGAATAGCAATATCGTTTTATGGGATTAGAGACAAAGGGCTGACAAAATCTGTCAGCCCTTTTCTTTGCAGATCTCCAGAACTTTCTCCCACGCAAGCGTCCCTCCGAACAAATCCAGCGCGCTGCCCACCGTCACATGCAGCCGGTCCTGTCCCAGCTTCTTTAAAAGGCGCAGATCCTCATAACTATGTACTCCCCCGGCGTAAGTGACAGGCTGCTTTCCCCAGGTTCCCAGCAGAGCCGCCAGCTCTCTTTCAATCCCTCCGGCCTTGCCCTCCACATCCACCGCATGTACCAGAAATTCACAGCAATAGTCTGCCAGGCGGTCCAGAAGAGCACATGTCAGAATCTCCTGCGCGGGCTTCTGCCACCTGTCGGTCACAATCCGGTACTGCCCTTCCGTTTTCCGGCAGCTTAAGTCCAGGACCAGCCGCTCCCTGCCCACATGCCCCGCCAGTTCCTCCAGCCTCCCGTAGTCCACTCTGCCGTCATGAAAGACATAGGAAGTCACTATGACCTGGGAGGCGCCGGCCTCCAGATATTCCCGGGCATTCCCCGTATGGATGCCTCCGCCGACCTGCAAACCGCCGGGATAGGCGCGCAGGGCTTCCATCGCCTGCCGCCTGGTAGCTTCATAGTACTCGCTGTCCGCGCCGTTGAGCAGGATGATATGACCGCCCCGGATGCCTGCCTTTTGATAAAGCCCGGCATAGAAGGCCGCGTCCTGTTCCGATACAAAATTTTCCAGCGCCCGGTCGCCCTGGTCCTTAAGACTGCCGCCCACGATCTGTTTTACTTTTCCGTTGTGAATGTCTATGCAAGGCCTGAATTCCATAAGTCAATTCCTCCATTTGTCCATTTTTTCCCTTTCCGCATACCGGTAGTTGACCTGTCAACTGCTGCTTTGCCTGCGGTATTGCATCCATTTGTATTTGGCTGTTTTCCTTCCAAACTTTTCCTCCCGATTCGTGCTGCCGCGCATATTTCTGTATAAACAGCGCGCAGATACACATAATATATGCAGAGCCAAAAACAATCATTCAGGAGGAGTTATGATGAAAAAGCGATTTAATGGTAAAAAAATGATTATAGCAGGTATGCTGATGACTTTTATGTGCGCAGCCACGGCCTGTACCAGAGGTGGGAGCAATAACGATCCCAGCGATATGGCCGGGAACCAGACCACCGAGGGAAGCAGCGCCGGAACCACCGCGGGCAACAATACCGGAACCACCGCAGGCAACAACACCGGCAGCAATTCCGGTTCCGGGACAAACGCGGGCAATCCCGACAATAATTCCGGGACTACCGCTGGCAACAACTCCGGCAACTCCGGATCTTCCATGGAGGACAACAATGCCACCACGGGTGTCAACGACAATAACACCGCGAACGGTTCTACGGGAGGCTCTACCGTAGGCAACGGCGGGAGCACCGTCGGTAACGCGGTGGACGATGCCGGAAACGCCATAGGCGGCGCAGCGGATGATGCAGGTTCCGCCGTTGGCGGCCTTGTAGGCGATGTGACAGACGGCGTATCCGATCTTATCGACGATATGACCGGTGATAACACAGGAGATGTATCCGATCCCGCTACGGGCAACGGCACAGGCACCGGCACCGCCAACGGTTCCGGTACGGGCAATGGTTCTGCCAACGGTACGGGCGGGGCTTCCGGCACCGGCACAGGCAACGCGGGCACCGGCACCGCCACTGGTTCCGGGACAGGCTCCGCAACCCGGTAAACTCCTGCGTTTACCGCCGGAATCCGCACTCCGCGTTGATTCTGTCATCATAAACAGCAGAATCCCCGCTTATCAGAGTTCCGGCTTCCAGATGTCATGAACAAAGGGCCACAGGTATATTCCGCCTGTGGCTCTTTTGATGGAGTGATTACATCTGCGCTTCGATTACATGGCTCATATTGTACAGTCCGGCCGGCTTTCCCGCCAGGAACTTGCCCGCCTGCACCGCTCCTTTCGCGAATACCGCCTTGGAGGCAGCGGTATGAGAAAAAGTGATCACTTCGTCCTCTCCGGCAAAGAGTACATCATGCTCGCCTACGATGGTGCCTCCGCGCACAGCGCTGATACCGATCTCTTTCTTCTCCCGCTTCTCTCTCCTCTGGCTTCTGTCATAGACATACTCATAGACATGGCCGCATTCCTCATTGATGGAATCCGCCAGGGCCAGCGCCGTGCCGCTGGGGGCGTCCACCTTCTGGTTGTGATGCTTCTCCACGATCTCAATGTCATATCCCGCCGGAGCCAGTACTCCCGCCGCTTCCTTTAACAATTTAAGCAGCAGATTGATGCCCAGAGACATATTGGCGGATTTCAGGATTGCCACCTTCCCGGATGCCTCCTCCACCTTCACCAGCTGCTGCGCGCTCAGCCCCGTAGTGCAGAGCACACAGGGGAGGGCACGTTCCACACAGTAATCCAGCAGCCCGTCTATCGCCGGTGCCGCCGAAAAATCAATCAGCGCGTCCGCCTCCACATCGCATGCGCCGATATCCGTAAAAACCGGATACGGATTGTGACCGTCATCCCGCGTATCGATCCCTGCCACCAGTTCCGCCTCCGGGTCCTGCGCCACAATATTGCTGATCACCTGACCCATTTTCCCATTACATCCATGCATAATCAACCGAATCATATCTTTTCTCCTGTCTGTAACTCCCCTGTCTCAGGACTCCTGCAATATACCGTATTCCTGCATGGCCTTCCTGAGCCTGGACACATTGGCCTCCTCCATGTCTGTCAGAGGAAGCCGCAGAGAACCCGCTCCCTTACCCATCAGGTTCAGCGCCGTCTTGACAGGAATGGGATTTACCTCGCAGAACAGGGCTCCGCACAGATCCATGGCCTCAAGCTGCATACGACGGCTTCCGTCCACATCCCCCGCAAAATATTTCGCGCAGATCTCATGGGTCTGGCGGGGAGCCACATTGGACAGCACGGAGATCACACCCTTGCCGCCCAGGGACAGAATCGGCACGATCTGATTGTCATTGCCGGAGTAGATGTCCACGCTTCCCCCGGCCAGCGCGGCCAGCTGTCCAATCTGTACAATATTGTCGCTCGCTTCCTTCACGCCCACAATATTCTCACAGTCCCTGCACAGCCTGACAATCGTCTGCGGCAGGATATTACAGCCGGTACGGCCGGGCACATTGTACAGCAGAATAGGTACCTTCACGGAATCGGCTACCGTTTTGAAATGCGTATACAGGCCGTTTTGAGTAGCCTTGTTATAGTAGGGAGACACAAGCAGTAAGCCGTCCACGCCGAATTTTTCAGCCTCCTGGGACAGATACACCGCCGTCTCCGTGCAGTTGGAGCCGGTTCCCGCGATCACGGGGATTCTCCCCTTCACCACCTCCACGCAGTGGCGGATCACATCCAGATGTTCCTCGTGACTCATGGTGGATGCCTCTCCCGTGGTGCCGCAGACAATGATGGCATCCGTGCCGCCGCTGATCTGGAACTCCAACAGCTCCGTGAACTTCTCGTAGTTCACACTTCCGTCCTCATGCATCGGAGTGACAATTGCCACTCCCGCTCCCGTAAAAATAGCCATACCTTTTCCTCCTGATTGAATCGCTGCTCCAGAGTGTATTTGAAAAATGCTTTCCGTCAGATGTGCGTCACAAATCTCACGCAAAGCGGGGCGTACAGATGGGGGGAATGATTTTTCAAACACGCTCCAGCCAGACATAAAAAATGCCGACACACATGCGCCGACGAATCATATCACGAAATGCTCCCTGATATTATACGATAGCGCCCCATCCCGTTACTCAGATGACAGTCATACAGTTATTCACTGTATGCCCAAGGTCCCGGTTTACAGCGCACCGATCCTTTCGGCGTATGTTCCTTTCCTTCCCCTTCCCCTGTGCCTGCCACATCCGGGGTAGTACTCTTAAAATACGCAACCTCTACCTTATTTCCAATATCATAGCATTGACTTATGTCTTTGTCAATGAAAAAACCACGCTTTTCCCAAACTTACCCTGCTCCTGCGTTCCGGAGTCTTCCCGGGCCACTCCCGCTCCGCTCAGCCGAATCATCCGGACTTTTGGCGGTGCCTGCAACCCTATCCGGACGCGCGGTATTCAGGCTTTCTTCTTCATCATCTCAATGCGGGAGACCTCATCCGCCAGAGTGAGAATCTCTTCGCTGAGACTGCTTCCCGTCAGAATCACATCCGTCTCCCTGCGGCTGTCCAGCAATTCCTTCAATTCCTCCGCCGCAATGATTTCCTTCTCCACCAGCACCAGCACTTCGTCCAGGATCAGCAGGTCGCACTCCGCCACGGACAAAACTTTTTTCGCGTAGCCCAGGCCGTTGCGTATATTGACACATTCCTCCCGCTTCTTCTCCTCCGGCAGCTCCATATAGTTCTCATCCGATCTTTCAAAATGAAAGAGCCGGATCTCCGGTTCCATCCGGCGGATAAAAGAGCTGTCCGCCAGGCCTCTTCCCTTCAGAAACTGTATGATCACCACTTTTTTCCCCTCTGCGGCCGCCTGCATGGCCCGGCCCCAGGCAGCAGGAGATTTACCTCTTCCATCACCTGTATATATGTAGATACTTCCTCTGTCCATGTCAATACCCCTGCGTATCGCAGCCAAAGCTGTGACAGCGCCCTTTTCACTTTTCCTCTGTAATCCCTGTCTTCTATTATAACACTGTTTATTTCTTTTGGCAATGAGAAGGTCACACCGTCCTACAGGGGCTGCTGCTCCTCCTGCTCCTCTTCCTGCGCCTCCACCAGTTCCATCTTGCTGACAGAAACCTCAAAGGCCACTCTCTTTTCCGCATGTTCCTCATCCAGTTTCTTCATATACTCACGGCTCTGAATGCGTCCCCATATGGCGCAGCGTTCTCCCACATGAAAGCTGCTGGCATAACGGGCATTTCTTCCCCAACAGATGCAGGGGATATAGTCCGACTTGCCATAAGGACGGTTCACGGCCAGCAGAACATCGGCAATTTCCCTCCCCAGAGGAGTCTTCCGGTAGATCGGCTCCTTACAGATATAGCCGTCCAGATAGATCTGATTCGTCTTGGAACTCTCCTCTATCTCGTCCGCGAACTCGATCTCCCTGGCAAAAACAGACAGCACCAGACGGTTTTTGCGCTCCTCATGACGGTTATACGAGCGGAACTGACCGTTTACGCAGATATACTTTCCCTTATAATCGGCGTTTACATCAATCAACCTCTCCGAGACCATAAGCGGAATGACATCGAAACTCTCGCTGAGTCTCTGTACCTTCACGTCCACCATGTAAAATCCTTCCCCAAAGATCTCATGGCTGTAGGAAAAATTACTGATAATTTCCCCCATTACGGTCACCTGATTGTTTTCAATAACCTTATCTGTCATTTTTTGTTCTCCCTTCTTACACATTAAGAATTTTTCCGGCACAAAATGCCTGTAATGTAATATATTTATACCGCATTTTGCAGTATTTGAGAAGTACTTTTCAGCGAAAAATTTCGACGAAAATTTCAATAATCTTTTATTGCGCCTCTATTGAATTAGTGATATACTGTAACGGTTTGAGAAATATTAAAGAAAAAACGCGTATCACAGCCCCGTCCCGGACATGGCTTTTCCGGCCGGGAAGGGAGCGGCAGGGGCGGCGCGGAATCCGAATCAGGAGGAATACTATGCGGCAAAAAAGAGAGAATATACGGAATGTGGCAATCATCGCCCATGTAGACCACGGTAAAACCACTCTGGTGGATGAACTTCTCAAACAGAGCGGCGTCTTCCGCGCAAATCAGGAAGTGGCTGAACGGGTCATGGACTCCAATGACATTGAGCGGGAACGGGGCATTACCATTCTGTCCAAGAATACTGCCGTCACCTATAAAGATACCAAGATCAATATCATCGACACTCCGGGCCACGCGGACTTCGGCGGCGAGGTGGAGCGGGTTCTCAAGATGGTAAACGGCGTCATTCTGGTGGTGGACGCTTTCGAGGGTGCCATGCCCCAGACCAAGTTCGTATTGCGCAAGGCGTTGGAGCTTAAGCTCCCCGTCATCGTCTGTATCAACAAGATCGACCGGCCCGAAGCACGTCCCAGCGAGGTAATCGACGAGGTGCTGGAGTTGTTCCTGGAGCTGGACGCGGACGACTCTCAGCTGGACTGTCCCTTTGTGTTCGCCTCGGCCAAGTCCGGCATCGCATCTCTGGACGCGGAGCAGCCCGGCACCGATATGACGCCTCTGTTTGAGACCATTCTGAACTACATTCCCGCCCCGGAGGGAGACCCTGACGCCGGGACCCAGGTGCTGATCAGCACCATCGACTACAATGAGTATGTGGGCCGCATCGGCGTTGGCAAGGTGGACAACGGCATCATCCGGGTAAATCAGGAAGTGGTGATTGTCAATCACCATGAGCCGGACAAACAGAGCAAGGTCAAGGTCAGCAAGCTCTATGAGTTTGACGGACTTAACAAGGTGGAAGTCCGGGAGGCCGGCATCGGCTCCATTGTGGCCATCTCCGGTATCGCTGACATCCATATCGGGGACACTCTGTGCTCCCCCGAAGAGGTTACTCCCATCCCCTTCCAGAAGATCAGTGAGCCCACCATCGCCATGCATTTTATGGTCAACGATTCCCCGCTGGCGGGTCTGGAGGGCAAGTTTGTGACCAGCCGTCATATCCGGGACAGACTGTTCAGAGAGTTGAACACCGATGTGTCCCTGCGCGTGGAAGAGACGGATTCCACGGACGCTTTCAAGGTATCCGGCCGCGGGGAGCTACACCTGTCCGTACTGATCGAAAACATGCGCCGGGAGGGCTTCGAGTTCGCCGTCAGCAAGGCGGAGGTGCTGTTTCGGACTGACGAGGCCGGGCACCGCCTGGAGCCCATGGAGCTGGCCTATATCGACGTGCCCAACGAATACGCCGGGGCCGTCATAGAAAAACTGGGCCAGAGAAAAGGCGAACTGCGGAATATGGGGTCCATCACCGGCGGCACATACACCCGCCTGGAGTTCTCCATCCCCTCCAGAGGCCTGATCGGCTACCGCGGCGAATTCATGACCGACACCAAGGGCAACGGCATCCTGAACACCGTTTTCGACGGTTACGGTCCCTACAAGGGGGATATCGCCTACAGAAAGCAGGGCTCCCTGATCGCCTTTGAGGCGGGGGAATCCATCACTTACGGTCTGTATAACGCCCAAGAGAGAGGCATTCTGTTCATCGGTCCCGGGGAGAAGGTGTACAGCGGCATGGTGGTGGGGCAGACCGGAAAAAGCGAGGATATCGAGATCAATGTGTGTAAGAAAAAGCAGCTCACCAACACTCGTTCCTCCAGCGCAGACGAGGCGCTGCGGCTGACGCCACCCAAAATCATGAGCCTTGAGCAGGCGCTGGATTTCATCGACACGGACGAGCTGCTGGAAATCACGCCCTCCACGCTCCGGATTCGCAAGAAGATTCTGGACCCCACATTGAGAAAGCGGGCCAATAATAAAAAATAAAAGAGCATCAGGTGGGCTGAGGAATAAAAAGAACGCCGGGAAGCCGCATAAACATTATGTTTTGCACACTCCCGGCGTTCTTTTTATGAAAATGGCATTTCTGCTGCTTCTGATTTCCCTGTGCGTGTTGCCCCATAAACCTGAGACTTATTGAAGTCAGAATAAATATTTTATTGCACAAGCGGGCTATTTAAGGTATAATGGACGTGTTTGTCAATCAAAGAGAGTTAAGCAATAATAAAATGAAGAAATTGTGTACCCAGTGGGAAACAGCTTATAAATATACATTGTAAATGGCAGATGAACATTTTACAATCAAATCTATAAATCGGGATTTATGAAGGAGGACAAAACAGTGAACAAAGAGTGGGAAAGGTTATATGAAGAAGCAAAAAGTGTTTTGAATCCCCATGATGTTTCAGATAAAATGTGGGTAGGGAGTGTGGCCTCTGCCGTACTTACGAAAAAAGGTAATATTTATAAGGGCATATGCATTGATACGGACGGCTCTATAGGGATGTGCGCGGAAAGAAATGCTTTATCAACAATGCTTACCTATGGCGAAAGTGAGATTGCAAAAGTGGTTTCTGTATATAAAGATGGAAATATAATCCCATCTTGTGGTATTTGCAGAGAATTTATGATGCATTTAGGCGGAGATGTGGAAAATATTGAAATTCTGTTGGATCAAGAAGGGCGGACAGCAAGATTGATTGATTTGATGCCTGAATATCCACGACATAAATAATCTCAATAATTATGCATCGGGAACATTTTCCCGTAAAGAGAGTCAGAAAAAGGAGAGAGAAAGCAATGAAAGTATTTTTAAACTCAATATCAGGAATTGATGATGCTATCGTATCTATGTATATGAGTCATCGTACTTGGACGAGAGAGTTGGAGCTTCATATTTATGAGATATGCCATATGGTATTAAATTCCAATGGCAGTCTGAAGGAATATGACGAGGGTATGGCTGCTGAATTTGAGGAGTTTCATAATTGGTTTGAAAAGTTACTCAAATGGGGTTGGAAACATACGACGATGCTACGCTTTATTGATTTTTCGATTACGGTCGAGGGCTTGCACAGAGCGGGACAAGATGACTGGGATGCACATGCGAAAAGATTTGACAATCGTATTATTCGTAATAGTACAAGAGTAAAGCAGTCCGATTTTCAATATGAGGTATCCGCATATTATCAGAACAAAATCATCCCTACTGATGTTGCTGCACAGACATTGGGTATTCAGCTTCCGGAAACTATGTCATATGACGGAAAGAACTATGTAAAAGCAGTTAATGGATACATTTTGGAGGAGGATAAAGATAATCCGGATGTCAAACGTGGATTATATATGCTGAGTATTCCCAGTAATTTCATTTTTAAAATAAATCTTACAGAGTGGGCTCATGTTTATAAACTCCGAAATGGAAAGAGTGCAGCAAATCCGGAAGTGAGACAATGTTGTGAGATGATTGCCGATTCATTGGAGCATTTCCATAAGGAATTAAACAGAGAACTCTTTGAAAAAATTATGAATTAGTGGTACTCAGGACGCAAAAAAGCGCATGGTTTACAATTACCTGTTCCATGCGCTTTTTGCTGTCACATCCCGGCCTGCTCAGTCCTCATATTTGAAATAGTCAAAATCCGCGCTCTTGCGGCAGCCGCAGCCGCCGTTGTTGGCATAGATGCCCACCAGTGTCCCGGTATGACGCTTGGGATCGTCGGGAACTCCCTCGTCGCAGAGATAAATGCAGTTCTCCAGCACACCCACGCTCTGCCAGTCCTGGCCGTCATAGCTGTAATAGAAGCTGCGGGTCAGCTGCTCCACCACTACTTTCAGGCAGACCGGGGCCTCCTTTATATCCGGTATCTCCGCCATCAGCTCCTCGCCGTGGTTGCGGTTGATCACCAGCTGGATCTTACGGCCTCCCTCATAGCACAGGGCGCACCGGGCATAAGTGGCCGTGCTGTAGTAGCAGGTCAGTCCCGCCTGCTCCCCGTCATGATCCGGGTAATACTCCAGTCTGGTCTCCGCCGTGTAGGACAGCTCCTGTTCCCGGCGCAGCAGCGTATTCTTGGAACGGATCTCGTTTAACTGTCCGTCCCTGGTCCAGATCCGGAAATATCCCGGACGCTCCGTCAGGGACCAGGAGCCGTTGTCGGGATTACGCACAAACTCCCACTCCAGATTCAGCTTCGTATCATTGAAATCGTCATGCAGATTCCTCTCAAAGACACATTCCGGCAGGTCCGGGGCCGTCTGCTCCAGGCTGGGTCCCTTGCCCTCATTGATGGTCAGCCATCCGTCCTCCGTCCACTGCACCGGGTCCAGAGCGGACTCTCTCCCCACGGTGGTATAGCGTCCCCCGTTGGGCCTGCCGCAGAGATAGTAGCACCACCACTGCCCGTTCTGATCCTGTACCAGCTTGCCGTGGCCGGAGCGCTGAATGGGTGCCTGCGGGTCTGTCTGCCGCATGACCGGATTATAGGGAGAGTTTTCATAAGGGCCGAACATATTTCTGCTGCGGGCCATATTGATGCCGTGTCCGTAACCGGTGCCGCCCTCCGCCACCATGGCGTAGTAATACTGGTCTTTTTTCAGCAGATGCGGCCCCTCGGAACAGCGCTCGCCGGTGCCGTCCCAGGCCGTCTTCATCTCCCCCGCCACCCGCAGGCTGTCCCCGCTGAGCGGCACCGCCTGGGCCGCCTTGGCGATAATCATATACCTGCTGCCATCGTCATCCACAAAATGGGAGGGGTCAATATTGTCCACCTCCAGGCAGACGGGCTTGCTGTAAGGCCCTTCCGGCTTGTCGGATACCATCACCAGCTGCCTGCGCATCACATTGTTGTCCCTCTTGCCGTCCGCATTGAGACGCAGGGTGGCAAAGACATAGAATTTTCCGTCCACATAGGAAATATCCGGCGCCCATATGCCGTGGGAATCCCTGATATCGCTGAGATCCAGCCATTCCGGATTGCTGACGGCATGGCCGATGATATGCCAATGCACCATATCCCTTGAATGAGAGATGGGAATGGCCGGGAAATACTGGAAGCTGGAGTTGACCATATAATAGTCATCCCCCACCCGGATCACCGACGGGTCGGGAAAAAAACCCCTCTGCACCGGATTGTGATAAACTCTTTTCTCGCTCATAACTCCTCCTTTTATAATCGCCGCATTTTTACGGCTTTATCTTCCGGCTCTGCACATACTGACCGGACTTTCGGGTTCCCTGTTTCCGGGAAACGCATAAATCCGCTTCCCCTACGCAAGAATGCTGTACTGCATCCATTCATAGAGGAGCCTGGTACCCTCCGTGATCTCCGGCGGCAGCAAGGCCCTGGCCACCAGCTTCAGCTCCTCCGATTCTTCATCAATCCGCTTCAAATGGGCATAATCCCCGTCTATGGCAACCACCTGATATTGAAATGTGTTCATACCCTGCCTCCTGTTCCGGATCAGTCAGATTCCGCTGTCCCTGTGGCTTTCCACCGCCAACGCACGGCTGCGCAGAAAAGCCGTCACAAACACTGCCGATGAGTTCCAGTAAATCGTCATCTCATTCAGCGAATAGCACTCCTCCCGGTCCAGATAACATTTCATGGGCGGAGTGCCCGCCGGAATCTCACGGACGGCCAGTTCATCCCCGGGCTTTCCGTTAGGACCGCCGGACACCCAGCCCGCCATGGGCTCGTCAATCCCGTCCGCCGCCGTGGTGCGCAGATGAGGATGCCTGTAGGCATGATCCCCATACCCTGTGACAAAGCTGTAGCCGGTTATATTCTTCCCCAGCAGATAGTCGATCTGGGCCTGAATCACTTCCTGATACCTGTCCATGCGGGCCGCAGCCTCCCGGGCCTGGTCCCGGGACATATCCTTTATCTCCGTCCGCAATATCTCCCAGGCCAGCGCCAGCAAGATCCCCCTGTTGGTCACCACCATGTTGCTGCCCCAGCAGAAATCTTCCGCCTCCATGGCCATGCCAAAAACGTTGCGGGTACTCATATCCGTCAGGCGGTCCGCCTCCCTGAGCACCTGCCCGCGAAAGATCTCCCGGATCTCCTTCCCTGCGGTCTGCCGGAAATCCGTGAGCACGGCCAGGGCGGCAAACCCTGCCACATCCGTCCACCCAAAATCCGTCACCGCAAGGCCGGTGGCCAGAATCCGCTGAAGCGCCGCCATATATCCGGAGCGGTCCTCTCCCCTGCGCGCCGCCAGCAGCATCTCCGCCGCCGCCCACAGGCGCTCGTCCGCGTCCGTGGAATCTCCATACTCCCCGGTGTTACTGCCCTCCGGGTTGACGAACAGCACCGGCTCCGGATGCTTTTCCAGCCACTGCCAGGACAGCTTCGCCGCCGCCTCCATCCGCCACGCGAACATCCTGTCCACACTGTCATACATCCTGGCCGCCAGCGCCATACAGGCGCAGAAATCCGCCACCGCCAGAGAGGAAACCGGATAGGCGTAAAAATCATCCTCATCCTCTTCGGGCATGACAAAGGGCGCGTGCTGCCAGGCCGTCAGCTTGTGGTACACGCCGCCGTCCTCCCGCTGCATCTTCAGCATCCATTCCAGTTCATACCGGCACTCATTCAGCACATCCGCCACCTTATTGCCGCTCTCCGGAATATGCAGCAGCTCCCGGAAAGACTGAGGGTACAGCTTGTAGGCATAGAGCAGATGCCCCACCGTCACCGCCCCGGGAGTGATATACCGTCCGTAATCCCCCGCGTCATGCCAGCCGCCCCGGGCTTCCAGGCCGCGGTCCCCTTCCCCATAGATCCGGCTTTCCGCCATGTGACAGGCGGCATGGGTATAAGGGCCTGCGTACTTTTCCTCCAAAGCGCAGCCGCAGCGCTGAAAATACAGGGCCTTGACCATGGCGTTATGTACGCCCGAAAACACGTCCCTTCCGATTGCAAAGGTATCGCTGCGCTCTCCCGATTCGTTCTCCAGACGGTACTTTCCCGCCGCGCGCACACTGCCAAAGTCCAGCGGATATAAAGTCTCCCCGCACAGAGGGTCCCGCACCGCGTCCCCCGCCTCTCCCCGCCAGACCGTCTCTCCCGCGGCATTTTTCAGCACATAGCCGCCGGGCGCGGATGCCACTGCCCTCTTGCCGGCATCCTCCGCCTCATACCCCACCTGATTGACCATGATTGCCATATTGTTGCCCTCCTGTAAAGAGGAACGCGGATTCCCTGTTCCCTTTTTGTTCATGACAGGGGCCTGTCGCGCAACGCGCGACAACTCCTTGTTTTCCCGCCGCGAAGAGCCGCCGCTTTCCCCGGCTCACAGGCGGGAAACGCAATCGGACTAAGACGCGGCCTCACATACATGAGTATAGTATACCAAAAAAACTTTCCCCTGAAAAGCCTATAATCCCTTTGCCCATAAGTCGGAAACCCGTAAGACTTCCCGGAAAAGGCTGTTCAGTCCCTCCCATTCTCCGCACCTGTCATCCTCCATGGCGTCCCCCAGGGCTTTCTGCCGTTCCAGCTCCTGTCCGATAAAATGATGGATAACCGGAATCCGAGGATTCAAATCCTTTTCCTCCGTGACTTTCTTGCGCTCCAGCAGGTTGTGAATCTCTGCCTGCACCTCCGGCGGCAGATCCTGTTGCAGCAGTTCCAGAAAGGGCACCGGGGGAATTGTTCCGTACTGCTCAATATATCTACAGGCCAGCAGCGGGCGTAGCGCGTAAAAATACTTCTTGTATCTGACCTCCTCCCCCTGCAGGTATCCCATATACGTGCTCTTGGCTGTTCCGTAATAATGACAGACGGCGGCTTTTTGAGAAAAACATTTACCGGCCTCCCCGTAAATCTGTCTCCACAGATCCGTGCATCGGTACACAATCGGTGAATGATTCCACTCAAAGAGAGTGGCATTCCCCCTGTGGAACTGAATCAGCGCCTTGCGAAGATCCCAGCCGTTGATGTCAAGCACCTCATCCAGCTGCCACTCAATCACATCCCCCAGCGTATCCAGCCGCAGGTAGTCCTCCGGCCTGCGCATGTAGATAAAGCGCACATCATAGTCACTGTCCGGCGAAGCGAATCCCCAGGCCCTGCTGCCGGACTCCACCGCCAGAAGTATCCGCACCTGTTCCTTCTCCTGGATTTTTTCAAGTTCCCTCTGAATCTCAGTCCCAATCTCTCCCTGTGTCATCCCGTCTCCCCCTTCCACAGTCACATCCCATTTGTGTGCTCTTCCCTTATCCACCTCTCCAGATCCGTCTTCCTGATCCGACATTCCGCATACACCGGATAATTGGGCCAGCCCGTCCCGCCGTAGGCATAGAGAGGTTCATCCCATTGATTCAGCAGTGGGAGACGGAAATACAGCGCCTCCTCTTTCATCCAGAATTCGGCGTCACAATATGCCATCCTGCTCCAGAGCCCGTCTGTTCACATGCTCCACAAAGGCCTCCACTTTCTCCATATCCGGCTGGTCAGGCAGAACGCTCTGTCTGGTGGCCGTCTCCAGCTTCCGCTCATACTCCGCCAGTATCTCGTAAAATTCCTCCGCAAAAGTGCCATCCTCCCGCAGGTATCCGCCGCTGCGTATCTTCATGAGCAGCTCCAGATCATCCCTCCGATGGGTTATGATCTTCCCCTTTTCCAGGATATCAACGGCCATCATAAACAGCCGGATCAGATGCATGGCATGTTTGTTCAGATGGTTGTCGTCCTTTTTGCGATTGCGCTTGCCGATCTTATCGTAGTCTCTGACCACCGTATTCATGGCGGACCACATATTTTCATAGTCCCGCAGGGGCATATGGCTGTAATGCGCGTCCACAAAAATCTCTGTCTCCATCTCCGGATTCACAGCCGTGTCAATATACAGGCGGATGCTCCCCCGCTCTGAATGTCCATATTTCCGTTGAAAATCCTCCAGCGCGTTCTGCACGGAACGCAGAATATGTCTCTCCCGCTCCTTCTGGGGCATGGAATCTCTGGCAATGGCATTCTGCAGCCTGCGCAGCTGGGCCCCGGCATAACCGCCAAAAGACCTGGCGGCGCGCCTGGACAAAAACAAGCCGCTGTTGTCCACCAGTTCCTGTCCAAGAGGGGATCTGATCAGGTACTGCTCTTCATCCAGTCCCAGTATCTCGCAGGTGTTGGGATTACAGTCCAGCAAAAGTTTTACGATCTTTTTGAAGGAATAGATCACCGTGTCCGTTTCCCCGTCCTCGTACTGTTCAAATTCCGTCAGGCCCAGCAGGTCCGAGGGCAGCGGCAAGGTCACTCCCCGAAAATCAATGTCACTGTTTTCATTGTTGGTGCCATAGGCATAGCTGCCTCCCAGGCCCAACAGCATGATTCTGTTCCCCAGACGAGGATTCGTCCGCAGAAAATCATAGGTTTCCGACTGCATCAGCCCCTTAAAATCCATCAGAAATCCTCCGAATCCGCCCGCTCCCATCTGTGCCTGGGACAGGCATTTTTTTTCATGGACGCCCGCAGCTCCACATAACATCCGCAGACGCGGCACATACCCTGAAACAGCATTTCGCAGTCCTTGCAGACCGTCAGCCTCTCCTCGTACAGCTCGTCCGAAACCTTGCTGTCCGCCTCCAGGTTCGCGATATACGCATGCAGCGACTGAAAATATTCCTCCTGCCCGACCATTTCCCGGGTCAGACATTTCCTGCAATACCGCTGGGAACGGGTTTCCTCCATCTCTCTCCTCCTCATGGTGCCAGTCCAGAGCTTCCTGTCTCACAAGGATTTTATCACACCTGCGCGGCAGCCGCAAGGTATCGGTCAGAACAATCCGCTCTATGTAAAAAGACACCGGCTACCTCGGCCCGGGTCACAAAAACCGCGCCGAAAATAACCGGCGACATCATATACTATCGTTCCGAGGCCAGCGTGAACCGATTTACCAGTTCTTTCAGGCAGATTGCCTCGGCGGAGAGCTGTTCGCTGGCCGCCGCGCCTTCCTCCGCGGTGGCGCTGTTGCTCTGCACCACCACCGAAATCTGATTGATCCCCTGGGAGACCTGCTCAACTGATTCCGACTGCTCATTGGCCACCACTGCAATATGGTCGATGGCATCTACCACGGACTGAATGCTGTTTACCACCCCCAGGAGAACATCCGCCGTGTTCTGGGCAATTTCCGTGCCGGTATGTACCGCTTCTGTGGAATGCGCAATCAGTTCCGATGTGTTTTGGGCCGCTTCCGCGGATTTACCGGCCAGACTGCGTACCTCCTCCGCAACGACGGCAAAGCCCTTTCCGGCCTCCCCTGCCCTGGCTGCTTCCACCGCCGCATTCAGGGCAAGTATATTGGTCTGGAACGCGATATCGTCTATTGTCTTAAGGATCTTCCCGATCTCCACGGAGCTGGTCCGAATCTTTTCCATGGCCTCAACCAGATTCTGCATTTTCTGGTTGCACAGCAATACCTCTTCGCCGGTCTGATGCGTCTGGCTCCTGACCTCCAGAGCCCCGCTGGCCGTATTTCTGACCTCCTCGGAGATCATGCTGATCCGAGATGCCAGCTCCTGTACCGAGCCGGCCTGTTCCGTCGTGCCCTGGCTAAGAGTCTGGGCGCTGGAGGACAGCTGGTTGCTGGCGCTGGCCACCTCCTCCGCGGAATGGTTGACCTGGAGCATGGCGTTGCTCAATTCAACTTTCATATGGCGCATGGAGAGCAGAATATCCCGAAAACTGCCGACATACACCTCCTCATGCTTTGTGCGGACATTCAGGTTCTGATTCGCCATTTCATTGAGCAGATAACTGATATCACTGATAACGGTGCGAAGCCCCTCCACCAAAGACTCCGTGGATCTGACAAGCACACCTGTTTCATCCCGGTTGGTAATTTGAGGCATCGGAGTCTCCAGATCCCCCTCCACGAGCAGCTTCATCCGTTTTACACAGGCTTTCATGGGATTGCCGATATTGAGAGCCAGCGCCAGGGCGACCACCGCGGAGATCAATACGGATATCACGATCACTGCGATATTGATCACCATGGCGTCCCGCGTGGACGCGAGATAATTGATCTGGGGAGCGGTCACTGCGATGCTCCAGCCATCGGTATTCAGCACGGGAGCGTAGGCCGCGAACATTTTATCTTCTCCGCGTATGTAGCTTCCGAACCCGTTCTTCCCCTGGCGCATCTCGGCATGTATGGCCGCCAGCTCCCGCAGGGAAGGATCGCTTTGCGCCTCCGTCTCTATATTCTGCACGGTAATCGTATCCAGCGTGATATCGGCTATCGTATCGCCGGATTTATTGATCATGTAGGCCCTGCTGTTTTCACCGATCTGTATCGCGGATACGATATCATTCAAAAAGGTTTCATGCGGGACAAAATATACGACGCCGACAATGGATTTCCCATACTCTCCCTCCGCGTACAGAGGCGCCGCCACCATAATGGACAGTTCTCCCGTGATCTTGCTGATCAGCGGCTCCGACACAAAAACATTTCCCTGCATGGCCTGCCGGACATATTCGCGGTCTGAATAATCTTTTCCGTCAAAAATACTGATGCCGTCCGCTCCGACGATATTTCCCCTCTGGAAATCATGCATGGAGACACGCCCGTCGATAATGGTCCTCTTTTCTTCCACCGATACCTTCGGATCGGACAATTGCGGAATACAGCCCACCTCCATGACGACATTTTTATATACCTCCAGCTCCTGCTGCGCCTGCCCTGCTGCCAGAATGGCCGTCTCGCTCATCATCTGCTCCACTGTGGACATCGTATTGTGGTAATTCAGCGAAATACTTGAGGCTCCCGATGCCACCAGCCCGATCAGAACCGTCAGAATCAGAGATAAGGTGATTTTAGTCCGAATACTTTTCATTGCAATATTACCCCCTGCTTTCATGGCCGAAACATGAGACATCCGTACCTGCATATTCAGCCGTTCTTCCTGATATAATCTATTATAAAAGTGACCATCCCTGCTTGTCAATCACGATCTGCCAAAATATGCTCCGTCAGGATACCCTTGTTTGCAAATAAAAACGCCTATGGCAGGCTATTTTGTTGGAGGGCCTCCACTCGGGAGAAATTATCCATAAAACCAAAAGACGGGAATGTCTGTTATAAAGACTTTCCCGTCATCCAGAAACGTGCGTTAGAGGATTCGAACCCCCGACCTTTTGGTCCGTAGCCAAACGCTCTATCCAGCTGAGCTAAACGCACATGTTACAAGTTGTCCCTGCAACATTAATTATTGTACTAAGTTCTGAGCCAAATGTCAATAGCTTTTTTTCATTTTTTTTGTCTGCTCATTGAGATTTTCCACAATGGCTGTCACTTCGGATACCATACTGCTGTTTGTCTCACAGGCTTCATATGTCTCGCTGGAATGCGCGGACACCTCCTCCGTGATGGAAGATATGGTCTGAATGTTTTCCACGATCCCCGCATTGGCCGTCTCCAGACTGTTTACAGTCACCTTCATGGCGCCGGTCTGTATACCGATATCCTTTGTCATCTCAGCGATCTTTTCAAAGCTCCCCAGCACCTTCCTGGCTGTCACGGCATGGGATCTGTTGCTGTCCGTCACCAGATCTATAGCGGCGGACACCTCTTTTAACTCCGCGTTGATGCCCTGTATCAGTTCCGTAATATTGACAGTCGCGGACTTGGTCTGGCCTGCCAGAGAAGAGATCTCACCCGCCACCACCGCAAAGCCCCTTCCGGCGTCCCCGGCCCTGGCCGCCTCGATGCTGGCGTTCAGGGACAGCAGGCTGGTCTGGTCCGCGATTCCGGTGATCATTTCAATGATGGAGTTCATCTTCTCCGTCTGTACGCTCAGATCCTCCATTCTTCTGATCACAGTGTCATTGGCTGCCGTGGACTTCTGTACCTGCTGCGCCATGGCATCTATATCCTTGCGCCCTTCGCTGACCATATCGGCCGCGTCATCCACTCCCCGGTCAATGAGATCCGCGTTTTCTTTCACTTTCGCGATATGTCCCTGAATCTCCTCCGTGCGGACCATCTGATGCTGCACAGACTCCGCCGTCTCGGCGCTGCCCTGGGTCACTTCCTTCATGGAACCCTGGATATGGGAAACCGACTGATCCAAAAGCTCCATCTTTTCCGTCACCTGCCCGATGCCCTGGCTGATCTGCCCGGCCAGCTCCAGCGTATCATGCAGCATCTGTGTGGATTTGTCCTTTTCCGCGTTCAGAGTGGCCAGCTTGCCCTTATTCAGTTTGTTCAGACATCCTGTGGTCATCACGCAAAAGACGGCAACCAGAAGAATGCAGGCCACGCGAATCTCCACATCCGCGATCTGTTCGGGCGCGTATCCCACCGTCATAGCCACATACGCGATATTCAGCAGATTGAACAGAAAGAGAGTTCCGCCAAACAGGGCGGTAAATCGTACATCCGAGTAGAGGAGCAGGACGACAAACATGGGAACCGCATATACAAAGTTGGTTATGCTGTTTGCCGTAAAAAGGGCAAAAATATAGAGAATGCCATAACATATGGCTATTATATGCTTGATAATGCCGCTGTCGGGATTCTTCTTATACAAGAGCCATTCCGTGATCACAGGCACCAGACAGATCGCCGCAAAGACGCATATGTACCCCACGGTTCTGGCCCCTTTTAACAATTCCACCATATAGGCCATGGAAAGCACCAGGTCAATAATTGTATGACATGTGACAGCCGTCCGGTTAATATAAGCTTTCTCAGACATTTTTGACTTTTCCTCCTGAATCATTCTGGAATATGTTTGGTTCCACATACGATATGTGGTCGGCAACATTAATGTTATACCATATTTCCGCAGGAAAGGAAATGTCAATTTTGTTCTTTTTTCTGCCAATTTTGTTTGTACGCCCTTTTTTCACGGCTCCGTAGGCAGAGATATGCGCCCGCGCATTGTACCGTCAAATATTTTTCCGGATTCGTTTTGTCTCCTCGTTCAGGTTCTCCACGATGTCTGTGACCTCGGAAACCATACTGCTGTTTTTCTCGCAGGCTTCATAAGTCTCACTGGAGTGGGCGGACACCTCCTCCGTGATCGCGGAAATCGTCTGAATGCTCTCTACGATACCGGCATTGGCCGTATCCAGATTCATCACGGTCTCCTTCATCGCGCTGGTCTGTATGCCGATGCTTTTTGTCATCTCAGCGATGTGCGCAAAGCTGTCCCGCACCTCCCCGGCCGTGGCCGCGTGGGACCGGCTGCTGTCGGTTGCCAGATCGATGGCGGCGGACACTTCTCTGAGCTCCGCGTTGATATTCTGGATCAGTTCCGTAATGTTGACAGTGGCGGACTTGGTCTGGCTCGCCAGGGATGAGATCTCCCCCGCCACCACCGCGAAGCCCTTGCCGGCATCCCCGGCCCTGGCCGCTTCGATGCTGGCGTTCAGGGACAACAGGCTGGTCTGGTCCGCGATGCCGGTGATCATCTCTATGATGGTATTCATCTTCTCCGTCTGTATGCTCAGCTCCTCCATCCTTCTGATCACGGTGTCATTGGCCGCAATGGATTTTCCCACCTGCTCTGTCATGGAATCTATATTTTTCTGGCCCTTCCGGATCATCCCCGCCGCGTCGTCAATTCCTCTGTCTATGACAGCCGCGTTCTCCTTCACTCTGGCGATATGGTTCTGGATTTCCTCCGTGCGGACCATCTGCTGCTGAACAGAGTCAGCGGTCTCCGTGCTTCCCTGCGTCACCTCTTTCATGGAGCCCTGAATATGTAATACCGACTGATCCAGCAGCTCCATCTTCTCCGTTACCTGCTCAATGCTCCGGCTGATCTGCGCCGCCAGCTGCAATGTGCTGTCAAGCATCTGCGTGGATTTATCCTTCTCCGCGTTCAGATTCGCCAGCTTGCCCTTGTTAAGCCTGTTCAGATATATGGTGGTCATAATACAGAACATGGCAATCAGGATAATGCTGGTGGTCCGTATCTCCACATCCGCGACCTGGTCAGCGGCATACCCCACCGTGACGGCCACATAGACCACATCCAGGATATTCATCAGACAAAGAGTCCCGCAATATAGCACGCTGAACCGAACGTCGGAATACAGAAGCAACACCACAAACATCGGAACCGCGTACACGAAATTTGTGACACTGTTGGCCGTAAAAATGGTAAAGACATACAGCATGCCGTAGCAGACCGCGATCACATGCCGGATCAGTCCGCTCTCCGGATTTTTTCTGAACAGAATCCATTCCACAATAACCGGCAGAACGCACAGCGCCGTATAGACACAGATGTACCCCGGCGTCCTGGTGCCTTTGAACAGCTCCAGCATATAGGCGAGAGCCAGCGCTGTGTCAACAATTGTATGGCATAAAATAGCCGCCCTGTTAATATACGCTTTTTCTGTCAATTTCATCTCCGACCTCCCGATTCACAAATGATCATCTTCTTTGTTTTCTAGTACTTAAGTATTATAACATGCTTTTCCCAAAAATGATAGAATAAATCCGTCTGATTTTATCTGTTATTTTTTATGATATGTGCTATAATGAGTTTACTGTTCCGCAGATCCGATTTTCCTGTATATTTTGAGGAGGTATATATGCTGCAATTAGAGAATCTTTCCTTTCAGGTGGCGGATGAATCCGACACACGGAAAGAGATTATCAGAAACCTGAATCTGACCATCGACAATCACCGATTTATTGTGATCACCGGTCCCAACGGCGGAGGCAAGTCCACTCTCGCGAAGCTGATTATGGGGATCGAGAAACCCACCGGCGGCCGGATTCTTTTTAACGGACAGGATATCACGGAAATGTCCATCACCCAGCGGGCCAGATGCGGCATCAGCTTTGCTTTTCAGCAGCCCGTGCGTTTCAAGGGGATCAAGGTCCGGGATCTGATCACCCTGTCCGCCGGAGATAACCTGTCCACCGCGGGAGCCTGCGAGTACCTGTCCAGGGTGGGGCTCTGCGCCAGAGATTATATAGGCAGGGACGTGGACGCCAGCTTGTCCGGCGGGGAGTTGAAGCGCATTGAGATCGCCACGGTGCTGGCCCGGAACACCCCTCTGTCCGTATTTGACGAGCCGGAAGCCGGCATTGACCTGTGGAGTTTCAACAGTCTGATCAAGGTCTTTGAAGAACTGCATGACGCCGACGACCGCCGCTCCCTGATCATCATCTCCCACCAGGAGCGTATTCTGAACATCGCGGACGAGATTGTGGTGATTTCCGGCGGTCAGGTAAAGGCCCAGGGGCGCAGGGAAAATATTCTGCCGGAACTGCTGCAGGACACGGGCAGTTGCCGCTTTTATCAGGAAATGCAGTGAGACAGGAGGGATTCCATATGGACGCGATACAGAAGGAACTGCTAAAGCAGGTGGCGGGACTGCACGAAATACCCGCCGGAGCCTATAATATCCGGGCCAACGGCGAAGCCGTGGCCCGAAACACCACCGCTCATATCGATATTGTCGCCAAGACGGACAAATCCGGCATTGATATCGTCATAAAGCCCGGTACCAAAAAGGAGAGCGTACACATACCCGTGGTACTGAGCCAGAGCGGATTGACCGAAATGGTCTACAACGATTTTTATATCGGAGATGACTGTGATGTGACCATCGTGGCCGGCTGCGGCATCCACAACAGCGGCGACCAGATGTCCAGACATGACGGAGTCCACACATTCTATGTGGGAAAAAACGCCCATGTAAAATATGTGGAGAAGCACTACGGCTCCGGAGAAGGAACCGGCCAGCGGGTCATGAATCCCGAGACCGTGGTGGAACTGGGCGAAAACAGCTTCATGGAGCTGGAGACCGTGCAGATCCGGGGCGTGGACTCCACCAGGCGCTCCACCCGGGCAACTCTGGCGGACGGGGCGAAGATCATTGTCACCGAAAAGCTGATGACCCACGGCAGTCAGTATGCGGAAACTTCCTTTGACGTGGACCTGAACGGGGATGGTTCCAGCGCCAATGTGATCTCCCGGGCAGTGGCCAGAGATGACTCCCGTCAGCTCTTTCTGGCTAAAATCAACGGAAACAACCGATGCGCGGGGCATTCCGAATGCGACGCTATCATCATGGACAACGCCAGAATCAGCGCCATTCCGGAAATCACAGCCAACCATCTGGACGCGGAACTGATCCACGAGGCCGCCATCGGCAAGATCGCCGGAGACCAGATTGTGAAGCTGATGACCCTGGGGCTGACCGAAGCGGAGGCCGAAGCCCAGATTGTCAACGGATTTCTGAAATAGTGCCTGTAAAACGGGGCACTACGTGATATTTTTTCTCTGTGTGCCCCGTTTCTCCATCAAAAATAAGGCAAAAGTGAAGACTCTGCGGACAAGTGTGCGCCCATAGCCTGATTTCAGGGTCTTGGGCCTCTCTCATCCAGATAAACCTGTATCCGGCTGTCCAGAATCTCCACCGTCTTTTCCAGCGATCTGTCTCCGGAAAAATAGGGAGCCAGTTCCTCTTCCATGATACTTCCCAGCTCCATGGCATTAAATTTATAGGGCTGCGCCTGCTCAAGCAGCTTCTCCAGAGTCTTAAGCTGCTCCTGATCAAGTCCGTCCTCCTGCCAGATCACATAGCCGTCCTCATATGTACAGGGATTCTCCTCCTTCCCCTGATCCAATTCTACCAGATGATAGATGGCATCTAATCGGACCGGCAGGATAAAACTTTCCCCGCCTGCTACGCACAGCTTCTGCGCCTCCTCTGTCAGCATAAAACGCAAAAACTCTCTGACTCCCTCCAGCTGATCTGTCGCCTGGTTTACATACAGGCAGTCCGCCCGGACATAGACCCCCTTCTTTCCCGTACTGGTGGGATATCCCACATAAGACGCTTTTCCCTCAAAAAAAGTATCCGCGTAGTCCAACAGTCCCGGCCTCCACAGATGGAGTTCAAGTCCCGCGATTTCGCCCCCCTGCAACTTAGGCAGGACCTCTGAGGAATCATAATCTCCGCTGTCCGCATATTCCCTGGCAAACGTGAGCAACTCCTTAAAAGGCGGCTCGTCCAAATGACTCTTCCCCTTTTCCCAGTCTATATATGCGGTATTTTCATTATCATAAAGTCCGCAATCCAGCACAATACTATAGGCGTTATACTGGGAAAAATACCAGTACAGGGCCTCGGCCCCTGACTCCCGCACCGCCTGCATCATCTCCTCCACCGTCCAGGAATCCCTGTCGCCCGCAATTTCCTGAGAAAATACCAGACAGTTCAGTGTGCAGGAACAGGGAATGCCGTAAGTGACTCCATCTACTTTACCGTTTTCCAGCGCCGCATTCAAAAACAGAGACGGATCTTCCACTATACCTTCCATTTCCTGTATATAACCCTGTCGGGCATACTCCCTGGCCGTCAGAGGCGACAGAAAAAGCAGATCCGGCCCCCCGCCGCCGGCAATCTCAACAGAGAGCCGGGAATCTTCCACAGGATTCTGCACAGTAATATGATACTGCGTGTTCTGGCGGTTAAACCGAGTGATTATCTGCTGCAAAAACAGATCGGCGTATCCATACAAAAGGATCTCCTGCTGTTCAGACATCCCGCTGTCTGCCGACTGTGACAGAGTCATAAGGCACAATGTCCCATCCATGGTCACATAACACAAAATATCCCCATTCTCCAGAACCCGGATATGGTGCAGTTCCTGAGGCAGATAACCGCTGTCGCCAAAATTCAGGATCTGCTGAGGACTCTCCCCCGACATCCATATGGCCTGCGCGTCCGCATAGTACAAAGCGCCGTCAGGCCCACAGGTAATCAGGGATTCATAGGGTGCTACCGCTTTGATGACTTCATATGATGCCGGTCTGCTCCCATCCTCCCAGAGACGCAGTTCCCCCTCCACATTCCCGTACCAGATCATATCCCCTGTCACCGGATTACAAAAACCTCCCCTTATATAAGCATCCAGCACGGACTGCCAAAGCTGTTTTCCATCCCTGTCACTGGCATGAATCATCCCTCCGACCTCATCGGCAAAGTAAATATTCCTCCCTGAATCCTGACAGACGCAGGCCTCCTGTACCTCCTTGGGCCATTCCATCAAGATTTTTCCCTCTGCCCCGTCAAAATATGCCAGGTAACTCTGTGCTCCTTCTTCCGCAAAATAATCCGTAATCCTCAGAAAAACCCCTTCCTCAGACACACCTGCCAGAGTGTTTATTGAGATGACCTTCCCTTCTATCCATCCCTCTCCGGAAAGGGGAATCTGTTCCCATTCCCAATTGTCCTCCCGAAAAACCTGTAAAACATTTTCATAATAGAAATTGTGTTCATCTTCGTTAATAATGGCCAGAAAACGGTAAATGCACTCTCCCGCATAGATCCGCTCCATTTCCCGCACCTGGCACTCCTCATGCCCTTCCATGATATCACTGTCATAGATTTCCCGGTCCGGGTCCGGAATTTCACGAAATTTTACGGAATAACTGTATTCCTGCCGCTCCCCGGAGTCAGATACAGATACATCCTGCGGAATATCTCCGCAGGATGTACCCAGCACACATAATCCCAATGTCCAGACCAAGAGTACTTTTCTAGATACAAACTGAAACATATGTCTTTTCACAGATAATCCTCCACCTGCTTTTTGTCGCAGGACATTATATGTACTGTACATGGATGTTTCCCTTCATTTTGGGAGATACCGCAAGATTTTATTCCTTAACAGACTGTCCGCTTCCCTCCAGAGACATGTCTTTTCCAGACAGCGCAGAGCCTCCTGGCTCTGGCCTGTTCTTGCCAGCAGAAAAGCCTTGATGTAAACCTGTTCCGGATCAAAAATATGATAATATTTTCCGTACTCAATCTGGCGGTCCAGTTCTCCGATCATGCTGTCAAGGGAATTCACCCGCAGATACCACTTTCTTATCTCCGGCAATGTTTTCTTCCATACCTGTCCGATTTTGCGTACCAGCAATGCCTTGTCGGAAGAGCAGCAGGGAAACAGATACTGCCGCCACTCCTTCATATCTATGAAGCCGCTGGGGAATGTCCTCAGCTGGGGCTTTGGGTTTTTCTCCGTCCGAAAATACTGCATTCTGCCGGAATGATATTCCGGCAGGAAATCAAAGTTCCATCCCCACTCCAGAATGCCGCTGCAACCCTTGAGCAAAAATATTTTCATCACAGGCCGCATATCCTCCTGCCACTGACCGTACCATGTACAGTTTCCGTCATACTTTGCCTCAAAGATCCGGCAAATCTCCGTATGAAGCCGATTGTCCACATGGTCTTTCAGCTTGTATTCCCCTCCGGGAAAAAAAGCCTTATTCAGAATATCCATCGCCAGATCCCCTTTGCCCTGTCCGGGCCTTATCTGAAAAACGCCTCCACGTCCGTGGCATAGCACCACTTCGCGGATGTAAATTTTCCGAAAATATACTTGTTGGAAGCGGATTCGCACATGGTGTACAGCTTTCCGTCCACCACGGTGATCTCCTCGGACATGGGCGCGATCACGCCGTCTGAAAGCAGCGCCCCGCGGTCCAGCGCATAGAGGGGAAGCTCCGCGCCCAGCAGCGCGATATTCCCCTGTAGCTGCAGCCCGGACTCATCGTATTGGTAGATATGGGAGAGCGCCGTGCCCCAGGAGGCGGACACATAAATCCGGCCCCCGTCAAAACACATGCCCTGCGCCAGATCCGGCAGAGTATAGGCCTTCACCGGCACGGGCTCAATGCCGTACAGGGCCTCTCCGCTCAATCTGTATTCCACCGCCAGCGCCTGCTGGTAATCCCCTGCCAGCGTGGTAAACTTGTGGCTCTCCGGTGTCTGGTAGTTGGGATCACGGTAAAACTCCCCCGTCACCAGCCGGTCTCCGTCCACTGTGACAAAGGCCGGGCCTATATAATCCGTATCCGACACCGCCGTGTCAAATGCCCCTATGGCCGCCACACGCTCTCCGTCCGCCGCTTCATAAATGCTCTGGCTGGAAAAGACCAACAGACGCCGCCCGCCGCCGTCGGCCACATAGATATAATCACCATAGCGGGCAATTCCCCCCGCATGTCCTGTATAATCCGCCCCGGAGGGCTCTGCCATGCGGATGGTCCTGTCCGGCTTTCGGGCTCCCGGCGCAATAATATAGATGGGGGAGGCTACATGATCCTTCTGATATCCGTTTACCAGAAAATGGCCCGTCTCCCCGTCGTAGGCAATGCCCTGGGCCACAAACCCGCGATTGCAGTCCGGAATCAGGAAACCGCGCTCCGAAGCCTTGTAGTAATCCCTCACCGGCAGACGGAAATACAACCTGGCCCCCAACAGAACCATAGCCGTCAGCACTCCCAGCACACATAATGTCCATAGCGGATAACTCCACCAGGGACGCCTCTTTTTCATCTTCTCTCTCCTATTTGCCATGTCCGCCTCTTTCTCTGTATCACGTTCCGTATATTTGCCTCATCCTGAAACATCCCGCGCCGCCTCATGCCGGGCCAGATCCCGGCCCGGGGATCTTTTTAAGACCCTTCCCCTGCGCGCTGCTCCCCGTCCTCTTCCAGATCAAAAAGTTTTCCCGTGGCGAAGGGGCTCCCCACATCGCATCTCCCATGGTGGTAGGCCTTTTCCGTCCGCCCTTCCTCCAGGTTCCCGGACATCTCCACTTTTATGCGGCTGACACCAGCCTGGGTCATTGTATCCAACATTCTGATCACATCTTCCATCTGATTCATTCTCTTTCCTCCGAGCATAGTTTTCACATTTACCGCTTTCCGCATACCGCTGGCTCTGCCTGCGGCATTGCATTAATCGGTATTTGGAAGTTTTACTTCCAAACTTTTCCTGGATAACAGGCGGCGCTGATCCCGCCGTCATTCTGCCATGTGCGGGCTTCCCACACAGTATGGATAAGCCTTCGGTTTATTATACCATGTGCAAACGCACATGCCATGGATGGCCATGCGGCCGTTTCCGGCTTCGAATAAGGTCATTATACCATAAACCTCCTGAAAATACAGTAAAAAATACCGGCGCTGTCCTTGCCCGGGCCCGGATTCGTTACCGAAAGAATGTATTTCCGGATTGACTTCTCTTCCGATATCCTGTATGATGGAAATGGATCAGGGGAAGACACCCATGAAAAAAAACGCAGATACCATTCAGCCAATCCGGGGAGGACACCCATGGAAAAAAACGGACAGACCGTATCCGTTCTGGACGAGCGGAACACGGTGATTGGTTACACCTATCCAAAGAGAGCAAAAGGACTTGTCAAAAAGCGTCGGGCAGAGTTTGTATCCGACAACGCAATCCGTTTGCACAGACAATGCCCGACATATGAGAATATGGAGGACATGGAGATGAATCAAATCCATTATATAACAGTGAACCCCAGTGCATGGCACAAAAATCCCGATGAAAACGGCCTGAATGTCAGAGGCCCCTTCAACAGGGTCAATGATCCCACCGTCTGCGAGCGTTTCATGATTGACAATCCGCTGGCGAATGACATTACGTCTCTGCCGCGCCTGACGGAAGTGCTGTCTGTCGGTTCCTGGAATTGGGATGTTACCAGCTATATCGCCGGCAACATCCATGAAATTGAGCCGGACAGTGAATATCATTTTGTATTCTGGCTCAACGGCGGTGAAAACGACCGAAGTGACGAAACCTGTCAGCTGCAGATTCTGTTTACCGCCACGCCGGACCCGGCCTCCCGGGGCGAGTATTATGCGGCAGGGCTGCATTTCCGACTGAACCGCGGATACATAAAGCCTCTGAAAAAATATAACGGCTGGGAATACTATGACATACCGTTCACCACGCCTCAGACCGGATACGGATATGTGCAGTTTCAGCTGGTAGCGGACCGCGCTCCCATGGCATTGATAGATGCCCGGGAACCCGAACTGTACAAGGATCTGCCGGATCTGACCGATCCCTACGAGGACCGTCGGCCCCAGCGGCATAACATCTTCTTTGAGGATGGCTGGCCGGTGGACAAATGGTACTCCACTACAAACCTGGCTCACGAAAAACGGGTGCAGGCCGGGCCCTGTCCCCCCATACCTCCCATGCCGGGCACAGGCCCTGTCTTTCCGAACCTGTCCGCCCCCTTCAACCAATCTGATCTGGCTCAAAACATCATTGATGAAATCATGGGGGAGATCGATGTGGATGATCTGCAGGAGGAAATCAAAAGAGCCATTCTGGACGGACTGGATATGGATGCCATAAGAACAAACATTGTGAAATCTCTGAATCTGTCTAACTAAACGGCGCTGACGCAGGCCCCATTCCCTTTTCGGGAATGGGGCCTTTTTGCATGAACCTGCATTGTGCTGCCCTGCTGAATCCAGGCATACTCTCTAATCCAATTCTTTCTCAAAACTGAGAACTTCGCCGGTTCCCGCATCCACATCGCAGGAGTATTCCGTCCGGCCGACATGCCATTCCACCTCATATACCCCACGGCCGTCATCATAATCAAATTCCATTTTCAGGCGCTGCGCCTCCTCTTCTGTCACACCGGCGTATGCAAGCGCAATCTCTCTGGCCTCCCCTTCGGTGATCTGTCCCTCACCCGCCGAAGCGTCCGCTCCGTGCCGGTAATATTCCGCGTCCTGATCAAAAGACAATATCTCCCCTGTCAACGCGTGAATGTCATAGTCATACTCGGTATTGTCCTTATGAAATTCAATATCATATATCCAGCTTCCGTCATCCTGTTCCAGATGCGCATGCACAAAATGTGCTTCCTCCGCCGTCAGGCCTGCGTGATCCAGCGCAATCTGTTTCGCCGCCTCATTTCCGATGTACTGTCCGCCGGATTCCGGCACAGTATCCGCCTGGGAGGTATCCGGTGCAGGCGCACTACCCGCCTGGGGGGTATCCGGTGCAGGCTCGTTACCCGCCTGAGGGGCATCCGGTGCCGGACCATTACCTGCCTGGGAGGCATCCGGTGCCAGAGAATCCGGTGCCGGATCATTACCCGCCCAGGCCACATCCGGCGGCAGGGTATTCACATCATAATTGCCCATTTCACAGTTCATGGCAAGGATTTCCCCCGTCCCCGCACTTACCCTGTAGTCATATTCCGCGTCCCGGCAGACAAACTCCACATCATATTCTGCCCTGCCGTTTTCGGAGTCCAGATGAATACGGACAAACCGTACCTCATCCTCTGAAAGACCGGCGTTATCCAGCACCACTGTCTTTACCTGCGCAACCGTTATCGCACCCGTCTCCTGTCCCTCTGTCTCTCCCTGAGAACCAGCCTCTCCCTGGCCGGCCCCTTCTTCCCGGCTGCCTGTTCCGCCCTGCGCACCAGTCTCTCCCTGACTGCCGCCGTACTGATCTGCCCTGTCAGCCGACTCTTCCATCCTCGCCGTCCCGTCCCCGGACGCAGTCTCCTGATCTGTGGTACCGCATCCTGTAACCGTCCATACAATGCAACTCATCACGATAAATTTTCTGATCAGCATTCTCTTCTTCCTGCCTCCTTTATACTTTGGGCCTCTCTCCAAAGCCGATAAATTCCGGTGCAATCCAATCATGGTACTCGTCTGTCAGTTCCTCAGGTCTCCGGGCGCATGGAGCGGCCCCCCTGAAAACTTTTTGAACCGAATCGTGTTTGAGACACGCTCTAATACCCCTTGCACACATCCACCCACTCAATATACCCGGAATATCTTTCCAGCTCCGCTATCGTAAGCTCGATCGCGCTGCTGGAACTGCCGCAGGCAGGAAAGACCGTCTCAAAACGTTTCAGCGATACGTCCAGATAGATATCCACGTCCTTCGGAACCGCAAAGGGACACACGCCCCCTACGGCATGGCCTGTCAGCGTTTCCGCCTCCTGGGGAGAGAGCATTCTGGCTTTCGTCCTGAACTGTGCCTTATACTTGGAATTATCGATTTTGGCATCACCCGCTGTCACCACCAGCAGCGCATGCCCATCCGCCATAAAAGCCAGGGACTTAGCGATTCTCTGCGGTTCACAGCCCAGCGCCGCGGCAGCAAGATCCACTGTGGCGCTGGATGTGTCAAACTCCCGGATTCTCTCTTCCATTCCCTGTTCTCTGAAATATGCCCTTACCTTCTCGATTGCCATCTTGTTATCCTATCCTTTCCGTCAGATTTCTCTTCCTCTCACTGCGGACTTACCCACAGATATCCTGTGGCTGTTTTCCGTGATATAATGCCTCCTGCCGGAGCTCCTCCGAACTATCGTTCAAATTGTAACGCATATGGCATGATTTTTCAAGTCATTCCATGAGGCCCAAGAAATCTCATACACACCGGCACATGCATACCGCGGACTGCGCCCATGTGACCGCGCCGGCACACATTGGGATATGCAGCCTCCAGACTTCTCAGAATCGTATTGAACGGCATACTCTTTCATGCTACAATAGGTCTTGACGGCAATCCACAGGGAAGTCAGCCAACAATTTACGGAACAAAACATAAGAAAGGATGATCCCATATGTACGATTTAAACCCATACCTTCATCAGATTGACGATGTGATTGCCCAGGGCCCCTATCAGGACACCTGGGAGTCTCTGTCCTCCTACTGTGTTCCCAAATGGTATCAAAAAGCCAAGTTCGGAATCTTTATTCACTGGGGGATCTACAGTGTGCCCGCTTTCGGCAACGAGTGGTATTCCCGCAACATGTATATCCAGGGCTCTCCGGAATACGAGCACCATATCAGGACTTATGGCAGGCATACGGATTTTGGCTATAAGGATTTCCTCCCCCTGTTTCGTGCCGGGCATTTTCAGGCGGACAAGTGGGCGGAGCTGTTTCGGCAGGCCGGCGCGAAATATGTGGTGCCGGTGGCGGAGCATCATGACGGTTTCCAGATGTACCGCAGTGAAATCTCCCACTGGAATGCCTGGGAAATGGGGCCGAAAAGGGACGTGCTGGGGGAATTGAAGGAAAGCTGCGAGCGCCTGGGGATGACGGTAGGCGCGTCCACCCACCGTCTGGAACACTGGTTCTTTATGGGACATGGGAAAGAATTTGACAGTGATATCAAAGATCCCATGCAGCGCGGGGATTTCTACTGGCCCGCCATGCCGGAGCCGGATCACCAGGCCCTCTCCGGAGACCCTGAACCCACCGAGGAATACCTGCAGGACTGGCTGGTGCGCACCTGCGAAATCATTGACCGCTATCAGCCCAGGCTCCTTTATTTCGACTGGTGGATACAGCGGGAAGTCTGCAAACCCTATCTGCGGAAAATAGCTGCGTACTATTATAACCGGGCCGCCCAGTGGGGCGCGGAGGTCGCCATCAACTACAAGCATGACGCGTTCCAGTTCGGGTCCGCCGTGCCGGATGTGGAGAGGGGACAATTCGCGGATATGAAACCGTACTTCTGGCAGACAGACACGGCCATTGCCCTTAACTCCTGGTGCTACACGGAAAACAACCAGTTCAAGCCCGCAAAGGATATCGTATGTGATCTGGTGGATATTGTGAGTAAGAACGGATGTCTTCTGCTGAATGTCGGCCCCAAGGCAGACGGCACCATTTCCGCCGAGGACGAAAAAGTGCTCCTGGCCATCGGTCAGTGGCTGAAAGTAAACGGAGAAGCCATCTACGAAGCGAATATCTGGAGAAAATACGGCGAGGGACCCACGCAGATTGTGGAAGGGCAGTTCTCGGACGGCATCAGGAAAGAATTTACCTCCAGGGACTTCCGCTTTACCACCGCAAAGGGTTTTCTCTATGCCACGGCCCTCAGATGCAGCGAGGATGGAAACTACTGCATCACCTCCCTGGGAGAACAGGATGCCTCCAGACAGGCCAATTTCCATGGCATCATCCGGGGTGTACAGGCACTGGGAACGGAGGAGCCCTGCCGCTTTAGCCGGGACGGGGAGGGACTGCATCTCAGGTGCAGTCTGCAAAGTGACTATCCCATTGTATTCAAAATTCAGGTAGATTAGTATTGCTCTTTTACATGACATTCATACCATGCAAAATGCCATTGCTCTGCAAGAAGGAGGCGTCCGTCATTACGACGGATGCCTCCTTCCAATAGTCCATAGATGATTGCCCATCCTCTGTTTCCGGAAAGCGAGTTTTGCAATCACTAATTAAGAATTCAGATACATCCTGGCCTCATAGGGACGCAGTGTGGAAATCGGCCCCTTCTCCCTGTAATTGCCGATCAGCAGTCTCATGGAGTCATCCGGCTCTTCCAGCGGACAATGCACTGTACGTCCGGAGAAATTGCAGACCACCAGAAGCCGGGAGTCTTCGTCCTCTCTGGTATAGGCGAATATGCTTTCATCCTCCGGAAGAAGCATCTGGAAATCCCCCCTTGCGAACACGGGATATTCCCTGCGGAACCGGATCAGATTTCTATAGCAGCTGAAAACCGAATCCTCATCGCCCACCTGCCGCCCCGCGTTGATCTGCCGATAGTTGGGGTTGACTTTGATCCAGGGCTCTCCCTCCGTGAATCCCGCGTTATCTCCGTCGCTCCACTGCATGGGCGTTCTTGCGTTGTCCCGGCTTCTGGCATGAATGGAGCGCATGACTTCCTCCCGGCTGTATCCCTTTTCCAGGCGCTCCTCATACAGATGCAGCGTTTCAATGTCCCGGTATTCCTCTATCTCATATTGCACATTGGTCATGCCAAGTTCCTCGCCCTGATATATATAGGGCGTTCCCTGTAACCCGTGGAGGAGAATCGCCAGCATTTTGGCGGATTCCACCCGGTACTCCCCGTCATTCCCCCAGCGGGAGACAATTCTGGGCAGATCATGATTATTCCAGAACAGACTGTTCCACCCCTTGCCGTGCAGCCCGCTCTGCCACCGCGCAAACACCTCCTTCAGTTTCAGGAAAGGCAGCGGGGCCAGATCCCACTTTTCCTTCCCCTCCACCTGGTCCAGGCCTATATGCTCAAACTGAAATACCATGGAGAGCTCGCTGTTATCCGGATTGCTGTAGAGCTTTGCCAGCTCTATAGTCGCTCCCCAGGCTTCCCCCACAGTAACCAGATCCGCCTTCTGAAAGGTCTCACGGCTCAGTTCCCTGAGATATTCATGCAGCCTTGGCCCGTTATTCGTGATTTTTTTGTCCGGCTCCTTGGCAATCTGATCGATCACATCCAGCCGGAAACCTCCCACGCCTTTCGCGGTCCACCAGTTGATCATATCATAGATTTCCCTGCGCAGTCTGGGATTTTCCCAGTTCAGATCCGGCTGCTTCACGGAAAACTGGTGGAAATAATACTGCCGCACCTCCGGCACCCACTCCCAGGCCGGTCCTCCGAAAGCTGCCCTCATGTCGTTGGGAAGTATGCCTTCCACGCCGTCTCTCCACACATAATAGTCATGATACGGATTTTCCCGGCTCTTTCTGGCCTCCTGAAACCAGTGATGCTCATCCGAAGAATGATTCAGCACCAGATCCATAATAATGCGGATATGGCGCTTTCCTGCCTCTCTGATCAGTTCCTCCATATCTTCCAGAGTGCCGAACATGGGGTCAATATCCTGGTAGTCAGAGATATCGTACCCGTTGTCATCCTGGGGGGATTTACACACCGGCGAAAGCCACACCGCGTCAATCCCCAGATTCTCCAGATAATCCAGCTTCGAGATAATCCCCCGCAAATCTCCTATGCCGTCCCCATTGCTGTCCGCGAAGCTGCGGGGATAAATCTGATAGATCACGGCGCTTTTCCACCATTGGCTTTGTCTTTCCTTCTCTTTGTCCATAGTTTGGCATTCTCCTTTCCGGAACCCGTTGACCGGGCATCTGCGAATTTCTGTCCGCATGTGCCAGGGCCGGTAACCATCCGGCCTCCTCCGCCAGGCGGTTTTGACTCTATTATACACAGGATTCCCCGCTGCCGCAACTGTCAGTTCTGCCCCGCCAGGCCTTGTATGATCCGGCAAAGCCCTGCTCCAAGGCCGTCTGCAGGAAGCGCGGAAACGGGCAGGACCGATCATGATTGTGGAAAATAAGGTATGGAAGTCAGAGGAAAAACATGATACAATAAAGGCAATCTCTTCAGAAACCGGGGGCAGATATGTATGGACATTGCCGTTTTCTCTGATATACATGGCAATTATGTGGCATTTGAACAATGTGTAAACTATTCTCTGGCATGCAATATTCATACTTTTATCTTTTTGGGCGATTATTTGGGGGAATTTCCATATCCGCAGAAAACAATGGAACTGATTTACGCCTTGAAAGAAAAAGAAACCTGCTTTTTTGTCAGGGGAAATAAGGAAGATTACTGGATCAGTCGAAGATATGACAATAACTGCGAATGGAAGGATGGAAATTCAACCGTCGGCGCCTTGCAGTATTGTTATGATCACTTAACCCCAAAAGAGCTGGATTTTTTTCAGAGCCTTTCCATCTCTCAGGAGATCAGATTCGAAAATATTTCTACCATATTAGCCTGTCACGGTTCACCGAACAGGAACAACGAAAAAATGCTTCCGGATGACGGTCCGACAAAGCAACTCCTCAGAGATTGTATATATCCATATATTCTTTGCGGCCACACGCATTTGCAGGGAGTCATAAAGTACGGCGATAAAGTGGTATTAAATCCCGGCGCCGTAGGCGTGCCTCTGCACAGCGGCGGAAAAGCCCAATTTATGATTCTTCATCAGAATATGCAGGAATGGTCTTACGAATTTATCAGCATGGATTATGATAAAAGAAAAGTTATACAGGAAATGCAGGAATCCGGATTAGAAAAGCGTGCGCCATACTGGACACAGGTGACAAAGCATTTAATCCTTACGGGAGAAGTGTCACATGGAACCGTTCTGGCAAAAGCAATGCATTTATGCAAGGTGGAAACCGGGAAAAGCAATTGGTACAATGTTCCTGATCCGTACTGGGAAAAAGCCATAGCTGAATTACTTACATAATGTCCGAAAACGCCCTTGGGTATTATCCCGGAAAGTTTTTGTCCGGATGATAATAAATCTCAACCAGCCGGCAGATTTTCCGTATCTGGTCCGGAATCCGGATTCCGGCGGGACACATGGCCAGGCAGGGCATTTCCGTGCATTTCCGGCACCAGTCGGCGCTCTGTCTGATGCCCATATCCAGCTTCCGCAGCGCCCAATACTCCTTTCCCATAAAAAAGTACTGATACTGGCGGAATACCGTGTGTATTTCCGTTCCGTGGGGACAGACACATCTCTGGCACCGGTCGCAGGGAAGGGGGGTAAAGTCTCTGCTCAGAACAGACAATACCTCGTTGAAGCCGGGAATCTCGCTACTATTGTGGGAACAAAACGCCATCCGCGCCTGCTGTGTGGTCCCGATTCCCACCAGTGCGCAGGAAACCGGATAGGAAAGCACCGCCTCAAGCAGGGTTTCCACAGGAAAGTATTCTGGCAGAAGTCCTGCGGCATACACTTTGTTGATCAGGATTCCCTTTTCCCTGAAAAGAGGCTCCCTCCTCATTCGTTCCAGCATCCCCCGCTCCAGAAGATTGCCGCTCCCCTGCAATACATCCACCCGACGGTCCCGTGCGCCCCGCAGCAATATATCATAGTAATGGGAGGCCACTCCCACAAAGCCTATCATCCCCTCCTGTTTCAGTTCCGAAAGAGCGTCCAGCGCGCCGCCCTTTTGAAAGACGGCCTCCTCATGGGCGGCATCCACCTGATGCACAAAGTACAGATCCGCCCGGGTCCCCAGATTTTCACTGGAAGTCTTCACCGCAAGATACATCTCATTTCCATCAAAAAACCGCGCCTTGTCGGAGATAATGATATTCTCCCTGCCGATACGGGCTGCAAATTTCCCCAGTTTGATCTCCGCGTCGCCATATTCCGGCACAATCGCCGTATCATATAAATTGCAGCCGAGACGGTACGCAGATTCCATCACGGACAGCGCCTCTTCATCGCTGAGATTGTAATACTCCGGCAGTACAGGAACGCTTCCGCGCAAAATGGGAATCGTGCCGAAGCCCACCTCTGATACGGACAGCCCGGTGCCGCCAAGCCTGCGATATTTCATCTGATTGGACCCTCCTGCTCCGCATAAAACGGGAAAATGCCTTTGCACTGCTGCAAGCGGGGCGCATCTGCGCATCCCACAAAAGCTCTCTCTTCTATTATAATGTGATCCGCCGCATTCCGGGGCATACGGATCTGGGACAGTTCCCGGCAAAATGCGAACGCTTCCCTCCCAATCCGCTTTATGCCGGCGGGAAGACGGATCTGTTTTAAGCTGTGGCAACGGTAGAAAGCCCTCTCCGGGATCTCCTCCACCCCCTCGGGAATCACAATTTCCTCCAGGGAAGTACAGTTTTCAAAAACCCTCGCGCCAAGTCGCCTGAGCTTTTCCAGACCATCTACCCGTTCCAGGGACCCGCAGTTAAAGAAAGCCCTGTCACCGATTTCCTCCACATTTTGCGCCTGCCGGATCTCTTTCAGCCACTTGCAGCCCGAAAAGGCATGATTCCCCACGGATACCAGCGACCGGGGAAATGTGACTGTCGTCAGCAGATTTCCGTCCTGAAAAACGCCCTCGCCAATGGCGGTAATGCCCTCCGGCATACGAAGTCCGGCTATGTTCCCCGTACATTCCACAAGCACATTGCTTTTGTCTGTCTTGAAGCAGTTCATACTGTCCATGACGGCCTGGGCCGCCAGGGCCGGAAGAGGTCTCTCCCGGTCCGCGATGCCGGTAATATGCACAAGGGTGTTGTCCGGCAGAATAATATCTCTCAGATAGATACAATTGCGGAAAGCGTGTTCCTCCACTTTGGTTTGCGCAGATAAAAACCGGATCTTTTCAATCCCCATTCCGTTGGTAAAGGCCCATCCACAGACCATCCGGATGTCCGGAGGCACCACCACCTCCCCCACGCAGCAGGAGGCATCCAGCAGCATATGGTTTACCGTCACAAAAGGGGAAATCTGCCTCTGCCTGTCCATCCAAGCCGTGCCGTGGAAGGCCCTGGGGCCAATGTAGTCCACGCTGTCGGGAATGATTATTTCCTCCAGCATCATAACATCCCGAAATACCTCCGCCGCGATCTGCCGTATGCCCCGGGGGATTCTGACGATTCTGCCTGCGCCCCGGTATCCGCACAGAATGCTTTCCCCCTCTACCGCAAAGCAGCTCATGGCGCTGTGGAAGATCAGCCGCGCCGTCTGCGGTATTTGATCCGACAACAGATCTTCGTAGGAATCAAACGCCCATCTCCTGTTCTGAAAATGGACCCATCGCAGGGATGTACACCCTGAAAACGCATATTCCCCCAGATCCGGAAAACTCCGGTCTCTGTCAGGGCAGCCCGCCTCCGGACACACTCTCCCGCCAGGGCAGCCTGCCTCCCGGGAGAACGCCCCCTGGCCAAGGCGGATTTCTTCCAGGCGTCCGCAGTCCTCAAAGGCATGGGGCCTGATAAGCACCCCTGCCGCCAGTTCAATCTTTCTCAGATGATCACAGCCCTCAAAAGCGTATTCCCCGATTTCTTCTATATGCAGGAAATCAAAGCTCCCCAAGCTGGCGCAGCCGCTGAAACAATGCTCCTGTATCCGCGCCGCATGGTCACAGATACATACCCGCAGAGACGCGCAGCCCTCGAAAAGACGCCCGGGAAGGACCGATCCGCCGGAGAGGACGGCCTTTTCAAGCGATGTGCAGTAGGCGAAAGCGGCGGTTCCCAGACGGCCTGCCGCCAAACGGATTTCCGGGAGAGAACTGCATTTCTCAAAGGCACGGGCACCGACCTCGCAGAGATTTTCCGGAAAGCTGATCTCTCTCAGGCCCCGGCAGGCCCAGAACGCGCCCTCTCCAATCCAGGTAAGGCTCCGTGGAAGTACAACGCCGGTAATGCTGTTATTTTCGGAGAAAGCAAAAGGCGCGATTCCCGTGATTCCCTCCGGCACCACCAGTTCTCCTTCGCAGCCCGCCCCGGAGACAAGTATATTTCCGAAGACCTTCAGCCCTCTCCCCTCCTGCTCATCCGAAAGCGTATCTTCAAAGGCACGCTCCCCGATATAGCGCAAGATTCCCGGCAGCGGAGCCTGGCTCTCCTCCCATTTCAGTTCCACGCAGCCATACAGCGCCGTGCTCCCGATGCTTTCCGCCTGCCGCAGGCAGATCCTTTGCAGACTGCGACAGTTATAGAACGCGCTCTCTCCCAGAGATTTCCAGGCAACCGGCCTGCCCTGGGCGTCCTCCACCGACACAAGATGCCTGCATCCGGCAAATACCGCCTCTTCCAGCCTGTCCGCCGGAGAATGCCAGTATACCCGGCGCAGACTGCAGCAGGCGTCAAACGCCCGTGGTCCAACCCATTTTACACTCTCCGGCAGATGGACCTCCGTGATATTCCGGTTGCCATAAAATGACCCGCCTGCCAGAATCCGCACATTCTCAGGCAGCCGCACCTGGCCGCTGGCTTTTCCTCCGTCCCAGATAATGTCTCCCTGCCGCCCTTCCTGTATCCACTTCTCCAGAAAAGGAGTATTCTCCCAGGGAGTCACACCCGCAGATTCCAGGGACCCGGGCACCATTACCTGTTCCAGGGCGGCGCATCCCCAGGCCAGTTTATCCGGGACATGCTTTACTCCCTCTTCCAGCGCCAGTTTTCCGAGCCTGTCGCAGTCGGCAAATATGGACCCGCCATATTCCCGGCAGGCGGCGCCGATCCTGACTTCCTCCACGCCGCTGCCGGCAAACGCCATGCTTTCCACCTGCGTCACCTTCGCTGAAAGCCTTACCTTTTTCAGGGCCCGGCAGCGATAAAACGCCAGCTCACCGATGTAAACAAGGCGCTCCGGAAAAGAAATTCTTTCCAGACGGTCACAGCGAAAAAAGGCCTGTTCCTCAATCCGCTCCAGATTTCCGCCCAGGTCCGTTTCCTTCAACGCCCGGCAATACTTAAATACGCCCTTTTCCAGCCGGGTCATGGCCTCCGGCAGCGCTGCGCGGAGAAGTTTGACGCAGTTTTCAAATGCTTCCCTGCCTATTCGCTCTAAATTTTGAGGAAAAACAACGGTCTGCAACAGCAGACAATCCCGAAATGCCCCCTGCCCGATCTCCCGGAGACTCTGGGGCAGAATGACACGGTTTATGGTCTCGTTTCCCGCAAAAGCCTCTTCCGCTATGACTGTAATGCCCTCCGGCACCACCACTCTGGATTCCGCGCCCAGATATCTGAGAAGAACGGTTCCGCTGATGCGAAAATTCCCCAGCACCTGTCTGTGGACGGTTCTGACCAGCGCCGGAACTTCCGGTCCGGAGGTTTGTCCGATTCCCGTCAGTTCATGCCGGATGCCGTCGGGGGTATATATATATTTCAGAGATGTGCAGTTTTTGAAGGCATCCTCGTGAATCAGCATGCCCTCCCCTTCAAACAGTACCGTCTCCAGACTGATGCAATTGCGAAAAGCGCGGCTTTCGATTTCTTTGAGAGATCCGGGCAGTTTTACGGAAAGGATTCCTCTTTTGTCAAAAAAGGCGCTTTTCCCGATTTTCTCCACTCCCTCCGGAATCTCCACATGCTTTAAGTTTGTCAGAAATTCCGTCACTGTTCTGCCGTCCATTTTCATCATCCGAAGAATATCGGCGGCAATACCCCGGACCAGGGATGGCAAGGCCTCCTCTCCCGCCACCGCCTCCACCGCGTTGGGAATCACAAAATGTCTTCCGTCTGTAAAGGTAAAATCTGTCAACAGGCCGCAGCCGGTAAACACATCACAGAGACACTCCTCCTCCAGCGCGTGGGACAGAGTGAGTTTTTTTAACTGCACATCGTTTACAAACGCCTGGCTTCCCAGCCGCCGCACCCCCGGTATGCGGGCTTCCTCCAGGCTGTCACAGTACAGAAAAGCGCAGTCCCCCAGTTCCTCCACCCCGGGCGGCAGGGCAATCCACCGCAGAGAGTGGCAGCGGTGGAAGGCATAGGCTCCGATTTCCCATACCCCTGCCGGAATCTCCACCTCCTCCAGCTTTCTGCAGCCCTTAAACGCTCCCCCGAGAATGCGGCGCAGACTCCGGGGCAGCAGAACCTTTTTCAGGGAAGCACATCCTTTCAGCGCCCCTTCCCCGATGGTGTGAACCCCCTCGGGAAGAGTCAGCGTCTCCTCTCTTCCCGTATATGAAATCAATATCCCATTCTGTATATGCATATTTTCCATGGTCTTTGTCCAATCTGCCCATAGTGTCCCCGGCGAGTCAGCCTGTGTTCATGCGGGAATACCTGTTTGGATATGCGCCTTATGGATTCTGTGTAAAGATCAGTGTCACCACTTCCCGGAGCTCCTCGATACTTCCGCATCTGAAAAGCCGCTCCTTGTACCGCTTTGTGCCCCTGCGCTTTTTCATGGCATAGGAGGCCAGTTTGCGGATATAGGCCAGGGTATAGGTTTCCTCATAATATCTGCCCGTCAGCTCCATTTGTTCCAGCAGAATCTGCAATAGGGTCTTTTGACAGCCCTTACCTGTCAATTCGCTGAAAATAAAGGGGTTTTCCAGAGCGTACCGGGCCAGCATAATTCCGTCCGCCCCTGTGCGCTCCATCATTTTCTCCGCGTCCTCGGCGGAATAAATCCCGCCGTTGGCTATAACGGGAATGGAAACCGCCGCCTTCGCGTGGGCGATTTCCCTGTAGCAGGGAGTTCCGTCGTACATCATGTTGCGGGAGCGCCCGTGTATCGTGAGCAGATCCGCGCCCGCGTCCTCACACATGCGGGCAAATTCCGCCGTAAACATATTACTCTCATGAATGCCTGTACGGCATTTTACCGTCACAGGCTTTCCGCTCTTTTTGCAGCCCCGTATGATGGCCGCCGCTCTTTTCTGGTCCAGCATCAAAGCGCTGCCCTCGCCGCTTTTAAACACATTGGGAACCGGACAGCCCATATTGATGTCTATGATGTCAAAGTCCGCCAGCAGTTCGCCGCAGGCCATCCGCTCCATCACCGCAGGTGTGCCGCCCAGCAGCTGGACCGCCCTGACCGGCTCCTCCGCCGTGGTAAAGAGCAGGCGTCTTGTGGCCCTGTCCCGGTATTTCAGGGCATTGGCCCCGGACATCTCCGTGAAGCAAAGCCCTGCCCCCATCTCATAAGCCAGCATGCGAAAGGGATAGCAGGTGTACCCGGCCAGCGGCGCCATCAGAACGTTGGTGGACAGCAATATCCCTCCCAGGCGGATTTTCTTGATCTCCATTGACTTATCCTCTCCCGGTCAACCTTCCTCCGGTTTGTCCTCGCTCGATTTGCCTTCCTCCGGTTTGTCCCCGCTCGGTTTGCCATCCTCCGGTTTGTCCCCGCTCGATTTGCCTTCCTCCGGTTTGTCCCCGCTCGGTTTGCCTTCCTCCGGTTTGTCTTCCTCCGGATTCGCTTTGTCCGCTTCCTCTTTTCCCGTCTCCCTATTCTGGGCCTTCAGGGCATTTCTTTTATTGACACTTTCCCGAAGCAATGCGTAGCCGGTGGACATCAGCGGAATAAACAGCAGCATTCCGGCGATGCCGAACAGGCTGCCTCCTATGCTTACCGCCATCAGAACCCATATGGACGGCAGCCCCACCGAATTTCCCACAACCCTTGGGTAGATCAGATTGCCCTCGATCTGTTGCAGCACCAGAAACAGCACCACAAACCACACCGCCTGCAACGGATTGTTGATCATAATCAGGAAAGCCCCCACGCCGCAGCCCACGAAGGCTCCCACAATGGGAATCAGGGCCATCACGGCGATCAGCACCCCCACCACCACCGCATAGGGCATACGGAAGATACTCATAAAGATCACAAACATGGCACCCAGAATCACGGCTTCCAGACATTGTCCCGTGATAAAATTGCTGAAATTCCGGTACAGCAGACTACAGATCTCCTGTATTTTGTCCCCCGCCCGCGCCGGCAGGTACGCGGAGATCAATCTTCTGCCCTGGCCTTCCAGGCGCTCCTTCTGTGCCAGAATATACAGGGCAAAGACGAGGGCAATCGCCCCGTTTACCACGCCGGATATGATGCTGCCCGCCACATTGAAGGTGGAATTGAGCACATTTCCGGCGCCGTTTTTCAGAAAATATACCACATTATCCAGTATGCTCTCCCAATTGATCTCCATGGATTCCAGCTTGCCGACCCAGTCCGCCAGCACCGGCTCATCCGCCGCCAGCTGCTCAAACCAGAGCATCATCTGTTCCATGAACACAGGAATCTTCCTGCCCACCTCCGCCGCGGTCATCGCCATCTGTGGCAGCACCATCCCGACCACCACGGCCAGTACCAGTACGATCAGCGCAATGGAAAGCACCATGCTAAGAGGCCGCTTCCATCTCCGCGCGGCTTTATTTTTCCACCGTCCCAGAAGTTTTTCCTCGATCAGCTTCATCGGAATATTCAACACAAAGGCAACGCCCCCGCCGTAGATAAACGGCCGCAGAATCCCAAACACAAAAGCCGTTCCCCACATCACCTTTTCACTGTAAATCACGGCCAGCGCCAAAACGGCGGCAAACAACATCAGATTCCGGATCTGCCTTATTTTTTCCCTGCTAAACTCCATATTCTGCACTCCTGTTCCGGTTATTGCGGATGTTTCGGCCATCAGCCCTTCCGCGCATTTCTATTATTTTACAATTATCTCCTGCTTTTTTCAATTCATTTATCATAAACTGTGTATAAAAAATCTATAATCCCTCGCTCCGGATCACTGCCACGCCCATCTCCGGATACATCTCCACATATTCCAGTTCTGTGTGCGCCGGGGCGATTCCGGCCAGATAAGCATACCACTCATATACATCCCCCGGCATCCCGCCGCCGATTTTCTCATGCGGCACGCCGCACAACACAATGACGAACGGCACCCGCTGGCTGACACAGGCCCGCACGATATGCTCCGTCCCATCACAGGGCTCCTGGGCCACCACATAGTCAAAATCTTTCAGATCCGCGCTCTCATAAAGAAAGGCTTCCTTTCTCACCTCGATCTCTCCGTCCTCCATGGGTTCCGCTCTGGGGTCCATACAGGTCATCCGATGTCCCATCTCCTTTAACAGCCGGGAGAGCCCGGCATATCTGCCACATCCCACTTCAAGGATACGCAGCTTCCGGGGCGGCAGATACTTCTCCTTCAGGCAGGCGGCAAAACACTCCTGCCTGGACGGAAGTCCCCGGCACCAGAATCTGTAATCCAGATACTCGTCCGAGATCAGTCCCTTCCGGGGATGCAGAATCTCCTGTTCCAGGGCGGCCAGCTGTTCCTCCGTCAGCCTGTGGGGATTCACCTTACCATATTCCTCTATTCTCGACATCTGCTCCTCCATGACGACTCCTTTCCTCCGTGAAACTGACCGACTGTCTCTGTTTTTATTATAGCGATCCACATCGGAAGTGTAAAGACTGTTCACTTCCCTTCATCCGGAGGAGAGGACCCGTTTTTCTTTAAGGCATGGTCAGGATTTTCTTCCGGCATATTATGCCGATCAGCACACTTGCGCCGATCCCCAACAGACCAATAGCAGCTACAATCGCCGTCCCCCGGATCACATCACTCATAAACACTTCGGGAACCGACATATTGTTTAACCTGCTGTGACATCCGGACATCACATAGCAGCATACCACATCAAGACACAGCAGCCAATTGCAATTTTTGTCCTTCCGGATAATGGAGCTCAGATGAAAAAAGAAGCACATCAGCAGCGCCAGATGCCCCAGACCGATCTGCCACGTGAGGAAAGGCCCCATTCTGTACAGTTCCCTTCCCCAGACATATTGTGCCCCTTTCTGAATCTCCTCTGTCAGATATACATTCAGCCACAGGATATACAGAGCTGCCAGCACAGAGCCCGCACCGGCCATCAGTTCCGGCCATCCGGAATTTTTCTTTCCTTTAAAGCCCATTCCGGACAAGAGCACCAGACAGATGCAGGTAATCAGCATCACCACACGGATCGGAAAGGGCAGCATACTCCCCTTCCCATTCCCTAAAATGCTGATTCCCATAAATCCCAGATTGAATATTACCAGACCGCAGCAGGCATATCCCTTATACTGAATCAGCCGCCTGATCTTTTTCAGTCCATCCAGTTCCCGCTGGTCCGTCTGTTCATCCGCAATCCCTTTCTCCCGGCAAAGGGTCGTCATCCTCCGGCACTCCTCACAGCTTTTCATATGCTCCTCCACACATTCTCTTGTGGCATCCGAACACAACCCGTCCACATAGGAGGGAATCAGATCCTGAATAATATCACATTTCATTTTTTCCACAGTGCGCCTCCTCTCCTCCAGAGTCAAGCAGTATTATCTTGGCCCGGTAAAATGTGACTCTGGCCCAGTTTTCACTTCTTCCGAGTATCCCGCCGATCTGTCTGTAGGGCAGATCATCCAGCACTCTCAGCTCCACAACTCTCCGCATATCCGGTGATAATTTCTGTAGTTTTTCCCATACATCCTGAAGCTCTGTCCGCGCTATGGCCTGTTCCTCCGTATTTCCCGGCGCCGGAAGCCCCTCGTCCAGCTCTTCCATACAGACGCGCCTGCTCTTTGCCCAGTGCCGGTACAGCAGATGCTTCGCGATCTGGCAGAGCCATGTGGACATCTTACAGCTTCCGTTAAAGGAATCTATGGACTCCATGGCTCTCAGGAATGTCTCCTGCATCAGATCCTCCGCCAGCGCCGGATCTCTGCATCTTACATAAAGAAAATGATAGACAATCTGAGAATGTCTTTTGTACATCTCTTCCATACGCTCCTCCCTTCCATCAGCAATGCCAACGTATGTTTGTTGTTCCGTCTATCCTTTATATCCTTTTACGGGCGGTTTTGTTACAAACAAATATCCCGCAAAAATTTCCTGCTCAGCATTGCCTGTGACATATATCCTGCATTTTTGTCCGGGAGCACAGGAAGCATTGCGAATTGTGCCTGGAGTGTAGGAAGATATCCAAGTCATTACTTTCCGAAGACATCCTGATAAATATTCTGTGTATTATTTGTCAGGATAAAAAACTTTTCCCTGGACGCCCGCAGATCTTCAATCCGCTCCATATTCTTGTCGGGATCGGCCAGCAGCTCTGCCAGTTCGTCCAGTTCGTGCAGTTCGCTCTCGCTCAGTGTCTGTATCCCGCCGCGAAGATATAAGGGCTGATAGGAGTAAAAGACAGACGCAATATGCCCGCGATCATGGATACGGCAGTAATGTATAACTCGTCTTCATCTTTAAACCGATCCTTCGGATAAGTCGCAAACTTACCGAAATAAGCGTCCTCCAGATAGGCGGACGGCTCTGTAAAATACATGGACGGATGGGTAATCTGGTGGCAGACCAGCATCCCTATGGAAGGTATGTCATCCGGCAGCGATGATACAAACTCCTGATACATGCCCACATAGGTATAGACACTGGTCTTCAAATAGCGCTGATAAACGTTTTCATTCATGTGTTTTTCTGAAACCTCCTGCTGTTTTTGAGCGGATGCCCACTCTGGATCAATTCTAGCAAAATAAAAAAAATACGTCAAATAGCGCTGAAACCGCAAAAGGATACGGTATGGCATCTTTATCGATACCACACCGTATCCTTCTTATCATCGTCTCCTTATTGTGTCTGCCCGTCCGGCTGACCTTTTTATTCATGGCATAAAAATCTTCGCAGGGCGTATACTCCATCGCCATGACAGCAGAATCCCCACAGGGCGTGGATTCCATTGTATCACACCCGAATATTACCTGCCGCTTCCCGCCTTGGGAGGGAACTTTTTGCGCAGCACAAACCACATGGGGCCCGCCAGGCAGATAGATGAATAGGTTCCGCAGAGAATACCCACCATCAAAGGCAGCGCGAAATCACGGATGCTGGTCACACCCAGGATATACAGCACAGCCACCATGATAAAGGTGGTCAGGGATGTGAAAATACTCCTGGAAAGGGTCTGGGTAATGCTCTTGTTCATGACTTCCTCCAGGCTCTCCTTCTTGCCCATCTCCGCCATATTCTCACGCACACGGTCAAAGATAACAATGGTGGCGTTGATGGAATATCCCACAATGGTCAGCATACAAGCGATAAATGTATTGCTGACAGACACTCTCGCCACGGCGTAGAACGCCAGCACCACCAGCACATCGTGAAGCAGGGCCAGCACCCCGGAGGCGCCGAAACGAATATCGCTGAAACGGATACGGATATAGATCAGCATACAGACGATTGCCACCGCCACCGCCAGAATCGTATCCCGGGTCATCTCATCGCTGATGGTGGAGCTGATGGTCTCGGACAGGATCTCCGCCTCCCCTACGCCAAACCGCTCCATAAACATCCGGTTCAGGGATTCCCTCTGCTCCATATCCAGAGAATCCGATTTGAAGATCACCTCGTTGCTGTCCTGCACGGTCTGGATCTGTACACCGCTGCCGGTGATCTCCTCCACATAGGGAACGATCTCGCTGTTGATCTCCTCCAGGGTTCTGCTCTCCGTGAACGTCACCGTGGTGGATGTGCCGCCCTTGAACTCCAGACTCAGGTTCAGCGCGTCACCGCCGGTTCCCATATGGACGCCCATCACCACAAATCCCGCCAGAATCAGCGCCGCGGAAACCCCGAAGAATAATTTTCTATGCTTCAATATATCCAGAGGCTTATGCTCCCTGCCGATACCGTACCACTTGGCATCCTTAAGCCCCAGCGTATACAGGGCGCTCATGATCAGCCTGGTCAGCACCAGCGCCGTGAACATGGACAGTACAATACCCAGCGCCAGCGTCTGGGCAAAACCCTTCACCGTACCGGGGCCCAGAAGCCACAGCACCGCCGCCGCTATCAGCGTGGTGATATTGCCGTCCACAATGGCGGACAGCGCCTTGTCAAAACCGATTTTCATGGAACTCTTTACAGTCTTGCCCGTGGCCAGTTCCTCCCGGATACGCGCAAAGATAATCACGTTGGCATCCACCGCCATGCCGATAGACAAGATGATACCGGCGATGCCGGACAGCGTCAGCGTCATGTCAAAGCCGTTCAGCAAAAGAACAATCAGCGCCACATACATTCCCAGTCCCAGGGAAGATGCCAGACCGGAGATAAAGTAAACGGCAATCATGAACACAATCACGATCACCAGGCCGATAGCGCCGGCCTTAAGGCTTGTCTCAATGGCGTCAACGCCGAGCTGGGCACCTACAACCTTGGAGTGCAGCTCCTCCAGTTCCAGACTCAGGCCGCCGATGCGGATGGTGGAGGCCAGTTTCTCCGCCTCCTCAAAATTCCTGGAGCCGCTGATCTGGGCACTGCCGTCCGAGATTACGGCGCTTACCGTGGGTACGCTGACAAAGTTTCCGTCATAATAGATCGCGATGCTCTTGCTGTTCACTCCGTTATTGTACGCCTCCCGGGTGGCCTCCTCAAATTTGGCCGTGCCCTCCGGTGTCAGCGTCAGCAGCACCACAATCTGCTGGTTCTGCATGCTGTCCGAACGGGTGGCCGCGGTGGCGTCCTCCACATCCGTCCCCTCCAGCACCACGCCGCCGTCAGCCATGATCTCCTCCAGGCTGCGGTTCAAGCTGTGTACATATTCATAACCGCCGTCGGCTCCCATGGTCAGCTGGGTGGTATAGTTATCCATACCGTCAGAGCCTGTCTGCTTGATAAAATACAGGGCGCCGGGCCGTCCCAGCTCCTGCAAAATCGAGTTGGCATCGGACACGCCGGGTATCTCGATATTGATCCGGTCCGTCCCCTCCTGATACACCACAGCCTCCGTGCTGTAATTCCACACACGCTGCTGCAGCTTGGAGATGGTATCCGCCATATCCGTAGCGCTGGGTTCCTCTTCGCCCACTACCTGATAGGTGATGCTGACGCCTCCCGCCAGATCCAGCCCCAGTTTGATATCCGACGCGCTGCCCCTGCCGGTGGCGTCCACCCCTGCGATATCCACGTAGGTGATCCCTGCCAGAGCCAGCAGCATCACAATCAGAATCATGATTGCCTTGCTTTTGGTCATGTTTTTAATCACGTTACTCTTCCTCTTTTCTGCATAATCGGAGTCCGGCCAGAGTCAGATTCCGGCCGCCCCGTCACTGCGTTAATGCGTATGAAAAGCCCTTCTTTCAGCTTTCCTCCTCATCACTCTCCGCCGCTTTTATCATAATGGCGCATTCCACACGTTTCTTCTGCAATTCACAGCCGATGTCATACGCGCCATTTATATCTCCGCTGAAATTGTAGGCGTTGGCCGCGCAGCCGCCGCTGCAATAAAACTTCGCGAAGCATTTCCTGCACTTGTCCTTGGCATAGACGTTGCAGCATTTGAACTGATCCCGGACAGCGGTGTTGGTGATGCCCTCTTCCACATTGCCCAGCAGAAATTTCTCCTGTCCCACAAACTGATGACAGGGATAAAAATCTCCCCAGGGAGTCACCGCCAGGTATTCCGTCCCGGAGCCGCAGCCCGACAGACGTTTTGCCACGCAGGGCCCGCCCTCCAGATCAATCATAAAGTGAAAGAAATTGAATCCCCTTCCCTCTTTCCTGCGCTGAAGGATCTCCTGTGCCAGCTTGTCATACTCTCCCAGCAGCCGGGGCAGATCCTCCTTCCGTATGGCGTAGTCATCCTGCGGCTGTGCCACCACCGGTTCCACGGAAATCTGCTTGAAGCCCAGATCGGCCAGATGTTTTACGTCTTCCGAAAAATCCAGGTTATAGTGGGTAAAAGTCCCCCGCACGTAATAATTCATCTGGTTTCTGGTCTCCGCCACCTTCTGGAACCGGGGCACAATCCTGTCATAGCTGCCCTGCCCATTCCGGAAGGGCCGCATCCTGTCATGGACTTCCCTGCGCCCGTCGATGCTGCACACCACATTGGCCATCTCCCGGTTGGCAAACTGCAGCACTTCGTCATCCAGAAGTACGCCGTTGGTAGTCAGGGTAAAACGAAACTTCTTATTATGGGGCTCCTCCAGGCTGCGGCCATAGGCCACCAGATCCTTGACCACCTGCCAGTTCAGCAGCGGTTCCCCCCCAAAGAAATCCACCTCCAGATTCACCCGGTTCCCGGAATTTGCAACCAGAAAATCCAGCGCCTTTTTTCCCACCTCAAAAGACATCAGCGCCCGTCTGCCGTGGTACTCCCCTTCCTCCGCGAAGCAGTACCGGCATGCCAGGTTGCAGTCATGGGCAATGTGCAGGCACAGAGCCTTGACCACGGTCTGCCGGTTCTTGAAATCATACACATAGTTCTCGTAGAGATCCGGTGTGAACAGCTGTCCCTCTTCCAGCAGCGTCAGCACCTCCTTCAGGGCTTCTTCCACCTCCCCGGGGTTATATCTGGCATCCGTCAGACCCAGAACCGCCGCCCTGAGGGTGCCCGCGTCTCTGATCCCCTCTTTTACCAGCGGTTCGATCAGGGCTATCATGTCATATACGATCTCGTCTACCACATGGATGGAGCCGCTGTTTATATCCATCACAATATTGTAGCCGTTATTTTTAAACTGATGTATCACGATAATTTATCCTCTCAACCTTCAGAGTTCCCGGCCCGCCAGCGCAATACGCCTTCCCGTTTTCGGCCAGTCGTCTCTCTTCTCACACCAAGTGGCCTCGAAATGCCATTGCACCCCGAGGCCGCCCGCTTATGTCAGCGAAGTGATTCTCATTGCCGACTTATTTGATTTTCTCACAGCTCTGATTGCCGACAGTACAGGAAGTCTTGCATGCGGACTGGCAGGAAGTCTGGCACTCGCCGCAGCCGCCCTTCTTCATGGATTCCTTTAAGTTTCTGGTTGTCAATGTTTTAATGTGCTTCATAGATATGGCCTCCTATCAATGTACCGCTGCGTCCGGCGCAGCCTTAAACTTTCTGTATTATACCATAATATATAGATTTGTAAAATAGTTTTTTACAATTTTTTCAGCTGATCATACCGCCCAGCATACCGCCCCCGCTGCACAGCACCAGCGTAGTCAGAAAAGAACCGGTCAATATGCCCGGCTGGCGGTTCACGATCAGGGAGATTACGGCCAACACCAGAAAGTACATCAATCCCATCATCGCCCCCCACAGGAACTTTTTGTTTTTCAGCCTCTTCCCGGTGATAAAGCCCGCAAAAAAGGTGGCCAGTATATAGATTGCGATAATACAGATCGACACCGCTTTCTGTGACATTCCTGTCTTGTACAACAGCAATGCCAGCAGCAGAAGCAGCCCGCCGGTGAGTATGTAAGAAAATAACAGACTCTTTAGTAAGAACAGCACCGGAATTTCCCCCCATTTTCCCTGTCCGCTTTCATTCATCATTATCCCCTCCTGTTGGAAATCATCTGATTGCTGTGCAGCCAATATATTGACATTCGATTCATTATATTATATGATCTCTAGTAAAATGACAAAAAGGAGTGGTTAATTTTGGACAGTTCAGCTGTCATACAACTTGTAGTACTTCTATTATTGGTGGTTCTGTCCGCCTTTTTTTCCTCGGCGGAGACGGCACTTTCCACAGTGAACCGGGTGCGGATGCGGGCGCTTCAGGAGGAGGGCAACAGACGCGCCGCCAGGGTCAATCAGATTCTGGACAATTACGGCAAGATGATCAGTACAATTCTGATCGGTAATAATATAGTGAATATCACCGCCTCCTCCCTGGCTACGATCCTGGCCCAACGGATCAACCTGATCGTTGGAATTGCCACCGGCATCCTGACCATCGTGGTGCTGCTCTTCGGAGAAATCGTCCCCAAAACCTGGGCAAACCTGAACAACGAAAAGATCGCCCTGGCATACAGCGGCATCATCTACGGGCTGATGCATGTCCTGACCCCGGTTATCTTTGTGGTGGATAAGCTGTCCAACGGCATTCTGCGGCTTTTACATATCGACCCCGACAAAAAGCCCAGCGCCATGACTGAGACGGAGCTGAAAACCTATGTGGACGTAAGCCATGAAGACGGCGTCATTGAGTCCGAGGAAAAAGAGATGATCTACAACGTGTTTGATTTCTCGGACGCGGTGGCCAAGGATATCATGATCCCCAGAATCAACATGGTGACTGTCAGCGTGGATGCCTCCTATCAGGATGTATTGCAGGTTTTCCGGGAGTCCATGTACACCCGGCTTCCTGTCTACCAGGAGGACAAGGACAATATTATCGGCCTGATCAATATCAAGGACTTTATATTAAATGCCGACCAGGAGAACTTCTCCGTGGGCAGTATCCTGCGGGAGGCCCATTACACTTACGAGTACAAAAAGAGCGCGGATCTGCTGCTGGAAATGCGGGAGATCACGATGAACGTGGCCTTTGTGCTGAATGAGTACGGTGCCGCCGTGGGTATGATCACCCTGGAGGACCTGCTGGAGGAAATCGTGGGAGAAATCCGGGATGAGTATGACGCCGATGAAGCAGAATACATTCAGGCCCTTGATGAGCACACCTATCTGGTGGAAGGCAGCATGAAGCTGGATGACATCAATGACGCGCTGGATACATCCCTGGACTCCGAGGACTATGATTCCATAGGCGGCATTATCATCGAATACCTGGATCGCCTGCCGGAGGACGGCGAGGAAGTGGAGCTGGAATGCGGTATCCGCCTTAAGGTACAGGGCATTGACCAGAACCGAATCTGCAAGGTGGTTATGACGCTGCCGGAGCCGGCCCCCCAGGAATCGGAGGACGAATCCGGGGATGAGACGGAATCCGAGAGCGATCCGGCTGAAAAGGAATAGACGCGCATGTGGACAGGGACAGTCCCTTATGGGATACTGTCCCTGTATCTGTCAAAAATCACCTGCATCATCGTGCCATTTCCCGGGCTGCTCTCCAGCCTCAGAACCGCCTGATGCCCCGCCACAATGTGCTTTACGATGGCCAGCCCCAGACCCGTTCCGCCTGTGGATTTTGAACGGCTCTTATCCACCCGGTAAAAACGCTCAAATATCCTTTCCTGATGTTCCGCGGGAATGCCGATTCCCGTGTCCTGTACTGTCAGAATCACCTGTTCCTGTTCTAGGTGCACATCCACCTGTACCAGTCCCCCTTCCACATTGTAGCGGATCGCGTTGTCACACAGATTGTACAGCAGTTCCTCCAGCATGATACGGTTCCCCCGCACATGGCACTCTTCCCCCGTCATTTGCAGCCGTACCCTGTGTTTTCCGGCGCTGACCTTCAGCATCTCCACACAGACTGCAGCCAGCTCATACAGATTGACCCGTTCGGTCTTCATTTCTTCCTGGGAATCATCCAGCTCCGACAGCCGGAGAATATCATTGATCAGACGCAGCAGTCTCTGGGCGCTCTTGTGAATCCCTCCGGCAAACCGCACCACGTCCTCTCCCTCCGCCATGCCTGTCTCGATCAGTTCCGCGTAACCGGATATGGCGGTCAACGGCGTTTTCAGCTCATGGGTGACATTGGCCGTAAACTCCTGCCGCAGCCTGGCATTTTCCACAATATCCAGGTGCTGTTTCTGAATGGTCCGGACAAAGGGGGCCAGTTCCTCATAAAAGCAGATCTCCTCCCCGTCGCCTAAATGATCCGCCAGCTTTCTGACAGGCTCCAGCAGGCTGTCAGTGAGACGATGGGCCAGCAGAAGGGAAAGAAGAAGCAGCACCGCGCCGATCCATGCCAGACTTGGCAAAACACTGCCCAATATGCTGTAGATGCTCTCCGCCTCCGCCGCCACCCGAAGCAGACGGCCGTCGTTTAACCTGATGGCATAGTAAAAGGTACTTTTATCCAGTGTAGAGGACCGGCGGACAGCATGCCCCTCGCCGCTCTCCATGGCGGAGCGGATCTCCGGGCGCTGGCTGTGATTCTCCATCTCCGCGCTGTCTGTGAGATTGTCGTACAACACGCCGCCCTCCGCGTCCAGTATGGTTATGCGGACCTTTTCTCTCCGCATATTGCGGCCCGCCGACAGCATCTCCTCCGGACTCTCCTCCCGTAAGAGCAATGCGTAGATCCGCAGGTCCGCCATCGTCTGTCTCTGGAACACTCCATAGAACACTGCCGTCAGCAGTACCATGGTCGTCAGGATGCCAAGCAGCGCCACCAGGGTCATCCCTGTATTAATCTTCTTTTTCATCCCTTTTCTCCATCCGTCTTTCCCGGTTATTATGTGCGGATGTTCCATGCCCTCGTTCCGCCCGCCTCTGTGTACCCCCGGATTCTGTTTCCCTTTCCTTATTCTCCGCTCAGTATATAGCCCACATTCCGCACTGTGCGGATCAGGCCGCCCTGATCCCGGAGCTTTTGCCGCAATGTCTTGATATGCATGTCCAGCGTCCGGGATTCCCCCGCGAAGCTGCTCCCCCACACCCGGTCCAGAATCACATTCCGGGTCATGACAATGCCGGAGTTGGATAACAGAAGTTTCAAAAGCTCATACTCTTTATAGGTCAGATCGCAGGCTTTGCCGCGGACACTCACCGCATGCTTTTCCTGATCCATCACAATCTCTCCCAGTTTCAGGCATGGCTCTCTCTGTCCGGCCTGGCTGCGCCGCAGCATGGCCTTTACCCGGGCAATCAGTTCCATGACTCCGAAGGGCTTGGTCAGATAATCGTCCGCCCCGATATCCAGCCCCTTGACCTTGTCAATCTCCGCAGTCCTGGCCGTAACCAGAATAATAGGCAGCAGCGCCAGTTCTCTTCGGCTTCTGAGTTTTCGCACCACAGCCAGGCCGTCCTCATCCGGCAGCATGACATCAAGCAGCACCAGATCCGGTTTTTCTTCCTCCAGCCCCAGGTAAAAATCCGCGGCGCAGTCATACCCCCTGGTCTGAAAACCCGCACCGGACAGCGCGAAGGTCTCAATCTCCTGTATGCTCCTGTCGTCTTCCACCACATAGATCAGCGCCATCTGCCTCTCCCCTTTCCGTACCAGTAAGTTGTTTTGTATTTATTCTCCGCAGGTTTTGTGCCTGCATGTTTTTCTCCACATATTTTCCAGCATACTGCACAGCGGGCCATGTTGCAATCCCCATTATTTTTGCGGCTCCTGATTTTTGAGCCTGCCGTTTTCAAAGCCGTGTACATACAATCTGACCTGTCATTTCACCGCACCGCTGATTCCCTTCCGCCCCTTATCCGGCGCAGGGCGCTCCTGTGGGAGATATGGCGTCTGCGCGGAATCCGTTTCAGGTAACTCTGTCCGATCGTCCAGTCCTGTATGGACTGTGAGGGATATGGCGTCTGTGTGGAATCCGTTCCAAGTAACTCTGTCCGATCGTCCGGTCCTGGATGGACTGTGAGAGATATGGCGTCCGTGCGGAATCCGTTTCAAGTAACTCTGTCCGATCGTCCGGTCCTGGATGGACTGTGAGAGATATAGCGTCTGTGCGGAATCCGTTTCAGGTAACTCTGTCCGATCGTCCGGTCCTGTATGGCCTGTGAGGGATATGGCGTCTGTGCGGAATCCGTTTCATCGGCGCAGCCCGCTCAGGGCAGCGGATATCGCTCTCCGAAGGCCATCACTTTTCCTCTAAAATCCATATTGTCCTCCCGGCGCACGTTTTCCAGATATGCATGGGTGTCAAATTCGTCCTCGCTGATCTCCAGCAGACAGACGGCAATGTTGGAACAGTGATCGGAGACCCGCTCCAGATCCGTGATAATGTCCGACAGAATAAATCCCAGTTCTATAGTACATTTTCCCTTGCGCAGCCGTTTGAAATGGCGCTGCCGGATCTCCAGATTCAGGGCGTCAATGACTTCCTCCAGGGGTTCCACCTGACGGGCCAGTTCCAGATTCCCTTCCTGGAAGCTGCCCATGGTCATCCGCAGGATATCCTTGACAGCCCTGCGAAGCACCTCCAATTCCTGCAAGGCTTTGCTGGAAAAACTCACCTTCTTTTCCCGCATCTCCTCCGCCGCCTCCTGAATATTCCGGGCGTGATCGGATATCCGCTCGAAGTCGCCGATGCAGTGCAGCATCACCGACAGGTTATGACTGTCTTCTCCTGACAAATCCCGGGAGCTGATCTTGACCAGGTAACTTCCCAGCTGATCCTCAAATTGGTCAACCCGATCTTCCAGTTCCATCACCCGGCGGGCTTTATCCTCATCATACTCCGCAATCAGGCTCATAGCCAGGTTGATAGCCTCTTCCGCCAGCCCTGCCATGCTTACCGCCACATTGCGGCTCTGCTCAATGGCATAAGAGGGAGTGTTCAGAAAACGGGAGTCCAGAAGCTGCAGCACCCCGTCCCGCTCCGTATCCCGGGACGGCCCGGACTCGCCGCCGATGGTGAGACTGGCCAGCCTCACCAACCCCTTGGAGAAAGGCAGCAGCAGCAGAGTCGCGGATACGTTGAAACAGCTGTGAACCACCGCAATGCCCAGAGCATCCGCAGGGCTTTCCATAAAGGGAAAACGGAAGATGGCTTCCAGCAGATAGAAGACAGCCATAAACACCGCCGTACCGATGATATTGAAATACAGATGCACCAGGGCCGCTCTTCTGGCATTTCTGCTGGCTCCCACTCCGGAAAGCATGGCGGTCACACAGGTGCCGATATTCTGCCCCAGGATAATGGGGATCGCCGTACTGTAACTCACCGCGCCGCTCAGACACAGGGCCTGCAAAATACCTACGGACGCCGAGGAGGATTGAATCACCGCCGTCAGCACCACTCCCGCCAGCATGCCCAGCAGCGGATTGGAGAAAGCCGTCAGTATCCCGGTAAACGCCGGGACCTGGGCCAGGGGCTTCACTGCGCCGCTCATGGTGTCCATGCCAAACATCAGCACCGCGAAACCCACCAGAATAGAGGCCACATAGTGGTTCTTCTCCTTTTTGGAAAACAGCAGCATGGCCACGCCCACAATGGCCAGGATGGGAGAAAAAGAGGTGGGCTTCAGCATCCGCACCAGAAAAGAGGAACTGTCAATACCTGTCAGGCTCAAGATCCAGGAGGTAATGGTGGTACCCACATTTGCTCCCATAATAACTCCCACCGCCTGTTCCAGCTTCATGATGCCGGAATTGACAAAGCCCACTACCATCACTGTGGTGGCTGAGGAGGACTGGATTACCGCAGTAACCCCGGCCCCCAGCAATACTGCCATAACCGGATTGCCCGTCAGTTTTTCCAGAATACTCTCCATCCGGCCCCCGGACGCCTTGGCCAATCCCTCTCCCAGCAGATTCATCCCATACAGAAACAGCGCCAGTCCGCCGATCATTGTTAAAAAAGCAAAGAAATCCATACATTTCACCTCTCCACCTATGTTTCCTCAAATTTTACACTTTTATCATAGCAGGGGAAGGTAAAATGTAATATCAGATTTGGGTAAAATGTATGTAAAGGAATAGTCTGGTATCTTGATTTGTGTTTTGCCGCTTCTCTTGTCTGTAGGGCATTTCGATATACCTTTAGACTATAATTGAATATAGAATCAACTTCATCATACATAAATTGCATATGTGCGCAAGACATGACAGGTTGTAGTCAAATGAAATATTCCGGAGCTATTCTTCTGCTCTATCCAGTAGCAACAATGCTTTGCAGAAATCCCTTTTATTCTATCCCCTGACCCAAACAGGTCCGGACTGGTCAGAGCCCAAAACGGAAATCCTGATATATTCTCTTCTCGTGTGTATTGTCAAAAATGTCCGTTCTCCAACGGGCGTATACAGAATGTTCTGTTCCACACAGAGGCCAGGGTATATATATATAAATAACTTCCCAGTACCCTGCCCGGAGTCCCTGGGGGCAGAAAAACAGACTTTTTACCGCATATCAGGGTATATACAGAAAAATTGTCGCTCCACATCCCCTTTTTTGCAATCAGCGGGGTATTGACATACAATTTTTCTGTATATGCCCTGTTTCACTAGACAAACTGCGAAAAAAGAGGAGAGCATACGAAACAGCGGGGTATTGCGGAACAATTATTTTATATATACCCTGCGGGATCAAATGATGATCCGAATACGCCGACCTGGGGGCGACAAGCCGCAACTGCACACCCCAAGGAAAGCGCTGCCGGGTTTGGACAGCTTCCATCAGCAGGTGCGTGGGTGGACAATCAGGCGTAATGTAAAAAGTGCAAGACACAGGATGCATGGATCAAATGGGCTGTATGTAACAATAGTCCAAAAGCCAGCCGGACAGAGTACTACCCTCATGTCCACGCTGGGGCGTGACTCTTCTTCATGCGATTTCCGCATTTCTCTGGCGATATTTCTACTCACACGCCCACGCAGGGCGTGACGACACTCCCCTGCGCCGGATTGTCCACAAATGAACCTGCTTATGGAAGCTGTCCAAATTCCGCAGGGTATATATAAAATAATTGTTCTGCAGTACCCTGCTGCTTCGCAGGTTCTCCCCTTTTTGCGCAATTTGTACGGTGAACCAGGGTATATACAGAAAAACTGTGCGTCAGGACCCCGCTGATGGGAAAAAAGTGGATCTGGAGCGACAAATTTTCTGTATATACCCTGATATGCGGAAAAAAATCTGTTTTTCTGCCCCCAGGGACTCCGGGCAGGGTACTGGGAAGCAATTTTTTTATATATACCCCGGCCTCTATCTGGAACAGAATATTCCGTATACGTCCCTGGGAAAAGGGACATTTTTACTCATACACGCGAGAAAAGAATACATCAGGATTTCCGTTTTTGGTTCTGACCAGTCCGGACTTGTTTGGGGCAGTATAAAATAAAAGGAATCTCAGCAAAGCATCGTTACGAACCGGACGGAGTACTGGAGCGCATTCGAAAAATGCTTTCTCACAGCCGGGCATAGTCTCTGCATTGGGAACTCCGCTGAAAAGCTGAATAATCTGTCAACCAAAGCCCCGCAGCCGCATATAACATAATAAGAAATTATTTTGTCAGGAAGGGAATAGCATGCCACTTATTGTATTAGACGCGGGACACGGCGGCGCAAATCCCGGGGCCACCTACCAAGGCAGACAGGAGAAGGACGATGTGCTGGCCCTGACCCTGGCCGTGGGACAGATCCTGGAGAACCGGGGAGTGGATGTATATTATACCCGCACCACGGATGTCTATGAATCCCCTGCTCAGAAAGCCCTGGAGGGCAATCAGACCGGGGCCGATTACTTCGTCTCCATCCACCGCAATTCCAGTCCCTATCCCAACCAGTACAGCGGAATCGAGTCTCTGGTTTACAACCGCTATGGGGCCGCGGCCAGACTGGCTGACAACATCAACCAACAGCTGGAGGCGGTGGGATTTCTCAACCAGGGTGTCAACCAGCGCCAGGACCTGGTGGTCCTGAACCGCACCCAGATGCCCTCCGTGCTGGTGGAAGTAGGCTTTATCAATACAGATGCGGATAATCAGCTGTTTGATGAACGGTTTGACGATATCGCCCAGGCCATTGCGGACGGCATATTGATCACGCTGGGAATGTAGCACGTCAATAAAGCAGAGACAGTTGATTTCCATGTCTCTGCTTTATATGTCCCCAACCGAGCCTCAATGCTTCAGCTATTCTCAATAAATATTCCATACCCTCTGCTGGCGTCCTGGAGCGTGTTTGAAAAATGCTCTGGACCAGTACATGGGTGACGGTACCGATCTGATGATGGTTCTGGATAATGGGCGCTCCGCTCACGAGTGTGTCAAGGAAAAGACAACATATTTTGATAGATTATTTCAATTTGTAACAGCTTCCTCTCAATTCTCCTACTTTTCTCAGTATTCCTGCCTCAACCATTTCTCTCAGAGCCTTCAGAGCACGAGAATCCTTCATATTCAGTAGATTTTGGACTTCTCTGTTTGTTATTGAGCCCTTTTTCCTCTATATTTTGAATAATCTTTTTATGATTGTCATTCAATTTATCCGTACTTTTCCGTACTACCCATCCCTTTATCCGTAAGCGTAAAATAAGAACGTATAATGTAATATTTGGCGTTCTCCTGTAATCTTGGGATTAGAGTTTTTAGTGTTCACTCCTAAAACTCTAAATCCGGATAAAGGAGAATTCCCCTGAACATTTCCGCTTTAACTCCGGATAAACAGGTAAAATTTCAGTATTGGCTGGATGTGATCCGACAATGCAGAGCCTCCGGCCTGACGAACCAAGCATGGTGCGAGCAGCATGATATCTCTTTAAAAAGCTACTATTACTGGATCGCAAAGATCCGGAAACTTGCACTGAAAGAACTGCCCCGAAAGAATCATGTATGCAGGCCGATTATGGAACAGGCTGTACTGCCGCCAGACACAGCTCCGCGATTTACAGAGATATCCTTACGGGACAGTCAGATCCCCTCTGCCACTCCCGAAACAATACTCCATATCGGTTCTGTGACAGTTGAACTCTTTGAGGATACTCCCTGCAACCTGCTGGAAGCTATCCTGAAAGCTGTGCGGTCATGTTAGGCGACCTCTCCCGGGTGGAAAAGATCTATATACGCACCGGGCACACGGATATGAGGAAATCACTGGATGGTCTGATCGATATCATCCAGTACAGTTTCCAGCTTGATCCTTACAGCAATTCCCTGTTTCTCTTCTGCGGGAAACATGCGGACCGGATCAAGGCCGTCCACTATGAAGGAGATGATTTCTACCTTTTCTATAAACGCTACGAAAGTGGCCGCATACGGAAGATCTACAGCAGCTGGAATATGCATGGAAGTTTCCAAGTTTCAATTCTCGCCCATGTACAAGGGGCATCAAGAACTGCCGGGCGCAAAACTCCAGATCTGGACGTTTCAATTCTCGCCCCTGTACAAGGGGCATCCTCCATCCGTGCCTGCTTTTACCGGGATGTTATAGTTTCAATTCTCGCCCCTGTACAAGGGGCATCAATTATACGGCGGTTTTTGCGGTTCTGAGTAACGTTTCAATTCTCGCCCCTGTACAAGGGGCATCCAGAGCCGGAACCGGGCCCTCCAGCAGATGACGGTTTCAATTCTCGCCCCTGTACAAGGGGCATCTGCACTGTCTTCCAGCTTTACTTGTAAAGCTCTTAGTTTCAATTCTCGCCCCTGTACAAGGGGCATCCGCCGGAGACGCCGGAGGCGCCGACTGGGTGCAGTGTTTCAATTCTCGCCCCTGTACAAGGGGCATCATTTCATGTCCGGACACTTTTTCCGCATATTGTTAGTTTCAATTCTCGCCCCTGTACAAGGGGCATCGTTTATAAAGATAATAATGAATTAGAATTAGAAGTGTTTCAATTCTCGCCCCTGTACAAGGGGCATCTTTGTCTCCTCCCCCGTGGCCTGGTCCACGCACGTGTTTCAATTCTCGCCCCTGTACAAGGGGCATCGCAAGGCAGCCAGCAACCATTCCCATTCATTTGCGGTTTCAATTCTCGCCCCTGTACAAGGGGCATCGGATGAAGGGGCGGATACCTGCACGGACGTATTGTTTCAATTCTCGCCCCTGTACAAGGGGCATCCTCCTCTCATTCGCCCGATAGCAGTAGTGGCATGTGTTTCAATTCTCGCCCCTGTACAAGGGGCATCGCAAAGCCGGATCGGGATTTTGCTATCCCTCTTAAGTTTCAATTCTCGCCCCTGTACAAGGGGCATCCATGTTTGCCAATGGGCAGGACGGGCAGGTGTGGTTTCAATTCTCGCCCCTGTACAAGGGGCATCCCAACATCAAGCACCACGGGCCAGTTCTGGAAATGTTTCAATTCTCGCCCCTGTACAAGGGGCATCAACCCCGGGTGAAGCCTGGATGCGGGGAGAAAATGGTTTCAATTCTCGCCCCTGTACAAGGGGCATCAGGAGCGGGCAAAGCTGATTCCTATTGTCAATGAAGTTTCAATTCTCGCCCCTGTACAAGGGGCATCAGGAGCGGGCAAAGCTGATTCCTATTGTCAATGAAGTTTCAATTCTCGCCCCTGTACAAGGGGCATCTGACCCCAACGCAGTAGCGCCACAGCTGACCGTAGTTTCAATTCTCGCCCCTGTACAAGGGGCATCCCCACAGCAGGCTTTCAAAGCATATCACAATCGAAGTTTCAATTCTCGCCCCTGTACAAGGGGCATCCGGATTTTCCGCCTATATTATGAGGACGGCCATGGTTTCAATTCTCGCCCCTGTACAAGGGGCATCCCACGAGAAGTTGCCGGAGATCAAGTTCAAGGCGTTTCAATTCTCGCCCCTGTACAAGGGGCATCCCGGTCATCTCATCCTCATCGAACAAGGTCAGTTGTTTCAATTCTCGCCCCTGTACAAGGGGCATCCGTGTACCAGTCCCATTCAGCCCTGTCCTTGACAGTTTCAATTCTCGCCCCTGTACAAGGGGCATCCTGTATGTACGGCCTCCGGGCCCGTGCGATGATGGTTTCAATTCTCGCCCCTGTACAAGGGGCATCATCAGCCTTGGAATATATGGCTCTGGCCGGATGGGTTTCAATTCTCGCCCCTGTACAAGGGGCATCGCAAAAAATACACAACTTTTCATTCTATATTTATGCAGAATATCTAAAACTCTCCTAAATAATAAAAACAAAATCCTACCAAAAAATTATTTAACATCTATCCAATCATAAATTTGGCAACATTTTATGCGCGAACCTCCCGCATTAGCCCCAATGATTCCAGTCCGCGCAAATGCCCCAAACCATATCAAAACATAATCACCCCATCCTGCTCATATGTCAATTCCTTTCCCAGTGTTTCTATCCGAGAGCGCCAGTTACTTCCCAGGCGATAAAACCGCACCGAATCTTTCTCCTTATCTATTACCGCGGATAAGCCTGCTTTCAGTGTAACTAACTGGGCCGGGTCTACTAATACCTCAAATACCGAATTCTGCACCCGGCAGCCATATGCTTCACAGAGCTTCGCTACTTTCCGCAGACGTTTCTCACCCGCCGCGTCCTGTGTATTCACGTCATAGGAAACTACAAGCATCATACTGCATCACCTCCAATGAAATGGCGGATATTCATCCAATTCATCACGCAATACCCTTGCAAAGAGCATCGCCTGCGCATGCGGAATCAATCCAATGGGAATCTTTTCCTGTAAAAACGGATGCTGAATCTCTTCTTTTTTTCGTTCCTGCCATGCCTTTAATACAATTTTCCGTCCTTTTTCTCCTAAAAGAACCGGCGGCGTCAGCTGGTCAAAATGTTTTAAGGTAATCTGGCTTCTGTTTATCAATGCAACCGCAAGGCGGTCACAGAGCGGTGACCTCAATTCCTCCATCAAATCCAGCGCCAGAGCAGGCCTGCCCGGTCGCAGAGTATGCAGAAATCCCGCAGCAGGATCCAATCCCACACCCTCCAATGCAGATTGCACATCGTTCTTCAATAGCGTATATAAAAAAGACAGCAATGCGTTTACAGGATCTTCCGGAGGCCGACGGCTTCTGCCCTCGAACTTCATTTCCTCACTTACCAGCATAGCTGAAAACGCCGCATAATATGCCGCGGCAGCGACTCCCTCCAGTCCGCGCATGGAATCAATGCTGGGACACTCCCGAAGTTCTTCCGCTATTCTCGTAATTTTTTGAATCGAATTCGTGAATATCTCTTCTTTTTCTTTGCGTTCCCTCCGAACCCTCATTAAAAATTCTTTGCTGTTAACCAGCTTTCCCAATAAGATACTGCGCACAAGTCTTTTGCCGAGGACCAAATCATCCAACCCGGCAAACTGTCTGCGTCGAAGCATAATATTTCCCTGCACCGGCCCCTGGATTCTGCCATAAAACTTCCCATATTCGGATAGGAATACCAAGCTGATTCCCCTCTGTCCGCAAAACCCAATCAATGGTGTGGACACTGTCACATTACCAAAGCAATAGACAGAGGTAATTGTATGAGCGGGAACCCGCACTTTCTCCTCCCCGCCTATCTTCACACCGATTGCTTCATTCTCCAAAAACAGATATGTGTCCGGGGTCAGAATATATAACGTATTTAACAGCTGTTTCATTCCATCTCCTTTACCGCTTCATCCCAAAGACCCTCGCTATATGACTGAGCCGAATGTCTTATTTTAGGCTGGCATGCCTCCCTCAGGGAACATTTCTTGCACTTTGCACTGTAAACCGCCGGAACCAGCTTCTGGCTTTCAACCATATCTGCTATTTCCTTTGCCGTCTGCCATGTCTGTTCCCGCAGTTCCTGTGAAAGCAAAACCTCATCACGTCTGTGCGCATCAATAAAGAAAATGGCTCCCGCCGGAATCTGTACACCAAAACGCTCTTCCAGACAGATTGCCTGGGCACATAGCTGAAGATGATATTCCTCCTCATCCCGCACAACTCCGTGCTTATATTCCACAGGGTAAAATGTATACTTTCCCTCTCCATAAGGAATAGAAGCGCCCGATAGGGATGGATGTGCTTCCACACAATCGCAGAATCCGCTTACTCCAAGCCTGCGGGAAAAAACCGGCATTTCGAAAATATGTATGACATCTCCTCGTTGTTCCGTTCTCCCAGTATGTACCCGCTTATGCTGCATCCTTCCTGCCGCTGTGTATTCATTCTCCTGCCATATTTGCTCTAAAGCGAGCAGGGAACAGCGTCTTTTACAGTATCCGTACTGTGACAGCCACGACAACGGGAACAGCTCTCTGGACTCATCCTCTGAAAAAATCTGCATCATCAGGCACCTCGTTCCAGCTGATTTCTCCATATGGATTACACAGAAAGCCGATGTCAATTCCCACGGGACGTGTCCCCACATCGATCTCCGCCCTATAATCCTTCCATGATGCCGGATATGCTACATTTTCTTTCTTCTGTACATGAACCATATCAAACAGCCGATGGGCCGGAGCACAGCCAAGGGCTGCCTGCCTTTTTCTCTGATTCAAATCCGAATCGGTTCCCGTATGGCGGAAAATAATCAATGGCGTAATCACGGACATTTCCCCCTTACTGGAAGAACGGTCATGCTCATACATATTCAAAATGGATTCAAACAGAATTTTCAAATCCTGCTCGTCAAAACCTGTCTCTTCCGCCAGGTTCGCACTGATAAACCCTCTCGCTTCATACAGTCCGTAAGGAATAAGCTGTTTTCTTCCCATGGTGCGAAGCTTGTCCTCCGGCTGTTCCTGCTCCCATGCTTCATACTCCTCTACGGTCTTGGCATTTCCCGCAGCATCCGCTGTTGCCATTCTCGTGATGGAAATATCCAATGGCTGAATGGGATCCAGAGAACGTGCAAACGCTATCTGCACAGGCCCGCGCACCTGACCGGCGTTTGGCCCGGTGGACATCACCGCGCCGAATGTACGCACGTCATAAAACATCTCACAGGCTTTTCTACGCCCTGCATAAACCTCGTTTTTCCCTTTCGCCGAAAGATCTGTTCCGCTGCGCTCTTTTGCCCGGGCTATACCAGTGTTAATATTGCTGGCGCTACGAACTAGCATTTCCATCCCAGCATTTCCCTTATAAGCAGCCTGTACATAATTCCTGATTCTGCGCTTGATTGCCACATCTGTAATATACCCGTGAAGACTCTGGGGATCTGTCCGCGGCGTATTCCCCATATCAGGATCCCCATTTGGATTTCCGTTTCTGCACTCAATATAAAACATGAATTCATAACGATTCTCAATTGCCATGCCTGTCACCTCTCATCTTCTTTCTTTCCAGAATAAATCTCTGCCTTCTGCTGATAATATCCCAGTGCGAACTCCGTCTGCTGCATCATTGTAAGCACAGTGGGAATATCGCTTTCCCCCATACTCTGATAAATTTCCGTCAATATTTTCTCATAATAAACTGCAAGCCCCCGTTCCAGCTTTGCCAGATGGTATTGCGAAAGCTGGGACAATTTCCCAATCACCAGGCCCGGGCCTGCCATAGCTGCGGCATAATACCGCTCGGCAATTCCCACATTTACCTCCGGCATTGCTTTCTCCTGAATCACCGAGTAAACAGCCATCAGACGTCCGCACAAGTATGCGATGCTGCGGTTCTGCCGGTTAAGCTCTTCTTTCATAATCTCTTCCCCCCCTTCCTTCCTCTGTTTCCTCCTAATCCAAGCTTTCAGGAACTGATAAGCCAATGTCTCCTGTCCGCCACGCTTACGAGTATCCCCTTCCTGTGCGTTGTCTCCTTTCTCTGTAGTTCCACTTTCTCCGTTCCCTCGCCTTTTATCCTTATCTGCCAGAAAAGAAGTCCTGAGCCATAGCAGGACACGGTAGGTCGCCTCGTCCGGCAGAGGGCTTCCATGAATCGCCGCATAAGTCACACGCTGAGCAAGATTTGATAACTCATGATCCATCCGCTCCCATATCCTGCTCCCCCCGCCTGGCTTCAGCATGCGCAAGCATAATGCCTTTAGCTTTGGCGGCCGCGTCATTCCCTGCCCTCCGGGCAGAATCAGCCGTAAGTCCTCAAACCATAAACAGACATTCCCGTACAGTTCCTCATAGCTTCCTTCATTCCAGCCCCGCACCATCATTCTTCCACCTGCGCCGGATAAAGGCATCATATAATACATCATATCCGGTTTCCCTGCCTGCTTCCCTTCCCGAATAGACTGAACCAGTGCCTGTGCCGCCGCAAAAGCCTCCCTCTCTTTTTCCCTGTCTGAAGCTTCTTCCTCCTCCCCTTCCACCAGGCCTCCGCCAAACAGCATGGAAAGCACGTCCTCCTGCTTTTCTACCTGACGGGAATACCAGTGAATCATTTTAGCGCCCGCCAGAATATCCGCTTTCCGTATCAGTTCGCCCAAAGCAGCATTTACGGCTGTCATCGCCGCCTCGGACACCACTGCGTTTGCACTCTGCTTTAATCCGTAGGACTGAAAGGCATCTTTATCAAAGCATAAAAATGCGTCTCCCGATGTATGCCCGCCAACACTCATCAATCCTGACACTTTTGGAACCGTAGCCATCGGCTGGGACAATTCCCCGGTAATCAGGCATCTCTCCTCTTTTCCCCTGGATGCCGTCTGCATTCTTTTCCTGAACTGATTCCAATGCTCGTAATAACGCTCGCTTCGTTCCAGATATTGGCCGTCCACCGCGAATCCAACCGGATCCACAGGCTTTAACCTCTTGTCCGCCAGAGCCCTGCGCATTTCTTCCAATATCCCGGAATCGCGAAGCGCATCTGCCGCAATCCCGAACAGAGGCTCCGCATTTCTGCCCTCTTCAAAAAAAGAAAGAAAAAAGTCATGCTTCACAGGTAAATTCTTATCTTTCTTCTCATCATTCACAATACAAAGCACAATTCCCGCTTTCTCAATCAGCGGATTACAATATCTTGTACCGTTTGCCGCTGCTCCCGCGTCCGGTGCGCTCACTGGCTCCGCATCTTTTTCCCGAATCTCCAAATCCAGAAATTGCCCCGCCGCAGACAAATGAAAATATCCCTTGAGACGTTTGGGCTTAAAGCCGGGACGGGCGGCAAGCTTATGGTCAACCGCATACCGATATAATTCCTCAAGCATATTCTCCTGGCTCCTTTCCCCCTTTTAGGACCTCCGGTGAATCATAAGGCGGGACTTCCAGAACGCCCCGATTCAAATGTCCATGAAACAGTGAAATCTCAGGCTCTGCCTGTTTTGTGACACCCCACTTGTGGAGATTAAATACATCATACACCATTATCCCCAAATCCATCGTGACATCAATGGGTTCTTCTGCACCGGAAGCCCACTCAAAATAGGCCGGGAATTCCCGCGTCCCCATACATGGCTGCATAAACGCCTGCCCCCGTTTTACCCTCCGCTCAAACTGATCCATCAGATTTCCCGGCGCATGGCCATAAGTAGCCCTGGGCACAATTTCTGCCGTAATCCGATAACGGACATCCTGCAGCACAACGGACTGCCTCTGCGTCCTGTCATCCTCTATGTCAATACATGCCTTCAGGGCATTGGCCTGGGGAATCTTCATCATTTTACTTTTTACTTCATTCCTCTTAAATGATATGTAGCGAATGGGCGACAACACTTCGATTCTCCGAACCTGCCAGTAAAATTCCGGCGGCTTGGAATAAATGGAGGATAACAGCCCTCTGATTGCGCCGGGTGTGGGCACCGCATATGTCATCCGTTCCACCTTACTTTCGGGCCTCGTCCAAAGGGCAAAATCTCCCCAGACTTCAATGGTTGCACTTGGATTCTTGCTCATACTTCACCTCCCCTTCTCAGAACATCCCGTCAAAAGTCTCCAAAGCCGCAAAATCCAGTCCCCGTTTGTCATGATAGCACTTCGGGTTTCCCAGAAGATACCAGTCAGTCTGCACCTCACCTTCTCTCCCATATGTCCGGAAAAGCAGCGGGATACAGCATTCTTTCACCTTGTCTTCCGCAAAAGAAGAGACCGTCAACGGTCTGGCGCGCCTGATTAAATCCCGCGTAAGTCCTGTTTTCTCATACTCTTCCCGAAGAGAACGAAACAGCTCCATTTCTTCTTTCCATGGGACAATTACCTGTACGCCCCTGGATTCAATCAGTTTATATGCTTCCTGCACTTTCCGATAATCCCTGTCTTCCAATGCCCTCTTCATCTTTTCTTTATCCCCCTCCCCATTGGAATATAGGATTTCGTAGTATTCCTCAATATGCTTCAGGTCAGAGCAATCAATGGGATGGCGGGAAGCCAGTGTCTTTACACAGAGGGCAGCTCTTTGATAATATGCCCCGGAAGGGTACAAACGTTCCTCCGCCGGGAGAAAAACGATTACCTTGCCGTCATCGCTGTCACCGTTTCGATTGCATCTGCCTGCTGCCTGAATAATAGATTCCAGAGGCGCCAGAGCCCGATAAACTACAGGGAAGTCTAAATCGACACCAGCCTCAACGCACTGAGAGGCAACCAGATAGCAGATTTTTCTTTCCGCAAGCCGTCCCTTTATAACTTCCAAAACTTCAGTCCGATGCGCTCCGCACAAGTCGCTGGTCAAATAAAAAACCCCCTCTGAATCCGCTTCTGATAGGATTTCCTTTAGAATATGAAATAGCTTTTCCGCATGTGCCCGCAGATTAACAATTACGCATCCCTGTCTATAAGAAATCAGCTCCTCCGCGATTTGTCTGTATGGAATCTGTTCCTCAATTCTCCAATCATATGTAACACGCCTTGTAGCCTGAAAAAGCCTCTCTGGATTCGGCACGATTTCTGTTGGTTTCCATTGCAGACCTGGAAGATATTGAAAGGACGGTTGTGTAGCCGTAGAGAATACCACCGTACAGCCGTACTGACTACAGAGCAAGTTTACCGTCCGGAGCGTGGCCTCAAGCAAATCCGGGGGCAGGGACTGGGCTTCGTCCAGAACAATCACACTGTTCGCCAGCTGATGCAGATGTCTGCAGCCTGTTGGCCTGGCAGAAAACAGCGGCTCAAAAAAGCCTACATTTGTAGTAATAATACAGGGCGCATCCCACCGTTCTACCAAAAGCCTGGCTCTCTCATCCAAAACTGCGGCGCTGTGGCTCTCCAGCAGTTCCGAAAGAATCCTCCTGTATTCCCGGACATTCTGCTCCATAATCGCAAGATAGGGGAGAATCAGAATAATCCGGCGCATCTGTCTGTATTTTATGCAATGCTTTGCCGCAAAGGCAAAAAGGCTCAGGGTCTTCCCCAAACCGGTAGGCGCCGTCAATGTATACAGCCCCGGCGGTAATTCTGCGGCACATAGGCAATCCTCAAAAAGCTGGTTCCGAAGGGCATTCAGTGTTGGTGATGATTTGGATATCTTTTGCTTTTCAGCCCGTATCTGCAAAAGACATTCTAAAGCATCTTCTGGATTCAGCGCCTGACCTGTATGTGTTTTCATGTAATCCGGCTGAAAATGCTCTGCTGAAGCGGAGTAATCCGCATCCACAAGCGCAGAAAGCAGAAAGCGCGCCAACAGCATCTCTGCAATCGGATTCTCTTCAACGGGAAGAGGCTTTGGAATTTTTATTTGCATAAGCTGAGGGCTTTCTGCCTGAAATGCTTCTAAGGCCTCTTTCATTTCTGTCATGCCAAACAACGAAAAAAGATTGCCGTCTTCGTCATACCTGGAGCCTGTTCCCTGCCCTAGTTCCTTCAGTCTCACAAGACAGTTGCTGTCCAGATAGCTGTGATGCGCGGCAATCACAGTTGCCAACATTCTGGCTGTTCTCTTCTGACCATAACAAAAATACGCCAGCGCCGCACCTGGATAAGCATGGTTCACATGTACCCGTTTTCCCTCCAGCACCTCCGCAAACCGCTTGCTTGCTTTTCCGAAATCATGCAGTCCTCCCATTATCGCTCCGATTTCAGTATAATCTAATGGTTTTAAAAATCCGCCGCATAATTCGCTGGCACGATGCGCATGATGCCCAAGAGTCTCCCTTTTCCCGGTTGCATTCGCACTTCTTGCATAATAGCACTTCTCCATATAACCCCCTCACTATGCAATCGCAATATTCGTCAATTATATATAAAATTTCTGTGTTTTTTTGATGTTAATAAGAATTATATTCATTCAAGCAATATATGTCAATCGTTTTTCACAAAAAATGTTATAGAAAGTTCTTGTACTTTTATGCTTTTTATACAACAGCACGTATTTATTCTCTTAGTCTTCCGTATTTATCATATTATTAGTCTTTTAATTCAGTTTCTAACTCATACTCAAAGCTTCCCCATATCTTCATCTACACTTTTCCTTTTGTACATTTCTTCCAACATAATGTATTTCATTTCAATTCTTTTGTTCACAGCATGTCTGATGCTGACCAATCCTTGCCCCAAGGATATCACTAAAAAGATAACAATTTCTTGTCATCCAAGTACAGCTGTTCTCAGAAATGAGTATCTGCGCAGCTTGAACCTCATAGCCAAAAAGAGAAAAGCATAGCCATAAGAAAACTCTTTGCTGCGCTTTTCCCTTTCCCTGTCTGCCTCGCCCTCAATGCTCCAGCATATTCTCAATAAAAATCCCATACCCTCTGCTGGCGTCCTGGACCAGTACATGGGTGACGGCGCCGATCAGATGATGGTTCTGGATAATGGGCGCTCCGCTCATTCCCTGGATGATACCGCCGGTGAGAGCCAGAAGTTCCGGGTCCGTCACCTCCAGTTCAATTCCCCTGTTCACATTATCGTGGTCCAAATGCACGGCCGTGATCTCCACATCATAATATTTGGGCACGTCATCCACGGTACACAGAATCTGCGCAGGTCCCTTCTCGATATCCTGTTTCAGACCGATGGGCAGAGCCCTCTCCGTCCCCATGGCCAGAGCCTTCTCGTTACAATGACCGAAGATTCCCTCTTTCCCGTTATAAAAAATATCTCCCAGTATACGGTCCTGACTGTATACGATCATGCCCGTCATCTCCCCCGGTTCCCCGTCCCGGCCCTTCTTGATGGCGATGATCTCCGTCTCGTACAATGTGCCGTCGTCCAGGTTCATCAATGTGCTGGTGTCCACATCGTTGATGCCGTGTCCCAAGGCGCCGAAGTTGCCGTCAGCGTCTATATAGGTCATCGTACCCACCCCCTGGGCATTGTCGCGAATCCAGATCCCGAGCTTGTACTTATGGTCACTGTTTTGTACCGGCTGTGCTTTCACATCCAGGATATCTTCTCCCCGCTTGATCCGCAGAGTCACCTCCCTGCCCTGGCACTCCTCCACCCGGCGCACAAAATCCGTCTTGGTTGTCACAGGTTCTCCGTCCAGCTGCAAAATATAATCCCCGGATTTTACCACATACTTGGCCGGACAGTAGCTGATGCCGTCCGTGCCCTGGAAATCGCCCACACCCACCACCAGCAGGCCCTCCGCCTTTACGTATATGCCTATGGGAGCTCCCACCGGCGTCAGCTCCTGGTCCCGGATGACCTGTATGCCCACCTGTTTAAAGGGAAGAATGCCGAATATCTTCACATTCATCTGATAGCTCTGATCCGAGCTCATCATCATGGTCACCTGACGGCTTAAATCAATATGGACCGCTCCCGCGGGGATATTGGATTCCTCCTGGCCGCTCACCGCCACCATATCCCCGGTAAGGGGCAGCCCCAGATCCAGGGTCTGCTCCATATCCGCCTTGATCCTGAGCACCGAAGGTATCTGATTATAAAGGTTGTAATAGCCCATTCCTCCCAGCAGCAAACTGGCGCATACCAGAATGCCGCACAGGCTGAAACGGTAGACTCTGCGACGCCTTTTGTGCCTTTTCCAGTTTTCCAGAAGCGCCACCATTTCCGCCCCTGCCTGCTGCCGGATCGCCGCGTTTTCCAGCATGATATCTTCGTTATGAATTGGTTTTTTCCACATAAAAATCACACACTTTCTGCATGCATACGCCGTCTGAACATTCGCAAATAGTCATGCAAATAGTGTGTGATACTTTATTTGACTTTAATCAATGAAATATATGGCTTTCCAAAATTTTTAAAAAAGCCGCTTAATGCTTGTGATCCAAAGCCTGCTGCCGCATCTCCCTGGCATTGCCCAGCACGGCTTCCGTCATGCCGTCTCCTCCCAGAAGCCTGCCCAGCTCCTGCAAGTTCTCCTCCCCCTCCAGCTGCCGTATCCGGGTGATGGTGGAATCTTTCCGGGCATCCTTCTCTATAACAAAATGCCGGTCCGCCATGGCGGCTATCTGCGGCAGATGAGTGATACAGATCACCTGGTGAGCATGGGCCACATTGTCCAGCTGCTCCGATACCCTCCAGGCCGTCTTGCCGCTAATGCCCGCGTCTATCTCGTCAAAAATCAGCGTGTCAATATCATCCCGGCTGGCCAGAACCGTCTTGATCGCCAGCATGATCCGGGACAGCTCACCGCCGCTGGCAATCTGGGCCAGCGGCTTTACCGCCTCTCCCGGATTGGTGGAAATCAGAAATTCTACTTCATCCCAGCCTCTGGCACTGATGCTCTGACCGTCCTGCACCCGGATCTGTAGCTGCACCGTCAGGAAATTCAGCCCCCGCAGAGCCTCCGTCAGCACCTCCGTCAGGGCCTTGGCGCTTTCCCTGCGGATGCGGGTCAGCTTTCGGCACACCTGCTCCAGGGCTTTCTGCGCCTTGTCAGACTTTTGCTCCAGCTTCTGCATATACAGATCATAATCCGCCAGCTTCTCCAGTCTCTGACATTTTTGCTCATACGCCTGCAATATCTGCTCCAGACTGCTTCCGTATTTGTCTTTCAGACGGTTAATCAGATTCAGACGCTCCTCAGTCCGGCGGAAATCCTCCTCGTCCCAGGTCAGGCTGTCCTGATACTGAACCATATCACGGTTCAGGTCACTGAGCAGACCGTCAATCTGATCCAGCTGCTGCGCAAACTGCGCAAGCTGCCTGTCGTACTCCGCAACACCCCGCATACAGCGCAAAGCCCGGCTCAAAGAACTCCCGGCGCCGCCATCCTCATTGCCCGCGTAGGCCTGCGCCTCCCCCAGCGCTTCGGCAATTTTCTTGCCATTCACCATCCGCCGGTACTCTTCTTCCAGCACCGTATCCTCACCGGGGATCAGATGGGCATCCTGTATCTCCTGCTGCTCAAAGGCCAGCAGTTCCTGCTCCCTTTTCAAGGCATCCTGATCCAGCCGGTTTTCCTCCATTTCCTCCCGAAGCCGTCTGGCCTCCCGATAGCGCTCTTCCACCAGACTCAGAACCTCCAGAGCCGCCGGTCCCGCGTAGGCATCCAATATCTCCATATGCTTTTTTTTGTGCAGCAGGGACTGGTGCTCGTGCTGGCCGTGAATGTCGATCAGCAGTTCCGCCACCTCCTTGACCTGCCGGGCGTTGACGGATTCGCCGTTGACGCGCAACACGTTCTTTCCCGGCTGCATACGGCGGCTGATCAGCACCGTGTCCTCTTCCAGCGGAATCTCCAGTTCCGCCAGCTTTTCCCGCAGCTCCTTATTCTCCGGCGGACAGGTAAACATCAGCTCCACCAGGGCGCTCTCCGCCCCCTGGCGCAGCATATCTTTGTCAAACCTGGCTCCCAGCGCCAGATTGACCGAACCGATCAGAATAGATTTTCCCGCTCCGGTCTCTCCGGTCAATATATTGAGTCCTTCCCCAAATTCCACCTCTGTCTCCTCAATGAGAGCCAGATTCTTCACGTGTAAACTTACTAACATTTTTCCCTTTCCTCCCGGCTTCTCTTTTCAGAGAAACCGTGCCCTCTCCCGCAGTTCCCAGGCTCCCTCTGAGACTGCCGCAGCCAGCAAAATACCGGCTGCCATGCCAAGATCAGGAGTGCAGCAATTCCCTTATTCTCCCCATCAGCTTCTCCGTATCCTCCACCGTGCGCACAGCCATCATAATGGTGTCATCCCCGGCTATACTCCCCACAATCTCCTGAAAATGCATGGCGTCAATGGCGGCGGCCACCGCCATAGCCATTCCGGAGACCGTCTTTACCACCAGAATATTCTGTGCCATATCCATGGAGGAAAAGCCGTCTTTCAGGACCCTGATGTACTTATCCTCCAGATGACGGCCGTCCTCCTGCTGCAATATGGCGTACTTCTGTCTGCCGCTTTCGGCAGATACTTTATACAGGTTCAGCTCCCGGATATCCCTGGACACAGTGGCCTGGGTCACATCATACCCCGCCTCCTTAAGCTGTCTGGCCAATTCCTCCTGGGTATCAATCTCCTGCCGGGCAATGATTTCCAGAATTGTATTATGTCTGTCTTTTTTCAGGCCCATATGCCGTCCCTCCCCTGCCAGTTATTCCGTCTTCCTCATCTTCCGGTGCAGCACCAAAAGTGCTGCTTCTCCCTATTCTGTTTCCCGCATTTTACGGTGCAGCACCGGAAGTGCTGCTTCTCCTTATTCCGTTTCCCGCATTTTACGGTGCAGCACCGGAAGTGCTGCCTCTCCTTATTCTGTTTCTCTCATCTTTCGGTGCAGCACCGGAAGTGCTGCTTCTCCTTATTCTGTTTCCCTCATCTTTCGGTGCAGCACTTCCAGAAAGCTGACTTTGTTGATTGACAGAATCTCCGTGGTCTTCTCCGATTTTACAATCCGGATTCGGTCGCCGGTGCCCATGGATACCTGATGGGCACCGTCAAAATTGGCGGTCACCTGCTGTATCCTGCCCTCCCGGCCCTCGGGAATCTCAATTTCAATCACATCCTCGGGGGACAGAATGATACTCCTGCTGCTGAGGGTGTGGGGACAGATGGGGGTCATGATAATCAGCCGGGCGGAAGGCTCCGCTATGGGACCTCCCGCGGACAGGTTGTAGCCGGTGGAGCCGGTGGGAGTGGTGATGATCACACCATCGGCGCTGTAATCCATCAGAAACTGTCCGTTTACATAGATATGAATCTTGATAACCTGCAACGCGCCGCTCCTGGAGATCACAATGTCATTCAGGGCCCAATCCTCCACGGCCCTTCCATCCTGATAAAAAATCTTGCCATTCAGCATCATGCGGCTTTCAGAGAGAACCTCTCCGGACATCAGCCGGTCCAGCGCCTCATACAGACATCCGGGCTCTACCTCCGTCATATAGCCCAAAGTCCCCAGATTTACGCCGATCAGGGGAATATTGGTTTTCTTCACATCCCATGCGGCCTGCAGCATGGTACCGTCGCCTCCCAGAACAATCATACAGCTGGCATCCGCCGGAGCGTGGTCCCAGCTGTCCATGTCATGATGATTCCCGTCCCCCTTATTTTGCAGAATTACGGAACATTTATGCCCGTGGGACTCCAGGTAACCTCGAATCCGCTCCGTCATCACCATGCCCTTGTCCTTATGACAGTTGGTGTAAATCAAAAAATGCTTCATCCCCGCCTCTTTTCTGCATACCGCCGCCTGCCTCGCGGTATCGCGCCAATCGGTATTTGTATATGCCTGTCCGCGATGCCTGCATTCAGTGTGTCCCGCTCAAGCATGCTGCACGTGGGCGTTCTCCACTGTTTTTCCAATCTCTTCCTGCCAGTCCTGCCTCCAGGAAAAGCCGTTCTCAGCCAGAAGCAAATTCTGAAGCCCCGCTTCCGCCTCCTGTTCTGTCAATTCTGACAGAATCTGACATCGCACAGCGTCCTTTTGAATATGTAGCAGATACTCAATATTTCCCTCCGGCCCCTTGATGGGCGAATACTCCAGATGCAGCACGGAAAAGCCGATGGAATCCGCGAAGTCAATTACCTTGTGAATCACCTCCCGGTGTACGGCCGGGTCCCTGACCACGCCTTTTTTTCCCACCTTCTCACGGCCCGCCTCAAACTGGGGCTTGATCAGGCACACCATCTGTCCGCCGTCCTTGAGCAGATTCCGGGCGGGAATCAGCATTTTGGTCAGAGAGATAAAGGACACGTCCACACTGGCAAAATCCGGAGTCTCCCCCACGTCCCGCGGCAGCATATAGCGGAAATTGGTTTTCTCCATGCACACCACTCTGGGGTCATTCCGCAGTTTCCAGTCCAGCTGCCCATGCCCCACATCCACGGAGTAGACCCTGGCAGCCCCATTTTGCAGCATACAGTCGGTAAAGCCGCCGGTGGAAGCCCCAATGTCCATGCACACCAGTCCTTCCAGGACCAACCCCCAGCTGTTCACGGCCTTTTCCAGTTTCAGGCCCCCCCGGCTCACATATTTCTGCCGCGTCCCCCGGACCTCCAGCCGCAGGTCCGCCGTGTCAAACATACTGCCCGCCTTGTCTTCCTTCTGCCCGTTCACGTAGACAAGACCCGACATGATGACGGCCTTGGCCTTCTCCCGGGAAGGCGCAAAACCCTGTTCTACCAGAATCACATCCAAACGTTCCTTCATTGTTACCTCTATCCGCATATCCTGGGCATGGCCCATAATATGGCACCAATCAGTATCTGAAAGTTTACTTCCAAACTTCCTCATTCCTGCACACCGGAGCCCAGTGCTCCATCCCGTCAAAACCAGACTTCCGGCCCGCCTGACACATATCGCCGCGTCGTTACGGCCCACTTGGCACATACCGCCGCATCGTTACGGCCCACTTGGCACATACCGCCGCATCGTTACGGCTTTCAGTCAACGGGCCCGCAGCCGGAGCTTATCAGGCTCCCGCCATTCGCTCCCGGATTCTGCGGCAGATGCTGTCCGCGTCCATACCGATCTCGCTTTTGAGCTTCTCCACATTGCCATGCTCGATATAGGCGTCCGGCAGCGCAACCTGGAGGCAATCCACCGCCTTCCGTTCCTCGCAGAGAAGACGCAGCACCTTCTCTCCGTATCCTCCGGCGGACACATTCTCCTCCAGGGTCACCAGGAGCTTGTGCTCCTCGCAGGCCTCCAGCACCGCCTCCCTGTCGATGGGTTTGACGAACCGCGCGTTGATCAGGCTCACCCGCAGCCCGTCCGCCTTCAGCTTCTCTCTGACAAGTTCCGCCGTCTTGACCATACTGCCCACGGCAAACAGCGCGATCTCCCCTTCCCGGTAAATCCACTCCGCCCGGCCGCAGACAACAGGTTCTCGGAACTCCCTCAAGCCGTCATACGCCTCTCCCCGGGGATAGCGGATTGCCATGGGTCCCCCGAATACCACTGCGTATTTCAGCATATCCGCCAGCTCCCACTTGTTTTTGGGCGCGCATACATGCATATTGGGGATATTGGTGAGGTAGGAAAGATCAAAGATGCCCTGATGCGTCTCGCCGTCGCTGCCCACAAGCCCCGCCCGGTCAATGGCAAAGACCACGGGCAGATTCTGAATGCAGACATCATGCAGGATCTGATCATAGGCTCTCTGTAAAAAGGAGGAATACACCGCCACCACCGGCTTCATGCCCCCCGCCGCCAGCCCCGCGGCAAAGGTCACGGCATGTTCCTCGGCAATCCCCACATCAAAAAAGCGCTCCGGATACATGTTGCGGAATCTTTTCAGGCCCGTGCCGTCCGGCATGGCAGCGGTGATTGCCACCACTTTCTCGTCCCGCCCGCCCAGCTTACACATCACCGTGGAAAAAACATCCGTATAGCTGGGCGTGGTATGAGGCCTGGTGGGCAGCCCCGTCTCCACATCAAAGGGGTCCGCGCCGTGAAAACGGGCGGGATGACGTTCCGCAGGGGCATATCCCTTACCCTTCTGGGTAAGGGCATGGATCATCACCGCGCCGTTCACCCGTCTGGCCTCCTGAATCACCCGTACCAGCGCCGGAATATTATGCCCGTCCACCGGCCCCAGATATGTAATTCCCATATCCTCAAAGAGCATCCCCGGTATCACCAGCTGCTTGAAGCTGCTCTTGACTCTGCGGATGCCGGACACCATATTCTTGCCCCGGGGCGTTCCCCGCAGGGCCTCATAAATTCCTTTCTTGAGATCTAAATAACTGTCGGCGGTACGGATATTGTTCAGATATTTGGAGACTCCGCCCACATTTTCGGAGATGGACATATTGTTGTCATTGAGAATAATAATGAAATTGGTCTCCAGTTTGCCCGCATTGTTCAAAGCCTCATAGGCCATGCCACCGGTCATGGCCCCGTCACCGATCACCGAAACGATGGTCTGATCCAGCCCCTGAATGTCCCTGGCCTTCACCAATCCCAGGCCCGCCGAGATGGATGTGGAGCTGTGTCCTGTATCAAAGGCGTCACAACAGCTCTCCTTGCGTTTGGGGAACCCACTCATGCCGTGAAACTGCCTCAGACCGTCAAAGCCCTCTTTGCGCCCGGTCAGGATCTTGTGGGTATAGGACTGATGCCCCACGTCCCAGATAATCTTGTCCTCCGGAAGTTTCAGAGCCAGATGCAGCGCCATGGTCAGTTCCACCGCTCCCAGATTGGAACCCAGATGTCCTCCGGTAACACTGATCTTATGAATCAGAAAATCCCTGATCTCCTGGGCCAGTTCCTCATACGCCTTGGGATCTATGTCTTTGATATCATTTATATTCTGTATCTGCTCTAAATACATAATCCGCCCCCACCTGTGCCATAAACGCTCCCCGCCGTATCCCGCAAAACCTACTTTCTGCGGTGAATCAGAAAAGCCGTCAATTCCCGCAGGAAACCGCTGTCTCCCTCCACGGAGGCGAGAATTTCCATAGCTTCCCGGGAAAGACGCTCCACCTCCCGAACGGAAGCCTCCATGCCCATGATCGTCACATAAGTCTGTTTCTGATTCTTCTCGTCACTGCCGATGGGCTTGCCAAGTTCCTCCATAGTGCCCGTGACATCCAGAATATCATCCTGAATCTGGAACGCGACACCAATGTCACAGGCACATCTCTCCATCTGCCGTACCTGCTCCTGATCCGCTCCGGCCAGAATCGCCCCCGCCATCATGGCCGCCTGGATCAGAGCCGCAGTCTTGTGTTCATGAATGAACAGCAGCTGTTCCGCAGACACCTGCCGCGCCCCTTCCGCCTCTATATCCGCTGTCTGTCCGCCGATCATGCCATAAACGCCGGCCTTGCGGGCCAGCACCTCCATCGCCCCGGCCACGCGCCGCATGCGGTCTGCCGCGTTCCATGCGGAACCCTCTGCCCTCTGAGCGGATGTTTCCGCTCCTCTTCCTAAACATTCCGCACCCGGAGCAGATGCTGCCGCGCCTTCCCCGAAGCTCTCAGCGCCCGGAGCGAAACACCCCGTGCCCTGTCCGGCGGCGGAAAAGGACTGCATAGCCGTCTCCCAGGCCAGGTTCAGAAGTCCGTCCCCGGCCAGAATCCCCATAGCCTCCCCATATACGGCATGGGTGGTTTTGCGCCCCCGGCGGTATACGTCGTTGTCCATGGCCGGCAGATCGTCATGTACCAGAGAATAGGTGTGGATCATCTCGATAGCCGCCATCAGCGGTTCCACTTCCCGCCCCCGTCCCCCGAACATCCGATAAGTCTCCTGCATCAGCATGGGGCGCAGACGTTTGCCCCCTGCCAGTACGCTGTAGTTCATGGCTTCCAGCACCGTGCGCTGCGGCCCTGCCTCCGCCGGAAGATATCTCTTTATAATCTCCTCGATCTCCGCCGCCCTGCGCCGGATGCCATCCTGTATTTGTTCCATCATTCCCTCTCTCCCGCATATTTACAGTCATCAGGTCTACTGCCGCCCGCAGCATCAGATCCGCTGCGGGTAATATGTTCCGCCCGGATTCCGCTATCATGAACCGACATCAGAACTGTGCGTCCAGAGGTTCAGGCACACCCTCCTCCGTCAGTTTCAATACCTGCTTTTCCACTCTGTCAATCTGGTCATTACACGCCTTCACCAGCCTCATACCGTCACTGTAAGCGGCAAAAGCCTCCTCCAGAGAAACCTCTCCCCCTTCCAGGCGCTGTATGATTTCCTCCAGCTTCGCAAAATTCTCCTCGATCCCAGGATTTTGTCCCGTCCCTTTATCCACTGCCATCCGCGCATCCTCATCCTTTCCCTCGCTTTCCCATCCCATGAAGAAACAGGAAAAAATCTCTTCTTTTCAGGACACAGCCTGCTACAGGCCCCAGACCTCAACCTGCGCCCTGTTCCAGCCCGGGAAGCGCCTCTTCTTCCACGGAGGCCACCCTGGCCCTGATCAGGCCGTCTGTCACATGAATCGTCAGCATCTGCTCCGGCCTCACTCCCTGTATGGAACGCACATTTTTTCCCTGCCCGTCCGTCACATAGCTGTATCCGCTGCTCATCATCCGCAGCGGGGAAAGTCCGTCCAGCTGTTCTATAAGGAGAGCCAGGCGATAACGATTTTCCGAAACCGCCCCCTGCATGCTCCTCTGCAATCTCTCTTCCATCTGCAGCAAGCCGGTGCGCTTCTCCCGAAGCCTGCTGGCCGGGCTGGATGCCTTGAGCTGTAGTTCCCAGCGCTTTACCGCGTTCCGCTTTTCGGTCAGCAGTCGCCGCATCCCCTTTCTCAGCCTGATACAGGCATTCTCCAGGCCTTCATCCAGCTGCCGGATATCATACACCGCCAGTTCCGCCGCCGCGGAGGGGGTAGGTGCCCGCAGATCCGATACATAGTCAATAATGGTGGTATCCGTCTCATGGCCCACCGCCGATATAACAGGCACGGAGCAGTCAAATACCGCCTGTGCCACCTCCCGGGCGTTAAAGGCCCACAAATCTTCGATGGAACCTCCGCCCCGGCCCACGATCATCACATCCACCCCCTGCTTCTCCAGGGCCCGGATGCCCCGGACGATGCTGGCAGGTGCCTGGTCTCCCTGAACGAGCGCGGGATAGAGCAGAATCTGCACATAGGGGTTGCGCCGGGTGGCAATCTGTATGATATCCCTCACCGCCGCGCCGGTATCCGCTGTCACCACCCCCAAAGTACGGATCAGCCTGGGAATGGGTTTCTTGTACTCCTGGGCGAACATGCCAAGTTCCTCAAGTTCCCGCTTTAACTGTTCATAGCGCTCATACAGCGCCCCCGCGCCGTCCAGCGCGATCTGTCTGGCATAGAGCTGATATTTTCCGTCCCTCTCATACACATCCACCGTGCCGCCCACAATAACCTGCTGCCCTTCCTGCATCCGGAAGCTCAGCCCTTTCCGGTTACCCGCGAACATTACGCAATTCAGTGTACCTTTTTGATCCTTTAACGTAAAATAAATATGTCCAGAGGAATGATACTTGCAGTTGCTCACTTCGCCCTTGACAAAGAGAGCCTGCATCATATAGTCCTGCGTGAACATATTCTTAATATACGCATTTACCTGCGCAACCGTATAAACACTGTGTGCCATCACTCCTGCTCCCCCTGTCCGGGGCGCAGAAATTTCGCCAGCACGGCATTGACAAACGCGCCGGAATTGTCCTGGCCATACCGCTTGGCCAGTTCCACGGCCTCATTGATCGCCACACTGCCCGGCACATCCTGATCGTACAGAATCTCATAGGCTCCCAGTCTCAGCAGCGTCAGTTCCACTTTGCCCATACGAGTTACACTCCACCCCTGTGCCTTCTCGTCGATCATCTGGTCAATCTGAGGGAGTTTCTCCTGTATCCGTTCATATTTTTCCGTTATATAGGTAATATCTCTGTGGCTGGCCGCCAGTCCTTCCTCCTGCGTCGGCAGCTTTATCTCCTCCAGAAAGAAATCCCTCTGCTGAGGCATCTCCTCCGGCGCATTGAATTCTATCCGAAAAAGCAGCCTGAAAATCTGCTCCCTCTGCTCACGTCGTCCCATAAACCTTTCCTCTGCCCGCAATACAGGGGCTGCACCCCTGCCCCTGGCCAAAATGCCGCGTCCGTATAAATCCGTAAATCCCCCGCCTAATTCACCTTCACTCCGGCAATCCGGATGTTGACATCACTACAGGTAAGCCCCGTCATATTCTCGACGGCGGACTTCACCTTGGCCTGCACCTTACTGCAAGTGGCAGGAATATTGTAACCGTAGGCCAGTACCACCGCCAGATCCACCACCACGTTATTCTCCGTCACTACCACTCTCACATACTTTTTCACCGGTTTTCCGTTGGAACCCACAGCCGGGGCCACTCCCTCCACCTCGTTGGCAGCCAGTCTGGCAATCGTAGCCACCACGTCATCAGCGATCTTCACACTGCCCAGATTTTCATCTTCCTGCAAAACCACGGTCTTACGATCTATCTCTTTTTCCATGTCCTGTTCCTCCATCCTGCCACATTATAACTCAGTTCATTCTATCATTATTTCTTCCCACATTTCATTCATTGTAACACATTCTCAATCATCTCACAAGTAAAAAGTTACTTTTCAGGAACCACCCGGGTAACGGTCTCCGGCGCGGGGCGGAAAAAAGTTCTAAGAAAACCAGAATGTGATGGACAGCTGTTTTTCATTGCGGGCATAGTGCAAAGTACTGCATCCCGGCTCCAAATAGGAAAACACCTCCTTCTGATCAATCAGGTGTTCCAGAAGCTGGCTGTACACCTCTTCCTCCGTACATTTTAAGGAAATTTCCTGTCTGCCTGCCGAAACCGCGCGGTCAAATGCCTGTTGCAGCGTCTCCTCCTCACAGGCGGACAGAAGACATCCCTCCCGCACATAGTAGTTGTCCCGGGTGGCCGTGCATTCGGGCAGCGGCACGGTCTGACCGGGAACATGGGTGCGCAGCAGCTGCCGGGTGGTCACGCACAGATAATCATAATTGACCTGTGGAAGCCAGTCCTCCTCCGCGGAAGAGCTTTCCGCCTGCCTGTAAGACGCGTCCCCCCAGGTGGTGTCCATATAATAGTATTCCCCGTCCAGACACAGCAGATTCCAGGCATGTCCCTCTCCCGGCTCCACCTGCCCCTGCACCAGTACACAGGGAATCCCCATGTGATTGAGCAGATACTGGGTGGCCTTGGCATAGCCCTGACAGACAGAGGCGCCGCTTACCAGCACAGAATACAGATTCTGACTGTCCGGCGCGTCCAGCACATAGTCTGTGCCGCGAATCAGGGTCTCATACACATAGCGCGCTTTCTCATAGTCATCCGCGCCGTCGGGAGCCCGGGCCAGCAGTTCCTCCGCCGCCGCCTGGATCTGCTCCCATCTGCGGGCGCACTCCTGACCGTCATAGGTGTAGCTTCCCGAAAAAGTCACTTTGACCAGCTTGTCCATCCGGCTGTATTTCGTATAGCGATATCCATCCACATAAAAGTATTCCGGATGGTCTGCCAGTACATAACAGAAAATCCGGTCAATATCCTCCTCCGTAAGTCCGTCCTCCAGACATTCTGCCGACAGTTCCTGCTCCTGGCCCAGAGTGGCCAGAATCCGCTGAATGTCCCGATACCACTGCCGCCCCGGCTCGTCCAGATACTGATAGCAGTACTCCCAGGCCAGGGGGTCCGTGTAATCCGCCTCCGGCTCCCCGTCCGGCTCCTCCGGTTCCTGCCCCAGCAGCGACTGCCAGGTCAGCACTTTGCCCTCCTGACCGGCCGCAGGCACTTCCGCGCTGTAATCGTCCCGGGTCTCACCGGACGACGCCTGTGCCGTCTGATCCCACACTTCCCCGATATCCGTCATCCGGGACAGCATCCCACAGCCTGTCAGGGACAGCGCCGTCACCAGAACCGCCATAACGCGGCAGATCATCCCTTTTCTGTATCTTCTTTTTTCCAAGAAACGTGTATGCAGACTATGCAATCAGGCATCCTCCTCTCCGGCTTCCCCATCCGTTCCCTATTCTCTGGTAAACTCCGACAACTCCAGTCCCTTATTGCGGTCCAGGGTCATACCGACACTCCAGGAATTGACAAACAGCAGCAGCGGATTCCCTTTCATATCCTTGACCTTCTTCATGTCCGATGTGCCGGTGAGTTTTTCCACATCCACCTCATCCTTATTGGCGATCCAGCGTATATGCTCATAAGGCAGGTTTTCCAGCCGGATCTCCACATTATACTCATTCTCCAGACGATACTTCAGCACATCGAACTGCAGCACACCCACCACGCCCACAATGATTTCCTCCATACCGGAATTAAATTCCTGAAAAATCTGGATGGCTCCCTCCTGGGCAATCTGCTGTACGCCCTTGGTGAACTGCTTGCGTTTCATGGTATCCACCTGACGCACCCTGGCAAAGTGCTCCGGCGCAAAAGTGGGAATACCTTCATACATAAATTTTTCCCGGGGCATACAGAGTGTATCCCCGATGGAAAAGATACCGGGGTCAAACACACCGATGATATCCCCCGCGTAAGCCTCCTCCAGAATCTTTCTCTCGTCCGCCATGATCTGCTGGGGCTGAGACAGGCGCATCACCTTCCCCCCCTGCACATGGCGCACTTCCATATTGGCGTCAAAACGCCCCGAGCAGATCCGCATAAACGCCACTCTGTCCCGATGGGCCTTATTCATATTGGCCTGAATCTTGAATACAAACGCGGAAAACTCATGTTCCGCCGGGTCCACGAGACCGATGTCCGCCATTCTGGGCAGGGGAGTGGTGGTCATCTGCAGAAAATGCCGCAGAAAAATTTCCACACCGAAATTTGTCAGAGCCGAGCCGAAAAATACCGGTGTCAGCTGGCCCTTACGCACGGCCTCCAGGTCAAATTCAGCGCTGGCTCCGTCCAGAAGCTCAATTTCCTCCAGCAGCTTATCGGAGGCCGGATCGCCGATCAGTCCCCGCAGCGCTTCCTCCTCCCCCACGGGCACTACCTTTGTCTCCCCTTCCCGGGTTCCCTTCTCCGTGTCGGAATAAGTATATACGGCCTTCTCCTCCCGGTCATACACGCCCTTAAAGCCTTTGCCGGAACCGATGGGCCAGTTTACCGGACAGGTGGCTATGCCCAGCTCCTTCTCGATCTCGTCCAGCAGATCAAAGGTGTCGTTGGCATCCCTGTCCAATTTGTTGATAAAAGTAAAGATGGGGATTCCCCTCATGCCGCAGACTTTGAACAGCTTTCTCGTCTGGGCTTCCACGCCCTTGGAGGCGTCAATCACCATCACTGCGGAATCCGCCGCCATCAGCGTACGGTACGTGTCCTCCGAGAAGTCCTGATGCCCGGGAGTGTCCAGAATATTGATACAAAACCCGTCGTATTCAAACTGCAGCACCGACGAGGTGACGGAGATACCTCTCTCCTTCTCGATCTCCATCCAGTCGGACACCGCATGTCTGGCCGTGGCCTTGCCCTTGACGCTCCCCGCCAGATTGATAGCTCCGCCATAGAGCAGGAATTTCTCCGTCAAAGTAGTCTTGCCCGCGTCAGGGTGGGAAATGATGGCGAAAGTGCGACGCCTGTTTATTTCTTCTGTATATTGATTCATTGGTCCGTAATCCTTTCTTATTTAAAGTTCCGTCTCTCCTCTACAGGACCCCTGACTGGGGGAATAATCTCAGCTGCTTATTCCGCATCTGAGATTATTCCCGGGTCCTTCCGTTCCGAGACTGTTTTGAGTTCCGTCTCTCCTCTACAGGACCCCTGACTGGGGGAATAATCTCAGCTGCTTATTCCGCATCTGAGATTATTCCCGGGTCCTTCCGTTCCGAGACTGTTTTAAGTTCCGTCTCTCCTCTACAGGACCCTTGGCTGGGGAAGATTTACAGCTGCTTATTCCGCATCTGTAAATCTTCCTGGGTCCTTCCGTTCCGAGACTGTTTTAAGTTCCGTCTCTCCTTCCCAGAACCGCTTAATGGGGAAGCAGCGGCTCTCCCTCTATCTCCCGCGCGATTCCAAAGTATTGCAGCACTGTCGCGCCGATATCCGCAAAGGTATCCCTTGTGCCCAGATTGCCGGGCTTCAGATTTTTGCCATACATCAGAAGGGGCACATATTCCCTGGTATGGTCGGTCGTCCTCGTATAAGCCGGGTCGCATCCATGATCCGCCGTGATCATCAGCAGATCCTCCGGCCTCATTTTTCCCATGATTTCCGGCAGTCTTTCATCGAAGGCTGTCAGCGCGCCTGCATAGCCCTCCACATCCCTGCGGTGTCCGTACAACATATCATAATCCACCAGATTGACAAAACACAGCCCCTCAAAATCCCGTTCCAGATACTCCAGCGTACGGCGGATGCCCTCCTCGTTGCCGCTGGTATACACATGCTCGGTAATGCCCTTACCCGCAAAAATATCCTGGATCTTACCCACGGCAATCACACTCTTTCCGGCTCCGGACAGCTGATCCAGCATGGTTACACCGGGGGGTTCCAGAGAAAAATCATGCCTCCGGGGCGTTCTCACAAAGGGGCCTTTTGCAGGTCCCTCAAAGGGTCTGGCAATTACCCGGCCCACACCGTGTTCCCCCCGCAGGATCTCCCGGGCGATGCGGCAGTACTCATACAGCTGTTCCACCGGAACGATCTCCTCATGAGCCGCAATCTGAAACACGCTGTCCGCCGACGTATATACGATCAGGTCTCCCGTGCGCATATGAGCGTCCCCGTACTCCTGTATCACCTGTGTGCCGGAGCGGGGAAGATTGCAAAGCACCCCTCTGCCGGTTCGACGGGAAAATTCTTCCAGCACCTGTGCCGGAAACCCCTGGGGATAGGTGGGCAGAGGCCTGGGAGAGACGAGTCCCGCAATCTCCCAGTGTCCGATGGTGGTATCCTTTCCGCAGGAGCGCTCCGCCAGTCTGCCGTAGCATCCGGTTATCTCCGTCTCCGGCACGGTCATATGTTCTCGGATGACCTGCTCATCCGCCACTTTGTCTATATGGAACAGTCCCAGCCTCTCCATATGGGGCACATGGAAACAGGAGCTGGCAGCCACACTTCGCAGGGTGTTCACATTTTCATCCCCATACTGCCGCGCGTCCGCCATCTCCCCAATTCCAAAACTGTCCAACACGATCAGAAAAACTCGTTTGTCGCTCAAAATATTTTCCTCACCTTTCGTAAAACCCTGCGCGCCTCTCACTCAGAAGAGCATTTTGCTCATTATACCGCAGCTTCGTGCGCTCTGCGCACCTCTCGTTCAGAAGAGCATTTTGCTCATTATACCGCAGCTTCGTGCGCTCTGCGCACCTTTTGTTCAGAAGAGCATTTTGCTCATTATACCACATTTTTATGTAATGTACACTAAATTATTCCTGTACCACTGTGCTTATGACGATATTCTCCGCGCCGATCTCTGTCTTGCGCTTCACAATATCTTCGATCTGGGCCCGCTGGACATCCGTCAGGGTGAGGGCGTTTACCACCACATCCACGGCGCCGTCATTGATGCTGACCACCACATCGGAAAATCCTTTTGCCTCCAGCAGTATCTCCGCAGCCGCCTCTTTCTCCGCTATGGCCGTCATCTGCACCATGGTATTCACCGCCTCCTGCTTTTGTTCATCCGAGAGGCCGTCGCTGTTGATAATCTCCAGCAGAGTCTCCTTGTTCTTTGCCCTCACCTGCTCCTTAAGCAGCTTGGCTTCGGACAACATGGCTACGCCGTTGGAGGAAGAAAACACCGCTTCTCCCGGCACTTCGCCCTCTGCGGGCTGCGCCTCCCCCACCACCATGTCCGTGTCCAGATAATCTTCCGCGATCACGTCCGAATCCGTGTCCAGGCTGTCAATCTCCGTGACATAGGAAGCCACCAGATCCGCCTCTGACAGATCCAGCAGGCCGTCGACGTCATCAATGTTGTACTGTCCTGCAACCATATTGTCCGTGATCACTCCGCCCGTGTTGGTCACTTCCGCCGTCTTCCCGCTGTCCGTCAGAGCTTCCTCATTCAGATTGGTCCCCGCGAACTGCAGATACCCTGCAATGGCCAGCATGATGGCAAGCGCGGTAATCATTAGCTGATTTTTCTTGATTAGGTTTTTCACACTCTTTCTCCCTTTTCTATGCTCTCTTTTTTTACTAGTTCATTGTATGAGGGCTTATTCGGATATATGCGCGCCCTCATCCATTTTCACTACCTTTACCTTATGCGCTTCCACATCAAAAAGTGCCTGCACCACATCCGTTATATTCCGGTTGACGGTGCCGGTCCCGGCCCCCTGGGCCACCACCACCACTCCCTCCACCCGGGGCAGAAGCGTCTTGACAACATAGGGTTCATTGCTGCCGGAGCTGTGATATACTGTGTTCTCGGAGCGGCTGAGCTGATGGGAAGTACGGCTCCCGCCCTGGCTGTCCTCCTCGGCGGTGCTGCTGCTCTGGGTCTGCTGATCCTTCTCCACCACCAGCTCCTCCGTGGCATTCAGTGTGATCATCACCTGCACACTCCCCACTCCGCTGATCCTGGAAAGTGTGTTCTCCAGCTTCTTTTCCAGAGAGGCCGCGTATTCCTCCGTGCCGGAAAAGCCGACGCCCTCCCCGGTCATACCCGAAGCCACCCCCGCCTGGTCCTCCGCGTCTGTGTCCGCAGGGGCACTTGGCCCGCTTTTCTCCGTAGGCAGGGCAATCACCACCAGCAGCACTCCTGCCAACAGCAGGATCAGCAGGTTATCCTTTTTCAGCCATTTCTCCATTTTACTTTTGATCTTCTCCTCCATGTCCGTCCTCCCTCCGCCCCATATCCTGCTGCCCGCCGTAAGGGACTTCTATGGTCACCGGGTCGATCTGAACGCGGATTTCTCCCTCCCCGCGCTGTTCCTGTCCGGCGGCAATGACCTGGCTGTCCTCCTGCCGCCCAGGCTCTGCGTCCCCCTCCTCAAACTGCGCCCTGATCCGGGATGTGAGCAATTGCTGCCGGATCTGTTCCACCCGATATTCCTGAAAAATCGCCTCGTTCATCCCCTGCTCGAAAGAATTGCTGTAAAAACCGATTCTCTCCTCCAGGCTCTGCCCATCCTTTCCCGACAACAGAGCCACCACGGGACTCAGAAGCTGCACCAGGATCATAGCGCTGACCAGGAGCTTAAGGTACTTTTCATAGGAGCCTTTGGGCTTAAAATAGATCAGCGCCTGGGCACAGATCATGAAGACGCCCATCTGACGTATACTGTCAAGCAATCCTTCCCACATAAGCGCCCCCTATAATCCATGATTCGTGGAGACGGCCACCAGAGATATGCTGATCAGAAACAGCAGCAGCGCCGTGCCTGTAATTTTCAGCAGCATCATACTGCCCTCCCCTACCTTGTTGGTACACGCCGTGATCCGCTTGTCACTGATGATCCCCATGACGGCAGCGGCCAGTTTCATACAGCAGGCCGTCAGCAGAATCTGCAAAAGCGGCGACAGACACACGCTCATCAGCAGAATCAGAAGCACCACGCCGATACTGTTCTTGATCACCACCGCCGAGCCGATCACCATGGAGGCCAGGCTGTCCGCGGCGCCGCCGATGCCGGGAACCGCCGCCACGATCTTCTGCATGGCGGAGGTTTTCACCGTGTCAATGACCGGCGTTATCACAGACTGAAAAACGCTGATACCGGTCACGATGCCGATGATTGCCTTCAGCGCCGCCTTGATTCCCTTTTCCAGCAGCTCCATCAGCATAGAAAGTTTCTCCTCGATCCATATGCCGTTTACCACTGCCAGCAGCACATAGCTGTAGATGAAGGGCAGCAGCCCGCCGATCAGCACCCGCTCCACCCCATAAATCAGCAGCAGCACCAGCTGATAGCTGGCCCCCGCCGTGGCAGTCCCGCTGGCCACCCCCACAGCCATGAGATATGTAGGTACCAGCAGACGGATAAACAGCAGAATGTTCTCCATCGTCGTAGACGCCACCTGGGCAATGCGGCCAAAACTGGCCAGCAGTACCGCCGTCAGCAGCAGATACATAAAATAGAAACTGATATCCGCCACCTGATGCTTGTCAAAAATCTCCATAAAGTGACTCATCAGAGCCGACACCATGCCCAGCATCACCAGCCAAAGCAGCACATTGCGCAGGCCCGCCAGCTGACTTCCCATATCTCCCAGCATGGCATTTGCAATATCTCTGATCGCTCCCAGCACATCTCCCTGCATAATCTGTGCCAGCACCTGGCGCAGAGAAAATTCATTGCCCGGGAAAAGATTGGACAACCCCTGTTGCAGCTGGTCCAGTCCGTATTCTTCCCAGATCAGATCCATCGACAATCCTTCCATCAGCCACCCCCTGAGTACTGCCGGTTCCCGGCAGAGAAATCTGTCAGCGCATAAAAGTCTGTATCTGTTCCATAACAGCCAGTAAGACAGGCAGCCCCGCAAACATCACCGACAGCTTGCCCAGTATCTCAATCTGTTCCGCCACCGCCCCGTATCCCGCGTCCTTGCATATTCCGGCGCTGAATTCGCAGATATAGGTTACTCCCGTTATTTTCAGCAATATGGACAGATAATTCTGGCTGCTTCCCAGAAACTGCCTGATCAGTGTAAACTGACCCAGGACCGCCGAAAACTGGCGCACCGCGTACGTGAAAATCAGGACACTGATCACCAGGCCCATGTAGATCCCGTACTCCGGCCTGGTGGCCCGGAATTGCAGCGCCACCATGACTCCCAGGATTCCCAGTATGGCTATTTTGATAAGTTCCGACATGGCACCTCCCCTAAAGTACCGGCATAAAGCCACCGCTCCCTATGTCAGGTCAAACAATGTCTGTATCGTGGTAAACAAGTCATAAATATAGGGTACAATCCAGGTCAGCACCAGAATCAGCCCCGCCAGACTGATCAGAAAAGCATGTTCCTCCCGGCCGCTGTGTTTGAGCACCTGACTCAATATGGTAACCAGTATTCCCACTGCCGCTATTTTAAAAATCAGACTCACTCCCATGCTTTTCCTCTCTCCCGCATATCGCCCGACGATCCGCGATATACCTTTATGCTTATTCGAACGCGTATCATCCTGATTTCCTCCGCCTGCGTGGCTGACCATGGGCCGCGGGCATCCGTGGTGCCTGCATCATCCCCCTGATCCGTATCCGGGTCCTCTTACATCCGATTCAGATGTATGCGCCAGAACATCCTCTTACATCCGATCGTTATATGGTGCCAGAGCATCCTCTTACATCCGATCGTTATACGGTGCCAGAGCATCCTCATAACAGGATGATGATGATGAGAATGCCTCCCAGAGTCCCCAGGCCCACCGCCATCCGGCTCTTCTCCCTGCTGTCCGTTTCCAGCCTGTCTATACGTTCTTTGAGCAGTTCCTGCTGCCGCCGGATCAGACGCACCCTTGCCTCCCCGTCACCGGCCCCCTGCTCCAGTACGCATTGCAGAAAAAGCAGCCTGTCCTGCTCTTTCAGCGGAAGCTCCCGCAGCGCCTCCCCCATAATCCTGCCGTACACCTCCGTGAAGCTGTTTCCCCGTCCCTCTGTCAGTTCCCGGTACACCCGTACAAACGCCCCTCTGTAGGGTTCCTCCACCTGGCCCGCCAACTGACAGCAGCATTCCGGCAGGGTGCTTTTCCCATACTGGAGCAAGCTGATCAGCAGCTCTATCATCCGGTTCATCGCATGCAGATGATGCAGGCGCTGCCGCAGATTCCACGCATACCACAGTCCCAGCCCGCTACAGCTTAACCCGATCAGACTGAATCCCACCAGCCGTACCATCCCCGGCCACCTCCTCCCAGATGCCGTCCATCTGTCTGCGGTGCAGTACCTGTCCCACACGGCAGCGTCCCTGCCTGTCCCGGATCAGCACCAGCATACAGGTGAAAATCCCCTCCGCCAGCAGCGCCCCCATCCCGGGCTTGCCCTGCACATCCTGCATGTCCATGCCATGTACGGTAGCCACCAGACTGACGCCGCAGGATGCCGCCATGCGCACCGCCCGGATCTCCTCCCCGCTGCCCAGTTCGTCCACCGCCAGCACTGCCGGGGACATGCTCCGCAGCAGCATCATCATGCCCAGAGCCTTCGGGCAGGCATCCAGCACATCACTGCGGGGACCCAGGTCGTTCTGAGGCTGTCCCATATAGCATCCCGCGATCTCCGAGCGCTCGTCCACCACGCCCACCGTCCGGGCCGGCCCATAGGCATTTCCTCCGGAAATCTGTCTCACCAGATCCCGCAGCAGTGTGGTCTTTCCACATCCCGGCGGGGATATAATCAGCGTGTTTCGCATGCTCCCCTTCCTGTAGACATAGGGCAGCACCGGTGTCGCCGCCCCCAGCACCTGATGGGCAATCCGGATATTGATGGCCGAAATATGCTTGATGGTGCGAATGCTGCCGGTGCTCTCCTGCACCGCCTGTCCCACAATCCCCACCCTGTGTCCGCCCTCAATGGTGATATAGCCCTGCCGCAGTTCATCCTCATAGGCATACAGGGAATACTGGCAGAGATGGCTGACAATCTCCGTCAGAGCCTGTCTGTCAGGATGCCAGGCCTGCTCCATATGTTCCGAATAAGACCCATCCTCTCCAAGGAACACTTCCCTGCTTCCCTCCATCAGAATTGCCGGGCGCAGGGTCCGGAGCCGGATCTCGCTGACCCGCTCAGACCGCCTGTCAGCCGTCTTAAAATACATCCGGTATGCCGCAGGAAAAATTTCCGTCAGGCTCATGCTCATCCCTTACCTCCCTCCTTCATAGACCGATTCCCATGATGAAAAATAAAACCTTTCCTCTTCCTATCTCAATATATGATGGGACAAGTGAGATATGCCTGAAAAATTTCTTTCGGTGCTCCTCCTCCTGAACGCAAAAAAGGCATCCCGGCGATTTATCTGGGATACCTTTTTTACTTGTCTGTTCAACCGTATGTCACTGCATATTTACCGTGTGGGTCAGACGGAAATTGCCGTTCGCTGCCTGTTCGCACAGGATCTTCACGTTGCAGGAATTTCCTCCCAGACGATTCATGGCCCGGATCAGAAAACTATCCGAAATATTGCCATTGTTGTAGGCCGTCCACAGCTCCTCCCACAGATCGGCATCAATCTCCTTGACAAAACTGAAATTCCCCGAACCACTGTTGATAATCTGCTGGCCGCATTCTTTGTAATATGCCTCCAGCTCCTCTGAGGCAGGAGCGACGTCCGGAGCGCTGGTGGGTTTCGGCGTGGCCTTGGGCGAAGGCGACGGCGACGGGGAAGCTCCGGCCGGTTCCGGCTCCAGATTCCGATAGCTGGTGCCGTCACATGCAGGCAGCTTCTTAGCCAGGCTTCTGCGCACATGTGTGGTCTCATAATCCTTATCCGTCTTGTTAAAATACCGATAAGTGGGGGGCTGCGTGTCGTCCCATGTCAGATCCACATTGTAATACTCTCCATAGAGATTGACAATATTCCATGCATGATTTTCCCCCGAGTATCCCGTGCAGTAGTAGCAGGGGATTCCCAGCTGATGCATCAGGTACTGGAAAGCTCTGGCATAACCCGCGCAGACCGTCTTTCCGCTGACCAGCGCACTGTAAGCGCTCTGGCTCATGGGCGCGCCGCTCTGATATTCCACCTGCTCCAACAGCCTGTTATGAACATATTTCTCCTTCTCGTAGTCATCCGGAAGATTCCATGCCTGAGACAGTATCCTCTCCGCCTGGGTTTCAAAGGTATATCGAAAATCGGGCATCTCCGCTTCGCTGACGCTGAACTTCAATGTTATCTCGATACATCTCCCGCTGCGGCTGTATTTGCAGCTGTAGCCGGTCTCCAGCCAGAACATTTCCGGATGGTCGTTATACACCGCCTCAAACACGGTTTTCAACGCGCTCACCGTTATATCCTGGCAGGGCTTGAAGGTGACGTTCAGCGCGTTGGCATTGGCATAGATCTGCCGGTACATAGCCTGCCCCGTCTCATCCAGCAGGTAATAATACGGATAAAACAGACTGTCAAAGTAAAGCCCTTCTCCCGTCTCTCCCTGGGACAGTTCCGTCTGCAGCTTATCCGCCTCTTCCTTCCCCAGTTCCGTAGAGCTGTCCGTCACCGGGGTATATCCGGTCTTGTCAGCCAGATCCTTAGGCGCCTCCACAGAATCCTCGGAAGGGACCACATAATCAGCCACATTCCCCGTCATGCCGCCGTTTTTAGCCACATAGATATTGATCACCATGCCATCAGGGTCAAAATCGGGAATGGAACCCGGCGGCTGCGTGGGCTGTACGGTGGGCTTGGGTTCCCAGATCAGGGGGCCGTCCATCTGCGGCGGCGCCATGGTGGGTTCCGGCGTCTGCTGGGCGGGCGCCTCGGTGGGCGTGGGACTCTCCTGCGGCGTCATTCCTCCCGGCTGGTTACCGCCCCCGCCTCCCTGCTCTGTCCTGTCCACCACATCCAGTATTCCCTGGTCCCGATTCTCCCCATACAGAATACTCGCCAGACGCTCCGTAGCAGTGGGAGAAAAAGCTGCCCACACCACCAGAGCACACAGCAGGATCACCAATATACACAACACATAAAGTAATTTTTTGACCAGTTTCAGAACCGCCACCTCCTGTTTCACGTTCCATCTGCGCCCTCCCCGGACAGATTTTCAGGGCCGGAATCCACTCCGGGCGCTTATCATTCGTTTATACCAAAATTCTGTTCAGTATTTCATCTTCCTCCAACAGACGCTTCGCCATCTCCCGATAGGCTTCCTCGTGCAGATAGGTGTGTCTGTGCGGCTTGATGGAGGGGGCCATATCAATAGCCCTTGCAAAATCTTCCTTTTTCATCCCCAGCGTCTCCACATACTTCCAGAAACCGGTGTCCGTAAATATGGTATTGACCCTTACGTATCGGTGATCCTGCACTCTTGCCATCAGATAAGTGGCTACCCCCACCTGGATGCCGTGGAGCTGGGGCTGCTCCAGCAGCTTATCCAAAGCATGGGAAATCAGATGTTCGCTGCCGCTGGTGGGAGCGCTGCTGCCCGCGATCTCGTTGGCGATGCCGCTCATGGCCAGAGAGTCCAGCAATTCCCTCAAAAACAGCTCCTCCTGGATGCTCTGAAAGGGTGTGCGCACAAAGCTGTTCACCGCCTTTTTCGCGATCATGACCGCGAAGTCGTTGACCTGGGCATATCCCGCCCGGGCTTCAAACAACCAGTCGTAAAGAGCGGTGATCTTGGATACCATATCTCCAATCCCCGAGTAGATAAAGCGTTCCGGCGCTGTCCGTATCACCTCCGTGTCCACGATAATGCCATGAGCCAGTCTGGCCGGCACGGAAGCGCGTCTGCCTTCCACGATCAGAGAAGCGCTGGCGCTGGAAAAACCGTCGCTGGAGCTGGAGGTGGGTACGCTGATAAAGGGGAGCCCCCTCAGAAACGCCGCATATTTCCCCGCGTCTATCACCTTGCCTCCGCCTATGGAGATAATTGTCTGTACCCTCCCCGGCAGGGTGAACGCCATCTCCACAATATCGTCTATACAGACCGTGTCAATCTCCCGATACTCCAATACTTCAATATCGGCCTCCTTCAGGGAGTCCATGACCTTCATGCCGAACAATTCAATCAGGCCATTGCCAAAGTAAATCACCACATTTTTGAAATTCTCTTCCTTGAGGTAACTGCCGATCTGATCCAGCGTCCCACTGCCGACTTTTAAAATAGCCGGTATCGCAATACTTTTTCCTGCTGCCGCCATGTCTTTTGCCTCTTTCCATCTGACTATACTCTAAAACAGGGATATCTGCTCAAACTCGTCAGGCTTTCCGGCATCCCCTTCACCGCCGGACACCTTGCTGACCACATGGATCTCCAGCGTCTGGCCGCACTGACCGCAATGGCAGTACTCCCTGTCTCTTCCCACAATGTTCCTGCTGCCGCAGCCCGGACAGACCGCCAGGTCCTCCCGCAGACAGCTCACTACTATTTTATCCGCCATAATATCCTTCCCTGTCTCCCGCCCGGACATAGCCGTTCCCTCTCTGTTTTACATGCTTCTGTCCATGCCCGGGATTTCTCTCACATGCACATTATAATCCCTGCCTGCTCAATAATCAAGTCTTAATCAACCTCCGCGGTGCCGATCAGCACCTTTTTCCCACAAAAGGCAAAACCAAACTGCCGCCGTAAAAAGGAAGTGACATCATTCCCCTCTTTATGCTATACTTTAGCCAGACATTCTTATACCTTTGCGGATCTGTTTTTCATCGGCAGCGGGCCGCCGCACAGAGTCCGCAGGAAACGGCAGGTAGACGGAAGATGATTGATTTATTGGATAACCTGAATACAAAGCAGAGAGAGGCGGTGCTGGAGACGGAGGGCTATGTCCGGGTAATCGCCGGAGCCGGCAGCGGAAAGACAAAGCTGCTGGTAAGCCGCTATGCCTATCTGGTTACCGAATATGGCATCGACGCGGGAAATATCCTCTGCGTAACCTTCACAAACAAGGCCGCGGAGGAAATGAAAAGCAGAATCCGCCGCCTGATCGGAGACGGAAACGATATGAGCCTGGTCTGCACCTATCACGGTTTCTGTCACCGGCTTCTGCGGGAAAACCCGGAGAAACTGTTTCTCAGCAGGCAGTTCCAGATCATTGATTCCAGACAGCAGAAACACATATGGGAGGAAATCTATCAGAAGCATGATCTTAAGCTGAACTATGCCACTTTTGAGGCCATGCTGAAAAAAACCGGGCGGGCCAAAAGAGACCTGGAATATGTAAACAGAATCTGCAGCCCCCTTCCCTGCCAGATTCTGAAGGAACTCAAGACCCCTGATGACTGTCTCATAGAGGAATTTCTGCAAAAGCAGAAGGCCACCCATTCGCTTGATTTCCACGATCTCATCGCCTTTGCCCTCCATCTGCTGAAAAACGACCAGGAAATCCGGGAAAAATGGCAAAACAGACTGAACTACATCATGGTGGACGAATTTCAGGACAGCTCCTCCACGGAGATGCGCCTGGTGGAAATCCTGTCCGGCCTGTACCGGAATCTGATGATCGTGGGGGACCCCGACCAGAATATCTACGAGTGGAGAGGCTCCGATGTAAAGTTACTGGTAGATTTTGACAAGGAACACGAACCCACCAAGACCATAATCCTGAACCAGAATTACCGGTCTACTCCCCAGATTCTCCAGTGCGCCAACTCTCTGATCGAAAAGAACACGGTCCGTCTGAAAAAGGATCTCTTTACAGTCAACCCCGCGGGGGCCCCTGTGACGCACTACCATTCCAAAGACGAATGCGAGGAGACGGAGCAGGTGATCCGCAATATCAAGCGGCTGCGCGAAACAGAGGGATTCCGCTATTCACAGTTCGCCATTCTCTACCGGGCCAGCTTTTTGTCCCGGATCGTGGAGAAAAAACTGGCGGAAAAAAATATCCCCTATGAGATATTCGGCGGAATCCGCTTCTATCAGAGGATGGAAATATTGGACATGATCGCCTATCTGAAACTGATTGCCTTCGACGATGACGATTCCTTTGTCCGGGTGGTAAATACCCCCCGGCGCAAATTCGGGCGTCAGAAAATGAACTATCTGGAAGAGCTGCGGGGGCAGGAGGCAGATCCCGCAGCCAGCCTTTTTTCCACACTGTCCGCGCATCTGGAAGACAAGGCGTTTTCCGGCAGCGACGCAGCGGACTTTGTCCGCTTTATAGAGGGTATCCGCAGCCGTCATACGACAATGCGCATCTCGGACATTGTCAACACAGTAGCGGAAGGCTCCGGCTATGAAAACTTTATGCGGGAGCTTGGGGACGAGGAACGGTTGTCAAACCTTGTGGAGTTCAAACGCATCTCCAATGAGTTTGAACGGGAATTCGGAGAGTATATCAGCCTGGAAGAATTTTTGAGTCAGATCGCCCTGCAATCAGGAGAAGACCGCGACGAATCCAGGGACGCGGTCAAACTGATGACCATCCACTCTTCCAAGGGGCTGGAATTTCCGGTGGTATTTATCCTGGGCTTTACGGAGGGAGTATTCCCCTCCGCCAAGACCCTGGGAGAGCGGAAAATCCCGGGGCTGGAGGAGGAACGCAGGCTGTGCTATGTGGCCATCACCCGTGCGGAAAAATACCTCTTTTTGATGGAATCGGAGGGAACCGGTGAAAACGGGGCAAAAAAACTGGTGTCCCGGTTCCTGGAAGAAATCGGGGAGAAGAATTATGTCCGGGTGGGCCGCATCCCGGAGGACCTGCAACAGGCAGGCAAAAAATATGCCGCCAGGCTGGACTGGGAAATGCAGCTGGAGGCAGCAGGCAGCAGAAAAGTGGGAGACGCGGTGGAACATCATATCTTCGGCCCGGGCATCATCGAGGCCATAGACGAAAAGAGAGGGAGCTATTCCATTCGATTTGAGAAATTCCAGCATCCAAGGGACATCTCCAGCAGCTATTTCACCAAAAAGCATGAAATTCTCCCTTCCGGTCCGGAAAGGGCCGCAGGCGCGCCGGACGCCGTGATCCCGCCGCAGCCGCCCCATCGGAGGCCGGAGACCGTTCCGCCGCCCGATACTCCCCCGGAAAAAACGGCCCTCCAAAACACAGCTGACACGGAGAGCAGAGCTGCGTTCAGCCCGGACAGGCCGTCAGCTCCAGCCCCTCCGGAAAAGGATACAGACAGCGGGCAGAATTGGCAGGACCGGGAAGCTCCGGTAGATCCGGCCAGCCCTGTGGAGCTTGCGTTTGAACTGGCTGAGACAAAACCGGCGAGTCACAACCGGCCCGCAGATGTATCCGGAGATCAGGCCGCCCGTCTGAAAATGTTGAAGGAAAGCAGTCCCAATCTGTGGAAAGATCCTCTGGTTCCTCACAGCGGCTGGACCTGCGCAGGGGTGGAGGATCTGGGCTCGCCCGCCGGCATCTGTCAGATGTGCGGATACCAGATTATCCGCTATGCCCATCTGATGGAACATCCCGGCTACCACAGTCTCTCGGTGGGATGCGTATGCGCAGGCAGAATGGAGGGAGATGTGGCGGGAGCCAGGCGTCGGGAAGCGGACTTCAAAAACAGGCAGTCGCGCCGGATCAGTTTCTGCAAACGCCAATGGAAGCGCTCCAGGAAGGGCAACGAATATCTGAAGGTGGATCAGCATATCGTTGTGCTCTATCATGACACAAAAGGAACGGAATGCTGGAAGTATTCCATTGACAATGAGTTTGGCGGCGCAGCCTGTTCCACCAGGGAGCGGGCTGTGGCGGCTGTTTTCGAGGCGCTGGAGCGGATGAGATCGGAGGAGCCGCCATCGGGCTGACCGACTTTTCAGCTTAACAGCCATCGGGCGGACAGACTTTTTAAGTCTGCCCGCCCGTGCTTAATGCTGTCTCTGTCTTATATAACGCGCTCCCGCAGCGCCGCCTCAATATCCTCATCTGTAATCAGGGAGTATACCCTGGCACCGTACTTTTTCAGCATCCGCTCCTCTCCGGAAGGTGTTCCCTGAGGCATCTGATTGTGGCGGTTAATAATCACAATCACGGCTGTCACCTGGATATCCGCCTGACGCCGCAGCTGCTCCACCCTCTCCTCCACGGAAGCGCCGGAGGTCATCACATCATCTATAATCACGACCCGCTCCCCATCCCGTAAAGTATGGCCGCAGAGCGTCCGTCCCCGGCTGTCCGCCACCCGCCTGTCATGGCAGTAGCTGCAAGTCTTGCCGTATTTGGTATACAGAGCCGTGGCCGCCGCCACGGAGAAAGCGATTCCATGGTAAGCCAATCCCACCAGCGCGTCAAATTCCAGATGGTTTTCCCGGATACAGTCCGCAAAAACCTCCCCGATCCGGGCCAGCTGGGCATTGGTGGAAAAATTCTCCGTATTGATATAATAGCTGCTCTCGCCGCCGTGTTTCAGAGTGACATCCCCTCTGACCAGAATCCGGTTTTTATCCATGTAACGGATCAGTCGCTCCTTGTTGGTCATCACGTCCAGCTTGTAACCGAAAAGTTCATCGATCGTCACCCCGAAGTAGGCCGCCAGGGCCGGCATCATCATAATGTCCGGCTGGGCTGTCTCGTTCTCCCACTTGGATACCGCCTGGTATGTCAGATTCAGCGCCCCTGCCAGTTCCTCCTGTGTCACACCCCTGGCTCTGCGCAGCTGTCTGATTGTCTGTCCTATTGTATTCATATGCTCCTCCTTCATGACAATAAAGCCTGTTGTCAAAATGTTCTGGGGACACGCGCGTCTTGCTTACCGGTATGTCTTTATGATAAACGGAAAAAAGGCCGGATGCAAGCACCCAGCCTTCTTGTTTTTCTCAACCATTGGTTGTATGCTGTTTTCCCGCCCATTTTTTGCACTGCTCGATCCTGGCTCCCGGCGGGTTGTCCCCCTGTTCCGGGTCGCTGGAATACTGGGTGAGCAGCTGGCAGGGAATATCCGGGCATTCCCCGCAGTGGTGAAAGCCCTTTTCCTGGCAGCACATTGCCACGGGACATTCCCCGTGAAACGGATGTCCGTTTGTGGCAATACAGCCCCCGCAGTTGCAGGCCTCCCTGTACTCACATTTCCCGCAACTGAGTCCGCATCTTGTGTCTATCATGTTTTTCCTCCTTAATTGAATCGCTGCGCGATAGCTCTGAAGGGGCCAAGTCCCTTCGGCGCAACCCATGAGAGGAAGGTTCATTCGGAAGTTCCCTCATGAAACTTCCTCTCGTGCTCCTTCGCGACTTGGCCAAATCGCTGCGCGATGGCTCCAAAGGGGCAAAGTCCCTTCGGCGCAGCCCCCTCCGTTAATCTGATGGGATCATCTTAGCAGAATAAACATGACATCTGTGTGTCCTGTTACAAAAATTTGTCTCCTTTTCCGCATTCAGCAGGAGCTTTCAGGACATTCGGACTTGATCAGTCTGTCCGTAGCCAAAATGCCGGACGGATACAGCTGTCTGTTTCTTCTACGCCCTGCGCTGCCCGTTCAATATATCCGTCAAAATTAACACAGGATATAAAATCATATTTTCCTTCCTCATTGTCCAGAAAGTCTCCATAGTATCGCAGCCACCAAGTACCTTTATTCCCATCTTCGCCGTCCTCGTCAAGAAACCATGCCCCTTGTGCCCGTGCATATTCAGTCGTCACGGCCCCTCGCTCTTCATAATCAACATAATCTTCCACATCGTCATCAAATAAATCTTCTACTTCGTCAGTACTTAACAGAAAAATGTAATCCTGTGTATCTCCTGCTGGATTTTTCACAGTGGAAAGAAGAATTTTTTCTCGTTCTTCTGCTGAAAAAGCCGACATAAAAAATTCGTGATTAAGCCAATTTCTCAAAGCGCAGTCTTGCCATATTACGTTTTCAGAACAATCGTGATAAGGTTTACAATCCAACAAATACCTGCTGATACAGAGCAAGCGGTGTTCTTCTTCTTTCAGGACAATCCATGCAATCGGCTCTTTTGAGGTCTGGCAATTTTGCATATAACTACCCATGACAATTGTGATTTTATTCATGGCTATTCCTCCCTAATATATTCGATTATTATTGATTATACAATCCTTGACTGCCATTTGCGATGTATATTTATAAGTTGTTTCTCGATGGATACACAATTCCAACAAAGGAGAAATTTATTCAAAATCAACCGAGAACTTGCCGCCTCCCTCCCGGGTGATTACCAGGGGGTATAAACCGTACTCCGTGACCTGCACTCCCCTGTCCGTCAAAGAGGCTGTAAAGGCTGCCATGCCGCCTTTCACGCAGCTCTCCTCTCCCTGCGCGCTGACATAATTTCCAACGGAATAGTAGATCAGCATTTCATGGCCCTGCTCATCCCGCAGAACCTCATAGGGCTGGAGCGCGTGGGGGTGGGCTCCCACCACTACATCCACACCACTTTTCAGAAACAGTCCGGCCCACTCCCTCTGGTATTCATCCGCCTGCTCCGCATTTTCCGTTCCCCAGTGGACAAAGACAATCACAAAATCCGACTGAGCCCGGGCCTGCTCTATGTCCTTCCTGACTTTCTCCTCCTCCAGCAGTTTGACTATATGCGGGCTTTCCTCCGGCGCTTTGATCCCGTTTGTCCCGTATGTGTAATTCAGCATCGCAATGTCGATACCGTTTCTTTCCATCCTCTCGAAGGGAAGATATTCCTTCTCCTCCGAAGACTGTATCCCCAGGCAGAGGATGCCCCTGTCCCGGAAAAAAGCCCCGGTAAAATCCACCCCCTTTACCCCTCTGTCCAGGGCATGGTTGGTGGCGCAGGTCACCACGTCAAAACCTGCGTCCACTATGGCCTGACCCACCTGGACAGGCGTCCCGAACCTGGGGTAGCCGCCATACAGAGCCGGGTCGTCTGTAAGAGGGGTCTCCTGGCCGATCACCGCCACATCGCTGCGGGCTATCACATCCCGGAGATTTTCAAACAGAAAGCCAAAGGATTCCTCCTGGCGCAGACCGTACCGGTAGATAGGTTCATGGATGAGATTATCCCCGAATACCACAAATGAGACTTCCGTTTCCTCTCTGGTAAAGCCCCAGGATGTCCACACCCAGCTGCTTATTGTGCCCTCCGGATCAGTCAGCCACAGACGGATCACCCCATCCCTTCCGCTGACTGCACACATCTCTGTCACATCCTGCCCGATATAAGAGGACATCCACTTCGGTCTGACTTCCTCCCGGTCATACTCATAGACAAAGATATGCTGGGACCACCCCTTCTCGTCCTCCTCCACCCAAAAGGGCCTGTGTTGTCCGTACCGCCCCTTTTTCCAGCAGAGCAACAGTAGTTCATCCCTGGAATCATTGTCGATGTCACAGGACAAGACCTCCTGCACCTTCACTCCCTCCGGAGATGTCCAGATGACAGCATCCTCCCGAAGAACCCTTACCGTCTTTCTCTCCAGTAAGCCCTCATACTCTCCGCCGCAGCCGGCAAACGTTCCGCTCTTCCACTCCACCCACCGGGGCAGCAGGGGCGTCTTCCCTGCCGTAAGACAGATAAAGGCGCTGGCAAATGCCACCGCCATTACCCTGATCATTCTTTTCTTCATTCCTTCCCCTGCCCTTACTCAGGAACTGTTTCTTACTCCCATTCAAATACATACCGGTAGCTCTCGGTCCACTCCGGCTTTGAGATCACTTTCTCATAATGGTAATTGCCCTCATCGTCAGCCTGCAGCCCCATCATCTGCCGCCACTTGGAATCTGTCAGCCGGTCCTCCACAGGCCATACGAACTGATAGAAATCATATACACTGCCCTTCGCGATTTTCAGCTTTCCTTCCACCCTTACTACCACGTATATCACGGAAGGATTGCCTGTGGCCGCCTCCAGCACCACTCCTCCCGGGTCGGTGGCAATATCCACCACCACCGCCGCCGGATACTCCTTGCTGGATATTCCCTCGGTCCCCTCTTCTCCCTTTATGGCATCATACCAGAAATGTTCTATATAACCGCCATAGCATTCAATAAACTCGTATTCTTCCTCCGTCAGGCCTTCTTCCCGCAGCTCCTTTTGGGAGATGACCTGTAACTGATCCGCCATCTGGGTCAGGCGTGAAAGATTTTCCTGATCCTCCGGGCTCAGCATCCCGTATTCCTCCAGCCCCCGGGCCGTCATATCGGACAGCCTTGCAAATCTGGCATAAACCACGGGTTCCGGTTCCACATAGCCCCTGTAATCCGGCTCTTCCTCATAGTCGCCCCCCATCTCCGCAATCACCTGTTTGGAATAGAGGATTGTATCATGCTTAAGTTCCGTAAAACTGCCCGCAAAGCACTCCAGATCCTTCCTGCGCCACTCCTCGCTCTGCATAAAAGATGGATAGCCCTCTCCTTTGACTTCCAGCAGCGGACGAAGCGTATTCAGCCAGTTAGCGTACAGGCTGGATGTCCACAGCGTATGGTTCTCCTTTCCCAGACCCTCTCTGAGAAGGTTCATATTCTCCCCATATCCCTCATAACCCATGACTCCATTGTCCGTCAGAATATGTAGCGCCGTCTCACTTCCCAGCGCTGCCGGAACATCCAGAACACTGGGGAGCGTCCGCCTGTCCCCCTCGCTGTTCGCCCCCACATTCTGATAGACCAGCTTCTGCATGATGGCGGCGTCAATCGTAAAGCGCTGGCCCATAAAACGAAAGCCCGAAATCACATTGTCCTGGCCGTCCTGAATGGGAATCGAATTGATCCGGGGAACGGAGAGGGAAGCCGTCAGCGCGCGGAAACGTTCAAATGCCTCCTGATTCCCCACCAGATCCTCCAATGTGGCATGTTCTCCGTAAGCCTCACAGATCACCGGCACATACTCGCACACACCCAGATCATCACTGGCTCCCGCGAAGAAAGAGGTCACGGCGTAGATGGCTTCCCACAGACTGTAGCTTGCCGTATCTTTGGCCAGAGCCATGGATATCAGAAGCGCGCTTCTGTCCAGATCTTCATTCTCCTGGGCAAAATGGATTCTGCCATACCACATCATCGCCTGAAAATACTGTTCCAGTTCTCTGTCGCCCTCATAGTAACCCCTTGGCGTATACTGTGTATAGTCCTCATATCCTCCGGTGATCTGGGAAGTGTAAATTCCGTCCGCATGAGCGATATTCTCCAGCTCATAATGGACAATATCCTCCACCTCCTTCTCGACTGCCGTCTCCTCATCCAGCAGCCTCGCTCCCACAGTGAAAAAAGCCAGATTGCGCTTTGCCGCGCTCTCCCATTCCGTGCCCTGCAGCTGCCAGTACTGGGACGCGCTGCTCTCCAGCATCTGGCTGCTTAACTTTGCAAGGCCCTCCATCAGATATTCTTTCTCCACATTTTTGAGCAAATGGCTGAAATACAGATGGTAAGTGTGCATCATGGAGTCCACTGTCACAAAGCTCGGCAGCAGCATGTAGCGGTTTTCCTCGTATACCTCAAAGAACTCGCCCCCCGCGCTCCCGCTTACGACAAAGCCATTCTGGGCCAGCTTCTCCGCCATCCCGTCCGCCAGGTAAAACTGCCACAGATTATCCACATTGCTCAGATCCGGCATGATGGCATAGGGCTCCACACATGGAATCAGACTGCTCTCTCCTTCTGTCTCCATGTTTCCGGTAAGGGAGGGCCTGGAACAGACCGCGAACGTGTCCGGTACCTCAGGCGCTTCTGTGGTCTCTGTACCCTGCTCCCCACTCATATTGACCGGCGTATCCTCCCCGGACACGGACGGATCATTCCCGCCGCCCGGCAACTGGCCGGACGCGCCGCATGCTGTCATAATCACCATGACCGCCGTCAGCAACATCGCTGCCCACTTTCCCGTCTTCTTCATATAACTCCCATCTGTCCGCTTCTGCGGACTTACACAGCCTGCAATCCTCCAAACATATAAAGCGATTATTCAGGTATATTATATAATAGCACCTCCGCTAATGCAAGCAGAGATGCTACATATTACTGAACCTCATTGTTTTACGCTTCTCAGAGCGTGACTGGAAATTGCTTTTCCTGGGACGCGCGCCATAATCCGTGGCAAATTCAGGAGGCGCGACGGGCTACGCCTCCTGAATCCGGCGCAAATATCACACAAGGCGCAGCGGGCGGATTCTCTGGCTTATTTCCTGTTCATCATATCCCGTAGAATAAAGCCTCTTATACGGTATAGTCAAATTTTCCTCCATGGACAGCCTGCTCCTGGACGGGCACTCTGGACCAGTCCACGTTCTGAATATTCTGTAGCAGTTCCTCCACCGTGGAACCGGTGACGTGTACCCTCTGCACGGTGGAAGCCGTACCGTCCTCCATGGTCAGCTTTTCGGCGGCAAGACGCTCGGCCTCCTTCTTCTCCTCGGCCCGCTTCTCCGCCTTGGTCTCCGCCAGCTTCTCCGCGGCTTCCTTCTGCTGGGCTTTTCTCTTCTCCACCTTTTTGGCCAGACGGGTCTCAAACTCCTTCTGGGCTTTGGCCCTGTTGGTGGCCTGCTTGGAATGCAGATTGCTGTTTGCCTTCTCTATATCCGCAAAGAACTCCTTCACACCGTAGGGATCAATGGCTACGCCCAGGTGCAGCACATCGCCCTCCTCCAGCTGGACCTTCTCCTTCATTTCCTTAAGCTGTTCCACAGCCTCATCCAGCTGGTCCGTGTACTGCCTGCGCACCTCGGGATCTGACGCCATCTGCTCCAGTTCATCCGGGTCCAGCAATACGCCGAACTCCTTGGTGCTTCTGGCCAGATAGCCCGAAGCCTCCTCCGAGGATTCATATTTGGCAACGATAAAGTCCATATCCTTGTACTGTTTCTGGAGGTCCTTCAGCAATGCCTTGGCTGCGTCACTGAGTTCATTCGTGCCGGTCTTCCTGGCATTTCCGGTTCTCTGGGCGCTGCCTGTTTTGTTTGTCTTCTCCTCGTCTTTTTTCTTCTGGACGGCGCTGCTCATATAGCCTGCCTGCTGATACGCGCCGTAGCCGTTTACTCTGCTCATGGTTCCTCTTTTCTGCGCCGCTTTGGTCTCCAGGCTTGTGAATGCGGCGCCGACACAAGCCTGAGGAGAAATCACCCGGAAGTCGGTTTGTAACATTCTCCTGCACTCCGTTGCAATTTATCGTAAATCCATTTACGATCAAATCTGAAAACTTCGGCGCTGCCGCCGGCTGTACAGCATTCTCCGCTGACCGGCACCGCCGCAGGCCTGTTTACTCTGTCTTTTATATCGGCTGTTTTCACAGCAAATTTTACCATGTGCAGAGGAAGAATATAGTCGTTTGATGCAGTTCGCTTACTCCCACAGACACATCTGCTCTCCTGCCTGCTTATCTTCAAATGTATGCAGATAGGAAAAAATCTGCCCGTTATCATGGACGATCCCATGACTGTCACATTTCTGGTGGAACAGCTTCATCAGCGTCCGGCTGCGGGGGCTGGGAATCTCATACCTGTATCCGTATCGCCGGATGTATTTCTCTTTCAGACCGGGAAACAGCCTGTCCAGCTGGCTGTAAAAGTACTCCCTGTTCCCCTCCCGCAGTGTAAGCCCCATGCCGAAGCAGATCACACCGTAGACTTTGGCCTCTATACACATGTCCAGAATGCCGTTTATATTTTCCTCCGTGTCATTGATAAAAGGAAGAATCGGGGAAAGCCACACTACCGTGGGAATCCCCTTATCCCGCATTCTCTCCAGCACCGCGAAGCGTTCCCGGGTGGTGGATACGTTCGGCTCCAGCTTTTTGCATAATTCCTCGTCGGCTGTGGTCAAGGTCATCTGCACTACACATTTGGACCGCCGGTTGATCTCCTGCAGCAAGTCCAGGTCCCGCAGAACGCGGTCCGATTTTGTCTGCACGGTGACGCCGAAGCCATACCGCTGTATAAGGACAAGGGCCTTTCGCATATTCTGAAGCTCCAGCTCCGCCGGAATGTAAGGGTCCGTCATGGCCCCTGTGCCGATCATGCACTTTTTTCGCTTGCGCCGCAGGGTGTCCTCCAGCAATTCAATGGCATTCTCCTTTACCTCTATATCCTCAAAATCATGATGCATCTGATAGCATCTGCTTCTGGAATCACAGTAAATGCATCCGTGGGAGCAGCCCCGGTACAGATTCATCCCGTTCTGCGCCGACAGGATTCCCTTCGCTTTCACATAGTGCATGGCCCCTCCTGTTCATGCCCTTCCGGTGTCTTTATCGGCCGGAAATGGGTCTTCCCCTCTGTTTTTCTCATAGATTTCCCTGGCCTGCGCCGCCAGTATGTCCCGCAGATACACCGGACTGACCACCTGGACCTGCGCTCCGAAGGACAAAAGAAAACCCGTCAGCCACGCGTCCTGCGGCATATGTGCCGTCACAAGCAAATCTCCGTTTTCCTGTTCCTCAATATGGTTTCTGTCAAATTCATCATAAACCCGGTACGCCGCCTCCCGGGCAAATCGAAGCACAACAGGAGGAATCTCCCATCCGGGAGCATTTTTTCCCTCCAAAGAATCCGGATAGGGAACGGGAACAAACTCTTCCTCCAGAAGTTCCCATCTGATGATACGGCTCAGCTTAAAAAGCCGGAAATCCTTTTTCTCCGTGCAGTAGGCCTTTACATACCAGGATCTTGATTTATACAAAAGTTTCAGGGGATGGATCTTCCTGCTGCTCTCCGCCTTGTACGCGCCCACATAACTGATTCGCACACATTTGTGACAGAGCACAGCACTCCTTAAGACCTCGAACTTCTCATTGTCCTGGGTGATTTCACCCCATCTGGAGAAATCCACCTCATACCAGTTGTCAAAAGAAGTCCGGAAAAGCGCGGACAATTTTTCCAGCGTGGCTCTGTCACAGGTGTTTCCCGTGGCGGAGAGACTCTGCAATGCGGCCAGAATGTCAGCTCTCTCCTTCTCCGACAGAATCGCCCGGTCCAGCACAAAGCCATCCAGCAGTGATATGCCGCCGTTTCTTCCCGTCTCCGCATAGACCGGGATTCCGGCCCCGCTCAGTGCGTCGATGTCCCGATAGATGGTTCTCACGGACACCTCGAATTTTTCGGCCAGTTCCGCTGCGGTAACCTGCCCCCTGTTCAACAGATAATATACAATCTTAAACAGCCTGCTCTCCTGCATGGACGGCCTCTCCTCCCGATTTATCCTTTTCCGGCACTCTTATCTGTCCGATTCCGGCTCCTTGCAGTTCTTTCTGTGAGCCTTCAGCTTCTTTATGGCCCAGTCATAATGACTGGACAGATTAGCCGAAAAGAAAGAGCCCAGCGCGCTGTTGCCTGCCCACGGAATCACGCCCTTTTCAAACAATTCCCTGTCGGTAAAGGTCTCTGCCAGCGCCACCGAGTCCCGGTGGGACTCATCCAGCAATTCCTTCGCCTCCTCCAAAGTGGTATTCTGATGCTTCTTCCAGATTTCCACATTCATTGTCCCATAGGTTTTCCAGTTATAGGGGGCGGGCAGAAAGGGCTTGTTCTCCCCCTTTCGGTTTGCCGCCACCCAGTCCAGCAGCAGGCGGTGCCATTCATACAGGTGGATCAGCACATCCCGCAGATTCTTGTCCCGCCCCCAGTGGGCCTGGGTTTTGGATTTCATTTTGGTAAAGTCAAAGACGGTGTCCAGTTCTCTCTCCGTCAGCGAGGAGATCAACGTATTCAGTTCCTCGTATTTTTCCGCTGCCGCCTGAATCAATTCTGCTTTTGTTGTCGGTCTTGCCATGTCATTCTCTCCTTATCTGATTTTTCCACATCCATCCGCCGCATGCTATGGCGATCTGATCTCGCAGGTACGCTGTATTATCTGACAGTGTGGTTTCAGCCCCGGGGTGTTTTGCGATTTGCAGAATCCCGCCGGGCTTTCATTGAAAACATACCTCTGCATGCCTGTTCAGAAGTCTTGCTTTCAGACTTTTCTCCAGCATAACATGGAATTCCTGACACCTTATGTCATATTTTTCTTAAATTATCCGATATCAATTCATGATCATTCTCCCGTCCCGGAAACTGGAAATCAGACTGCATCGCCGTGCGGACGGTCATCTCCTTCTTATTATAAGTCGTGTTCTCCCGTCCGACCTGCCCGATCAACGGGAAATCCGTTATACAATAAAATTCACCACTCCGTATAGCAAATGGCAGATTGTAAAGAGCAAAATCGGAAGCACTGCAATTCTGTTCTTTCGATCAAGAGCAAAAAACAGGAAAGCCAGACATGGCAAAACCGTCAACCCCAAAATGACCGCCGCGTTTACCACACCGGCATAATAAACCATCCAGCTTATAAAATACAGTAAACAGCACCCTGCCGAAATAATCACATAAGAAGATATGTGCATTTTTTCGCTTTCTCTGTTTTTTATCATACATAAAGCGGCTATCATCAATACCTGACAGACCGAAGCTACGGTATCTATTGCTTCCGTAGTTGAATTTGTTCTTAAAACATCGTTTGGTGCAGGGACAGCAAACCAGATCAAATTTGGTATCATAACGATCAGAAACAGCACGAACCCACTGATGTCAAAGCCCAGCCTGTATTTTTTGAGCATCTTACTACCTCCGCAAATCCCGATTTATCGGTTTGTACTGGATGAAATTATACCATACCCGATCACGAAAAAGCAATCCCCGTTCTACCGCCAGGGACGCGTCAGGGGTTTTCAAGCTCGTTCATCAGCCGGATGGTTGCCTGTGTTTTTTCATAGTCCTGTATGTCAATAATTGCATAGCGCCCCCGGCCGTTTTTCGTCAGGAAAACGGGAGCGCCTACTGCTACATCATGCAGTACCTCGCTGTAATTTCGCAGATCGGAAATCGGTTTAATGTTTGGCATAAGTTTCAGCTCCTTTCCGCCATCAGTATAACCCAATCTGCTGTAAAATTCAGCAGCAAAATTTACAACACATGACCGGAGCCGGTGTAGGTCGATTTCTTATGCTTCATTTGGCGTTTCGGTTTTCTGTATGCTTAATTTTTTGTATGTGTTGACATACAAAACAGCCGCAAGCAATATCGAAAGAATGTCGGCTACCGGCTGCGCCCAAACTAACCCGGTAAGTCCTAAGACTGCTTTCAGAATGAACAGGACGGGAATGAAAATGATTCCCTGTCTGCTCAAATTGATAACCAGCGAAGCTGTGGCTGTTCCCATAGCTTGTAAAGCGTTGGTAAGGACATAGAACACACCGAAAATGGGACTCGTTGTAAGTAAGATTTTCGCAAACTGGACGGCGTAATCAAAGGCTGTCACATCAGCTAAAAATGCACTGACAATTTGGTTTGTAAACAAGTAGCAGATAACGGTCAAGACAACGCCTAAAATGAAGGAAAAAATGAAAGAGAACTTAAACACGTCCTTGAACCGTTTCCATAGCTTTGCGCCTACACAATATCCCAACAGAGGCTGTACGCCCTGCCCCAGCCCAATACATACCATGCCTGTTATCGTTACAACTTTCATCGCAACACCCATTCCGGCAATCGCCATATCGCCGTATTCTGCCATTTGGCTGTTGATAATGATTTGTGAAACGCTCATCAGCATAGAGCCTAATGCGGCGGGTACGCCAATGGCAAGCACACTGCTGCAAACCTTTTCCCTTAAGGTAAAATCTTTCAGCCGGACACTAAGGCTTGATTTTCCACGGAGAAAATAGGAAATGTAATATCCTGCCCCGAACACGTTCCCGATCACGGTGGCAATAGCAGCCCCGGCGATATTCCACCCAAAACCTAAAATCATAATGGGGTCAAGAACTACGTTCAGCAGGTTTCCTAAAAGCTGCCCCATACAAGCCCGCCCCGATTCTCCCTCTGTACGGATTACATTGGCGTAACAGTTGGAGATCAGCACAAAAGGCCCGCTGCATACAACAATCATCAGATAGGTTTTCGCTAAATCCCATGTATCGGAGCTTGCCCCGATAAGGGAAAGTATCTGCTCCATAAAAATCAAGAACAGAGCCGCCATAACCACACCCACAATCACGCAGCCCCACATACAGAAAGAGCATACTTTCTTTGCATAGTCCTTTCTTCCCTCTCCCAACGCACGGGAGATAACCGAAGTGCCGCCCATTCCGAACACGGTTCCTACTGCCATAAATATCAGAAATACAGGCGTTGCAAGGGAAACTGCTGCAACCTGTAATGCATCATGAGTCTGACCGATAAAGAATGTATCAGCCAGATTGTAGACTAATACCATAAGCATAGCCGCCATAGCGGGCAGGGCGTTCTTGAATACTGCTTTGTGTACGGGCATTGATTCAAATACTTCCAGTGATTTCTGTTCCATAAGTTTTCCTCCTTGTATGCTTTTCAAAAGCAAGCTATTGAATTGGCTTTTATAAATACCCGCTTTATGACGGGTTTCTATCAACGGCAATCCTCTTTTTGATTCTTCATCAGCCTTTTATGAAAGCACGCTATCAATTTGTTTGGGATAAATGCCCGCAGGCCTGGGCGGGCATTTATTTCATGTTCTCGTATATCCTTTGGAGCAGACTGTGAAACGTAGTCTGTTCTTCTTCAGATAGTCCGTGAAACATGGTTTGTTCCACTTTTCTGCTATTCTGTATAGCGTCCTGGCAGCATTTTTCACCTGCCGGGGTAATTCGGACAAGTTTCATTCGCTTGTCGTTTGGGTCGGTAAAACAGTCAACCAGTTTCTTTAATGCAAGTCTGTTTACGATTCCGGCACAAGTGGATTGTGCTACCCCTAAAATGCGTTCCAGTTCTTTGAATGAGCAGGTCTTTTCGTCTTTTTCGTTCAGTGACAGCAGTACCCATACTTGAACCATAGTCAAGTCGTTCTGACGCAAGGAATTATTTGCCTGTCTTTCGATTGCGTCATGGAGCTGTTTTATGAGTTGCCCGCTGGTGGGGTTGTCGTTCAATTCAACACCTCCTTTCCCTTTCATGAGGTATCATAGCATATCAAAAGCAAGCTGTCAATACCTTGCTTTTGATTTTGTTTTATGAAAGAAAGATAGAGGTGAGTTCCGCTGTAGTCGGCATTGTGGGAATGTGTATAACTGGCTGTCTTATGGAGTTATCCATGATGGAATAGCCTGTTATGCACATTTCCATTATGCTTGTCTTTTGATCTTTGGTTCGGAATAGTATGGTGCTGGCGCTCCAGCGCGTCAAGGCCAGGGACGCTTTGGGAAAAAATGAAAAGCTCCCCCACACCTGGCGCGAAAAACGGCAACTTTGTAGATCTCATGAGATATGGATTCATGACTTGTATCAAATGATACCGAAAGATTTTGCACTGACTTAAAAAAACACCAGAACAATGAAAGAAAAAAATTTTAAGTGCCGCTCAAAATTTATTTGCAATAAAAGGCTATGCGGAAACTTCGGTTTCTGACATTATGAACATTGTTGGTGGTGCAAAGGGATTGTTTTACCACTATTTCAAAAGTAAAGAGGAAGTTATGCACGCATTAGGAAATCAGTTATTTTTTGAAAATAATCCATTTGAAACAGTTAAAGCGCAAAAGGAACTCAATGGCCTGGAAAAAATCAAGTCTTTACTTCTGCTGTATTCTGGAGACACGGAACGTAATAAGCTGAATGTTCAGGCCATTTCTATTCTGAAAGATCTGCATATTCTGGCAGTGGCAATAGAAGAAAAGCGACGAACATTAACGCCACTATGGTTTGTTATCATTTTCCGACTTATACCATCGGTGTTCCCTGCAACGATGGAAGAGTTGCAACATAAATACCGTTTTGTAATGGAAGTATTATCGCACATGGGCTTACCACTTATGGATGAAAAAATCATAGCTTATACAGAAAAATTTGCAGCGGATATTTCAGAAGATGAGAGAAAAAAATGACTCAAAAATTATTCAGCAAAAATTTTGTACTGCTTATTTTAGGGCAATTAACATCCCTGTTTGGAAATTTCATATTAAAACTTGCCTTGTCAATGTATGTATTGGACACAACTTTACTGTCCGAAATGCAAACAGGAAAACAACCTCTATATCAGAACGTTTAATTTCTCCTCCTGTCCACGATGTTGATCCCATATTATCTTTATTTGCATCGGCCTGCTGATAGATTATTTCTGCGGCAGTGTGTTTGTGAGCTGCCCAGTGCATTTTATTCTGTACCTGTTTAAAAAACAAAATTGAAGTTTCCGCTTTCGGGTCATAATCAATTCTTGTTGCATATATTTCCAGAACTTTTCTCCAAAATACTTTTTCATATATTCCTTTAAAATAGAAGTCGCCCACATTCTAAACTGTGTTCCTCTCAGGGATTTTACTCGATAGCCGACAGAAATAATAACATCCAAATTATAAAAATCTACCTGATAAGTCTTGCCGTCAGAAGCAGTGTAGGCAAATTTTGCCCAAACTGCCTCTTTTACCAATTCTCCCTCTTTAAAAATATTTCTCACATACTTTCCAATTACGCTTTTATCCCGTTGAAATAATTCAGCCATTTGATCTATGGAGAGCCAAACCGTATCATGATCAAATGTAACTTCTATTTTTGTAGCTCCATCTTCTGTAGTATACATAAGTATATTTGACTGTGGCATATTCTTCCCTCTGTCAAAGTATAATAATGCAATTATATACCACCGCAACCTTTCGTGTCTATTACATATCTTCCGGTTTGTTCATCAACTAGTGCAATAAGCGACTTTTACACAGTGGGCAAAGTCTTGGGACATACGCTTGCGGGTATCGGCGTTTCGCTTGGGCTGTCTATGAAATTTGAAGCGGTCACAGCGCGTTATGTGGACATACGACTTGAACGGAAGAAAGTGAAGGAAACAGACTGTGGCAGGTCCGTCACTAATTCGATCTCTCCCTTCTCCAACAGGCCTTTCACCTGATTTCGGGATAGCCCTAAAACCATGGCAATCTGCTTGTCTGAGCGAATCTTTATCTGGCAGGGATTCTTTACCGTGATCATGATCTGCTCTCCCAAACCACTGCCTTCTACGGTTTCATGCAGTTTATCCAAACCATAATGCAGTCTGTCAAAATCAATGTCCGCTCTGTTGGACCGGAATAACTGCCTGTTTTTGCCATATATTTCCGCAAGTTGTTCATCATTGTTCAAAAAGCGCTGATACTCTTCTCCTGGTATGTCAGAAACCTTCTCTCGTTCATAAATTGTAAGGTTAAGCGTATGTTTGCATTCCACGCATTGATAGATCAGCCAGACATCCAGTTTGTTCCCATTCGCATTGACACGAAACTTTTTTGTGTTTATATAATGTGTCTTTCTGCCGCATTTGGGGCAATTCCTGAGAATCCAAAAGGAATCCCTCAGTACAAGTTCATATTCAATTTTTCTTAAATAGCTCATATGCATCTCCTGTTTATTTCATGTCATGATGCATGGGCTATTACATTATTCTAATTTTTGTATTTTTATGCAATAGCCATGCTATGCACAATAAACAGGTGTGGTCATAAAAAGTTCCTCTCCTCTCATCATATTTTCAACGCTTACTTATTTAAATATTTACAGCTCGCCCTGGGCAAACAGGTTATCTTTTCCCATGCCGCATACGAATGGATTAGCGTCATAAAAATGGCAAAAATCCAAAAAGTCAGAACGCTGCTTTTCATCATTCATAATCTTTACAAGCAATTCCCTCGGAAGAGTTCTCGCGTACGCGCCGGGACCTGCCAGTTTAATATTTTTTACGCCGTAATGCTTCAATAGATCTTCTAATTCATCCGGCATAAAAGTATATGTGATGCACCAGGGTGTACCTCCATTTTCATATTCGGCAATCTCACTGTCCCCTCCCATAAGCCCTTCCCTGTACAGCTTCAAAACGGCCTCTTTGTCGAAGTGAAATGCTTCCACTGCACTTTCTTTATTCTCAATGCACCATTTAACAAACGGGTCATCACTGGTCTCATCCAATAGGAACTGGCATTTCTGCATGGGATTTGACAAATATGGAAGAGAGCCCAGACGACTGGAAACACTGATCATAATCCGTTTGCGGCATATGCGTACGAGTTCACCGATCACTTTTTTCTGATGAGGGTAGGTATACGACACAGGAGCATCAAAGGAAATCACCAGATCAAAGGATCTGTCATTGAAATCCTTCAGCTCTTCCAATGCGCCCTTCACAAATGTTATTTTGTCAAGAACTCCTGCTTTTGCCGCCAATTCCTTTGCCTTATCTATCATGGGTTCCGATAGATCAAAATGTGTAACCGCACAACCTTTTTGGGCAAGAAGTATGGAAAACCTTCCACATCCTGCACCGCCGTCAAACACTGTCTTTATCCCATCCAAATGTGAGAGCAGCTCCTTTTCCATATGACTCTTCTGGATAATATCATCGATAAAGACTTCCTCGCGGCGGCTTTCCAATTCACCTTTATCCGGCAAATTCCACAAGCGTTCCGCTATTTTTCTGCTATAATCCATACATTATTCCCCTCTGGCTGCTATAATAATGGTTGCCTCACCATCCAAAACTTTTTCAATTACAAATCCTGCATCCCGCAATAATTCTTTTTCATGCTCCAGCGTCAGGGGAATATCAAAGTGTACATAACAATTTTCCGGTATTGCAGACTGTTTTCTTTTGCTCAGATATGTTGTGCGCAGAAGCTCCTCTTCTTCGTTACAGCAGGCAATGTAATCTCCCAATATGAAAACGCCTCTTTCTTTCAGGCTGCAATAGATCTTCCGGTATAATCCCTTTTTCTGTTCCGGCAGGAAATGGTGCAGGCTCTCAAAGGAAATCACGGCATCCCATGTTTCATATCCAAAATCATATTGGAAATAGTCCTGACATATTGTGGTAAGATGCCTGTCAGGATGTTTTTCATGCAGTTTATCCAGCATATTGGCACATAAATCTACCCCTGTTACCTCCATGTCCGGATTTTTCTGCCAGATCCTGTCCAGTTCCAGGCCGGTTCCACAACCCAGGTCTAAAACCTTCTGGCATTCCAAAGGTAAGACTTCTGCAAAGACCTGGTAAGATTCCTCCCAGACCGACATGTGTTCTTCATAATCATGCAGACGCTTGGTAAAGAAGTCGGACATTTCCTCCAGTGGGGAATCTGCCGTATCCAGAAGCCACTGTTTTAAGTTCTGTATGTATTCTGCAGATGAGTTCATAATATTTTTTTCCTTTCATAATTTCACCATGGACAGGTTTTCATTTCCTTTATGGTAAAGCATAACATATTTTAATCCCACCTTCCACCTCACGCTTTTTTATAAAAAATGTGGGGCGCTGCTGCCATATTTTGTATATGCAGGGCTCGGTCCTGAGGGAAATATACAGGTATGGGCGCGGAAGATTCTTCTGGATTGCCATAAGAAAATTGCCATAAAAAAAAATCAATTTTATATTGACAACTAAAATGTATACTGATAAAATTACACACAAAATAAAGGAATAATAAGCCCATGAATAAATTATCAATTGCCATGAACAAGATGAACCAGCAACAGCAGCTTATTGTCAAAATCGACAACGGGCTTTTTAGGCTGTGTTCATAACAAGTGTCTTATCCTGGTTAATCTGAACCAAACGGTCAAAAGCTCGATCCGGGTTTTTGACCGTTTTTTATTTGATCGTATATCCATCTGTCTCAGAGCGTGTTTGAAAAATGCTCCAGGAATAGATGAATGCGCCCCTTTTGTCTCGTCACTCGCAGAGAAAGTTATGCAATTGCCCAAGTTTTTTGGTATTCGGAAAGGAGGTATACTATGCCGGAACAGCCAGAGCTTCCCCAACAGAAAGGGAAGCTCGTGATCACTGAAATCAATAGCAGAAAGGGACAAAATATTATGATATGTAAGCGGTTAACCTCAAACGAACGCCCGACATTTCCTAAACGGGCCATCATTACCGCCGGTATGCCTTACGGAAATAAGAATTTGCATTTTGGACATGTGGGCGGCATGTTTATACACGCAGATATTTTTGCGCGCTTTTTGAGAGATCGAATCGGAAAAGACAATGTGATCTTTCTCTCAGGAACAGACTGTTATGGCTCTCCTGTCATGGAAAGCTATCGCAGGCTGCAGGAAACAGGGTATGAAGGCACTCTGGAAGATTATGTGCGGGTCAACCATGAGAATCAGAAGAAAACTCTGGAAAACTATGGTATCAGTCTGGATTTTTTTGGAGCATCGGCTCTGGGAGAAGCAGGTTCGATACACAGGCAGGTCTCAGCAAAAGTGTTTCATACTTTATACAAAAACGGGTATATAAAGAAAATGTCCATGCCTCAGTTTTATGATGAGGAAAAAAAGATGTTTCTGAACGGAAGGCAAGTGACAGGGAAATGTCCAATACCGGGATGCACTTCGGAAAAAGCCTATGCCGATGAGTGTTCATCAGGACATCAGTTTTTGCCCTCGGAACTGATCAATCCAGTCAGCCTCCTGTCGAACAGAAAACCTGTCCTCAGAGATGTGGAAAACTGGTATTTCGATTTAGAATATTTCGTTCACGCAGTACAGGAATATAATGATTTCCTGCGAAAAAATACGAATACGCGTAAGTTTCAGTTAAATACTGTAGAAGAGTTTTTGAAAAAACCCTTATTATATGTTCCTAGAAAGTATATAGATGATCTGGCGGAATTGGCGGAAAAACTCCCCCCTCATCAATTAACCGATGAGGAAAAGAAACCGTCTGTTGTGTTTGAATTTGAGCATCTGGATGACCGTGACAAGGCTAAAAATGTGTTGGAAGCCCATGGCATTCATTATACTTCTGGAAAGACACTGGTTCCCTTCCGGCTGTCCGGCAATGTTGAATGGGGTGTACCATTCCCGGAGTGTGGAGGATTGAAAGATCTCACCTTCTGGGTATGGCCGGAATCTCTATGGGCACCGATTTCCTTCACGTATGCCTGTTTGAAAGAGCAGGGAAAAGAAACCGACTTATCCAGATGGTGGTATGATGAGGAATCCATCGTTTATCAGTTTATCGGAGAAGATAACATTTATTTCTATGCCATCGCTCAGACCGGATTATTTACAGGTTTACAGGTTCCCAAAGGGGAAGTGCCGGATATGGAGACGGTGTACCTGTCTCACATCATAGCCAACAGGCATTTGTTGTATATGGATACAAAAGCCAGCAGCAGTTCCGATTTGAAGCCTCCTATGGCGGATGAATTGCTGAATTATTACACCAGGGATCAGCTGCGAATGCATTTTATGAGTTTGGGATTGTGTTCCAAAAGCGTAGGCTTTAAGCCCCGGGTATTTATGAAAGAGGAAGATCGGATTGGTGTAGATATGGTTCTGAAAGATGGTAATTTATTAACCAATGTATTTAACCGGCTGCTCCGGACCTGCTTTTATGCTGTTCAGAATCATTGTGACGGAAAAATTCCCAAAGGCGATGTGAGTGAACAAATCCGTCTTATGACAGAGAAAACGATTCTTGATTATGAGCGTTTTATGTATAACCACGAGTTTCATCGTATCTCTTATGTTTTAGATGACTTGATCCGGGGGGTGAACAAGCATTGGGTAAACAACGTAAAGATTGCGGATGCCACGGATAATACGGAATTGAGAAAGCAGCTGATTGTGGACTGTTTTTATGCCTGTAAGGTGATGGCAATCCTGGTTCATCCAATTGCGCCGGAAGGATGTGAAATGTTCAGGGAATATATGAATCTGGGAGAAGAATTGTGGGATTGGACTCATATATTTGAGCCGGTTTCCTTTTATATTCCAGACATGGAAAATCATACACTCAAATTTCTGGAACCGAGAGTAGATTTCTTCAAAAAGCATGCCTGTCAACTGGTAGAAATGTAAAATGTAAACAGCCATAAACATTGTGTTGGATAAAGGGGCGAGATCATCGCCCCGCCATCCCTTTCAGAAAACTTCGCTGCCTGAAAATCCCTGTTCTTTTTCCTTTGGCATTTCTGTAACGGTTCACGCAAGTGCTCAGGAATCAGTGACAAAGCGATTGTACATAGAGCCGGAATAGGATATAATATATAGAATAGGGAATAACCATAGAGTATAAGTCGGAATGAAAAGATGTAAGATGCAGGTTTTAATGGTGTAACAGAAAATCAAAATACGGATTCAGGAGGCCGTCTCTTATGATTTATACATTTCTCAATCCCCGGAATGTGGATGCCTATATCGCGTACTTAAAAAGGGCCCTGCGGGAAGAGCCTGAAAAGATGACTGCGGATTCCCTGGATGAAAGCGGAATCCGCAGCCGGTTAAACGATCCGTTTTACCAACATACCAAATCCATTCTGGCCCTTGAGAATGACAGCGTCGCAGGCAGGATCGAGTACCATTTCTACGGCTGCATGCAGGACGGATATCGAATGGCCTATGTGGATTGGGTATATGTTCTGAAAGATTTCAGACACCGTGGAGTTGCCCGACAGCTGTTCAGGGAAATGGAAAAGGATTGCGCTGAAAACGGTATCTTCCAGTATTACCTTATCCGGGCCACGGATGAGAACGCGGACCGTTTTTACCGAAATTTTCATAACGCCGAATTAAGCTGTGTGCCTCTCCTGCGCAAATACCTTTGACCGAATCTGAATCAGACCTGCTTCGAACCGGGAAGCCCGCCACGTTTACTCCCCGGCCAGCAGCGCGCAGGGCTGGATCTTCCGAATCCGCAGGGACAAAAGGCAGGCGATTCCAAAGGACAGCAATACAAGCCCGGCTCCCGCCGCCGCTATGAATCCCCCGGGCACAAGGAATGTACACTTCACGATGCCGATGCCGCCCAGAAACAGCGCCATCAGAGGATTGATGATCAGACTGCTCCCCGCCAGTCCCAGGGCAGTGGACAGAATCATGGCCGGCATAAAGCTCAGCGCCGTTTGCAGGATCAGCTGGCCTGTGGTAAATCCCAGGGCCTTCAGAATCCCGTAGTCGCGCTTTTTCCGGTTCAGCATGGTTCTCACCAGCAGGTATAACACAAACGCGATTACCACCACCGCCAGCAGCAGGATGGCGCACACGATGATCGTCAGCAGCGTGACATAGACGGAGGCCGTACCCGAAATAATGGACTGTATATCTATGGTAGTATTAATGTCCCCCGCAAAACGCTCTTTTGCTTTTTCGTGAAAAGCCTCCAGGTCCACGCCCTCTCTGAGATTGATATAGAAACTCAGATTTTGCAGATCTCCCAGAATCTCATATCCTTCTCTGGTCAGCAGACAGTCCTTCCCCAGGTTGTTGGTAAGCTGGGTGAAGCCTGTAATCAGATAGCCCGCTTCCTGCTCTCCCACTGTCAACGTGATTTCATCCCCGATTTCAAGCCCTTTCTCCCTGGCATATTTCGCCGCTATGGCCACTTCATTGTCATATCTGGGGAAACGTCCCTCTATACAGATGCTCTGATTGTTTATCTTTGTAAAGTCATCGCAGAGGGACGCCATCAGCTCCACCCCGCCCGAATGGCCCACGTTCATCAGATGGAACAGATAAATCTTCTCCACATCCGCGTCCGCTTCCATTTCTCTTAAAAAATCCTCCTCGATCCCTTCGTTTACGTTTATGCAGGAATCCGCCATCTCGCCCACCACCATATACAGAAAGGGGCGGATGTCCACAATCATATTCTCTATCATCAGCCCTGAAAATACCACGATCAGCGACAACACCAGCATGGTCACACAGACCGTCACATTCTGGCGGACTCCTGACAGGGTATTTTTCAGCGCCAGCGCCAGATGCAGGGGCATTCCGGTCTCCTCCAGCGGCACATGGTTTTTCTGAAAATTGTGCGTCTGTATACCCTGGCGCAGGGCCAGGATGGGATCAATCCTCCTGATCCTGCGGGAGGACAGCCAGACCGCCGCAGCCACGGCCGTTCCCAGAATCAGCAGCGTACACAGGCAGGGCAGAGGCAGAAAACGCACCTCATAGGGAATACCTGTCTGAGAGATCATCATGGTATTGAGAAGCGGAAAAATCAGGTAGGAGATCCCTGTGCCCAGCACCGCCATGAGCAGAGATATTCCCAGAAATTGCAGCATGAGGGAGCCCACCAGCTGACCGCTGGTATATCCCACCGCCTTAAGCGCCCCCAGATTCCTCATATTCTCCTGTATGTAGTTTACAATGTTGGACGCAATGATCACCAGGGCGATCAACAGTATGAAAAATGCCATGGCACTGACAATCCCGGAACAGATCATCTGGGAAATATAACGGGAGGTTGTAACCAGCACATAAGAGTTACCGGAAACCCTGGCCCCCGGAAACTCCGCGGTCACTTTGCTCTTCAGCGCCGCCTCAAAGTCCTCGCTCTCCGATTTGTCCGCGATCCGGACGGAAAGCAGTGTGCTTCTGAGGGCATAGCCCTTCTCCTCCAGCTCCCGGTACTGATCCTGTGTCAGCAGCAGTTCACAGAGGACGCAGTTGTGGGAACCGGCCATAACGCTGTTGAAAAACCCGCACACCGTATACTCCACCGTATTGCTGCCGATTTTCAGCTCGATGGTCTTTCCGATATCTATATCTCCGGTCTTATAGAGCATGGGCAGATAAACGCCGCTGCTCTCGTCCCCCTCCTCCACGATCTCCACTCTGCCCACACTGCTGGAGAGCGCCGCTTCCTTCTCCAGAAACACCATCTCCGTGTTGGCTTCCCCTCCATTATAGGCAAAGCTGCCCACCATGCACAGGGACTCCTCCATACCGTACTGCGTGGCGCCCATATCCTGGAGGGTGCGGGACAGGAAGGGGCGGGTCTCCTCCGGGCTGCCCTGCAGCGCCAGGGTTACATGTCCCGCGTTCAGCCTGTCATGACAGCGGTCAAAATTCTGCTTATAGTCCATGGCCAGCATCAGCCACAAATTCAGCATGGCCGCTGACAGCAGAATCAGCATCGCAATGGAAACGGTCTGCCCCCGGGCCCTGCGCAGATTAGATTTTGCCAAAAGAATTGCTCTGTTCATATTAACTCCCCTCTACCACTCCATCTCTCCCAGAAACGCCGAAAGTTTTTCATGCCTCTTCGCGTCGCCATGCACATATTTTCCCAGATCGCACTCCCCCAGGATCACGCCGTCTTTCAGATACAGAATGCGGTTGCCCCGCCGCGCCGAGCGCATATCATGGGTGACCATTACCACGCTCTGGCCCCTTTGGTTAAAATCGGAGAGCACATCCAGCACATGCAGTCCTGTCTGGGAGTTCAACGCGCCGGTGGGCTCGTCGGCATAGAGAATCTCCGGAGAGTTGATCAGCCCCCTGACAATCCCCGCCCGCTGGGCCTCTCCGCCGGATATCTGGGAGGGAAACTTCCTCTGGGTCTCCGGCGGGATATCCACCGCCTCAAACAGCTTTGCGGCCCGCTCCGCCAGGGCCTTTTTGTTCCTGTCCGCCAGCAGCCCCGCCGCCAGCACATTGTCCATGACGGACATACCGTCTATGAGATAGATCTGCTGAAACACAAAACCGCAGTGCCTGCGGCGAAAGACCGCCAGCTCATCCGGGCTCAGATCCGAAATCACCTGATCACCGAAGGTGATCCTGCCAAGAGTGGGGGTATCCATGCCGGACAGCGCGTACAGCAGCGTGGATTTCCCCGCTCCGCTGGCCCCCATGATCACCGTGAAATCTCCCTCATATAGTTCCAGATCAATGTTCTTCAGAACATGCTGCAAGGCCCCGCCGCTGGAAAAGGACTTGCTTAAGCTCTCTGTTCTCAAAAGTGTCTTTTTCATTGCCTGCTCCCTTCTGTCCGCGGTCATCGTCCCTGCCCGCCCCGAAAGCTCCCGGAGCTTGAAATACTTTTCTCCTCCCCCCGCCCGGTACAACGCCGCTTTACATAAACCCATTCTACGGTTCCGGTTCTTAAATGTCTTTAGGCAATTCTTAAATACTTCTTAAATCCGGCACTTTTTCCATTCCACAGCCCGGTGCCCTATCCGGCAGGAAGCCGGACTCCCGGTGGGATAGAATGCGGATGTGTGTTTAAAATCACTTTCCCGCTCAGCCCCGTTTTCAGACTGACCCGCTCAGGGGAATCCCCACGCTCACCCGCAGCCCCGCCGCTCCGTTCTCCACCGTCAGCTCTCCCTGCATTTCCCTCATAAAATAGTCCGAGATAAACAATCCCAGTCCCGCCCCCTCCCGGTCCCCGGCGTTGCTTCCCCGCCGGAATTTCTCTTTCAATAAAGGAACCTCCTCCTGGGGCACACCGCCGCCAAAGTCCTCCACGGAAAGCGTCAGACGGCTGCTCTCTCTGGTTATGGTAACCAGAATTGCCGTTCCGGCATACTTGTAGGAATTGGCAAAAATATTGTCCAGCACCTGCTGCAGGCGCAGCTTATCCGCACGGAGCAGACAGGGAGGGATCTGCGGAAGCGCGGCACGATGCAGATAATCGGCATTTTCCAGCAGTTCCTCCAGAACGCCGCTCTCCAGATCCCCGGGAGAGACCGGGAGCTGCTGCAATTCCTCCAAAGTAGCGGTAAACAGATTGGTAATCAGCGAATTAATCTGATCCGCTTTGCGGATGATCTGTGTATAATTGTCCCGCAGCCTGGGGCTGTCCGTCAGGGCCATCCCCAGCTCCGACGCCGCCTTGATGCTGGCCACAGGCGTCTTGATATCATGGGAGAGCTTTGCCACCAGTTCCTTTTTGTCCGCATTGGCCCGGGCCTCGGCCAGTCTGGCCTTTTTCAGTTCCGAGCGCATAAGGTCAAAGCTCTCCGTGAACGCGCCGAACAGATTGTGCCTGTCCATCTCCAGCGGCACATCCAGATTGCCGCCTGCCACCCGCTCGGCAAAGCCTTTTAATCTGCCAAAGGGTTTTATAATCCGCCATTGCAGCCAGATGATATACCCCAGCAGCGCCGCGGCCTGCACCAGCAGAATCACCCCCAGCGCCGCCGCCAGATTCCGCTTTGCGGCCGCGTAATCCGCTTCCGTCCCGTTGTGGATGATCACTTTGCCCACCACCCCTCCTGCCCGTTCCACATCCAGAACAGTGTCCCGATGGGCTATGGCGGCATTCACATTGCCACGCAGGCCTTCCGCTGATTTCCACAGCACCTGACCGTCCAGATCCAGCACCGCAAAGTCATATGTTTCGGGATAATCACCCGGAAGCGTATGCTCCCCCAGATATTCCCAGTTCGCCTCAACAATCTTCACGATCTCGTTCACCGCTACCGTGTCCTGCCGGAAATCGCCGTCCTTGCGGGCAAAGACCGTCAGAAGCGCCGCCTCCGCCAAAAAAAGAATCAAAATACATATGATCGGATACCTCTTTTTCATCTCACTCCCCACCTGTCACGCAAGCTCTGCTCCCGTCATGCCCCCGGAAACCCCAAGTCCCTCATTTTGCTTCCGTAAACCGATACCCCTCCCCCCAGAAAGTCACGATATACCGGGGCTTGTTGGGTTCCGGTTCTATTGCCTCACGGATTTTCCGGACATGGACATTGAGCGTCCCGTCCCCCGTGAACCTGTCCTCCCAGACCTTGTCAAACAGCTCCTGTTTGGATACCACTCTGTCCCTGTTCCTCACCAGATAGGACAGCAGCCGAAATTCCCGCATGGTCAGCTTTACCGGCCTGCCCTGCACCCATACGCCCTTGGCCCCGAAGTCGATTTTCAGCCAGCCGTCCTCATACCCCTCCGCCCGCGCGCTCTGGCCGTAGCGTTTTAACACCGCCTTGACTTTTGCCAGCAGGACTCCCAGGGAATAGGGTTTCTGGATATAGTCGTCTCCGCCGATTCCCAGAGCGATGATCTGATCGTCCTCACTGGTTCTGGCGGAGATAAACAAAATAGGGATATTCAGGTTCTCCCGCAATTCTCTGCACAGCGCGAAGCCGCTGCCGTCCCCCAGATTGATATCCAGCAGCAGCAACTGCGCCTCATTTTCCGCAAGAAAGCAGCGACACTGCTCCGCCCCATAGACTGCCGCCGTGTTCACGCCAAACAGGTTAAAATATTCCGCCGTACTGTCAGCCAGCATTTTTTCATCGTCAATAATCAGACAATCATACTTCATATCCTACCTTCTTTCCTTTGGTTTATAACCGGACCTCTCAGATGTTCCCCGGCTGCTTGTCCCATAATTTCCCGTTTGGAGGACCTTGTGTGAGGCACCCCACTCTGTTTCCGTGATCATCTGTCCGCAAGTGACAAGGATGGGCAGATTCAAAAATCGGCTCGACATCCTTCTTGATAAACTCAATTCTGTCCTTCGCTCCTGGACGGAAAAGGGAGGTGATGGCAACGACCATATTCTTTTTGGGGCTGACATAAATTATATTTCCGCCGTCCCCCATTGCCGCATATCCCTGATCCCGCTCGCTGACCCACCACAGATAACCGTATGACAGATTGCGCTGTTTCCACCGACTCTGCTCCGAGGTGCTTTCTGCAATCCATTTTTCAGATAGGATGCGTTCTCCATTCCAAATACCTTTATTCAGAAATAACTGTCCGATTTTAGCCATATCCATCGGTGAAAGAGTAAGTCCCCAACCCGCCGTATTGATGCCTGTCGGACTTGCAACCCAGCCGCTTATATCCGTTGCTTTTGAAAAAGCCACCTGTTCTTCCTTGCTATGAAAAATAATACTTTTTGCAACGGTAATGTCCAGCGGGGCAAACAGATTTTCTTTCGCAAAATCCAATACCGCCTGTCCAGTACCTTTTACAAGGATGCCTGACAGAATATCGGGACCGACGATCGGCGTATATCTGAACTTTCCGATATGTCCTTTGCCGCCTAACTGATCAAGCGAAAATTTTACCCAATCCATACTTGTGAAATACTTTATATACGGATTGAACATATACTTATAAGGAGCGGTCATTGTGAGCAGATCCCTTATGGTGATTTTCTGGATCGTTTTTTCGCCTCTTCTAACAGGATACTCTGGATAGAACTCTAATACCTTTCGCTCAATGCTGTCTATATACCCCTTGTCCAGAGCAATACCAAACAATATGGAAATCACGCTTTTTGTTACCGAGAATATGTGAATGCGGTCAACTTTCGTATATCCGTTATAATACTTTTCATAAACAACTTTTCCGTCTTTTAATATAGTCATACCTGTCATATTAGAATAATCTTTTTTGATAATATTTTCCAGTCTTTCCATTTGTTCCTGCTTCATCTGTTTTTCCTCCAATAAGGGTAAAGGCATTTTCTGTTGACGGCTTTCTACATGAAATCTTAACGCTATAAGAAATACAAATCAACACTTATCTAGAGAAATTATTTGGGATACATCGGCGGGAAGCACGAGAAGCAAAAAACGGGCATATTTTCCCCTGACCCAAACAGATCCTGACTGGTCAAAAATGTCCGTTTTTCCATGGGCGTACACGGAATATTCTGTTCCGGACAGAGGCCGGGGTATATATAAAAAAATTACTTCCCGATACCCTGCCCAGAGTCCCTGAGGGGAGAAAAACAGATTTTTTCCCGCATATCAGGGTATATACAGAAAAATTGTGTGTCAGTACCCCGCTGATCGCAAAAAAGTGGATATAGAACGACAATTTTTCTATATATACCCTGTTTAACCATACAAACCAAGCAAAAAGGGGAGATCTTGCGAAATGGCGGGGTATTGGAGAACAATTATTTTATATATACCCTGCCGGATCAAATGATACTCAAAATATGCCGACCTGCGTGGGGCCGGCGACAAACCGCAGCTGTACACCGGATTTGGACAGTTTCCATCAGCAAAGTAAGTGCGTGGGTGGACAATCCGGTGTAATGTAGGAAAGGCAAAACACGGGATGCATGGATCAAATGGGCCAGGCTGCAAGTAGCTATAGTTCAAAAACCCGCCGGATGGAGTACTGGAGCGCGTTTGAAAAATCATTTCCACCATCTGTCGCAGTAAACCGCGTCTCCACATTTGCGTGATATTTGGGCCAAATTCAGAATTCAGGTGCCATACCGCTATGCGTCCGTCTTTGGCCCGAATCTTCTGGAAATTGTGACATACATTTGACGGAAGGCATATTCAAACACGCTCCAGGTATCGCTACGGAATCAAAATATACATGTTTTTACTCCCAATTCGGAATTGAGTACCCCTCGGAAAATGACTGATCAATATATTGCAAATGATCAATCAATATTCTATAATTGATTATATAAATCGGAATCCGGCATTAGAGCACGTTTGAAAAATCATTCCCGCCATACATACGGAAACGGAAAAGGCATGTTAATCATGCCAGTTTTACATAGAAGCATTCCCCCAAAAAGAGTATTTTTATGATCGGATTATGGCGCTGCGCAATTTAACAGAACTCAAACACGTAGAGGTGAAAATATGGAACATGCAGTAAAGTTAGACGGTATCGTAACAGGATTTAACGTTACAGAGGATTGTATAGACTGTATATGTGGCAAAAACATAGTTAAAATCGATAAAGGCTCCCGGGAAATTATCTGTCAAAAGCCCGTTTTTGAGAAAGAAGGGCTGTCAAGGAAACTGACCGCAGATGATGAACAGATTTTTGTATATGATTTTTGCACACTCTATGTATTGAGCCAGAAAGATTACGAACTTATTGGTAAATGGCAATTGGGGAATGATTTGAGTTCTGATATATGCGGAATGGCCGTTGACAGTGATACAATCTATTGTTCTATCCGCAACGGAAAGATCATTACCATTGACAGACAATCGCATCTGGTCAATACGTTCACAGTTGCCGAAAGCAGTATGTGGAGCATGAAAACATATGATTCATACTTAGTCAGTGGAACAGTAGACGGGATGGCGCTGCTATTGGATAAATTGACTCTTTCCATAGAAAAAAGCCTTGTTCTGGGGAAGAAAAATATCGGAAGTTTACATATTGACGGAGAAACCTTATATGCCGCGGGCCATGATGGAAAGCTCTTCAAAATCAGTATGAAAAATTTCGCCATCGAGTCTTCCATAAAGAATGTACACAAAAAGATGTTCCATTGTGCGGGAATGTATAAAGATATGCTGGTAACCGTTTCTTATCCATGCTCAGAAATCGCCCTTTGGAATAAGGATACCCTGGAAAAGATAAGAGGAATTGATACTCCATTAAAATTGTCGGGACACACACATATAGAAGGTGATTTTATGTATATCTCTTCCCGCAACATTTCAGGGATTGATATCGTCAGATTAAATGAGTAGCAAATACGCTCCGGGACACCGGAATACCGCAGCCTCCCCGTTTATGGGGCAGGCCTTGGTCTGCTGCCGGAGGTGGCAGATCCGGACTGATCAGAGCAAAAAACAGAGATCCTGATTTCCCCCTTCTCGTGTGCATTATCAAAAATGTCCGTTTTTCCGCGAGCATATCGGAATATTCTGTTCCAGACGGAAGCCGGGGTATATACAAAAAAATTACTTCCCAGTACCCTGCCCGGAGTCCCTGGAGGCAGAAAAACAGATTTTTTTCTGAATATCAGGGTATATACAGAAAAATTGTCGCTCCACATCCACTTTTTTGCGATCAGCGGGGTACTGACGCACAATTTTTCTGTATATGCCCTGCTTCCCCGTACAAACTGGGCAAAAAGGGGAAATCATACGAAGCAGCGGGGTACTGCGGAACAATTATTTTATATATACCCTGCTGAATCAAATGATGAACTACACTGGACAAGGGCATAAAAAGATACTGGCCTGACGGTATGCCCGCCGTCAGATTTTCCACTCAATTTGCAGCTTCTCGCAAGTGGCACGAATAACGGTAATCATCAAATCCACCACCTGCTGCTTGTCCTCAAAACTGACATTCTCCCAATCGTCCAGGTAGTTGGAAATCGTGTCAATCTGCTCCGGGAACACGCTTCGGCGGTCAGCTTAGCAATCTCGCTGACAAGGGCCTGACGGCGGCTGTCCAATTTCTCAATCTTGGCATTGACGTAGGAGATCAGCACCGGGGTCGCACCCGTCAGCGTCTTGTAGTCCTCCAGCTTCTTCACTATCTGCTGGTATACTACCGCTTCCAACTCCCGCATTTTAATCGTGCCGCAGCCGGGGCAGGATTTGTTGTCCGCATGGAGAGATCTCCGTCCCCTGACTTTTGAAAAACTCGTAAATGTCCAGGTCAGCCATAGCGTAGATTGGATTACGAAGGATAAGGCTGATAGTAGAACGGGAAAACGGATTGCCGTAATACGACCTGACACCTTGCGCCGCAAACTGGGGGGCTATGTCATGGGGCGACACGCGCGGGTCAATATACATAATGTAAAAGAGCGGCGGCTCTGATTTCTCAAAGCCGCCGCTCCGGGCGTGACAATGCGCTGCTTGTACGACAGCTTTTTTCTTTTGCCGTCATGCGGCAGATTACTTGCCGGGGGTAACAACAGGTTTGCCATCCTGATCGACCAACACAGTCAGTCCGGTGCCGTTCGCCTTGTTATGAGAAGCCATCAAGTAGTTCACTCCGGTTTCCGTATCCACGATGACCTTTGCTACATTTACAAGGCCCTGATTGTAGACCTCAACAAAGCGTTCTTTCGCCATATGCCCACCTCCTCTCTTGTCTTGCTGCTTGACAGTATGACCATACCACATAAGCGGAGTGCCATGTTTCAAATTTCCTAAACAAACAGAAATACTTCCTAAATGGAATGGGAGGGAACCTCATTAGCTCCCTCCCATCCTTTTGCGAAGTTCTGTTTTCCCTGCGCGGGAAAGCAGACACTCGTGACCGCCAACCCACAGTTTGTTGTGTTTCAAATCTACCGTTTCAATCTTATCCGTTGCCACCAAATAGGCCCGGTGTGTGCGGATAAAGCGGTTTCCTAATCGACTTTCCAGTTCATTGAGGCTTCCTAAAAAATCCATTCGGCTGTTGGATGTATGGAGTAAAACATGGTGGGGGATGGAGGCCGTTTCAAAAAAGAGGATATCGCACAAAGGAACATGACGCACCGTTTCCCCTGTCCGCAATGTAAACATTTCTGCCGGGTCTTGCCGTTCGGCCAATAGACGCAGTTGTATCTCGCTCAAGCATTGTGATGCAGATGGCCCAATCTGCTCTGGTTCTTTTACGATGTAGTCAAATGCTTCCAGGTGATATTGGAAAGTACGCCAAGCCAGATCACCGTAGCTGGTGATATAGACCAGCGTACCATGAGGATCACGCCGCCGTAACTCCTGACCCAACCGAAAACCATCCCATTCCCCGTCCTTTAACTCTACATCCAAAAAGTAAATCCCTTGTTTCTCACCTTCCGCTGCGGTCAGCAATTCCCTGGCATTAGCGGCACTGCATACAATCTTCATATCATAATTTTCGACAAAGATTTTCCACTCTAAGGCGGTTTCAATTTGGTGGCGGACAACTTCCTCGTCATCGCACAAATAAATTTTAATCATGGTCTGCCCTCCACTGTCATCTCCTGCACAAATACACCATTCACCCAACTGGTGCCAGTGGAGACATTGGAATAGTTCTCTAAAATTCGCTGATAGCTGGACAGCCCCAATCCCCGGCCCGCTCCTTTGGTAGACCAGCCATCGTCCCACATTTTCCCTGGCTCAATAACATTTGTATAGGAATTTGATACCCGGAGAAACACCTGCCGTTCCTGGGCCAGCAGAACGATTTCCACCCAAGGCCGCTCCGTATTCAACGCAGCCTCCATAGCATTGTCTATCAGAATACCCAGGCAGCGGACAAAATCCCATACATCCATATCCACTGCTACAATAGGGTAAAGTACCTCCAGATGACAATCTATTCCCTTCTCCCGCATGACCGTGAGCTTGCTCAAAAGGAGGCTTCTCGCTTCTGGAAGCTGTAAGTTTCCAATTTGAGTGGACGCCTGGATTTTCTTTCCAAGCTGCCGGTCAAACCCAGCATCCAATTCGGACAAAGTATGGCGCAATTCCTCTAACTCGCCCTCTCCAGCTTGTTCGGAAAGGCTTGCCAGTAGGTTTTTATAATCATGACGAAATGTGCGTACCTCACGACGGATTATCTCCAGATCTTGCTCGTAGAGCCGCTGTTGGGCGATAACATCCTGCTGGGCCTGCATTTTCCGGGCGGTGTCGAGCCGCTGGGCTAAATGGACAATCAGCACAGCCATCAGGACTACCATCGACAGAACCAGCAGGTAGTAAAACATCAGGAAGTGGGGCTGAACGCCAAATGCCAATCGGAGAAGCAGCTCCATAACAACTTCCAAAGCAAACAGAATGAGAGCTATCCGCCACGATGTGGATTTGTTGTCCAACAGCAGACGAAACCACGTTCCAAACCGCAGTTTGTAAAGCAATAGGGAAATGGCAATACTGATACCCAAGTGCAGTCCGATTGTTGCGGCAAACGAGATTGGAGCCAGCATGGACAGAGTAGCAGCCGCCACCTGGAAAATGCCCGCCATGCAGGTAGCGGCAAGAGACTGCCAGAACGTAAACCGCCACGCCCACCGCACCCATAGGGTACACATAACAAGAATGACGAAGGAGTTGATGAAATACCGGGATATTCCCAGCGCCGAGACGGCATATAGTCCAACGGAAAACAGGACGGCAATAAGCGGAGATAGAAGCAATAGAGGCAATTTTTTCAGTCGCCGCCCCACTGCTCGTTCATCTGTCACCGCCAGCAGATATACTGTAAGTGCCAAATGCCCTGTCAAAATATCCAAAAATCCAACTAAAAAAACGCTTAGTGAGAACATAATGCCATAAATCTCTTTCCATATGGTTTCATTTTGACGCAGTTATTATAGCATTGCCTTATGGGGATAGCAAGGAAACCGCTGCCAGATCTGGATCGCTTCACTCAACAGATTCGCGCATGGACAATCAGGCGTAATGCGGAAAGCGCAAGAGGCGGGAAGTATGGACAATATTGGCCAGGCTGTATCTGGCTATAGTGCAAAATCAGGCCGGATGGGACTCTGGAGCGTGTTTGAAACACGCTCTAGGAATCCCGAAGCAACTGCCTGGTATATTCCTCCCGGGGATGGGCGAACACCTCCTCCGTCTCTCCGATCTCCAGAATTTTCCCCTCTTTCATGACCATAATCCGATCACTCATCTGGTAAATCACATTGATATCATGGGAGATAAACAGGTAGGCCAGCCCCATTTCTTCCTGAAGCCTGCGCATCAGCTCCATGATCTGGGCCTGTATGGTCACATCCAGCGCCGAGACAGGCTCATCCGCGATGACCAGACCGGGCCGGGTAATCAGAGCCTGCCCTATGCTGATCCGCTGCCGCTGACCGCCGCTGAGCTGAGATGGCCTGCGATCATAATACTCTTCGGAAAGTCCCACTGTCCCAAGCATCTCCAGAGCGGCGCAGCGCATATCCGCCGCCGACATGGCCCTGTCCGGTTCCAGCTTCCCCCTGGCCCGCAGAGGCTCCTCCAGCAGCCATCCCACCGTCCTGGAGGGATTCAGGCTGCTGTAAGGGTCCTGAAAAATCATCTGCGGGCGAGTGGAATAATGTCTGATCTCCCCCGTGATATCCCTGTTCATGCCCAGGATTGCCTTGGACAGAGAAGTCTTGCCGCAGCCGCTCTCCCCCACCAGCCCCAGAATCTCCCCCCTTCGGATCTCGAATCCCGCGTCCCTCACCACATGGTTTTTCTTTCCCCGGGAAAGAAGACGGTTGCCGCCCTCCCGGTAATACACCTGAAGATCCCTGACTGTCACCACGGGCTCCGGACAGATACGCCCCCCCGCCTGCGTCAGGGACTGTCCGTCACCGGAAACCTCCGCCCGCGGGATTTTTCTTCCGTCCGCGCCCCCGGACCGGCGCTTCATACGGCTGGGCACCGCCTCTATGAGATTACGGGTATATTCTTCTCTCGGATGCTCAAAGATCTCCTCCGGCGTACCGGACTCCACCACTCTGCCGTCCTTCATCACCGCGATTCTATGACAAATCCGCTTTGCCAGATTCAGATCATGGGTGATAAACAGGATGGCATTGTGCCGCTTCTCATTGATCTCCCGCAACAGGTCCATGATCTGGTTCTGCACAGTCACATCCAGCGCCGTAGTGGGTTCATCGGCTACAATCAACCGGGGATGCAGAATAACAGCCATGGCGATCATAACCCGCTGGCGCATGCCGCCGCTGAGCTGATGGGGATAACATCCATACACCCGCTCCGGCTCCCGTAGCCCCACTGCGGCAAATGTCTCCAGAACCAACTGTTTCATGGCCTGCCGTCGCTGCTGCCTGCCGCTCACGACAGTGTGTCCCTTTCCCTCCCCCCCGGCGTACTCTTCCGGATACGCCGGTGTCAGCCTTCCGTAGAGAACTCCCGCCGGGGAAGAACCGTCTCCTGCCGCGCGACCGCAGGGGGCTCCCTCTCCAGAATAAGCAGGCATACTGTGCAGCCGCAGCATCTCCTCCACCTGACGCCCCACCCTCTGGGTGGGATTCAGAGAGGTCATGGGCTCCTGGAAGACCATGGACATCCGTTCTCCCTGATAGCGCCGGTACAACGCCTTATCCCTGGGCCTTCCCGCCTCCTGCAGCACCACATCGTCAAACAGGATTCTGCCGCTGGTAACTGTGGCCTCCTCCGACACCAGTCCCATCAGGGTCAGCGCCGTCACGGATTTGCCGGAGCCCGATTCCCCCACCACGCCCAGAATCTCTCCCCCTTGTATCTCCAGGCTCACGTGACGCACTGCCTCCGTTCTGCCGAAATTCACCGATAAATCTTCTATGGTAATCATTGCGCGTCACCTCCCATACAAGCCGTATCCCCATGTCCCCCGCCTGCTCCTCTGTACCCTCTTCATCTGCTCAGTCTCTGTACGCCCTCGCTGAGAAGGGAAAAGCCCAGCACAATCCACACGATGGTGAGCCCCGGGGCCAGCGCGTACCAGGGAGCCGTGGTCAGATATCCCTGGGCGTCCGACAGCATTTTTCCCAGACTGGCCTGGGGAGGCTGTACGCCGATTCCCAGATAACTCATGCCGGACTCCGCCAGAATGGCATTGTTAAAGCCGATCATCACCGACACCCAGAACGTGGAGAATATATTGGGCAAAATATGCACAAACAGAATTCTCATCCGGCTCACGCCCATCAGCCGCGCCCGGCTGATATAATCCGCGTCCCGCAGGCGGATAAACTCGCTGCGCACAATGCGGATAAAACTGGGCATAAACACAATCCCCAAAGAAATCACCAGATTCCGCTGCCCCGTACCCATGACGCTGATCACCACCAAAGCCAGCAAAATGCTGGGAAATCCGTTGATGGCATCCGTGATACGCATCACCGCCTCATCCACAATGCCGCCAAAATACCCTGTCAGCGCTCCGATCAGTATGCCCGCCGTCCCGGACATGGCCACCACCAGGGTGCTGATCAATATGGTGGTGCCGATGCCCTTCATGACTCTGGAGAAAATGTCCCGCCCGAAATTGTCCGTGCCAAAAAAATGTCCCAGGGAAGGAGGCGCGAAGCGCTCGGAGGCGGACATGGAGGTGGTGCTGTAAGGCGTCCAGAATATGCCCACAATCGCAAGAAGCACCACAAGGCCCGTCATACACAGGCCCGCAATCAGGTATTTATTCCATTTTATACCGCCTTTCCTCTTCACGTCCACTCCACTCTCCCCGCTCTGCCGGGCCCTTTGTCCAGATCAGTCCGCCGTCTCCGCTGCCTCCCTATAACCTGGACCGGTCTCCGCCGTATACCCAAAGTCATTTCACGGAAGCCGCGGCGGCCTCCAATTGAGATTTACAGAAGCCGAAATACTCTCTCCCCGTTTCCCGGTCCGCTCCCAGCCTCTCATAAAAGGCGATGGAAGGCTTATTCCAGCCCAGGCAGCTCCATTCCATACCGGTATACCCCTCCGCCAGCACAAATTCCGCTATTCTGCCGAGAAAATACCGTCCAAATCCCCTTCCCCGATACTCTTCTTTCAGAAACAGATCCTCCAGATGCACCTTTCCCGCCGCGGCAAAGGAGCCGAATGCCGGATAATACAGGGCATATCCCACTGCTTCCCCGCCGCGCCGGGCAATCAGCGCCGTGGCAATCTTTCTCTCAAAAAGCCAGTATTTCAACTGCTCCCGGGTCCCCGTCATATCCTGAGGCCTTTTTTCATATGCCGCCATACACTGAATCAGATCAAACAACAGCGGAATATCCTTCTCCTCCGCCCTGCATACCTGCAGATCTTTTCTATCCATTTCCTTCTCCCCCGCGCCCTCACTTGCCGCTGATCCTGGGGTCCACTACCCTGTACAGGATATCCACCAGGAAATACACAAAAATAACCACAAAAGTAATATACAGAATCAGAATCTCCACCACCGGCAAATCTCTGGTGGAGATGGAGCTGATCAGCAGTCTCCCGATTCCCGGCAGGGAAAACACCTGTTCCACCACAATACTGCCCGCCACAATCTCCGCGATAATCATGCCCAGAAAGGTGATCACCGGCATCATGGCATTGCGCAGCACATGACCGTACATTACCCTTCGCTCGCCGCAGCCCTTGCTGCGGGCTGTGCGCACATAGTCCGCCCGCAGTTCCGTCAATAGCGATCCCCGCAGAAAACGTGCCGTCATGGCCGCTTTGGGCAGCGCTATGGCCAGAGCCGGAAACAACAGGTAAAACAAAAATCCCCTGATATCTTTTTCATAGCTCACATATCCTCCGGGCACGAAACATTCAAAAACCATGCCAAACAGATATGTCACGATGATTCCCAGGAAAAAAGAGGGAATCGCCATGGTCGCCTGGGTGATCACTCCCAGAGCCGCATCCAGAACCTTATTCCTGCTGCGGGCCCACAGCACCCCCAGAGGGATGGACACCGCCACAATCAGCACCAGAGAAATGGCCGCCAGAGACAGTGTAACCGGCAGCTTGTCTCCGATCAGTTCCGCCACCGGCATCATTTCATTCATATTTTTGGCATAGCGATAACTGATGCCCAGATCGCCCGTAAGCACACCCCCGGCCCATCGGAAGTATCGCGTCACCGGAGGGTCATTCAGTCCCAGTTCCTCCCGAAGCTGTGCCTCCCTCTCCGGAGTCGCCTCCGTCCCGAGGATGGAAGTCACCACATCCCCGGGAATAATCTGAAAAGCGATAAAGGCGGCCGCCGATACCACGAACAATGTCATAATGAGAGTAGCTGTTTTTTTAACAAGGTATTTCATAAGCCGCCTCCTTTCCTGTCAAAGTTCCATAGTCGAATGCGAAACCCTGCCCGCGAGTGACAGGAGCGGTCAGTTGCAAACCGCTTTCCGCGAGTGACGGGAGTTTTCACATCCGCCCTGGAAATCGTCACTCTGTGTAGTACACTGTGCTCATATCCTGCACATACACCGGGTAAAATTTGTAACCGGCCAGCCTGGGGTCCATGGCTATGGTGATGGGGGGCACCTGGATAAAGGCGCTGCCCGCCTCGTCGCACAGGATCTTCTGTACCTGCTTGTAGAGTTCCGCCTTTTCAGCCGGGTCCAGAGCCGCAGCCGCCGCCTGATAGGCCTCGTCGTAAGCCGCGCTGGCAAAATTCACAAAATTCTTTTTGGACTCTGTCTGAAAGCGGTTAGTGAGATACCCGGGGGTCATGTCACTGGTGATGCCGGATATGGTAGACTGATAATTCCTGTCCGTATAGCAGTCACTGAGCCAGCTGCTCCACTCCACCGGGTTGATGGTGGCATGAATGCCCGCCGCCTTGAGCTGCTCCGCCACCACCTCAGCAGTCTGCATATGATACTCATAATTGGATGGCACTGTGATCTCCAGATCAAATCCGTCCGGATAACCCGCGTCAGTCATGAGCTCCTGCGCCTTCTGGATATTGGCTCCTGTGCCATAGGTATCCGTCAGATCCACATAATAGGTGTGCAGTGTGGGCAGCATAGCCGAACTGACCAGCGTCGCGCCGCCTCCCGCCACAAACTCGTTGACCATGTCAAGATCCAGCGCATAGCAGATGGCCTGCCGGATGCGGACATCATTCAGGGGCTCCGCCGCATTGTTCAGAAACAGGGCCTGCACCACATCGGAGGGCGCGGACAGAATCTGGAAGCTGTCCTTAAGCTCCCCTGCCTGACTGTCCGTCAGATAGGGATAAATCTGGATGGAGCCGCCCTTTATCTCCAGCAGTGCCGTGTCGGGGCTGTTGACAATCTTAAAGTTCACCTCGTCCAGATAGGGCAGTCCCTCCTGCCAGTAATCCGGGTTCTTGGCCACTACAATTCCCTCCTGGGGCTTGTAGGACACATAAGAAAACGGTCCTGTCCCGATGGGTGTCCCGCTCTCCTCCTCCCCGCTTCCCGCAGGGATGATGGCTGCCACAAAACTGTAAATCAGTTCCGTGTTGGCACTGCCCACTGTGACCTGAACCGTCTTTTCATCCAAAATCTCCACACTTGTGAGAACGCTCAGTGAAGAAATCAGCGGCGTACCGTCCAGCAGCCCGCTGGCCCGCTCCAGGGAGTATTTTACATCCTCCGCCGTCACTGTGTTGCCATTGTGGAACTTCACGCCCTCTCTGAGCGTAAAGGTATATACCAGTCCGTCCTCGGAGATGGTATAATCACTGGCAAGCGCTTTCATCAAGTCGCCGTTCTCATCCGGCTTTACCAAGCCTTCAAAGATGTTAAATAGGATTTCTTTAGTTCCTGCCGCAGTTGCCTTATGAGGGTCAAGACTATCAACATCCTGTTGTATTCCTACAACAATGGAGCCGCCATAGACAGGGGTGCCCGTCTGGGACTGCCCGGACTCCTGCATATCGTCCGTCTGGGACTGAGCCGGAGTACTGTCTCCCGAAGATTCATTTGTACCTTCCGTCTGGGACTCCACAGAGGAATTATCCCCCGAAGAACCTTCCGTGCCACCTGCGCATCCGCCCAGTGCAGCCGTCGTCAAAAGTGCCATAATCAATAAAACGCTGATCCGTTTTTTCATGATATGTTCCTCTCCTCTTCGATCAATAAACCTCTCACTATTCTATTGTCCCCTACATTGTAACACAGATATTCTGCATTGCAAGTTTTTTTTCCCATACATAATGTGCCATACACACTTTCCCTGCCTCTGTCCGGTACGTGTATGACAAGTTTTCTATAGATCCGAATACCTCTCTTCCTTATTCTTTTCAAATATATGCAGAGTACCATTATATTGATTTGCCAGATCTTTTTTCATCCTTTTTACGATTGGATCATTATACAGACTTTTTTCCTCGCAGACTGCCTGCGGTCTGGAATTTTTATATGCCGCTATTTTTTGCGGTGCAATTCTGAGTTGCTTTTTGACAATCACTTCTTCCCCTTTGGACGCGACACGATTTTCAACCATGGCCGACTGAATCAACAGATTAGCCGAAGACAAAATATATGGACTGTGTGTTGTTACAGAAAAACAACACTTTTCCCACAGTGCTTTTCCCTGACGCCTGTGGCCCGATCATCAGATTTATATTCTTATCCGCATCTATATTTAAATGATTTATTGCTCCAAAATTTCTTATCTCCAAGAACGCATGCCTCTCATCACACCTTTCGTTCACACACTGAATATCTGTTAAGAGCTTGTCCCTACAGCAGGAGGACTCTCTCCCGCAAACGCTTCAAGCTGTGCCACCGCCTCGCCGGAAGTCATCAGGTCCCCGGCAATGCTGACCTTACCGTACTTTCTCGCGTGCAGAAACAGAATATCCGGCTCATCCTCCACATGGTAAGCCAAAATCTCCCTGAAATTCTGCTCATTGGTGTTACTCACCACAATGAATTTCTTGGGGATGCGGCAGTACGCCTCCACCCGCTTGGGATACCCCTGAAAGAAGCACTGGCTGCGCTCATTAAAAATAAAAAAATTCGCGCAGGGGTAATCGCAATAGTTTGGTATAATATAGTATGTCTGCGCACTGCCAAGAATCGCTTCATACAATTCATATTCACGGTCCTCCATAAAGGGACACCGACCGCCGCGGCTGAAGCACTCATAGACACAGTCTCCGCAGGGATGTATGGAAAAATCCGCGAAATCATACAGTTTTGCGTCCCCATACAGGGATTGCAGATGCGCGGCAATCTGTCCACAATTGCCGTTTTTTCTGGAACTGAATGAAACAATACAGACGCTCATAACGCATTCTCCTGATTCTATCACCGCGCAGCTTCCATGTCCTTCTATGTCATGTGTAATTATGGCTGCGGGCCTCATCATAATAAATCACATTCTCTCGCTCTATGGTGATCCGGCCCCCCTCCACATTCAGGACTGTCACGCCGCAGTTCTTGTGGACGCCCCCGTTCCAGAAGTCCTTCTTGTCCGTGATGGTGAGGCTGCTGAGCATTCCCTTGACCGCCGCGCCATGGCTGGAGAGGAGAATGGTCTTATCCGCATTGTCCGGATCAAAGGCCACCTCGCGCAGAAATTCGGTGGTTCTGCCGCACAACTGTTCGATACTCTCCGCCCCCTGAGGCGGCACATAATTGCCCGGGTCCACAAAGAAATTCCGGAAAGCCGGGTCCGGAATGGTATAATTGTCCCGTCCGCAGCAATACCCCTCATATATGCCAAAGCAGATCTCCCTGATTCTGGGTTCTTCAATCAGGGGAATCTCCCTGTCTCCCCGGATGATTTCCGCTGTCTGTCTGGCCCGCCGCAAGGGACTGGTATAAATTACATCAAAAGGCACATCCCGCAGGCCCCGCGCCGTCTCCCTGGCCAGTTCAATACCGTTTTCGTTAAGGGGAATATCCATGGCGCCCTGTAACCGCTGCTCCAGATTCCAGTCCGTCTCCCCATGCCTGATCAGATAAATTTTCATAAAATGCGATTCTCCTCAACCGTTCTCCGGACGGTAAACCAGACGCCCGTTTTCCATCATGCAAAGCCAGATGCATATTGCAGCTTTACCATGCGCATATGCATGGTATGGATGGCCATCCGGCCTCTCCCTGCCTTGAATAAGGTCATTTTGTCACGCGTACACGCATGCTATAGATGGCCATCCGGCCTCTCTCTACCTTGAATAAGGTCATTTTGTCACGCGTATACGCATGCTATGGATGGCCATCCGGCCTCTCCCTGCCTCTTAAATAAGGTCATTATATCATACTCTCCTTCAAATATCATCCACAATATACGCTGATTTCACTCAGGGCCCTTGGGGGATGTCCCTTTACTTCAAAACCGCCTGTATTCCCCACAGAGAGAATCCTCTCTTTATCTCTCCTTTCGGAAAAATGTTGCAGATTCTTCTCCCGAATCCGGCTCTCAAAATATCCTTTACTCTTATTCTGCCATTTGCTATAATTGTAAAGACAATTTAGGTCAATTGGGCGTTTTTTCGTCGGACGCACGGACCGCAGCGGGCCTGATACCGGCGCTTCCGGAACTTGCCAAAAGAGGAGCGGCTTCCGAAGAGACCCTGTGCAGATCCGCAATCCGGATAGAGGTAACTATGTTAAAAAATAAAGAGGGCGATATGACGCCCTACAATATGAGCAGAAAACCGGTAAAACAGAATCCGCTGTTACTCCCGGTCATCTGGGGCGGTTCCTGGCTCATGACCAGGCCGCTTCACTTAAAAATCGAGAAAAAGAACATGACCGGGCTTAAGCCGCCCTACCTGGTCCTCTCCACCCATCAGGGATTTTCCGACTACTATATAGCCCCTCTGGCCATGTTTCCCCACCGGGCCGCGTATGTATCCGACATGGAGGGTTTTGCGGCCTTTGGCGACTGGCTGTACCGGAATCTGGGCTGTATCCCCAAGAGACGATACGTTTCCGATATTTCCGTAGTACGAAATATGCGGCATGCCCTCGCGAACAGACAATCCGTAGTAGTCTTCCCCGAATCCCGGCACTCCAATGCGGGCATCACCGCCAGGCTTCCCCAAAATCTGGGTAAACTTGTCAGGATCATGGGCGCGCCTCTGGTAGTTCTCTCCGTAAACGGCAGCTATCTGGCAAACCCCTTCTGGGATGAGGAGCATACAAGGAAGGTTCCCCTCCGGGCTTCCATGGAATGCATCTTCACGGCAGAGGAAGTCCGGAAACACACTCCGGAAGAAATACAGCTGCGGATCGAACAGCGCCTCGCCTATGATGAATACCGCTATCAGCAGGAAAACGGGATACTTATCACCGATGGAAAACGCGCCCGGGGATTGCACAAAGTGCTGTACCGATGCAAATCCTGCAAAGCCAAATACCATATGGAGAGCGGTGATACCACCCTGCGCTGCAAAAAATGCGGGGCGCAGTGGGAACTGTCCCAAGACGGATGGCTGATAAATGCCGATGGGAAAACCCATATTCCCGCATGGTATGCATGGGAGCGGGCCATGACGCCGGACGAAATCGGACCGCAGAAATTTCAGGTCGCCGTGGAAGCCCTGCCGAATCATAAGGGATTTGTACCCCTTGGACAGGGAATCCTGCAATTGGATTTGGACAGATTTACCCTGCGGATCGGGGGACGGACGCTGGAATTTCCCCATAAAATAAGGGAATCCGTCCAGACGGAATATAATTACCGCGGGAAGGGAATGTGTATCGTACTCTCCACCTGGGATTGCTCCTACTATATTTATTCCGACGATATCCGTTTCCAGCCCACGGAACTGCAATTTATCGGAGAATATCTTTACTCCGTTGCCAGAACCCCCAAAACGCCGGTTCGTTCAAGCCCGCCCTGATGCTCACGGCTATGCCGCAACGTGTCTGAAAAAGACTTTCCGTCAGAGGTATATCACAAATCTCACGCAGAGCGGGGGGCAAACGGCGGAAGTGATTTTTCAGACATGCTCTACGCCCCGTGCCCCGGATTCCCCATGTTTATAGCGGTAGGGGGTCATTTTTTTCAGTTTTCTGAAACTCTGTATATAATAACTGGGTGTGGAAAAACCGCATTCCAGAGCGATATCCGTCACGGAAAGTTCCGTGGTTTCCAGCAGAATACAGGATTGGTTGATCCGGTATTCCATGAGATAGCCCGCGAAACTTTTCATGAGATGCCTGGCGAAAAAACTGCTGAAATAATTTTCCGAAATTCCCACCGCCCTGGCGATCTCAGGTATGGAGATCTTCTCCCGGTAATGATTCTGTATGTACAGCAGAATCTCCTTGCACACATCGTTCTGCCGGTTGGCATGATACTCGATGAAGCAATCCTGTTGTCCCAGAATACAGATCATCTCCAGCAGTCCCGCCTTGGTCAGAATCTCATAACCCACGGGACGGTTGCGGTTCCACGCAATGACGGCATCCACCCGGTCCCGTATCCCCCCGGCCAAAGCCCCTCTGAGCACCGTGGGAAATCCCATCTGATTCTCCAGAAGGGGCCGGAGAATCTTTACCTGGGCCAGATCCTCCTGCTCAAACAGCAGGGCTTTCATGGGGAACACATAGGCATAGTACATAGTATCCCGCGTCATCCCCTTCATCTGATGCATCTGCCCCGGATTGACAAAAGCGATATCGCCGGGATACAGCTGTTGCTGCGTCCCGTCCACAGACAGATTCAGGCCCCCTCTTTCCACCCGCAGAAGTTCTACTTCCTCCTGCCAGTGGCAATCCACACAGATCAGCGATCCCTCCGATCTCATTTCATACAACTCAAAGGGAAAATCCACATTTCCCCGCAGGCGAGTCTCCCGAAAATCTCCATGTGTCCCTTTCACCATAGGTCTCTTGCTCCTTATGCCGCAGCCTGCTTCAGATATGCCCGCCCCGGCCTGCATGATCCGCCGTACGGTCCATCTCTCCCTCATGTTTCCAACGCATCTAAGAATTTTGATATTTTTGCGGGCAATATTGATAGCTATTTTTCTGATTTTAACATTATACTTACATAAATACAAGAAAAATTGCAGAACCATAAAACCAATTGGCCCTTCAGCGGCAAATCCATTCAGGAGGAAAAAAATATGCTGCAAAAACACTTAATCGCCACCACAGCCCCCATGGCAAATGCAAAAAATATCATCGTCCATGGAAACCGGCGGATCACGGTGCTGACCCCACAGCTTTTCAGAATCGAAACAGCTGAAAACGGCGTGTTCTGCGACCAGGCCACTCAGGCCGTATGGTTCCGGGATACGCCCCCGGTAAACTACCAGCTCACCCTTAAGTCCGATGTGGTGACCGTCGCCACAGAGAAAGGTACCCTATATTTAAAGGAGGAAATCCACGACAGCCTGTTTGTCTTCCCCGATGGAAAAAAAGCGGCGCTGTCCGGTGAGGGCAATCTGCTGGGCACCTACCGCACACTGGACTGCTGTGACGGCGATCTGCTGATCTCCTATGACACCGACCAGCGAGACAACCGCCCCATCCGGCTGGAGGACGGCGTAGTGTCCAGAACCGGCGTGGCCCTCTATGATGACAGCCGTTCCCTGCTCCTTGGCGGCGACGGCATGGTCATGTCCCGGGAAAATCCGGAGCAGGATCTTTATGTATTCGCCTACGGGCAGGATTACCGAGGCGCAGTAAAGGCCCTGTATATGCTGTGCGGCGCTCCCGCTCCGCTGCCCAGATACGCCCTGGGAAACTGGTGGAGCAGATACCATGCCTACACCGCCTGGGAATATCTGGAGCTGATGGAACATTTTGAGGAAGATCAGATTCCCTTCACCGTGGCCACTATAGACATGGACTGGCATCCCAGCGAAAATCTTCCCCAGGGGGTGGACGGCTGGACAGGCTACAGCTGGAATCGGGAACTTTTTCCGGACTACCGGGATTTTCTGAGACAATTGAAACAGAAGGACCTGCATGTAACCCTGAATCTGCACCCTGCGCGGGGTGTGCAGTATATCGAGGACCAGTACGAGGAAATGGCACAGCGCATGGGGATTGATCCGGCCACCAGGCGTGCCGTGGCTTTTGATTTCACCGATGAAAACTTTATAAATGCCTACTTTTCCCTGCTGCATAAGCCTTATGAAAAAGACGGCGTGGACTTCTGGTGGATCGACTGGCAGCAGGGAACCGACTCCGCCTTGGAGGGATACGACCCGCTGTGGGGACTGAACCACTACCACTCCCTGGACATTGCCAGGGACGGAGAGCAGCTGATCCTGTCCCGCTACGCAGGCATCGGTTCCCACCGCTACCCCGTAGGATTTTCGGGAGATACTCTGGTGACATGGAAGACGCTGCGCTATCTGCCCTATTTCACCGCCACCGCCAGCAATGCAGGATACACATGGTGGAGCCATGATATCGGTGGTCATATGAATGGCATCAAGGATGACGAGCTGTTTGTGCGCTTTGTACAGTTCGGTGTGTTCAGTCCGGTAAACCGCCTGCACAGCACCAAAAACAACACCTTTTCCAAAATGCCCGACTGCTATAAAAACGGCACCGGGGAAATCGTCAAACGATTTCTGCGCCTGCGCCATCAGATGATCCCTTTCCTGTACTCCGCCGTGTGTGAAAACACGGAGCAGGGACTGGCCCTGATTGAGCCCATGTATTACGCATATCCCCGCCGGGATGAGGCCTACAACTGCCCCAGACAATATCTTTTTGGCCGGGAACTGATCGTGGCTCCCATCACGGAAAAGAGCCAGACCTGCGGTATGTCTTCCGTGGATGTATGGCTGCCGGAGGGCATGTGGACGGATATTTTTACCGGTCATACGTATATGGGCGGAGGCTGGCGCAAAATGACCAGATTCATGGATTCTCTTCCCGTGCTGGCCAGGCAGGGCGGTTTCCTGGTGCTGGACGGCGCGCCCAAAGGCAACTCCACAGAACTTCCCCACTCTCTCCGGGTACTCTGCCACAGCGGAGACGGCGAATATTCTCTGTATGAGGACGGAGAAGCAAACGGCCAAAGGGCCCGGGCAGTCACGCGTTTTCAGTCCGTATCCGGACAGGACGGCTCTCTGATCCTCCGGCTTCACGCCGAAGATCCCCGGCATCTTCTGCCCGCAAGATCCTGTGTGCTGGAACTTCGCAACGTGGAAGACGGAACCGTTACCGTGCTGGAAAACGGAAAAGAAAGAGATTGCCGGGTCAGCCACCGAGACGGATATACCCGGGTACACTTGGAGATGTGCAAGGCCAATGTGCCCTATGAGATCCGGGTTCAGGAACAGGCGTCCCCCCTGTCCCGCAGAAATGCGCGGCTGCAGCGAAACATCTCCCTGCTGGAGTGGGACAACGGAGAAAAAGCCGCTCTGGCCGACGCTCTTTGTCAGGAAGAGGATCAGGCGCAATGTGTGACAATTCTGCAAAACGCCTCCCTCCCCGGCGTCTTCAAGGACTTCCTGATGGAGAGCCTGATCTGAGAAGACAGATTCCCTTGTGAAACGCTCTCCGCAAGTAACAGGTACGGACAATATCCGCAAGAAGGGGCTGCCCCGGCGCAGCCCCTTCTTCTATGCTTACATCCGCTCCACAGCCTCTCTCTCCCAGGCCTCCGCCTGTCTCAAGAGTTCCGCGATGGTCTGCCTGTTCTCATGAAACGAAAGATCCAGGGACTTCTTCCCCTCAAAGGCTTTCTGCCAGTTCTCATAAACCGATTTATACAGCGCCGCCAGCTCCTGTGCGCCATGGTTTTCCAGGAACTTCCAGGCATACCATTTCAGCGGCGCATAAGTTCCCAGAAAATATTCCATGTTCCAGGAACCGGCATCCTCGCCCTCCAGATGCCGGATCAGGGCCGGATAGGCATCCAGACCGCTGGCGTTATCGCACCATTCATTTCCCAGGAGATGATTTTTAGCCGTTTTCAGCGCATCCCTCAGGATATCCTCCCGGTTCTTCTCTGCCCTCCCCTCAACGGTCAGCACATTCAGGATCGGAAGTTCCCTCTTACCCAGCAGGGCATAGTCCATCATCTCCTCCTGGCCGGTGACGGGCAGCACCGCCAGACGCTGGGATTCATCGTCATAGCCGATGATCAGTCCCCACTCACAGACACCTATATCCCAGCTCACAGCGGGAATCCCATTGTCTATGCTTTTCCGGATCAGCTCCATTGCCTCCAGACGCCGCTTTTCCTCCACATCCTCCTGCCCCCACATCCTCTCGATATAACTGCATCGTATGCCGCCGCTCTCCACACAGCTCTTCTGCAAATCAAACTGCCAGATACTGGTGGCGCTGGGGCACAGATCCCGAGACACCCACATGCGGAACGCAAACCCGCTGGATGCCACAATCTCCTCCGCCCTCTCCGAAAAAGGACTGTTTTTCACGGCACAGCACAGTGCCTTCGCAAAAGAAAACAGATAGCCTGTGGAGTCAAAGACTCCGTCCCATGTTATGTTCAGTTTTTTCATCCTATCCTCTTCCTCCTTCCTTCAATCGCCGCGGGATGGCCCTGTATCCTACTTCGCGCCCTCGCGGCTTTACCGACCGACGCAGAATCGCCGGACTCATTTCTTTTCCAGGGGAATGTAAATCTCCTCCGAAAACAGTCTGCTCTTCTCACGGTAACGCTCAAATTCATACGCGTTTTTGCGCTTATACGCACTGTCCGGCAGCCATACGCCACTGATGTAATCCCATGTTTTGTGAATCTGGGTCACGAACATATTCTGAGTTGCCGCCGGAGTGCAGAAGATCGCATACAGACCGCCTGCAATGTTCAGCCTCATCGTTCCCTGAATGTCGCCCGCAGCATCCTCGGACGCAATGCCGACATAGTAGTCCAGCCTGTTTTTCTCACAATTCCAGCTGCTCACGCCGTAGTCCCACACCTCTCTGCCGCCGGATAACTTCTGAGACAACCCTCTTGCATTGTACTTATTCCAGAAATTAGGAACATAATCCTCATCACATTTGTACACTGTGAGCGTAAAAGGCTCAATCTCTCTGATCCGGGGAGTCAGGGAAAAAACATCTGCCTCAAAACGAAACCTTTCATACAGTTTCAGACTGTTCTGCGCGGCCCTGTATTCCGTGGGCAGAATATGATGTTCCATCTTAAAAGCCCTCACAAAGTTCTCCTTGGAGTTGAACCCATACCAAAACGCAATAGACGATATACTCCGATTTCCCTGCATCATTTCCCGGGAAATCTCTGAAATCCTTCTTTTCCGGATATAGTCCGCCGGAGTCAGACCCACTGCGTCCCGGAATATGCGCAGAAAATGATAGGGTGAATACCCGCTCATCCTGGCGCAGTCCGCAAGATTTATCTCGCAGTGCAGATTTTCCTCAATATAATCTATCACCTTTTCTATATGCTCCCGGTATTCCATTTTGTTCCCCACAGATCGCAGACTTAAGTTTGCAGGTATAGTATATAGGATTTTGTGCCCTTACAATTGATAAAAATTGCGAAATTCGCGAGTCTTCTGTCGCTCTGACAGAATATGCAGCGATATAAAAAGTATCCGGTATCAACCCGCAGAGTCAATACCGAATACTGCCCGCTATTTCTGAAAAACAATTTCTTTGTTCAGTAATTTGCGCAGCTCATCTGCTATGTCATCCTTAACTCTGTTGATTTCATCATATTTCCGGGAAATCGAAATCTGCTCGTCGATATCATATTCCCCGTTTTCATCGACTGGAATATATACACAGATATCCTTCAATTTATATTTGGTCGCTTTGTTGGAAAAAGAATATTCCTCCTTAAGAGAGACAGCCTGAATGCATTTCGCCAAAAAATCATAGCTTATTTTGTCTCTATATTCATCATATAAGACCAAGGGCAAAACCTTCTCTGAAAGAGTAAATCTTCCCTGCCTGTAAAATACATAGCCGCTTGCACCGTCTTTATTATACGTCAGACAATTCTCAAAATACCTGATGCCCTCCAGATTGTCTTCCATATACCCGTAGGAAACCTCATCCTTATACTTCGAGGCGCCATACACCGGTATATTCCCGGGATGACTGTTGACAAACTTTTTTGTCAGACCGCTGTTTGTCGTTATAGAGAAATCAATAATTTTTGTCAGAGGAACCTCCTCATAATCATTTCGCTTTGTTCTGTTCCCAGGTTCCCGGCCGCAAACGGCCTTTACCTTCTGCTTGCAATCAGACATCACCTTTATCGCGTCCTCGATGGCATTCTCCAGATCCTCCGCATCCAATAGATCCACCGGGTCTTTTACACCCATTGCGACCTTTTCATCATCTGACCACCAGTTTTCTATAATCCAGCTTTTATGGTTTTCAAAACATTTGACAGAAATCGCCTTAAATCGAATATCCTGAGAAAAATATGTTTTAAAAGGCTCCTGCATCTCGAACTTATTGGGAAGATTCTTAAAATAATTGTATTTACAAACTGACTCATGCAGATCATTCTGATCTGGTTCGTCAAATCGGTCTTTATCGAGCGTTTCCCCTATTGAACTGCATATATAACAAAATACCGGATAATTCTGTTCCACATTCTGTTCTATTTCCCGCAGACTCTTCTTCTTGACCGTCAAGATATAGGTCTTTTTGGATGTATTAAAAAATGTGTTTCTCGGCAGGGATATTATGCTCTCAATACAGCACATTCTTTTCAATTCCCGTTTTAAATTTTTATTGTTTATATTGGAAAACAGACCGTCCGGCAAAACTATATTTGCAATCCCTCCATAAGCCAGGGACCTTACAATCCATTCCAGAAAAAGCGCTTCAATTCCAACTCCGTTCCATGTATATTGTCCGGTGCGTTTTGCCTCATCTGTCAGCAGTTTTTCCTGGTAATAGGGCGGATTTGCAAAGATGACATCATATGTATTTTGTTCTACACCTTCCAGCGTTCCCAGCAGGGTTTTACTCAACTGAAAAGTTCCGTTTAACAATTGCTTTGACAGCTGCTGAACTTGAGCCGCATTATTATTCTCGGTAAACAATTTTGAAAAATAGATAAGCATATTGGCTTTTGCTAAAATAATCGTAATATCGTCATTTTCAGCCATCATTTTGTCGTATCCGAAAATTTGTACTTTCTGTACTAATTTTCCATTTTCGTCCACATAAAAGAAATCATCGAAATTATCTTCTACTGCTTCTAATAGAAATTTTCCCACACCGCAGGCCGGGTCACATATTCTCATTCCTTCTTTTATGTCAACCATGTTTACCATTTCCTGAACTACTTTTAATGGTGTAAAAAACTGACCCATATTGGTTCGTTCGTCACTGTTCTTCATAAAAGTCTCAAACAGCTTCGATTTAAAGTCCCGGCTGATGTTTATAAATTTTCCATTCTCCAATTCATATTTTTTGAACTCGACTATCACTTGTCTGAAAACCGTATCTGTATTATCAACGCTGACATAATTATTCAGGGAATCTCTTTCCACATGAAATACCTGCCCATTTATTATGCCGGTTCCGTCCTCGCCTTCCGGACACAACATTTTCATCGTTTCACGAGGTCCGTCTATATATTTCCCCAATACCGTTGCATCGTCCGTTTCATGGTCCAGGTATAAGCTGTAAATGTACTGAAAGGAATTCTCTTTTGTCAATATATTTATATCAGATAAGTATTTGAACAAAAAAACTTCTACAAAAGTATACAGACACTTCTTTGCGGAAGCAAAGGTCAAATGCTTCAGAATTTTGTTTGTTTTTTCCGCAAGCTCCTTCGGGTCCAGGTATTCCTTTTGAAGGATCTGATTATTGCTTTGATCAATAGATAACAGGATCTCATTGATCAACGAGACCAGTTTTTTAGCATTTTCTTTTGGTTTGACCGGCATCTCAACGGGATGGCCGTCAACATTCCGTATTCTCTCTTTCGTCAAGGGATTGATCCAAATAAATCTTTCTCCGTCAGATACAACATAGATTTTGGCTCTCAGTTCTCTCGCAACATCTATTTCCTGTTCAACAGCCTGTAAAATGCCTTTTTCCGAGTTCAATCTCTGCGGCATCTTTTGTTCCTGATATATGATTATCTGCCTCATTTTATTAAGGATTAAAACATCCGGCTTTTTTGCGGAATTTTTCTTACTGATTTTCGTATTCCATATTACTTTGTTTCTAATAAGGTCATTTATAGTAGTGTTGCCCAAACTCAAACACTCATACTTATCTAAAATACTCACAGATTCCGCATATAACGCATTTTGAATTGTCTGCTCAGACATCGCCGCATCCCCTTTTTTGTCCAGAACGTTTGTTCTATTATTCTAACACATTATCCCTATTTTGGCAAGTCCCAATTTGCTCACACAAAAAAGCTGATTTTCATAGTCCTGATTTTCACAATCAGATGACTCGAAACCAGCTAAAGAATCCGTTTTTTTCGCTGCTATAAGAAAAACTGCTTATGACAAAAGAATGCCGGGCACCCGAGCGGGCCAGAGCTGACTTAGTTTTCTCCCATCTTCACCAGTTTGGCCGCCTGGTCCGCCGCAATGCAGGCGTCAAGAATTTCCTGTATATCCCCGTTCATCACCTTATCCAGTTTATAGATTGTCAGACCGATCCGATGGTCCGTCACCCGCCCCTGGGGAAAATTGTAGGTACGGATCTTCTCGGAGCGGTCCCCTGTGCCGATCTGGCTGCGGCGCAGCTGTGCCTCCTCATCATGGCGCTGCTGCTGCTCGATATCATAGAGTTTGGATTTCAGCAGGGCAAAGGCTTTGGCCTTGTTCTGAATCTGGCTTTTCTCCGTCTGACTGTACACCACGATGCCCGTAGGATAATGGGTCAGACGCACCGCCGAGTCCGTGGTATTCACGCACTGGCCGCCGTTGCCGGAGGCTCTCATGACATCTATCCGGATATCCTTTTCATCAATAACAATATCAATATCCTCATCCACCTCAGGCATCACCGCCACACTGGCTGTGGAAGTATGGATGCGTCCCCCGCTCTCGGTCTCCGGCACCCTCTGCACCCGGTGTACGCCGCTCTCATACTTCATGACAGAGTATGCCCCCTGTCCGATCACGGTAAACTGCACCTCTTTCATACCGCCGATGCCGATTTCATCCACATTCATCAGCTCCACCTTCCAGCGGCGTCCCTCCGCATAGTGTACATACATGCGGTAAAGCTCCGCGGCAAACAGAGCTGCCTCATCCCCGCCCGCGCCGGCCCGGATCTCGACAATAACATTTTTCTCATCGTTGGGGTCCTTGGGAAGCAGCAGAATCTTAAGTTCCTGTTCCAGTTCCTCCACCCGCTTCCTGCTGTCGCTTAAGGTCTCCTTGATCATCTCCCGCATTTCTTCGTCGGACTCTTCCTCCAGCATGGCCAGGGAATCCTCGATATCCTGCCTGCACTTCTTATATTCCGTATAGGCTTCCACAATGGGAGTCAGGTCGCTCTGTTCCTTCATCAGCTTGCGGAATCTCTCCTGATTGTTGGTCACGGTGGGCTCGTGCAGTTCCCCCATGATCTCCTCGAACCGGATCAACAGATCCTCCAATTTATCAAACATATCCTTTTCCCTCTCTATTTGAAGATCCATTGATCTCCCGCTCAGACTCTAATAGGCCAATACCCGCACACAACCCGGTCCAGCCCCCCGTAGTCCTGCACCACATTGACTTCCCGGAAGCCTCGCTGAAGGAGCAACTCCTGCACCGCGTCCCCCTGATCACAACCGATCTCCAGGTATAATCTCCCGCCGCCGTTCAGATACCCGGGACCCTCCTCCGCGATACGCCGGTAAAAATCCAGTCCGTCTTCGCCGCCGTCCAGGGCCCGCCTGGGTTCATGATCCCTCACCTCCGGCATCAGCGTCCTGATCTCCGCCTGCCGGATATAAGGCGGATTGGACACTATGATGTCATATTTCCCTTCCACCCGTTCAAAGAGGTCACTTTCCAGGAAAACATATTCCTTCCCGGCCCCCAGCAGCGAAGCGCCATTGCGCCGGGCCACCTCCAGTGCCTCCCGGGAAATATCCGTCCCCACTCCCTGACAGTAGTTGCTGTAATGTAACAGACTGATCAGGATGCAGCCGCTGCCTGTACACAGATCCAGCACCCTCATGCCGTCCTGCAGTTCCCGCAGTACCTCCTCCACCAGGATCTCCGTGTCCTGCCGGGGCACCAGCACATGCTCGTTCACCTGGAACTCCAGCCCCATAAATGCCTGACAGCCCGTAATCTGTTGCAGGGGAACGCGCCGACTGCGCCGGGCAATGGCGTCTTCGTAGGCCAGACGCTCCTGTTCGCTCACCTCCCGGTCCCCATGAACCAGCAGCGTATTGCGGTCCGTTCCGCAGACATGCTCAAGCAGCAGCCGGGCATCCAAAGCCGCCTCCTCTATATCCGCCTCCAGCAGTCTGCCCCATCCATACTCATAACAGTCCTTATATCTATCCATCCTGCTCTCTTCCCGCGTCATGGGAGCGATTGATCTGATTGACAATCGCTCCCGGCCGGGCCTCCGTTCTAACCGTTATCCCGCTGACCGGCCTGCGCGGACTCCTGAAGGTCCTCATCCTGCCGGTTTTCCTCCTGCTCTTCCACATAGCCGAACTTCTCGTTCAGAAATGTCTTCCAGTCAAATACCGCCTCCACAGCCGCTATAGCCACCTGGATCATCTGCTCATCCGGCTCTCTGGTTGTCAGCTTCTGCACCAGCATCCCCGGCGCGGACAGTATTCTCACCAGTATATTGTTGCTGCGTCCGGCCAGCCGGATGATCTCATAGGAAATCCCGGCCACCACGGGGATCAGCAGAATCCGCAATACCACCTTTTCCAGCGTGTTGTCCACCCGGATAAAGAAAAACAGGACGATGCTGACAATAAACACAAAGAAAAGAAAGCTGGTGCCGCAGCGCCTGTGCTGGCGGGAACAGCGCTTTACATTGCGCACTGTCAGCGGCCGGCCGTGCTCAATACAATTGATACATTTATGCTCCGCTCCATGGTACATAAACAGCCTGCGGATATCCTTCATCAGGCTGATTGCCAATATATACAGAATAAAGATGACAATCCGGATTGCTCCCTCAATAATAGCCATCAATGACGCATTGCGGATATATCCCTTCAACAGCCCTGAAAGGAAGTAGGGTAATACAATAAAAATCCCCACTGCGGCCGCCACGGAGAGAATCGTCACAAAAGTGGTCAGCACTTTCTCCGCGTTGCCTCCGGAGACATGATCCAGCGCCTTGTCCAGCCCGGACTCCTCCTCATCCTCCTCATAAAACCCAGCGGAATAGTTCAGGCACCTGGTGCCCAGTATCATAGAGTCCACAAAGTTGAATACCCCCCTGATCAAGGGAACTTTTTTCAGTCCGCTGCCTGCCAGCACCCCAGGGTAATTCTCCACGTCAAAATCAATCCCGCCGTCAGGCTTACGCACCGCCACCGCGTATTTATCCCCGTTTTTCATCATAACGCCTTCCAGAACGGCCTGTCCGCCGATCCCGGAATAGCAGCCTTTTCGCTTTGCCATAAAAATGAACCTCACTGCCTGTAAAGAGTAAGAAAGGTTGAGATAGTGGATACCTCAACCCTTCGAAACTTCCTATTTGCTTGTAACGCCGTACTTCTTATTGAACTTGTCAATACGTCCGTCGGCTCTTGCCGATTTCTGCTGGCCGGTGTAGAATGAATGGCATTTGGAGCAGACTTCTACGTGCAGCTCAGGCTTGGTGGAACCGGTAACAAATGTGTTGCCACAGTTACAGGTCACAGTTGCTTGATAGTACTGGGGATGAATTCCTTCTTTCATGCTTCTCACCTCTCTATATCATTCCATATTATTCTTTGTTCTCATCCGCACTGCTTATGCAACCACAAACAGCGTTATTAATATACCATGAGTTTCCTCAGAATGCAATAGGTTTTTTAAATAAATCTGTTCTTTTTTACATTCGCGACAAATTCCCTGTTATTTCTGGTGCGGGCAAACATATCCAGAATACGGTCGGTGGCCTCATCGGACTTCAGACCGTTCAGCGCTTTACGCATAATGCTGATCGCCTCCAGCTCCTCACTGTCAAGCAGCAGATCTTCTCTCCGGGTGCTGGACTTGGCGATATCAATGGCCGGGAAGATCCGCTTCTCCGACAGCTTGCGGTCCAGCACAATTTCCATGTTGCCCGTACCCTTGAACTCCTCGTAGATCACATCGTCCATTTTGGAGCCGGTATCCACCAGCGCGGTGGCCAGAATTGTCAGGCTGCCCCCCTCCCGCATATTGCGGGCCGCGCCGAAAAACCTCTTGGGCATGTGCAGAGCGGCGGGATCAAGACCGCCGGACAGCGTCCGTCCGCTGGGAGGAACCACCAGATTATACGCCCTGGTCAGACGGGTGATGGAATCCAGCAGAATCACTACCTCTTTCTTATGTTCAACCAATCTCTTGGCGCGCTCTACCACCATCTCCGCCACTCTCTTGTGGTGGTCGGGCAGCTCGTCAAAGGTGGAATAGATGACCTCCACATTGTCGCCGCAGATGGCCTCCTTGATATCCGTGACTTCCTCAGGACGCTCATCAATAAGCAGAATCAGCATATGCATATGGGGGTTGGTGCGCAATATGGACTTGGCCACCTCTTTCAGCAGGGTTGTCTTACCGGCCTTGGGCGGGGATACGATCATGCCGCGCTGGCCCTTACCCACGGGGCTGATCAGATCCATAACCCGCATGGCCACGCTGCAGCCCGGCGTCTCCAGCTTGATCCGCTTGTCCGGAAAAATCGGCGTCATATCCTCGAAAGCCGTCCTCCTGGCGGACTCCTCCGGCGTATAGCCGTTGATGGTTCTCACAAACAGCAGCGCGCTGAATTTCTCCTGCTGCGTCTTGATCCGCTTATTGCCCCGCAGAATATCTCCCGTCTTTAAGCCAAAACGGCGAATCTGGCTGGGAGCCACATACACATCCTCCGAGCCCGGCAGATAATTATCGCTTCGGATAAATCCGTATCCGTCGGGCATCACCTCCAAAATTCCCTGCGCCTCAATGCCACTGTCCAGTTCCACCGGATACTGGGTGGAATCGTAAGCCTCATTCACGCGCGCCGGACGGACGGGCTGCTCCCCTTCCGCCTGCGCCGGGCGGGACCCTTCCGGCCGGGTGCCTTCCGTCCTTCCTCCCTCGGGTCTGTGCGACTCCGCCCTGGCAGTCTCAGCCCTCTCCGCAGGCCTGTCTACTGGAGTCTCAGAGATTCTCTCCGCTGATCTTGATGCCACAGTTTCCGCCGTCCTCTCCGCGGACCTTGATGCCACATTCTCCGCCATCCTCCCCGCAGGCCTTGAAGCCGGAGTTTCCGCCGTCCTCCCCGCAGGCCTTGAGGACGGAGTTTCCGATGTCCTCTCCGCAGGCCTTGAAGCCGGAGTTTCCGTCGTTCTCTCCGCAGGCCTTGCGGCCGGAGTTTCCGCCGTCCTGGCCGCAGATGCGTAAGCCGCTCTCTCCGCAGGTCTTGGCATCGGCGCAGAGGCTGCCTTCTCCGCAGCTCCGGATGCGTCTTCCCCGGACTTATCCCTCTCGTCCTGTGCCAGCATCGCTTCCACCACTTCGGCTTTCTTCATGGCAGATACACCCCTGATGCCCCGTACCTTGGCCAATTCCTTCAATTGTACCAGCGCGAGTGATTCATACTTCTCTCTCATTGCTCCTCCTATTTCTCTCACTTCAAAAATGGTATTGCTTTTCTTATTCAATTCACCTTAAGGGGTATCTTGCGGATATATACCAGACGTGTCCCATAACGGAATGAACTTGCTGATATAGATTATAATACACTTTTATAGAAATAGGAAGCAATTTTTTTGCAAAATAAATAAATTTCTTGAAAAAAAGCCGTATTCCCTATAAAATAGAGCCTGGATATCCCAAAATGCGCCCACGCGGACCGCCGTATCCGGGCGCTTATGGAGAACCGCCCTTTTTCCGGAAACAGGGGATGGGCAATATATGCAAAATAAGGAGACAAAATCATGACAACCAACGAAAAAGCGCTGATGCTTCACGAACAATGGAACGGCAAACTGGAAACCGTATCCAAAACCCCCGTAAAGTCCAGGGAAGACCTGGCCCTGGCCTACACCCCCGGCGTGGCCGAGCCCTGCAAGGTCATCGCCAAAGACAAAGCGGCGGCCTATACATACACCATGAAAGCCAACACCGTAGCCGTGGTGTCCGACGGCAGCGCCGTCCTGGGCCTGGGCAATATCGGCCCTCACGCCGCCATGCCCGTCATGGAGGGCAAAGCGATTCTCTTCAAGGAGTTCGGCGGGATCAACGCCGTGCCTATCTGTCTGGATACCCAGGACACGGAGGAAATCATCAAAGCCGTCACCTGGATGGCTCCCGGCTTTGGCGGAATCAACCTGGAGGATATCTCCGCCCCCAGATGTTTTGAGATTGAGGAGCGTCTGAAAGCCACCCTGGATATTCCGGTTTTCCACGACGATCAGCACGGCACGGCCATCGTGGTGCTGGCCGGCATCATCAACGCCCTGAAGGTAGTGGGCAAGAGGAAGGAGGACTGCCGCATTGTGGTAAACGGGGCAGGAAGCGCGGGCGTGGCCATCACGAAACTGCTGCTGACTTACGGTTTTCCCCATATCATCATGTGCGACAAGGTGGGAATCGTCTCCAGATCCACACAGGGGCTTAACTGGATGCAGCAGAAAATGGCGGAAGTGACCAATTTGGAAGGCAGAACCGGTACCCTGGCGGACGCGCTGAAAGATGCCGATATCTTCGTGGGCGTATCTGCCCCTGGCGTAGTTACCCCCGAAATGGTAGCCTCCATGAACCATGACGCCATTCTCTTTGCCATGGCAAACCCCGTGCCGGAGATCATGCCGGACGCGGCCAGAGCCGCCGGTGCCCGGGTGGTGGGCACCGGCCGCAGCGATTTTCCCAATCAGGTGAACAACGTGGTGGCTTTCCCCGGCATCTTCAAAGGTGCTCTGGAAGGACACGCCCGGCAGATCACGGAAGAGATGAAACTGGCCGCCGCAGAAGCCATCGCTTCCCTGGTGCCGGAGGAGGAACTCTCCGATGAGAATATCATGCCCGAAGCCTTCAATCCCAAAGTGGCCGAAGTGGTGGCCGCCGCGGTAAAGGCATATATCTGACCCATGGCAGAGTTCATGCCCCCGGCTCACTGGCTGGGAAAGCCCTACTATTCCGTAAGCGCGTATCTTCGGAACACCCTGGGCTGCAAATGTTATAAGATTGCCCTGGATGCCCACATGACCTGTCCCAACAGGGACGGGACTCTGGACACCAGGGGCTGCCTGTTTTGCAGCGCCGGAGGCAGCGGGGATTTCGCCGTCCCGGGACAGGATATCCAGGAGCAGCTACAGGCCGGCCTGGCTCTCTTTGGGAAAAAACAGGTGGGCAGACGCTACATCGCCTACTTTCAGGCATATACCAACACCTATGCCGCCCCGGAGATTCTGCGCCCCCTGTATGTCCGGGCCCTGGAACATCCGGATATATGCGGGATCGCCATCGCCACAAGGCCGGACTGCCTGCCACATCCCGTACTGCGGCTGCTGGCGGAGCTTCGCAGCCTCTACCCGGACAAATTGATCTGGATAGAATTGGGATTACAGACCATTCATAAAGAGACAGCCCGTCTTCTCCGCAGAGGATACGAGCTGTCCTGTTTTGAGACTGCCATGAAAAATCTGCACATGCTGGGGATTCCCGCCATCGTCCATGTGATCCTGGGACTTCCCGGCGAGACCGCAAATCAGATGCTGGAGACCATCCACTATCTGAACACCCGGACCCCCTTTGGCATCAAGCTCCAGCTGCTCCACGTGCTGGAGGGAACGGATCTGGCGGCGCTCTACCGCGCAGGGGCTTTTCCGGTATTGGAAAAAGAAGAATATCTGGACATCCTTGTGAACTGCCTGACCCATCTGTCCCCCGATATTGTGGTACACCGGGTAACGGGAGACGGCCCCAAAAGCCTGCTCATCGCCCCCCTCTGGAGCCGTGACAAAAGGGATGTCTTAAATTCTCTGCATCGGAAAATGCGGCTGGAAAATGCCTTCCAGGGGAAAGCGTTCCGCGGGATCTGAGATACTACTCTTTCACACCGGACGGCTCCTTTGCTTCCCTTCTGATGCGCTGCATATGCTCCCTGATCTTTTGTTCATATCCGTTGCCTCCGGGCTGATAGAACTCCCTGCCGCTCAGCTCATAGGGCAGATACTGCTGCTCTACATAATTGTTGGGGTAATCGTGGGCATATTTGTAGCCGGTGCCGTGCCCCAGCTTCGCCGCCCCCTTGTAATGGGCGTCCTGCAAATGGGTGGGAATGGGCAGATTGCCCGACTGTTCCACCTCCTGGTTCGCGGCAAATATCCCCTTGCTGGCGGCATTGCTCTTGGGAGCGCAGGCCACATAGGAAGCCGCCTGAGCCAGGATGATCTGCGCCTCCGGCATACCGACGCGTTCCACCGCCAGCGAGGCGTTGGTTGCCACCACCAGCGCCATAGGGTCCGCATTTCCCACATCTTCCGACGCGCAGATCATGATCCTGCGGGCTATAAAGGTAACGCTCTCCCCCGCGTACAGCATCCGGGCCAGATAGTATACCGCCGCGTCCGGGTCCGAGCCCCGCATGCTCTTGATAAAGGCGGAGATAGTATCATAGTGGTTGTCTCCGTTTTTGTCATAGCGCATCACGCGCTTCTGGATGCACTCCGAGGCCACCTCCCTGGTGATATGAATCTGGCCGTCCTTCGAACGGGCCGTGGTCATAATCCCCAGTTCCACGGCGTTCAGCGCATGTCTGGCATCCCCTCCCGAAAGCTGCGCCAGAAAATCCAGGGCCTCCTCCTCTATCACCGCATTATAAGCTCCCATCCCTCTGTCCCGGTCATACACCGCCTTGCGGAGCAATTCCTTCACCGCTTCCGGGGGAATGGGCTTTAGCTCAAAAATCAAGGACCTGGATATCAGGGCTCCATTGACCTCAAAATAAGGATTCTCCGTAGTGGCGCCTATGAGAATCACCGTGCCGTCCTCCACAAAGGGCAGCAGATAATCCTGCTGCCCCTTGTTGAACCGGTGAATCTCGTCGATGAACAGGATGGTGCGTCTGCCATACATCCCCTGTAGTTCCCTGGCCTTGTTCACCACTTCCTCCATGTCCTTCTTACCGGCCACAGTGGCATTGATCTGGGTAAACTCTGCGCTGGTGCTGCCTGCGATCACCCTGGCCAAAGTGGTTTTGCCGGTTCCCTGCGGTCCGTAGAAAATCACGGAGCTGATCTTGTCCGCTGAAATTGCCCGGTACAGCAGCTTATCTTTTCCTATGATATGCTCCTGCCCCAATACCTCATCCAGCGTCCTGGGACGCATCCTCGCCGCCAGCGGCGATTCCTTCTCCATATTGGCACTTCTCATGTATTCAAACAAATCCATAGCTGTTCTTACCTGCCCAGAGTCAGTTTCCGATACCACACCATTGTCTGGATATAAGCGTTATACAGTGTATCCAGCTCAATGTTCTCCAGAATCATCTGCCGGGATACCTCCTGCCAGTCCGCGACCTCGTACCGGGAGATGAAATCATAGACCTTGCAGAGCGGCCCCTTTCTCTCCACCAGCACATCCCGGATCTGTTTGCTCACATGCACCATGCCCAGGGCTTCCTCCATGGGTTTATCCAGAATCACGTCCAGGACGGAAAACAGACCCATCAGGAACAGTTCGGAGGACTGCGCGGCCATGCCGAAGGACCCTGCCAGATTCTCCGCGAATCTGGCCCGCAGCAGGGACAGGCGGGTGACCTCGTTGGGTTTATCCGCGCATAACTCCCCTACCACCGCCGTGGTAATCCATTTTTTCAACTCTTTCTGTCCCAGCATGGCTGTGGCGTGACGGATGGAGGTGATCTCGGAATTGATGGCCATTCTGTTTACCATCCGAAGCAGGGAGATGGTCAGGGCCGTATCCCGCCCGATTATGTCCGCCGCCTGTGTCAGCTCAAAATTCTCTCCGTTTACCGTGTTCAACAATTCTATATAATTCACCTTCAGGGGCGTCACCTCATGCTCGCCCTTGTTGAGAGGAATGCGGTAGAACGCGCCCTCATACAGTTGATATCCCCCCGAGGCCTTGAGCGCGGCGAACTCCTCCTGATTGTCCACGCCCACCGCGCACAGGCGGATCTGCGGATACAACTTGTTGAAATAGATTTTTGCCTTGCTGATGTCTATCTTCTTGTGATTGAGAAACACATAGTCTGTCAGCCTGAGAATCTCCCGGTAAGCCTCGAACTCCGCCACCTGGAGCTTACGCATGGCCAGCTTATACCCCTGTTCCTTCAACTCCGCCAACCGCTTTATGTACATGGGTTCCGGCTTCACGGTGGGGTCCATGAGCAGCACCAGACGTTCGTGGGGCGCGTCGCACTGCTCAGACAGATCCGAGAAAACCGACAGATTGCTCACTGTCACAAACACCTCACTGTCGGAGGAAAGGCTCTCGATCCCCATACTCTGAATAATCTCCAGCCCCTCCACCCTGGCCGCCCCGTCAAAGCGCCCGGTTCCCAAGAGACTGGGATTCAGAAACGCGTTCTCCTTCTGCACAAACAGGGAATAGGCCCCGATGCTCAGATTTTCGTCAAAAAGTGGAATTAATGTAACCAGCATGTCTTCTCCCTCCGCACTTACCAGTTCATGGTCTTTTTTATATAAGGCGCAAGCGCCTCTGCCGCCGCCAGATGAAATCTCTCCAGCGGATGATAATTTGCCACATAGCCTATGCTGCCGTCCTGCTCCGGGAGACGCAGTGTATGCACCCGCCCATCTCCGGTATGCTTCCTGTAGTTCCCGCAGGCCCGCTCCATCCAGGGACATAACCGCTGTCCCATGATCCCCAGTACGCAGAACAGCTCCGCCTGGGGATTGCACTGCCTCACATCACACAGAAAGCGCTCATAGGCCTCCATATATTCCTGCTGTTTCTCCAGCGTATCCTGACAGAAGCTGTCGTCATTGGTTCCCAGATTGATTACCACCGCCCCGGGCCGCTGCCTTCCGAAGTCCCACTGCGTCTTCGTGGGATCAATACCGCCGGGAAACCTGTCCCGGCTGAAACCCACGCTGTGGTAATAGTCCGGAATCAGCTGCTGTGCCAGACGCCGTCCCGGATCATCCGTGTAACCTGAGATAATACCGAATCCGCTTGCCGAAAACAGCGTGTAATCCACATCCAGCAAGTGGGCCGTGTGGAAAGCGTACGCCCGGGTGACGTCCTCCGTGGCTGTGGAAAAGCCATGGCTGCTGTCCTCATCGTCCACGCCGTAACCGCAGGTGATGGAATCCCCTATAAATTCCACCAGGTGTGCCTTGGGGGGCAGAGGAAGCAATACATCCCCGTCCCCGATGCTCATCGGCTCTATGCCGATCACGGACATTGCGCTCTCCGACAGCTTGATCAGCTCTATTTCAAATTCTCCGGGACTCTCCCGGTCTATTATGGTCAGCCGCTTTCGGGGACTGTCTATCATTTCATCCCGTATCCGCGCGCCGTTGACATACACCGCCACCCTGGCATAATTGCCGTCCGGCTCTCCGTGTTCCGCCACATAGCCGCCTCTTATGGAAATCTCCAGATGTCTTCCGGTAAAACGCATCCCGACTCCGCTGCCTGACATGGCCAGCCACAGCGTATCCCCGATCGGATGGCATCTGCCCATCTGTTTTACATGTTCCCGGTCTGCCGTAATAGTATTCATATAGTCCCTTCTTTATCCATCTTCCTGTAATCCAATGCGGCGCAAGGAACGCGCCTTTTATCGGAAGTGAAACACAACTTCCGATAAGTTATATTACAGGAAGCAAATACATCTTCCTGTAATCGAACGCGGCGCAAGGGACGCGCCTTTTATCAGAAGTGAAACACAACTTCCGATAAGTTATATTACAGGAAGCAAATGCATCTTCCTGTAATCGAACGCGGCGCAAGGAACGCGCCTTTTATCGGAAGTGAAACACAACTTCCGATAAGTTACATTATAGCACATGTTTTTTCTTTTTGAAAGATTCTTTTTATACGGTTCTCTATCACGGATTGCAGTTCCTGCACGGGACATATCCCATGTCCGTCACTTCCTCCCTTGTCACCGTCAGCTCCAGTTTGTTTTTTTCAGTGATTTTGCTTACGCTGGCGCAGTCCGGATTGTGGAATTTTCCCGTATTTCTGTTGCAGACATACGTGATTGCCCCATTTTCCGGACTCGCGGCCTCCCCTTCTTCGTCCGCGGTCTGCCCCGGCCTCCCGCTTTCTCCGGGTTCCCCGGTCTTCCACGTGTCGGAAGGGCTGCAATTCCAGGTAATCTTTTCTCCGTCGCTGACAGCCAGGATGGTTCCCTGCTCATCCGTCCTGAACACCTGAACGTCCATTTCCCGCAGTTTATCCAGGGTTTCCTGGTGAGGATGACCATATGCGTTATCCCCACCGCAGCTTATGACCGCATACGCGGGAGAAATCTTTTCCAGCAGATCCCCGGACGTGGATGTCCGGCTCCCGTGATGCCCCACTTTATAGACATCCGCCAGAACGGAAAGATCGCCCTTTACTATATCCCGCTCCTCCTCTTCACCGGCATCCCCCGTAAAGAGAAATGTGTTTTCCCCGTGGGTCAGAAGCAGCGCAACGGAATTATTGTTGTCATCGTCATGGGAACGCGCAGGGCCCACAATGGTAAATACCGCGTCCCCCAGCTCGTATTGCTCCCCCGCCGCGGGAAGCGTCCTCTCATATGCCCTGTCCTCCATGACAGCGGCCAGATCCCTGTACGCGTCGGTATCCGACTCCCCGTCCGTCATAAAGATCCTGTCGCAGTCAAACTTATACAGGATAACATCCATCCCTCCGATATGGTCGGCGTCAAAATGTGTGCAGACCACATAGTCCAGCGAACGGACGCCCTGCTCCATAAGATATTTCTGCACTCTGGTCCCCTGGCCGTCATCCCCGGCGTCGATCAGCATGGCTGCGCCTTTGCAGGTGATCAGGGTACAGTCCCCCTGCCCCACGTCAAGAAAATGCACCGTGAGTTCCTCCGCCTGTTCCCGGACCTGCGCTTGCTGCGCCTCCGACACTTCCCGGACCGTCCTCTCTTTTTCCGCCGCATTCCCGGCAGGCACCGAAGATATCGTAAGAAAAAAGGCCAGTATAACCGTAAGCATTGTTCTTACCATATGGTTCCCCTTCCCATACCACGACTCTCAGACCGCCCTCGCGCCGGTCCGTTTCACCGATACCGCATCATAAACATCCGCACCTGCCAGCGGACATAGGCCCATCGCCTTTCCCGTTTCAGCGCCTCCAGAAAGACCTTCCTCTCGTCCGCCGCGTCCCGGATCATCTCCTCGCTGACGCTTCGGCCCCCGTACACCACGCTCTCGTAATTGTCAAGAAAGCGGATTTTCTGCGCCGCGTCCGCTCCGGGCGCCACGTCCGCTCCGGGCGCCACGTCCGCTCCGGGCTCCGCACCGCACTCTGCACTGCGTTCCTCCCCGGGCGGAAATCCGCATCTCTCCCCCAGCTCCTGCAAAGTCTCCCATTCCCGGCGCTTGATGCCAAGCAGCGAAAGAATCTTCAGATTCCGGGAAACCTCCAGCCACAGCCTCTCCCTGGGGCACATGCGGCGGTAACGATATCCGCTCCCTATATTGTCCAGCAGAAGAAGCAGTGCATACCCCGCCAGCGCCGCCGGGACCATGTAGCCAAACACCCGCCATAAATGCCCCGTCCGCTCCTCTTCCTCTGCCTCCTCCGTCCGGATCTCCTCGCCTGCTTCCCGGAGCAGTGCCTCTTCTGTCAGCGCCTCTCCGTGGCCTTCCCCATCCCCCTGCATATCCCCCTCCGGGGCAGGCCGGCTCAGCTCCCAGGGAGTATAACGCGTCTCTCCGTATCCCGGGGTGGGTTCAAAGGGAATCCACCCCGCCCCCGGGATATAGACCTCCGGCCAGGCGTGGGCCATACCGGAATAAACGGAAACCTCCTCCAGCCCCCCGGAAGGAACACAGAAACCCTGCACATAGCGGGCAGGAATCCCCTCCGCCCTGGCCAGCAGCACAAAGGCAGTGGCAAAATAAGTACAGTATCCCTGCCTGGTTTCCAGCAGAAAATAATCCAGGAAATCCTCTTCGTCCCTGACCCGGTCAGGAATCTCCCCCGGCGTGCGGGTATAGACATAGGAAGACAATTCTCTCTCGATGGCCCGGAGCTTTTCCACCTCCGTCTCCGCCCCCCGGGTGATCCGGGCCAGATAATCCGCCGCGTCCTCCGAAAGACGCACTTCCCCCAGATAATTCTGAACCATCTCCCGTCTGTGGGACGCCGCCCTTGCAGCGTCATACCTCCGGGTTTGCTCCCCCAGGAACCCATCGTCACAGGGCGCTTCTTCCATACAGGCCTCCAGGAAACGGTCAAATTGCTCCTGTCCGCCATTTAACTGATAAAACTCCAATTCATACGCGGTCCCATATCCCCTGTGCCCCTCCAGGCTCAGGCTGCCTCCCTCGCAGGTATAGGAAAAATCCCTGTCCTCACAGCTGATTTTCCGGGTTTTCAACGGTGCGAACACATATCCGGTGCTGAAATCCTGATAACGGATTCTGAGCTTCACAGAATGGAGATAATCTTTCTGATACTCCCCGCCGTAGGCTCTCACTGCGCACAATGTCTCCGCCGTATCCAGAAACACCCCCTCCGGGTCTCCGTCATATGTCCGCCGCCACTGCATCTGATCAAAGGTGTCATATACCATTCCCGTCAGATACAGATTCACGGACCCGGGGCCGGGAAATTGAACCGTCATAACCTCCCGGGCGTTCTCCTGCAAATCTCCTCCCAGCTCCGCCTCCGGGGAGAATCCGCTGAAAGCCATGCCAAATCCCTCTCTGCCCTCCCATTTGATCCTCTGGGCATATTCCAGAAAAGCCTCCCGGGCCTGACAGTACAGATTCTTCACCCACTTCCACTCATAGGGCGTCTCCGGCGCGGGCATACACCCCAGCAGCAGAAGATACGCCGCCAAAAAAGGCATAATCCGGAGCATATAAACCCTCCGGCTTCCACTGCGCCGCTTCTTCCAGCGCCCCTCGGTCCACTCCGCGCAGACAGTCACCACATAGCAGATTCCGAAGGCCATCCCCCAGGGAGGCACTTCCCTGTGCTTCAACAGACAAAACAGCGTTCCCGCCCCCAAAAACAACACCAGAAAAAACTTTACCCGGGCCGCCTTTTCCGTCAGAATCTGCAGGAGGTAACAAAGAATGACCAGGATTGCCGTCTGTAAAAACGCGTATCCCATGGCCCATTGCCCGTACCCCTCCCCGCTCCCCATAAGCCAGGGAAAATAAGACCGTAAAAACAGCAGGCTTTCCTGTGCCCCCGCCGCCGAAACCGCCGCCCCCACGCCAAGAGCCGCCGCGGACAGACAGATGAACTTCCCCCGGAGAGGAAAAAAGTTGATTCCGGCCAGCAATCCCAGAATCACCGCGGCCTCCGCCACCAGCCAGGCTGTCAGATCACCGATGCCCAGAACATGCGCGCCTCCGAATAGCGTCACCCCTGCCAGAAGCCCGGCATTTGCCAGCCTGTAAATTCCCTTTTCCCAAACAGCCTCCTTCGCCATCACAATATGTCCTCCAGCTCCGCATCCAGGGGAACCCGCACAATCTTACAGCGTCCTCCGCTCTGCCGGATACAGGACTCCTGGCTTTGGTCCGTGACCACATAGAATACTGCCAGCGCCCCTGCGGCGCTCAGACGCCCGGCCAGCCCCAGGAGCGCCTCATTCATCTCATGGAGAATCAGCAAAACCACTTTGCTGTGCCCGAGGCTCCCCCCGGCCAGCGCCCGCTCCAATGTCCGTAGGCCGTCCTCCTCTTCCCGGAACGTCACGCCCCCCACTTCCCGGTACAGTTCCTCAAAGCTCCGCATGCCCCGGACTCTGTGCTCCACAGGCCCGCCCTGGCCGTAGCATACGGAAAAAGACATCTCCCTCCCGGCAAAAAAAAGTGCCAGCGCCAGCAATACCTCCAGCATCTTGTTCTCCAGCGGCAGATACTCTTTTCTGTCCCGGCTGTAACGCCTCATATCACAGAAAATCCCGATCCCCTCTTTCTCCTCCCCCGTCCTGGTTCTGACTTTCAGTTTGCCCTCCCTGGCCGCGGCCTTCCAGTGAATCTGCTTTAAGGGATCTCCCTCCACGTAATCCCGGACCACCGCGTCCGGCTCCGTCCCCGCGAAGGCTTCCCGCCTCAGAATCGTCCGGACATCTTCCAGGCTTTTCAGCTCCGGCAGCGACACGATCCTGGGGCTGACCAGCGCCTTGATGGTGCCGGGATTGGCGTAACTGATCCGAAACAGCCGCAGAAAATCCGTCACCACCACTTCTTTCACCCCCACCTCGTATTCGCCCCGGTACCGGCACACCAGTCTGGTCTCAAAGGTATACCGGCCTCCCGGAAGCAGTTCATACTCCACATCCCCCGGAAGCTCCTCCACATAGGAAAAATCCGAATACAGGCGCACACTGACCCCCGCATAGGCAAAAAAATCTTCGTTTTTCAGAACAAAAAAATAGGATTCCGGGCGACCGCACACCATACTGCGGCTTCCGATCTCCTGATAAATCTTAAAACGAAAATAAACCCATACGATGTAGCCCAGGGACACCGCGGGCAGCAGAGTCATTCCCCAGAAAAGGCCGTAACTGACCGCGCCGCCGTAACAGGTGATGGCGGCCAGAGACAAAAGCCACAGGATCAAAAATATCCATCTGCGTTTTTTCATTTAAAATCCCACTCTTTCCTGACCTGCCGCCCAGAGCCCCGTCACTGTATGGGAATCCTGACTTTCAGAATCAGGCTCTTTAAGACCGCCGCCGCGTCCGCTTTCCGGATTCTCGCCTCGGAGGACAGCGCCAGCCTGTGCAGCAGCACCTGCATGGCAACCCCTTTCACATCATCCGGCTTCACATAGTCCCGTCCCGTCAGAAAGGCCCTGGCCTGGGAGGCCCGCACCAGCGCCAGCAACGCCCTGGGGCTGGCCCCCAGCACAAAACGGGACTCTTCCCGGGTCAGGGCGATCAGATCCTCCATATAGCCCAACATGGACTGGCACACCTTGACCGCCCGGACCTGCTCCCTGAGCCCCAGCACATCCTCCGCGCCGCATACCGCCTCCGCCCTGTCCGGGGTCTGCCCGGCCAGAAAAAGTCCGGCCATGCGGATCTCCTGCTCCCTGTCGGGATAACCTATGGTCAGCCGCATCATAAACCGGTCCATCTGCGCCTCCGGCAGAGGATAGGTGCCCAGAAATTCCACCGGATTCTGGGTGGCCACTACCATAAAGGGACTGGGCAGCCCATAGACCGTCCCGTCCACCGTCACCTGTCCCTCCGCCATGGCTTCCAGCAGACTTGCCTGGGTTTTGGGAGCCGTCCGGTTGATCTCATCCGCCAACAGAATCTGATTCATCACAGCCCCGGGTCTGTAGACAAATTCGGAAGTCTTATTGTTATAGACCGATACCCCTGTCACATCCCCGGGCAGCGTATCGGGAGTAAACTGGATTCTGCCGAAGCTGCACTGTATGCTTCTGGCCAGCGCCCCCGCCAGAGTGGTCTTTCCCACCCCCGGCACATCCTCCAGCAGCACATGCCCGCCCGCCAGCAGGCAGACCAGCAGATTTTCCACTACCTCCTCCTTGCCCACAAACACGGCGTTTATATTCTCCCGGAGCCTCCGCGCCAAATCATATCCGTCCGCCTCTGTCCCCACCATGGTTCCCGTCCCTCTCCGCTTTCCTGTCTGGGGCGGCTCCTCCCATCCCTCCGGAAATCAATTCATCCAGTACAGCATCCTGCCAGCTATGGTCCGGCGAATATAGCGCCCCCTGCTTTCATTGTAGCATATGTCCTTATGGATGGAAAGACTGTTTTTGGTTGATCATCAAATAAGATGCATAGAACCGCTGTCAAGCGGCTCTTGTTTGCGATCCGCAGGCGGAAATCCCCATAAGCCAACAGAGAAGCCTATCCGGATTTCCTCCCATGGTTCAGGTACCAGACCCCTTTTCAGCAACAGCTTACCACTGCTCTGTCTGCCTGTTACGCGAAAGCGCTCTGTCCGCCTCCGCGCAAATACTCTTATTATGTATTGCCTCTCCGTACTCCTTTATTCTTTTCAGAGTGTTGAAGGACAACTGGTCGCCAAATCGTTTGACCGTCCTTTGCAGTTCCCCGGAACTATCGCCCCAGATCTGTTTGGGAACCACAATATTGTAACAGATCAGAGTGATCAGACAGCCAAAGGCTCTTTCGTAGCCGGGTAGCAGCCTGTTCGCTATGTCCTCTATCCCCGCGTACCGTCTGAAAAAGGGCTGACACCACATTTCGCTATGCCCCTTGGCAATATCGTCTTTCAGATAATAGCAGCATTCAATCAGGGAACTCAGACAGGAGGGGTTACAAGGCTTCATGAACAACTCCTGGTTCTGCATATAAAAACGGCAGATACAATAGTCAAATATTTCATTGCCGGTTCTTACGTCTCCGATTTTCCTCAGCGCCCGGCACAACCACATAACGGCGTTCATCTCCCTCCAGGTGAGAAGACCGCCCATTTGTTCCATTCGCCTCAACCCCATAAAATAGCGTTTGCCAAGATTTTTCAATCTGCATTTCTCTATTGTATTCTGCATGGTTTTCGTAAAGATCAGAAACAAATCGGCAATGCATTTTTGGGCAAGAAATCGATTTACATCCACGGGCATGTTTCTGATCTCATACGCGAAATACTCTATAAAACTATCTATCAACACATTCCTTTTCCCATTCGGCAAATCGCTTATAATTTTCAGGGTTTCCCTGACAATCAGAACCTTGATCGGCCATCCCTGATCGAGACCACGGTGGGCAATGATCATAGACATTACCTGAAATATTTCCCCGTTCAGCAGTCGTCTGATATCCTCCGTTCCCAGCAGCTCCATCCCGTTCAGAGAGCCCACGGTCACACAGTAGGCACAGAGCCCCATAATGTTCTTTTCCTTTATACAACTTTGCAATAACCTGTTCAGCAGATCCGTCAGTTCTTTGCCCCATATGCCCGCTGATACCATATTCACCACCATGTTCAAAAAGTACTGTGTCGTCAGTCCCAAGTCCTCTCTCTCCAGAATCTCCAGAATCCGGAAATCCACAGAGGTATCAAAGACACTGAAAACCGCGCGGGCCGCGTCGTCCCCCAAAACCGCCGACACCTGGCGCAGCCTGCCCAGCTTTGAGAAAGATCCCGCCCTGCCTGTGGCCTCCTCGTCAAAGTTATACCTGAGCTTAATCTCCTTGTCGCTGTGATACAGCTTCATCAGACAGGATAAATTGACCAGCTCCTCCTCCGAAAACGCGTAACGCCAGATATGCGTCAATTTCTTCCAGTCCTGCTCCGGGTCCGGCGTACCGGTGAAGGTAAAATCCTCGGAATAGACCGTCAGCCTCAGGAGTACCAGATTGATGCTGTACACCCCCACATGCACCATCAGCTCCGGATGTCTGAACGGATTTCCCTGCATATTCAGAGTGTTGCTCAGCTCGTTAAAAAATTCCCCTGAAATAATGCGCCGGATCTCCCCGCAAAACAGACTGTCCAGCGCCTTCCGGACATCCGTCGCCTCCAGATTGCTCTCCCCGGCGAAAATTTCCGACAGCTCATGAATCATATTCAGAACCACAGGCCTTGTGAACAGCGGCGCGTACGCCAGCGCGGTATGCCACTCCTTCTTCATTTCCCCCGGCCAGCTGAATGCCTCTTCCTGCTCCAAATCCACGATCTGTCGTTTTATGAGGCGAAAGGTCACATCCAGTATGAAATAGGCCGTCAAAAACTCTCCGAATGTATTATGAAGGAACTCATACGCGGCGATCCGGGACGTAATTCCGTTCTTCTGTACAGTCGAACACGAGCTGTAGACAAAGAAGAACCCGGCGACACGCTTGTCCGCCTCCTCCAGGGCATTCTCATCGGTATCCTCCTCCAGAGAGCCGCCAGCCGACAGAAAGGCAATATCCCTGTTTAACTCCGAAGTCCGTATATAGAGTTTTTTCCGGTTGAACATTCCCAGCGCCACAATCCCCAGATTCCGGAATCCGGCCCGGATCTCGCTTTCCTGTTTTTTCGGCGTCAGCCGGTTAAAAACGGCGTCCTTTCTCCTTTCTCTTTTGACAAAATCCCGGACCAGCCTGTAGTACAGCTCCACCCGGCTTATCTCTTTCTGCTCCTGCAGTCTGTTTCCGTTTATATCATACAGCGCCAGCATAAGCAGCAGCAGCGGCTGCCCCGCCAACTCGCTGATTTTGCCGGTGGGGGCAATCTCAAGGCCTTTCAGACCGTGGGCCCGGAAATACCGCTCATTGGCCCCGTTCCAGATTTCACACCAGGCTCTGACACGGGCACTGTCAAAATCGCAGAGCCGGAGAACCTGGCAGCTACCGGGGATGGAGGCTTTGTCAATCAATGTCAGCCGACTTGTTATAATGCAGCGGACGCAGACATGATAGATCGATCTCTGCTCCGCCTGAAATTCCGCAATCTTATTTATATAGTTGGAATAGGTCTTCCCGCTGGCCTGCAGCAGTTCGTCATAGCCGTCAAAAATCAGCAGCAGAGGCTTGTCCAGAGGGGCCCGTCTCAGATCGTCCCAGGTACATTTTTCCCCCAGATCTCCATCAATCTGAGCGTCGATCTGCTTCATGATGGTATCTTCCGCTATGGCGTCCCGAAGCCGGATGATGATCACATAATACTCTGCCGACAGAATCCGGGCCGCGAGCATATGGCAGAGAAGCGTTTTTCCCGCTCCCGGAAGGCCAAGAATCAGCATGGGAAGCTCCCCGTATTTGGGATGGCACAGGATATTCCGGATATACGGGCCGATCTCCTCCCCCGCATATGCGTCCTTCCATGTGTCGTTCTGCTCCAATTGCATGGACTTCCGATAGGTAAGCGCCTGAAATGCCTGCGGAATAAAAATATCCTTTTTAGGCGGAAACACAATCTCCTCGTCAAAGTCGTCCTTTTTTTCCTCTATAATGGAACCGTTTATACTGTCCGAATATCGGGTATAATAGTGAGCCAGCGTCTCGGGCGCATGGTTTTCCGCCTGACAGATGCCGGCGTACAACTCCTGCAATTGCCCGGCGATCTGCTTAAACCCGATATCAATCCTCTCCTCCAGTCGGACATGCTCCGTGTGGTTGGCCCATACGGCAAACTCGGGGAACTCTCTGGACAGCTCGAAATATTGTTTCTCATAGGTATCCAGGGCGATATCGGGCAGCTTCTGCAGCCGCTCCGTGAAATACCTCTTTTGTTCCCTGTCCAGAGCGTCTTCCTCCCGGTTAAGCTCCTCCCAAAAGGAAAGGCTTTCAAAAAAGGTCATGAACTCCGCATTCAACAACACATAAAAATTCCGCAGCTCCTCTCTGTACAGCGAAAATTTCTGGGTAGGGTTAGGCAGAACAAATTCCGTATCCAACAGCCTGTGCGTATCCTTTTGCCGTCTGGATGCCTCCTCAAGAGTCTTTAAGTACCTTTGAAATCCGTCCTGGGAAATCTTCCGCTTTGCATCGGGCGAAAGGGCGATCTCGCCGTTTTCGTCAGGCAGGTACTGACTGATGGTGTCAAAATACGCGGCGTATACCAGCAGGATCTGCGCGATCTGCATCTGATCGTACCTGGTGGCGTAATCCCCGTGGCCCTTCCCGTTAAACAGCTTAAACGCGTCACCCGCAGCCCTGCTGACAAGGGTGCCCACTCCCGCCCCGGCCAGGGTTGCCCCGGTGGCCAGACCATTGATAAGCTCCATGTTCAATACAGCGCCCACAATTTTCCCGCCGATCAGCGCCGGAAAAAACAAAAGCGCGACGCCGAACAGGCTCTTAAAGCACTGAAATACATCGCTGTCCGGTTTCCCCTTAAGGAAACGGTATACCTCGGAAAAAGTAGCCTTGCCTATCAAATCATTCTGCATATGACATGCGCCCCTCTCGCATTATTATCGACTGCACTTATCGACACATTGCATATCTATTGCAATAAATATACCAAATATGGCAGATCTTGTCAACAAAAGGAGCACCTGCATCGGGGAATCGCCAGTCAGTCAAACAAAATCTCCTCCACCGTCACGAAGGTATATCCCTCCTCCAGCAGCTCATCCACCGTCCTCAGCGCCGCGTCCACGGAAGTCTCATAGTAGTCATGCATCAGAATAATATCGTTTTCTTCTACTTTGCCCACAATCTTCCGCATAATACAGTCCGCGTCCCTGGAGCACCAGTCCAGAGGGTCCACAGTCCACAGCACGGGAAACATATTCAGTTCCTGCTCAAAGCTCTTGTCCCAGGAGCCGTAGGGAGGACGTACATAGACCACCTCCTGCCCGGTGATCTCCTCCAGGATCTCATTGGTCTTTATCAGCTCTTCTTTGAAAATCTCCCTGTTGCCCTTTCGCAGCTGAATATGGCTGTAGGTGTGGTTGCCGATGAGGTGCCCCTCCTCCTGCATACGCTTTATGATGTCCGGATGAATCTCCGCATGTTCCCCGGTGACAAAAAAAGTGGCGCAAACCCCCCGCTCTTTCAGCCCATCCAGAAGCTCCTCCGTATAACAGGGATGGGGGCCGTCATCAAAGGTGAGAGCAATCATTCGGATCTCCGCCTGCTGTGCCTCCTCTTTTTCCTCCACCCCGCTCACTGCCGCCACCTGCTGCCGTTTCCAGTTCCCGCTCTGCCATATGCCATAAGCAACTGCCAGCGCCAGGCACAGAAGCAAATCCCCCATAGCCAGCGCTTTCCTGATCTTTTTCATATCAGCCCCCGTGCAGGCCGCAACCTCCGCTCTCCCTCATTCTTTGTTTCCTTCTCGCGGCGCTGCCTGCCCCTGTTCCAATTTTCTATAGAAATATATGTGACAGGGGGCCGTCCATATGCAGGCCGAAGATGCGCATCCGCAGGCACAGGCAATGGACCCCGATTCCATTCCCGGGAATAAGAGAATCCGCACACTGACCCTATCTTATCATGCCAAACAATAGAATCCACGCTCCGCGAGGATTCTATTGTCACGAAAAAAGAGAGCCGCACCAGCGCGGCCCTCCTCCATATCAGGTCTTGAATATCGCAATTTCCGTCTTCAATTCGTTCATATTCACGCCAAGGGCGTCTGCTGTCCGGCTCAGATTATCCACATTCTCCATCAGTTTCTCTGAAGTCTGGTTGACGATCTCCGCATTTTCCGCAGTCTCCGCGATGATCTGGGAAATATTCTGTACAGCGTCCAGCGTCTCCGCTCTCTCCTTGTCCGCCTGCTCCGTGCTGGCCACGATCTCCTTCAGTCCGTTCACCAGTTCCCGCATCCGGTCACGCATGCCCGCAAACACCTGTACCACTTCCTGCACGGCATCCCCCTGCAAGGCCACCATCTCTTCCGCCTGTCTGGCATTCTGCACACTGTCCAGGGTGCGGGTACTGATATGCTGTACATTGTGGCTGATTTCCCCCGCCGCCCTGGCGGAATCGTCCGCCAGCTTTCTGATCTCTTCCGCCACCACGGCAAAGCCCTTGCCGGCGTCCCCGGCTCTGGCCGCCTCTATGGAGGCATTGAGCGACAACAGATTCGTCTGTTTGCTGATACCGGTAATAGTTTCCGCAAACACGCTGATATTCTCCGTCTCCTGGCTGAGCTGCTCGATGCTGACGCCCACCTGGTTGGTGATGTCGGTGGTCTCCTGCGCCCGCCGCCCCAGCACTTCGATGATTTCCATTCCCTTGCGGATCATGGTATCAGTCTCCTGAACCAGCATCTCCACTTTCTCCACCACCTGGCCGACTTCCTGCATATCATCGGATAAATGCCCCGTCTTCTCCATACATTCCTGGGCGTGGAGAGACTGCCGGTTCATGCCCGCGTTGATCTCCGTGATGGCCTGGGTAATGTCCAGCGAATAGTCACTGATAATCTCCGACGCGCGCTTCACCTCGTCCGCGGACAGCTCCAACTGATCTGTGGCGCCATGCACTTTATTCACCAGCTTTTTATTGTTCTGTATCATATGGTTGGCGGACTGGGCCAGATCCCCGAACTCGTCCCGTCCGGACACCCTGACGCTCCCGGTGAGGTTGCCCTCCGCCACCTGCTCCAGCCCTGTGGAAATCTTCTTCATATTGCCCCGGATGCTGATGGTAATGGTCACTCCGATAAAGCCTGCCACCACCATGGCGATCACCACCATGGCAAAAGTAATCCACCCGATCTGGGACGCCTGGCCGGTGACCATCCCGCTGGGCACCAGCATACAGATCACGGCGCCGCTGTCCTGTACGATACCATATACAAACAGGTACTCCCTGCCCCGGAAGTCCACCTCCATGTGCCCGATGCTCTCACCGGACTGTACGCATTCCTGGAAAAACGCTTCATTGTAAAGCACCGTCTCCCCTGCCGCAAAAGAACTTTCCTCTCCCTCCTCCAGATACTCCGTTACAAGCTCCCTGCCCCCCGGAGTCACAAATGCCGCGATACTGCCCTCCCCCAGAATCAGGTCCTGGAGCAGCCCTTTCACGGACTCAGGCTTGATGTCTATCACCACCATGGCGCTCTTGTTCTTGGACTGTATCTGATAAGACATGATATACCGCATCTCTGACAAGACCATCTTCTCATCCAGTGTGCGATGCCAATCTGTCCACCGGCTGACCTTGCCGCTGCCGCTCTGCTGCGTTACTTCCTCCTGATATTCCGCATAAAACCCGTTGGTCCTGACGGAATCAAAGGTAGAGATCAAAAGTAAATCCTGCGAAGGAATGATATGTACATTACTGATAAACTCGTTGCCGAATTGGGTCGACTGCACATTGGCTTTCTGGTCATTGAGCAGATCCCTGCGCTCCACCGCGGAGCCGTCTCCCTCATAGGCACCGCTGAAATAGCGGTTCAGTTCCGAATCAAAAGCGTACTTCAGCGCCTCACCCGCCACAAAGGAATCGATTACATCCATGTAGCTGACCGTCATTTTCATAGTCTGTTCCGTGGAATCCAAAAATTGCTGACTCATACCGGCGGAAGCCTTTCTGTAGGCAATGACTCCCACCAGTATCATAAACACAATCGGAACGGTAAAGCATACTATGATTTTGTTTTGCAGGCTGCCGACCCGCAGTTTTTTCCTTTTTTGGAGCTTACCGTTTTTCAAGGCGCTGTCCTCCTGAATCTTTCGTCTTACAACGTTTTGTATTACATCGCAACTTATTTTCTATTCTACTCCATTTTTGCCAAAATGTATAGTGGGAACATGCATTCTTTTTCGCTTATAGTGAAAAAGCACACAAACCCGTGGCAAAACCCGCAGGCATTCTGTAAAAAACAACCAAGTCCTCAAAAAGCTCCTGCATCCGGGCTATAAAAACCGCCAGGGAAAGCATCCTATGGTTTCCCTGGCGGATTCTCCGGAAAAGCTGCCGCCTGTCATACCCGGCGCAGGTACATGGCTTCCACAAAATCGGCTTCAAACCCCTGCTGTCCGGCCAGGTTCAGCACCTGCGCCCTATGGCGGAGCTGCCCGGCGCGTTTTTCCATATCCGTCCCGCTGCCGTAAAGCCGGGCCCCTGCAAGAGCCGCGTTGCCCACTGCCGTCACCCTTCCTTCCAGCTCCCGGGGCAGAAGGCCCAGCGCAATGGCCGCCCGCGCGTCCAGGAAATACCCGAGTCCCCCTGCCAGCCAGACCCGCCGGATCTGCTCCGGACCCTCCAGGCCATATGCGGCAGTCAGCGTCCTGATCCCGGCGCAGACAGCCGCTTTGGCCATTTGCAGACTGCGAATGCGCTCCTGGGTGATCCGCACACCTCCGATCAGAATCCCGCTCTCAAAATAAGGTTCTTTCAGCAAGCCCGTCTCGTCCACCAGCCCCAGCTCCAACAGTCTGGCCGTCAGGGCAATCATATCCGCCCCCCAGATATCCCCGCCCCCCTCAAAGGCGGGACCGGCCGCCGCCGCGCAGCAGACGAAGCTCTCCTGATTGCCCAGAACCATCTCTCCGTTGGTGCCCAGATCCACCAGAAGGGTGACCTCCTTCCTCCGGTCCATTCCGCAGGCCAGTATCCCCGCAGTGATATCCCCGCCCACAAAGGCCGACATTCCCGGCAATGTCTCGGCTTCCACCCCCTCCACTGTCAGCCTCTCCGAAGCAAGATAATCCGCCCTGAACGGAGCCGTTCCCAGGGAGGAGGGGTCATGTCCCATCAGCAGATATAGCATGGTGGTATTACCGGCTATAATCAGCTTCTCCGGATTCCCTCCCTGTGCCCGGAACTGCGCGATCCCCTCCGCCAGCGCCCGCTTCACCGACTGCTGCATCTGCCGCAGCAGCATGGGATTTTCCGCCGCCTGGATGCGGGAGATGACATCCGTCCCGAATATCCTCTGGGGATTGACACACACGTATTCCCCCCGTTTCTGTCCCTGGCTGTCATACCATTCCATGGCAATGGTGGTGGTTCCCAGATCAGCCGCGGCCAATTCCTTTTTCTGTGGCATAACGCTTTCCGGAACCCGGGATTGCCCCGGGCCCGCCGCTTCTTCCTCCTCCCGGAATTTCCTCCGCGGCCCGGCTTCTTCCTCCTCCCGGGATTTCCTCCGCGGCCCGGCTTCTTCCTCCTCCCGGAATTTCCTCCGCGGCCCGGCTTCTTCCTCCTCCCGGGATTTCCCCCGCAGCCCGGCTTCCCTCTCCTGCACAGGCTCTGCCGGAGCGCCGGAAAACGTTACCACCTTCATTTCCCTCTCCAGTTCTTTGCCCATCCCGCACCGGCCGCAGCCGGTGCAGATCTGACATCTGGTGCCCTGATCTGTCATTGCGCTTTCTCCTTCCCGGATCTCCTGTAGTTCTGTTCTCCTTCCAGAAAACGTTTCCGCAGCTGACGGTCTAAAAAGAAACCTCCGCGCCGATTGTTTCGCTGTTGCCCACAATGTCCAGCGGAATCCTGTCCAGCCAGTCTTTTCCCCATTTTTCCCGCGCCTCCAGCACCAGTCTGTTGCCGGTCTCTGTCAGCAGTCTGAACTCTCTGTCTTCGCTGGCTGCCAATGAGGGGGATTTGCCCGAATAATATCCGGCGCAGGAGCTGGGCGTTTTCCCATATTTAATGGCGTACCCTGAAATATCCTCCGGGGTTGCCCGGCCCGCCTTGCGGTACACTTCCTCCAGAATGGCAAGCCGCCTGATTTCCCCCACCGTTGCGGTCGCCGCCTTCTGCTCCGCTTCCATACGCCGGATTAACGCCGAGACACGCGCTTCAATTGCTTTCAGTTCTTCCAATACAGATTGCATAATGCTCCTCCCTTTTTCGTTGTGATTATGGTTTCTTGATTTCTGCAATCAATATAGCACTTTTCCATCTCGTTGTCAACCCGGTTGAACGAAATTGATTATGAATATTCAAAAAATGCCGGAACCGCGCTGGATTCCGGCATCATGCCAAACTGTATCAAATAAAAATCCCATCCGTCTGTCCCTGTATTTGCCCATACAATACTGGCGGCATGCAAAACGCTTTCTCACAGGAACTGGTTTTTATCCCGGTCATAATGATAGTCGATCCGGGAAAGTTTTTCCGTTATCCCCTCCCGGTCCACATCCAGGTCCTCGCACAGGGCGTCCAGACTGGGATAATAATCCCTGAGTTTCAGATTGATAAAGCTCAGCAGCATTGCCGGATCTTCAGGTATCATATTTCCTCCTGCCTTTCTGTAGGAAACGCTTCCTCATCCCGGATGTTTTCCGGCGGAATGTCCCTTCCCGGAAAGCATCCCTGGAGCGTGTTTGAAAATCAATTCCGCCATCTGCCGGAAAGCATTTTTCATACACGCTCTGGAATCAATGTTTACAGATGCTTCACATAGACTCTCGCGTCTTCTCCATGCACATCTTTCATCACTTGATAAAATTCGTAGCCGTACTTCTCATATAATCCATTATGGTCCGTTGAGATGTAAATATGCCGCATGCCGGCCTTTTTCGCCAATGCCTCGACATGTCCCAGCAGTATTCCGGCGCAGCGCCTTCCCCTGTAACCGGGAAAGGTATATACCCACCCGATCCAGGGAGTCAGAACCGTGGACGGAATATCGTCCTTATCGGCAAATGTGCAGAACGATACCAGCTGATCACCCTCCGCCAGCAGGAGAACTCTGGCATGTTCACCCACCAGCTGCTTTAATTTACCGTCTCTCAGCAGTTCATATAAATACCGGCCGGCCCCCCAATCACTCTCTCCGATTTTTGAGAGCCAGTGCTCCTGATTTTCCGCGCAGAAATATTCTATGATCTCCATCCGATGCCCTCCCGTAAATTCAATTTTCTCTCCCAGGAGGCACAGCCAGACAACGTCTCTCCTCCGTCCGGAATACTACAGCCGCGAAACCAGCACTCCCCTTACACCGCATTTTCTGTGGCTGTTGAGGCAATGATCTCCATATCTCCCAGCATCTCCACCTGACCGTAACCGGCGGGAATCAGCAGATGCGCGCCCTTGCCCACGCTGTGTCCCTCGATGATACCCGCGCCCTCCAGCACACTGACAATCAGAAACGGCTGCTCCTGCGTAAAGGTAAAACCATCCTTCACCACCAGTTTCCACACCTTATAATAATCGCTCTCCGTCAACAGATTCCAGGCATTGGGCTCCTGGGGAGCCGCCTTTTTGATGGCCCTTTGGTACGCCTCGTCCGGCACGTTGATCACGTCGATGCTCTGGGAAACATGAAGCTGGCGGGGCTTTCCGTCCACCAGACGGTTGTAATCGTACACCCGGTAGGTGATATCGCTGCTTTGCTGGGTCTCCAGGATCAGAAAGCCCCCCGTGATGGCATGTACCGTGCCCGGGTCAATCTGAATCATATCCCCCTTCTGCACCGGCACCCGGCGGATCAGCTCCTCATACCGGTTATCAGAAATCATCTGTTTCAGCTCTTCCCGGGTCCTGGCGTGATGCCCCACCACCAGCTCCGCCCCCTGGTCACAATCCATGATGTACCAGCACTCGGTCTTGCCGAAAGGCACGTTCTCCTCCTTCCGGGCATAGGCGTCGTCGGGATGCACCTGAATGCTCAGGTCACTCCTGGCGTCAATGATCTTTACCAGCAGGGGAAACTCCTCATAGGAAAGATTTCCGAACATCTCCCTGTGTTCCCGGTACAGAGCGGACAGCGTCTGCCCGGCATATTTTCCCTGGCTGATCCGGCAGTCCCCATGGGGATGAGCGCTGACGGCCCAGCATTCTCCCACGCTGCCGCTGTCCGCCTGATAGGGAAATTCTGTCACGAGCCTTCTGCCTCCCCAGACGCATTCTTTCAGCACCGGCTCCAGATACAGGATCTCCCCGCCGGGACGGTTCATCTCCAGAGCCGCGCCGTTTGTGTCCATGATTTTCTTATACCAGTAAGCGCTGTCCTTGACAATGCGCTGCTGGCTGCGGTAGTCCACATACACCAGCCCGAAACGCTCATGATAGCCGTTGGCCCACTCGAAATTATCCAGGAAAGTCCACAGAAAATATCCCCTGATGTCCACGCCCTCGTCCACAGCCCGCTGCAGCTGATACAGATATCTTTCCAGGAAATCAATGCGGTTGGGATCGTGTACCTTGCCGTCCAGAGACACGCTGTCATGGCAGGAAATGCCGTTCTCCGTGATATACAGAGGCATATGGTAGCGCTCGTACAAAAACTTACAGCCCCAGTAGATGCATTCCGGCGTCACGGGCCACTGGATAGCCGTCTTGGGAAAGCCCGGAAAGCGGTCCACATACTCGATCCCCCCGTCAGCCCCCCGCCGCACCGTGTAGCCATTGTACACGTTCTGTCCCATAAAATCCAGAGGCTGGGAGATCAGCTCCATATCCTCCTCTGTGATCCGGGGCAGATACTCCGCGAAGCGTTTAAGGCCCTCCTTCGGATAATGCCCCAGAAAGATCGGGTCACTGTACCACGCCACATTCCAGGTCCAGTTGTCCATGGGGTTTCGCAGGCCAAAATAGGCCTCCCTGGCCGCCGCCACGTCCTCCTGGCTGTCCGTGGCGGGAATGGCCACGCCGCAGGTGGGCGCAAACCCGATTTTCACGGGGCCCCTGGCATATTTCCGCAGATTGATCACCGCCTGTCCATGCGCTTTCAACACATTGTGAGCAATCTGGAAGGTCTCTTTATAAGAGAGCTTAAGGCCCGGCGCATGTTCTCCCCGCAGATGCCCCAATCCCACAAAACACTGGGGCTCGTTCAGGGTAAAATAGTACTGGCAGTCCTGGGAGAAATTCTCCGCCACCACTCTGGCATACTCCCCGAACCATTCCACACTCTCCGGATTCAGCCAGCCCCCCCGGTCCTGTAGCGCCTGGGGATACTCCCAGTGAAACAGCGTCAGGTAGGGCTCAATTCCGTTGGCTCTCATCTCTCTGATCATATCCTTATAATAATCAATACCGGCCTGATTGACCTGCCCCGTACCCTGGGGCAGGATTCGGGCCCAGTTCAAGGAAAAGCGGTAGTTTTTCACCCCCAGCATACGCATCAGGGCAAAATCTTCCCTGTACCGGTGGATATGATCACAGGCCACCCGGGCGTTCTGCCCTTCATAAACCTTTCCCTCTTCGCAGAAGGTGTCCCACACGTTCCTGCCGCAGCCATCCCCAGGGTCCCTGCCCTCAATCTGGTAGGCGCTGTCCGCCACACCCCACGCAAAATCCTTACTGAACATATTTTTTCCTCTTTCTACTATATATAATGTGTTTCTTGCCTCTTTCGGAAGACAGTTTTACAATCATCCTCCAAAACCTCTATGCGCATGACTACCCTGCCTTCCTCCAAGCATTGGCGTTGAATCTTCCCCGGACATCCCCGCGGTGATAACGGATACCAGATAGAAGCCGGAGACATCCTTCTCATGGGTTTTACACACCTCGATCCGCACCCGGTGCTCCCCCGGCTCCTCCGCTTCAAAAACGGTGGTCATGGCCAGCAGATCCCCCCAGTTCTCGTCAAACTCTCCGTCCAGCAGCACAGCCCCCGCCTCATCGCCGTCCACGATCACCCGGGCCGCAGGGGCAGGCTTGTGGACAGTGCGCCGATACTGCACCGCCAGAGCGCTGCCGGTCATGGTAAATTCCAGATAAGCGCCCTCTTCCCAGGCTTCCCAACCGCATTTGAAAACATCCGTCATATCTCTCTGGGCCCCGCGATCCTCGGTAAAGCCCCGGCAGGAATCCGCCACCAGCTGCCGGTTGCGAAACCTTCTGGAACACTCATACCGATTGCGGGTCATGGGCCCGGCAGGGAAAACCGGCTCCGGCTCCGGGCTGTCCGCCTGGGCGTAAACACCGTCCAGAAAATACCGGATCGTATCCGCCAGCATGGCATGTCCCGCATCGTTGGGGTGGAGGTCATCGGCGGTAATGGTTTCCGCAGCCATCTCTCCCGCCGCAATCCGGGCATGGACATTGTTCCTGATGCTGACGCAGGGCAGATCATAATATTTTCCCACAGCCACATGGATCTCCTGGGCGCTGGCCCCTGTGCTGAAAAAGGAATTGTGAAGCAGCACCACCGCGGGCAGCGTCCCGGAGGTATACACATGTCGCACCAGTCCCTCATAGGTCTCCTGAAAATGGGCGTTGTTGTCATCGTTTACGCTGTACTCAATAAACACCACATCCGGCCTTGCATAAAGCAGATCCTCGTCCACTCTGGCCACGCCAAACTGAGAAGTAGTTCCCCCGATGCCCGCATTGTAGTACGCCACCTGGGTCTGCGGAAAGTTTTCCCGCCACCACTGACAGCTTAAATAAGCATAACATTTTTCCGGCGTCGTGGCCACGCTGCCCATGGTGATGGAACCGCCCAGATAGCCGATGGTCACGGCCTCTCCCCTTCTCGCCCGCAGCATCACATTTTTCAGCCGTTTCTGATTTCCCCTGTTTACTACAATTGTGTCCAAATATTTGTCTGACATAATACCTTCTTTCCGAAATTACACCCAGAATCTATATTCTTCATTCAACCGTTCAATATAAGCGCTCAGTTCCTCCGCCATCCGCTCCGCCTCCGGCCTGCGGATATGCCCCTTGGTGCCGGTGCTGTTGTTGCTGTAGGCAAAATAATGAATCTGCCGGTCCCCCTTCTCCTCCACCACCTGCCTGATGGCCCGGTCCCAGCTTATATCATGCTCCAGAATCGTAGTCTTGCAGATTATGTGGGCGTGGGGATAAATCTCTCTGAGCCTGTCCAGAAAACCGCTGTATGCTGCCCGCCACTGCCGGGAGGCCTCGCCGTCATAGTCCCGGGCCATGTAATCCGTGGGATGGCTGTCATTCTGCCCGAAGGCCAGGATCACCACCTGGGGCGTGTACCGGGAAAAATCCCATGCCTTGGGGCGGCACAGATCCGGGTGATACTGTATTTTGTCATAGATCCACTCCATGCCCCGGGCATCCGGCTCGTTGAAATATCCCTCCCCGTTTCGCAGGGCGATGCCGCCCTGGGCAATGTCGTGAAGCTGCGCCCCCAGCTTTCTGGCGGTCATCCAGGCGTAAGAATAATAGCTGTTGGAGTACTCCCCATTGTGTTCCGGGTCCGGCTGCCCGCAGTAATCCACCGCCTCGGACACCTCCCCGGCGGACACGGAATCCCCGTACACCTCGATTCTGCGCTGCGACGGCGCCCCCATCGTCAGTACCTGCCCGTCCTCCGCCAGCAGGAAACCGTGAAAAAGAGCCATGTGACAGGAGTCCATGCGCTTGAACAGACACAGCTCATGCTCGCCCTCCCCCAGATTTTCCCCCAGATTCAGAACCGTCTGCCCCTGGTCCGCCAGATCCCCCCGGTACTGCTGCCCGTCCAGGAGCCAGCCCATGCAGCTGGTCCAGTAAGAGCGTATATTGGTAATGACCGCCCGAATGCTGCTGCCCGTGAAACGAATCCGCACAAAGCTGGCAGGATATACCATCAGAGCGCCGTCCTCCCGGTCCCGGTCAATGCGCCCGCAATATTCCAGTTCCGGCTCCCGCCAGGAAACCGGGCGCTCCCCGGCCCTGGCGCAGCGCCGTAAATATTCCCTATCCATATCACTATGATTCCTTTCCTCTGCTCCATCAGCCTCTTAAAAGTTTCAGATTCTTCCCGATCAGTTCCCATCTCTGTGCCACGCATTCCACACTGCGGAGAGGGTCCTGGGGCGTGTTGAAGACATAGTCCGTCAGCTTCCCGATGGTGGTTGTGGCCACATGCATCCTGGTATCGCTGGAGGCATAGTAAATGTACACATCCCCGTTCTCCCGGGCAATCGCGCCGTTGGTGAACACTACATTGGACACGTCCCCCACCCGTTCCGGGCCCCTGGGGCCGATGAGCAGGCCGGAGGGCTCCGCGATCACCCTGGACGGATCATCCAGGGCCGTGGCAAAGGCATAGATCACATAGCGCAGTCCCGCCGCCGTGTTCCGCACCCCATGGGCAATATGTATCCATCCCCGGTCCGTCTTGATCGGCACGGCACCGGCACCGTTTTTCACCTCGGTGATCGTATGGTATTTTCTCTCGCTGGTGATGATCTCCCGGTCGATCACGGCGTGGGTGATATCCTCGCACAATCCAAAACCGATGCCGCCGCCGGAACCGGTGTCGATGAAATCATCCATGGGTCTGGTATAAAAAGCATATTTCCCGTCCACAAATTCCGGGTGCAGCACCACATTGCGCTGCTGGGGAGAGTTCAAAGTCTTTAAGTTGGGCAACCGCTCCCAATCCTTCAGATTTCTGGTGCGCACAATGCCCGCCGCCGCCACCGCCGCGGACAGATCGCCCACGGAACGGTCCTTGCTCTCGGAACAGAATACGCCGTAGATCCAGCCGTCCTCATGCCTGGTCAGCCGCATGTCATACACATTGGTCTCCTCCGGGCAGGTATCCGGCAGCAGAACCGGATAATCCCAGAAGCGGAAATTGTCTATGCCGCTGTCACTCTCCGCCACGGCAAAAAAGGATTTCCGGTCATTACCCTCCACCCTGGCCACCAGATAAAATCTGCCGTCCAGCTCTATGGCCCCGGCGTTCATCACCGCATTGATGCCCAATCTCTCCATAAAAAAGGGATTTGTCTCCTTGTCCACATCATATCTCCAGTGAATCGGCGCATGTTCTCTGGTCAGCACCGGGTATTTGTATCGTTCAAAAAGGCCGTTATAAAAACCTGTGTCTACTTCGTTTTTTCTGGTGATCAGCTTTTCCTGCTCCGCCGCCAGATCGTAATATTTTTCATGTACCATCACAGTACTCCCTCTTTTTATATGATTATCAGACATTACGAAACTTCACTTCCCCGCTCTCTTCATCAGCTCCATACACATGCGCCCGTTGTGGTAGGGGCATTTCCATGGCTCCACGATGGGCTTGTTCCGATCCGGCCTGCCGTCTTCGTCAGTGCGCCAGAACCATTCGCCCCCCTCTCTCTCGTCCACCATATACTTTTTGATAAACGACCATATATCCAGCGCGGCCTCCCGGAAATACTCCTTCTCCGGAGCCTTCTGCCAGGCATTGTAAAAGCCCACCACGCTCTCGGCCTGCACCCACCAGACCCGCCACTCATCGTCCACGCCCCGCTCACACTCGTTTTTGAGAGAATGGCTGCGGTAGGCGGTCTCGTAAACCTTCTGCTCCAGAGCCGCCGTGATGGGAGCCATCTTCTCCTCATAGGCCGGGTCTCCGAGCACCTCCACGCCTCTGTCCACCAGCCACGCCGTCTCGATGTCATGCCCGTAGGAGTGCAGGTCAATCAGACTCTTCATATCCCTGTCAAAAAACACCTCCTGCCGGCACAGACCGGGATTGTAGATCTTTTCCGCAATCAGGTCCATCATCCAGCGCAGCTTCTCCGCCGCCGTCCCGCTGCCCGACACCCGCAGCAGCTCTGTGTATGCTTCAAACACATGCAGCAGGGTATTCATGGTGCGGTCAGCCATAACGCCGTTCTCCGACAGCTTATCGTTGTCCGCCGGCTGAAAATCTATATCCAGCGCCTCTCTGTAGCCGTATTGGTCAAAGCATCTGGTCTCAATCACCTGCTGTAGCTCCCTAGCCAGTTCCAGAGCCTCCCCGTCGCCGGACGCCGCATAATAGCTGGACAGCGCGTAGACGGCAAACGCCTGGTTATAGGTGTGTTTGGTAGTGTCCTCCGGCTTCCCGTCAAAGGTCACGGACCAGTAGACACCGCCCCGCTGCCTGTCCAGACAATGCTCCTTCAAAAAGCGATAGGCGTGATCCGCATATTCCTTCCATTCCCGATCCCGCAAAACCATCCATGCATTGGAGAAAAACCAAAGAATCCGGCTGTTCAGAATACATCCCTTGACCGCCTGTCTGTCTGTTTTTCCTTCCGCGTCCATAAAGCCGTAAAATCCGCCGTACTCCTCGTCTTTCAGATTTTTCCAGAATGGAAGCAGCTTCTTCTCCAGATGCTCTCTCATCTCTTCCGCTATATTCATCTGTTCCTCCTGACTGCAGCTCTGCCTCTCTGCCGCAGCATCCGCATCCCGTCCGCTCTATCTGACCAGACTTCTCACACTGTTTCGGATAACGATTTCTCCCTCGATAATCTGCATATTGCAGCGGCTGTCATCCCCTTCGATCCGGCGCACCAGCATATCGATCCCCGTCTCCGCCATCCGCGGCATGTCCACCGAATAAGTGGTGATCGGGACATCGCACAGACCGGGATACAGCCAGTCGTCATAGCCCACCAGAGACACGTCCTCCGGCACCCGGTATCCCAGCTCCAGCAGACTCCTGACTACCCTGCTGGCGGTCAGGTCACTGTTGCACACAAAGGCCGTGGGCAGTTCCCGGGGCAGGGGAATCCTGTCATAGCAGAAAACGCTGCTCTCGTCGCTTCTGTCCTTGACCACCCAGTCCGCTCTCTCCTGCACCCCATGCTCCATCAGGGATTTCCGATAGCCCAGATACCTGTCCATAATACTTTCCGTCGCCAGCACCGTCCCCACAAAGCCAATCTTCTCATGTCCCATCCGGAACAGATAATTAGTCATGTAGTAGGCTCCGTAAAAGCTGTTGCTGATCACACAGTCCCCTTGCAGCTGCTTGTCATAAAAATCCATGTACACCACGGGCACTCCGCACTTTTTTTTCAGCATGCGCAGGTACTCGGTCCGGATACCGCCCAGAATAATCAGACCGTCAATCTTATCCTCCTGCACCAGCTTGGGTTCCTCCAGCTCCTTCACCCGGACGCTGTCCAGCACCTCCGGGATCACATAGCAGTTCTTCTGGCTGGCGCAGGTGATAATCTTCTGGTGAAATTCCCAATAAAAGGTAGCGTATTTTTCCACATACTGCTCCCCCATGATCACGCCGATATTGTAACTGCGCTTTGTCTCCTGCCGGTTGCTGACCGGCGGCCTGTATCCCATCTCCTCCGCCAGCGCCTTGATCCGCTCCCGCATCTCTTCACTGACGCCCTTCTGGTCCGCCAGCGCCTTGGACACCGTCACGGTGCTGACTCCCAGCCGCTGGGCTATATCCGACATTCTTACGCCTTTTGCCATCTCTCAACCTCCATCTCCCGGCTGCCTTGTTCCCGTCTCTCCTGCAATCCGAAGGTTTTATCCGCTGATCCGTCTCCTGTCATTCCTGCGTCAGCCAGATCAGCTTCGCTCTGAAGTCGCCCCACATGCGTTCCAGGATTATTCCGCCGTTTTCCAGAAGCTGTCCGCTGTATACCTTGTCCGTGTCCTTTACGACAGACCCGTCCTCACCCCGCATATCCACCTCGTACAGATGGTACGCGGCATCGCCGCGAAGCCCCTGGAGCCGCAGAATCCTGCTATGTCGGTTGGGCTCCCCCAACACCTGCACATAGAATACCAGACTCTCCTTTTTGTCCTTGCTCACCACCTGGAAACAGTCGTACAGATGATTGTCCCCATAGGAGGCGATCCGGTAATAGTCACCCTCCCGCACCAGGTCGTTGAACTGATGGTACATGGCAGTCTGTCTGCCCACCATGGCCTTGTCCTCCTCGCTGAGAGCGGTGACATCCAGCTCATAGCCAAAGGTACCCGCCAGCGCCACAAAGCCTCTGGTCTCAAAGGGGGTGTTGCGGCCCACGGCATGGTTGGGACACACACTGACATGGGCTCCCATGGCCGACAGCGGGTACACCAGCGCCGTACCCTCCTGAATGGCCAGACGCTCGATGGCATCCGTGTCGTCAGAGCACCAGATCTGGGGGCTGTAATACAGCATGCCGGGATCAAAGCGGGCGCCGCCGCCGGAGCAGTTCTCCAGAAGCAGCTCCGGGAACTCCGCCAGAAGTCTCTCCTGCATCTCGTACATGCCCAGCACATAGCGGTGATACAGCTCTCCCTGCCTGTCCGCCTCCGCCACGGCGCTGCCCAGATCGCTCAGAGGACGGTTCATATCCCATTTCACATACCTGATATTGGCGCTGTGCAGCACGGCAAACATCTGCTCCAGAATACAGTCCCGCACCTCCCTGCGGCTGATATCCAGCACATATTGATTGCGGGCCAGTCCGGGAACGCGCCCGGGTATGGCTATGGCCCAGTCCGGATGCGCTTTATAAAGCCCGGACTCCGGAGAAATCATCTCCGGCTCAAACCATATGCCAAATTCCATACCCAGAGCGTTCACGCCGTCCACCAGCTTTTTCAGGCCGCCCCTGAGTTTCTCCTCATTGACCTGCCAGTCCCCCAGCGCCCGGTTGTCATCGAAACGGTCGCCAAACCACCCGTCATCCATGACCAGCATCTCAATGCCCATTCCCGCCGCCTCTCTGGCAATATCCAGAAGTTTTTCCTCATTGAAATCAAAATAGGTGGCTTCCCAGTTGTTGATCAGTATGGGACGCTTTTTGTTCCTGTAGGGACTGCGGATCAGGTGTTTCCGATACAGATCATGATAGGAACGGCTCATGCCGCCCAGGCCCTCGCCGGAGTAAACCAGGATCACCTCCGGGGTCTGGAAACTTTCCCCGGGAGCTAATTTCCAGCTAAAATCTTCCGGCTCAATCCCCACTGTTACCCGAATGCTGTCAAACTGATTCTTCTCCGCCTGCATCCGGAAATTGCCGGAATAGACAAAACTGAAACCGTACACATCTCCCGCGGTCTGGGTGGCGGTATGCTCCAGCAGCGCCAGGAACGGATGCTCCTGATGCCCCGGCTCCCCCCGCAGGCTGGACACGGCATGTTTGCCATGACTCACCCTGCGGCGGTCCATACGGCGCTCCCTGGCCCAGGAGCCATGCAGCGTAATCATGTCAAAATCCCGGTCATCCAGATCCAGGCAGGCGCTCATGGCTTTCTCCAGAAACACCGGCTGATCGCTGTCATTGAAAAAGCGCACACTCCTGGCAATGGCGTCCGTATCCTCAAACACACTGTAGGAGAGCACGGCCCGAAGCCCCAGCGCACGGTCCCGGCAGGTAATGGAAAGCGTAGTGACCTCGCTCTCACTTCCAAAGGTGGCGGGCAGGCCCGCCAGCGCCTCCTTGCCCTGACGGATTTCATGGGATTCATAAGTGAGCAGCACGGCGCTGTGTCCGGAGGCGCTGCGCACCCGCACGCTGCTCTCCCGGTAATCCCCCACGCCGTGGGCCGAATACTCCGCAGGAAAGCTGTCCATAAAGGAAAGCCTGTCCCGGGCATTGGTCTCCGGCGTCATGGGATTCTCACAGACGCGCATCAGCGCGGCCGCGCCCTGCATGTTTTCAATTTTTCCGCCATAGTAGACATGGCCCAGGAACCCTTCCCTGTCAATAAGGCCGATACAGTAAGTCGTCCTGGGCGTATCCAGCTTGAACAGCTTCTCCTCCGCCATATAAAGTATACCCATACTCATTCCTTCCTTTCACCTTTCATATATTTTGTTAAGTACAATTAATCACTTTATTAGTTAATTGTTAATTTGATATTAGCAAATTTTGAGTGGGAATACAATGGACTTTTGAAAGATTTATTCGTTTCGTGGAGTTTACCAAAATGATAAAGAATAACTTAGTAAAGTTTACCCAGAATGAGTCTGAAAATGACTTTCCGCAAGATGCGCGTCACAGCCTGCGGGAGAGTCGCGCCGGGGCCAGACGGCCCGGCCGCTCGTCACTCGCAGGGTAAGTTTTGCGAGCGCCTGTTGTTTGTAACATACACCATTACAGCGCCTTGCCAGGCTCTCCTTCTCTGTACCTGATATAAACCAGACTGCCCAGCAGATCTGCCAGTCCCCAACCTATGGGGATAGCCCACCAGATTCCCGCCACTCCCACGGATGGAAGGGCCGACAGGGTATAGGCCAGCGCCACCCTCGTTCCCAGAGATACCACCGTGAGCACCACCGATATGCCCGGCTTTCCGATGGCCCGGTACAGCCCGTAAAACAGGAACAGACATCCGATCCCACAGTAAAAGGGGCCCACCGTGTGCAGATAGCGCACTCCCTCCGCAAGAATGGCGCTCTCTCCCGGGTCAATGAAAATCAGCATCAAAGGCTCCGCCAGAAACCAGAGGATCAGGGATACCAGCACACAATATGTAACGGTGGTCGCAACCCCCAGGCGCACCCCTTTCCGGATTCTCTCCCCTTCTCCCGCCCCCCTGTTCTGCGCGATAAAGGTGGAAAAGGCATTGCCGTACTCCTGGGCCGGCATATAGGCGAAGGCATCCACCTTCACCGCCGCCGCAAACGCCGCCATCACCGTGGTGCCAAAGCTGTTTACCAGCCCCTGCACCATCAGAATCCCCAGGTTCATCACCGACTGCTGCATACAGGTCAGCACGGAATAACCGGCGATCTCTCTCAGGCTGGCCCTGCTGATCCGAAACCGGGAAAACACTTTTCTGATCCTCTTGCCGGTGGCAAAGACATATATGCCGATGCCCAGTCCCGATATGTACTGGGCAATGATGGTGGCGGCCGCCGCCCCTGCCGTCCCCCGCTGCCAGACTGCCACAAAAAGGATGTCCAGCCCGATGTTCAGCACCGTGGAAATCCCCAGAAACACCAGCGGAGCCACTGAGTTGCCGATGGCTTTCAGATAGGCTCCAAAGAAATTATACAGGGCAACGGCCGGTATACCCCAGAAGATCAGAACCATATACTCCCTGGTGATCCCTTCGATCTCCCGGGGAATATGCATCCAGACCATAATTCCGTCCACCCCCAGCAGGGAGAGGAAGGTGAGCAGCGCCGCCATAACCATGACCAGCAGAAAGGAGGCGCAGAGGCTCTTTTCCAGCCCTTCTTCATCCCGCCTGCCAAAGCAGAGGGAAAACACCACACCGCTGCCCATGCACAGTCCCAGCAAAGCGGAGGTCAAGAAAGTCATCAGGGCAAAGGCCGCCCCCACGGCCGCCAGCGCGTCGGAGCCCGCGTAACGCCCCACCACCCAGGTGTCCACAATATTGTATCCCTGCTGCAGAATATTGCCCAATATCATCGGTAATGCGAAAAAACACAGGGTGGTAAATACCGCCCCCTTTGTCAAATCCTTCTGTGCCATAATCGTACTTCCATTGGTCCTCCCTACCTGTTATACAGCCGGAATCCACACCCGGCAGGAACTTCTTACTGCCTTAAAAAATATTACCATACTCCCGCAGAAACATCAATCAAAACCCTATCTGATTCTTTGCAGGTATTCTATTGTCACAAAAAAAAGACAATTCCGGTCTGTAAACTTCACCGGAATTGTCTGCCATATTAGATCTGCTGCCTTTTTCTTTACGGATTACATGTCCCATTGGAGACCGGCACCGCCGTCAGCGCCTCGCCCTCCACCTGGATCTGAATGGTATCGCCCTGCTGCACCTGATCGGACAGGATCAGCCTGGCCGACAGAGTTTCCACATGCTTCTGAATATACCGTTTCAGAGGACGCGCCCCGTATACCGGGTCATAGGCCTGGTCGATAATAAAGCGTTCTGCCTCCGGCGTCAGGCGGATGCTCAAATCTCTGTCCGCCAGACGCTGGTTCAGCCCCTTGATAATCAGTGTGATAATGCCGCCGATATTCTCCTTCGTCAGAGGCTTGAACAGAATGGTCTCGTCCAGCCGGTTCAGAAATTCCGGTCTGAAATGAGCCCGCAGCTCGTTCATCACCGCCTCCTGTGCCTCCGCGGAAATGCTGCCGTTCTCCTGGATGCCGTCCAGCAGGTAAGGCGCGCCGATATTGGATGTCATGATGAGGATGGTATTCTTAAAGTCCACGGTGCGCCCCTGGGAATCCGTGATCCGCCCGTCGTCCAGCACTTGCAGCAGCACGTTGAACACATCGGGATGGGCCTTCTCCACCTCGTCAAAGAGCACCACCGAATAGGGCTTCCTTCTGACAGCCTCCGTGAGCTGCCCGCCCTCCTCGTATCCCACGTATCCGGGAGGCGCTCCGATCAGGCGGGATACGGAATATTTCTCCATATACTCGCTCATGTCGATGCGGACCATATTGTTTTCGTCATCGAACAGCGCGGCCGCCAGAGATTTGGCCAGCTCCGTCTTGCCCACGCCGGTGGGCCCCAGAAACAGGAAGGAACCGATGGGCTTACCCGGGTCCTTGATACCCGCCTTGGATCGGATGATGGCCTCGCTCACCTTGGTCACGCCCTCGTCCTGTCCGATGACCCTTTTGTGCAGTTCCTCATCCAGATGCAGCGTCTTGTTGCGTTCGCTCTCTGTCAGCTTGGACACCGGAATGCCCGTCCAGCGGGAAATGATCTTGGCGATCTCCTCATCGGACACCTTCTCATGCACCAGAGACATATCCCGGGCGTTGACCTTCTCCTCCTCGATCTCCAACTGCTTTTTCAGAGCGGGCAGGGTGCCGTAGCTGAGTTCGGCTGCCTTTTCCAGATTCCCGTCCCGCTGGGCGATCTGAATCTGGTTATTCACATCATCAATCTGCTCCCGCAGCCTGGACAGGTCTTCTACCGATTTTTTCTCATTGTCCCACTGCGCCTTTCTCCCCGCGAACTCCTCTTTCAGTTCCGCCAGTTCCCTTTGCAGGTCGGCCAGACGCTCCTGGCTCAGACGGTCGTCCTCTTTTTTCAGCGCCGCCTCCTCGATTTCCATCTGCATGACTTTGCGCTGCAATTCATCCAGCTCCGTGGGCAGGCTGTCCAGCTCCGTCTTGATCAGGGCGCAGGCCTCGTCCACCAGGTCTATGGCCTTGTCCGGCAAAAAACGGTCTGAGATATAGCGGCTGGACAGAGTGGCGGCGCTGACCAGCGCGTTGTCCATGATCTTCACGCCGTGGTAGACCTCATAGCGCTCCTTCAGGCCCCGCAGAATGGAAATCGTGTCCTCCACGGTGGGCTCATCCACCATCACCGGCTGGAAACGGCGGGCCAGGGCCGGGTCCTTCTCGATATACTGGCGGTACTCGTCCAGAGTGGTGGCGCCGATGCAGTGAAGCTCGCCTCGGGCCAGCATGGGCTTCAACATATTGCCCGCGTCCATGGCGCCGTCGGATTTCCCGGCCCCCACAATGGTGTGCAGCTCATCAATAAACAGAATAATCTGTCCGTCGGACTGTTTCACATCCTCCAGCACCGCTTTCAGACGCTCCTCAAATTCTCCGCGGTACTTCGCCCCGGCCACCAGAGCGCCCATGTCCAGGGAAAAGAGCTTCTTGTCTTTCAGTCCCTGGGGCACGTCCCCCCGGACAATACGCTGGGCCAGTCCCTCCACCACGGCGGTCTTGCCCACGCCGGGCTCACCGATCAGCACCGGATTGTTCTTGGTCTTACGGGACAGAATGCGGATCACGTTGCGGATCTCGCTGTCCCGTCCGATCACCGGGTCAAGTTTCTGGTTGCGCGCTCTCTCCACCAGCTCCTGACCATATTTCTCCAGCGTGTCATAGGTGGCCTCCGGATTGTCGCTGGTCACTCTCTGATTGCCCCGCACCGTGGACAATGCCTGCAAAAAGCGTTCCCTGGTGATGCCGTACTCCTTCCAGATCGCCTCGATCTCCCGGCTGGGATAGCGCAGCATGGCCAGCATCAGATGCTCCACGGACACATACTCGTCCCCCAGCTGCCTGGCCTCATCCTCCGCGGAGATCAGCACCTTGTTCAGATGCTGGCCCATATAGACCTGGCCCCCCTGGACTTTCACCCGCTTTTGCAGGGCCTGCTCCACCCGGTTTAAAAAGTGCTCTTTCTGAATCTCCATTTTCTCGATCAGTTTCAGGATCAGACTGTCGTCTATGGTCAGCAGACTTTGCAGCAGATGCTCCTGCTCGATCTCCTGGTTGCCGTACTCATAGGCCAGCTTTTCACAATTTTGTACGGCCTGCATGGACTTCTGTGTAAATTTTGAAATATTCATACATGTCACTCCTCCCGACATAGGTTTTTGTTTTTGTTCTATAACAAATATAACACGCAGAACTGGAAAAGCAATATCTTTTTTCTAAATTTTCTATTAAATCCAGATGTCAGTCCGCATTCGATGTGCCGCTTCCGAACTTTTCCTCTATTTTCGTATCCGTCTTATAAAAACCCCAGAGCAAAAAGCCGATTCCGACCACTTCCCCTGCCGCTATGGAAAAATGTACCGATATTCTGAGCAGCATCAGAACCAGGCTTAAAACGATCTCCGTCACCCCCGCTGTTTTGCCGAGCCCGATGAAGATATCCGGCGCGATGCTTTGCGCGTAGTCCCAATGCTTCTGGGATATGCGGGAGACGGGCGTGTTATAGCCGTTATGGGAGTCCATGTCCGCCACAGGGTGTTTCTTAAACAGATATCCGACCAGAATCATTACAAAAGGTACAATCAGATTTAAAACCAGTAAAAAATACATATAACTTCTCCCCTGCTTCCTTTATTGACGGCAGATCAAACCATGCCCTATTTCTTTTAAAGTCAGGCAGGCCCGCGCCATGTACTGCAGCAGCATGCAGGCCCGCATGTTTTCCGTTCATGCAGGCCAGAGCGTGTTTGAAAAATCATTCCCGCCATCTGCAGCGGTAAAATCCCTGCGTTTGTGTGCTGTTGGGACCAAATTCAGGTACCATGGCCCGCTGTGCGTCCGTCTCCGTCCCAAATCTCTCACGAATTGTGACGCATATCTGGCGGAAAGCATTTTGTATGCTCTATGATAGCCCCGCGGAAGGCGGGGCTATCCTCTCTCTCTCTTATGCCGGTCCACAGGGAAAACACTTATAATTCCTCAAACACAAAATAATCCACCGCCATACTGCCGCCGGGAATACCGCTTTCATTGACGGCTGTCAGGCCCGCTTTCACCCCCACCCAGCGTCCGGGCGTCGCTTCCACACATTCTCCCACGGGCCGGTATTCACCCTCCTCCGTGAGAGAATAACAGAAGGATACCTCCTTCTCCTGTCTCACAAGCATCCGCAGGTACAGATTTTCCGTTTCCTCCGGCAGGACTGCCACATCCCTGCGCGTCTCATCGTTTTTGGTCCAGTTGCCCGTGCGTTGCTGGAGCAGAATCCTACCGTCTTTCTTTTGCGCCAACAGACCTGTGTAATGGCCGCACTGGGACACCAGGCCCGCCGCGTCGCCCTCCTTGAGGTTTTCCAGATGGAGACTGGCGGTAATTTGAAACGCGGGAGCGGGCCACTTCTGGAGCAGCAGGTTGGGAAGATCGCAGAGTTGCAGGTCCGGATCACTTTCCCGAGCATACAGCGTCAGCCTTCCATCCCCCAGACTGTACCAGTCGTCCCGATAATTGGCATTCCACTGCCACTGCAGCCCCAGTTTATCCCCCTCGAAGAAATCGCTGTCCTCCGGCGCGTCTATGGGGTATGTAGCGCCCACCGCGGGCTTTTCATGTCGCAGTACCGGTTCTCCGCAGCCGTTCTCATCCGGGTTCACACCGATCACCGGCCAGTCGTCCACCCAGCGCATGGGCTGGAGATGAATGATGCGGCCGGTGTTGCCGACATCCTGAAAATGCAAAAACCAGTCCTGGCCGTCCGGCGTGTCCACCCATGCCCCCTGGTGAGGTCCGTTCACCGGGGTATTACCCTGGTGCAGCACGATCTTTTCCTCATAGGGGCCATAAATATTCCGGGATCGCAGCACGGTCTGCCAGCCGGGTTTCACGCCTCCCGCCGGGGCAAAGATATAATAGTATCCGTTTCTCTTATACAGCTTCGGTCCCTCGATGGTGGGCTGGGTGGCATGACCGTCATAGATAAACTGCCCGTCATCCAACACGCCGGAGCAGTCCGGCTCCATAGGGGACATATAGAGAAAACTCTTGAACCCGATGCGGCTTCTGGCAAAAGCCGTCACCATGTAAGCCCTGCCGTCGTCATCCCAGAACGGACAGGGGTCAATCCAGCCCACCACCTTGCGCACATAAGAGGGCTCGGACCACTTACCCCAGGGGTCCGTGGTCTTGCTCATCAGAATACCCTCGTCCGGCATGGGCACAAACACATAATAGGTTCCCTCGTGAAAGCGGATGGAGGGAGCCCAGGCCCCGCAGCCGTGCAGGGGCTTGTCGTAAGCGTCAAAGGGCATTTTGTCCCAGACATAGTTGATGACTTTCCAGTTTACCAGATCCCGGGAATGCAGCAGCGGCACCGCCGGGGCATTGCAGAAACTGGAGGCCACCATAAAATAATCCTCTCCCACCCGGATGGCGTCCGGGTCGGAATAATCCGTATAGAGGATGGGATTTTTGTAAGTGCCGTCCCCCTGGTCCGCAATCCACATTTTCCTGATCTTACTCTTGTCCATAGCTTCCTCCTGTTTATTACAATGGGTCATTGAATCCATGCCCCCGCGCATTGTCGGAGCTCCCCGGCCGACATTTCAGGTCTTATCCGCATGCGCGGGTTCTAGCCGGGAAATAGGCGGATCTGTTTCAAAACTATGGGAAAAGTATAACATATTTTTCCTTTGCCTACAACACCCAGAGACAATCCTGTCCGTTTTTTACCCACATGGAGCCGGTGACGGACAGGTCATAGCTGCGCTCTCCCTCTTCCACAGTCATGGAAACATGCGTGTCATAGCCGTCTCTGGCCAGGGCCTCTCTGTCATATTCCAACAGCAGCTTCCCCTTGCCCACAAATTCATTCTGCATAATCCTGGGCCGGAAATAATCCCGGGTCATATCCGCGTCCCGCTCACCGGCCCGGAGCCGCAGCACCACGCCGCTGTCCGTTCGCAGCAAAAACTCATTTCCACGCGGATACAAACGGATGATTTTGCCTGAGGCCGGCGCGTAGACTCTGTTGTCCTCCGGAGTCAGAAGCACACCCCTGCGGCCCTGGCTCTCCAGTACATCCACCTGACCCGCCACCGGGCTGGCTATGGGATGTCCCGCGGGCTTCGCCTGCTGCTCCCGGTGTGAGCGGCCTCTGTATCTGCGCTGAATGCGGGCTCTCTGCCACTGCCTGACCTCTCCTCCATGACCTGCCCTGTAAGGTTGCCGCGGGGCCCTGTCCGCCCTCTCTGTCCGGGTCCGGGCCTCCGCCTCCTGTAAAACAGCGCCCTCCGGTTCCGTGTTCTCCTCCCAGTCGGTCTCCCCGGTCCATGCCGGCCTTCCGGACATCATCGCCGCCTCCCGGCCTGCGTTTCCTCCGGACGGCACAGATTCCTCCCGGCCTGCCTTCCCTCCGGACAGCACAGATTCCTCCCGGCCTGCCTTCCCTCCGGACATCGACATCTCCCTGCGGCCTGCCATCCGCTCAGACATAGCCGGTTCATCCTGCCATGCGGCGGTCTCAGGTGCCTCCGTCTCCTCCTGCCATGTTGTTGCTGATGCTTCCCACCGCATGGCACTTCCATACTGCGCCGCCAAATCCGGATTTGTCGCTCTCCCGGACATCTCTGCCGCCCCCGGATACGACGCTCTCCCGGGCACCTCTGCCGCTCCCGGATGCGACGCTCTTCCGGGCATTTCTGCCATTCCCGAACGCGACGCTCTTCCGGGCATCTCTGCCATTCCCGAACGCGACGCTCTCTCGGACATCTCTGCCGCCCCCGGATGCGACGCTCTTCCGGGCATCTCTGCCATTCCCGAACGCGACGCTCTCCCGGGCATTTCAGCCATTCCCGAACGCGACGCTCTCCCGGGCATTTCTGCCATTCCCGAACGCGACGCTCTCTCGGGCATCTCTGCCGCTCCCGGATGCGACGCTCTTCCGGGCATCCCTGCCGCCTCGGAACGTGGTGCCCGCCCTGTCAACACCGCTGCCGCCTGGAAGAGCGCTTTCCCGGATTTTTCCCGTTTCCCGCCGCGTTGCCCCCCGGCCCACGCCTCCTCTCCCTGCGCTGCCTCAGGGTCCGCTCCCTCTATGGCCAGCACACGCCCCATGGTACGGCTCATCAGGTAGCCCATAATATAGGCCACGCCGATAATCCCTGAAAAAACCCACACATTTAACGTTATACCCATCTTAGCTCCTTTCCCGCAAATCACCGGCGGGAAAAACCGTATCCGTCCCGCGCTGCTGATCGCCGTCAATCTCTCTTGACAATTAGTCTCTGTAATCAGCGGTAAATTATTCAAGTTTTTTGCCATAATCATTCATATCATGCATAAAATGGGGTAAGCAGATCAATCATTCCCACATGAATCCTGACCGTTTCCCCTGTCTTCTGACAACGGTTCGGCTCTGACCTGTACTTTGAACCAAGGTGGCAGCGTCAGGACAGGGGAAATGGGGTATATATAGAAAAATTGTTCCGCTATACCCCGTTTGACCGTAATGTCCTCCCTCTTATGCCCCGTTATGACAGGAAACAGGGCATATACGGAAAAACTTCCTCTCTGTACCCCGTCTATCACAAAAAAGGGGATCTGGAAGGACTTTTTTTCTGTATATACCCTATTACACGGAAAAGAGCATGTTTTTCAGGCCGGAAGGCCCTTATGCGGGGTACTGGGGACAAATTTTTTTGTATATGCCCTGCTTTGCTTCCGGACAGAGTAGATGCATATTTTCGGCATAATGTCTTTCATGGTACCTGCAAAAAGAAATATCTGCTGTGCTTGCCAATCGTCCCGGTGTTCCATCCGACCGGAAATCGGACTTCCGTTCGGATAGAGCTCCGGAGCGTGTTTGAAAAATGCTCCAGACCCCGGAACAAAGAAAGACGAAAAAAGACTGCCGCAAAATATCCCGCAGGTTCGCCGCCCGTTTTTTTACAAAACATCGCTGAACCCCTGGCGCACAGAAAACTGTGTAGCCGGATTTTCAGCAATGGCATCAAAAAGAGAAGGAAAACCGCAGATTATTCTGCGACAGTATATAATGGAATCTATCATCTCTAAGACTGTTTTGCAAGGAAGCGTTCTCAGAGCGTGTCTGAAAAATGCTTTCGGGAATGATTTTTCAAACACACTCTGGTATCATACTGCTCATAAGGAGTAACTCAGCATGACACTACTGAATCTGTTCCTGATCGCGACAGGTTTATCCATGGATGCCTTCGCCGTATCTGTCTGTAAGGGACTGGCCCTGAAAGAATCCTCTCTGGGCAAGGCTTTGAAGGCAGGCATCTGGTTTGGCAGCTTTCAGGCCTTGATGCCGCTTGCAGGCTTTCTGCTGGGGAGCCGCTTCCAAAAGTCCATAACCCGATTTGACCACTGGATCGCCTTTATACTGCTGGCTATCATTGGATTCGGTATGATAAGAGATGCCTTTTCCGGAGAGGAAGAAAAACTCAGCAGTACCATGCGCTTTAAAGAGATGTTTCTGCTGGCATTGGCCACCAGCATTGATGCACTGGCAGCGGGTATCACCTTCGCCTTCCTGCAAATCCGTATCCTGCCCGCCGTGATCCTGATCGGCGTCATCACGCTGGCGCTATCCGCCCTGGGCATCAGGATGGGCAGTCTCTTCGGCAGCCGCTATAAATCCAGGGCGGAGCTGGCCGGTGGCATCCTGCTGCTCCTTATAGGGACCAAAATCCTGCTGGAACATCTGGGTATCCTGTAACCGCTTTCGCACCGACCTCAGCCCGCGGACATTATTGCTCCAGGCGGCGCAATTCCGTGTAAGCCAGCAGCAGCGGGCCCACGCCCTTGGCGTCATCCTCCACAATGGGCTCGGACATATAATACGCAAAGCTGCCGTCCCTGCGGGGATTGTCCGCGGGCCCCAGACCGGCCACCAGACAGATGCCCCCCAAGCTCAGATGCCCGTCCTTTTCCTTCAGATAGGTATCGCACACCCCCTGAAAAGCCTTCAGGCCATATTCCCTGTAGCTCTCCGGCAAAATTCCCAGACGCGCCCCCTTCAGGAGGCAATAGGCCATGATGGAACTTCCGCTGGTCTCCAGATAATTGGGCTCCACACCGCCCAAGGCCGGCAGCTGATACCAGAGACCGCTTTCATGCTGGAACCTGAGCATGGAATCTACCAGATCTATAAACACTTTTTTCAGATTGTCATACTCCGTCCTGTACTCCTGGCCGGGTTCGCATTTGTACAGGGTATCCAGCAACGCCATGGAATACCAGCCCAAGGCCCTGAGCCAGAAATTTTTGGACAGGCCCGTCTCCGGGTCACACCAGAAAACTTTCCGGCTGGCATCATAGCCGTGGTAGTACAGCCCGGTCTCCCGGTCCCGCATATTTTTGACCACATTGGCGAACTGCCGGAAGATATCGGCATAGTTCTCCCTGTTATGGAATTTGGTCTCATACTCCATATAGAAGGGCTGCCCCATATACATACCGTCCAGCCATACCTGATTGGGATAGATCTTCTTGTGCCAGAAGTTTCCCTCCGCCGTTCTGGGCTGGCTCTGAATCTGGGAATAGATCAGGTCGATGGCCCTGCGGTATTTCTCCCGGCCGCCTATCTCATAGAGAGCGAACAGCGTCTTGCCCGCATTTACGTTGTCTATATTGTACTCTTCCACCCGATACCCGGCAATGGTGCCATCCTCCATCACTCTGTGGTCGATAAAGGCATCGGCAAACTCATAGTATTTCTTCTCGCCGGTGGCTCTGTATATCTCAAGGAGCGCCAGGATCATACATCCGTCTATGTAATTCCATCCCGCCTTCTGTCCCGCCTTGGCCTTCTCAATATTCCAGGCCGGGACATCCAGCGTACTCTTCTCCAGAAGCTCGTCAATATATTTTTCAAAAATCGGCAGCTGCATTCTTGATCCTCCCTTTGGGTTTTCGTCTACGCGGATACTGATATTTGTATCTTTTTATCAGTTTACCTTAAAACGCGGAATCCGTCAACAGAACAATTGCCCGGGCTATGCCCCTATACCGCTGAAATTCCCCCTGTTCCCAACAGCACACAGATCAAATACAGAATCAGCAGGTGCAGGGGATAAAACAGATAGAAAATGTACTTCAGCGCAAGTCCTCTCTTCCCATTGTAAAAACCTATGGGGATAAAAGCAAGAGGGGCCCATATCTCCCAGAGAAACACAAGGCAGCCTCCCATGATCTGCTTCCATTTCACCCGGCGCAGGACATACAGCGTCATAATGCACAGCACCCCCATATACCCGTAATCCGTATTCAGCAGTTCCGCGGCGGCCGCCCCCAGGGCAATCACGGCGGCCATGCCGGGGACCCGCAGGAAACAGTTTGCCACATGCCCCTCCAGCAGGGAAGTCAACCACATGGTAAGCACCCCCACCAGCAGCGTCAGCATGACGCTCTGATGACTGAAGGAAACAACCCTGGCCGTAAAGCACAAATCAAAGGGCACCTCGGCAATCACCGCAAAAACAGCCAGCCGCAGTATGTATCTCTTCAGATTTCCGGTCTTCTGAAAGCCCTCCACCAACAGAAAGCAGTAGATGGGAAAGGAAATGCGCCCGATCCCTCTCAGCACCCGATAGAGCATTACCAGCTGGTTATAGGCGTCTATGCTGGCAACATGGCTCCTTGTTGCCAGGAGATGACGCATCAGCACCGCCGCGCCGAAATGATCGATCAGCATGGTGACCATGGCAATGATTTTCAAAGTGCTTCCGCTCAGGCCCAATCGCTTCTTTTCCGTATCTTTTTCCATTCCTGCTTCCCCCTCCCAGGGCGTGTCTGAAAAGTCATTCTACCGCTGAATATCATGGTCTGTCTGTTTACCTTTTGAATCCGAACATGAAAAAAACCTTGATGATTCAAGGTTTTTGAAAGCAGATAACGGGAATCGAACCCGCCTCTCCAGCTTGGGAAGCTAGCGTTCTACCGATGAACTATATCTGCGGAACTATAGTATGAAGTATATCACACAACTTCTATTTTGTAAACCCAATTTTATCAAAATTTACAAAGTCATCCCGGATTTATTACATTCTCATTTTTCTTGCGGACATTACCGGCGGATCAGCGGACAACTCCCCTGAGAAATTTTTCCCGGGGAATTGTCCACACATACAGAATTACGCCAGTTTGGATTTCGCGAGCTCGGCCAGAGTGGTAAAACCATCCGCGTCGTTTACAGCCATCTCGGCCAGCATCTTACGGTTCATCTCAATGCCGGCCAGCTTCAGGCCGTACATAAACTTGCTGTAAGACAAGCCGTTCAGTCTCGCGGCAGCGTTGATACGGGCAATCCACAGCTGACGGAACTGGCGCTTCCTCTCTTTTCTGCCGGCGTAGGAACTTGCCAGCGCGCGCATAACGGACTGCTTCGCGATCCTGTACTGTTTGCTTCTGGCTCCTCTGTATCCCTTGGCCAGCTTTAATACTCTATTGTGCTTTTTTTTGGCGTTTAAGCCACCTTTAATTCTTGCCATCTCTTCTCTCCTCCTATTCCGAGTTCCACATACTGCCTGCCCGCAGGCAAATCCCGCGGCTGCGCTCTGGAAGCTCCGACAACTCGTTTCCCGTCACACGGCAATATGCCGGTCTGCTCATTCACTTATAAATAAGGCAAAATCTTCTTCATCGTCTTTACATTGGTGGTGTCCGTGATTGTGGACTTTCTGAGATTTCTCTTATTCTTGGTGGTCTTCTTGGTTAAGATATGGCGCTTGTAAGCCTTGTTTCTCTTCAACTTACCTGTTCCAGTCACTTTAAAACGCTTAGCTGCTGATCTGCTTGTCTTCATTTTGGGCATAACGGTTTCCTCCTAAACTTTTGCTTAATCTATTTTAACTAATGGGCTCAGCGCTTCTCAGTTAAAAACATGGTCATACTTCTGCCTTCCACCTTGGGGGGCTTCTCCACCACCGCTATATCGGACAGACTGCGCGCAAAATCATCCAGAATATGTCTGCTGTTGTTCATGTGCGCCATCTCACGGCCCCTGAACCGCAGAGTAATCTTCACTCTGTCCCCCTTGCTCAGGAATTTCCTGGCGGCGCTGATCTTGGTGTTCAGATCATTGGTGTCGATATTGGGTGAGAGACGGATCTCCTTGATCTCAATCACCTTCTGCTTCTTCCTGGCTTCCTTCTCCTTGCGCGCCTGCTCATAGCGATACTTGCCATAATCCGCAATCCTGCACACAGGCGGTTTGGCTGTGGGAACAATCTTGATCAGGTCCACGCCTGCCTCTTCCGCCAGCGCCATCGCTTCCCTGGCCGACATAACCCCCAGCTGCTCTCCGTTTACTCCGATTACTCGCACTTCCCGGTCCCTGATTTGTTCGTTGATAAATAATTCGCTAATGGCTTTACCCTCCATAAGAAAAAGTGGATAGCATAACTATCCACCTAAAAGTCCAATTCCATAGAAGCAACACCACCGGGTATAACCGGCAGTCCTGTGAATCTTTCCTTTATTAACACTTACCAGCGCTGTTGCCGTAAGGTGAGAGCGGATACTCTGCTTGATTGTCTGTGCTTTACACACTTAATATAAAGTACCAGAAACCTTTTCATTTGTCAATGACTTTTTCAATATTCCTCAAAATATTCCTCAAAATATTTTTCCGCATTTTACCTCTAACAGCTTCTTTATGTCTTCATAATGTTCCTGGCTGATGACCCGGAAATGTATCCAGCCGCCATCGCCGCATGGATATTTATGATCAATATAGTCCTGCGTGTACTTTTTCAGTTCTCCACAAATCATGTTGTATTGCGCATCTGTTAATCTCACCATCACCGTAAATGCGCCGGCCTCAGCAAAAACATTACACAACAGCTTTTTCTTTTTATAATGTCCTATTCCCCAACCGTATTTGCTGCCATAGGGGAAAACCACTTTCTGTTCCGTATGGCAGACAGTTGTCAGCCAGTCATTGATCCTGGAAAAGCGTTCCGCATTCTCGCCGCAGTACTCCGCCATTTCCTCTATGTCCGGCACAACCTGCTTATTCAGCATTCTCTCGTACATAATTGCCCCTTATATGATAGCTAAAATAAAAACGCTCCTCCGGATAAATGTTACGGTTTGCAGGAGATCCTCTCCGGGTCTTCTATGTACAGACGGCATATATTCCGGATGAATATATGCCGCTCTCTCAAGCACACTGAGCAGGTTACATTTCCTTGAAAGTAGCGCAGAGGGTCTCCTTACAGTCACATGCCCCACAGCCCTGAATATCCACATGCTCCGCCGTACACTTATAATTCTCATTATAAGTACATTTGGCCGCCTCGCAGTCGATACTGATATTGCTGGTGGGGTGGCAGGTGCAGTTACTGTAGGAGTTGCTGGCTCCCTTTCTGGGAAGGAAACTTTCACAGCAGGTCTCGTTTTCACAGCAGGCATGTTTACCGCCCACCATGATATCCCCCTTGGAGCACAGTTTTTCCTTGTTGTACGTGCAGTTTTCCACAGTGCATCTTAAATCCGTCATCGCTTCCTCCATCCGCCCGCTTCAAGCGGGTCCCTTCATCAACACCGATTCTGTGCTTGCAAAAAGCCAGGTCCGCGGCATGACCGGGAACTTCCGCACCGGTACAGGGCTTTCGGAAACCGTCAGCGTTTACGTCTCACAACCCCCGACCTGCCTCCGCCCGGCGCGATCCTGACTTCCGGCAGAAACATAAATGTTCCTTTCCTCAGTATGGTCGGAGAAAACATATTTTATGCAGTTTTCAAGATTTTCAACTGTTTTTTTCTTCTGCGGCCTCCTCTTTCCGGATGGCCTTGGTGCGGATCTCCTCGCAGATCTGTTCTATGAACTCAGCCAGGGATTTCTGTCCCTCATCACCCGCGAAGCGGCTTCTGACGGAGACCAGAGCGCCAGCCTCCTCCTGTTCGCCCACCACCAGCATATAGGGCACCTTGGCCAGACGGGCTTCCCGGATCTTGAAACCGATCTTCTCCGAGCGGGCGTCCACCTCGGCCAGTACGCCGTTTTTCTTAAGCTGCGCCTGGACGGACCGGGCATATCCCTCATATTTTTCGGAGATGGGAAGAACGCGCACCTGCTCAGGACACAGCCATGTGGGGAATTTGCCCGCGTATTTTTCCACCAGCCACGCCAGAGTGCGCTCATAGCAGCCCATGGAAGTCCTGTGTATGATATAGGGGCGTACCTTGTCGCCGTTCTGATCAATGAAATACATATCAAACTGCTCCGCCAGCAGGGCATCCCACTGAATCGTGATCATGGTGTCCTCTTTGCCGTACACATTCCGGGCATTGATATCAATCTTGGGGCCGTAGAAGGCGGCCTCGCCCATATCCTCCACATAGGGAATCTGCAATTCCTCCATGATGTCCCGCATATGCTGCTGGGTCTCCTCCCACACCTCGGGCTCGCCTATATATTTCTCCCTGTTGTCCGGGTCCCATTTGGACAGATGGTACGTCACGTCCTCCTCCACGCCCAGTGTCTGCAGGCAGTGCTTTGCCAGGGCCAGACATCCCTTGAACTCCTCCACCATCTGGTCGGGCCTCACGATCAGATGGCCCTCGGAGATGGTGAACTGACGCACTCTGGTCAGACCGTGCATCTCGCCGGAGTCCTCGTTGCGGAACAGCGTGGAAGTCTCGCCGTAACGCAGGGGCAGATCCCGGTAGGAATGCTGGGAAGCCTTATATACATAGTACTGGAACGGACAAGTCATGGGGCGCAGGGCAAAGACCTCCTTGTCTTTCTCCTCGTCCCCCATGACGAACATGCCGTCTTTGTAATGATCCCAATGACCGGATATTTTATACAGATCCGATTTTGCCATCAGAGGCGTCTTGGTACGGATATATCCCCACTCATTATCCTCCAGGTCCTCAATCCAGCGCTGCATGGTCTGAATGATTTTGGCCCCCCTGGGCATCAGCAGCGGCAGGCCCTGACCGATCACATCCACCGTGGTGAACAGTTCCATCTCTCTGCCCAGTTTGTTGTGATCCCGACGCCTGGCGTCCTCCATGCGCTCCAGATGAGCCGTCAGTTCCTCCTTATTGCCGTAAGCCGTACCGTAAATCCGCTGCAAGCGGGCCTTATTGGAATCCCCTCTCCAATAGGCCATGGACGAGGAGGTCAGCTTAAACGCCTTCACCCCCTTGGTGCTGATCAGGTGCGGGCCTGCGCACAGGTCCACAAACTCTCCCTGTCTGTAAAAAGAAATCTCTGCGTCCTGGGGCAGATCCCGAATCAGTTCCACTTTGTAGGGTTCGCCCTTTTCCTCCATGAAACGAATGGCCTCTTCTCTGGGAAGCAGGAATTTTTCCAGCCGCGCCCCCTCTTTCACGATCTTTTTCATCTCGGCCTCCAGCCGGTCCAGATCCTCCCTGGAGAAGGCCTCATGATCAAAATCGTAGTAGAAGCCCTCCTCAATACTGGGACCGATGGCCAGCTTCGCCTCCGGGAACAGACGTTTCACCGCCTCCGCCAGCACATGGGAGGTGGTGTGGCGCAGCGCCGCGAGACCCTCCGGGTCTCTGGCAGTGCAAATCTCCAGCTGGCAGTCCTGCTTCAGCACAGTCCGCAGGTCCACCGTCTCCCCGTCTACCCTGGCGCAACAGGCCGCCCTGGCCAGGCCCTCACTGATATCCAGAGCGATGTCATACACGCTCCTGCTCTCCCCATACTCCTTTACGGAGCCGTCTTTCAATGTAATTTTCATAACTCTCCTCCTTCAAAATCACTGTGCCGCCACATAGCGACAGCACCAAAAGGTAAAACTGCGAAAGCCCACGGTCACTGTGCCGCCGCTTCCTCCTCTTCCCCTTCCTGCCCCTGGTCGTTTCCGTTGCCATTATTGTTGCCATTATTGTTGCCATTATGATTCCCGTTATTGCTTCCGATCCACACACCGTGCGTCATGGGGGCCGCGTTTAAGCCGCACACAATCCCTCCCATCAGACAGACAGCGCCGATCAGCCAGAGAGTGACCTTGGGCAACGTCACTTCTCCGGCAAAACATTTTTCAGCCAATTCCTTCATCTCACACATTCCTCCTTACCTGCTTCCTGCGCCGACGAAACCCTCTTCGCAGGGTTTTACGCCGACATGAACAAAAGTCCCCTGCAATATTTCTATTGCAAGGGACGTAAAATACGCGGTTCCACCCTTGTTGCCAGTTCCGTATATTGTCCGGGCTCCGGCCACCTTCCTTCTCCATAACGCAGAGCTGCGGGCTTTATTAGAGCCGCTCCGGGGCGGTTTTCCCCTGATTTCCTCCGGGCCTGCTTCCATCTTGCGGCACCCGCCGCAGCCGCCCTCTCTGTGGATTCCCACAGGGTACTCTTCCCGTCAACGCTTTATCTATGGCTTACAATAGCACTTTTTCAACAAATTGTAAAGGAAAATTTTCAAAACTCATCTTCCTCTATATGCCGCGGCCCGTACCAGCCCCTTGCTAAACGGCAGCAGCAGCAATGTGGACGCCAGATTGAAAAACAGATGCAGATTGGCGATCTGCAAGGCCGGATACCCCGGTGTCCAGGAGCCGACCCAGGCAGTCAACGGAACGATCCGGTCCGCCGCCAGAAAAATTCCCGTGCCCAGCAGATTGATCAGCAAGTGCATCCGGGCGCAGCTGCGGGCAGCGGGGCTTAAACCCGCGCTGGCCCACAGGGCCGTGATACAGGTACCGATATTCTGCCCATAGACAATGTACGCGCTCTGCTTAAGACCCACCAGCCCCTCTGCCGCCATGGACTGCAAGATTGCCACCGAGGCCGAGGAGGACTGGATCAGAGCTGTGAACACCGCGCCGCCCAGCACACCGGTCACAGGATATTTGAGCCCCGTCATCAGTCTGGCCAGCGCCGGGGACGAACGGCAGGGGACCATGGCATCCTGCATCAGCTCCATGCCAAGCAGCAGCATTCCCATCCCCATGGACAGCGCTCCCGCCAGCCTGATCCTGGCCCACGGAATATCCTGTTGGCCCCACCGTTTTCCCGCGGTCTCCGCCGCCAGCACCAGCAATACTCCCGCGCACAGAAAAAGCGGTGCCAGGGACCGTACCGGCAGCGCCGCCAGCACCCCGGTGCCCGCCGTACCCACATTGGCCCCCAGGATCACGCCCACCGCCTGTTCCAATGTCATCAGCCCTTTGTCCACCAGATTGACCGTCATAACCGTAACCGCCGTGGAAGACTGGATCAGGGCTGTTATGACCGTGCCGGTCAACGCGCCGGTCCAGGGATTCCCGGTAAATCTGCGCAGGCTTTTCTCCACAGCCGGTCCCGCCAGTTCCTCCAGATAACTGCCGATCAGATGCAATCCGTATAGAAAGATGCCCACACCGGCCCCCATGCGGACCAGCATTCCCAGGAATGTCTTCATGCAAGTCACGGCCCTGCTCCGGTTCCTGATTCTCTCTTTATTGTATGGAGACATAGTCCGGAATATGAGAAGCGCTCTTTCCCGCCGGAAAAACTTCATAAACCGGTCAGCGGCGAGTTTCCTACATCACATCCTCCGGCTCCTGCCCATAAAAAGCAAATTTATTTTTGCCGCTCTTCTTGACCAGATACATGGCCTTGTCCGCGCACACGATCAGCTGCTCCATGGAATCCGCGTCTCTGGGGTAAGTGGCAATGCCTATGCTGCCGGTGACCTTTCGCCTGACGCCCCGGATGAGAAAATCGTCCGAAAAGACCTGCCTGCACTTATACGCGATCTTCTCAATCATTTTCTCATGTTCGCTGAGAAGAATCATAATGAACTCATCCCCCGCGTAGCGGTACGGTGTCAGGATCTGGGACTGCATGGCCTTCATCCGGTCCGCCACCTGTTTCAGCGCCTCGTCCCCGGCCGCGTGACCGTAAACATCGTTTATGTTCTTGAAATCGTCAATGTCCAGCATAAACACCGTGCAGGGCACTTCCTGCTGCGTCAGCCTGGTCAGATCCTCCACAAACTTGCTCCTGTTGTGCAGCCCTGTCAGGAAATCATGCTGGGAAGCGGATTCCAGAATGTTCCGGGTTCCCTCCAGCTCCGCCATGAGCTTTCTGCGATGCAGATTGTCATAGAGCGCCAGCAGCGCGATCACCACCATCGCCGCCGCGAACACAGACACGGGTCCGATTACATTTCTGTATTTCTCCAGAAATGTGACTCTGTGGTTCACAATCTCCGTGTCTCCGGGCAGCCTGCCCATGTCCAGGTCAAACTGCCTCATGGCCTCCTCATTGATATAGTACAAATTGGGGCTGTCCGCCACGGAAATCCTCAACGGGTCCATTCCCCCGATGATGGAAGTAGCCATCTGCCCGGCGAGCATGCCGGACTTCCTCATGGACACCACATAACCGCCCAGCAGCCCCTCCTCTATCCCGCTGTCCACCATGCGCATCACGGGAATTTTGGAGTATTTCACCAATGTCTGTACCGCTTCCAGATTGGTATACTTCTTGCCGCTCATATCCTCCGTCATAACGATAAAGACCAGCATGGTGTCCTCATTCTGCTGCCAGAGACGGGTCCGCAGATCCGCCGTGCCGCATTCGGAGACATTGATCTCCCCGAAGGTCAGATCGGGAAATGCCTCCTGCGCGCTGTAGAAGTTCTCCCGCTCCGCCTGCCCGGTCAGAGAATCGTCCAGCACCGCGACGATTCTCTTGATATCCGGCTTCAAGCGCAGCGCCAGTTCTATATTTTTCGTCAGGGACAGTTCCTCCACCACCCCCGTGACGAGGGGGTCCCGCGACGCCAGTTCCCGGGCGTACTGCACATTGTTGATGCCCTCGAATACAATCGGAATCCCGTCAAACAATTCTTCCCTGTAATCCATGGCAAACTGCAATGCCGCGTCATCCCCCACCACGATCACGTCATAGGGTTGTACTACAGACAGGGTATATTTCAGCCTTTCATACAACAGCTGCCTCGCCACATCAATATCCAGCCGTTTGGTATCCATAAACTCATAGTCCGCGGCGATCCCCGGCGCCAGCCCCTCAATAAAGCCGTCGATCTGCAGCTGCACCGTGTCCCATCCATACGAATAAGAACTGATAAACAGCACTCTGCCCTGTTCCCCCGTTGCCCCGACCTGCAGGCCTTTTCCGAGAAAAAGAACCATACCCATTAAAAAGATCCATACCCCACACCATTTTTTCATGTGTATATCCTATTCCTTCCATGATATACTTGCTATATAATTATATTTATTATAGTATATCGTCTGGTTTTTTGCAAGCCTGATCAGCGGTATTCGGAGAACGTTCTTTTTCAGTCCTTCTACCCTGTTGTATCTGCCCGGGGCTACGGCCTCAGACCCAGACCGCCCTCCAGCGTGATGGTCTCCCCGGTCATGAATTTGAAATCGGGAGAAGCCAGCTGCACGCATACGCGGCCAATCTCCAGTTCCGCGTCTCCCAGATGTCCCATGGGAGGGATATGCACATTCTTTTCATAGGCATCCGGATACGCCTGTTTGAACTGTTCCAGCTGCGCGGTCCATGCCAGAGGACACACCACATTGACATTGATCCCGTCCTTGCCCCACTCGTTTGCCGCCACTCTGGAAAGGCCTCTGATCCCCTCCTTGGCCGCCGCGTAGGCACACTGGCCGTAATTGCCGAACAGGCCGGCCCCGGAGGCAAAATTGATAACAGATCCCCTGCTCTTTACCAGGTAGGGATAACATGCCTGCATATAGTAAAACGCGGCGTACAGACCGGAATACAGCGCCAGGTCAAACTGCTCCGTGGTATGGTCGGCCAGCGTCACGCCGGAGGCGGAAGCCTGCGCGTTGTTAATCAGGACGTCGATCCCGCCGAAGGTATCCACCGTCTGTTTTACCACGTTCTCCACCACGGCCTTGTTGTCCGCTCCGGCACAGACGTCCGCCTGTACGCACAGAACCCGGATGCCGTACTTCTCCTCCAGCTCCTTTTTCGCATCCTCCAGCTTTTTCACATTGCGTCCCGTGATCACCAGATTCGCTCCCTCTTTCGCGTAGGCTGTGGCGATACCGTATCCGATGGAACCGCATCTCCCGTCACTGAGCACGGCTCTTCCCGCTCCCGTGATAATGACTGTCTTTCCCTTAAAATCTCCCATAGCGTTCTCCTTTCCGTATACAACGGTTATTCGGCGTTTGCAAAACCTTCTCCGCAAGGGAAGGAACGGTGATCCCGGTCCCCGCCCGCGGAAGGAACGTTTCGCAATCGTCATTTCAACGGTTATGAATTTATAGAATATAATATACCCTTTTTATTCAGACAAGTCAATGCAAAACCTGTCCGCGTTCTCTCATGCCGCCGGCTATCTGGACGCCTTCTTCCCCTTTTTCTTCTTATTCTTGGGCGGCTTTACCTCCCTCTCGATATCGAAGACATCATAGTCTTCCACGCTTTTATTATATTCCTGCAATTCCGGCAGCACCGCCGAAAGTTCCTCTTCCTCCGCAGGTTCCGCGTCCTCGCCCGGTTCCTCCCCAGACTCCGCCTCTTCCTGCTCCTCCCCGGATTTCCCGGCCTCCTGCTCCTCCCCGGGCTCCGCAGCCGCTGGCTCCTCGCTTACCTCCCAAAGTCCGGCATCCTCTTCCGCTCCCTGGACGGCGTTTTCCGCCTCCCCCACGGTGAGGGAAACCGTTTCCCCGCTTTCTTCCGCCCGCCCGGCTTCCGCCGGCTCCTCCGCGCTCTCCCGCTTATCCGCCGTCTTTCCATAGGGAATGCTGCCGGACAAAAACAGTGCCGCCCTGGCGCTGACAGGCCCCACCATCTCATAGAGGACAGAGGAGGACAGAATGATGGTCAGTACCATATTGCCCGTTTCCGGCGGCAGCATTCTCTGCCCCAGAAAAGCCAGACCGATGGCGACGCCCGCCTGAGGAATCAAAGCCAGTCCCATATAATTTCTGATTGCCCGGCTGGTCCCCATAAACATACAGCTCAGATAGGTTCCCATATATTTGCCGATAATGCGGATTACAAAATAACCCACGCCGATGGCCCCCACCGTGGCCAGAGCGTGCAGATCCAGATTCATTCCCGACACAATAAAGAATACGGACATGACCGGGGGCGTGAAACTGTTGATCTGCCGGAAAAGTTTTTTGTCTCTGGTGAGGTTTATGTACACCGCTCCGAATACCATGCAGGACAGCAGCGGGGATATATCGATGGCCGCGCAGATCCCGCTGAGTCCCAGCAGCATGGCAATTGCCAGAATCAGCCGGTTGTCCCGGCTCCTGGCTGGAATCAGCAGGCGGCTTAAGAAGTAGCCGCAGAAAATGCCCAGCACAATCACCAGAACATTGTAAGCCACCGGGACCAGAATGTCATGCACCGACAGCCCGCCCGCCGCGTTGCCGTTGATAATGGCGGAGACAATGCTGAATGCCAGCAGACATACCACATCATCCAGCGCCACAATCTGCAGAAGCGTGTCCACGAACTCTCCCTTGGCCTTGTACTGGTTGATGGTCATCATAGTGCTGGCCGGAGCCGTGGCCGTGGCGATGGCTCCCAGAATCAGCGCGAACTCCCAGTTCAGCCGGAAAATGAGCTTAAGCAGCAGCGTCACCAGCACTCCCGCCGCCAGCGCCTCGCTGAGGGTAATGACAACAATCTTTCTGCCGGTCCGCATCAGCACTTCTTTCTTGAAAAACTTCCCCACCCCAAAGGCGATAAAGGCCAGCGCCAGGTCGCTTACAAAGCTCATTCCCTCCAGCATGGAAGACGGGATAAAGTTAAGACAGCAGGGACCGATCAGGATACCTGCCAGAATATAGCCGCTGACCTTGGGCATATTCAGCGTGTTCGTCAGCCTTGTCAGGATAAAACCGGAAAACAGAATGACAGACAGCGTCAGCAGAACCTCCGTCTCCCCATTCAGTCCGTCTAAAAACTCCAGCATACGCATTACCCCTCTCCGCAGTCGCGCAATCTTTCGAAACCGGTCTGCCATTCTGATATATATTCTTTGAAAAAGAAAAAAGACACAAAAAAAGCAGATCCACGCACACTATTTTAGTACAATTTACAGATAAAATCAATGGCGCTTTCTCAAAAATCTCTCCTGATATGTGGCAAATTGTATTCTTTTCATCCCGCTGCCACTGTGCTATAATGAACATGATTCTCATATACAGAGGCGTGTCTGAAAATGCTCTCTGCCAGCCGCGGCATCGCAATTTGCGGAAGATTTGTGCCAGATGGTCTCTCTGACGGCAACGGGAATGCTGTTTCGACACCCTCCGGCACATGCGGACATGCGTTGGATCATGAGAAAATTTTACGGAAAACAAAAGTTAGGAGGCAGCCATGGACCTGAAAGAACTAACCGATCTGCTGGTGACATCCAGTCAACGGTTCAACCAGACCCGATTCATCCCCTGGTGGGAGGGCCATCACGAAGACTTTACCTGGCAGTATAAAATTCTGCCGCAGGAAACCGTACAGGACGCGGAAAACATCATAGCCGCGTGCAGTCAGGAGGAACTCCTGGCGCCGGTGGGCAGTATGGGACTGACCCTGTTCCACCTTCTGGTATGGCACAATTTCTATGGAGCGGTGGAGAAAATGCTCCGCGACGGAAGGGTGGAGGGCGACCATGTGAACCTGCCGGATCACATGGGTCACGGCCTCACCCCTTTCCTGCTGGCCTGCTCAAGGGGAAATCTGGCTATGGTAAGGCTTTTGCTGGAACATGGAGCCAAAGACTCCCTCTCTGACAAGAGGAACATGAACGCTTATCATTTTCTGGCATATCCCCGGTTTGAGGGATTGGCCATTGAATTTGACTCGCTGGAGAAGAGCGCGGAACAGAGAGGCGAAATCGCCCGTCTGCTGACCTGTGAGATCAACCAGAAAAACGAGGACGGGCTCACGCCCCTGGAACTGCTTCTGTCCAAAGACAACTGTTCCCGCTACACCTGGCCGCTGACGGAGGTCTTTCTGGACAAAGGGGCAAAAACCGATTATGTGGACCAGACAGGCAGGACGCTCCTGATGCTGGCCCGGATCAACGGTCATGCCACGGCGGCCCTCCAGCTGATGAAGCGTTGTCCCCATCTGCTGGACGTGGCGGACAACAACGGCGTTACCCCCCTCCGGCATGCCATGGATTACCGGAATCAGGCTATGTATCTGGCGCTGCTGGATCATGGCGCTACGCCTGTGACGGACCAGACCCTGGACCTGTTCCCCTTAAGCCAGATTACAAGCAATATCTTCTGCGACATCTCCCGCGATGGAAAGGATGCTCTGAGCATCTCGCTGTACATGGCAAAAAAGCTGATCTCGCAGATTGACCCGGACGATGATGACGAGCTGGGCGAGCTTACAGAAATCTTGAGCAACGCCCTGATAGCCGACAGCGAAGCTCATGTGCTGGATCTCTTCAAAGACGCGGGGCTGGACTTCACCGTCCCCCTTCATTACCTTGGCGATATCCTCTGCCTGCGGGACGAATGTCTCCGCTGCGGCTACGGCATCGGCGTGGTCAGAAAACTGGCAGAGCTTGGCGTGGACATGGATCAGGCGGTGGTGAGGGGACGGACTCCCGCCTTTATCATCGCCTCCGGCGAGAGGCAGAATGACCCTGAGAGAGAGTCTTATTTTGCGGAAGCGGCGCGGCTTCTCTCCGTGGAGTCCATGGAGCAGATTGCCAACAGCGGGGAGGCGGCCATCCATATCGCCGCCAAATACGGCCATACAGGCATGTTGAAGGTGATGATCGAAAAAGGGGCAGACATCAATCTGACCCAGGACGAGCCTGCGGAGGCGGGGATAACGGCTCTCCACTGCGCCTGTGCCCAGGGGCATGCGGACGCGGTAAAACTGCTCATGGACGCCGGTGCGGATGATACCCTGAAAAATCTGAAGGGCGAAACTCCCGCCCACTTCGCGGTAAAAAAGAAAAATTTCGGAAAAGAACTGGATTCCAGTCAGCGGGCTGATCTGCTGAAAGAACTCAAAAACCTGGATGTGCCCAGGGAGGACGGAAAGACGCCTCTCCTGTTGCTGGATACCTGGGATGCCCAGAAGCTCCTCCCTCTGCTCCTTCAGCGGGGCGTGAATGTGAATCATGCGGACAATACGGGGATGACCGCTCTGATGCTGTACCCCTCAAAGGATATGGCCAAGGAGCTGCTGCGGGCCGGGGCCGATTTGCATATGGCCGACAACGAGGGGAACACGGCCCTGCATTACGCCCTGAAAGAAGGTGCCATAGAAGATGCCCGTTACCTGATCAAGAAAGGCGCCGATTACAACCGGGCAAACAACCGGGGAGTGACGCCTGTACAGATCGCTGTGAAAGAGGGATATGATACGGTGTTGGAGCTTATGACGGATATCCGATGACATTCTGTTGTCATAAACTGTAACCGCGGGTGTGGGGGGAGGCATAACGCCTCCCCCCACGCTTATAGAGATCATTGTTTTCTCGCAGTCCTGAGAATCAGATCCACCGCCGCCTCGGCATGTGTGGGCAGGTTTTCCGAGGCAGATGCCCCGGCCCCCGGTTTCTCCGTACCGGTATGAAAAGTATGCAGAGCGTATCGGGCAAGCAGGCCTGACACACGCCCCCTTTCTATGGAATCTTCGGTGCCCAGGACTATCACCACCAGATCGTGTGAGCTGATTCCGTCGTCCGCCGCCAGCGAAGTGACCAGGCAGGCTCCGGCTCTGTTGGTGGTTCCGGTTTTCAGCCCGGTGACCTGGGGCAGATTGCGCAGCAGCGGATTGCTGTTGCGCACCTCCAGGTCAAGGGATTCAAGAGCGGCCTCTTCCAGGGAAGTCATATCCGTGACCTGGGGATAGACTTTCAGAAGATAGGACACCAGCCTGAACATATCCTCCGTACTCATACGGTTCTGCCTCTTTGCGGGGACGGGATCGTCCGTGTAGGAAGGCAGACCATTGCTGTTATAAAAGACCGCCTGGGACAGTCCCAGTTCCAGCGCTTTCTGATTCATCATCCGGACAAATGCCTCCTCCGAACCGGCAATCCTCTCCGCCAGACAGAGCGCGCACTCATTGCTGGAGGGCAGAAGCGTTCCCAACAAAAGTTCCCCCACGGTCATCTGCGCTCCCGCCTCCAGGGGAATCACCCCGTCTGCCGAGGCCGAAAGCGCGCTGGCTCCCTGGGAGACGGTCACCGTCTCCGAGAGGCTGATCTGCCCTGCGGCAATGGCGTCCATGACGAGCAGACAGGTCATAAGTTTGGATGTGCTGGCAATGGGATAGGGGATGTCCGACTGATACTGGAAGTAGAGTTCTCCCGTGGTGGCATCTCCCACCAATACGCTGTTGACCCCATAAAAGTAACCGGCCTGTTCCAACGCGGCAGGGGAAATGCGGAAGGGCTCCAGGGTGTTGATCTGCAAAATTCCCGCCCCGGGAACCGTGATGTCCACATCCAGAATCATCGCCAGATCCGCCGCCGCCATGAAGCAATCGTACTCTCCGGAGGGCTGCTTTGCAATCAGCGTATAGTAAAACACCGTCTGACCGCTCACCTTGAACTCGTTCCGCCGCAGGGAAATGTCCGGGTTTTCACTGCTCTCCCACATAGTATTTTCCGTTCCCACCGGCGTGTAGGCATTCCCGGGGTTCAGAGAAACGGCATTCTTTGTAATTTCCAGAGAAAACGATTTGTCCGTGTCCCGCAAAGCCATGGCTATGTCCCGCAGGGAGAAATACGTGTTGTTCTCATACCCATAATCCAGGGTTTTCGCGGTGCATGCCGCGCCGGTATCCGTCTGTACCAGGGCGGTTCCCGGAATCTCGAAGCTGGCGTCCGCCCTGACGGGCGCGATGCAGCCGGTCAGAAATACAAACAAAATCAGGAAACTTATTTTCTGCGAAACCTTTTTCATGGAATCTCCCTTCCCTCTCATTTTGCATCAGCCGATAACGAAACGCTTTCCACGAGTGGCGCCTGTCTTTCAAACGTCATCTCTGTCCGTCGGCATTCTGTGTTTGCCTTAAAATATAGACCATGGGATACCAATCCAAAGAAGAACCGGGAGAGGCGGTATCGGCATCCTCTGACAGAATCAGGCGGGATTCCTCCCGGATATAGTGTTCCACGCTCGTGGCTACCGGCCGCCCCCCGTCAAACCATCTGGTCAGGGTGCCGTCCGCAGCCGTGTAACGGCCCCTGCCGTCATATTGGATCTGTAAGTCTTCCAGGGCGGGCAGCAGCTCCGGCCCGTAGGACATCAGATACGATGTGGTGGACATTCCAAAAGTCTCGTTTACCAGGGATTCAACGGCCTCCTTCTCTGTGCTTCCCGTGTAGCCTGCCATCCGAAGCCGCTGAGTCAGGAGATCCCTGAAAGCCGCGGCAAACGCCTCATAGGCAGTCTGTCTGCATGCATCGTAGCTCTCCGGCTGTACATGACAATAGAAAGCGCCCTCCTTTTCAGCGGTGGATTCCAGAATCAGGTTGACCTGGACAGTCAGATCCTGCATGTAGTTTTCCATATCTTCAAGGGAAATCGAAACCGCCTCTATATCCCGCAGCCAGAGAGCAGCCGTGGCTGCGGCCTGCTTCGTCATATCCAGCTCCGCGGTCCACTCCCCGGAAAGTTCCTCCCCGGCTGATGAAAAGAACTGCAAGTACGCCAGATAAGCGGTGGAAACGCTCAGTGTCAGAAACAGTAAAATAAGTATGACATTCTTGATGATCTTTCTCATGAAATCTCTTCCTCCATGGAAACGCTCTGGCCCTCGTTGTCCCGTGTTCCTCATTATATCACTTTTCCCTGCGCGTGCATAGAAGCATATGCCGACATTTTCCATATTTGCAGATACTCTTATTTGCGAAAACCAGAACAGCGGAAAGACCGCTCCCATTAAGGAGCGTTACGCCGTTTTCCTGCCTCTTTCGTCCCAAGCCCGCCATGACGGGAGCGCTCGTATATTACAGGCGGCTTTTTGTCCAAAATCCGACACATAGTCAGCCGGAGTATTGCGCAGCAAAAAGAAATGTGATACAATAAGCGGCGCTGAACAACGGGGAACTGCTGTTATCGCGTGGTATCATCTCCGCCGGAAAAGGCCCGCAGGCCCTTCCCGGCAATCGGGAAAAAATGCAGAGACACGCTGTGGATGACGGACATACCATCGACTTTAAACAGGCAGTCGCTAAATTCGTATCAGGAAAGAAGGAGTGGGAAATTATGAAAAGAAGAGGCGTTTTATTGTTGGCAGCGGCTGTGGGGCTGATGCTCACGGCCTGCGGAGCTCCCGGGACAACCACCGGAAGCACTCCGGAAAGCACAACGCAGGAGGAATCCGGGGAGACGAGTTCCTCGGCCACACAGGAGGAGTCAACGGAGCCGGAAGAGTCTGTGCCTGCGCAGGACTATGTTTCTGCGGACGGCGCTTACAAAGTAACTTTGCTTGAGGGCCTGACCCAGACAGACATGCAGATTCAGGCAGGGGCCACCATGATGGGGCTGGACGGCGGAACCGATCGTACAGGATTTTCCGGTGTTTCTCTGGGATGCGCCAAGTCCAATGTCCCGGGAAATCCGGGCGATCTGAACAGTCTGGAGGAATATGCGGATTATATAGCGGATCTTATTCTGGACGGTTCCGGGGTGACGGTTAGCTGGGAGGATACGGACGCCCCTTCCACAGAGGGTGCCACGCAATGCCTGGCCAGAGAAGGCGTAGCCAGAAGCGGAATCAGCAGCGGACAGGCGTATGGCTATTATGTGGAATCGGCGGACAGCTATTTTTGTGTAGTTATGGTGGGGAACAACGATGATATAGAAGAAGCCAGGAAAATAGTCTCCCTGGAAATTCTGGACGGTACCTTAAATGCGGGAGGAACAAAAGACTTTATCAACGGTATGACGGCGGTTCTGGATTCCATGAACGGCGCCAGTATCCGGGAGACTTTCAAGATGCTGGAGGATATGGGAGCGGACGAGAGCCAGCTGGAAATAGTAGCCTCCCAGGCCCGGCAGAGTCTGTCGTCCAGCTGGGGCGTGGAAGATGCCGCCGGTCTCACGGAAATGGCGGATTGGCTGATGAATGAAGGGCATAATCAGGATGCCCTGGATTTTCTGGCAGAATACGGCGGAAACGACGAGGCAGACCGGGATGCGTTTGATGCCAGCCTGCAGGAGCAGAATCTGGAAGAGGGAACTTATATCAGTCTGCTGGCGGCTTATGACGCAAAATCCGCTTATGGGGACAATGCCATCGCCGCCTGGGACCTGAGCCGGGTGGGAACCATCATGGGCTTTGGTTATGCGGCCGGCTATTGCTCCTATGAGGAGGCTATGGACAAAATACTGGAGGCGGCTGTAAAATCACAGGAGATTTATCATTCCTGGGCGGACTTTAACAAGAGCTATCTCTACGGCTATTCCTATTGGGCCGAGGAATCTCTGGACAACCCGGTAAACAGCGCCACGGAACGCGCGGAGCTGATCAGCGGCATGGAAGCCCAGGCCAACGGGCCTTTTTCCATAGACTGGAATATGGAGCTTAAGAAGGAATGGTAATATAGAAGGATTTGATGAGCGAGGGACCGCTGTACAGGCAGCCCCTCGTTTTGCTTATTGATAAAAGAATCTATTGATGGCGGTCATAACGCCCCAGGAAGTGCGTATTTTGGCTTTTGTGACACCGAGGCTCCACAGAGGGCGGACTTCGGTGCTGCGCTGCCGGTCAGTTAATACTCAAACCGGCGCTGGCATATCCCGCAACGGTATTGAGCAGGGACAATCCGCTTGCCGATGCCGAGAATACCAGCATCAGCCGTGTCTGCGCCGTCACCGGGATATTGAGTCCTGTAAGTGCGCCGTTGAGCAGTGTTCCGATGGAAATGACTCCGGAAAGTGCAGGCGTCAGATTGATCAGAGTTCCCGCAATCGGGGTAAATACATTGTTCGGCGTCGCGGACTGATAGATCTGCGCATTGACCGTGACTGTGGAGCCCACCAGGGAAAGCGCCGCCGTGGTGCTGAAGAACGCGCTGAACGAAGTAATGACTCCGGCCCGCGGCACCTGAAACGCAAAGTTTGAGAGAGTTCCGCTGGCATTGGTGATATCTATCGTGGCCCCCAGCGCCGTAAGCCCCTGCGCGCTGCTTCCAAAACCCACAAAGGCGGGAAGTCCCGCAAGGCCTCCGGCTATTGTGGTCAGAGATACAGGAAGTCCCGACGCAAAGGGGATTATTGCACCCGTACCCGCGGCCCCGGTCGGGCCTGTGGCTCCTGTCGCTCCTGTCGGGCCTGTCGCTCCCGTAGGACCTGTCGCCCCTGTCGGGCCTGTCGCTCCCGTGGCTCCTGTCGGTCCTGTTGCTCCCGTGGCTCCTGTCGGGCCTGTCGCTCCCGTGGGACCTGTCGCCCCATCGGCTCCCGTGGCTCCCGTCGGGCCTGTTGCTCCCGTAGGCCCTGTCGCCCCGTCGGCTCCTGTCGGGCCTGTTGCTCCCGTGGCTCCTGTCGGACCTGTCGCCCCATCGGCTCCCGTGGCTCCTGTTGCTCCATCGACTCCTGTGGCTCCTGTCGGACCTGTCGCTCCATCGGCTCCCGTGACCCCTGTCGGACCTGTCGCTCCCGTGG
>CAJUAB010000001.1:240499-282767 GCA_910583845.1 uncultured Acetatifactor sp.
GCTCCTGTCGCTCCATCGGCTCCTGTTGCTCCCGTGGGGCCTGTTGCTCCATCGGCTCCCGTGGCTCCCGTCGGGCCTGTCGCTCCCGTGGGACCTGTCGCCCCATCGGCTCCCGTCGGGCCTGTTGCTCCCGTAGGACCTGTCGCCCCGTCGGCTCCTGTCGGGCCTGTTGCTCCCGTGGCTCCTGTCGCTCCATCGATTCCCGTGGCTCCTGTTGCTCCTGTCGGGCCTGTCGCCCCATCGGCTCCCGTGGCTCCTGTCGCCCCGTCGGCTCCCGTGGCTCCTGTCGGGCCTGTTGCTCCCGTGGCTCCTGTCGCCCCATCGGCTCCTGTGGCTCCTGTCGCTCCCGTGGGACCCGCGGGACCTTCATCTCCCGGACAACCTTTCGGTCCCTGGGGACCAATCGGACCGGTCACCCCCTGCATTCCCTGCGGGCCGGTTACACCCTGCGGCCCCATGGGACCTGTGAAACCGGTAGGGCCTGCCGGACCCGGAATACCTCGGGGACCCTGAGGCCCCAGATCTCCCTGAGGACCTACCGGGCCAGTGGGACCGGTGGGTCCCGCCGGTCCCTGGGGACCCACATCTCCCTTGGGCCCTTCACAGCCCGGATCGCCCTTGGGGCCGATGTCACCGCGGACACCCTGGATGCCCTGAATGCCCTGTGGCCCCGCATATCCTCTGGGACCTGCATATCCTCTGGGACCGGTATTTCCGGTGGGGCCCACCGGTCCGGTATTTCCCCTGGGACCTCTCGGACCGGGGCAGCCGGGAATCCCCTGCGGCCCCGCAGGCCCTGTCTCTCCTCTGTCCCCCCTGGGGCCGGGACAGCCTGTATCCCCTTTGACGCCCTGCGGCCCTGTAGGCCCCTGTTCCCCCCTCGGTCCTGCCGGACCGCGTTCACAGCAGGAGGGGTGACATTGATTCTGACTACAGTTACAATAATTATTTTGGTTCATTCGCAACACACCCTTCATAAATTATTTGCGAAAGGCCTCGAAAAATGCCTTATCTACAAATATCCTATGCCGCCGCGCAGAAATTGTTACTTTTTGTCGAACAAAACGATACTTCCGCCATACAGGTATACCATACACATGTGAAATAGTCTAATTTCAATAGAGTCCAGGGTATATAGGGAAAAATTTCTCTCCAGTACCTTGCGCAAGACCTTTGAAGCTGCTCAAACAGACTTTTTTTCCACATAACGGGGTATATATAGAAAAAATGGCCTTTCAGATCCACTTTTTTACGATCAGCGGGGTACAGACAGACAATTTTTCTGTATATACCCCGTTTTACCATGGAAACAGGGCATATACAGAAGATATTGCGGAAAAACAGGGTACAGCGGAACAATTTTTTTATATATACCCCGCAGTCCCCGGAATTGTAATCCGTTTGTGCTGAACCGGGCAGGGCTTGCCGCTGCCCCGGACACATCACCGGCCCATCGGGATTTTAGACGCTCTGCAAGCTGTCAAAATATCGTTTATTGTAGAGATAAGCCTGGGAATAAGGCTTACAGGCTCCGGCTCTCTCATTATATTCTCTTGCCTTTTGCCGGTCTCCCAGCCTGTCATAGCATACACATAACTGCAAAAGCGGAATATAGTCATAACAGTCTGGCTGGATAAATCCGCCGGCATTTTCATTTTCCGGTACGTTCAGTGCTGTTTCATACCAATGGATGGCATTGCGGATATTTCCGCGTTCCAGAAAATATTTACCGATCTCACAACACAATTCGGCTCTCGGCAGATCAAAACTCATGCTGCGTAAGAGGGTACTCAGCGCAGCCTGCTCCTGCCCCAGTTCCAAATAGCAGTTGGCACAGACCAGACATGCCTCGATCTTGTTCTCCACCCAGCCCTCTTCCGAGAGCAGGAACTGTTCCAGCACGGAAACGGCCTCTTCATATTGTCTATGATAATACAGTTCCCGGCCATAGTAATACTGGTGCCGCGGTTCCAGAATCTTCCCTTCCGCAATCATTTTACGGTATATCCTCAGATTTCTGTCCGGGTCACCGACACCTGTTTTCTTATGAGAAACTGCTATATCGCAATATATTACCTTGCCCTTGGGCGGAATTACTTCGTGGACAGGCCCGATCCAGCGAAACTGCGCGCAATTCCTGATCCATCTCTCCCTGAAATAGGAAAAAACGGGCTTCCCGGCTTCGTCAAATGAGGTATTGTATTTCATCATCACCATGTCCGTGTCAGATGGCAATGTCTGCTTTAACCGTAAAAATTGATCCTTTTCCGTCTCTTCCAGAACATCATCCGCATCCATCCACATACAGTAGTCCATAGAAGCCCTGGAAAACGAATCATTTCTGGCCTCAGAAAAATCATCCCTCCATGGATGCAGATAGACCTTTGATGTATACCGGGAAGCTATCTCCATAGTCCGGTCCGTGGAGCCGGTATCTACAATCACAATTTCCTCCACAAGATCCGCCACACTGTCCAGGCAGCGCGCAAGGTGTTGTTCCTCATTTTTTACGATCATACAAAGGCTTACTGTCGGCATTTTTTCTCCTCTCTTACTTCATTTCATATCAGGTGATTGCAAAACTCGCTTTCCAGAAACAGAGGATGGGCAATATATACAAAATAAGGACGACTTGCCACTGCATGAAGTTAATTTGCAAAGCAAATTTGCTTCCGAGTCCGTTTTTGTATATATTGACCAGCCTCGTCACTTGCGGACAGGGTTTCGCAAACGTCTGTTCATTTCATATCAGGATCAGGGTGTCAAAAAGTCAGGTTTTGAAAATCCCAATGTCATATTGCATAAAAACCGTATTCAATAACCACTTAGGCGTGTTGGTAAGCATATAATGTTGACCAGATATAATTTGACACCCTAATCTGTATAGGCCATCGCAAAACGCTCTCCGCATGTGAAGGAATATATGTCAGCTCTGTTCCGGTACATATCCCATCTCATACAGAAAACATTTTGCAATCACCAGTATCCCCTCTATGGCCTGTATAGCTTTATAATGTTCAGGCTCATATTTATTCCGGAAGCGCCTGCCGATGAGTGCCACGCAAAGAACAGCCGGGACCAATCGGGAATTTCGACGATAAAATACCTTGATACTGCCAGGACTTCCTTCCTCTTTGCCGACTCTGCACCGGCGGCATACAGGGTCTGCCTGCAATCATTAAATATGGGAGTGATCTTTATGAACCCGGGCTTTCTCATCAATGTGGATATATAGTAACTGATGACATAGTAACCTGGAGACAATGCAACGGAATGGTCGCTGCGGAGAGTGATATTCCGGGTGACATCGGGGATCTCCTCCTTGAGAGCGATGCCGCCGCTCCCCGGCATCATCCGTTCCTTATTTGAGAATGATGCAAAAATACTGTTCTGCGGATAGCCGGGAGGTCCCGCCGGGCCGCGCGGTCCCGGTTCTCCCCTTGGCCCCATAGGACCCGTGGCTCCCTGGGGGCCCTGTGGCCCTGTGACTCCCTGGGGGCCAGGCTCTCCCTTTTCCCCCGGACAACCTGGCGGGCCGGGCTCCCCTCTCGGCCCCATGGGCCCCTGTTCTCCCCTCTCCCCGAAACAGGCTGACAAGCCATATTCCCCTGACAGTTCCATCGAGCCGGGGCCGCTCCTCTCCCCGGGACAGCCTGGCAAGCCATATTCCCCTGACAGTTCCATCGAGCCGGGGCTGCTCCTCTCCCCGGAACAGGCTGACAAGCCATACCCCCCTGACAGTTCCATCGGGCCGGGACCGCTCCTTTCCCCGGGACAGCCTGACAAGCCATATTCCCCTGACAATTCCATCGGGCCGGGGCCGCTCCTCTCCCCGAAGCAGGCTGACAAGCCATATTCCCCTGACAGTTCCATTGAGCCGGGGCCGCTCCTCTCCCCGGAACAAGCTGGCAAGCCATACTCCCCTGACAGCTCCATCGGGCCGGGGCCGCTCCTCTCCCCGGAACAGCCTGGCAAGCCATATTCCCCTGCCTCCCCCATCAGTCCCGGTTCCCCCTTCCCGACGCCGCCTGAAGAGGCGGATTCCCGGCGGCAGACGGGTGCGTACGCCTCCTGCTGTCCCGCATCCGGGCGCTCAGACTGATTTTCCGGTACCGTCCTACTTTCATATATGCGATTGGATGCGGAGTTTGTCGCATTCTGGCAGCAGTTTCTGTTGGACATTCTCATGCCGAACAGATTCGGCGGACTGAACATCCAGTTCATATTAAAATGATTCAGTTGTAACCACCTCGTTCCTATCGGGTATTCAGCAATGATGTGTTCATAATAGATTATATGCATGAAACATAGATTTGTTTTCAGAAGCAGCAGCGCGCAGCCCCCATAAGAGCCCGCGCCAAATCAGCTTTGCAGATACGCGGCCAATGCATCGGCGTACTGCTCACTGTGCTCATGTAAATATTGACCATGACCCATATGGGCAATTTCAACGTCCGTCAAGTCCGGCAGATATCTTTTCAGCAGGGCAACGCTTTTCCCTGGATACCGCTCTCCGGAGCCTCGCCAGACCAGAACCTCTCCTTTGTAGTCCCTTATTTTGGGGGGAATTGTATAGGAATACACAAATTCGCAGGCACTTTTTATAGTCCGCGAGGAAATATGGGGATAAAGCATCTCAATGACGCTATTGTTGTCTTTCCCCATGACAGCGTCCATCAGGAATGCAGGAATCGCTTTATGATTTCCAAGCCGCTCTATCGCCTTGCAGAAAATATAGGTATACGGCTTGGACAGCCAACCCATTTTTGTCAGAAAAGGCGCGTCCAGATGGATTTTTTTCACATGGACATTTCCTCTTCCCGCTATTTCCACCGCCATTGTCGCTCCCATGGAAAAACCGGACAAGCAATACAGATTGTCTGACAAATTGTTTATTATGTAGTCTTCTATCTCATCACAGTTCTTTTTCAGGCTGACAAGTTCCCCCAACCGCTGGCTGTGTCCATCCACCTCTGCCAATATCACATAATAATCCGCAAGTTTTTTCAACAGCGGTTCATAGCACAGCATGGCCGTGGAAGCCATTCCGTGTATAAACAGGATAGACCTGTTGCTTTTATCTCCGAAGCACAGAAAATTCATGGGGCTCACTCCCTCATACAATATATTCGGATACACTCCGTCATGTCTGCCACTGTCCAAGCCGTAGCCAGCCTGTCAAATCCCTTTCCTTTTTCCAAAATACCGCAGGGTCCGCTTCTTATAGGACTCGTATTCATTTCCAAACATCTTGCCCATATGCGTTTCCTCCTGCAAAATCTGAACGTGCAGCATTACCGCCGCCCAGACGGAAACACAGACCAACGGAAGATTGAAGAACATAAGGCACATGGAGATATACAGCAGATCAAAACCCACAAACGCAGGATTTCTGCTCCATCGGTATATGCCCTCTGTAACCAGCGTGGTTTTTTCCTCCGGTATTCCGACTCTCCAGCTTGTTTTCATGGTGACGGTGGCCAGTCCAAAGAAAATCGTGCCTGCAATCCCGGCGGCCATTCCGGTCATTCTGATCTCCCATGTAGGCAATTGCTTTGTAAAAAAGATACTGCCCGCGCCAAAGACAGCCGCCAGCACTGTGGCGCAGCACACCGCACGTTCTGTCAGCAATACCTTCCGCGGCTTATTTCCGGCTCCCATTTGATTGGTTTTGATGGCCTGCCGCTTCTGAATCACGATTTTCGCAAAGTAGAATGTGTAAAAAATCGTCATAAGCAATACTGCCACTGCCCGATCCATCATATCCCGCGCCTCCTGGGTAAATAAGTATAATAAACATTTAAGCATTCGTTTATTTGTATATGGATATTGAAACATATACTTTCCTGTTTGTCAAGACATTCCCCTGAAAAATTTCAGCTTGCCGTCCATTTCTCCGGAGCGGGACCATCCTCAGCCGTTCCTCTTCATGACGAAATCCCCCCCGTCTGTTTTATCTTGTAAAAAAGCACAAAATGGTCTTGCATCCTGCTCCCCGGAAATGGTAAAATACAGGTAAATATATAGGAGAAAAACCTGCTTAAGGGAACTGTTGTCTGAAGACACCCCTGTGAGAGAAAGGAGATCATTCTATGGGAATTGGCAGTGTAACATCAACAAACAATATTTCGAATATGCGGATGTTTACAGCAGGTTCGTCGGAGCCCAGAAACAAGAGCATTCAAAATGAGATTATAAACGTACAGCAGCAGATGCAGTCGTTGTCCACAAAGGAAGAGCTGTCTGTCAATGAAAAAATGAATGAGCGGAAGAAACTCCAGAACGAACTGGCCAGCCTCAATACCGAGCTGAAACAGCATCAGCAAGAGCTTCGCAGGTCACAGAACCGGGAAATCATGATGGCCAAGTTGCGGAAGGACAGCGAACCGGCCACGGATGAAACCGCGAAAGACAAAACACAGGCCGATGAAGCCTCCCCGGATCAGGCAGACGAAAAGCGCCTGCCTGCTGATGAGCAGCAAAAGCAGCAAGGGACTGTCATACTGCAAAACAGGGATGGCGTTGTCATCCTGAAGGACGGTCTGTCCCCGGATACCCCAAATAAAACAGAGACAGAGGACCCCCGGACGGAGGAGGCCAAAGAAAACGAAGCTGCCGAAAAAACTCCGGACACTGCGGACAATGACACAAAGGAAAGAACCGGCCTGTCCCACAGAGAGATCCAGGCCATGGTATCGGCAGATTCTTCCCTGCAGCAGGCCGGCGGCCTGGGAACCGTCATTTCCAGAACCAGTGACGGCATCGCCATTTTAAAGGGAGAAATAAAGCAGGATGAGATGCGCGATACAGACACCGGGAAGAAACAGGCAGAACTGGAAAAGATGGAAAAAGCGCAGCTACAGGCCATATCCTTCCAGGGCTCCCTATTAGGCGAGGCCAACGGCGCAATGCAGTCGGCGGCCGGGAGCGGTGCCACCGGAAAGCAGGATGCCCCACAGGTCAGCGCGGAGAAAAACGCCTTTTTTAGCGCTATGAAAGCATCACAGGAAGCGCAGACATCCCAGCAGAGATTCTATGTTTCTTTCTTTGAGTAGCAGAGCGAAAAGACCGTTTTGTTGAAACGCAAAAAACACACTTTATTTGGCGCGGCGGCGGTAAATAAAGTGTGTTTTATTATGCCTCCGAAGCCGTGTAAATACACGGAGGCAGCAAGCGCGGCTTACATTTTTGCAATTCCGGGCTCCTTAGCCTGCTTCTTTTCCCTGCCAAGGATGAAAAGCATCACCAGCAGGATAACCGGAAACACAAGTCCTATACCCATACCCGCGCGGATATTGTCCCCCGCGTATTGTGTGACGCGTCCCACAATTCCCGGCCCAATGCTGCCGCCCAGATCCCCTGCCATGGCCAGCAGCGCGAACATGGCGGTCCCGCCCGCCGGAAATCTCTCCGAGGAGATGCTGATTGTCCCGGGCCACATGATTCCCACGGAAAATCCGCATAAAATACAGCCTGTCAGACCTGCCAGCGGATTTGCAGACAGGGAGGCCAGAAGATAACATACCACGCACAGGATTCCGGAGCCCGTCATAAATTTCATCAGATCCATTCTGTCACCGTATTTTCCGAAAATCACGCGGCTGATTCCCATCGTGACCGCGAACATGCAGGGACCTGCCAGATCTCCCGCCGTTTTCGACAGTCCCAAAGCCGCTTCCGCGTAAGCCGATGCCCATTGCGCCATGGCAAGCTCTGAGGCGCCGGAGCAGACCATGAGGCAAATGGCCAGCCAGAACAGAGGTTTCCGGAACAGTTCCCCGATTCCCATTCCTTTCCCTTCCTCCACTAAATGTTCGATGGGGCATGTGGCAAAATAATAAATGTTCACTGTCGGAATCAGCGCCCATAATACAGCCAGCCATTTCCAGCTGTCCATTCCGAAAAGCAGGAAAAACAGGGTGGACAGCAGGATTGTTCCCACCGCTCCCCAGCAATAGAAAGAATGGAGCAGGCTCATGGCCGCCTCCTTATTCTCAAAGGGACATGCCTCCATAATCGGACTGCCCAGCACCTCGATCAGTCCGCTCCCCACTGCATAAACGATGACGCTGCATATGATCCCCATAAACGGCTTCGGCAGAATATCCGGCAGAAGGGCCAGGCCAATCAGCCCGGCGGCGGAGCACACCTCGGAAGCCACAATACAGATCCGGTATCCGATCCTGTCCACGAATTTCGCACAGAACAAGTCCACCAGAAGCTGTGTAAAGAAAAAGCAGGTGGATATCAACGCGATATTCCCAAGAGAAATCTGATAATCATAATGAAATTTCAAAAACAGCAGCGGCGCGAAATTCGCCGCGATTGCCTGTGTAATAAATCCCAGGTAGCAGGCTCTCTTCGTCTTCCGATAATCCGGCACAGTTTTCCCGGCTCCCTTTCTTTCCCCGCCTCCCAAATGGTTAATGTTCTGTCTTCCGTCCATGTGCAGTCACCTCATCCTGTTTTTTGTTCATGTCTGTGGAATCCTTCCGGAACGCGGATTCCATTGTTGAATTATAGAACACGGGAATCCGGTTTTCATTGATTTATATCCGATATTTATTGTACAATATCTTAAAACAGATATCGGAAGAGGACGCGGATATGCAATTTAACACCACATATAACAAAATTATAACGGATGAAAATTTAATGGAAACCGTTCAGCACGGCAGCAACGGTTATCCGTTTCACTTTTATTATGACAATCTGGCCTTATTTGATTTTAACTGCATTGAGTGGCATTGGCACACCGAGCTGGAGTTTGTATATGTGGAGTCGGGTACCGTCACTTTCTGGGTCGGAGAAAAACAGTTTGCGCTGTCAGCGGGAAATGGGGTTTTCATTAACTCCAGAATCCTGCACCGCTTTTATTCCCCCGGCCAGGCCGTTATACCGAATTTTGTGTGCATGCCCTCATTTATTGCCCCGCCGGAGAGCTTTATCTATCAAAAATATGTCCTGCCGCTGATATCCTCTCCGCTGGCTTACCAGATTTTTCAGGGAGAAACCGGCTGGCAGGCGGAGGCCCTGTCCGTTATAAAGCAGATCATCGCCGTGCAGGACCGCGTTTCCTCCCGGGAACTGGCCACGTCCTCTCTCCTGCAAAAGCTCTGGCTGGGCCTATATGAGAACGCGCATATTACGCCTGCGCCGTGCCACACGGATGCTTCGGCTTCCGCCCAGGCAAGATTACAGTTAATGATGCAATATCTTCATCAGAATTACGCCCGGGATATTTCCCTGGATGAGCTTGCCGGATACGCCGGTGTCAGCAAAAGCACCGTATTAAACCTTTTTCACAGGTATTTACATAGTACGCCCATCAATTACCTGATAAAATACCGTTTGAATGAGGCCGCCCTGCTGCTGTCCAAAACCGAGAAGAAAATCGCCACTGTTTCCAAGGAAGCAGGGTTTCATAATGTCGATTATTTTTGCAGGCTGTTTAAAAAACACTACCATCTGACGCCCACCGGATACCGGAAAAAGAAGGCTCTGACATCTGCCGTTCCGCGTTCAGACTTCCTGGCGGGGCACGATGTCTTCTCCTTATCCGAAAGCGGCGTTTTATGCCCTGCGCCTTTGGATACACACGCATAGCCCTTGTATGCCAAAGCTCTTGCTGCTGCGGTTTTTTATTGTGCCGGGAGTATGGGGATGATATAATAACTCTGTCCGAGATAGGAACCAGACAGGTTCGCGCACATGTCTGAAGGAGGCAAAATGAATCTGCTGTTTTTATGCAGCCGGAATAAGCGGCGCAGTCTGACCGCGGAAAAACTTTTTGACGGCTATCAGGGGCACCGGGCACGCTCCGCGGGAACCGAACAGAACGCCCGCGTCAAGGTCACCCCCGGACTGCTGGGATGGGCTGATCTGATCTTCTGCATGGAAAAAAAGCACCTGCGGAGGTTGACGGAAAAATATCCCGATTGCATTGCGGGCAAAAAAGTGGTCTGCCTCTACATTCATGATGATTACCAGTTTATGGACCCGGAATTGCAGGAACTGCTGGAAAGCCGTGTCTGCGAATATCTCCCCTGAAAACGGCAGCTCCGCAATTCCGGAAAACTTAACCCGCAAAATACGGTTTCCGTGTGTCCGCAAGGGCCGTTATCTCCCCGACGTCAGGCATCACCCGCAGTGCGCCTTTCCTTGTGGTGACAATGGACGCGGCTGCATTTGCAAAGTTCAGCATCTCGGTTAATTTCCGCTCATCCAGGTTCCGCAGCCCATATTTCAACACAAAATGCAGACAGCAGGCTCCAAAGGTGTCCCCCGCGCCCGTGGTCTCCACTGTAGACGCCTGTAAAAAAGGAGCCGCTTCGATACGCAGGTCCCGATAATATGTACGGCTTCCCTCGCTGCCCATCGTAAGCATGATCAGCGGGATATCATACCGGTCCTTCAGCTTGCGGACGCCTGCATCAAAATCTTCTTCTCCGGTAAACCACTTGATTTCATTATCCGAAATCTTTAAGATATCGCACCGGGAAAATCCATAGGATGCCTGTTCTTTCGCGTCCTCCAGGGAATTCCACAGCGGCGGACGCAAATTGGGATCAAATGAAATCAAGGCTCCGCTTTTCTTCGCCAGATCCACCGCCCGCCTGGTGGCTTCGCGGACTTCCTCATGGGTCATGGAGAGCGTACCGAAATGGAAAATTTCCGCCTCCTTTAGAATATCTTCCCTGAGTTCTTCTTTTTTCAACATCATATCCGCCCCGGGATTCCGATAAAAGGAAAAATCCCTGTCGCCGTCAGGCAGTGTTTCCACAAAGGCCAGAGTAGTCCGCACGTCCCGGTCCATCACCAGATTTGATGTGTCAATCCCCAGTCCATTCAGTACGGTTTTCAGTTTATTTCCAAAAATATCGTCTCCGACTTTTCCGATAAATGCCGTTTTTCTTCCCAGTTTATTCAGCATGGCCAACACGTTGCAGGGTGCGCCGCCCGGGTTTGCCTCATAGACCGGATTCCCCTGACTGCTGATGCCGCTCTCTGTGAAATCAATCAAAAGTTCCCCCAACGCCACCGCATCATATTTCTTCATAAAATCCTCTCCCTTTCCTGCAATCTCCCATATTTTCCGCCCCCTTGCCTGCTGCCGCTCCGGAAAGGACCTCCTTCAGACCAGATCATATTTCGTCACATCCAGACTTACGGTTCCGTCCGCAATAAAAGAGATACCGTCTGCCTCCTGATCCGTATACAGAACAGCGGAAAGCGCCTGCTCTCCATCATTGACAAAAACCTCCACGCTGAACCGGTCAAGAACCATCCGCAGTTTCAACTCCCCGCCCCTGTGTTTCACCATACTGCGCCTCTGGTGGATGATGGCCCGCCTGGACCCCGAAAATTTCCTGTCCACTTTCAGGACGGATTCCCCTGGCCGGAAACTGAGCGAGGTATAATACAGCTCGTTCTGCGCAAAACGGACCGCAAATTTCCGATAAAGATCACAGCCCTCCACAGGACGGACTGTCAGTTCCATGTCAATCCTGCGCCCCCTGATACCTTCCAGCCTGACAGTGCCGGACACGATGATATTGTCATAAGAAACCCTTCCCGTCCGCATCTCTTCCAGCTCCCTTATGGGATTTTGATACAGTCGCCCCTCCTTGATGGACAGTTCCCGGGGCAGACTCATCTGTCCGAACCACGCCTCCTCCTGCTTTCTTCTGTGATTGCAAGTATCCCAGTTCTGCATCCAGCCGATCATTACCCTGCGTCCGTCCGGCGTAAGAATCGTCTGAGGCGCATAGAAATCTATCCCGTAATCAACGGACTGGTCAGACATTTCCGTAAACTCTCCCGTCTCCCGGCAGTACTCCCCAATCAGGCAGAGCGTCCCGTTGCCATTGTGGTATTCAAAACCGGAGGGGAGCATATCCTGTGGGCTGACAACCAAAACCCACTTTCCGTCCAGCGGAAAGAAATCCGGACACTCCCACATTCTTCCGAAACGGCCGTGATTGCCGGCCAGAACTTTTTCATACTGCCACTCGAACCCGTCGGGGCTGGAGAAGAGCAGAATCTGGCCGCTGCCGTCCGCCGCACGGTTTCCGACAACACAGCGATATGAGCCATCCTCCTCCTGCCACATTTTGGGGTCCCGGAAATCGTACCGGCTGCTGCCCTCCGGAATATCTTTTTCATCCAGGACAGGATTCTTCTCATATTTCTCATAGTCCACGCCGTCTCCCACAGCCAGGCACTGGGTCTGCACCTCACTGTATCCGCCGTTGGCCTGCCGTTCCCTGACCACTCCCGTATACATCAGAAGCTGCCTGCCATCGGGCAGCGTGACGGCGCTTCCGGAAAAACACCCGTCCCTGTCGCAGGCTTCGTCCGGCGCCAGAGCTGCGGGAAGGTATTCCCAGTGCAGCAAATCATCACTGACCGCATGCCCCCAGTGCATGGGGCCCCATTGAGAGGCATAGGGATTGTACTGGTAAAACAAATGGTACTTGCCGTCATACCAGGAAAAACCGTTCGGATCGTTCATCCACCCGGTACGCGGCGACAGATGAAAGGCGGGCCTTTCTATTCTGGTTATCATTTTTTCGGAAGCCTCTTCATATTTTCGCGCTTCCCGCAATGTCTGGCTTGTCATAATCACTACCTGCCTTTTCTATTTTTATTTTTTCTTCAAAGTAAACGCCCGGGTCACGGTTGTCCCGGCAGAGTGGTCCGCGGGGCCGTTTTCTGCCGGGAATGGGATAAGAGTCTGTTTACTCCGCAAAATACGCGTCCAGATACTTCTGGAACAGCGCCAGATATTCCTGTAAACCGTAAGCGTCCAAAGATTTCACATATTCGTCCCACTGTTCGTCGATTCCGCCGTCCCTGATCCACTCGGACTTTTTGGCCCTGACTGTCTTCTCAATGTCCGCCTGCAGGTTGGACAGCTGTTTTACATCCTCCTGGCTCATAAACACGTTGGGATAAACGTAATCTCTGATCATGTAGGGCGTGTAAAATTCCTCGATCCAGTCAAGGCGGTACTGCGCGTCATCCGGGCAGGTCACATATACCCCGTAATACTCATCCAGAATGGCCAGGGGACCTCCCACGGCTTCCGCCTCTCTGACCTCCACGGGAGACGCGCTTCCCAGAGGCGCATGTTGCAGCATATCTTCGCCGTTCTCATTTTTTCCCAGCACAAAGATATCAAATTCATCATCTTCCCCATAGGTGCCCCAATTGTTCTGGGGAGACTGGAACGGATCATACATCTGGTCCAGCCACGCACAGACCAACGCAGGCTTTTTCGCCACCGCCGTGACCACGCAGCGCCCCCGGTCATAGCCGCTGGTAAAAGAGCCGTTCTGTGGGGTGAAAATCCTCTGTCCGTTCACCGCCAGAGGAGGCAGGGGAACAAAATCTTCCAGATTATCAATATTGGCCGGGTCCCAGCTGAAGAACACTCCGTAGCGATGCGCCTTTCCTTTGGCCACATACTGGGACCACTCATGGGTATAGCACTCAGGGTCCAGCAGCCCCTGCTCCGCAAGAGAATGCAGCCATCTGATTCCCTCCTTGAATCCCTCCTGCGCGGCGGTAAAAATCACCTGCTTTTCATCCGTAACCGCAATATGCCGTCCCCGGTCAGGATCACCATACCCCTCCCCGAAACCATTGATCAGGATACTGGGGTCCTGGTCACCGTCATTCATGATGCAGGACATGGGAATTATATCTCCCTCTATTCCAAAATCCTCTTTCAGTTTATCCGCGTTATCCCGAAACGCGATCAGCACCGCCTCAAATTCTTCCACCGTCTGCGGCATCTCCAGCTGTAGGTCATCCAGCCACTTCTTATTGATAAAACTCATATTTCCAACAGTCTGTATGGCTGTCTTGTTGGAGCCAAGCTGCTCGATCCAGGGAAGGGAATAGATATGCCCGTCCGCAGCGGTGCTCATCTTTCTGTACTCGGGGTATTTGTCAAATACCGCTTTCAGATTCGGCATATAGGCATCGATATACTTTTCCAGGGGAATAATCACTCCCTGCTGGGCAAATCTCAGCAGATCATTCTCACCGAAGCCCGCCGTAAAAATAAAATCCGTCAAAGACTTGGGGTCTGCCATAATGGTCTGGATTTTCTCTCCCCACTGATTCCCCGGGATGGCATTCCATTCCACATGCAGATTGGTCTTCTCCTCCAGTCTCTTGAAGATGGTACGGTTGTTAGGTTCCGGCTCCGTGTTGGCCGGATAACTGATCATGCCCGTCAGGGTGGTCCCGTCAGGCTGTGGGAACTGCAGCTCGGATTCTTCCATGGGCTTAAAGGTTCCATCGTTCAGCTCCACCTTGGGACCGCCGCAGGCTGTCAGGGAAAATGCCATGCATGTTGCCAGGGCTGCACTCATCATCTGTTTCCAATATCTCTTTTTCATTTCCATCTCCATTCCGCCGCTTTGGAAAAGCGGCATATGCTTTTAATCGACACAGGGACTGAAAGAACGCTTACCCCTTCACAGAACCCACCATAATTCCGCTGTCAAAGTATTTCTGGAAGAAAGGATACATCACCAGCAGCGGAAGGCTGGAGACAATAATTGTGGCATATTTGAGCAGTTCCGCGAGCTGTGCCCTCTCCGCCGTACTCTGCATATCCGAGATCATACCGGATTCCGGCTTATTCTGTATCAATATAGATCGAAGCACCACCTGCAGAGGCTGCTTGGCCGTGTCGTCCAGATAGATCAACGCGTCAAAATAGCTATTCCACATGCCGACAAACGACCACAAAGACAGTACCGCAATCACAGGTGTACACACGGGAATCAGTATCATAAAGAAATACCTCATATCGCTGGCCCCGTCTACCTCCGCCGCCTCCCGCAGCTCAGAGGGGATTCCCTGATAGTATGTTCTCGCAATAATCATGTTCCACACACTGAAAGCGCCGGGAATCACAAGCGCCCAGATGGTATTTTTCATTCCCAGACTGTTGATCAACAGGTAAGTGGGAATCAGTCCGCCCCCGAAAAACATGGTAATCACAAAGATCACATTGAAGAAGCCTTTGCCTTTAAAATCCGCCCTTGACATGGGGTAGGCCGCCAACAGGGTAATAAAAACGGAAATCACCGTATACACCACAGAATAAACCACCGCGTTCTTAAAGCCGATCCATATCTGAGCATTGCCGAAAACCCGCTGGTACGCGGTTATGGTCCACTTGCTGAAATCAAAGGTAATCCCTCTGTTCTGCAATGTAATTGGGTCCATGAATGAACCGACAATGATATAGACCATGGGGATGATAATCGCCACCACAAACAGACCCAGCAATATGTATCCCGTCAGAAGCAATGCCTTATCCTGTAAGGAATATCTGAAAAATTTTTTCTTTCCCATCGCTTTCCTCCTATAATCCTTTGCCTTCGTTCATCCTCGCCACAATTTTGTTCACAGCCACCAGCAGAATAACATTGATGACCGTATTAAACAGCCCTACCGCAGTGGAAAATCCATAATCGCCGTCCAAAAGACCCTTTTTGTATACATAGGTGGCAATGATTTCCGAAGAACGCATATTCAGATCCGTCTGCAGCGCATAAGCCTTCTCAAATCCCACACTCATGATATTCCCGGCGGACATGATAAACTGAATAATAACCACGTCCTTGATGGCCGGCCATTCTACCGCCTTGATTTGCTGGAAAATATTGGCACCGTCAATAATGGCCGCCTCTTTCAGTTCCGAACTGGCGTTTGACAACGCGGCAGTGTACATTATAGAGCCCCAGCCTGCCAGATGCCGCTGGCGATATAGATGGTCCGAAACGCCTCCGGCATGGTCATGAAATCAGTGGATGTACCCAAAAGCATATTCAAAGGTCCTGTCACGGACAGCAGGATCTTCACAATACCGCAGAGCACAATGACGGAGATAAAATTCGGCATATAGAGCACCAGCTGAATTTTCTTTTTGATTCCGGACCGCTGTACCCGGTTCAGCAAAAAGGCCAGAACAATCGGGATGGGAAATCCCCACAACAGCCCGTAAACGCTGAGTTTTAAGGTATTAATCAGATAACTCATGAAATCCGGCGATGACAGGAATCGCTTGAAATGGGCAAAGCCTACCCACGGGCTGTCCAGCAGGCCCCGGATCGGATTATAATTCTCAAAGGCTATGAGTATGCCGCCCATGGGAATATACCGAAAAACGATCGTAAGAACCAAGGCCGGCAGCAGGAAAATGATATACAACTGCCAATGCTGCCGCATATAGAGAAGGGTACCCCGCAGCCCTTCTTTGGCCTTGCCGCTTCCTTTTGAAGGAAGTGTTTTTGCACTTGTTTTCATTAATGATCTCCTTTCCACGCCCCATTTTACATTTCTGCACCGCCATAAGTTCCTCCCGTCCCCCCTGCCACAAGCTAATTGTGCAAATGTAAAATTTCTATTGCGCTTTTGTAAGTATACAATATCTCATTCTTTACATATTGTCAATAGTTACTTTTGCATTTTATAGATATTTTTAATCACTTTTTTACATTTGCACATTCCATTTTATTCACTTTTCTCTTTTCTTACACTTTATGGAGCAGTGTAGCACAAAAGTGCCTTCATTTAGCGATCAAATTTCTGAAATTATATCCAAATTGCATTTTTACATTTGACACTTTCCGATTTGTGCATTATAATGGGTGTAGAAAAGATCTTATCCAATAAACAAAATGAATCGGAGATAGTGAGATGGCAGAACGAGTTACAATTCAAGACATCGCGGACGCGCTGGGGGTATCACGGAACACGGTCTCCAAGGCGCTCAACAATACCGGGATACTGGCCGAAGCCACAAGGGACAAAGTCTTACAGAAGGCTATGGAAATGGGATACAAACAGTTTTCCTATATTAACATTGCCGGAATTGGGAAAAAAGCGGAGCCCGAACAGCCCGCCGGAGAAATAGCGCTTTTTTTTACGGGGTTTATAGGAAATTCCCATTTTTCCTCCACCATGCTGGACAAATTCCAGCGGGAGCTGTCGCAGCTGGGTTACAGCCTTACCATGCACCGGATCTCCCCGGAGACAATGGACGCCTTACAGCTTCCCGCTTCCTATCATAAAGAGCAGACCGCAGGAATCGTCTGCATAGAAATATTTGAACGGAGCTACGCCGATATGCTCTGCGAACTTGAGACTCCTGTCCTGTTCGTGGATACGCCGGTCATCGGCCTGGGCAAACCGCTGCGCGCTGACTGCCTCTACATGGAAAATCAGTCCGGCATCTATCGCTTTATACAGGAAATGCTCCGGCGAAACAAAAAGCGGATCGGATTCATCGGGGAATACTTGCATTGCCAGTCCTTTTTCGAACGATATATGGGATACCGTAATGCCATGTATCTCTCCGGATTACCCTGCGAAGAGAAATGGTGCTTTATCAGCAACAAGCCGGGGATCAGAAGGCCAAACAGTAAGGACTATCAGGAATATCTGGAAGAATGCCTTCAAAGCGCCGCCTCATTGCCGGACGTGTTCCTCTGTGCCAACGATTTTGTAGCATTGGATACCTTGCAGGTATTCAAGCGGCTGGGGGTTACGGTACCTGACGATGTCTGGCTCTGTGGCTTTGACGACTCGCCGGAATCAAAGCTGGTAACCCCAACACTCACCACGATTCATATTCACAGTCAGATTTTAGGGTTTTCCGCGGTGCATCTGCTGATCTCCCGCATCAAAGAGCCCTCTCTGAATTTCCGTACCATGCACACAGAGACAAGCCTGATTTACCGAGAGTCCACAGGCGATTGAAAAAGGAGGATAACCATGCGCAATCTTTTGAATCCGGAAGGGAAAGTAATGCTTTTTTTCACCAGACTGGCTTACAGCGCCTACCTGAATGCCCTGTGGCTTCTCTGCTGCCTTCCTGTTATAACGGCGGGGGCGTCTACCACAGCCCTGTTCTATGTGACACTCAAAGTGGCAAAAAATGAGGAGGGAAACATCACCGGTGCCTTTTTCCGGGCATTTCGCCGGAATTTCAGGAAAGCCACCGCCATATGGCTGATCCTCCTTATTTCCGGAATCATTCTGGCGCTGGACGGATATGTTTTATACCATATGCGCTTTGAAAATATCTTCTGGACCGTTGTGTCGGCAGTATTTCTGGTGGCGGCGGTCGCTTATGCCATCATCCTGATGTATATTTTTCCGCTTCTGGCCAGATTCGAGAACACTTTAAAGGCTATGTTCCTGAATTCCATCATGCTGGGAATGCGTTTTCTGCTCTGTACCGCCGCCATGGCTTTCATTTATTTTGCCATGGCTTTCACAGTGATCAACCTCTTCACACCGGCGGTTATTTTCGGAGAAGGGCTCTGCGCTCTGCTCTGTTCCCATCTGCTGTCCAATATCCTTTTGCTCTGTGAAGAAAAAGCAAAAATCGCTGAAAACGGGGAGTCCGGCAATCATCCACCCGTAGAAAGACAGAAAGGAGAATTTTGAGAGCCATGAAAAACACAGCGCCCTGCACATCTGACATCTCTTTGTCCCCACATGGCAAACGGCTGGGTTCTCTGCTGCACGACGAGAACCTGCATACACTGCGCGGGAGGAAGAAGGTGCAGCATATTCTGACCTATTATAAATTTCCTCTGGCACTCATCTGTCTTATTGTCTTTTTCGCAGGCCGGATCATTTACGGTCATCTCACCTGCAAGGAGACCCTTCTGTATACCGCTCTGGTGAATGTGAATGCCGGCGAGACCCTGACAAGACAGCTTGGCGAGGACTTCATTACTTATCTGAACACAGATGAGTCAGACAGTGAATTGCAGTTATATACCGGTCTCTACCTGACGGACGATGAATTGAACGAATGGCATGAATACACTTACGCGTCCCGCATGAAGATACTGGCGGCTATTGAGGGGAAGATGCTGGATGTGGTTCTAATGAACCGGGAGGCTTTTGATGCCTTCTCACAGAGCGGATACCTGCTGGACTTAGAAGATTTTCTGGCCTCCCGGGACGTGGATTTATATCAGACTCTGAAACCGGCTCTGGTCGCCAACATCGTTATTCTGGAAGATCATGCGGACGACATGGCGACGGATGCCGGTCTCACCTACAAAGCGATCACAGAAGAGCGCTATTTCGGATTGGATCTGTCAGGAGCCACCTATATCCGGCAGGCAGGGTTTGAAGACACAGTCTATCTGGGGATTATCGCCAATAGTCCCCGAGGAGATACCGTTGTTCAGTATCTGCAATATCTGTCCCTGGCAGAAAGCCCGTCGCCCGCAGGGCAGCTGCCGTATGCTTACAAAATAAAGTGCTTGTTATCCCAAAGCTCATAAGCAATATTTGCCTTATCCAACTGCGCTTTCCGCCTTCTGTTTTCTTCCTGAAGGCTCCTCACCCGTTTTCGGAGAAAATCCAGATTATATGTCTCTATGTTCAATGCAATTTCCTTCGTTTCATAATCTGTCTCTCCAAGTCCATCTTCCCATTTTACACGATCAGATCCGACATCATGCCAAAACAGGTCACATATGCTCCAGCCCTTGCTCTTGTCAACGTCACATAGAGCAAACATTTTTCTTCCGTTTCAAATTCCTCAAGAGAAACATCATCGGAAAAATCGCTTCGCACTCCGTTGGGAAGCGTCTTGTTATTCACACCTGCAGCAAAGATATACTGAAACTCCAACCCCTTAACTCTGTGCATGGTGGCAATGCGTACACCGTCACAGGAACGGTCATCCACCTTGCTGGCCTTTATCTCAAATATCTCAAATCCGTTTTTTCTTAAGCCTTCCTTATAGGCATCCACCAACCTGTGCGTTCTTGCCACGAGACAAATATCCTTCCGGGAAACCCCCGCCGCCTCAAGCCCCTTTATCTCGCCTGCAATGAATTCCAGTTCTTCTTCCGGTGTGTTAAACTTCCTGATCGTCGGGGTATCACCATGCGTCAGGGACTGGCAATTATCACCGTCATCATACGCTTCATCCATGTCATCAAAGGACACACCCTTCAGCAGTCCGAAAGCATACTTTCTAATCTCTTCTGTTGTCCTGTAATTGATGCGAAGTTTTCTTGCCCTGCCCCGGACATTGATCCCGCACTTTGTAAGTATCGCCCTGTTACGATAAATTCTCTGATGGGCATCTCCCACGATAAAAATGTCGTTCCGATGACTGTCACCTGCAAGCGCCCGAATCAGCCGATACGCACTGGGACTCAGATCCTGCCCCTCATCCACAATAATATTTTCATATTTTCCGGCAGAGCACTGTTTCTCCAGAATAATGCGGCACTCGTACATTGCATGCTCGGAATCGCGCATTTTCCGCTCATCGCACAGACACATATATTCTTCAAAAACGCCCCATACTTTCATGCGCTTGATGCGATCAAGGCGAAGCCCCCTGCCGACCCGGGAAGCCTTGATATACTTCTCTTTTGTATAAGCCTCCTGTGCCTGAACCACTCTGGTCCACTCATCCATAAAAAAATTCTTTGTATAATCCAGCGCTCCGCCCGCCCGGGCAATGGCTTCATCCCAAAGCTGATTCAGTTCATCCCCATAGGAGATAACATACTCATAGCCCTGATCACGAAGAAATAAAGCCACCCAGGCATCCAGGTTTATCACTTCCATCTTTTTCATCTGATCAACATCGGCAATCTTTCGAAGATTTTCGCGAATGTCGTCCGCAAGATTCTTTGTAAAGGTGGTAAAGAGCACACGCTTTCCCATGGGAAGCTCCGCCGCCAGCCTCTTTGCTCTGTGCATGGCCACCACAGTCTTCCCCGTACCGGCCCCGCCAAGCACTTTGGCCGGGCCTGCGTAATCCCTGTTGACGATTCTTCGCTGTGTCGGATGCAGGAAAATTCGCCATTTCTCAAGCGGCTCTGCCATGATCCGTTTCAATTCCTCTTCCCCGTCTACTATCACAAAGCTCTTCTTGCTGGAATCCGACTGCAATGCTTTCGCCAGATCTTCGGCTCCTGTCTCCGCAGATGTTTCTTCATAAAGCGTTTCAACCACTTCATCATAGGCAAAGCCATGAGCCAGCCATTCCAGACCTTCATAAGCCTCTTCGGGAAAGCTCTTTTTCATGGCATAAAACGCCTCAAGCGTTTCCATACTCTTTACCATCGGAAGCTGTTCTTCCGGAAGCCCTATACGGATCAACTGATCATCCGTATAAGCTCCAAAAACAGTTTTCTTTTCAACCTGTTCCCCGGCAGCCACCTCCTGTACATCGAATACCTGAACACCGCCCGTAACCTTATTGATGGAACACTTCTTGCGTTTTGCCCATGCATAGGCTTCATCATGATGATCCACCCAGAGCAGCATATACACATTTGTATCAGGGCATCTGACTACAATCGCCCTGTATGTATCATCAATATGAACCGAGCAGATATTCTTATCAATTCCTTCATCGATTTTCTCATAGTGAATTCCGGGAGAATTCGGATTGGTACGGAACTTATTGAAAAACTCCGTGGCTTTTCCCTGCCTGCTTCTGGGCAATGCTGCAAAAGAAGTCAGAAAATCCGTTGAAATCGCAACTACAGGTCTGTCCATCATCTCTTCCCTCCAAATTTGTCCATTGTCAGTTTCTCCGTTGTCAAAAGCACCTTCCATCCCTCGCGCTCAAAGACTTCCGCATCCCCTTCCTGTCCCGGCAGAAGAAGTGCCACCTTCTCTTCCGTCCATGCCATGGAAGCCTCGCCAATCACAGCTCCGTTTTTATTGCTTTCAAGCTCGTAACCAACGCTATCAGGAGCAGGAATCTGATTCCTCATCATCTCCATGGCACAGGCCTTCTCGACATCGTCCAGATAGTCATAAAGTTCCTCCCAGCCGCTCATATCCATATCCGCCATGAAATCCTTTGTGCTGTCAACATCCGTACTGACAGGAGCCTCCGCAGGAAGCACCGTGTAAATTGAACGACTGATCCCCTTCCTTGTCATAAACAGCGCATCCTCCACAAACTGCATATTGTTGAAAAAGCTCAGGAAGCCGTTCCAGTCCCTGTTGTAATGATCCGCCCGGCTGTCATCATCATTCAGAATAGCAAGCACACGAATCGGAGCATCCATCTTTTTACCTCTGTCATCCATGGACAGCATGGAATAGATCCACATATTTCCCAGTGTCTGCCTGGGCTCCCACATGCCATAAATCGCCTTACCGTACGGAAACACCCTGCACCGGCTGTCCATGCTCTTGTAGACACTCTGCCACTTTGCTGCCTGCGCATCATATATACTCTGCTTATCCATCAACGTATAGTCAAGGATCGAAAACGCAAAGGCCTTCGCATGCACCGCAAACAGTTCTTCCGCATCAGGACGGCTCAAATACTCCACCAGCAGTTCAAAGGGACCTTTCTTTGCCGGCATCAGCTCCTGCGCATTCATTGCCTTTACATAAGACATATACATTCTGGAGCCGCCCGGCAGTTTGTCATAAAGCCAGGTGTTGGTCCTGTAATCTCCTTTTGACCGGAATACATCCTGCACATCATTGTAGGAAAGAGACCACACCCTGTATTGGCCGCTCTTGACAATGGCCATACGTTTCAGGAAATCATCCGCCACCTTGTCCTTATGGAAGGTGAAACCGTCGGTAAATACTGCCACCGGCTTCTGTGTACCGGCAGTGCGGACAGGCCAAAGCACAAAGTCGGGCCTGCATTTTACAGACACTCCCTCTGACGGTCCGAGATCTACCTGCGGCTCGACATCCCAGGTACATTCCCCCATCCTCAGGGAATAGCCTTCCTTCTCGTTTACCAGTTTCTTATTGACAGACACCATTCTGTTTACAGATCCGAGACGATTCAATGCTTCCAGAAACTGGCGCTCCAGCTCGCTTCCGATCAGCCGATTCGTATCAATCAGAGAAAGTTTCCTGATCTTCTGCAGACTGTTCTTGCCCGACAGGATACTCTTAAACATAGAGAGCGCCGCCCGCCTTGAAATCTCACCGATATGCTGGCTCTGCCTGTAGGCATACAGACATTTATAGCATCCGTCCTTGTGTTCATCTTCCCTGCAGGTACATTTCTCCATCGTATCTACCGCAAGCTGCATGACATCGATCATGCCGTGCCTGTCGTTCATCAACTGCCTCAGATACCCGGTTCCGCCCGGAACCGTATCATAGATGACCAGATACTGATTCCTGTAATCTGCATCAGGAATCGGCTCCTGGCTGACAGTTGCGCCCAGATGGTCAATATTTCCGAATTTCTTTTTCATTCCCAGCATAAATGCTGCGACAAAGGATTCTACCCTCACCCGGGAGGTATCCAGAGATGTGGCCGGAACCAGAATCCGTATTGCTTCCGTGGTGAACTGCCTGTAAAGAAACAGACACTCTTCATAAGGCTCCTGCAATGGATTCGTCCTGGCGTCCTTAACCATGAGGCAATATCGGGTATGCTGCGGCGGCCTGTTCGGCAGCTGGATCTTTCCGCAGTATTTGCATACCGCAAATCCCTTGCGGACGGATTCTTCTCCGGCAACAAACAGTTTTTCGCCGCTTAAATCCCTCTCCCCAAAATTGATTTCCCGCAGGGTTGCCTTCTTTACAAACTCATAACCAAACGGAAACTCCGCCTTTTCTATTCTATATGCGGGATCAATATCCTTATCCTCCTCCACCTCCACCAGCATTTCCTTGTTGTAGAACTTCGTAGTACGGTCATCGCTGTCATCGCTGCTGATACTCTCCTTGTACTTCATGTTGGAATATACCATCTGCACCTTCAGCATAGGCCGCACCTGGCCGGCATCTCCCCATCCCGGGCTGCCGCACCTGTCACAGACAATATGCGGCTTGCCGGAATTTTCAAGCTCCGCATGGGAACAGGAGGGACACAGCCTCCATCTCTCTATCTTTGTGGTATTCATATCCACCTGGTCGATATTCAGTTTCTTGCCGCCTGCATAAAAACTGTTCAGCGGAGCAAATTCACTGATCGCGGAAGATGCCGAACGGTTGTATTCATAAATAAATTTCTCTCCTTTCGGCTTCCCGCCCTCTTCCGGAGCTTCCGCCCGGTAAAGAATTGCTTTCAGGACAATACCTGTTTCAGGGAAGGCATAGTTTGGCAACAGCCCCTGATCTGACATAAACGCAAACGTATTCTTTTCATTGATATTCATGACTACTCTGCCAAGCGCAGCCACTTCCCCCTTCAATTCCTGCATTTCTTCCTCGTAGGCGGAATCCTTCGGTTTCACCTCCAGCTGCCTGATCAGGGCATTCAGTTCGTCAATATTTGTCTGAATAGCCTTCTTGTGATCCTTAATATTTCGGAATTCTTCGAATATCCTGCTTTGAAGAGTCTCGCCGCCCTGCCCGTCCCCCATGGCAAAACGAGTGATCTCCTTCTTTGCATTCTCATCCAGACCGCCCCTTCCGTTCACACCGGCATTGAAGGTCTGTATAAATGTCCTCAACAGCCTGGAAAGATTATCCTGTACATAATTCAGATAGTTATACGGAAACCGTTTCTTATCCTTACCGTCCAAAGCAGACAGCACCTGATTCAACGAAAGCGGTACATCCGCCTTCCCGGCCTTTACCCAGGAGTCCATACAATACGCCATAAACTGTCTTGCCAGCACGGATGTGGCCCTTAAGAATACCTTGGGCGGTTCCACACTCCCCCTGATCATCTCTTCCGGCTCCGCATAGAAATACAGATCATGAGGTCTGGCATTTGCCACAGCGAGCACAAGCGAATTACCGTCCGTCCTTCCGCCACGACCTGCTCTCTGAGCATACTGTGCCTGTGCCGGCGGAATGGAACACATCACTACCGCAGAGAGATCACCGATGTCAATACCCATTTCCAGGGTGGGGGTACAGGATAGCAGATTTGCATCCCAGGGCATCTGTTCCTCCTTTTTCTTCTTAAAGTTCCGTTCCAGCTCTTCCCTCGGCTCTCTGTCCAGAAGTCCCGTATGCTCCCTGGCGACAATGCGTACCATTTCACCGTTGCTGTAGAGCTTCCCATAGAAGTCAAGCCCTTCCTCCGCAGCCTCCACATAATGACCATGGCAGGCTGTACGAAGACAGCACATCCCCTCCGCGCTGCGCTGATTGCTCCCTGCCACGGTCATGCGGTTGCCGCAGACATCGCAGACCATCTGAACCGGATCACGGCTGACGGTGGTTTTTAGATAACTGATTCCCCATGCCGGGACATTTTCAGGACCTTTTAATCTGTCTATGGTTCCCGCTGCCGTCAGTTCCTCCAGCATAATGGAAAGAACCTGATCGCAGGCATCCTCGCTGTGCATGGCCGGAAGGTATTTTTCAATCCACTTTCCGTACCATGACCGGCTGGAAATGTCGTCAAAAAACCAGGCTTTTTTTGCCCTGCCCCCAATGGTGATAAACTTTGGCGCATTCCGGCCTTCCCGCATGCCCGGAAGCCATTTATTCGTCCTGTAAACAAAACGGTTGCCGCCATTTTCAATATACGGTATATAGATCGGATGGGAGAATGCGCCATTCTGTTTCATGGTAAGCAGTACGCCCATAATCATCCCTTCACATTCCTCTTTGCTGACGCCATCCAGAAGGCCATGCTCACTGACAGCCCTGTCCAAGATCCTCTCTGCGGCTCCGGCCAGATCAAAACGGGTTACACAGCACCCGGACTTTTCCAAAGAGCGTCCGATACGTGCCGACATGCCAAATTCCAGCATCATCTCATATTCCGCTCTCTTTGTGACAGACTCCATAAAAGCCGCGCCATCCTGATCGGCAATCCATACCCCTTTGGTGATCAGACTGTCATAGCCTCTCATCCACGTGAGAGACGGTGCGGCAAAGTAAGACAGGAACTTCTCATTCCCCATCTTGTCCTTCCAGTACCGCACACAGTCCTCCGTAAAATCCTTCAACGATTTCTCTTCATCCTGCTTCCCGTAATACTGCTGCATGGCCATTCTGAGTCCAAACCGCCATGTCCTGGCATTATAGAAGCCTGCATGATGCGATGCATCCTGAACATTATCCGTAAAAGTAAGCAGTTTCTTATCATCATTGAAATGTGAAGCATAAAGCTCCGAAACACTGGCACTGATAGCCGTAGCGCTTCTCACCCCCATAATGGCAAGGCCGCCCCGGCTTCCGCAGAACGGACACACAAAATTCCTGCCTCTTCCTGTTCCCGCTGTCTCCGGTCGAAATGTCCATACCGGAAATGTGCGATGACCGTTGCCGGAAAGCTGCCCTTCCCTCTCTTCCAGCGATAGCTCCATATCTTCCGGCGAAAGCACCTGTTTCTCATCCATAGATACTTCTGCGCTCTCCCCTTTCAAATGAGGGAATATGATCCGGATTCTCGGGTCACAGTCAAAATACAGGTTATAAAATGTGGAAAGGTCGCCAAGCTCAATGTTTCCCGTCTCATTCAAAACAGTCGCCCAACCGGTCTCCCCACAGTCACGACAGTTTACAACAGGCAGATAATGTTTCGCCTGCATCTCATTCAAATCGGTAGCAAGGGCAAAATCCATATCCCTGTCATCCACTTTCGCCATAAGACGGCGAAGCTCCCTCATCCAGATCTGAACCTGAACCGTCAGAAACGGACGCAGTCTGCCCTGGCAGTCTACAGTTCTCGCATGAGAGATCAGTGCATACAAAGCCTCCAAAGCGGACACTCCCTCTGCTCCAAGCTCCGCAAATTCCGGAAATCTTTCTTCCAGTTCCTTTGCCGCACTGCTGCTTTGTATATAATTCCCCTTTGCTCGTGTGATCAGTTCACGGAACACACTGTGGTGCTGTAGGGCCAGGCCCAGCTGCACTCTTGCAGCATCCGTAAACAGATCGTCCGTCCGAAAGTCCTCAAGCCATGCGGTGGCAGCTGCCTTCAGATATTCTTCCAGATCATCCTGCAGCACAAGGGAATCCAGCTTTTCTGCAGCCTTCTTATCCGGTATTCTGAAATCATCCACATCTTCTCCGGCAAAATATTCTTCCGGAGAAAGTCTGTCCTCGATGATAACGGAATCCTCTTCAAAAGCCTCTCCAAAAATATCTTCTGCGTAATTTCGGATATTCTCACTCACCTCTTCACCGCCCATAGTGGCGGAAGTGCCGATACAGCACAGATGCCCCGGCAAAATATGCAGGCGGACTTTAAGTCTCCTGAGCAGGCAGGCAAGGTCAGTACCCTGGGCGCCATCGAAGGTATGTAATTCGTCTACGGCAATATATTTTAATGTTTCCGGTTGATTCCATTTCCACAGATCCGCATCCTTCGGGCGCACAAGCAGATAGTCCAGCATCTTATAGTTGGTCATCAAAATATCCGGCGGAGAAGCCAGGAGCGTATCATGATCCGTAATCACCTTGTCCGGCATCATCATCTTGGCGGCGCTTTTCTCCCTTCCCCCCACATACATACCTACCCGGATCTTTGCGGACTTAAGCTCCGAACTGCCGTCCACCAGTTCAGCCATACGTTTTGCCTGGTCGGCGGCAAGGGCATTCATGGGATAGATGATCAGCGCCTTGATCCCGTTCTCTCCGCGGTGCCTGTAACAATATTCCAAAATCGGATACAGGAAACACTCCGTTTTACCGGAACCTGTGCCTGTAGCCACAAGCGTGGAACGCCCGTCCTCACCGGTCAGCCTGTCAAAGGCTCTCTGCTGATGAACATGCGGCGTGTAAGCAGAATGGATGGACTGAAAAGGCCAGGGTTGTCCATCAGCCGCACGAAACGGAAGCCTTACCGCCACATATGGCTCATGAAAGACCTTCCCGGGTTCAGAAAGCATTCGCTTGAGCGAATCCCTGAAAACCAGATTCGTGATCGGAAATGTGGTATCAATATAATCTTTCAGGCCGTTTTGTATCTGCCTCGCCAATACGGATGGAATCATGCCTGCCTCCTTTGTATTTCTGCAATCGGGGAAACACTGTTTCCCCGATTGGGTCATGAGATTAAACCGTATAAAGCCGCCGCATCCATTTATACTACATAACGCCAGAATTTACCGTACTGCACAGGTTAAACGTGGCTGGCGTTATGTAGTCGGGTTGCTCGGAAATTTTTACTTTCAAGCAGTATAAGGTAATATACGGAAAGTTCCTGTAACAGATGCCTGCCATATTCAGCCCTGTCTGCACCTTAAACGCTTTTCAAAATTCGCCCAAACTTCTTCGTAATCTTTCTCTCTGTCACAGCGGTCAAATGGAGCGACATATTCGATGGTACGCTCTACCGGGCCGCCGGGCATGATGTCATCGGTGATGGTGCGGGTGAATATGCCTCTCGGGGCATCCTTTATATCCTCCCATTCCTTACGCGAAAAGCCTACATTAGTCAAACTGCGATTATTTGTAAAAGCAATTCTACCGTTTCTGTCATACCATGTTCCGGCCTCATGACTCCGTAACGTTGAAAACTGAACTCGATACATAAACTTAAGTTGCACAAGAGATAATCGTAGCATCTTCGCAATAATGACATCTAATTCCAGCAAAGCCTGCCTTCTATCATAGTCACTTTTTAAAAATGAATCTGATGACCACATGCTATTGGTTTCAAAGAACTTATTTGTCAAACGGCTGTCACTCTTTAGCCATTGATCCTCGTTAAAGGAAGGCTCATATGTTTCCGTCCATAAACCTGAATAGTAAATATTTACACAATTCAGCATAAGAACCCTGTGCTTTATCATTCCATAACACTTCTTCTCCGTGATAAACGGAATCATATTTGCTATATTCGGTTGAAAATTATTCTTGCCAAAAAGTTTGACAAAAAAGTCTATGGGCAGAGATAAAAACAAACCAGCTGATATAAGCAAATCCTCATATTCCTGAAAAGCGAACCCGATGATTCCATTGGTATGACCTATCTTCGGCGGAATAATCGCACTCATTAATGTCCTTGCCCCTTCGCAGTCAATCATTTTACGACATGCAATTCTATAGTGTTCTGTGTACTTATCCCCCCAACCTGTTTCTGGCAGTTTAGACATATAATCCGAAACAGTTCCGGCCATTTCATAATTTGATCGAGGCATATAGTCTTCACTTATATCAGTCAAATCTATACTATCCGCATCATTATTTCCCTTACAGTTTTCCCTCGGTGTATTAAACAACGGATTCGCTATTCCGATATGATTACCGGAATAAATACAATCAAATAAATTTTCGGAATAATGCGTATTTCTTTTTATTATACCATTCTTCTGTGCATTTGTTTCATCCCACATCATAGATCCATACACTTTATCCCCCAGCATTCCTATCGTATTACTTTGGGCATTGAGAACCTTCAATATATCCATATACTGGCTTAGCTGCATAACCAAAAGACGCGCACACTCCCACCTTTTAGAGTCATCCACCACTTTTGCCAGAATCTTTAATTCAGACTCGCCTATAGAGATGATTCTGCTCCTGTTGCCTCTGAGTTCTCTCTCTCCATCATCATTTCTCATAGCCAGCAAATCGTCGGGATATGCATCCTCATAAGACTCATCTATCGTATTTGGTGTATAAAGGTTAAATATATTCTCAAACTGGTCCGTAACAGCATTTGAGAATACATTTAATCCAAATTCCCGACTTGGATGTACCCCTGCAAAAAGCCTTAATGCATTCGAGAATCTGAAATGCTTTCTCAGTCTTGGGTATAACTTTTCCCTTATAGGCTTGGCATTTGAATCGTTAAACACTGTCTCCGGGTGAATAAATGCAAACACGCCATCCTCACAGGCATTATTGATAGCAAGCGGCAAAAAGCATTCATACAGATTTGACTGTAATCCCTGTAAGCAATAGTAATTCTGTCTGGCATTCATAAACGCCTGCATGCCGGAAATACTCTCATATTCATTCAGATAACCATATCTGTAGTTTTCGTTTTCCAGTTGTCTGCTCCGCTCCGCAGCCGTTTCTTTTGCACTGAATTTCTTTATCACAAATTCCGGCTGATACTCTGACAATATATCCTGTTCGTTCCAAGTCATCTTCAACCACGGCGGATTCCCAATCACCAGATCAAACCCACCCCTCTCATAGAACAAATCCGCAAATTCAAGCTCCCAGTGCATAAACCTCTGCCGCTTTGCGATTGTTTCCGCAATCTGCAGCCTTGGGCACATCTCTCTGATCTGTTCGAGATTCACAGCACCCAGGCCGTTGACCTGCGACTGAATCTCATTTGCAGCCTCACTGCCCTGCGTACCAAATCCGGCAAACTGCCCCTGCGTATCGTACTGAATTTCCATCTGTCCAAGCATGGTATTTTTCTTCACCGCCGCAGAGATGCCGCCCTCCAGAATCAGGGACAATTCCATAAAGAACTCCTGCCTTGAGGGAAACAAATCCGCTTTCTCAATGGGCCAGAACCAGAGCGCGCACCAATAGTCCATAGCCGCCTTGAGACGTGCATATGGACTGGCATTCTCCCCTCCTTCGGATTTATAAATATTCCTGTAAATCGCGTCCTTCTCGCGGATGGTCAGATGTTCCCTGTAATCTCCCTCATCATGTCCGTACACGCTGAAAGCATCCTCTGTGCGAAGTTCCACTTTCTGCCGGGCATGGATTGTCCTCATCCACAGATCATCGATAATATCAGACAACTTATTCAAAACCTCAATATCATCATCGGTGTACTTGACACAGAATTCCTTCACCCGCTGTTTGATGAGCTTACTGTTATCCGGTTCCAGCTCCCTGATGACCTTATCCGTATAATTGGCCATGCCGGGATCTCCCAGCAGAAAATGATAAATATAAGAGCCGCCGGAGCGCTTACGCTTATAGACCTTGCGCGTCTTGTGCCGGTCAGTCACCCATTCCTCCGGCACCTTTTCCGGCTCTTCGCAGTGCCAGGTGCCCTTCTTTAATTTCAGCGCATGGTAAACCTGACGCCTTGCACCGATCAGAGAGTTACCGCAGGCAAGCTGCGTACCAAACCATGGCACATGAGCCCCCTTGTATATGGTATTCAGCCACAGGGATACCTCCGCCAGCTCCACTGCAATGGGATTCAAGTCAACGCCATAGACATTCCTGTCGGCAATAAACATCTTTACCCGCTGCAGTTCAGCCGCCCTCCTGTCAAAAGCAATCCGCTCTCCAAGCTCCTCCTGCTTTTTATCCAGATAGGCCTCCGCAAGCTGCGATATGGCCTCATTCAGGAAAGCCGCGGAACCCATTGCAGGCTCACAGACCGTCATATTCAGAATTTCATCCGCCTTCCTGTCTTTCAAAAGTTCTTTCAGGGCATACTTTACCAGACACTTTGTCAAAACCTCCGGCGTATAGTAGGAAGCGGATTTTTCGCGTTCCCTTCCCGCCAGGCGGTAGATAAAAGTGCCTTTCTCATACATTCGAAGTTTTCCCTTACGTCCGTAATCCTCATCACGGACGCGTTCCTCCTCCGTATACTTATCCAGTTCACGCTCCGGTATAAAATATCCTACATCCAGTTCGTTAAACTTATCCCCTGCTCGCTTTACTTCATATAAATCCTCCTGTGCAATGAATCCCCGATAGCTGAGAAGCGCCTCATATACCGCCCCCATCTGGTTAATTCCAAGAGCGGAATAGGAAATCCTTCCCCTTCGCTCACGGCTGTTCGACGGTCTGGAAATACTCATCAGATCAACTATCTTCAACATTGTCACATTTCGGAGCTTCGCCTTATTAATGAGCTTTGTATACTGGGGATCAAAGATATGCGCCTTCAGCGGCTCAATCGTAAACATATGGTGAGGCGATGTAATTTTCAGCGCTTCTCTGTAATCTTCCGGCTCTTTAGGATAGCCGCTGTAGATCATATCAAAGAGGGCGGAAATCGTCTCATCAATATAATAACCGTCCGCAGCCTCGGCAGAAACCTCCCGCACATTTTCACAGACGTCCCGCACACCTTCCAGTGAGTAACCCTTCTGGTACACATCCGATTTCATAGGGGCAAAACCCAATTCCTCCCTTGCCTCAATAAAGAGCATAAAGAGAATCCGGTACATATAACGCAGACATTCGACAGTCAGTTCCCCCGCATCTACCGGATGCTCCGCAAAATCAACCTGCCACCTTGTCCGCATATCATAAAGGACTTCATTTCCCAGCAGCTCGATACATTCCCGCAACGCATATTTCAGGGAATCCGACACGCTGGAGCTGTGCCTATAGGAATTTTCCTCCAGAGTATCCAACAGGCTGTTTCCCTCTACAGGACACAAACTCTTCCTGTGAAGCAAAACCGTAAGGGCCTGGAAGGTTGTCTCTTCATGGCGGCTGAAAATTTCCTCCAGGTCAAACTGCAAATACTTCTTCTGATCCCACTTATTCCTGTCCATCAATGCAATCTGGTGAATCCCGATCAGAAGGACCCACCTGGGTGCTTCCGCACCGGCGAAAAACAGCTTTGCAAGCACATCGTCATTATGCTCGGAAAGTGTCACGCCATACTCTTCCGTTTCGGCGTCCATCCTGCCGAACACTCTGCCCATCAGAATATCATCATTTCTTTCCTCTGCCACGGAAAGCAGCACCCATAGAAGAGGCGCACCATTGGGCTTCTTTACCTCATGAAAAACCGGAACCGTAATTTCCTCATTTAACTCTATCGTTACACGGTCCGGCCCCCCATATCCCAGAGCAGCGATATATTCCGCCGCCTGACTCTCGATCAGTTCACGGCTTCCTTCTTCATTCCTCATCTGCAGGTATTTCTCACGGACACGGTAATAGGACCTGGCCGTATCACGAAATGCCGCCCAGGGCGCAGCTGTCCCCGTATCTCTGGCCGCCTGCCTCCACTTTGAAATCGTATCCGCCGCATTCTCTTCAAAGATAGTCGTAAAGTAATGGCTGGTGTAAAATTCGTTCTGATTCAGAATGCCATGCAAATCCATCGCCATGTCAGTTCACCCCCGCTACGACTGCAATGATCTGGATATAAATGGAGTCCTTCCTGATCTCTATGGAATCTCTCTCCCAGGCATAGAAAGCAGCAAACATTTCGTCGATCTCTCTTTCCCTCTCAGATCTCCTGCGCTGCTGCCCAAGAAGCTCAAAGATGGAAAGCTGCGCATCCTTATGCTTTTCCTTCAATGCATCCAGCCGTTCCAGCTCGCTGTATATGTAGGGATCGGTCCGCTCCCTGTACTCCTGATACCTGCCTTCCATAATCTCATTCGTTTTGTCCACAACATCCGGAAGAAGGCTTTCTCCAAACGCCACGGTTTCCGCAGTTGCCGCCTTATGATTTGGCAGCTTGTCTGCCGCCAAATGTGTTTTCCCAATAACCTCCGTCAAGGTCAATACACCCTTAAACGCTCCGTCGACATAGGACAGAGCAAACCACTCATCCACAACAGGGGTTGAATTCCTGTTTGGAATCTGCCCTTCCACAATAAACAGCATTTCCCCGGATTTGATGCCATCTGTCAAAGTAATAAGGGGAACCTCGCCCCTGCGGTAAAGAACCCCCGCCTTATCATTGATCCACGAAAAGAGCGGATGCAGCTTCCACAAAAAACCGGAAGCGGGCCACGCTTCCTCCGAAAGGGCATTGGCCATACATCTTTGCATTTCTTTTTTGCAAAACTCAACATCCGGCGAAAGCCGCATAATACCGTCCGCCGGCATCGCTTCCTCCGGAAGAACTTTTTCCAGTTTCCTTTTCAATTCATCCGTCAGCTTGATATTAAGCCCCTTGACAGACTGCATGTCCTTAACCTCAATGCCCTCGGTATCGGGAAATTCAGCCAATGCGTTTCTGATATATTCCACATCGTCATACAGTGTTTCTTCCTCACCGTATTCAATCTTCGCCGCGGATGTGGCTGACTGCATCAGCATCTCAAAAGGATCGAACTCATCCTCCATGGCATCAAGCTGCGCCTCAAAATCCTCCGCGCTGACATTCCCCTCAATCGCTCTGGCCGTCTCCAACTCTTCCTCTTCCTGATTGAACTTGCCAAACAGAACCGCAGGATCACCGATGTTCTTATAAGCCTGCTCTTCCTTCCGCACCAGAATTTCCATAATATGGGCATCGCCATGGATCTTCTCATTGTCAGAGCCAATCAGCATATAACGAATGTCCGGTGTTTCCTTCTGACCATACCTGTCGATCCGGCCATTTCTCTGCTGGAACACCATCAGGGACCATGGAATATCAAAGTGAATCAGCCTGTGAGAAAGGTAATGCAGATTAATACCTTCGGAAGCCACATCTGATGCCACAAGGACGCGGACCGGAGACTCCGGTCTTCCAAATTCATCCACAATACGCTGAAGTTCCTTATCGTTCATTCCGCCATACATGGGCTGAATGGCATTCCGGGGAATTCCCAGGTCTTTCTGAAGATTCTCTGCCAGAAACCGCATGGTTTCTATACGCTCTGTAAAAATAACGATGCGGTCATTGTTTTCTTTGGGGTTCCAGCCATAATCAAAGTCCTTTAATATTTTAAGCAATGCTGTATAGCGGGAGAAATCCCGAGGCTCTATCTGCATAAGCGCGTCCCGTAGTTTTGTCAATGCTGCCATATCCGCAATACGGTTTTCCCCAACCCTGTGTCTGAGTTTTTTCAGCCTTTCGTCAATACTTCTGATACAGGCTGCCGGACTGGAAAAGAGCGCTTTTTCCAGACTGGTCTTGAAGAGCTGACCGCTGCCTTTGTTCTTCCCCTCATCCATCTGAAGAGACATTTCCGCAAAAATATCAAAGGCATCCTCTTCCCTTGAAGATGCCTTGCATTCCTCAACACTGATCTTCCTTTCCATAAACGAACCAGCCACCTGATCCTGCACGTCCTTTTTAAAACGGCGGATGCATAAACCGTCAATATCCTCCGGACCGTAATCCTTATCATTTGCGATTGCCGTAGGATCAAGCATATTCATAAGTGACGCAAAACTCTCCGATTTCCCGTCATGGGGCGTAGCCGAAAGCATGATCAGGGTATCCGATTTGTTTGCAAGGAGTTTCGCCAGCTTTTCTCTTTGGGAATGCTTGCTTCTTCTGGCAACATTGTGCGCTTCATCAATGACGATAATATCCCACCAGGCGTTCTCCAGATGAGTGCGATAATCCAGATCATTCTTTAACGTGTCTACGGAAATAATGGTCTTGTCATAGTAATAGAACGGGTTGTAATTTGCAGGTATCCTCGCCCGGACTCTCTGTATCCTGCCCGAATCCAGCCTGACGAGCGGTATGGTAAATCGGTTCCACATTTCCTTCTGAAACTGTGTCATCATGCTCTTTACAGTGACTACCAGAATACGCTTTCCCTTTCCTCTGGCGATCAGCTCGCTCATAAGAATTCCTGCTTCCAACGTTTTGCCGAGCCCAACCGTATCGGCAATCAGAATGCGCTGTCTGGTACGGTTCAGGGCCATCTGCGCTGGCTCCAGCTGATAAGGCATCAGATCCATAGCCGCCTGATCTCCGATATGTATCTTTGTGTCTGTCGGTATCTTCTGCCTTAAATGGCTCTCCATATAGAGCTTGGATTTTTTGAAGAACGCAGAATCATCCGGTATTAGTTTCACCTTTGCCGGATTGACAATCTCAATCTTTTTTTCAATATCTGTCATAAACCTGGACTCATAATCCTTTACCAGACTGGATATTCCCACCACCTGAAGGGTCTGATTTCCCAGACTGTTCGTCTCAACCCTCTTTACCATCCATTCTTCGCCCCGGACAATGATCCTCATGCCAGGTGCAAATTCTGCTTTTATCATGTAATGTTTCCTTCTCTTCTGTCTTTTCTATATATTCATCCCAAAGGTCATTTCTTCGTATAGCCCTCATTATGTTCTCTTTTATGGATTGTACCGCAAAACAGCTTGTATATTGTTTCTGGCTGTTGCCGATACCCCGTAAACAGATCGGGCCTTCACCTTCTGCATGACCTGTACCGATGTATGAGAACCGCAATGGTGGACTCACCTTTCTTTCTGCTATCAGATAACTGCAAACTACCGTTTTCCCAAACGCAGTAGCCGCACTGAGAACGTCATTCTCAAAGGAAAGCAGGCGCTGAGCCGCCAAATCCTTTATCTTTTAAACTCTTACAAATAGTTCCTCTGGTTCAACTCCCTTTTTCTCATTTCTCAATGCTGAAATCTCCGAAGCACAGAACGAAATACATTTACCAATATATTCGAGAATAATATCCCATTTGTATATATCCAAATCGTCCTTGCTACAATAACCTGAATCAAACCACTGTTCAAAACTTTTACTTAAGACAAAAAGATTTTCCATAGATATTTCCCTTAAGGGAAGTTCAACCATATCAAACTCTATTCTTTGTAAATGAAACTCCTTTATTAAAAGATAGTTTAGCCGTTCATAATCCCGATATCCTCTTTGAGTAGCCGTTTTCTTTTCTTCCTTCTGATAACAGCGAACATATTTATCTGCCACATCATGAAGCCATATTGCATCCTGTATCAAATGGCAATAATATCCCCAAAAGAAATCATCCGCTAAAAGATTCTTCTCATATTTCTGGGCAAAGTGTTTCCAGTGAATTCCTTTTTTGCTTCCATCTGCTGTTTTACACCCAAAATGGGCAATATCATAAGTTCCATCAATATGAGAAGATGCATCAGGTCCTATAGCAGCACCTAGCAAAAATCTATTTTGGTCTGTAATCTCTAATTTTTTTAATAGCACACTGGAAATAGTATAGTGAATAATCGCTGAAGCCAAATTGTTTCCCCCACATCATTGACTTGACAAATTTCCCGACTTATATTTGATTATAGAATATTTGCCTATCATACGCAACGAATATTTATAAGCTGAATATCAGCAGGTACACCTCTCTGAAACAGGAAAAATCAAATAACTTTCTTTCCTCAGGCTTCCCTCCATATCCACAACCGTATCATTCAATGCTTCCATATAATCCAATACCTGTTTCAGTGCCACAAGCATCCTCCAGACATAGCATATCCCTTTTCAACACTTTATTCAACACATAATGCACACTTTATTCAACAGCCATATGTTGAATAAAGTGTGCATTATGTTGATCAACCTGAAAGTTTTAAATTGGCAGACTACTTTCAACACACAGCGCCCCAAAGCCCTCTTATGTCAAGTTATTGTCACGAACTTTTTAAAGTTTTTTCATGGCAAAAGTCTCGCAAACCGCATAACTTCGTTGGTGTTATGTTAATTCAGTGTCATGTTAAATGGAGTTTGATGTTAACTTAATGTCAAGTTGGTTTGGGCTAAAATGGACATTCCTGCTCCACTTTTTTATCCGCTTCCGGCGGCCAAAAGTCCTCTCTGCTCAAATGAGGAATTGTTTTGGCATCCAATCCATAATATGCTGACATTTGGCACAACTGCTCTCGTATTATGCCAAATTCTTTAACAATATCTTTTGCGTTCTTTTGACACAAACATTCTACTATCTGCCGAAACTGCCGTTGAAAATGCTGGTTCAGCTTAACCGAATTTTCTAATAGCCACACTATAAATGGATGATCTGCTGTTATTCCTCTTCTTTGATATGAATTAACATGACAAATATATTTTCGACTTTGGTCATTAGCCGCTTTACAAAACATCATAGGCGGAAAAATATCATACTCCCCTTTGTCCACATTCTCTTTCTCAAAGAACGTAATAGTTTGTCCATTTTCATAATTAATTTCCATAAAATAGTGTTCTTGTAAAAAAGCCATATTATATTTATCTATGACTTGGCGTACTTCACAAACAAATATAGAACCTAATGCGTTATTATATTCCTCTGCCTTGTCTGTCCTTCCCTGTACAAATTTTATTATCTCTTCGTTATGATCCATCTGATTTTCACTTATCCATTGGCCAACTGAAGAATCCCGTACTTCTCGCCACTCCCACAAAGCCACACTGTTCCAATCTATGAATGAAGAGAAGTTTGTTTCTATTTTATTTAACATATTATATTTATTTAACATTGCGCTAATCGACACTAATAACTTCAAGGGAAGCCCTACAACTTTAGAACGACTGATTTCAACTGTAGGCTTCCATTTTTTACTCAATAAAAATACTGCGTTTCCTCCATGTTTGGCCGAGTGTCCCCCTAAATCTTTATTTGCCCAAACACCCTCATATATATATGTTACCTTTGCAATATATGGATTTCCAAATATAGAACTAATGCTTGGACATCCGCAATTATTAACGCGAAATGACATATTTCTTACATTCCGATGATTCAGATAAGTTATCCAGACTGTTCTTATATCTATATTTCCCGCAAAGGGCAGCCATATATCACCTAATTTTTTTTCGGTTGGACAAGAGTAATACCTATCAAAAACTTTTGCCAAACTTCCTGTTTGAAAATAACCATACTCCAATTCCAATTCATCCCAATCTAATGAAATCAAATAACTGTTTCTGTTACCTTTTATAAAAAATATCCCTTGTGTATTTTTACTCTCAAACCTTACCTTCGGCATTATCTCAGAACAGTCAACCAAAGCATTCACTTCATAAACCTGATCTTTATCCTTCCATTGCGGCAAATGCTCAAAACGAACATCATACTTCACTAATACGCCTGATAAGTCACTTACAATTTGATCTTCCTGCTTATCTAAAGATATAATTGTCACTGCTATTTTAGGATAATTGCCGCAAATTTCTGGAAAGCACTCATCAAATTCCCTCTTTAGCTCCGCACTCAATTCATAAACCCTCTCCCCTGCCAGTTCATGAACAGTCCCCATAGCCTCCGTATAAGTCCGCCCAACCCGTTCATTGTTATAATATACCGGCATCCTGGCTGCACAAAGGTATTTTTCCACTGTTTCACGCAGATTTAAAGTTCCTAACTTCCCCGGATTCAACCGGACCACAATTGATGTGCCCGCTTTTGTCCTGTATCCCTGCCGCTCCATCCCCACATTCCCGGCATTGGCAAACGCTTCCGGCATCGGCAACGAACCCACCGGATGCCGCTCCGCCTGGCTTTTCAGAGTATAGTATCCTGTCAATCCGGCCACCTCAAGCCGCAATCCATAATCTACCGGCCTTGTCCTGCTGGTTTCTTCCTCCCCCTTATTCTTCTCAGGATCAAAATATAAAGTAGAAACTTCCACATAATCCCCACACAGAAAACAAGATAAAAAGCCAATCCCAAAGCGGCTGATCCCCTGATATTCTTTTGAGCCTCCATGCGCGTACAGATCCCCCTTCAATTCCTGGGACATGTAATAGGAATTCCCCACCTTTAGAAAATACCTCTGCAGCATTCCAAGTGTCATGCCTGTTCCATAATCATCTATGCGGAACCAGAAATTTCCCTCCCTGTCCATCCATTCCCAAAAGTCAATCCTCGCTTCCTCCGGCACAAAGCCTCTTTCCATCTCACCCCGGAGCAATGTAGCGTCAATGGCGTTTTGAAGCAGTTCCCTCACAAAAACATCCCTGTTATCATACAGGTTCTCCCCCATCAGCAGATGCAAGACCCGTTCCTGATCCATTGTAAGGCAGAAATCACCGCTCATATACCCGTCTGATTGGATCTCCTTACGCAGAATGGCCCGTGGGAAAGGGAACTGCCTTTGCCAATCCCTATTGCAAAACTTTTGCAGATTTGCGCAGGTTTCCAATTCTTCGTCCACCCAGTCCAGAAACTTCCTGACACTATGCTCAATAGTTGGGTTTTTGCAGCGTGCCTTATATGGCAGTTCATTTACGGAAGGCTCTGCCGGGAAACGGAATCCTGCGGATGCCTGATGTTTCTGCCATTCCCCACGGCTTTTATCGTTATTTTCCGCATGATAAAACAGCACTCTGGGGGCACGAGTATCATCAAAGTCCAGCAAATCCGCCAGACGAAGCAGCAGTGCGCAGAACAAGGGATCAACATCGCTTGCCGCCTGATATTCCAGCTCCGGATTATTGCGGAGGTCTTTAGGTTCCTCTCCATGTGCCCGGCATACCGCTTCTATGCACTGCGTGGAAACTATCAAGTTTGGACGCTCTTCAAATAATTCCTTCCACGCTTTATTTTCAAGCACCTCAAAGATTCGGAAAGGGTGCTGAACACGCAGATACCATTGCTGGATATCCTCTGGGCAGTCTTTCATATTGCATCCTATCCATTCTGGATCGCACGTCCTTAAAAAGTCCTTATACGCCCTTTCATTTTCCAGCCAAATCCCCTCTTCTTCCTCTGTATATACCATTCCCAGGTCATGTATGGAAGCCGCCAATATCAATAATTCCATTTCGCCTTCTGTGAGCTTCTCCACGCAGTCCCCAAGCAGTCCCCCCATGGCATCCAGTACATTCAGCACATGAGTTTCATCATGCAGGGTATAGTTTTTAAATTTCTGCCGCACATCCCTTAAATACACAACAGCCGTATTATAAACATTTTCCACCCAGACAATTCTTTCTCTGTCCTTCGATATTTTTTCACAATACGACTTCCACAACAGAGTATCTTCCAGCTTTTTCGATTGTTCCATATCAAGTCCTACCCCTTTTATCCTCGCCATTGTATTTTCAACCTCTTATCGCCTCTGAATGGTTTCTCGGTCTTTATCATACAATATTTTACTTTTCATTCCTGTGCTTATTACAACATTTCACTATGTTATCATTGATTTTACGCATACGATATTCAAAGTTGACACAATGACCTTTAATGCAAATATTTTACCATATTTTGAGAGTGGGATAAATAGTTCCTTGAAAAAGATATGAAAATATCTACTTATCTACTTATTTCAAATAACAGAAAAATAACCTAAAGACACTTCCTCAGAATAAAAACGTATAAATAAAGAGATACTGGTTGCCCAACCTCTCTTCAAGAGGTCTGCAAATAATACTTCTGCCCATATTTCAAATACGTTTCTCAAGATATAGCAATAACTACAACACAGAATGTTAAATTGGGGGGAAATTGGGCCCATTGGCATAATTTCTCCAACAAGTATGTCCTTCCATACCTTTTGCCAACATACAAGGGAAGACCAGCGGACTGAAGGGGAATGAAACAGTCCGCCTTTCCCTAAGACAGCAAGCATCCCGTCCTATTCCATTCGGCATGCCTCTGTCCATTCATATTATACTATGCTTTTCTGTATAAAGCAATCGCTTTTCTACAAATAATTTATGCTTTTTATCTCAAAGGATAGAATAATAAGAACAGGAGGTTTGATATGCCAAATGATCATGTTGCCTTTGAGAATAAGGATTACTATATTGAAGTTGGGCTGAATATAGCGTTTTATCGCAAGCGTGTGGGAATGACACAGGATAACTTGGCTGAAAAAGTGGGCTTAAGCCGCTCACATCTCAGCGCCATTGAAGCGCCTAATATTATCCGGCCTTTTTCTATGGAAGCTCTTTTCAATATCGCACGCGCCCTGAATGTTGAACCATATAAATTATTGCAATTCAGGGAATAAATGTCTAATTCGCATATCGCGCTGTTTTTGCGTTTTTTATTTTCGTAAACACAACGGTTCAGACAGGCCACTGAACGTTTTCGCAGGTTCTCCACAAATACCTGAGTGCGGACGTCAAGTTATTGTCACGAACTTTTCGAAGTTTTTCGAGGTGAAAGGTTCCGAAAACCGCATAACATCATCAGGATCATGCGCTGTTATTCATTTGCAATCCACCAGTGTCAACTGCTGATAGGCAGGAATCTTTGCGAAATTCTCAATCAGCCTGATGCCGTACTGCTCACAGATAAACTGTGCGTTCCTTACGATGTCATACGGCGTGGAGTCGTTCCGTTTCATCAGTGGGGACATGGTGTTGATTAACTGCGCCACCCTGTCCAGACGGTCTTGGAGGGGCAAATTTGATTTCCCTTTGGAAAGTACTATATCTTCTTGAATTTTTCTCCGTTCATTTCTGGCATGATCCTTTGACAATCCCATGCCATCACAAATCCACTTTACCCCAACCCAGATAACTCCGTCCTTATCTTATTCTGCAATGACCATGTCGCCAAATAAGTCCACACTCTTTACAATTAAATCATTCCTAAACTTACCGCCCTTTCCATATAACCACCGCCTTATTTTGAACAGGCAAGGAAACAGCCAGACGGTATCAAAACTGCTTTTCGGGTACGCTCCCTATCCTTGCCATACATCAATTATGCTATAGGTTCGTGAGGAATTTGTACCAAGTTATTACCACAGAGTCAAGACCACCGGCTTAGCCGGTGGCTTGCATTGCCCCTATAAGGGGCTTTTA
>CAJUAB010000002.1 GCA_910583845.1 uncultured Acetatifactor sp.
CCTATGGGCGCATCCTGCGCCCGCTCCGGGGAGTAGTGTCGAACAGGGGCAGATAAAATAAAAGACGAAGGACAGGCATTTTCCGGGCTGGGGGATTCCCCGGACGGGAGATGTCTTCATGATAGAAACTACGGCGGCAGACAGCCGGAGGGCCGGGAGGATGCATCCAAACGGCAGCACCGGGAACTGCCGCCGTCCTTGTGTCATGAAACTATAAAATATGAGGCACAAAGGCATCTGCTTTCACAGGAGGGAACATATGGACAAGAAAACCATAGAGATGATGGGAAAGATCATGGATACGGAAAGGATGGGCTATGCCTATGTGTATCCGTCAGATGGGGGCACAATGGGAGAAAGAATTCCCATGGGAAAAGGGAATCCCAGGGAGGAATACCTGATCGCTACAACGCCTGAGAACCTGGCAGACTTTATCAGCAGCCACCATGACGCACAAAGGATAACTGTCACAGACATTGCAGACAGGCCCCTCCTTGATGTCGGCGGAGGTTTCATCAACGGCAGCCCAGGGCCGGGGATACGCACGAAGATCATCAACCGGCTGGCAAAGATCCAGGCCGGGGAGATGACAGCCGGGGAGGTCCTCCAGCTTGACAGAAGTAAGTCGGATGCATATTTTGCGGCGGAGGACAGGGCAGTGACCATGGCGGAATACGGCATGGAGCTTGGATGAGGGCAGGGAGCCATCCTGCCGGAAAGGGGACAGGCATGCAGATCAAGAGGGGCGATATTTACTATGCAGACCTGACGCCGGTGGTCGGGAGCGAGCAGGGCGGCACACGGCCCGTGCTGATCATACAGAATGACATGGGGAACCGGCACAGCCCCACGGTGATCGCGGCGGCCATTACCAGCAGGCGGGGGAAGAAACCGCTCCCCACCCACATCAGGCTGGAGGACAGCCCCTGCGGGCTGGAACAGGAATCCACCGTCCTGCTGGAGCAGGTGCGCACCATCGACCGTGCCAGGCTGAAGGAATACATAGGCCGGGCGGGCAGGACGACCATGCGGGATGTGGACCATGCCATCGCGGTCAGTTTCGGCCTGGAGGGGATGCTTTTCACACAGGAGGGACAGGCGACACAGGCAGAAAAAGGAACAGGGGCAAGAACTGCTGGCAGAAACCAGGCCAGGACCAGGGACGGAAAGGGGGCAGCTTATGAGCGGCAGGAGACGGGCATGGGTTTATTGCTCAATAGACGCGCCGGAGGATGAAAACGATATGCTAAAGAAACAGCGGGAGCAGCTCTGGGAATATGCGGGGCAGATGGGGTTCGAAGTGGCGGGGAGCTCCAGCGACACAGGGAGGACTCCGCTGTGGGAGCGCAGCGGGTTCCGGCGCTTTGTGGATGCCGCCACCAGAGGGGAGGTGGATGCCCTGCTGGTGGCAGACCGCCGCTGCCTGACGCATTCGTCCATGCAGATGGCGGGGCTCAAGGCGCTGGCAGAGGGCTGCGGCCTGCAGGTATATTCCCCGCTGACCGGGCTGATGGAACTGATATAGGCAGAAAAGAAAGGCGGGCAGCATGGACCAGAGGGAATTTAAACACTGGCAGGCGGTGACATCCAGCAGCCAGTACATGTGGGTGGAGGATGCAGTGACACGGCTGAACGGCCGGGGCTGCCTCTATTACACTGGAGGGGAATCGGGGATCTATATGCGCATCACCCAGGAGGGGACGCTGCAGGTCGGAAATTATGAGGGAGCCATCCCCCATATCGGGGAGGCGCTGTTCAGACCGGGGGCGGAGAGGAAATGCGGCAGTTTCAACGAGGCGTTCCAGCAGGCCTGTGAACTGGGCGGCAGGAAGTTTTTGGCGGACATGTTCTCAGGCAGCCAGATCCCCCAGGAGGTGGAAACGGGAGGCATGGCACAGTCCATGGGGATGTGAGGGTGCAGATCCCCATGGACTGTGTAGCAGTGCAGACTAAAAACAGAGAAAAAAACATATGGAATCGAAGGGAGGGAAAGACATGGCGTGGATCATAGGAGCGGCAGTGTTTACCATACTTTTTCTGGCGGCCGTCTATGTGGCGGCAGGCATAGCGGTCAGCGTGGCCGGGAGCTATCAGACCGACTGAAACCCTTTGTCGGTACTGCCATATTTCGGGCGGGCATGTTTGTTGGGTATGGATATGGATAGCATCACGCCTACACGGTATACTGTGTATGGCGTCAGGGAAGGAGGCGGAAGCGGATGAAACGGTATACGGTGGAGACAGCGGCCGAGGGCACGACAAAGTATTTTTACATCATGGACGGGGAGACGCTGGACATCGCCCTGCTTCCGAGCAAATATCTGAAACACAAGATAAAGGCAAACCTTTCCCCGAACACGGTAAAGAGGTACGCCTTTTCCATCTGCTGCTACCTGGAATACCTGGCGGAAAAGGGCCTGGATTTCCAGACGGTCTGCGGCATGGGGTACGAGGAACAGAGCAGCCATTTCACGCAGTTTTTGTACTGGCTGAAAGAGGGATGCCACACGGAAAAGAAGAAAGCGGGAGACGCTGACAATGGGACCTGCAACGCATACTTAAAGGATGTGTTCGGGTTCTATCTTTTTATGGCGGAGTGCGGCTACGCACCAAGCCTGCGGGTGCTCTCCTACAGCCAGATCACGGTGCCGAATGCGGCAGGCGTCAAGAGGACGCTGCGGTACAGGTCTTTCGGCGGCTACATGAAGGCGGAGGAACGGAATGTAAGGGCGGCAGGCGAAGAAGAAATCATCGCCGCCCTGCAGGCATGCACCAACAGCAGGGACCAGCTGCTCCTCCTGCTGATCGCGGAGACCGGGTTCCGCATCGGGGAGATCCTGGGCGTGTACTATGCCAGGGACATCGACTATGAGAGGCACACCATCGGCGTGTACTTCCGCGATGACAATGAGAACGATGCCCGCGCAAAGAACGCGGAGTACCGGAAAGCCAGGATCAGCGATGATGCCTTTGATTTCCTGATGGGATACCTTGCCGAGTACCGGGGACTCCTCCAGCACCAGGACTACCTGTTCATCAACGTCTCCGGCGATACCGCGGGGCAGCCCCTGAAAGTGGACAGCGTCTACGCCATGCTGGACCGGGTGGCGGAAAAGACAGGGACGGAACTGACGCCGCACATGCTGCGGAGGTATTTCGCAGTCACAAGATGGAATGCGGGCTGGCCGCTGGAGCTGATCAGCCAGGCCCTTGGGCATAAGCACCTGGACACCACGATCAAGTACCTGGGCATCCTGGATGACAAGCTGCTGGAGGCGAGCCGGGAGTTTTATGAGAAGCATTCCGTAAATTACGGCATCGGGAAGATGCCATAGGAAAGGGTGGTGGGCATGCCGGCATACCAATACCTGCAGGCAGTGCCGCAGGAGGACACAGGACAATTACAGGAACAGCTGGAGAGGGAGCTTGCGGAATGTACGGAGGTGTATCCCACATACCGCAACAAACTGAGGGCTTTCATGGAAAGCAGGGGAATCTGGCACATCTGCGACCTGGACTACACGGCGAGGGAGGAATACGGGAAGTTCCTGGAAAAACAGATATCTCCGGCAGCTTGTATGCAGTATGTCAGGGTGATGGATCTGGTAAAACTGCATTCCATAAAAAGCCAGGTGCGCACAGTGCGGGAAAGGGGAAGGCCCACGGCAGAATACGAAAACGGAATCCTTTTCCTGCCATACCATCCGGACCCGGAGATTGCGGAGCGGTTCATTGACTCATCCTAGAAGAAGGAGCTGGCATGGGACTTTGGCCGGGAAGCGCCGGAAAAGATGAAACACCAGATATTTGACAGCCTCCATTATATTATAGAAAATTTCAGGGAGGACCAGAGGCAGTTTTACCTGCGGAGGCTGAAAAAGCTGTATGGTTTCTGCACAGCCAGGAAAGTCGGTGACATTGACGGGATGGAGATCGGGCAGGTAAAGGAATTTGAAGAAACCATGCGGGCGGAGGGGGAGAGGAACCCAACGGCAGGCATTGTGGACCTATGCAGGAAAGCGCTTTTTATGCAGGCGGACGAGATACGCTGGGAGGCAAATGTCTGGTATATGGAGCGCCTGCACCTGCAGCCTGAACGGCTGAACCCCTCCAGCCCGGTAAAAAAACTTTCATTCCTGGAGGTCCCGCATAAGGGGAACAGGGACCTGCTGAAGAAATATATGCGCTATGGGATCGGCGTAACGAACCTGTCAGTCGGCGCCCTGCGCAGGGAGATGACATGGGTAAGGAATTTCCTCGCGGAGATGGGGCCGCAGGATGCCTGCAGTATTACAGAAAAGCAGATGGACGGCTACTTCAGCGGCCTTGCGGGAAAGGGCCTCCGCCCGGAGTCATTTAATGTGCAGGTCATGGGCATCCAGCATTTCTATAACTTCCTGATTGCAAGAGGGTATATCGAAAAAGCGCCTTTCTGTGAGGATTACTACCTGAAAAAAGTGGTGCCGGGGCATAATGACCGGTGCGTGGAGGCGGAAACCTGGGCTGAGATACTGCAAAACCTCCACCTCTTTCCGGAGGACATCCGTCTGATGTACCTGCACCTGTGGGGGATCGGCCTGCGCATCAGCGAAGTCTGTACGCTGAAAGGGGATGCTTATTACATACAGGGAGAGGATGCATGGATACAGGTCTACCAGACGAAGATGCGCAATTACAAGCGCATACCCATTCCATACGCCCTGTACAGGCTGATGAAGGTATACCTGAAAAGACATCAGATAGGACCGGATGATTATGCGTTCCCCAGCAGCCAGGGGGAAGCCTACAAGAGCGCCACATTCCGGCTGAAGATGCAGAAATGCTGTGAGAAGAACGGCATAAAAGGCGGGGAATATATTTTCAGGCCCCATGACTACCGCCACGGCATAGCAACCCTTTTTTATGACAGCGGCGTGTCGCTGCAGGGGGTGCGGGATTACCTGGGGCATGTCTATGAGGAAATGACCCAACAGTATGTGGATTATATCCCCAAAAAGATAGAGAAAGCCAGCGAAAAATATTTCAGGGAACACGGCAGCCTTGCGGCCGGCCTGAAGAAAAGGAAAGGAGGGGAAGGCAGTGGAGGAAAACAGAATCAGCCTGAAGGAACTGGCAAGCTATAAGGATGCAACGGAAACCCAGCACCGGCAGATGGGGAAAGACCCATACTATGACCTGAATGAAGCCCCGGCAGGAAAGCTGCGGGAAGAACTTGCGGCGTTCATCATGCACAGGGCGGAATGCGTATCCGCAGTAACTGTCTACAAGGAAAGGCAGTATTATAAAAAGGTGTGCCGGTTCTTACAGAAGCGGGCCAGGCGGGTGGAAAGCTTCTGCGACCGCGACGCGGAAACGTGGATACGGCAGATGAAAGGATGGATGCTGTCGGAAGGCATACCGCTGACTTATGAGCGGCGGGAGGTATACGGGACTATGGTAACAGAGACCAGCAGGCTCATCTGCTATTTTATCTGGATACTGGAATTCACGGGGCCGGATAAAACACAGGGGGATGAGACAGAAAAAGATATATGGAATCTTGACAGGCTGGGCATCTCGTTCCATGCAAACCCCATAAAGAACTGCAGGACAGTCAATTTCACCAAAATATCCCAGCCTGGGATACGGGAAGAACTGAAAAGGGGCATATACTTAAACCTCCAGAAAGAAGCAGTCGCCTGTGTGCAGAAGGAAATGACGGCAATGCGGCGCCTGTCAAAATACCTGGAGGAAAGACAGAAAGAGGTGCAATCCTGCCGGGACATCAGCAGGGAAGTCCTGGAGGAATACCTGACATGCCTGAAAACGGAGGATATGGGGACCAAGGGCATCCATGCGGACCTGAACAGGCTCAGGGCCATCCTGGAGAGCATCGGCAGGGTGTGCGGCTATGCAAACCTGGAACTGCTGTTCCTGAACCGGGACATCCCCCCGGCCCGCCAGCCGGAATTCAGGGTATACTCCGACAGCGAGCTGCAGAGGCTGAACGCAGGGATCGTGAAACTGGACGAACAGATCGCCAGGGCCATGGTCATACACCAGATGCTGGGCACACGGATCTCTGACACGCTGACGCTCCAGACGGACTGCCTGTATGAGAGCGGCGGGGAAACGATCATAAGGATACGGCAGATGAAAACCAAGACCTTTGAGAAACCCGTGAGCCGCGACCTGGCGGAACTGATCCGCAGGGCGATAGCTTATACAGAGGAACGGCACGGCCCGACCAGATACATCTTTGTGGATGATAAGAACCCGGAGAACCCCCTGCCGTATACCCGGCTGCAGTGCAAGGTGGTAGGCATGATCCGCAGGGAGGACCTGCGGGATGACAATGGCAGGCTGTTCGGCTTTGGGAGCCATATGTTCCGGCACTACTACGGGGCAAAGCTGACGGAAATGCACCTGGACGATTTCACCATAGCCAAGCTGCTGGGCCACAGCAGCGTCCGGAACGTGAAATATTACAGGAAGATGAGCAACCAGACGCTGGCGGATGAGACACGGGAGGTCAGGAACATGCTGTCGGAGATCATCCTGCAGAATTTAGACGGATGGGAGGAAGAATATGGACAGATACGAGAAGATGCTGGAATGTAACAGGAAAGCCAGCGATGAGAAGATTGAGAGGGCAAGGAAAGCCATCTTTGAGCTGATGGATGAGGGGGAAAAGGTCACAGTCCCCAGGCTGATGGAAAAAACAGGGCTTTCAAGAGGCTTTTTCTACAAGAACCCATCAGTGCGCCAGACACTGGACAAGGTACAGGAGCAGCAGGGCGGCATGAGCCATCCGAGGAAGAACATACTCGACATGGCGATGAACAACGAGATACTGTCCCTGCAGAAACAGGCCAGGGCAATGCAGCAGGAAATTGATGCCCTGCGGCAGGAGAATGAAAAGCTGAAAAAGGCGTTGGACCGGAAGAACAGGGAACTGCTCCGGAAACTGTAACATAGCCCTTAAGGGTAAAGAACCGACAGCCAGCATACAAAAAAGTATGCCTGTTGGTCGTTGGCAAAGAAATTTTGAGTACATATCCTGCATGAAAGTATGTGTCGGATGACCGGCTCACCGGTGCGGGATAGGAACACACACATATAATGAAGATACAGGAAAATGTCGAAGTATGGCTGCGGTCATGCTTTTTTTACGGCAAACGACAGGAAAAACAGAACGATATATACACTTTTGTATGCCGTTAAAGCCAGTGTTTACAGGGGATTGCGGGGACGGGGTACATTTTATGGACGAACCCACCTCCGGCCTGGACCCCTATGAGCGGATCAAGTTCCGCAACATTATCTCCGCCTATGCGAAGGACCGTCTGGTGTTGCTCTCCACCCATATCGTATCCGACGTGGAGCATATTGCAACACAGATCATGATGATGGAATATGGCGATATTAACAATATCCATACGGGCGAAGAATATATCCAGATGATGAGGGGCCGGGTCTGGCTGGCGGAGATGCCCGCCGAACAACTGGTGGACTACCAGAATCAGGCGGTCATCAGCAACGTCCGGGCGAAAGACGGCCGCATGGAGGTCCGCATCATTTCGGACACACAGCCCGCTCCGGACGCGGTACAGGCCGTACCAACGCTGGAGGACGCCTATCTGTATCTTTTCAACTACTTGCCTGAAAAGGCCGGGAGGTAACGTAATGTCATTGTTTCGATTTGAACTGCGAAAGCTGCTGCTTAACAAGAAAACCCTGTTTTTGCTGACATGCCTGTTTGTCCTTTACAGTGTGGTCGGTCTGACCTCCACCATGTTCCTGATCGGCGGCAATGACAGTTACCGCGCTTATGAGGAATCAGCGGCTGCCTGGGAAGGGCCGTTTGACAGCGAAAAAGCTGCGGAAGCGGAAAAAATCTATCAGGAGGTCAGCGCCCGGTATGGTACAGACACACGGATGATTGCCCGGAGCGTCAAAGACCAGCCGGAGATCATTCTGGCGGTGAACTACCACACCTACACCGAACGGGTGAAGGAATATTGGACCGGCACCCCGCCGGAGAGCGCCGAGGAACCCTATGGAATCGCTCTTCTGCAAGGGAAGATTGCAGAATTGGAAGGCCAGGGGAAACAGGATTCCTTTGCCTGTCGGGAGCTGTCCGCCTCCCTGGAACGGCTGGAGGAGCTGGGGGAGCCGGAGTTTGCCAATGTCCTGCTGTGGGAGAACCTGTTCAACAACTGGGGAGAGCATATGATGCAGTTCCTTCTGTTTGTGCCGTTGACCTTTGTCATTGCCCCGGTGTTCGCCGTGGAACGGTCCAGCGGCACGGACAACCTGATTTTAAGCTCACGGAACGGCAGGCGGAAGATTGTCACAGCAAAATTGTTGAGCGTACTCGTCTCCTCCACGGTTGTAGCCGTGCTGTATCTGGCCGCTACGTTTCTGTTCGGTTTTCTGCCCCATGGGAGTTTCCGTGGCTGGGATGCCGACATCCAGTCCATTCCCACCTATGCCCGGTCCATGTTCCCTTGGAGGGCCTGGCAGCTTGCCGCAGTCGGGGCCGCATGGCTCATTTTTACCGGCGCGGTCTATAGCCTGATGATCTGTTTTATTTCCTCCCACATGAAAAGTCAGATGGGGACAGCGGGAGTCAGCCTTGTAATCCTGTTTGTGAATGTAGGGCTGGCGGCGATGGGCGATACCGTGACCCAGAGGCTTGGGGCGTTTGTGGATTTTGGGCTGGCGAATGTCACGCTGATGAAAGAGGTATTCGGAGGATATAAGGCGTTCAATGTGTTCGGAATGTATGTCTGCTATCCGATTATAGCGGTTTTCGTTTTGGGAATCCTTGCTGCACTTGCTGTTTTAGGGATTTACCGGGGACAGAAGAGCAGAACAGTTGTATAACAATTTCTATGAGGAGGAAGGGGAAAAGCCTGTCTGTATGCTGTATCTGGATTATAACGGGGGATACGCCATCCCCCGTATGATCCGGTACCGCTGACACCAAAACGGGGCAGCAGGTTGTTCTTGACTGCGTCATAAACGATTCAGCAATTTCTGCGTATTTGTATCAGGCGTAACAGATCTTCATACAAAGCGTCTTGATCCTCTACATCAACCATCAGCCACTTTTGCCCGTTTCCCTTTGCGGTTTGCCTGTAGATATCCTGTAATGGGGGTGAGCACTCCGATAAAATTTTCTCAACAGATTCCTTTTCCTTTTTACCGACCACAACCAAAACCGTAAAATAGTTTTTTCTGGGATAGACGGTACATAATGTTTTTCCTGCTTTTTTATATTTGATATTCCAGCCCTTTTCCCAGCTGCACGAACTGAACTCTATTTTTTCGGTACATTTATGCGCGGTTTTCAGCGCTGAACGGAATTGTCCAAAAACAGGATTGCTGATATATTTTTCAATATCTTCCAATGCAGGGCAGCTGTTTCGATCATTCAAGTCATTCATTATCAATATGCCTCCGGGAGATCAATATTGCAGAGTGCCGGCTCTCACCTGCTCCATGTAGTTTCTGATGCCTTGTTCCTCTTCCTCATCATAGACATAGGCCAGTTGTCCGGCCACGAGCCGGGCGGCGTCCCCGAACAGGGACAACATCTCAAAAGCCGCGTTCCACATGTGCTCGCAGACGGCGTCCGGATAGGTCCTGGTAAATCGGTTATACATCTCCGGCGGCAGCAATTTTTTCAGGTACTTTCCTTTTTTCCCGGCGGACACAGAGAAGTCGTGGTGTACGCCCACATACCAACCCAGCATCATGAGCAGCATGTCGCGGACATAGTGGTTGAGTTGTTCCATGGCGTAAGAGAGCTCGTCCCTGGCAATGCCCTTCGCCACGTTGTTCAGGCACCAGTGAAATTCATTGCAGCAGTCGGAAAAACGCTGTTGATCCGGCCTCTGGATGTACCAGAAATCCTGTTTGACCTGGATCTGAGGAAATGTTCCGTCTTTGTCCAGCAGCAGAACGGCAGGTTCCCCATCGTCCACATAGGGATCGGCGGTAATCTGCAGATCGATTCTGTTTCCGTCCGGAAACAACATTAAATAGACATAGCTGCCGTCTCCGTCCGGGGGAATGATGCCCATGCTCTCCGGTTTCTGCACCAGCGAAGGTCTGCCGAATCTGGACTCGATCCAGGCCATGTTATCCCAATAGGGGCTTACGTCCGTCACAAAATAGACAATATCGAAATCCTGGTACATATCCGCCGGACAGTCGGGGTTGGACCGGGAGCCTGTCATCAGGACCGCTCTGATTTTCTCGTCCTCTCCGGCCGTATCCAGAACCAGTTTTATAATCTCTTCAGGTGTTCTCATTATTTGTTCCTCCAGGAGCGTGTTTTGTGGTGTTCCGATTATAACACAGCTGTCCGGGGAGATTCAAGGCATACTGCAAAAGTGTGTCAGGAAAATATATTTTACTGTGAGGAAAAATATGCTATACTACATTTGTGCCGGACAGGGTAACTTGTGCGGAAGGGGGACGGGAAGGAACTGCGGGATGCCCCGCGTGATTCTCTGCGGAATGGGCGGCGGTCAAGCTGGCGGACGGGGTGCCTGAAAAGGCCGTAAAAGGGGGATCAGATCAATCTGTGTCCCGGCGCAGGTTATGATGGCATGTAAAACGGAAAGAGAGGAAGTCATATATGGAATTTATCTTACTGGACGAAACACAGCAAATATACTTACAGCAGGCGGCCGAGATTCTGCGCCAGGCGTTCCCTCATTGTTATGGCGACTGTGCGGAGGAGGTGGTGCAGGAGATGCTGACGGAAGGCAGGGTGGCTCTGGGGGCGGTGAGGGACGGCAGGCTGGCGGGCCTGGTGGGGGCCATTCCCCAGTATGATCTGACGGCCTGGGAACTGCATCCGCTGGCGGTGGAAGCGTCAGACCGCTTACAGGGCGTGGGCACAGCGCTGGTGGGGGAACTGGAAAAGGTGCTGAAAGAAAGGGGCTGTCTGACTATCTATCTGGGGAGCGATGACGAGGACGGCAGCACCACTCTGTCAGAGGGGGATCTGTTTGAGAATACCTGGGATAAAATCCGTAAGATCCGCAACCTGAAAAATCACCCCTTTTCTTTTTACCAAAAACTGGGATATCGGATTATCGGTGTGATTCCGGATGCCAACGGATTGGGCAAGCCGGATATCTGGATGGGGAAAAGCCTGGTCCGGTAAAGGGGAAGAGGGAAGGCGGGGCGGACACGGCCCGCGCCTCGCGGAGGTGAAGAGAAATGCACTGGAGAGCTCTGGGAGAATTATATCTGACATTTTTTCGAATCGGCGGGCTGACGTTTGGCGGCGGTCTTACCATGCTGCCCATGTTCAGGCATGAACTGGTGCAAAAAAAGGATTGGGTCAGCGAGGACGAACTGCTGGACTGCTATGCCATCGGGCAGTGTACTCCCGGCGTTATCGCTGTGAATACCGCTACTTTCGTGGGATATAAGAGAGAGGGAACAGCGGGCGGGATCGCCGCCACACTGGGAATGATCTCCCCATCCCTGGCGCTGATCACTCTGATTGCCTCGTTTTTCCAGGCTCTGGTGGAAAACGAGTGGTTTCAGCACGCTATGACGGGGATCAAGGGGGTGGTCTGCGCGCTGATGCTGAATACGGTGATAACTTTGGCCAGAAAGAGCCTGGTGAATCCGGTGTGCGTGGCAGTCTGCGCCGCGGCGCTGGCTTTGGCTCTGTTTACGCCGGTTCCCACCATCGCCATTGTAGTGCTCTCCGGGCTTTTTGGCGCGGCGGCGGAATTGTGGAGGCGACGTTCTGAAAAAGGAGGGCATGGGGCATGATATTCCTGCGTCTTTTCTGGGCGTTTTTCAAGATCGGTCTGTTTGCGGTAGGCGGCGGTCCGGCTACCTTGCCCTTTCTGATGGAACTGGCGGGCAAGTATGACTGGTACACGCTGGATGACCTGGCGGATATGGTGGCGGTGGCGGAGAGCACTCCGGGACCCATTGGAGTCAATATGGCCACCTACGCGGGCTTTCGGGCAGCTGGGATACCGGGCGGTCTGGCGGCCACTCTGTCCCTGGTGCTGCCCAGTGTCATCATTATGATCCTCATCGCCAGGTTTCTCGGAAATTTCAGTGAGAACGCCATGGTAAAAGCAGTTTTTTCCGGTGTGCGCCCGGCGGTGACGGCTTTGATCGCCGCCGCCATATGGGGACTTTTTAAGGTGGTGCTGGTGACGGAGGAGGGCAAATTGGCCCTGGGGCCGCTTCTTCTGTGCGTGGCAGTGTTTGCGCTGATGCAAATAAAGCCCTTAAAGAAGCTGCACCCGGCAGTGTGGATGCTGGCTGCGGCAGCGGTGGGGATGGTGCTCCGTCTTTGACGAATGTACAATTCCCAAGGGACGGCAAGAGAGGATGTACGGGAAGGAGGAAAAATGATCATTAAGGTACAATTTTACGATGAAGTGGAAGACAGCCTGCTCAGATTCGCGGTGATCATCGCCCGGGCAGGGGATAAGTGGGTGTTCTGTAAACACCGCGCGCGAGACACCTATGAAGTGCCGGGCGGGCATCGGGAGCCGGGGGAGAAGATAGAACAAACGGCCAGGAGGGAGCTGTACGAGGAAACGGGGGCGATCCGCTATACTCTGCGCCCTGTCTGTGTGTACTCGGTTCTGCGCAGGAATCCGGAACAGTCGGGGATAGTTGAGGAGGAGAGCTTCGGGATGCTGTACTATGCCCGGATCGAAGCCTTCGAGCCGGAGCTGCACAGCGAGATAGAGAAGATTCTGCTGACGGAGGAACTGCCCCGGCAGTGGACTTACCCGGAGATACAGCCGGAACTTTTAAAAGAGGCGCAAAAAAGGGGAATTCTGGATTAATGGAGGCCATATGAGAAAGGTGTATCTGGACCGGACCCCGGGGGAGGCTGTCTCCGTGTATATCCGGGACGCGGAAGTAATCCCTGCGGGCACCACCGTCTGTTCCATGCCATCCCGATGCCGGAACGCAGAATATGACCGATGGCAGCAGGAGTATGGAATCAGCTTTCTTTTTGACGATATGCGGATGGAGTTTCCGTTCTATGCCGTACCCTGGGTGGATATCTTTGCGGTGGACAATGAGGGCGGCTGCCTGGGAACGCTGGGACAACAGACAGACCTGGAAGGGAACGCGCCGATCTGCTATATAAAAGACCGAAAATGCTGTCTGATAGCGGAGAGCGGGCCGGATTTCAGGAAAAAAGCATCAAACTGGCGCAATTGTTTGACGGAATATACCGGAGTGACACTGTATGACTCCAGGGAGCAGGCGGCCCGGACGCTGGAGTTTGTGAAATAACCTGATGCAAGGCAGGGAATGGCTGCGCAATCCGCGCAGGGAGAGGGAAAGGTATGGGAATCTATCTGAATCCGGGCAACAAAGGCTTTTGGCAGGTAATCCGCTCTAAAATATATGTGGATAAATCCAATTTAATCGCATATACCAACGAACTGATCAATACGGAGGAAAAATATCTCTGCGTCAGCAGGCCCAGGCGTTTTGGCAAATCCATCGCTTTAAAGATGCTTGCTGCCTATTACAGCCGGGGCTGTGATTCCTCGGATCTGTTCAGAGGACTTAAAATAGAAAAGAATGAGACTTTTCCGGAACATCTGAATCAGTATGATGTGATTTTTCTGAATATGCAGCAATTTCTGATCCGGGCCAGAGATCAGGGATTGACGGATTATCTGGAGCAGGTGCTGACAGGGGAACTTCGGGAAGCCTATGGGGATATACTTTCGGACCGGATCACCATACTGGCGGAAGCTCTGGAAAGAATCTATGTAAAAACGGGCAAGCAGTTCATTTTTCTGATAGATGAGTGGGATTGCGTGATGCGGGAGAGACAGGAGTCGGAGGCCTTGCAGAGACAGTATCTTGATTTCCTGAGAAGTCTTCTGAAAGATCAGCCTTATGTGGCGCTGGCCTATATGACGGGCATTCTTCCCGTCAAAAAATACGGACAGCATTCCGCGCTGAATATGTTCTGGGAGCATTCCATGACGGATCAGTTCGCGCTTGAGGAGTTTACCGGATTTACGGAAGAAGAAGTCAGAATATTATGCAGGCAGTATGACATGGATGAAGCCGAAATCAGCAACTGGTATGACGGCTACAGGTTCAGGCGGTTTCAGCATATATATAATCCAAGGTCCGTGGTGTCGGCAATGAAGAATCGTGTCCTCTCGAACTATTGGACTTCCACGGAGACCTATGAAGCGCTGAAAATCTATATGGAGATGGACTTTGACGGACTTCGCGGGGATATTGTCCGGATGCTGGGAGGCGAATGTGTCAGAGTCAATCCATTCAGCTTTCAGAATGATATGAGCACTTTTCATACAAAAGACGATGTGCTGACCCTGCTGATTCATCTGGGATATCTGGCATTTGACGCGGAAAAAAAGGAGGTATTTATTCCCAATAAGGAGATTATGGGGGAATTTGAAAATGCCATGAGCGTGGGTGGGTGGCCGGAAATCATGCGAATTTTACAAGCATCGGAAAAACTTCTGGAAGCTACTCTGCGGGGGGACGCGGAAAGCGTTGCAAGGGGACTTGACCTGGCCCATATGGAGGCCTCCTCCATTCTTGCGTATAACGATGAGAACTCCCTCAGCTGCGCTATCGGGCTGGCTTACTACAGCGCCAGGAAAGACTACAGACTGATCAGGGAGTTTCCCACGGGACGCGGCTTTGCGGATCTGGTATTTCTGCCGCTGCCATCGGTAAGAAAGCCTGCGATTGTGGTGGAACTGAAATGGGATAAGTCGGCGGACGCGGCGCTTCGGCAGATCAGGGAGAGAAAATATATTCATGCCCTGGAGGGCTACTCCGGGGAGATTCTGCTGGTGGGCGTCAATTACGATCGGAAGAATCCCGCTCAACCCCACAGCTGTGTGATTGAGCGCGTCTGATAATGCGTCCCGCCCGGCGGGAGCGGGAGAGAGGATGATATGGCAGAGTACGAGCGGGTGGCGCAGCCCTTTGCGCCGGTATATGACGGGGATTCCCGAATATTGATTCTGGGCAGCCTGCCCTCCGTGAAATCCAGGGAGCAGGGTTTTTACTACGGACATGCCAGAAACCGGTTCTGGCCCATGCTGGCGGCGTTTTACGGGGAGCCCGTGCCCCGGGATATCCCGGAGAAAAAGGCTCTGCTTCTGCGTCACTCTCTGGCGGTGTATGATGTGATCGAGAGCTGTGAAATCCGCGGGTCCAGCGACAGCAGCATTCGCAATGTGAAAGCGGCGGATATCCGGGCCATTATGGAGGCCTCTCAGATCGAAAGGATACTGGTAAACGGCAGGACCGCGGCCAGATATTTCAAGGCTTACCAGCCGGAAACCTACTTAAGGATGATGACGGAGCTGCCCTCCACCAGCCCTGCCAACGCGGCTTTTTCATTGGAAAGACTTGTGCGGATCTGGGGAGAATATCTGCGCTGAACCCATCGGGAAAAGGCCGTGAAAAATATCTTTTACGGCTTTCAGAAAGAATGAATCCGCCGGGGAGTTTCCAAGATCCCTGTCCAGACTCCACAAAATGTCAAAAAGGATATGGGGAATCCATGTCTGACAGATATCCGCGATATTCTTCCTGCTTCTTCCGTCTGCGGACAGGTAGCCCAAAAAGAAATGGTATGCCGCGAATACGGAACACCAGCTACAGGCGATGATCCGGGATCGGTTGTCCTTTGTCTCTCTCTCCTCCCAATAGAGAGCATATAATGCGGGCACTTTTTCCGCCAGATATTCCGGACATTCTTCCCAGTTTTGGTCATCGAATATAAAAGCCGTGTCATAGCACAGTTTTTTGTAGCGGTCCAGAAGGGCGTAGGGGCGCTTTTCCCTTCGCTGTCTGCATTCCAGTATACAGGCGAAGGAGTGGGTCAGTTCCGCGAAATCTTCCAGCGCCTTATAATCCAGATGTATTTTCATAACAGGGACAAGCTGGCCAAAAGCGGAGAACAGCATCTGATCCAGCGCGTCCGCCGTGTTTCCGGCATCATCCAGTACAGCGGCCACTTCCTGGGCTATCAGATCCTGCATCTGCTCATAGCAGTTTTCATCCGCAAAACGGATTTCTGTCTGTAAGTCAGGATATTTCATATTTTACCTCTTTTCGTCTCCCTTTGGGATCTTTTATATTCTGCGCTCCAGGAGGGGCACCAGCGCGCATGTCCCGTTATTGGTCAGCGGGTCGCGCCGCCCATATCCAAACAATACCAGCGTGGGCTCGTCAAAGACGCGGGTAAACACTTCCCAGTGCAGCGCCTTGGTCAGCTCCCGGTAATTGCAGCCTGCCAGCTCCGGAAACAATCTGTGCTCCAGAGACTCCCGGCGCAGCAGATCGCCGGCCGCGTCTCTCCAGGGCTCCTTTGAGGGAGCGAAGGAGGGGCGGTTTTTCATGTGTTCCCGCAGGTACAGATCGTAGAGAAGATATTCCGTCAGCAGGGAGACGGGCTCTTCGGTCCCGGATACTTCGCCATGGAAACACGTTATTCCCCATTCCAACAGAATTTCATACTTCCTTACGCGGGAGGACTGCGTCCCGGACAGGCCGTGGCTCTCGTACCACGCCCCAAGACTGGCGTACATGGCCCAGGCGCTCTCAAAGCGAGGCAGCATATATTCCAGCGTATGCGTGAACTGGCCGCTGTTGTAGTAGATTTCCACCATCTCCTCGATCTGTTTCAGGAGGCAGAGGTCCTCGTAGGAGAGCCACCGGGTGGACAGCACCTCGTAGGGAGGCCGGTCTGTGTACAAAAGGTCATAGCCGGGAGCCAGCCGCTCCATTTCCGAGCCTTTCAGCACCTTTAAAAAGCCCAGTTGAAGCTGCTGGGGACGAAGGGCGTACACATCGTTGAAGGAAACCGCGAACCGCCGTATATCTTCAAAGGGCAGACCAGCGATCAGGTCCAGATGAATATGGATATTTCCCCAGGAGGAGATGCGCCGGACCATGGCGGCCACTCTGGCAAAATCCATGCTGCGGCGGATCTCCGCGATGGTTTCCGGGCAGGTGGACTGTACGCCGATCTCAAGCTGTATTGCGCCGGGGCGCAGTCGCTCCATCACGGCAAGGTAATCCTCGTCCAGAAGATCGGCGGAGATCTCAAAGTGAAAGTTTGTCACGCCGTTGTCGTGTTCCAGAATATGCCGCAGGATGGGCAGGGCGTGGTCCTTCCTACAGTTGAAGGTACGGTCCACAAACTTCACCTGGGGCACTTTTTTCTCCAGAAAGAAATCCAACTCTCTGCATACCCGGTCCACAGAGCGGAAATCCATGCCCCGGTCGATGGAGGAGAGGCAGTAGCTGCAGCAAAACGGACATCCGCGGCTGCTCTCGTAATAGACGATGCGGTGCGCGAAATCCTGTATGTCTCCCTGCCAGAACGGGATTTCATCCAGCGTGAGCCGCTGCCTGCCGCCTTCCAGGATAGCAGGGAGTTCCCGGTCCGTGCCGGAGGCATAGGCGGCGGCCAGGCGAAAGAAAACCGCCTCGCCCGGACCCGTCATCACGCCCCTCAGCCGCCATCTGCGGATGGCATCCGCAGCGTCATAGGAAACCTCCGGCCCGCCTGCCCAGAGATCCACATGGGGCAGCAGTCTGCGCAGGTCGGGGATCACCGCGTCCAGCAGATCGCGGTTCCAGATATAACAGGAGAAAGCGATCACGGAAGGGCGTTTTTTATAGATTTCCCGCAGGATATACCCGGGCTGCTGGTTGATGGTAAATTCCGCGATCTCCACGCAGGACGCGTATATTCCGGCGCAGGCTTTTAAGGAGCTGACCGCGGGATTGGAGTGTATGTATCTGGCATTGATCGCCACAAGCAAAATTTTCATCCGGCAAAATTCCTTTCCTGAATGGACTGTCATTTCTATTTTAGCGGATACGGGGAAAAGTGCAAGGGGATCAACGGAAAACCCGGGACAAATTGCGATGGAATTGTGCGCGGACTTGTGGTAGAATGAAGATGCTGTCTGATCTGGCAAAGCAGGGTTTCATGCCGTTATGATCTACACCGCAAAGACCGCCTGCTCAGTAAACAGAGCGGGTACATGGCAAAAAAAGAATCCGATATACAGGAGGAGCATATATGACGAATATTCAGAAAACAGAAGTCTTTCTGAGAGAGCAGTTTGCGGGCTGCGCCTATTTCAGGGAGCATCCGGCGGACGGAGAGTACCGCTTGCAGCATTCCTACCGGGTGGCTCATGTAGCCAGGGAGATTGCCCGCAGGGAGGGGATGGATGTGGAAGGATTGGTGATCGGGGGGCTTCTGCACGATGTGGGATACAGTCTGTTCTTTGAATCGGAGGAGAGCTGGGGGGAGCATGGACGCATGTCGGCCCGGCTGGCCCGGCCTTTTCTGGAACAGCTTTCTCTGGAGCCGCAGCGGGTGCGGGAAATCTGCTATGGCATCGCGATTCATGTGGATGGGAAGGCGGACTTCCCGGGGGAGAAGACGGCCTTTGCCCTGAGCATAGGGGATGCGGACGACGTGGACCGTTTCGACGCCTACCGCATCTACGATGCCATGGAATACGCGGATTTCCGTAACTTAAAGATGGAAGACAAGAAAAAGTGGCTGCGGGAGAGACTGGACTGGATTAACTGGCGTCTGACGCAGAAGTCCGGCACGGAGACCGCCAGACAGATGATCGCAGACCGACTGCTGTATCAGCGGCAGTATTACGAGAAAGTGCTGGAGCAGATGGAGCGCAGTGAAACGATCTGATAAATGACGGCTTCGGGTATTATACAGGAAAATGTGTCTCCCTTTTGTTTGCGCGATCGTGACGATGGGGATTCTGTGGGAGCCGCCATGGCTAACTGCAAAAAAGGGCTTGCGGATCATGCGCAGGTATGGCATTATATTGTAGGAAAGCCTGGATATGCAGCGGCCAAATCCTGATAACGTCATACCGCAGGTGAAGCCAGCGGCATGCGCACAGAGGAAGGCTTTCATATTTATATGGGAGATTTAGGAAAAGAGGTTTAAGAGAATATGGCGGAGAGTGTGCAAAAGCGTTCCGGACAGATGGAAACTATAAGGAAAGTACTGCATTATATCAAGAAATATTGGCTGCTGGTGGGAATGAGCCTGGCGCTGGCGGCGGTGATTGTGGCATTGACGCTGTATGTGCCCATCTTAACGGGCGACGCGGTGGACCTGATCGTGGACCGGGGGCTGGTGGATATGCCCGGGATCTTCGCGATCCTTAAAAAGATAGCCGTGGCCATGATATGCACCGCTGCGGCCCAGTGGGTCATGAACACCGCCAACAACTATATCACCTATCATGTGATCCAGGATATCCGGCAGGATGCGTTCCACAAGCTGGAGAATCTGCCTCTGAAATATCTGGACGCCAAATCCTACGGGGATATTGTCAGCCGGGTCATCGCGGACGTGGACACCTTCGCGGACGGCCTGCTCATGGGCTTTACCCAGCTGTTCACGGGGGTTCTGACCATACTGGGAACACTGGTTTTCATGCTGATTACCAATGTGCCCATCGCCCTGGTGGTGATCTGCATCACTCCGGTGTCTTTCCTGGTGGCCAGATTCATCGCCACAAAGACTTACACCATGTTCAGGGAGCAGTCCGAGACCAGAGGGGAACAGACGGCGCTGATCGAGGAGATGGTGGGGAATCAGAAGATCGTCAAGACCTTTTCCCGGGAGGCGGCGGTGACAGAGCAGTTTCGGGAGATCAACGGCAGACTGGAGAAATGCTCCCTGAAAGCCATATTCTATTCCTCTCTGACCAACCCCTGCACACGCTTTGTCAACAGTCTGGTCTATGCGGGCGTGGGTATTTTCGGCGCTTTGGTGGTTATTAAAACTCAGGGCATTGGTCTTAGTGTGGGCAGACTGTCCTGCTTCTTAAGTTATGCCAACCAATATACCAAGCCCTTCAATGAGATTTCCGGCGTGGTCACGGAGCTGCAGAATGCCATCGCCTGTGCCGCCCGGATCTTTGAGCTCATCGAGGAGGAGGCCCAGGTGCCGGAGGCGGAGAACGCGCTTACGCTGACGGATGCCCGGGGCCATGTGCAGCTGGAGCATGTGTACTTCCAGTATGTGCCGGATAAAAAGCTGATCCAGGATTTCAATCTGAACGTGAAGCCCGGCCAGCGGGTTGCCATCGTGGGCCCCACGGGCTGCGGCAAGACCACGGTGATCAATCTGCTGATGCGTTTCTACGATGTGGACCAGGGATGTATCCGGGCGGACGGCACGGATATCCGCGATCTGACCCGGGGGAGCCTGCGCACCAGCTATGGCATGGTGCTGCAGGACACCTGGCTGCGGGCCGGAACGATTCTGGACAATATCCGGATGGGCAGGCCCCAGGCCACGGAGGAAGAAGTGGTGGAGGCGGCCAGGGCAGCCCATGCCCACAGCTTTATCAAGCGGCTGCCGGAGGGGTATCACACGGTGATCACTGAGGAGGGGGGAAGCCTTTCTCAGGGGCAGAAGCAGCTTCTGTGCATTGCCCGGGTCATGCTGTGCCTGCCGCCCATGCTGATTCTGGACGAGGCCACCTCCTCCATAGACACCCGCACTGAGATCCGGATTCAGAAAGCCTTTGCCCGTATGATGGAGGGCCGTACCAGCTTTATCGTGGCGCATCGGCTGTCCACCATCCGGGAGGCGGATATCATTCTGGTCATGAAGGACGGCAACATCATCGAGCAGGGCAGTCACGAGAGTCTGCTGGCCCGGGGGGGCTTCTACAGGGAGCTTTACAACAGCCAGTTCGCGGGATAGAGGCGGGGAGGCATCTATGTATAAAATCTTGATCGTGGAGGATGACGAGGGAATTGCCCGGTCCCTGTCCGGGCAGATTGCCTGCTGGGATATGGAACCCCGCTGCGTGGAGGATTTTCATGAGGTGATGCAGGCGTTCGCGGCCTTTGGCCCCCACCTGGTGCTGCTGGACATCATGCTGCCCTTTTACAACGGCTACTACTGGTGCAGCGAGATTCGCCGGGTGTCCAGGGTGCCCATCATCTTTCTGTCTTCCGCTTCCGACAACATGAATATTGTCATGGCCATGAACATGGGTGGGGACGATTTTATCGCCAAGCCCTTTGACATGGCGGTGCTGATTTCCAAGATGCAGGCCCTGCTGCGCAGAACCTATGATTTTGGCGGCACGATGCCGGTGCTGGAGCACAGAGGAGCGCTGCTGAGCACGGGAGATAACACGCTGACTTATCAGGGACAGCAGATTCCGCTGAGTAAGAACGAGTACCGGATTCTGCTGTCTCTGCTGGAGAGCAAGGGGCAGGTGGTGAGCCGGGAGAGGCTGATGGAGAAGCTGTGGGAGACGGACAGCTTTGTGGATGACAATACCCTGACGGTAAACGTGAACCGCCTGCGCAAAAAACTGGAGGCGGCAGGACTCCCCGATTTTATCGCGACGAAATTCGGCGTGGGATATATGGTCAGCGGTTGACCGCAGGGGGATTACAGACTGTGACCTTGGCCTGCGGGCGGTATCGTGGCGCGTGTGTCAAAAGATTTTACCTGTGGGCAGACAGGAACGGATTGAGGATATGGCGATGAAACATTTTATATGGATATACATCAGGCAGCAGAAAAGGCATATATTGACCTGTCTGCTGTTTTGCTTTATTTATACGGTGGTTTTTCTCTTATATCAGCAGCCCCTTAACGGGACGGTTTACCCGTTTCTGCTCTGCATGGCGGCGGGGCTGGGGATCATGGGGGCGGACATGACGGCGGCCTGCAGACGTTATGCGGCCCTGCTGCACACACTGAGAGCCGTAGGACTGGAGTGGGACCGGGAGTCCGGGAGGCTCAGTGCCCCGGAGGGAGAAAGCCATGGGGGGGAAGATCCCCGGGCGGCGGATGGAGAGGGCTGTGCCTGGGAACTGTTACAGGAGATCCTTTACAGCCGGACGGAATCTGATTCCCGGGGCGGGGACTGGGAGACCCGGATATATCGGGAGATGACAAGGGAATTGCTGCTGGAGCGGAGGCGGCGTCAGGACAGTATGCGGATAAGGTATCAGGATACCATAGATTATTACACCACATGGGTTCATCAGATCAAGACCCCCATTGCGGCCATGGGCCTGGTGCTGCAACAGGAGGATACGGAAAAATCCCGAAGACTCAGCGAGGAATTGCAGCGCATCGAGCAGTATGTGGAGATGGTACTGACTTATCTGCGGCTGGGCAGCAGGGACACGGATTATGTTTTTGCCCGGGTGGATCTGGATCTGCTGCTTCGCGGCTGCATCAGAAAATATGCCGGTCAGTTTATCCGCAGGCATCTTGCGCTGGACTATCAGGATGTGGACTGCCAGGTGCTGACGGACGAGAAATGGCTGGCCTTTGTGGTGGAGCAGGTGCTTTCCAACGCTCTGAAATATACCCGGGAGGGAAGTGTGCGGATCTATATGGAATCTCCCTGCACATTGTGCGTCCGGGACACCGGTATCGGCATTTCCCCGGAAGACCTGCCCAGAATTTTTGAAAAGGGTTATACGGGTTACAATGGGCGCAGCGACAAGAAAGCCACCGGGCTGGGACTGTACCTGTGCAGGCAGATCTGTGACCGGCTCAGACACACCATCACCGTCTCCTCCGCGCCGGGGGAGGGCACTACTGTCCGCATCGGCCTGGGCCGCGAGGTGCTGGAGGTGGAATGACAGCGCCGGACGGCGACTTGTGACAAAACTGTAAGATTTGCGCGGGAAAATGTAAGCTGATTCGATGGAGGTCCGTTTCCCGTTCTTATATAATAAGTCCATAATCTGACAGCTGTTGACAGGGGAAGAGAGATCTGCGGAAAACGTTCCGACTAGTTCCGGACAGGGGGCAGGGTGCCTGATGCCGTGGAAGCCTGCCGGAAACCCCAGCCAGACAGCGGAGAATATGGAGGTACTGTATGAGCATATTGGAAGTCAAAGAAGTGAAAAAGACCTATACCACCCGCCTGGGCAACAACCGGGTGGAGGCGCTGAAAAATGTGTCTTTCAGTGTGGAGCAGGGGGAGTATGTGGCCATTATGGGGGAGTCGGGTTCCGGTAAGACCACCCTGCTGAATATCCTGGCCGCGCTGGATAAGCCCACAGGGGGCAGCGTGATACTGGGAGGCCAGGATCTGGGGAGGATCAGGGAGTCGGCGGTGGCGGCTTTCCGCCGGGATAACCTGGGGTTTGTGTTCCAGGATTTCAATCTGCTGGACACCTTTACCCTGGAGGACAATATCTACCTGCCGCTGGTGCTGGCGGGGAAACGCCATGATGAAATGCAGGCGCGGATTGTGCCCATCGCAAAGCAGCTGGGGATCACGGAGCTGCTGAAAAAGTATCCTTATGAGGTCTCCGGCGGCCAGAAGCAGCGGGCGGCGGTGGCCAGGGCGCTGATCACCGGCCCCAAGCTGGTGCTGGCGGACGAGCCCACAGGAGCGCTGGACTCCCGGGCCACGGATGAACTGCTGCGCCTGTTCGGGGGAATCAATCAGACCGGGCAGACGATTCTGATGGTGACTCATTCGGTCAAGGCCGCCAGTCACGCTGGCCGGGTACTCTTTATCCGGGACGGCGAGGTCTTCCATCAGATCTACCGGGGCAGCGGCACCAACGAACAGCTGTACCAGAAGATATCGGATACCCTGACGCTGCTGGCCACTCAGCCGGGAGGCGCGGGGACAAAACCCCAGGGGATGGAGGCTTTGCCTCAGGCACAGCCTCAGGCCGCCCGGGAGAATGGGTCTATGGCCGGAGAGGAGGGGAGAATATGAGAATCGGCTTTTATCCCCGACTGGCCTGGTCGGGCATCCGGAAAAACAAAGAACTGTATATTCCCTATCTGTTGACCGGCATGGGTATGATTATGATGTACTATATCGTGAGTTATCTGTACACGGGTTCTCTGCTCGATCATGTCCGGGGAGGCTATGTAGTGGCAATGCTCATGGGGCTGGGGCGCTTTGTGGTAGGCGCGTTCTCTGTCATTTTTCTGTTCTACACCCATTCCTTCCTGATCCGCAGGCGCAAGAGGGAGTTTGGCCTGTACAGTATTCTGGGGATGAACAAGCTGAATCTGGCCCGGATCATGATCTGGGAGAGCGTGATCGTGATCTGCATCAGCCTGACATCCGGTCTGGCCCTCGGAATCCTTTTCTCCAAGCTGGCGGAACTGCTGATGAATTATATATTGCAGGCGGACGTGGATTACTCCATGCGGATTAACCCCGCAAATGTGAGACAGACCGTCATTCTGTACCTAATTATTTTCCTGCTGATTCTGGGAGTGACTCTGCGGCAGGTTCATGTGGCGGACCCCATACAGCTGCTGCGCAGTGAGAATGTGGGGGAGCGCCCTCCCAGGGCCAACTGGCCCATGGCGCTTGCAGGGGCCGTGCTTCTGGGCATTGCCTATTATCTGGCCGTCTCCATCAAGAATCCCGTAGCCGCCATACTCTGGTTTTTCCTGGCGGTGCTGCTGGTGATCGGAGGGACATATCTGCTGTTTATCGCGGGAAGCGTGACCATGTGCAGGCTGTTGCAGAAGAATAAGCGCTACTATTATAAAACCAATCATTTTGTGTCGGTATCCTCCATGGTCTATCGTATGAAGCGGAACGGCGCGGGGCTGGCCTCCATCTGTATTCTGTGTACTATGGTGCTGGTGATGCTTTCCTCGACAGTGTGTCTGTACGGAGGGCAGGAAAACAGCCTGCGCTCCCGGTATCCCCGGCATATTATGACGGATAACCGGGCTGTCAGTTACGCGGATCTGCGGGAGGAGAATTACGCTCCCATACGCGGGGCCATAGAGGAAGTGCTGGACGCCCACGGGCAGACACCGGCCCGGGAAGTTCTGGAGTATTCCTATGTGTCCCTGGCGGGCGTCCTCTCCGACGGCGTTCTGGAGACCGGCACATCCGCCCTGGGGAGTCTGGAAGGTGACAACTATCAGGATCTATGGCAGATATTTGTGGTCTCTCTGGCGGACTACAACCGCCTGATGGGAACGGCGGAGACTCTGGAGCCTGGGCAGCTGCTGATGTGTACCACCAAAATGTGGTTCCGGCAGAGCAGTCTGCGGATTTCGGGAACGGAGCAGGAGTGGCAGGTCAGAATGGGTAAGGGCTTTGTGGACAACGGCGTGGACAGTATGCAGATTATCCCGTCCATGTTTCTCTTTGTGGAAGATGTGGAGAGCTTTATCCGGCCCATGACAGAGCGCAGGGACCTGCATGGCAATCCGCTGCTGCAATATGACTGGATCTATGGCTTTGACCTGGAATGCTCCGTGGAGGAGCAGGGAACGATCTTTTATGAAATACAGGGGAAGCTGAGCCAGCAGCAGGGCGTGTTGGTCTCCAGAACGGAGTCCGCGGCGGTGAACAGGGACGGTTTCCGGGAAATGTACGGAGGTCTGTTTTTTCTGGGAATTATGCTGAGCATCGTATTTGTGTTTGCCACCACGCTGATCATGTACTACAAGCAGATTTCCGAGGGGTATGAGGATCAGAGCCGTTTTGAGATCCTGCAGAAGGTGGGCATGACCAGAAAAGAGGTCAGAAAGACCATCAACAGCCAGGTGATGACCGTATTCTTTCTGCCCCTGCTGGCAGCCGGAATCCATCTGGGATTTGCGTTTCCTTTTTTGTACAAAGGATTGATGCTGCTCAATTTCAACAATCTGTGGATGCTGATACAGGTGGCGGTTCTGGCTTATCTGCTCTTCGGCCTGGGGTATGTGGCGGTGTACCGCATCACTTCCCGAGCTTACTACCATCTGGTGGGCGGCGCGAAACAGGCATAAACGCCGTCGCTTGGGGGAAGCGGAGGCCGGATCTGTCGTAATAGGGACGATTCCGGGAAAAATAAAATGATAGAAAATTTCCTGAAAAAGAGGAAATTGTAGAATTTTTATAAATTGCTAAAAAAAGGTTGCAATTTTCGGGGAAATATATTATAGTAAACAAGTACTGCGAAAATTGCAACTGTGGCTGATTGGTCAAGCGGTTAAGACGCCGCCCTCTCACGGCGGAAACAGGGGTTCGATTCCCCTATCAGCTGCGCTCTGCCTGATTTGTAAACAGAAAGATCGGGAGGCAGTGTGGAATTCCACAGACAGTAAAAAGACAGTATGGCTGATTGGTCAAGCGGTCAAGACGCCGCCCTCTCACGGCGGAAACAGGGGTTCGATTCCCCTATCAGCTGTTGTTCATGACAATAGAATTCCTACAGAGTGTGGATTTTATTGCTTTAAAAGAACAGCCCAACCCGGAAAATGTCGGAAACCTGTGTTTCGGACATTTTTTTGTGTAGAAAAACAGAATGGGCGAGGGCTGCAGGCAGGCCTGTTCCCGGGCGCTGCTGACGATTTCAGGCATTTCCGGCGAAAAAGAGAGAACAATTCCGCAGGCATCGGTTCCGCTGTGGTTGATACTGGCCTTGACGGGACTGTCGCTTATAATGGACCGGCGCGCGCCGGAGGCGGCGGAACTGTGGGTCGGCGGCCGTCTGGGGGCAATGCGCGATCGTCCGCGAACGGCGCTTTCCCTTGACAATTCGCGCGGATCGCGATATATTATGTCCTATGAGGAAGGAGACTGGGAATCATCCTGATTCTGGAAAAATTCCAGGCATGCCAGAAGCTGCTTCATGATTTTTTCGTCCTCCCTGTGGACCCGGTCCAGATAGGCGGTGGTGCGCCGGTCGATCTGCTCTTTTGTGTGCGTCATAAACCAGAGCGGACGGGCGACGGGCTTGTAGAAGAGCAGATCCCGGTTCATCCAGTGGTAATGATAATAAGTCTGAATCTTTCGCCATAGGCTGATGTGTTCTTTTTCCATAAGTGTGCATCCTTTCTCAATATATTTTTTGCATGGATGTATTGTTAGATGTACGAAACGGTACACAACCAATATGCTACTGCATAATTATAACCTGATTTTCGGAAAACCGCAATAGTTTTTGTCTAAAATTATGAGAATGGAGTTGCTGTGGATATGATGGAGAAAAATGCGAAAATATACGTGGCGGGACATCGGGGGATGGTGGGGAGCGCCATCCTGCGGGAATTGGAAAGACAGGGCTATGGGAATATTATCACCCGTACTCATCAGCAGCTGAATCTGTGCAGCCAGCAGGCGGTGGAGGATTTCTTCGCGGAGGAAAAGCCGGAATATGTGTTCCTTGCGGCGGCAAAAGTAGGGGGTATCATGGCCAATGACAGCGCGTTGGCGGATTTCATGTATGACAATATGATGCTGGAGATGAATGTGATTCACAGCGCCTGGAAGTATGGCTGCAGGAAACTGGAATTTCTGGGGTCTTCCTGTATCTATCCCCGGCTGGCGCCCCAGCCCATGAAGGAGAGCTGTCTGCTCACCGGGGAGCTGGAGAAGACCAACGAGGCCTATGCCCTGGCCAAGATTTCCGGGCTGAAATACTGCGAGTTTCTGAACCGGCAGTACGGGACGGATTTTATCTCCGTGATGCCAACCAATCTGTACGGGCCGAATGACAATTATCATCCCACCCACAGCCATGTGCTGCCCGCGCTGATCCGGCGCTTTCATGAGGCGAAGGAACAGGGGCTTCCCCATGTGACCTGCTGGGGGGACGGCAGCGCTCTGCGGGAATTTCTCTATGTGGATGATCTGGCCGAACTGTGCGTATTTCTGATGAATCACTACAGCGGCAATGAGACGGTGAACGGAGGAACGGGAAAAGAGCTGAGCGTCAGGGAGCTTGCGCGGATCGTGGCAGAGGTGATCGGCTATGAGGGAGAGATCCGCTGGGATGCCAGCAAGCCCAACGGAACGCCCAGAAAGCTCCTGGATGTGAGCAAGGCCAGGGCGCTGGGCTGGCAGTACCACACGGAACTGGAGGAGGGAATCCGGCTGGCGTACGATGACTTTTTGCATAATCCCATGCGGGCGGAGCGGTGATGCGCCCAGATCCTCTCCGGTGGGGACAAAAAAGAGGAGCGCGGCTTGTGCCGGACTCCTCTTTTTGACCATAAAATTTATGATATCTAAAATCTAGAGACATTCGTCATCGGGAACCTCAGCCCAGGCCTCCCCCTCTGCATCCTCGTTCTCCGGTTCGGGGTCGGGAGATTCGAAATCAAAAGATTCATGCCCGGGTCCGGAGAGGGACGGCAGGCTGGCGCCGTCGCAGGCCGACAGCATGGTGAGATATTTGACAAGATCCCTGCGTCCTTCCAAAGACAGGTCCAGAATGGCGTTCATGATATCTCCGGCGGTATATTGGTCGATCAGCTCCTGCTCCAGGGCGTCCACAGGAGATATGTAATCCGTTCGGTTCAACAGGTAGTCGGCCGATACATGGAAATAGCTGGCAAGTTTGCTGAGGGTTTTCAGATCCGGGGAGTGGATGCCGTTTTCGTAATTGGATATGGTGCCTACTGACACGTGCAGATATACGGCCAGCTGTTTCTGGTAGATTCCCCGCGCTACCCGCAGGCGGTACAGTTTTTCTCCGAAGTCCATAATCATTCTCCTGCTCTTTGGATGTTTTTATAATGTAGTATATTGTAACGCATTTTTCGCGAAGGGAAATGGCATTATAGGGTTTGCATAAATTTTGATTTTATGAAACGTAAAATTAAGAATAGATGAAGCGGGAAAGCGGACGAGGGGCTCTGAAAGAGGGAAGGAGACTGACAAAACGCGCCAAATCCGGGATTTTTTCACAAAAGTGTATTGACAAGCATCCTGCAAAGGCATATACTGAGGAAGAATTGAAGATTGAAAATGAGAGTGAGAGTGGTTGCAAGCCACTCTTTCTTGATGTTATAGCCGAAGGAAAGAGGGAGACATGTCAAAGAGAGAGGATTATGAAACCAGGACAGAGGCGCTTTTGCAGCCCATAGCCGCGGCTATGGGGGTGGAGATCTATGATGTGGAATATGTGAAGGAGGGCAGCGACTATTATCTGCGGGCCTATATTGACAAGACACAGGGAGTCAGCATCGTGGACTGCGAGAATGTGAGCCGGGCGTTGTCCGACGCGCTGGACCGGGAAGACTTTATTCCGGACGCCTATATTCTGGAGGTGAGCAGTCCGGGGCTGGGGCGCGCGCTTAAGAAAGACAGACATCTTGCATACAGCATTGGCCAGGAGGTGGAGATCAGACTGTATAAGCCTCTGGAGGGGGTCAAGGAGTTTTCCGGCGCGCTGAAATCCTTTGACGGAGACAGCATTGTGATCACGGAGGAGACAGGGGACCGCGTTTTTGCGAGAAATGATATAGCTGTGATACGATTGGCGCTTGACTTTTAACAGGGATTGCCCAGGGGGGCAGAATGGAGGAAAAGTAGAAAATGAATAAGGAACTGATGGAGGCACTGGATATTCTGGAAAAGGAGAAGGAGATCAGCAAGGAGACTTTGTTTGAGGCCATAGAAAATTCGCTTCTCACCGCCTGCAAGAATCATTTCGGCAAGGCGGACAATGTCAAGGTGGAGATTGACCGTGAGACCTGTGATTTCCTGTGCTATATGGAAAAGGAAGTGGTGGAGACCAGGGAGGATGTGGAGGACAGTGTGCTGCAGATCGCTCTGGAGGATGCCAGAGAACTTTCCCAGAAGGCCCAGGTGGGCGATATCCTGAATGTGGAGGTCAAATCCAGAGAGTTCGGGCGTATAGCCACCCAGAATGCCAAGAATGTGATCCTGCAGAAGATCCGTGAGGAAGAGCGCAGCGTGATTTATAACCAGTATTTTGAGAAGGAGAAAGACGTGGTGACCGGTGTGGTGCAGCGCTATATCGGTCGGAACATCAGTATAAATCTGGGCAAGGCGGATGCCATGCTCACCGAGAGCGAACAGGTTCGCGGAGAAGTGTTCATGCCCACCGAGCGTATCAAGGTATATGTGCTGGAAGTGAAAAATACGCCCAAGGGCCCCCGCATCAATGTGAGCCGCACCCATCCCGAACTGGTGAAGAGGCTGTTCGAGTCCGAGGTTACGGAGATCAAGGACGGCACGGTGGAGATCATGAGTATTGCCCGTGAGGCGGGAAGCCGTACCAAGCTGGCGGTCTGGTCCCACAATCCCAACGTGGACGCGGTGGGAGCCTGCGTGGGTCTCAACGGCGCCAGGGTCAACGCCATCGTGGAGGAGCTGCGGGGCGAAAAGATTGATATCGTGAACTGGGATGAGAACCCGGGCAATCTGATTCAGAACGCCCTGTCCCCCGCGAAGATCGTGGCTGTGTTCGCGGACCCCGACGAGAAGACCGCCAAGGTGGTGGTGCCGGATTACCAGCTGTCCCTGGCCATCGGCAAGGAAGGCCAGAACGCCCGGCTGGCCGCCAGACTTACCGGTTACAAGATTGATATCAAGTCCGAGACCCAGGCCAAGGACGCGCCGGGCTTCCGCTATGAGGATTACATGGACGACGAGTATGACGAAGACGAGGATTACATTGAGGAGTATGAAGGCGGAGACGGAGAGTACGGCGGAGAAGAAGAGGGCGATGCCGGATATGACGGGGAATATGAGGACGGAGAGTACGGCGGAGAGGAAGAGAGCGACGCCGGGGATGCCGGAGAATCCGAAGATGACGGCGTAGAACAGGAATAAGGGGGCGGCGCGATGGCAAAGAAGGTTCCCTTGCGGCAGTGCGTCGGCTGCGGCGAGATGAAGGACAAGAGACAGATGATGAGAGTCCTGCGAACCGCTGACGGGGCAATCTGCCTGGATGTGACAGGAAAAAAGAATGGCAGGGGCGCATATATTTGTACACAGAGGGAATGTCTGCAAAAGGCCCGCGGAAACAAAGGGCTGGAGCGCTCCTTTAAGATGAGTATTTCCGAGGAAATATATGAAACCCTGGATAAGGAGTTTAACAATATTGAGGCAAAATAAAGTATTATCATTGCTGGGGCTGGCAACCAGAGGGCATAATCTGGTGAGCGGTGAATTTCAGACGGAGAACGCGGTAAAAAGTGGATGCGCTATGCTGGTTATCGTGGCAGAGGATGCGTCAGCGAATACCAAAAAGTTTTTTACAGACAAGAGTTCCTATTATGGTGTTCCGATCTGTCAGTATGGGACCAAGGAGATTCTGGGCGGGGCCATAGGAAAGGAACAGAGGTCTTCTCTGGCAGTATGCGATGCAGGTTTGGCACAGGCGGTTATGAGGGCACTGGAGGGTGAAGGTGTCTGCCAGGTAAAGGGAGGTAGTGAGCATGGCAAAAATGAAGGTACATGAGTTAGCGAAGGAAGTAAACAGGTCCAGTAAGGAAATAGTGGCCTTTTTGCAGGAGAAAGGAATAGAAGCCAAGGCGGCCAACAGTTCCGTAGAGGAAGCCAATGTGGAATTGGTGAGAAAGGCATTTGGCGGAAAGGGAGAAACACAGGTGGGAGAGACTCGTGAGAAAACCTCGGAGGAGGTAAAAAAGGAGAAGGCCGTGCAGGAAAAGAAACCGGCGCCCAGGACGAAAGCAGGAACAGACACAGAAGTGAAAGCCGCGGCGTCGACTGCGGCTCCGGCCGCCGGAGGGACAACACCCGCTTCCGGGGCCGGGGAGAAGACGGAAAAGCAGGCCGCTCCTAAAAAGAAGAGCAAGATTATCGTTGTCAGCAATCCGCAGAATTCCAAGATGTCAGGACAGCGGGCAAGGGAAAACGGCCAGAAGGGACAGAACGGCCAGAATCACCAGAGCGGCCAGAACAACCAGAGCAGGTCCGGCCAGGGGGGGCGTGGCGGCCAGAACGGTCAGAGTGGTCAGAACCGCCAAAAGGGCGGCAATACAGGCAGACCTGCGCCCAGGACTCCCATAAAGCCGCTGACACCGCCGTCCCCTACTCCCAGCGTACAGATGGTGACTATGAAGCCTCAGCCCAGGCCCAAGCCGCCCAAGGAGGAGCAGATAGCCGAAAAGCCGGTATCCGTGCAGAATACCCCGCAGGAAACGGCGCCGGCGGTTAAGCCCCAGCAGCCCGCGGCGGACAAACCCGCAGCCGAGAAACAGGCGGGCAGGCCGCAGGAGCACAGACCGGAACAGAGCGGTTCTGGCAGGGAACAGACCAGAAGCGGGGATGCGCGCCAGGAATCCCGTTCGGACAGAAGCGCGGAAAGAACCCAGGAGCGTAGCTCCGAGCGCAGTTCTGAGCGTACTTCCGAGAGGGGCTCTGATCGCGGCTTCGAACAGCGCTCCGACAGAAATACGGACAGAAACACCGAGAGAGGCGGCCGCGGCAATGACCGTCGGGAAGGCGGCTATCAGGGAGGCCGTGACGGTCAGAGAAGCGGCGGTTACCAGGGCAGTCGTGACGGCCAGAGAAGCGGCGGTTATCAGGGCAGCCGTGACGGCCAGAGAAGCGGCGGCTATCCGGGTGGCCGTGACGGTCAGAGAGGCGGCCAGGGCGGTCAGACCAGAGGCGGTTATCAGGGCAGCCGTGACGGCCAGAGAGGCGGCGGCTACCAGGGTGGCCGGGACGGCCAGCGGAGCGGTGGCCAGTTCGGAGGACGCGGCGCGGCTCCCGGCGGCAGACCTGCCTTTGGCAAGGATAACGGAGGAGGGCGTTCCTTTGGCGGCGGAAGACCCGGACAGGGCGATAAGTTCCGCGGCCAGCAGCAGGGCGGCAAGGGCTTTGCGGCAGAAGCGCCCGGCAAGGACAACGAGAAGCACAGAGAAGAGGAAAAGAGGCGGATCAGCCAGGAGAAGGATAAGCGCAACCGCAAGGACTATATGTATGAGGACGATGAGGCGCAGAAGAATAAGCCCGGTCGTTTCATCAGGCCCGAAAAGAAAAAGGAAGAGGTGGTGGAGGAAGCCATCAAGGTGATTGTGCTGCCTGAGTCCATCACCATCAAGGAGCTGGCGGAAAAAATGAAATTGCAGCCCGCCGCCATCATCAAGAAGCTGTTCCTGGAGGGCAAGATCGTCACCGTAAATCAGGAGATTTCTTATGAGGACGCGGAAAACATCGCCATGGAATACGACATCCTCTGCGAGAAGGAAGTCAAGGTGGATGTGATCGAGGAACTGCTGAAGGAGGATGAGGAGGCGGAGGAGAGCCTGGTGGAAAGACCCCCTGTCATCTGTGTCATGGGGCATGTCGATCACGGCAAGACCTCCCTGCTGGACGCCATCCGTAAGACCAATGTCACCGACAAGGAGGCAGGCGGCATCACCCAGCATATCGGCGCCTATACCGTATCCATAAACGGACGGAAGATTACTTTCCTGGATACCCCCGGCCACGAGGCGTTTACCGCCATGCGTATGCGGGGCGCCAACGCCACGGATATTGCGGTTCTGGTGGTGGCGGCCGACGACGGCGTCATGCCTCAGACCGTGGAGGCCATCAACCATGCCAAGGCGGCGGGCATCGAGATTGTGGTGGCGGTGAACAAGATCGACAAACCTGCTGCCAATGTGGAGCGCGTGAAGCAGGAGCTGACAGAGCATGAACTGATCCCTGTGGATTGGGGCGGAACCACAGAGTTTGTCCCCGTGTCCGCCAAGTCCGGGGAGGGTATAGAGAATCTGCTGGAGACCATTCTGCTCACTGCCGATATTCTGGAACTCAAGGCCAATCCCGACAGAAGGGCCAGAGGTCTTGTGATCGAGGCGGAGCTGGATAAGGGTCGGGGCCCGGTGGCTACGGTGCTGGTGCAGAAGGGCAGGCTACAGGTGGGAGATTTCATCTCCGCAGGCTCCAGCCACGGAAAAGTCCGCGCCATGATCGATGACAAGGGCCGCAGGGTCAAGGAAGCTCTGCCCTCCACGCCGGTGGAGATTCTGGGACTGTCCGACGTGCCCAGCGCGGGCGAGGTATTTATCGCTCATGACAGCGACAAGACGGCAAAAAATTACGCGGAGACATATTTAGCGCAGAATAAGGAAAAGATGTTGGAGGAGACCAAATCCCGCATGTCTCTGGACGACCTGTTCTCCCAGATCAAGGAAGGCAATCTGAAGGAGCTGAATCTGATCGTAAAAGCGGATGTGCAGGGCAGTGTGGAGGCGGTGAAGCAGTCTCTCATGAAGCTCTCCAACGAGGAAGTGGTGGTAAAATGCATCCACGGCGGCGTGGGAGCCATCAACGAGTCAGATGTATCTCTGGCCAGCGCATCCAACGCCATCATTATCGGCTTCAATGTGCGTCCTGACCCCACGGCCAAGGCCACAGCCGAGAGGGAGAGGGTGGATGTGCGCCTTTATAAGGTAATCTACCAGGCCATCGAGGATATCGAAGCCGCCATGAAGGGCATGCTTGACCCCATTTTCGAGGAGAAGGTTATCGGCCATGCCGAGGTGCGCCAGATCTTCAAGGCTTCCGCGGTAGGCAATATTGCCGGTTCCTATGTGCTGGACGGCGTATTCCAGAGGGGCTGCAAAATCCGCATTACCCGGGAAGGCGATCAGATCTACGAGGGCGGCCTGGCCTCCCTGAAGCGCTTCAAGGACGATGTGAAGGAAGTCAAGGCAGGCTTTGAATGCGGCCTCGTATTCGAAGGCTTCGACCAGATGCAGGAGCTGGATATCGTGGAGGCCTATATCATGGTGGAAGTGCCGAGAACTTAAGGGGCAGAGATATGTGCAAATCCGGGGGAGCCCATGGGGTTCCCCCTTCCGGGAAGGCAGGATCTATGAGAAAAAACAGCATTAAAAACACCCGTATCAACGGGGAAGTCCAGCGTGCTCTGGCAGAAATTATCCGCAGCGGGATCAAGGACCCCCGCATCAGTCCCCTGACCAGCGTGGTGGCCGTGGAAGTGGCCCCCGACCTGAAAAGCTGTAAGGCCTGGATCAGTGTGCTGGGGGGGGACGAGGCCAGAGAGGCCACCTGCCAGGGGCTGAGGAGCGCGGAAGGGTATATACGCTCCCAGCTGGCCAAAACCATCAACCTGCGCAACACGCCGGTGATCACTTTTGTGATGGACCAGTCCATCGAGTACGGTGTGAACATGTCCAGAAGAATAGACGAGGTGATCAGCGCCGACGAAGAGGCGGGGAAGAAAAGTGAGGAAGATCAGTGAATATTTTACAGGAATGCCAGGGAGCTTCCCGTGTCGCCATCACCGGACATGTCCGGCCTGACGGCGACTGCGTGGGCTCCTGTCTGGCGCTTTACCAGTATCTGAGAAAAAAGATGCCCCAGGCCCAGGTGCGGGTGTATCTGGAGAAGCCCGCGGAAATCTTCGCCTGCGTCAAGGGCTTTGACGATATAGACAGCCAGTGTGAAGACACCGATCCCTACGATGTCTTTTTTGTGCTGGACAGCGTGCCGGAGCGCATGATGGAGCCTGCCGGAAAGCTCTTTGACAAGGCCCGCAAAACCATTAACATAGACCATCACATCAGCAACACCGGGACCTGCGATGTCTTCCGGGTAGTGCCGGAGGCCAGTTCCACCGCGGAGCTGATTTACGAACTGATAGACAGGGAGTCGCTGGACGCCGATCTGGCCATGGCGATTTACATAGGGATTATACACGATACAGGGGTATTCCAGTACTCCAACACCTCCCCCAGGACCATGGAGATCGGAGCCGATCTGATTCGCTGGGGATTTGATTTTCCCAGGCTGATTCTGGAGACCTTTTACCAGAGAACCTATCTGCAGAGTCAGGTGTTGGGCCGGGTGCTTCTGGAGAGCGTCCGCTTTATGGACGGAAAATGCATAGTCAGCTGCCTGGACCGCAAAATCATGGATTTCTATGAGGTGGAGCACGCGGATCTGGACGGAATCGTGAATCATCTGCGCAATATAAAGGGGATTCACTGCGCGGTCTTCATGTATCAGACAGGCGTGCTGGAGTACAAGGTGAGCCTGCGTTCCGACGAGTGGGTGGATGTGTCCAAAGTGGCGGCTTTTTTTGGCGGCGGCGGGCATATGCGGGCGGCGGGCTGCAATATGAAGGGAACCTTCCACGACTGTGTGAACAATCTTTCCCTTCATATCAAGGAGCAGATGGAAAGCCGTCTCTCCGTCCAGGAAGACGGGGACAGGCAGGAGTGAGGCAGGAAGATGATACATGGCATAGTGATTATCCATAAGGAAAAGGGCTTCACCTCCCACGATGTGGTGGCGAAAATGCGGGGCATCTGCGGTCAGAAAAAAATAGGCCACACCGGTACGCTGGACCCGGAGGCCACGGGAGTGCTGCCCCTGTGTCTGGGCAGCGGAACTAGGCTCTGCGACATGCTCACCGACAAGGACAAGGAGTATGTGGCGGATCTTTTGCTGGGGGTGGAGACGGATACCCAGGATCTGACGGGGAGTGTTCTGGCCCGGCATCCGGTGGAGGTTACGCAGGAGCAGGTCCGGGAGGCGGCGCTGTCCTTCCGGGGCAGCTACAGTCAGATTCCCCCCATGTATTCCGCGCTGAAGGTAAATGGAAAGAAACTTTACGAACTGGCCCGGGAGGGCCGGGAAGTGGAGCGCCGGGCCCGGGAGGTGCGGATTGAGGAGATCGAGATTCTCAAGATGCGGCTTCCGGAAGTGAAGCTGAGAGTGGTCTGTAGCAAGGGAACCTATATCCGGACTCTGTGCGCGGATATCGGGGAAAAGCTGGGCTGCGGCGGGGCCATGGCAAGCCTGACCCGCACCAGGGTGGGGCGTTTTTCCCTGGGGGATGCCCTTACGCTGGGGCAATTGCAGGAGCTGAAGGACCAGGGGCGGCTGCAGGAGGCGGTGATGCCGGTGGAAAGCGTGTTCGTCAGCTGTCCGGTGCTGCATGTGCGCCGGGACCTGGAGAAGCTCCTTTGCAACGGCAATCCCCTTACGGTGGAGCAGACGGCGGAGCGGGAGCAGTACGCGCCGGGCCGCTGGGTGCGGGTCTGTCGGCCGGATAACCGTTTCGCGGGCATCTACGCTTATGATGAAAGCAAGGGGCGATATCAGCCGGTAAAGATGTTTCTGGAACAGGATTGTACTTGCGAGAGCCGGAGCATGTCAGATCAGTCATTGTGACGCGCATCCGGCGGAAAGGTTTTTTCAGACACCACCAAGGACGACACGCGCCGGGAAGGAAGAAGAATCCTACCGCCGTGCATATAAGGAGTTGCGGGCAGATCAGACATGGATATAATAGCAGACACATTGGATTTTCAACTATACAGGGACACGGCAGTGGCGATGGGCAAGTTTGACGGTCTGCATACAGGGCACAGGAAACTTCTGGACCTGGTGCTGGGCCAGAGGGACCGGGGACTTGTCCCCTGCGTGTTTACCTTCGACCCGTCCCCGGCGGTGTTTTTTGGCTTATCCGATGGCAGGGAATTAATGACGCGGGAGGAAAAGCGCCGGGCTTTCCGGGAGATGGGAGTCAAGCTGCTGATTGAGTTTCCTCTGACCGGGGAGTCCGCGGCCATGGAGCCGGAGGATTTTGTGAGGCAGGTTCTGGCGGAGCGGATGCGCACCCGCTATGTGGCGGCGGGGGAGGATGTGTCCTTTGGACGCGGAGGAGCCGGGGACGGGACGCTGCTGCGACGGCTGGGAGAGCGCTGGGGTTATGAGATGCAGACCATTGAAAAGCTGAAATATCTTGGCCGGGAGGTGAGCTCCACCTATGTGCGCGCCCAGGTGGAAGCCGGGCGTATGGAGCTGGCGGCGCGGCTCTTGGGGGACTTTTACACTGTGGGCGGCAGGGTGTGCCACGGGGCGCGGCTGGGCCACGGCCTGGGGATGCCCACTGTGAACCTGCTGCCTCCGGCGTCCAAATTGCTGCCGCCCTTCGGGGTATATTTTTCCCGGGTCCTGTATGAGGGACGCCGCTATGCCGCCATCAGCAACGTGGGATGCAAACCCACGGTCACCGACGCGGGGCTGGCCGGGGTGGAGACCTATCTGTATGATTTTGACAGAGAGATCTACGGGGAGGAGATACAGGTACAGCTGCTGTCCTTCCACAGGCCGGAGAGGCGCTTTCCATCGGTGGAGGCGTTGAAGCGGCAGCTGCGGGAGGATCTGGAGGCCGGAAGGGCATACCGCCCCGAAGGGAAGGAGAGCAGTGGAAGCGAACCGGAAAAATGACAGTATTGTGAATTGACTGTGAAAAATATGTGAAAATTTTGTAAAATTATATATTGCCAGCATGACTTTTTTCCCTTAAAATAGAATCGTGTTATCAGGACCTATATTGACGAACGCTGATATCTTCCGGTTTCCGCGCGTTCTCTGTCCCATGACCGGATGACAGAGGATGCGCGGGAGGGAAAATAACCGGTTGTGAGTGTGGTTACGAATGAAGGGAATATACGCATGAATATACGCATTTTACTGTCTCTGGCCGGCGGCCTTGGCCTCTTTTTGTTCGGCATGGATCTGATGAGCGATTCCATTGAGAAGGTCGCGGGTGCCAGACTGCGCCGGATCTTGGAGATTTTTACCACCAACCGTTTCACGGGCATGCTGGTGGGTATTGTGTTCACCGGGATTATTCAGTCCTCCTCGGCCTGTACGGCCATGGTGGTCAGCTTTGTCAATTCCGGGCTTATGAATCTGTATCAGGCGGCGGGGGTCATCTTTGGAGCCAACATCGGCACGACCATAACCTCCCAGCTGGTATCTTTCAATCTGTCAGCCGTGGCACCGGTATTCCTGCTGTGCGGCGTGCTGGTCATGATGTTCAGCAAAAAAGAAAAAGTGAAGAAATTCGCGGAGGTGATCGTGGGCTTCGGCATTCTGTTCACCGGCCTTAACACCATGTCAAGCGGCATGGCGGAGATGAAGAATGTGCCGGAGGTGGTGGATCTGCTCAGATCTCTGGACAATCCGCTTCTCGCCACGGTGGTGGGCACTGTGCTCACCGCGGTGATCCAGAGCTCTTCCGTGACGGTCAGTATCGTGCTGCTTCTGGCCAACCAGGGCTTTCTGGATCTGGGGATCTGTTTGTATATTATCCTGGGCTGCAATATCGGTGCCTGCGCCACGGCGCTGATCGCCTCCCTGCCGGGCAAAAAGGACGCCAAGCGGGCGGCGCTGATCCACTTCTGGTTCAATGTTCTGGGAACGGCGCTGATCTATGTGATCCTGTTTTTTGCCAGAGATCCCATTATTCATATGATACAGTCCATCTCCGCAGACAACGGGAGATTTGTGGCCAATGCCCATACGATCATAAAAGTGTTCCAGGTGATCGTGCTGTTCCCTTTCTCGGGGGCCATCGTGAAACTGGCCAGCGTCACCGTGCCGGGAGAGGACAAAAAGGTGGGCTACAGAGAGAGCTACCAGTTGAAATACATAGGTGAGAAAGTGGTGTTCAACCCGGCTACGGCGGTGGTGGAGGTGGTCAAGGAGCTGGACCGCATGGCGTCCCTGGCCAGCGAGAACCTGAACCGCGCCATGAACGCTCTGATCACGCTGGACGAGGAAGATATAGAGGAAGTTTATGAGGTGGAGAAAAATATCAATTTCTTAAACCACGCCATAACCAACTATCTGGTGAAGATCAACCAGACCACGCTGCCCATTGAAGACCTGAAGAGCCTGGGCGCCCTGTTTCATGTGGTCAACGATATAGAGCGCATCGGAGATCACGCGGAAAATGTGGCGGACGCGGCAAGGCAGCGCAGGGAGGGCAACCTCAGTATCAGCAAGGAGGCCCAGCGGGAGCTGGGGGAGATGCTGGACATGGTCAACACCATCTTCCAGTATGCCATTGAGATGTTCGCCAAGAGCGATGACCGCCACATGAATGACGTGATTCTTCTGGAGGACAAGGTGGACAACAAGGAGAGGGAACTGCAGCAGCGTCATGTGGACCGTCTGGCCCGTGGGGAATGTACCCCCGAGGCGGGCATGATTTTCTCTGATATTATCTCCGGACTGGAGAGGGTGGCGGACCACGCCACCAATATTGCTTTTGCGATCCGGGATGAATAGGAAATACAAGGAAATATGTAGAACCTATTGACAAACGGTCAGAAAAGTGTTTATAATGCATATCAGTTAATAAATTTGTAACAAAATCGTAACGATTGTAACTGGTATGACAAAAAGAAGTTTCATACCGAGGGGGTATGGAACTTTTTTACTGGTCAGGTCAGAGCCTACAGGCGTTTGCCAGGCCCTGCTTTGGGAAAGCGGGCTTCGCAGTTGTCCGGCAGGTATAAAATACGGAGGGAATATGAAGAGAGGAAAGAATCTGGCACTGAAAACCATCGGGACCTGCATGGCGGCCTGCCTGCTGCTGCCCGCGAATGTCCAGGCGGCGGAGAACGGCGGCGCGAAGGGTGTGCTGCAGCAGGCGGGCATTGCGTCCGTGATGGATGTGTCCCTCACAGAGGAGGAATACATAGCGGCGGCCCAGGATGCCCAGGGCGCGTCCTGGGGATATACGAATATCGGTATTGCAGAGGTGGAGTCAGGCAATCTGAATGTCCGCGCCGAGGCGTCCACCAGCGGCAAGGTGGTGGGAAAGATGCCCAGAGGGTCGGCCTGCGAGGTGCTGGAGTATTTTCCCGAGATCGGCTGGGCCCACATTCGGTCCGGCGAGGTGGAGGGATATGTGAGCACGGAATTTCTGCTGATGGGCCCGGATGCCAAACTGCGCGCCAATGAGTTGGTGAGAACGGTGGTGGTGGCGGACACGGACGGTCTGCGGGTGAGAGACGAGGCCAGCACGGAGGGCGCGGTGTTCACCCAGGTACCCCAGGGGGAGGAACTGGATTATGTGGGCACTCTGGACGGCTGGTACGAGGTAGACATAGACGGTGACCATGTCTTTATTTCGGCGGAGTTTTCTCATGTGGAGGAGCGTCTGGACACGGCCATCACCATGGCGGAGCTGCTGTATGGACAAGGAATCTCAGACCTGCGTGTGGATCTGGTGGAGTATGCCAAGCAGTTTCTGGGCAATCCCTATGTGTGGGGCGGCACCAGCCTGACCAAGGGCGCCGACTGCTCGGGTTTTGTGCTCAGTGTGTACAAGAACTTCGGCATAAAGCTCAGCCACAGCTCCCGGGCCCAGGCCGGGGAGGGAACCAGAATCTCCTACTCCGAGATACAGCCCGGGGATCTGGTATTTTACGCGAACAGCAGCGGCACCATCAACCATGTGGCGATCTATATCGGGGGCGGCAAGGTGATCAGCGCCAGCAACCCCACCAGCGGCATCCGCATCAACAAATACAATTACCGTACGCCGGTGAGATATGTGCGGATACTGGCGGAATAAAGTAAATTTTCTGTTTACAAACGCCGGAAGATATGCTATTCTTAATCGGTATGAGTTCGCCGCCGCTCAGATACGGGACACTCCGACCCGGTCTTGGTGCGCGGTGGGTATAATCAATTATATGGAGGAAGAGAACATGATTTCCAAGGAAAAAAAGACCGCAATTATCAATGAGTATGCAAGAACCCCCGGTGACACGGGATCACCCGAGGTTCAGATCGCAGTGCTGACAGAGAGGATCAGGGAGCTGACCGAGCACATGAAGGCCAATCCCAAGGATCATCACTCCAACCGCGGCCTGCTGAAGCTGGTTGGACAGAGGCGTGGCCTGCTTGCCTATCTGAAGGCCAAGGACATTGAGAGATATCGTGAACTGATCGAGAGGTTAGGTCTGAGAAAGTAAGACTTTGGGAAGGCGGAGCGGCAGCCGGATTCGGCACTCCGCCTTTTTACCATAGCGCAAACTACTGATTAGTGCAATATTGCGGCAAGCCCGCGATATGCGGAAAGAGGGTAAAATGTATAATTCTTATTCAATGGAACTGGCCGGGCGCACTTTGACCGTGGACATCAACAGGGTGGGTAAACAGGCCAACGGCTGCGCGTTTATGCACTATGGTGAGACCACGGTGCTGAGTACCGCGACTGCATCCGAAAAGCCCAGGGAGGGTATTGATTTCTTCCCTCTGAGCGTGGAATTCGAGGAGAAACTGTATTCCGTGGGCAAGATCCCCGGAGGATTCAACAAGAGGGAGGGGAAGGCCAGCGAGAACGCGGTGCTGACCAGCCGCGTCATCGACAGACCCATGCGTCCCCTGTTTCCCAAGGATTACCGCAATGACGTGACCCTGAACAATATGGTGATGAGCGTGGACCCGGACTGCCGCCCGGAGCTTGTGGCCATGCTGGGCGCGGCCATTGCCACCTGCATCTCGGACATCCCCTTTGACGGCCCCTGCGCCATGACGCAGGTGGGCATGATTGACGGGGAGTTTATTATCAATCCCACCCAGGAGCAGTGGAAGAAGGGAGACCTGAATCTCACGGTGGCATCCACCCGTGAGAAGGTCATTATGATCGAGGCAGGCGCCAATGAGGTGCCTGAGGCAAAGATGATCCAGGCCATTTATAAGGCCCACGAGGTCAATCAGACCATTATCGCGTTTATCGACAGGATTGTGGCGGAGGTGGGCAAGCCCAAGCATACCTACACCAGCTGCGCCATTCCCCAGGAGATGTTTGACGAGATCATGAAGATTGCCACTCCCCAGGAGATGGAGGAGGCTGTGTTCACCGATGACAAGCAGACCCGCGAGGAGAATATCCGCCAGATCACTGCCAGGCTGGAGGAGGCCTTTGCCGGGAACGAAGAGTGGCTGGCCGTGCTGGGCGAGGCTGTTTATCAGTATGAGAAGAAGACCGTGCGCAAAATGATTCTGAAGGATCACAAACGTCCCGACGGCCGTGAGATCACCCAGATCCGTCCGCTGGCCGCGGAGGTAGACCTGATTCCCAGAGTGCATGGCTCCGCCATGTTTACCCGCGGACAGACCCAGATCTGCAATGTGTGTACGCTGGCTCCCCTGTCCGAGCAGCAGAAGCTGGACGGGCTGGATGAGAACGAGGTGAGCAAGAGATATATGCACCATTATAATTTCCCCTCTTACTCCGTGGGAGAGACCAAGCCCTCCAGAGGGCCGGGACGCCGTGAGATCGGCCATGGCGCGCTGGCGGAGAGGGCGCTGATTCCCGTGCTGCCCAGCGAGGAGGAATTTCCCTATGCCATCCGCACAGTGTCCGAGACCTTTGAGAGCAACGGTTCCACCTCCATGGCTTCCACCTGCGCGTCCTGCATGTCCCTGATGGCGGCGGGGGTACCCATCAAAAAGATGGTGGCCGGCATTTCCTGCGGCCTGGTTACCGGCGAGACGGACGATGATTTTGTATTGCTCACGGATATCCAGGGCCTGGAGGATTTCTTCGGGGATATGGACTTTAAGGTGACAGGCACGACGGAGGGGATCACGGCCATCCAGATGGACATCAAGATCCATGGACTGACCAGGCCCATCGTGGAGGGTGCCATCGCCCGCTGCCGCGAGGCCAGATTGTTTATCATGGACAACTGCATGAAGCCCGCCATCTCCGCGCCCCGTCCGCAGGTCGGCCCCTATGCGCCCAAGATCATTTCCATTCAGATTGATCCCGAAAAAATCGGGGATGTGGTGGGGCAGAGAGGTAAGACCATCAACGAGATCATTGCCCGCACCGGCGTGAAGATTGATATCACCGACGACGGCAAGGTCTCCGTGTGTGGAACCGACAGGGAGATGATGGACAAGGCTGTGGAGATGATCAAGATGATCACAACAGATTTTGAGGAAGGCCAGATCTTCAAGGGCAAGGTGGTGAGCATCAAGGAGTTTGGCGCGTTCATCGAGTTTGCTCCCGGCAAGGAGGGCATGGTGCATATCTCCAAGATTGCCAAAGAGAGAATCGGCCGTGTGGAAGATGTGCTGACTCTGGGGGATGTGGTCACCGTGGTATGTCTGGGCAAGGACAAGATGGGACGGATCAGTTTCTCCATGAAGGATGTCGCGCAGGCTTAATCATATAAGAAAGACAGGCGCCGCTGCCTTCGTATCAGGTAGTGGCGTTTTTTATGCTTTCTTTAGAATTGTTTAGAAAGAATACATTGTATTCGCGGACCGCCTGGCGTAGGATTATAGGGAAAGCATAAAAACGGTGTATTTCCAAAGGGGTACGGCCGCGCTTGCCGCCGCGGGGAGGGAAGCCATGCCGGAGGGAATATACATAGAATCAAGAGGTGGTTTGGCATGAGAGAGAAAATAACACGTTTTATGCAGGGAAGATATGGCAATGACAGGCTTGGGCAGGTGATGCTGACGGTGGCGCTGATCTGCGTGGCGCTGTCTCTGTTTCGGATTCCCTTTATCTCCACCATAGGGCTGGCCGTGCTTATTCTGGCCTACTGCCGCATGTTCTCCAGGCAGATTGCCAGGCGGGCGGAGGAAAATCGGAGGTACATGCAGTTTGAGGGCAGGCTGCGGGCCAAACTACAGAAGAAGAGAGCGGCCCTGGCGCAGAGAAAGACCCATCGCATCTACAAGTGTCCCGGCTGTAAGCAGAAGATCCGTGTTCCGAGAAACAGGGGCCGCATCGCTATCAGCTGCAGGAAATGCGGCACGGAGTTTATCAGGAAAACCTGACGCGCGGGGGAAGAGCCTATGTTTGGATACATCGTTGTGAACCGGCCGGAACTGCGGATCAGGGAATGGGAGATGTATCATTCCTATTACTGCGGATTATGCCGGGTGTTGAAGGAGAAATATGGCCGGGTGGGCCAGGCCACTCTCAGTTATGACATGACCTTCCTGCTGTTGCTGCTGTCAGGCCTGTATGAGCCGGAGACTGTCTGCGGAGAGAGCCGGTGCCTTGTGCATCCCGGAAAAAAGCATACCTATCGCTGCAATGAGCTGACGGAGTATGTGGCGGATATGAATATGCTTCTGACGGAGTACAAATGTCTGGATGACTGGAAGGATGACGGAAAGCGTCTGCGTCTGCTGACGGCGAGAATCCTGGAGCGCAGGACCAAAGAGGGCAGAGAGAGGTATGCGGGAAAGCTGGAGCGGATCTCGGCCGTCATGGAGGAACTGTCCCGGGCGGAAGAGCGGGGAGAGACGGATCTGGACGCCATGGCGGGCTGCTTCGGGCGGGTTATGGCGCAAATTGCCGCCGTCCGGGAGGACGAGTGGGAGGAGAGCCTGCGGCGTTTTGGCTTCTTTCTGGGCAAATTCATCTACCTGCTGGACGCCTATGAGGACATTGAGGATGACCTGAATAAGGGGCGCTATAATCCCCTGAAAGAGCGCTATCATTCTCCTGATTTTGAAGGGGACTGTCAGGAACTGCTGACCATGATGATGTCCGCCTGCTGCCGGGAGTTCGAGCAGCTTCCCATATTGGACAATGTGGAAATTCTGCGCAATATCCTCTACTCCGGCGTGTGGAGCCGATATGAGGCGGTTCGTCTGGCCAGAAAAAAATCCGGGGAAGAGGGCGGCGAAATGCAGACATGAGAAGGAACGGAGAGTATTATGAGTGATCCCTATCAAGTGCTGGGGGTGTCCCGCGGCGCGACGGAAGAGGAAATCAAAAAGGCATACAGGGCCCTTAGCCGCAAATATCACCCGGACGCCAATGTGAACAATCCCAACAAGGCTCAGGCGGAGGAGAAATTCAAGGAGATCCAGGCGGCATACCAGCAGGTTATGAAGGAAAAGACCGGCGGATACGCCACGGGAGGAAGCACCGGCCAGGGACAGGGCGGCGACCAGGACCCCTTCGGATTCGGCGGTTTCGGATTTGGCCCCTTTGGCGGGTTTTATGGGGGGCAGAGACGCGGCACAGGCTATGAGGACCAGCCTCATCTGCGGGCGGCGGGAAATTATATCCGGAACGGTTATTACCGGGAGGCCAGGAATACACTGGATCAGATGGATGGCGGGGAGAGAAATGCCAGATGGTATTATTACAGCGCCATTACTCATTCCAGCCTTGGCAACAATGTGGCGGCGCTGGAGCATGCCCGCAGGGCGGTCTCGATGGAACCCGGAAACGGAGATTACAGGCAGCTGCAGCAGACACTGGAAAACGGGGGCAGCTGGTATCGCCAGCGTCAGGCCGGCTACGGTTACCCCACTGTGGGCGATGGCAGCATCTGCATGAAACTCTGCGTGGCAAATATGATCTGCAATATGTGCTGCTGCGGAAGAGGATTTTTCTGCATTTAGATTTGCCCTCCGGCGTCAGTCCGAATCGGAATCCACAGTCTCCAGACTGCCTCTCACCGTGATTCCGTTTACCTCCACATTGGCTCCCAGCTCAATTACCAGACATTCCCGGCCGTCAATGACGCGGGTGGAGATCAGGTCCGTGCGCCCGGGATCTACCTTTACCATCACGTCGGGAGTCTTTACATCAAAGGAGCGGCTGTTTACCACGTTGCTGACATAGAGCCGGGTATCGTTGCCCGCGGTGGAATCATAGCACTGGTCGAAAGCCTCCATTTTCTCATTGGCCACGCCGCTGCCCGCGAATACGGTCTTTACCTCATTTTTGTCCAGCACCAGGGGAGCGGGGTCCTCCTTGTGCTCCTCTGCCATTTCAATAATTTTCTCGTGGATGTTTTTGACCGCCTCGATGCTGCAGGTTTCCCCCAGCGTCTCTTCCACCAGCATCTGGAAAGTCTCTTTCTGGCCGCCGGCGGACAGGGGCAGAGGGCAGCCCAGAATCAGATCCACAAAGGCTTCCTTCAGATCCTCGGCATTTTTGGAATAGTAGAGTACGCTGTGGAGGTCCGCGCCGCGGTCGTTGAAGGCGGGGAACAGAAAAGCGGTGTCCGGAGCGCCCACCACCCAGTCGCGAATCCGGTTGTGGAAGCCGTTTTCCTCCGCGTCGTAGGACAGGCCGGGCTTGGACAGATTTACCGGGCAGATGCTGACCAGGATGTATTCATACACTTCGTCGGAGGCATCTTCCATCTCCAGCCCGTCCCGGGTGCGTCCGGGCACATCATAGGCGTCGTGAACCACCAGGATCAGATAATTTCCCACAAACTCATAGGAGTCGATGATATTCTGATAGAACAGATCGAGCAGTTCATCGTCCTTCAGCTTGCTGTCCCGCAGGCGCAGCAGAAGCTCCTGCGTTCCGCCTTCCTCCTCGGTTTTCAGCGGGAACTCCAGAGTGTGCAGATTCCGGCCAAGGGACCCGGAGAGAGATTTGCGCAGAATCTCAAAATATTTGAACATCTCTTCCTCGGGCAGCGCCAGAAAAGCCCGGCCGAACAGGGCTTTCTTATTTTTTTCCCCGTCCACGTAACAGCCGCAGATCCGGGTGATGGAGCAGTTATTCTGCGTGAAAAGTTTCTTGATTTCCGATATTTCCTGTTTTACCATATGTACCTCGTTTCCCTGTGGATTTGCCACACTTTTGATCCCTGTCAGTATAAAACACGGGGAGTGGAATTGTCAACAGCATAGTTTTGAGCGCACAGGTACATCGGGCCCAACGGCATTGCTCCCAATGGTCATGCGGGGACAGCAAAAGCGAACAGCAAAAAAAGTAACAGCAAAAAAATGAAAAAACAGAAAATTTGTACTTGCATTTTTCACCGCATTTATGATATAATAAATATGTTCGGAACGGGAACCGGTTGAAATAAGATATGCCATGGGGATATAGCTCAGTTGGGAGAGCGATACGTTCGCAACGTATAGGTCACGAGTTCGAGTCTCGCTATCTCCATTATAAAAAGAAGAACCTTTTTGCAGGGTTCTTTTTTTGTTTCCGGAATCTGTTTCTGGACCGACGTTTTTTCTGCTGTGATTTTTCAGACACGCTCTTGAGGTGTCTGAAGGCGGATTTTGGCGGATCGTGGGAAAGAAAGGGGAAAAAGCCCTAAATGCCGGGGAACTTGCGGTGAATTGCAGTTGCTGTCTGATCTGGAAGAATCGTATAATGGATAATGAAAAAAAGTCAATCCGTGGAGGAAAATTTGGAGGTTTCACTTTCAGTATTGATCAGTGTTTGAAAGTGGAACTTTTAATTGCCGACCGGAGCAATGCCGCAGGCTTTTCCTGGGGCATGCGGGAAAGGGGAAAATATGGAACAGTTGCGTATTACCGCTGCCGATGATAATGAAAAAGTATACAGGATTTTAGGAGATCTGATGAATGGGGATAAAGAATTTCAGATTATGATAACCGTGCCCGGAGGGAAGAAAGAGGAGGAGGACATGCAGCAGTCCGGCGAGGAGGTGCTGATCAGGGCCGCCGAGGAAAAGACAGGGGCAGGGGTTTCAGTTGGGAAGGCGTATGACCTGGAGCAGGATGTGACGGATATTATCCATGAGATAGGCGTGCCTGCGCATATCAAGGGGTATCAGTACTTACGGGAGGCCATTATGATGTCCGTGCGGGAGCCTGCCATGATCAGTTCCATCACCAAAGTGCTTTACCCCACAATCGCGAAGCGCTTTCAGACTACGCCCAGCCGGGTGGAGAGAGCCATCCGCCATGCGATCGAGGTGGCCTGGTCCCGGGGCCGGATGGAAACCCTGGACGCGCTGTTTGGATATACGGTGAACACCGGCAAGGGAAAGCCCACCAATTCTGAGTTTATCGCGCTGATCGCGGACCGTATCCGACTGAAATATCGGGAGTAGGAGAGATTTGCGTACGGAGGTTGGTAAAAATTTCAGAAAAGGCTTTTCTAACGAATCAGGATGTAGTATAATCAGGTTATCTACGAGAAGGTACAAATGGAGGTTTGCACATGAAAAAAATACTGTTTGCGGCATCTGAGGGGGTTCCTTTTATCAAGACGGGAGGCCTGGCCGATGTGGTGGGTTCCCTGCCCAAGTGCATTGACAGGGAATACTTTGACGTGCGGGTGATCCTGCCCAAGTATACCTGCATGAAGCAGGAGATGAAAGATAAGCTGGAGTATGTGACGCATTTCTATATGGATTTCAACTGGACCGACGCCTATGTGGGTATTCTGAAAGCGGAAGTGGATGGAATCCAGTACTATTTTATTGATAACGAGGGGTATTTCGGAGGATTCAGGCCCTACGGGGACAATGCCCTGTTTGAGATTGAGAAATACGCGTTTTTCTCCAAGGCCGTGCTGTCCGTGCTGCCCATTCTTGATTTCAGGCCTGACCTGATTCACTGCCACGACTGGCAGACGGGCCTGGTTCCCGTATACCTGAAGGAGCGCTTCCAGGGCAATGATTTCTTCCGGGGCATCAAGTCCGTGATCACGATTCACAACCTGAAATTCCAGGGCAAATGGGACCCCAAGGTAGTGCAGAACATCACAGGGCTGCCACAGTATTATTTCACGCCCGATAAGCTGGAGGCCTACAAGGACGCCAACCTTCTCAAGGGAGGCATTGTGTTTGCGGACGCGGTGACCACGGTGAGCGACACCTATGCGGAGGAGATCAAGACCAAGTTCTACGGGGAGGGTCTGGAAGGGCTGCTGAAAGCCCGCAGCGGTGATTTGCGGGGAATTGTCAACGGTATTGACTATGAGGAGTTCAATCCTGAGACGGACAAATACATTGTCAGGAACTATAACGCGGTGAATTTCCGCAAGGAGAAGGTGAAGAACAAGAGGGCTTTGCAGGAGGAGCTGGGGCTGACGGTGGACGAGCGGAAAATGATGATCGGCGTTGTCTCCCGCCTGACAGACCAGAAGGGTTTTGACCTGATTGCCTATGTGATGGATGAGCTGTGCCGGGATGATATTCAGCTGGTGATTCTGGGAACCGGCGAGGAGCGTTATGAGAACATGTTCCGGCATTTTGACTGGAAATACGGCGATAAAGTGTCGGCCAACATATTCTATTCCGAGGAGCTGTCTCATAAGATTTACGCTTCCTGCGACGCGTTCCTGATGCCCTCCCTGTTTGAGCCCTGCGGTCTCAGCCAGCTCATGTCCCTGCGCTATGGCACGGTGCCCATTGTCAGGGAGACCGGGGGCCTGAAGGATACGGTGGAGCCCTATAACGAGTATGAGAGCAAGGGCACGGGTTTCAGCTTTGCCAATTATAACGCGCATGAGATGCTGGCTTCCATCCGCTATGCGGAGCAGATCTACTATGATAAGAAGCGGGAGTGGAACAAGATCGTGGATCGCGCCATGGCCGCAGACTTTTCCTGGGAGGTATCCGCGAAGAAGTATCAGGAGATGTACGACTGGTTGATAGGATATTAAGAGAATGGGCAGTGGCAGCAAAAAAAACAGTTTTATCCTGCAGGCGGGCATTCTGGCCGCAGCGGGATTTGTCAGCCGGATCATAGGGCTTCTGTATGTAAGCCCTGTGGCCCGGATTATCGGCCCTGTGGGGCAGGGATATTATGAGTCGGCATACAATTACTACGCCATTGTGCTGATGATATCCTCTTACAGTATTCCCTCGGCAATCTCCAAGGTGATTGCCCAGAAGCTGTCGCTGCGGGAATACCGCAATGCCCACAGGGTTTTTATTTGTGCCATGTACTATGTGCTGGGAGTGGGACTCGTCGCGAGCTTGCTCCTCTTTTTTGGTGCCGGACATCTGGTGACGGAATCGGCGGTGCCGGTTCTTCGGGTGCTGGCCCCCACCATCTTTGTCTACGGGATTCTGGGGGTACTGCGGGGCTATTTCCAGGCGCACAGGAGTATGGTACAGACGTCCATTTCCCAGATACTGGAACAGATTGTCAACGCGGCGGTGAGCATAGGAGCCGCCCAGGGCTTTATCGTATTGTTCATGGGAGAATATGAAAAGAGCGAGCCAGCGGCGGAACAGGCCGGCCGGGCGGTGTACGGCGCCATGGGAAGCGCTCTGGGAACAGGAGCGGGAGTGCTGGTGGCGCTCCTGTTCATGGCTGCCGTTTACAGTCTGAACCGGCCTATGATCCGGAGAAGATTGGACAGGGACCGCACCCGGCAGATGGATTCCTACGGGGAGATCAGCAGGATGATCCTGCAGGTGGTGCTTCCCTTTATCATGAGCACGGCGATTTACAATCTCAGCAGTTCCCTGAACAACAAGCTGTATTCGGATATCATGATGAAGTTTCGCCACGCGGCCGAGACTGTGGTGGCGGCGGATTACGGGGTGTTCAACGGGCGGGCCATGAAGATTTCCAATATCCCCATCGCCTTTTCGTCGGCCATGGCGGCCGCCATCATTCCCACCGTATCACAGCTGGTGGCTCGCAGGCAGCTGGCGGATGCCCGGGACAGAACCGCCCAGGCGGTAAAAACCATCATGCTGATTTCCATCCCATCGGCGGTGGGACTTTTTGCGCTGGCAAAGCCTGTCACCTGGCTGCTGTTTCCGGATGGAGATACCATTGAGCTGGCGGCCCGGATTTTGATGGCCCTGGCTGTGTCCGTCATTTTTTACGCGTTGTCCACCCTGAGCAATTCCATATTGCAGGGAATCGGAAGAGTGAATACACCCATTGTCAACGCGGCCATTGCGCTGCTTATACAGACGGCGGTTCTGGTGCTGCTTCTGTGCTTCACGGATCTGGGAATCTATGCGGTGGTGATTGCCACCATTGTGTATTCTGGCCTCATGTGTGTCCTGAATCAGATGTCCATGCATAAGGCGCTGGGATACCGTCAGGAGATGATGAATACTTTTGTGGTTCCCCTGATCGCCGCAGCCTTTATGGGGGCCATCGCCCGGGTCCTGTATGAGATTCTGCTGATGCTGACCGGCTCCATCGCGGTGTCCGCCATTCCGTCCATCGCTGCGGCGGTGGCGGTTTACTTCTCCCTGGTGATTCTGCTCAAGGGCGTCACGGAGGAAGAACTGCGTGCCATGCCGGGGGGGCGGCGGTTGGTCAGAGTGGCCAGGAAATGCCATCTGATGCGGTAGGGCTCCGGATCTACAATTGTTTTAATCCGGATATGTCATCGTCAATCATCATGGAATAGTTGGTGTAGTATACCACGAATCCCGGTTTGGCCCCGTTTGGCTTTTTTACATGCTTTTTCTGGATATAGTCAATTTCCACTTTCTCCTGCCCCCTGCCTCTGGAATAGTAGGCGGCCAGTCTTGCCGCCTCTTCAAAGGTGCGGTCGGGCAGGGTGTCGGCTCCCTCGCTTTTGACGACCACATGGGAACCGGGCATGCCCTTGGCGTGGAACCACCAGTCGCCTCCGGTGGCAAACTTGAATGTCAGTTCGTCGTTCTGATAATTATTTTTTCCCACATACATATGAAAACCGTCGCTGCTCACATAGTGAAAAGGCCTGCTGGTGATTTTTTCCTTTTTGCCCCCGCGCTTATGGATATAGCCGCTGGCCGCCAGTTCTTCCCGGATCTGTACCAGATCCTCCTCCTGCAAGGCGATATCCAGGGCGGTGCTGATAGATTCCAGATGCTCGATCTGGGCCTTGACTTCCTCGGTCAAAGCAGAGAGCGCTTCATAAGTGCGTTTCATCTTACCGTACTTGTCAAAATACCGTTTGGCGTTCTCGGCGGGTGTTTTCTCGGGGTCAAGAGGGATGGTGATCATTTCATTCGTATAGTAATTCAGGGCTTCCATGGATTTGCTCCCCTGGGGCACCTGGTAGCCGTAGGTGTTGATCAGTTCTCCGTAAACCCGGTATTTATCGCGCTTTTCCGTATCTCTGATCTGCTGTAGCTGCAAATCGTATTTTTTGACATTGCGTTCCAGCGCCGTCTGCACGATGCGGCGCAGATCCGCCGATTTCTGACGGATGCGGGTCAGGGTGTTTTTTTCCGCGTAGTATTGCTCCAGCAGGGCGGAGATGGAAGCGCAGGGCCTCAGACTGTCCGGTCCCTGGCTGTACAGCGTCAGCGGCAGAGCGGCATATTCCGTCGGCTGTTTGCCCGTGTAGGCGATGGCGGGGGCAAAATCCCCGTTCTGAACCCTGTCCATCATCTCCCGGAATACGAGGTAGACCTTTTCCAGCTCCTGGGAGGAGAAAGCGGCAGTGGGCGCGTCCCCGTCCAGACCGCCGCGGTGGCAGACTTCCTGAGCCAGTACGGGAGAGATGCCGGTGTAACTTTGGTAAATGGCCCTGTGCAGTGATGCGGGGCGGGAGGCCACGGCGCTCAGAAACTGTTCCCGATCGCAGCTTAAGGGGTCCAGCTTATCCTGTGTGCGGGCCACAAAATAGGGTTTTCCGGGCAGTACTTCCCGAAGGCTGCTGACCAGGCCGGACACATGCTTGATGCTGTCCAGGATCATGCCGTCCTCATTGCAGAAGATGATGTTGCTGTGCTTGCCCATAATCTCCACAATCAGGGTTTTGCGGCGCAGATCCCCCATCTCGTCCAGATGTTCTATGTCGATATGAAGGATGCGCTCCAGGCCTGGCTGGGTGATGGCGGTGATGCGTCCGTTCTGTAAGTGTTTGCGCAGCAGCATACAGAAGCTGGGCGCCGTCATGGGGCTGGGCTTGTTCTGCCCGGTCAGATACACCAGGGGCAGGGAGGCATCCGCGGAGAGGAGCAGACGCCGCTGGCCGTCCCCCGTCTTGATGGTGAGCAGCAGCTCGTCGCTTTCCGGCTGCGCGATTTTATAGAGTCTGCCTCCCAGGCAGGTGTCGTTCAGTTCCTTTACAATAGCGGCAATGGTTACGCCGTCAAAAGCCATAGCGATATCCTCCTGATTCCATATATATTGTATATTTCATTATAACAAATCGCAGGGAAATGACAAGTGTTTTCCTGCGGCTATTGACTATCGGGACAATCTACATTATAATGTAATGAAGTATGGATGTTTTTCATACTGTATGGATACATGACAAAAGAATTTTTTGCATGGCGTATGTAGGGAAAGAGGGAAAGATGATAAAGAGCATGACTGGTTTCGGCAGATGTGAGATCGCCGGAAGCAATCGCAAATTTACCGTGGAGATGAAGTCAGTGAACCACCGGTATCTGGATATAAGCATCAAGATGCCCAAGAAGCTGAACTTTTTTGAGGCCGCCATCCGCGCGGAGCTCAAGAATTACATTTCCCGGGGAAAGGTGGATCTGTTTATCTCCTATGAGGATTATACGGAGAACAATGTGGGCATCCGTTACAACAGGGAGTTGGCGGCCGAGTATATGAAGTACCTCAGGCAGATGCAGGAGGACTTTGGGCTGGAGGACGATATCCGGGTGTCTGTTCTGTCGCGCTATCCGGAGGTATTGACCATGGAAGAGGCGGACGCGTCCCAGGAGGAGCTGTGGAAAGAACTGCAAAAGGCCATCCGGGGCGCCGCGGAAGGATTTGTACAGACGCGCGTGGCGGAGGGGGAGCATCTTCGGGACGATCTGATTGAAAAACTGGACGGCATGCTTGAACGGGTGGACTTTATTGCGGAGAGATCCCCCCGGATCGTGCAGGAGTACCGGCAGAAGCTGGAAGACAAGGTGAAGGATTTGCTGGGGGATGTCCAGGTGGATGAGAACCGGCTGCTGACAGAGGTCACGATTTTTGCGGATAAGGTCTGCGTGGATGAGGAACTGGTGCGGCTGCGCAGCCATATTGAGACTACAAAGGCCACTCTTCTGGAGGGGGGCAGCATCGGACGCAAGTTGGATTTTATTGCCCAGGAGATGAATCGGGAGGCCAACACCACACTGTCCAAATCCAATGATCTGGAGATCTCGAACTGCGCCATTGAACTGAAGACAGAGATTGAGAAGGTGCGGGAACAGATTCAGAACATCGAGTAGCGGTGAGGTGACTGTATGAATAAACTGATTCATATCGGATTTGGCAATATTGTCAACACCGGTAAGATTATCGCCATTGTCAGCCCGGAGTCCGCGCCCATCAAGCGGCTGGTGCAGAGGGCCAGGGAGGAAGGGACCGTCATTGACGCCACCCAGGGCCGTAAGACCAAGGCCGTGCTGGTCATGGAAAACAGCCGGATCGTGCTGTCGGCCCTGCTGCCGGAGACCATCGCGGGAAGGGCGCGGGAGGAGAGCGGAGGAGAGGAAGATGAGTAGAGGGATACTGACGGTGATTTCCGGTTTTTCCGGTGCCGGTAAGGGAACACTGATGAGAAGACTGACAGAGGATTATGACAATTACGCTCTGTCGGTGTCCATGACCACCCGTGCCCCGAGAGAGGGGGAGCGGGACGGCATAGAATACTTTTTTGTGGATACAGAGACCTTTCAGGAACGCGTCAGACAGGGCCGTATGCTGGAATATGCCTGTTACTGCGGAAACTATTACGGCACACCCCGGGATTATGTGCGGGACCGGCTGGATCAGGGCAGGGATGTGATCCTGGAGATTGAGATCCAGGGCGCCCTGCAGGTCAAAAAACTGGTGCCGGACTGTCTGCTTCTCTTTGTCACACCGCCCTGCGCGGGGGAACTGAGACGGCGACTGGAAGGCAGGGGCACGGAGACGCCGGAGGTCATAGCCAGGAGGCTGGCCCGGGCGGCGGAGGAATCAGAGGGCATAGAAGCCTATGATTATATAGTGGTCAACGATGACCTGGAGGCGTGTGTGCGGCAGATCCACAGCATGGTGCAGAACGCTCATTATACCCCGGCCAGGCAGGAGACATTGATAAAAGAGATCAGAGGAGAATTGAGCGGATTCTCGAAAGGAGCAGAATAATGTTACATCCATCTTATTCCGATTTGATGAAGGTAGTAAACAGCGAGGTTGAGCAGGGGGAGGCCCCTGTGGTCAACAGCAGGTATTCCATAGTGATGGCCACCTCCAAGAGGGCCAGACAGATCATCAGCGGCGACGAGCCTCTGGTGGCGGGCGGCGCGGGCAAGAAACCCCTGTCACTGGCAGTGGAGGAGCTGAACCAGGGCAAGATCAAGATTCTTGCCGAGGACGAGGTAGTGGAGGAGCAGGAGGTATTCGTGCAGGAAGAACTCCCGGAGGACGAGGCGGAGGTAATGCCGGAAGTTGAGGACGGGGAGGAGACAGAGGAGCAGGACGAGTCCGGGGACGAGGAGACGGAGGAGGAGCCTGCGGAGGAAGAGGAAGCGTAAGACAGGGGGAGAAATGTTCGGTTATGGGTATTTCTCCCCTTTTATACGATCGCTGGCAGGAACTGCGAGATGCGGAAAGAGGAAAGTATGAAGATACTGTTTATATCTCTGGGCTGTGACAAGAACCTGGTGGATACGGAAGAGATGCTGGAGCTGCTGCGGAAAAAGGGATACAGTTTTACGGATGATGAAAACGAGTGTGACATTGTGGTGGTGAACACATGCTGCTTTATCGGTGACGCGAAGGAAGAGAGCATCAACGCGCTGCTGGAGGCGGCGGAGCTGAAAAAAAGCGGCAGAGTCAAAGTGCTGGCTGCGGCAGGATGTCTGGCCCAGCGCTATTGCAGAGAGATTCAGACAGAGATTCCGGAAGTGGATGCCATCGTGGGAACCACCTGTATCGGCCGGATCGCGGACGCCCTGGAGCAGGCGCTCTCAGGGGGCAGGCCGGTATTTGTGCAGGAGCCGGACGCTCCGCTTGAGTATCGGATCGGCAGAGTGCTGACCACCGGCGGTCATTATGCCTATCTGAAAATAGCGGAGGGATGCAATAAGCGGTGCAGTTATTGCGTCATTCCTCAGATTCGGGGCAGTTATCGCAGCGTTCCCATGGAGATTCTGCTGGAGCAGGCCAATGTGCTGGCGGAGCAGGGAGTAAAGGAGCTGATTCTGGTGGCCCAGGAGACTACCCTGTACGGCCTGGAGCGGTACGGGGAGAAGAGTCTGCCCCTGCTGCTGCATGAGCTGGCCCAGATTCCCGGGATTCAGTGGATCAGGATACTGTACTGTTATCCGGAGGAAATCACGGAGGAGCTGATTGCGACGATCCGGAAAGAGCCCAAGGTCTGTCATTATCTGGATATTCCCATCCAGCATGCCAGCGACCGGATTCTGCGCCGCATGGGCAGGCGTACCACCCAGAGCCAGCTGCGGGAGCTGATTGCCCGGCTGCGGGAGGAAATACCGGATATCTGCCTGCGCACCACACTGATCACGGGCTTTCCCGGGGAGACTGAGGAAGACCATGAAAAGATGGTGGATTTTGTCAATGAGATGGAATTTGACCGTCTGGGTGTCTTTTCCTACTCTCAGGAAGAAGGCACGGCAGCCGCTGAGATGCCGGACCAGGTCCCGGAAGAGCAAAAGGAGGCCTGGCGGCAGGAAATCATGGAGCTGCAGCAGGAGATCGCCTTTGCCAAGGCGGAGGATATGGTGGGCCGGGTGCTTACCGTGATGGTGGAGGGCAAGGTGGCGGACGAGGAAGTCTATGTGACCCGCACCTACCGGGATGCTCCCGGTGTGGACGGCTATCTGTTTGTCCGCACCGGAGCCACGCTGATGACGGGAGACCTGGTGAAGGTACAGGTTATTGACAGCAATGAATATGATCTGGTGGGAGAGCTCTGGCAGGAGGAAGAGGAGTAAGAGATGAATTTACCTAATAAACTGACGGTGTTTCGTGTGATTCTGATAGTGCCCTTTGTGGTCGCGCTGCTTGGAGGGTACGCGGGGTGGTTTGGCGAAAACCTGCTGATCCCGGAAATCGCGGCGCTGGCTATTTTTATCATTGCCAGTCTGACGGATCTGATCGACGGCAAGATAGCCAGAAAATATAATCTGATTACCAATTTCGGCAAATTCATGGACCCCCTGGCGGATAAACTGCTGGTCAGCGCCGCGCTGATCGCGCTGGTGTCCATGGGGCGTATTCCCGCCTGGGTGGTTATTATCATTATCAGCCGGGAGTTTATTATCAGCGGTTTCAGACTGGTGGCGGCGGACAACCGGGTGGTGATCGCGGCCAGCTACTGGGGAAAGTTCAAGACCACTTTTCAGATGGTGATGGTGTGTCTGATGATCGTTGACCTGTCCCGGTTCTGGCCCTGGATTTCGCTGGTGACGGATGTGGTTATGTGGATCGCGCTGCTGCTGACCGTGATATCTCTGGTGGATTATCTGGTGAAGAACAGGGCGGTCATGAAGGGACAGATGTGAGGCGGGCGGCAGATCCGTACAGGGAAAGCCGCAGGATGCCTACGGGATGGAAACGGAGAGGAAAACAGAGATGACAGTGGAATTGATATGCGTGGGAACGGAGCTTTTGCTGGGAAACATTGTGAACACAAACGCGGCGTATCTGGCGGAAAAATGCGCCGGCCTGGGTCTGTCCTGCTACTATCAGAGTGTGGTGGGAGACAATGCGCAGCGCCTGAGTGAGACTCTGCGGGCGGCGGTAAAGCGTTCGGACATCGTGATATTGTCCGGCGGACTGGGGCCCACGGAGGATGATCTGACCAAGGAGGCGGCGGCTTTGGTCATGGGGCGGGAGCTGGTGGAGGACGCGGCTTCCCGGAAACATATCGAGTCCTACTTTGCCTCCCGGAACGCCGTGCCCACAGAGAACAACTGGAAGCAGGCCATGATGCCCCAGGGCGGTATTGTGCTGCCCAATCCCAACGGCACGGCTCCCGGCGTCATCATCGCGGAGGGAGCCACCCATGTGGTGCTGCTGCCCGGACCGCCTCACGAATTGAAGCCCATGTTCGAGAATCATGTGGTGCCGTACCTCAAAAAGCTGGAGCCGGGGGTGATTTCCTCACAGACGGTCAAGGTGTGCGGCATCGGGGAGAGCAGGGTGGAGACTCTGCTGCGGGATCTTATTGACGGACAGGGAAATCCCACGCTGGCCACCTATGCCAAACCGGGAGAGGTACATATCCGGGTGACGGCCAGGGCGGAGGGGGAAAAGGAAGCCCGCAAGCTGATCAAGCCCCTGGTGAAGGAGATCAAGAGCCGCATGGGCAGCAATATCTATACCACGGATGAGGAAGTGACTCTGGAGAAGGCGGTGGTGGATCTTCTGGTGGCCAATGGGCTCACTGTGACCTGCGCCGAATCCTGTACCGGAGGACTGCTCTCGGGCAGACTGATCAATGTGCCCGGGGTGTCCCAGGTCTACAAGTCCGGCTATGTGACGTACTCCAATAAAGCCAAGAGAAAGCTGCTGAATGTGAGGAAGAGCACACTGGAAAAATACGGTGCGGTCAGTCGCCAGACGGCGGAAGAGATGGCCCGGGGCCTGGCTGTCACGGCAAAGAGCGATGTGGCGGTGGCTGTCACGGGGCTGGCGGGGCCGGACGGCGGGTCGGAGGAAAAGCCGGTGGGACTGGTCTACATCGCATGCTGCGTAAAGGGGGAAATGACGGTGGAAGAGTACCATTTTTCCGGTAATCGCCAGACGATCCGGGAGGCGACGGTATCCGCGGCCCTGGTACTGATGCGCAGCTGTATTCTGAAATATTTCAGCGAAATTACCTTTGGAAAGAAAAAGTAGCCCGTATATGGACGTTTTTGTAAAAAAACTATAAAATGTATCATATCTCTTGCGCGTATGCAGGAAATGTGATACATTTTCTGTATGCAGGGACAGAATGCCCGGAAGATCTCATGGCCATGGGAGCGTCCGTCCGTGCTGGATTCTGATATCGCTATATTCTTATGTAGTCCGGCGTTTCGCCTGTGATCTATGGAATGCAGAAAACCGAAGATTTTCCGACTGTGTAGGGCTCCGTTGGCCGGACACAGGACCGCTTTGCGGGGAAGGGCGCAATGGCAGGCGGAAAATTATGAGTACTGTTTATAGGACTCAAAATGCGGTATTATGGATATACGGTAAACGACATCAAGGCTTTTGCTCATGGATTTCACCTTTCAGCTTTGGGGGAATCTGGAGCGTGTTTGAAAAATCATTCCCGCCATCTGCCGGAAAGCATTTTTCTACACTCTTCAGGCGATTGCGAAACCCTGTCCGCAGGAATCCCACTCCTGCCGGGCTGTGGACAAATGTCCGGTGTCGGCGGCCGTCCTGACAGAACAGGGGAAGAATCTTCTAAAAAAGGGTTGACAAAATCGAACAGATGTTTTATTCTATATGTATTAAGAACATTTGTTCAGCGGACATCAGAACCTGAGAGCGGACGCGGTTCTTCCCCATAAAGATTCGTGAAATAACCGGGAGCTTCCGGAGGATGCAAGGAGAGAGGTTAATATGGAAAAGAATGACAAGTTGAAAGCGTTGGACGCGGCGATCAGCCAGATTGAGAAGCAGTACGGCAAAGGAGCTGTGATGAAGCTGGGAGATCCGGCCAATCAGATGAATGTGGAGACGATTCCCACGGGTTCTCTGAGCCTGGACATTGCCCTGGGACTGGGGGGGATTCCCAAAGGGAGAATTGTGGAGATTTACGGACCCGAGTCCAGTGGTAAGACCACTGTCACCCTGCACATGATTGCGGAGGTGCAGAAAAGGGGCGGTATTGCGGGGTTCATAGACGCGGAGCATGCTCTGGACCCGGTCTATGCCAAGAATATCGGCGTGGATATAGATAATCTGTATATTTCACAGCCTGATAACGGAGAGCAGGCCCTGGAGATCACGGAGACCATGGTGCGTTCCGGCGCCATCGATATTGTAGTGGTGGACTCCGTGGCGGCGCTGGTGCCCAAGGCGGAGATTGACGGAGAGATGGGGGATTCCCATGTGGGTCTGCAGGCCCGTCTGATGTCCCAGGCCCTGCGGAAGCTGACGGCGGTGATCAGCAAATCCAACTGCACCGTGATATTTATCAATCAGCTGCGCGAGAAAGTGGGCGTGATGTTCGGCAATCCGGAGACTACCACCGGCGGCCGCGCTCTGAAATTCTATTCATCCGTGCGCATGGATGTGCGGCGGGTGGAATCACTGAAACAGGGCGGGGAGATCATCGGCAACCACACCCGGGTCAAAGTGGTGAAGAACAAGATTGCCCCTCCTTTCAAGGAGGCGGAGTTTGACATTATGTTCGGGGAAGGGATCTCCATAGCCGGGGACATTCTGGACCTGGCGGCCAGCGTGGACATTGTGAACAAGTCCGGCGCATGGTATGCCTACAACGGAGATAAAATCGGCCAGGGCCGCGAGAATGCCAAACAGTTTCTGCGGGACAATCCGGCGATATGCCAGGAGATTGAAAACAGAGTGCGGGAGCATTTCGGACTGGGCGGCAGTATAACCGCCGGTGCCGCGGCAAAGAAAGACAATGGCCCGGAGAAGGAAGAGGCTCCCAAGAAGGAAGAGGCAGCGCCCAAAAGGGGCAGTACATCAAAGAAGGAAAGTTGATAATCCATGTTCGTGACAGAGATAGAAGACATATCCAGAAAACAGAGCCGGATACACACAGACCATGATTTCAGCTTTGTGCTGTATAAGGGAGAACTGCGCCAATACGGCGTTGTGGAGGGGGAGGAGCTGCCGCAGGAGACTTGCGCGAAGATTCTTGAGCAGCTCCTGCCCCACAGGGCAAAACTGCGGGCCATGAATCTGTTGCAGATTCGGGATTATACGGAAAAACAGCTTCGCGACAAGCTGCTGGGAGGGGGCTACCCCGAGCCGGTGGCCGATCAGGCGATAGAGTATGTGAAGTCCTTCCGCTATATTGACGATCTGCGCTATGCGGGGGATTACCTGACCGCTTTCGCGGGCAGGAAGTCCCTGCGCCGGATGGAGCAGGACCTGCAGCAGAGAGGGGTCTCCAGGTCCGATATAGAGCAGGCCGTCTTTGCCTGGCAGCAGCAGGACGGCGGACAGGACGAACTTCAGATGGCCTGCGCCCTCCTGGAAAAAAAGCACTACGACAAGGACAACTGTGACCGCAGACAGCAGCGGCGTCTGTACAATTTCCTGGCCTGCAAAGGCTTTTCAACGGATGTAATCAGAAAAGCATTGCAGATGGAATGGGAAATGCCATAGACGGTTTGACGGATAAAGTGAAATTTCTTCTTGACATAACGACCGTTTCGGTTTAGAATTTATATGTTGTAGATTGCCTGTTAGAATGTGAGCAGTACATACATTCTATATTAGATATTTGTACAATGAAAATTTAATAAGGAGGTGCTCCTGTAATGGGACCAAGTGTTTTGATCGGTTGTGCTGTTACAGCGGTAATCTGTATCCTTGTGACTGCGGTGATCACGGCGTATGCCACTACTGCCTATCAGAAGAAGGTAGCGGCGACGACCATCGGCAACGCGGAGGACAAGGCCAGAGAGATTATTGATGAGGCCCTCAAGACTGCGGAAACCAAGAAACGCGAGTCGCTGCTTGAAGTCAAGGAAGAGTCCATTCGTACCAAGAATGAACTGGACAAGGAGATCAAGGAGCGCAGAGCGGAAGCGCAGCGTTATGAGCGCAGGGTTCAGCAGAAAGAGGAAAACATTGATAAGAAAGCTGATGCCATCGAAAAGCGTGAAGCCAGCTTGACTGCCCGTGAAGATTCCCTGAACAGACTCAAGGAAGAAGTTTCCAAACTGAACGAGCAGAGAGTACAGGAACTGGAAAGAATTTCCGGATTAACCTCTGAACAGGCAAAAGACTACTTGTTGAAAATTGTTGAAGACGAAGTAAAGCATGAAACGGCTGTGATGATCAAGGATATGGAGAGTCGCGCCAAAGAAGAAGCAGACAAGAAAGCGAAGGAATATGTGGTATCTGCGATTCAGAGATGTGCTGCAGACCATGTCTCTGAAACCACGATTTCTGTAGTACAGCTTCCTAACGATGAGATGAAAGGACGTATCATTGGACGAGAGGGACGCAATATCCGTACCCTGGAGACCATGACCGGTGTGGATCTGATTATTGACGATACACCGGAGGCAGTCATTCTTTCCGGTTTCGATCCGATCCGCCGCGAGGTGGCGAGAATCGCCCTGGAAAAACTGATTGTCGACGGACGCATACATCCCGCCAGAATCGAAGAGATGGTGGAAAAAGCGCAGAGAGAAGTGGAAGTGATGATCAAGGAGGAAGGTGAAGCAGCCACGCTGGAAGTGGGTGTGCATGGCATTCATCCGGAACTCATCAAACTTCTGGGCAGAATGAAGTTCAGGACCAGTTATGGTCAGAACGCGTTAAAACATTCCATTGAGGTCGCACAGCTGTCAGGGCTGCTCGCCGCCGAGATGGGACTGGATGTGAGGCTGGCCAAACGGGCGGGTCTGCTGCATGATATCGGCAAGGCGGTGGATCATGAGATGGAGGGTTCTCACATTCAGCTGGGAGTGGAGCTTTGTAGAAAATACAAAGAGAACGCTACCGTTATCAATGCCGTGGAATCCCATCATGGCGATGTGGAGGCCACTTCCCTGATTGCATGTATTGTACAGGCTGCGGATACAATCTCTGCTGCAAGGCCGGGGGCTAGAAGGGAGACTTTGGAAACCTATACTAGCAGATTAAAACAGTTAGAAGAAATAACCAACAATTTCAAGGGAGTAGACAAATCTTTTGCTATTCAGGCAGGTCGTGAAGTCCGTGTGATGGTAGTACCGGAGCAGATTACAGACGCTGACATGGTATTGCTGGCCCGTGATATCTCTAAGCAGATTGAGGCGGAGCTGGAGTATCCCGGACAGATCAAAGTCAATGTGATCCGTGAATCTCGTGTAATTGATTACGCGAAGTAATGAAACCAGTGACTAAAATTGGACAAGTTGAAAAGAGTTCCGCTTATGGGGCTCTTTTTTTTGTTCAAAAAGGCTCTTGTGCATCAGGTGGATTTGTAGTAATATATACGGGATGTATGATTGTATACAATTATCCAATCAGTGCGCGATATGTGGCGGCGCTCCGGAATCATATACTGACGGGCGCTGCATTTTTCTGATTCCTGCCCGATGCTTGTCGTATAATCGTGCGGCATGTGTCGGACAGGAAGGAAAATCCGGGCGTTTGTGAGTAAAAGAGGAAAGGTCAGGTTGAAGATCATGGAGAAAAAGGTTTATAAGGATCTAAGCAGGGAGGAATTGCGGCAGTTACACGCACAGCTGTCCAAAGAATATGCGGACGCGAAGGAAAAGGGATTAAAGCTGGATATGTCCAGAGGCAAACCCAGTGTGATACAGCTGGATATGGGAATGGATATATTTGATGTGCTCAATGCCTATAGCGATATGAGAAATATAGATAAGGTGGATGTCCGTAACTATGGTGTACTGGACGGCATAGTGGAGGCCAAACATATGATGGCGGATATCATGGGGGTATCTGCGGATCATGTGATTGTGTGCGGCAATGCCAGCCTGACCATTATGTATGACACAGTGTCCCGCTCCATGACGCACGGCGTAATGGGCAGTACTCCCTGGTGTAAGCTGGACCGTGTGAAGTTTTTGTGCCCGGTGCCCGGATATGACAGGCATTTTGCCATCACAGAGCATTTTGGCATAGAGATGATCAATGTGCCTATGACGCCCCAGGGGCCGGATATGGATATGGTGGAGAAGCTGGTGGCGGAGGACGAGAGCATCAAGGGAATCTGGTGTGTTCCCAAGTACTCCAATCCCCAGGGTTACAGTTATTCCGATGAGACGGTCAGAAGATTTGCGGCGCTTAAGCCCGCGGCAAAGGATTTCAGGATTTTCTGGGACAATGCTTATTCGGTGCATCATCTCTACGAGGACAGACAGGATGAGATTCTGGAGATTCTGACAGAATGTGAGAAGGCGGGAAATCCGGATATGGTATATGAGTTCGCGTCCACTTCCAAGATCAGTTTTTCCGGCGCGGGAGTGGCGGCCATTGCGGCTTCCAGAGATAATCTGGACTTTATCAAGAAGTCCATGACCATCCAGACCATCGGCTACGACAAGATCAATCAGTTAAGGCATGTGCGTTATTTTAAGAATTTTGACGGAATCAAGGCTCATATGCGAAGACATGCCAATATTATGCGGCCCAAGTTTGAGGCGGTGCAGCAGGTGCTTGAGCGGGAACTGGACGGACTGCAAATCGGCAGCTGGACCAATCCCAACGGCGGTTATTTCATCTCCTTTGATGCCATGGAGGGCTGCGCCAAAGCGATTGTCGCCAAGTGTAAGGAAGCCGGAGTTACTCTCACGGGGGCCGGAGCCACCTTCCCGTATGGCAAGGACCCTATGGACAGCAATATCCGTATTGCCCCTTCCTTCCCTACGCCGGAGGAGATGGCCCAGGCTACGGATCTTTTCGTGCTGTGCGTGAAGCTGGTCAGCGTGGAAAAACTATTAGGCATGTAAGCATATTCCGGCGCATACAATAGAGTGTCCAATCTTATGTATGCGGGAAGAAAAAAATTGAGGCTTGCGAACAAACAGGTACTTCTATTTATTGTAGGTATATGCGGCGGCATACTGCTCGCCAATCTGGTAAAAAGTGAATTGTTGTCGGGAACGGAGCTGCTGGGGGAGAATGCTCTGCTACAGGTGCGCCACGCCGTGATCGACAGCAAATCACTTTTTTTGCGTCTGCTGGGTCAGAGGCTGGGGGAGGCGATATTACTCACGCTTCTCTCCACTACATTTCTGGGAGTGGCGGCGGTGTGGTTTTATGCCTTTCGCTATGGGCTGTCTCTGGGGCTCTTACTTACCATGTTTCTGAGCGGATATGGGGTCAAGGGGATACTTCTGCTGGTTGCGGGTATGCTGCCTCAGATGTTGGTCTACGTTCCGGTGTGGGCGCTCCTGCTCGCTTTGGGGGAACGGACTTGCAGGCGTCTCTATTACCTGAATGGAAATGAAGGACTGGCGGGGCTGAAACGGATGGGAGTGCATCTGTCAGCCCAGGCCGGGCTGCTGCTTTTTGCGCTGGCTGCTGGCTGCTGGCTGGAGGCTTATGTGAATCCTTATCTGCTGCGACTGGCAGTAAAGTTTTTCTAGTCGGTCAAATGGGGCTTGATTCCGCAAATATTTGTTGCTATGCTAATCATAGGAATCCAGGCAGAACCGGGGCATTTTTTCAATACGCTCCGGGGAAGGTTACGGAAGAAGGACGGGTGTATGGAAGAGCAAATAGAGCAATTTATTACATATCTGCAACAGTCGGGGGGACTTGCAGGCAGCACGGTACTTTCCTACCGGCGGGATCTGGGGCAGCTGAAAAAATATTTGGAGACAGGGTATGGGATCAGGGATTTCGGAGATGTGAAAGCCGTCCACCTGGAGGCGTATTTTGACGCGCTGATACAGCGGCAAAGAGCATCCACTGTTTCCCGTCATATGACCTCCGTCCGGGGGCTGTACCGTTATCTGGCAAAAAGATATCTGGTGAAGGAGGACATTACCGGGCATTTGCGGCCGCCCAGACAGCGGCGGGTGATGCCGGAGGTCCTGACGGTAGAGGAGATCAGGATTTTGGTGGAACAGCCATCGGGGGACAAACCGGTGCGGATGCGGGACCGGGCCATTCTGGAACTGATGTATGCCACAGGCATCAAAGTGTCGGAACTGGTGGCGCTCAAAGTCTCAGACCTGAATCTCAGGCTGGGCTTTCTCCACTGCGGCGAGAACGGCAGAGAGCGCGTCATACCCTTTGGAAACAGCGCCCGGGCGGCGCTGCTGCAGTATATGGACAGGGGGCGGGAGCGGCTGCTTGCGGATGTTTGCTCTCCGATTCTGTTCCTGAATTATAATGGCAGCGCCATGAGCCGCCAGGGGGTGTGGAAGCTGGTGTGCAAATATGGGAAACAGGCCGGGATACAGAAGGAGGTGAATCCCCACAGTCTGCGGCATGCCTTCGCGGCGCATCTGATTGAGAACGGTGCGGATTTGCAGAGTGTGCAGGAGATGATGGGACATACGGATCTGGCCGCCACACAGATTTATGCGGCGGCGCATCACAATAAAGTCAGAGAAGAATATGGCAGAATCCACCCCAGAGGGTAAAACGGGGAGGCATATTTTACTTATATTCCGCCAGATCAAGGATCAGTCTTTCCGTGTCCGCCCATCCCAGACAGGGATCGGTGATGGACTTGCCGTAGACGCCGCCGCCCACTTTCTGGCAGTCCTCCTCAATGTAACTCTCCACCATGACGCCCTTGACCAGCCTGTGGATGTCGGTATTCAGTCTGCGGCTGTGCATGACTTCCTTGACAATACGGATCTGCTGGGAGAACTGCTTGTTGGAGTTGGAATGATTGGAATCAATAATGCAGGCGGGATTTTTCAGTTCCATTTTGTTGTACATTTCCAACAGGCGGTTCAAATCTTCATAATGATAATTGGGGATATTGTTGCCATGCTTGCTGGTGGCCCCCCGCAGCACCGTGTGGGCCAGGTCATTGCCATCGGTCTGTACGGACCATCCCCGATAGATAAAGGAGTGGGGATGCTGGGCCGCGTACACGGAGTTGAGCATCACGGAGAAATCGCCGCTGGTGGGGTTCTTCATGCCGGCGGGCACATCAAAGCCGCTGACGGTCAGACGGTGCTGCTGGTCTTCCACGGAGCGGGCGCCAATGGCTACATAAGACAGGATATCGGATACATACCCCCAGTTTTCGGGATAGAGCATTTCGTCCGCCGCAGTCAGGCCGGTTTCCTCCACCGCGCGGATGTGCATTTTCCGCATGGCGATGAGCCCCGCCAGAAAGTCTTCCTGTTTCCGGGGATCGGGCTGGTGTATAATCCCCTTGTAGCCCTCCCCGGTGGTGCGGGGCTTGTTGGTATAAATCCGGGGAATCAGGATCAGCTGATCGGACACCCGGTCATTCAGCTTCGCCAGACGACTTACGTAATCACATACGGAATCTTCATTGTCGGCGGAGCAGGGGCCGATGATCACCAGCAGCTTGCCGCTTTTGCCGGTGAGCACTTCTCTGATCTCCCGGTCACGTTCCGCCTTGCGCTGTGCCAGGGCCTGGGGCAGGGGATACTGTGTGCGGATCTCATCGGGGGTAGGGAGCTTTTCGATAAATTTGAAACTCATTGTATTTTCAGACCTTTCTGTTTATGGTGGTATATATTCCCATGGCGCGGGATTCCATTGTCATCTGACCGATAGAAACACCGGAGACTGATCCGTGCGCTTCCCGGGAATATGCAGGTAAGGGCATCTGCGATGCCTTTTAAAGCAGTACCCATTATAGTATATTGCTGAAAATATGGCAAGGGTTTTATGAGAGTTTCCTGACGGAAGCGGGCTTATCCCAAGCGGCGCAGGGCGCGATGCCACAGGCAGGCCAGATAGAGGACGCATTGCAGAATCTGACTTGCCAGAAGCCCGTACAGATAGCCCTGGATGCCCATATGGGGCACGGCCAGTAAGATGAACAGGAGCCGTACCAGAAGGGAGGTCACATTGATGAGGAAAAGGCGTCCCGCCATTCCCAGTCCCTGCAAGATGCTGGACAGGGTGGTGTCCAGATAGAGGAAAGGGCAGATCAGGCTCAAGGTGCGGATAAAGTGTCCCGCCAGGGGGCTTTTGTAAAGCCCTTCCCCCAGAATTTTTCCGGTGAGCAGGAAAAAGCCCATGCAGATAAAACCCAGAAAGAAGCAGTACTTTACCGTGCGAAGGATGGCCCGGCGGATGCCCTCGTCATCCCCTCTTGCGTAGCTCTCGGAGATCATGGGCAGCAGCATGACGGACACGGAACCGGTGAGGGCATTGGGGAAAAAGATCATGGGGAAGGACATGCCCGTCAGTACGCCGTACACGCTGAGGGCGGTGGCCGTGTCATAGCCATAGCTGCGCAGCCCGGCGGGAATGGACACAGATTCCACACTCTGCAAGAGGTTTAACACGATCCGGTTGGCGGTCAGGGGAATGACCATCCCCAGCAGCTGTCCATAGCCGGGAACGGATGAGGGCTGGGGAGACGCGGGCGGGCGGGCCGGAGTGTCAGCCATACGGGACCGCAGATGTCCCGCCGCCCGGGGAAAGCCGCATCCGGGTCGGGAAAAATGAACCCATGCCGCCAGCAGGGCTGCCAGCATGGAGCAGCCCTCCCCGATGGTGAGGCCCAGCACCGCTACATTGATGGAGGGGCTTTGCCCCTGGGCCAGTATGCGGGCGGAGACCAGATAGACGCAGGCCACCCGGCAGCATTGTTCAAACAACTGTGTGCCGGCGGGAACGCCGGCTTTTTTGATGCCGTAGAAATAGCCATTTATGCAGGCGTGAATGGCGCTCAGAGGAATGGAAGGGGCCAATATACGGATCATAGCGGCAGTCCGGGGCTCCTGGAGCAAATATGTAGCAATGGGGTCGCTTTCCAGAAAAAGGACCACGGTGCAGGCGAGGGACAGAGGAACTGTCAGCAGCAGTCCCATCGCCATGGGGCGGCGGGAGGGAAAGGCCGTGTTCTCACGCCCGGCCTGGGCCGCCACAAACTTGGAGATGGCGGTCTGAAAGCCTGCGGCGGTCAGGGAGAAGGACAGGGCCAGAACGGGGGAAAGCAGCTGGTAGATCCCCATACCCTCCTCACCGAACAGGCGGGATAAGTATATGCGGTAGAAAAATCCGATAATCCGGGTAACCAGGCCGGTAATCGTCAGTATGGCAGTCCCCATGATCAGGGGGTGTCGGGTATGAGATCGGGAGGTTTCTTTCGAGGCGGATGACATGAGAATCCTCTTATAATTGCGGTTTCCCTAATTATATTACCGGGCTTGGTTTCCTATGCATGCCGATCATCCTCAATCAGGAATTGAGTGACAGGATTCCTGATTTCCGATAAAATAAAGATACGATCAAGCGAAACCGCAGAGGCGGAATCGGGAAAGAGGAGGTTGTATGAATGGAAACCGGGAATGTGATCAGGGAATACAGAACATTGAGGAAAATGACGCAGGAGGAGTTGGCGGCGGCGCTGCTGGTGACGCCCCAGGCTGTATCGCGCTGGGAGACGGGCGTTTCCTACCCGGATATCGTTATGATACCGGAAATTGTAAAGGTTTTGGGGGTATCTGCGGATGAGCTTCTGGGGTGCGCAAAACGCCGGGAAAATCAGGAATCGTCAGAAAGGCCGCCGGTGTCCGCGGACGAATCTCTGAGGCACGGGGGACTGACAGCGGAGAGGGAAGGCAGAAAACAGACGCCGGATTATCCGGCATCGGTGGCATCTGTACAGGAGGCAGGGGGAAAAATATTGAACCAGAGCCAGATCGACAGTATATTCGACTATGTGCCAAAGCCAGATCCGGCGTCCAAATCGGTGCTGATCATTGATGACGCGGATTTTATGAGAATGATGGTGACGGATATTCTGAGCAGACAGCACAGGATCTTACAGGCCAGGAGCGGGAATGAGGGGCTTGAGATATTAAGGGGGGAGGCCTGCGGCGGCGCTGTGGATGTGTGTATCCTGGACATTCGTATGCCAGGGATGAACGGACTGGAGGTTCTGGAAGCCATAAAGCGGGATAATCCGGAACAGAAGGTGATCATGCTGTCAGCTTTGCGCACGGAGGAAACCGTGAAAAAAGCCCTGGCACTTGGGGCGGACTCTTTTGTCGCCAAACCGTTTCAGGCAAGCACACTTGTGGAACGCGTCTGAGAGAAATGAGAGAAATGCCCCTCGCAGGCATTTTAGAGGGGGAGTTGACAGAACGGATTGAAGGTGGTATATTAGGATTGTTAAATCTTAGTAAACTACTAGGAATTAAAAAACGGGAGCAGGTCGCCGCAGTGTCGACAGAAGGCGGCAGGGGGATCTGTAGATTGAACCGTAAGGAGGACCCGGTTATGATTTATCTGGACAACGCGGCTACCACCAGAACGGCGCCGGAGGTGGTGGAAGCCATGCTGCCATATTTCAGCGAGAATTACGGCAACGCCAGCAGTATCTATTCCCTTGGCTGTGCCAGCAAGAAGGCGCTGAACCAGGCCAGGAGGACGCTGGCGGATTACCTGGGGGCCAGGCAGGAGGAAATCTATTTTACCGCGGGCGGCTCAGAGGCGGACAACTGGGCTCTGAAAGCGACGGCGGAGGCTTACAGGGAGAAGGGAAAGCATATTGTCACCACCCGGATCGAACATCACGCAGTGCTGCACACCTGTGAATATCTGGAAAAGCAGGGTTTTGAGGTGACCTATGTGGGAGTGGACGAAAACGGAATTGTGGATCTTGCGGAACTGGAAGCGGCCATCAGGCCGGATACCATATTGATTTCGGTCATGTTCGCCAACAATGAGGTGGGGACCTTGCAGCCGGTCAGAGAGATCGGACAGCTTGCCCGCGACAGAGGGATTTTGTTCCATACGGACGCGGTGCAGGCCTTCGGACAGCTTCCCATCCGGGTGGACGAACTGCATATTGATATGCTCAGCGCCAGCGCTCACAAGATAAACGGTCCCAAGGGGGTGGGCTGCCTCTATATCCGCTCCGGCCTGAAGCTGCGCAGCTTGATCCACGGCGGCGCGCAGGAGCGGTCACGCCGGGCGGGGACGGAGAATATTCCCGGCATCGTTGGTTTTGGCAAGGCCATAGAGCGGGCGGTGCGGATGATGCCGGAGAAAACGCAAAAGGAGACAGAGCTGCGGGATTATCTCATCGCCCGGATCGAGAAGGAGATTCCCTATTGCCGACTGAACGGGGACCGCAGCCGGAGACTGCCCGGAAATGTGAATTTCAGTTTTCGATTCATTGAGGGGGAGTCTCTGCTGATCATGCTGGATATGAAGGGAATCTGCGGCTCCAGCGGCTCTGCCTGTACCTCCGGGGCCCTGGACCCCTCCCATGTGCTGCTTTCCATGGGGCTGTCCCATGAGATGGCCCACGGTTCTCTGCGGCTTACTCTGTCGGAGGAGAATACCCGGGAGGAGATGGATACAGTGGTGGAGGCCATCGGGGAGATTGTGGGAAAGCTGCGGGCCATGTCCCCGCTGTATGAGGACTTCCTGAAATCAGCCGGTTCCTGTTCTCCGGATATTTCATAAAACCGCAGTACACAGCCCGCTGCGCGGCATCATTCGGTACCAATATGCACAGATTGTGACGCGCATCTGGCAGTACACATTTATCAGACACGCTCGGAGGGAGCGCCGCGACTTCAAAAAGGAGACAGATATGTACAGTGAAAAGGTGATGGATCATTTTCAGAATCCCAGGAATGTGGGGGAGATTGAGGATGCCAGCGGAGTGGGCACCGTGGGCAATGCCCGATGCGGTGATATTATGCGGATATTTCTGGATATAGACGAGGAAGGGATCATCCGGGATGTGAAATTCAAGACCTTTGGCTGCGGCGCGGCGGTGGCCACCAGCTCCATGGCTACGGAGCTGGTGAAGGGAAAGACTGTCCGGGAGGCCATGCAGGTCACCAACAAAGCGGTGATGGAGGCTCTTGACGGCCTTCCGCCGGTGAAAGTGCATTGTTCGCTGCTGGCGGAGGAGGCCATCCATGCGGCCCTGTGGGATTATGCGGAAAAAAATGGCATTACCATTGAGGGACTGGAGCGGCCCGTGTCCGACATCGGCGAACAGGAGGAGGAACCGGCGTATTAAGGGGACGGAAAGAGGTAATTATGAAGCGGAAAGTGGTTGTGGGGATGTCCGGGGGCGTGGATTCCTCGGTGGCGGCTTATTTGCTGCAGGAGCAGGGGTATGAGGTAATCGGCGTCACTATGCAGATCTGGCAGGAGGAAGAGGCGCAGTCGCAGGACGGGTGCTGCGGCCTGTCGGCGGTGGAGGATGCCCGGCGGGTGGCGGAGACGCTGGGGATTCCCTATTACGTCATGAATTTCAGGAGGGAGTTTCGGGAGAGGGTCATGGATTATTTTGTGGAAGAATACCTCCGGGGGAGGACGCCCAATCCCTGCATTGCCTGCAATCGTTATGTGAAATGGGAATCCCTGCTGCGGCGCGCCCTGGAACTGGGAGCGGACTATATTGCCACCGGGCATTATGCCCGGGTGGACAGGCTGGGGAACGGACGCTTTGCCATCCGAAATTCTGTCACGGCAAAAAAGGATCAGACCTACGCCCTGTACAGTCTTACGCAGGAGCAGCTGGCGCATACGCTGATGCCGGCAGGGGAGTATGCCAAGGAGGAGATCCGGCAGATCGCCCGGCAGCAGGGGCTGCCTGTGGCCCATAAGCCGGACAGCCAGGAAATCTGCTTTATTCCCGACCATGACTATGCGGCTTTCATCGACCGGGAGGCGGGAGAGCGGGTGCCGCCTCCCGGGGACTTTGTCAGCGGGGAAGGGCAGGTATTGGGGCGGCATAAGGGCATTACCCATTATACCATAGGGCAGCGCAAAGGGCTGGAGCTGGCCATGGGACACCGGATGTTTGTGACGGCCATCAGGCCGGAGAGCAATCAGGTGGTCCTTGGGGAGAATGAGGACACCTTTACCCGGCAGGTGCTCTGCGACCGGGTGAACTATATGGCGGTGGAGGACCTGACAGGGCCGGAAAATGTGGTGGCAAAGATCCGCTACAATCACGGTGGCGCTCCCTGCATCATTGAGAAGCAGACGGACGGGAAAGTGCTGTGCAGCTTTGACAGCCCTGTGCGGTCCGCCGCCCCCGGACAGGCGGTGGTGTTTTATAAGGGAGAATATGTGCTGGGAGGCGGGACCATCCTGGAGCCTGTCTGAAAAATCATTTCTGTCATCTGCCCCTGGCATTGGTTGTCACAGCAGACGTAAGGTGCTTATCAGGAGGGACGAAAAAAGCCGTAACATGGACGGGCAGGATGGCATACAATGAAAGAGACAGCAGGATGCCCGGGCAGATCCGCTGCCGGGAAGAAGCATACCGGGGCGGGGATACCGGGCAAGGCTGCGTATGCCTTATTGGATAAGAAAAAGCGTTTTGCAATCACCTGGGTTGGATTATATGGCAAGGAGCAGAGAAGAATGGATATGCAATTTGACAGAAACCGAAGGAGAGAGAAAAGCTATCGGGGTGTGCAGGGGACTATTGTGAGCATGGAACCCACACGCATCGGCAACCGCCGGGCGGACGGCTGCATGATGTTCGTGGGTCTGGAGGACCAGGAAGGGAATCTGGTTAATTTCACGGTATCTCCCACCACTTTCGTGCTGGATTACGTGATGCTGCGGGAGGGAATGGAAGTGACCATGTATTATCGCACGGACGAACCGGTGCCGCTGATTTATCCGCCCCAGTACAGGGCAGCAGTAGTGACGCCGCGGATGCCGGGGCAGATGGTGGATGTGGACTATTACAACAGATCGCTGATCAATCAGGATATGACCTTGCAGCTGAATCTGGATGGAAGCGTGGACATAACCACCACCAATAACCAGCGATTTCTGGGAAGTCCTGCCAACAATGACCTGGTGGTGGTATACACCAGTTCTACCAGGAGCATTCCGGCACAGACCACTCCGGCCCGGATCGTGGTGCTGTGTCCCAGTGTTCTATCCAGGCAGTAATCGCACTGCCCGGATAGAACACTAGAACCGCTTGAATTCCGGCTGGCGCTTCTCAAATATTGTGTAATACCGAAAACCGCATTCCCGCAGCACCTCTTCGGCTCTGTGGAAATCGGCGGCAATATGGGCGGGATCATGGGCGTCGGAACCGATGGTGATGATCTCGCCCCCTTTTTGCCGATAACGGCGCACAATCCCGGTGATGGGATGCACGTCCGCCAGGCCGTCCTCTATGCCGCCGGTATTGATTTCCAGGCCTTTGCCCTTTTCCAGCAGCAGATCCAGTATTCTGTCAAAGAGGTCACTGTAGGAATCATAGCAATAGCCCTGATCTTTTTGCGGGCCATAGCGCACAACATAGTCCAGATGGCCGCATACATCAAAATTGTCAAACTTTTTGATGTTGTCGTACACTTCCTGAAAATATTCCCGGTATGCTTCCTCCTGGCTGCGCCCCTCATAGAAAGCAGGGTAGTAGGGATCACGGCCCCCGCAGACATGGCAGGAACCGATGATGAAGTCATAGTCGTGAGATTTGGCAAAGATGGCGTTGCGCCGCGTAAGATGGGGCTGCAGACCAAGCTCCGCGCCAAAAAGGAGCCTGATTTGTCCCTCGTATTTTTCCCGCAGACGAATCAGATCATAGAGGTAAGCGTCCGCGTTCAGCTCGAACAGGCCCTGGGGGGCCTCATCTGACACAGGGAAGTCAAAATCATTGTGTTCGGTAAAACACATATGGGTAAGTCCCCGGCGAATCCCCTCCAGGATCATCTCTTCCATGGGCGCGTCCGAATCCCCGGAGTGGGAGGAATGTAAGTGGCAGTCTGCTTTAATGGGCATAAGTCTGTCTCCTTTTCGATAAAAGTGCCTTTGGGCATTTGCGAAACCCTGTCCGCAAGTGGCCAAAGTCCTGCGTTTGCCGCAAGCATGTTGGTACGCTCTGAAGCTCAGATTATTTTACCATCTTTTCATGTATATTTCAAAGGAAATCTGTCTGGATTATTTCGTCCTGTCTGTAATGTGGTTTTTTCATGCGGGATTGCCCGACATGGCCGGGAATGAGAATCCGGCGGCAGCAGCCGGTTGGACAGGCGCAAAAAGCAACTTACCAATTGAATAATGAGCCGTCTGGCTGTATAATAGTATTCAGGCTGCGGACTCTTTTCGCGAGTGACGGACTGATAAGAGGGTTTCGCAAACGCCTGATACATGGAAGGGGAAAAGGATATGGCAGTACAGGGAGAGACAAGAGAGAGAACCAGGATAGACATACGGGAGCCAAAGCATTACCGGGTCATTATGCACAATGACGATTTTACGCCCATGGATTTTGTGGTGGATATCCTGCGGGATATTTTCCACAAGGATGAGATAGAGGCCGTTCATCTGATGATGAAGGTGCATGAGAGCGGCAGCGCCGCGGTGGGTGCTTATCCCCGGGACATAGCGGCCACCAGGATTCAGAACGCCACGGCAAGGGCCAGAGAAGAGGGATTTCCCTTTCGGCTGTCGATGGAAGAGACGTAGGAGAGGATGGGAATATGCGCGTATCGGAGGAAGTGGAGGAGATTGTAGACCGGACAGTGACCTTGGCAAAGAACGCAAATTTTGAATATGTGGTACCGGAACTTCTGCTGTATGTGATCTGTCAGAATGGGGTATTTGCCAGGGCGTTTGAAAACTGCGGCGGTCATGTCCGGGAACTGGACTATCATTTAAAAACATATCTTGAAGAATATATGGAGAACAGAGGGGAAGCAGACAGTGATCCGCAGCTTTCTCAGGATATGCTGAGTGTGCTGGACACCGTCAGGGAAGTGGCGCAGAACAGCGGAAAAGATGTGGTGGAACTTCCGCATATTGTGTGCGCCCTGTACGATCTGAAGGAAAGCTATGCCGTCTATTATATGCTGACGCAGGGAGTGGAGCGGGCGGAGCTCCTTGGGGAGATGACGGCCCTCTACGAAGATTCTGCCTGGAAAGACGGCGTATATACGGATCATGGCAGGAGAAACAACGGCGGAAGCGGAGGAGAAGACGGGCACGGCACGGGAAGCGGCGGCCTGGCGGGAGAAGAGGCAGCAGGAGATGAACCGGAGGACGGGGAGGAATGGGAGCAGGAGGGAAGACGGCGGGGCAGCAGAGGGCCGAACGGGGACTGGCAGCAGTATGCCGTCTGTCTGAACGAGCTTACGGATCAGCAAAATCCCCTGATCGGCAGAGAGGAAGAACTGGAGAGAACCATGCAGATTCTCTGCCGCAAAGAGAAAAACAATCCTCTCCACATCGGAGAGCCGGGAGTGGGAAAAACCGCCATCACCTATGGTTTGGCGAGGCTGCTGGAGGAAGACAGGGTTCCGGAGCCTCTGAGAGGGGCGAAAATATATTCTCTGGATCTGGGGAGTCTGCTGGCGGGCACACAGTACAGAGGGGACTTTGAGAAGCGGTTCAAAAAAGTCATGGACAGCATCTGCAGTCAGGACAAGCCCATCGTTTATATCGATGAGATTCACAATATTGTGGGCGCGGGCGCGGTGGGCGGCGGGGCCTTTGATATTTCCAATATGCTGAAACCCTATCTGGAGAGGGGGCAGGTGCGATTTATCGGTGCCACAACCTACGGGGAGTACAAAAAACATTTTGAGAAGAGCAAAGGTCTTGTGCGAAGATTCCAGAATATTGATATCAAGGAACCCGGCACTATGGACTGCGTCCGTATTCTGGAGGGGCTGAAAGCGGGGTATGAACGGTTCCACGGCGTTGTCTATGAGGAGGGTACACTGGAGTATGCGGTGGAGATGAGCGCAAAGTATATTAACGAGCGTTTTCTGCCGGATAAGGCAGTGGATCTGATGGATGAGGCGGGGGCTTACCGCAGACTGCATCCTCTGGAAGGGGAGCGGCAGTCCGTGGGGAAGGAGCTGATCGACGAGCTGCTCTCCAGAATATGCAGGGTTCCCAGACAGGCGGTGGAGAGTGACGATACCGCCGTACTCGCGACGCTCAAGGAGCGTCTGCAAAGTCACATATTCGGGCAGGACGAGGCCGTGTCCCAGGTGGTCAACGCGGTGAAGTTTTCAAAGGCCGGACTTCTGGAGGAAGGCAAACCCCTGGCCAGCCTTCTCTTTGTGGGTCCCACCGGCGTGGGAAAGACAGAGATTGCCAGATGCCTGGCAAAGGAACTGGGCATCTCTCTGGTGCGCTTTGACATGAGCGAATACGGGGAAAAGCACGCGGTGGCAAAGCTGATTGGCGCGCCCGCAGGCTATGTGGGCTATGAGGAGGGCGGTCTTCTCACAGAGGAGATCCGCAGACATCCCCACGCGGTTCTGCTGCTGGACGAAATCGAGAAGGCCCATCCGGATATCTACAATATTCTGCTGCAGGTGATGGACTATGCCACGTTGACCGACAACCAGGGCAGAAAGGCGGATTTCAGAAATGTCATTCTGATCATGACCTCCAACGCGGGGGCCAGCCGCGTTGGAAAGCCGGGCATCGGTTTCGGGGGGACAAGTACCGGGGCGGAGGCCATTCTGGAGGAAGTCAGGCGCATCTTCCAGCCGGAGTTCCGCAACCGCCTGACCAGAACCGTGGTATTCAACGGTATGGACGAGAGAATGGCCGGCCAGATCGTGGACAAGAAGCTGGGCGAACTGAAGGAGATGCTTCTGCGCAGGAACATAGAGCTGTGCCCGGACCATATGGCCGGAGAACTGATCAGAAGGAAAGGAATCAGCGCGGAATTCGGTGCCAGGGAAATTGAGCGCGTGATCCAGGGAGAGATCAAGCCCCTTCTGGTGGATGAGATATTGTTCGGCTCCTTGAAAGAGGGCGGGAAATGCCTGCTCACCTGCGACAAAGGGGCGTTTGCCGTGGCCAGGATTCCGGAATCGGCTATAGAGAAATGAATCTGATAAGGAGAAAGCGTATGCCGGTATATCGTTTAAACCCCAATGAAATATCTTTCCCCGATCCCACGCTGGCCTGCGAGAACGGACTGCTTGCCGTCGGGGGAGATCTGTGTGTGGAGCGTCTTCTGCTGGCTTATACCCACGGGATTTTTCCCTGGTACGAACCGGGGGAGGAGATCCTGTGGTGGTGTCCGAGGAGACGGTTCGTCATCATACCGGAGGAAATACATGTCTCCCGCTCCATGAGTAAATACTTCCGCAAGCATGCGTACACATTCCAGGCAAACCGGGATTTCGCGGACACCATGCACCGGTGCCGGACCAAGCGGGAATTTGGGGAGGGCACCTGGATTTCGGACGAGATGGAGGAGGCATACGGCAGGCTGAACAGGGAGGGGTATGCCCTGAGCCTGGAGGCCTTTGAGGAAGATGTTCTGGCGGGAGGACTGTATGGGGTGATCATCGGGCGGTGCTTTTTCGGGGAGAGCATGTTTTCGGAAAGGGAGAACGGTTCCAAGGCGGCGTTGATCGCCCTGGCCAGGATGCTGCGGCAGAACGGTTTTCTGATGATTGATTGTCAGTTTCACACCCCCCATCTGGAGAGTATGGGAGGAAAATACATCTCCTTTGACGAATATGACAGGATATTGCGGGAGGGCACGGGAGATAAATATTAACAAACTGTAAAAATTACCAGTTTTACCAAATATTTTTGATTTACATCTTGAATTTTGGACAGGAATTAGGTAAAATAACAGTGTTGACAAAATTTTGACAATCCGGTGTCAGACAGTGTTGACCGCCGGCAGTGTTCTTCGTCAAAATAGTATAAAAAATTTTTCAGGAGGAAACTAAAATGGCAGTAAGAGTAGCAATTAATGGTTTTGGCCGTATTGGTCGTCTGGCTTTCAGGCAGATGTTCGACGCAGAGGGCTATGAGGTTGTGGCAATCAACGACCTGACCAGCCCCAAGATGCTGGCACATCTGCTCAAGTATGACTCTTCTCAGGGCAAGTACAAGTATGCTGACAGCGTAGTGGCCGGTGAGGACAACATCACTGTAAACGGCAAGACCATCACCATCTACAAAGAGGCAGACGCCTCCAAACTCCCCTGGGGCGAGTTGAAGGTAGATGTGGTTCTGGAGTGTACCGGTTTCTACACCTCCAAGGACAAGGCTTCCGCACACATCACCGCCGGTGCCCGCAAGGTTGTTATCTCTGCTCCCGCAGGCAATGACCTTCCTACCATCGTATACAATGTAAACCATAACACCTTGAAGCCCGAGGATACCGTTATCTCCGCCGCTTCCTGCACCACCAACTGCCTGGCTCCCATGGCTAAGGCACTGAATGATTTCGCAGCGATCCAGAGCGGTATCATGACCACCGTTCACGCATATACCGGCGACCAGATGATTCTGGACGGTCCTCAGAGAAAGGGCGATCTGAGAAGAAGCCGCGCAGGCGCGTGCAATATCGTTCCCAACTCCACCGGTGCCGCCAAGGCAATCGGCCTGGTTATCCCTGAATTGAACGGCAAGCTGATCGGTTCCGCACAGCGCGTACCCACCCCCACCGGTTCCACCACCATTCTGGTAGCCGTTGTAAAGGGTGAGGTTACCAAGGAAGGTATCAATGCGGCCATGAAGGCAGCTGCCACCGAGTCCTTTGGCTACAATGAGGACGAGATCGTATCCTCCGATGTGATCGGCAGCACCTACGGTTCCATCTTCGACGCTACCCAGACCATGGTTTCCAAGATGGAGGACGGCAACTCTCTGGTACAGGTTGTTTCCTGGTATGACAATGAGAACAGCTACACCTCTCAGATGGTCCGTACCATCAAGTATTTCAGCGAGCTGGCATAAGTATCATAAGTTCTGGTATGAATAAGACCTATAAGGGTCCGGTCCTTGGACCGGACCCTTGACTTATATCCGGAAGTGGTTATGGCGAATTTGCCGCAAGTGCATGATAAAGCGGCAACACAGGCAAACGGATTATTGTAATCGGAAATCAAGATGTAAGGAGATCAAAAAAATGGGCTTAAATAAGAAATCCGTTGATGATATCAACGTAAAGGGAAGAAGAGTTCTGGTCAGATGTGATTTCAATGTTCCTCTGAAAAACGGGGAGATCACTGACGAAACCCGTATTGTGGCGGCTCTGCCTACCATTAACAAGCTGATCAGTGACGGCGGCAAGGTAATTCTCTGCTCCCATCTGGGCAAGGTGAAGGAAGGCCCCAATGAGAAGGAATCCCTGGCTCCCGTGGCGAAGAGACTGTCGGAGAAGCTGGGTAAGGAGGTAGTGTTCGTCGCAGACTATAATGTGACCGGCGAGGCTGCCACCGCGGCGGTGGAGGCCATGAAGGAGGGAGATGTGGTATTGCTGCAGAATACCCGTTTCCGCGGCAAGGAAGAGACCAAGAACGGCGAGCAGTTCTCTCAGGAACTGGCTGATCTGGCGGATGACTATGTATGTGACGCGTTTGGCTCTTCCCACAGGGCGCATGCCTCTGTGGAGGGCGTGACCAAGTGTATTACCGCCAAGGGCGGCTCCAATGTGGTGGGTTATCTGATGCAGAAGGAAATCAATTTCCTGGGCAATGCGGTGGAGAATCCGGTGAGACCTTTTGTGGCCATACTGGGCGGCGCCAAGGTCGCTGACAAGCTGAATGTGATTTCCAACCTGCTGGAGAAGTGCGATACTCTGATTATCGGCGGCGGCATGGCTTATACCTTCCTGAAAGCCCAGGGCTATGAAATCGGCAATTCCCTGGTGGACAACGAGAAACTGGACTACTGCAAGGAGATGATGGAAAAGGCTGAGAAGCTGGGCAAGAAGCTGCTGCTTCCCGTGGATTCCGTAACCATCACCCAGTTCCCCAACCCCATTGACGCTCCTGTGGAGACAGAGGTATATGATGTGGAGAATATGCCTGCGGACAGAGAGGGCTGTGATATCGGTCCCAAGACTGCCGCGATGTACGCGGACGCGGTAAAGAGCGCCAAGACTGTGGTATGGAACGGTCCTATGGGCGTGTTTGAGAATCCTACCCTGGCGGCAGGCACCATCGCCGTAGCCAAGGCTCTGGCTGAGACGGATGCCACCACAATTATCGGCGGCGGCGATTCCGCGGCGGCGGTAAACCAACTGGGATTTGGCGATAAGATGAGCCATATCTCCACAGGCGGCGGCGCTTCCCTGGAGTTTCTGGAGGGCAAGACCCTTCCCGGTGTGGCGGCGGCTGACGACAAGGCCTGAAGGGGGAACGGCATGGAATCACGGTCGACGAGCTGAAACATGCTTACACAGAAAAGATAGAGCGAAACATGACCCGCTGGAAATAAGAGGCGGAACGGAATTTTCGGAACTAAAAATAAGAAATCGAGGGAAAAAATATGGCCAGAAAGAAGATTATTGCCGGAAACTGGAAGATGAACATGACTCCCAGTCAGGCAGTGGAACTTGTTAATACCTTAAAGCCCCTGGTGGTCAATGACGAGGTGGACGTGGTGTTTTGTGTGCCTGCCATCGACATCATCCCCGCCATGGAGGCGTCCAAGGGCACCAATATCCAGATCGGCGCGGAGAACATGTATTTTGAGGACAAGGGCGCTTATACGGGAGAGATTGCGCCGGGTATGCTGACGGACGTGGGCGTAAAGTATGTGATCATTGGACATTCCGAGAGAAGAGAGTACTTTGCCGAGACGGATGAGACGGTGAACAAAAAGGTGTTAAAAGCCTTTGAGTATGGCATTACCCCCATCATCTGCTGTGGTGAATCTCTGACCCAGCGCGAGCAGGGAATTACCATTGACTGGATTCGCCAGCAGATCAAGATCGCGTTTCTGCATGTGACGGCAGAGCAGGCGGCAACGGCGGTTATTGCTTATGAGCCTATCTGGGCCATCGGCACAGGCAAGGTGGCTACCACCGAGCAGGCGCAGGAGGTTTGCAAGGCCATCCGTGACTGCATTGCCGAGATCTATGACGAGGCGACTGCGGCGGCCATCCGTATCCAGTATGGTGGTTCTGTGTCTGCTTCCAGCGCTCCCGAGTTGTTCGCGCAGCCTGATATCGACGGCGGACTGGTGGGAGGCGCGTCTCTGAAGCCGGATTTCGGGCAAATCGTGAATTATAACAAATAGGATTTTCTCAAAAATCTGATAGTTAGGAAATGCAGTAAAATAGGGGGTATCAAAGGAAATGTAATCCTTTGGTATCCCTTTTTGATGTCTTTTAACAAGGATATTTATCTTCTCTGTAGCTACTGATATGCTGGAGCATATTGTGTAGTCGGCGAAGATGCAATTGAAAAAAGTGGGAAACCATGGTATGATAATTTGTGAAAAGAAAGGTGGCATGATGAATTCAGGGAATCAAACAGATGTAAAGCGAAAAGAAATATTAAAGGCAATAGAGACGTTATCCCTTCTTGATGACGATCTTATGACATTAGTGTTTGACAGGAACACAGAAGCCACGGAGCTGCTGCTGAATGTGATCCTGTAGCGGGATGACCTAAAAGTGCTGGAAGTGGTAGCTCAGAGGGAGTATAAAAATCTGCTGCCAGACGGCCGTTCCCTTACCATAGATATTTATGCGGTGGATAAGGAAGATAAGGTTTATGACATTGAGGTTCAGCGGGCATCGGCAGGGGCGGATGTTCACAGGGCAAGATTCCACAGCAGCATGATTGACACGAAAATGCTGAAAGCGAGGCAGGAATTCAAGGAAATCCATGATTCTTATGTGATATTCATAACGGCAAGCGATGTTTTGGGAGCAGGATGTCCTTTGTACCATGTCAAACGGATGATTGAGGAGACAGGCACATATTTTGGCGATGGTTCCCATATCATATATGTGAATGGCAGCTACAAGGATGACAATGATCCAGTCGGGAAGCTGATGCATGACTTTAGATGTTTGAGTTCTGCCGATATGTTCTATCCAGTATTGGCAAGACAGGTAAAGTATTTCAAAGAAACGGAAGGAGGTTTGGAAATTATGTGCCAGGCATTTGAGGATTTGGCTGAGAAAAGGGTTTTAGATGAAAAGGCCAGCTTAATTAAGAACCTTATGGAAACTATGAAGTGGACGGCAGAGCAGGCAATGGAGGCGATGAAAATTTCAGAAACGGATAAGAAGCTTCTTGTGCCGAGGCTTTAAAGTGCTTTTTAATAAATATAATGAAATTGAGAGAGTGAATTAAAATGAGCTTACCACCAGAATCCAAAGAATTTACACCAGAGGAACTTCAAGCACTGGACTGGATCAAGGAGAGCGGCGATAGATTTCAAACATATACTATAAAAGATGGAAAAGCGGTAGTGGTAGTTGATGAGGAAAGAAATAGGAGGATGCTAAGTAGCCATGATTTGGCCTCTTCCAAATGCAGTATGCGATAAAAGTTGGGAAGATCGTGAATTATAACAAATAAATTTTCTCCAAAATCCGATAGTTTTATAGTGTAGTAAAAAAGGGGTATCGAAGGAAATGTAAACCTTTGATATCCCTTTTTGATGTCCCTGGTATGAACGGAACCTCCCTTCTTGTGCTATGCTGTAAGCGTACTGTGAATCGCAGACCTTCATGGAATTGCTTTATCAATATAAATGGAGGGTGACACTAAGCGGTGTCACCCTCTCGCCAAGTAGACCAGTCCTTTTTCTGCTTCTTAATGATCATCCGTTTTGGCTGCATTGTCATCGGAAGCAATCTCTTCACCCACACTTGCTTCCAGGTCTTCCACTTCGTGCTGCATGGACTGTAACTTTGTATCCAGATGGATAGCGCTCAGAATCCGATTCACATCCTCCGGGCAGAACATCCCGATTGCTTTGGACAGCTGGCCGATATTGGCCCGGTTCACTTTCAGATGCCCGCCGCCGGAAAGAGGGATATTGATGACCTGCTTCTTGTCTGTCATATCTCCGAGACAGATGCTGTTTGTTTTTTCGTCGCAGACAAATACCACTCCGTTGTAGGAGATGGCACCGTCTTTTGCCATATGGCCATAGGGCACCTTGGGAACGGTCCGGATCGTGCTGAGAGGATTCTTCCCGCCTTTACAGGCCATCTCATATACCTTGGTGGCTTCGCTTCTGTCGCGGGGAGCGTCTTCGTCTTCCACGTTTTCTGCTGTCGGCTGCTTTTTTAATTCCTCGGCCTGGGCTTCCACCAGGCGCTGGAGCGCATTGCCGCCGGAAGCCATCCAATTTAAGCTGCCTGTCCTGGCGGAGTCGGAGCTGACTTTGGAAAAATGTCTGCTTCTTGTATTTGTGTCAGTTGCGGATGTTTTTCTGATGGATTCTGTCGCTGTACTGATTCTCATGGTTGTATACCTCCCGTAATTTGCGTATGTTTTCCAATTTCCTCAATGTTTTCGCATAACACAGGTCAGGCGGTACGATAGCTGCCGTTTATGGTGCCCGAAAGACGGGCAAAGTGCCGTGCGGGGCACATTGTTGTACACATGAACAGAGCCACGGACAGCGCCGGGTTTCCCTGTGCCATCCGTGGCTGCAATATTCATGAACAACAGAGTCCTCCCAGGACATGGATTCTGTTGTTCATGACAAGAGAGTCCGCCTCCTGCGAAAATTCTCTTGTTTTCTACCATAATGAATATCGGAGTATCCTGTCAGATTTTTAGTGCTCAACATAGTCGGATTGTGCTTTTTGAGAAATCTTACGGGCTTCACGCTCACAGCTATTTTGCACATTGCGGAATGAATGACTTTTTGGTACAATATAGCGGATGGGCCGCCCCCATGATTCTCGGGAGGAAGAAGGCCCGAAAAATTGCAGACGCATGTTTGATGCGGAAAAGAGGTAAACATGATATTCAAGTGTAAGAACTGTGGGGGGAACTCTGTCTACAGTCCTGAGAAAAAAATGATGTACTGTCCTTTTTGCGAGAGCGAGAATAGTGAAGAACGGCAATATGAACATGCCAGAATACAGGTTTGCCCGAACTGCGGCGGAGAGGTAGCCTGTACAGAGCATACATCCGCCCTGCAATGCCCATATTGTGACAACTATATCATTTTCGACGAGCGGATTGAAGGGGCCTATGCCCCTGGAAGGATCATTCCCTTTAAGTTTGGCAGGGAGAAAGTCAAAGAGATGATCCGGGATAAATTCAAAAAGTGTACATTTGCCCCCACGGATTTTCTGTCCGAGGCCCGGCTGAATACCATAACAGGAGAATACATACCGTTTTGGATGTATGATTATGACACCCGCTGTCAGTTTCAGGGGGAGGGGATAAAGCGCCGCACCTGGGTGTCCGGGAATATCGAGTATACAGAAACCTCCTATTATCAGGTGGTGCGGGACATGAATATAGCCTTTCAGGGGATTCCGGCGGATGCCTCTGTGAAGATGCCGGATTCGATTATGGATCTGCTGGAGCCTTATAACTATGGGGAACTGGTTGACTTCCGGCCGGAATACATGTCCGGCTTTCTGGGAGAGAAATATAATATGGGGGCGGAGATCATAGAGAATCGCGCACATGCCAAGATGGAGAGCAGTGCCGCCGCCATGCTGCAGCAGAGCATCCGGGGATATTCATCGCTGACTCCTGCGTACAGGAATATTGCGGCTCCGTCTCCCGATACGGAATATGACCTGCTGCCGGTATGGGTTTACCGCTATACCTATAAGGAGAAGGAATATCCTTTTTATGTGAATGGACAGACCGGCAAAATAATCGGGACCACGCCCATCTCCAAAGCCAAGGTATGGGCCTACGGGGCGACGCTGTGGGCCTGCCTGACAGCTGCTATCGCGCTGATCGGCGTAATAATGATGTGAGGGGAGAGCGCAGAGATGGAGAATGAATTTAAGAGGGAAGCCAGAAAACAGTATTTGCATTTTTTTCGCTTTTGGTTTGTGATTCTTGGTGTTTTGGCGGTTGCGGCTGCTGTGACGGGCGTCGCGCGGCATATGGCGGGCCCGGAGGGGGCAAGACGCAATACGCAGGCTCCTGCGGAGAGGGTCTACGACTACGCGGATGTGCTGACAGACGCACAGGAGGATGAACTGCGGGAACTGATTGCTCAAAAAGAGGCCATGATTGGCTGCGACCTGGTTTTAGTGACGATGCGTCAGCCTGTGTCGGGCAGTGAGGCCAAGGAGGCTTACGGTTACCGTTTTACGGATTGGGAGCGCAATATGCAGGATATAGCCGATGATTTCTATGACAATCATTTTTACGGCTATGATGCCCCCTATGGCGATGGCGCGCTGATTCTGGACAATTGGTATGAGGATCAGGAAGGAACGCATCTGTCTACCAGTGGAAAAATTTTTGACAGATTCGGTGACCGGGAGATCGACCGCGCCCTGTCCTGTGTGGATGAGTATATTGACAGCGATCCTTGCAGGGCTTACAGTGCAAGCATTATCTATATTGCAGAGGAGATGAGCAGAAAGGATGGGCTTGGCGGTGTGTTCCTTATGTTGACGCTCATAGTTCCCATCGTTGCGGCGGGTGTCTTTACAGGCACACATCTGCGCGGCAAAGAGGGGAAAAATACCACCACAGCCACCACCTATATTGAGGGCGGCAAACCGGTGATGAATGTGCAGAGGGATGATTTTGTGCGAAAACATGTAAGTCAGAGAAGGATAGAGACCAGCTCATCCTCCTCGGGAGGCAGCGGCGGAGGCCGTGGCGGCGCCCATGTCAGCAGCGGCGGTCACAGCCATGGGGGCGGAAGTCATCGCAGATAGCGGGGCGCGGGATTTCAGCTGTGCCTGCCGGAGAGAGATATACAAAAGGAGCATCCACATGACGGTATGGATGCTCCTTTTTCAAGGTATTCTATAAAGGATTGTAAGTAAGATCTATGCCATCTGGTTTACGGCTTTGCACAGACGGGATACTTTTCTGGCGGCATTGTTCTTATGATAAATGCCCTTGGAAGCTGCCATCTCAATGGTCTTGGTCGCAGCCTTCAATTCAGCCTCTGCGGCAGCCTTGTCCCCACCTTCCACAGCGGCCAGCACCTTCTTGATAGCGGTCTTTACGCTGGAGCGGATGGACTTGTTTCTTTCGGCTTTTGTACGGTTTACCAGAATTCTCTTCTTTGCGGATTTAATATTTGCCAAGATTACACCTCCAATACGAAATGTTTGTGTTTTGTCATTTGGTTTATCTTAGCCAGACACGGAGGACTAAGGTAAACATACTCTTGTATTTTAGTAAAAGAATGAATATTTGTCAATACATAAATCTGAAAAAAACGCAAAAACTGTTATTATTCGGGTTTCCGGCACGGATGTTAAGCCATGGATGGCATCCGGCCGGTGCCTGCCGTAATCAGGGTCATGGTTTGCCCAAAAATCAGAAGAGACAAAAATTCAGGAGAACATGCTGCTAACCAGTTTGGGGCAAAGGAGAGTGCATATGAGTGGGTTTCAGGTGAGGACCGATCTGGCGCTGGAGGCCAGGGAAAGCATAACGGAGGCCGAGAGTGAACTCAGGGGCGTTCGGGTGGAGGAGTATTATCAGGAGCAGGAGGATATCCGAGTCACCAAGGTGATGATTGATACCAGGAATGCGGCCAAAGCTATGGGAAAGCCCGTGGGTACTTATGTTACCATAGAGGCTCCGGCTATGCTGGAGCCTGACGAGGATTATCACAGGGAGATATCCGAATGTCTGTCCCGGGAACTGGCGGAGATGATGGAGCAGGATGAGGAGGAGCTTTCCGTTCTGGTGGTGGGGCTTGGCAACCGGGAGGTGACGGCGGATGCGCTGGGCCCACAGGTGGTGGACAATCTGTTCATCACCAGACATATTGTGAAGGCTTACGGTTCGGCGGCTTACAATAAAAAGAGGATGAATCTGATCAGCAGTATCGAGCCCGGGGTGATGGCCAAGACGGGTATGGAGACGGCGGAGATTATCAGGGGCGTAGTGACGCAGACGAAACCGGATCTGCTGATCGTCATTGACGCGTTGGCAGCGCGAAGTACCAAGCGGCTGAACCGGACGATCCAGATTACCAACACAGGTATACAGCCGGGATCGGGGGTGGGAAACCACCGCAACGCGCTGACCCAGGAGAGCCTGGGGGTGCCGGTGATTGCCATCGGCGTTCCCACTGTGGTGGACGCGGCCACGATTGTGGGAGACGCGCTGGAACGGATTATGGAGGCGGAACAGGGATTTGACAGGGTGAAATATATGGGGCAGCACCGCACTGCGTTCGCGGAGCTGAACAATATGTATATGACGGGAAAAGATATTGACGCAGTGGTAAAAAGGGTCAGTTACACCGTGTCGGAGGGAATCAATATGGCGCTGGAATGCCAGAGCTGAAAGGCGCCGGGAGATATGCCAAGGAATGTCGTGGGCCAGGCACGCATATAGTAATAAGGATGAACCGGGTGAAAGCAGGTGAGGTCTGTCGGACGCGGGAATAGAAACAGAATCATTCCTGTCATAGTGGGATGCGGCTTCCTGCTGCTAGTATGGCAGGTTTTTGCAGGCGGGGAAGGACAGGGAGAGACAGGAGAGAGCGGCCTGTTTTCCCGGCTGCTGCAGACAGGCGGAGAGAGAAGTCTCCGGAATCTGCTGCCAGTACTGTCAGAGCAGGAAGCAGGGCAGGCCGGCATGATCCTGCAGGAGGAACCTCTGGAGGAATGGATGCCGGGTTATCTTTATCAGACGCGGGCGGGGCAGGTGGCTGTGCGGCAGGAAGGGGGACAGAGTTCGGAATTTCCGGAGGAAGAGGGGCAGCAGGGAAGGGAGCTTTCTCTGGAGGAACTGATGCGGCAGGAAAACCAGGGCCGGTTGGAGGACCAGGGGGAACAGGAAGTGACGGTACTTGACCTGGAGAGCCTGCTGGAGGAAAACGGCTGGGACGCGCAGACACTTCCGGAAGAGCCGCTCCAGGAGAATGTGCCCCCCATTCCTCAGGAGACAGGGGATCAGGACGGCGCAGTGGTCCGCCGTGAGTTTGTGCCCCATATCCTTCAGCAGACAGTGGACCTATCGGCGCTGACGGATTACGAAACGCTCAGAAATCAGTTTTACGCGGTGGACAGCGTCACCACCATCGGCAAGGATTTGCTGGATGTGCAGAAGCTGACCCAGAGGGACCTGACCATCAGTAAAGAGGACCCGGGGCCTCAGATTCTGATTTATCACACCCATTCTCAGGAGGGATTTGTGGATTCCGTACAGGGAGACCAGCGCACCACCATCATGGGGGTGGGCGGGCATCTGGCGGAAATTCTGGAGCAGAGATACGGGTATCAGGTGCTGCATCATGAGGGAACTTATGATGTTCCCACACGGGATGACGCCTATTCCCGTTCCCTGCCGGAGATAACCCGCCTGCTGGAAGAAAATCCTCAGATCCAGGTGGTGATCGACCTGCACCGGGACGCGGTGGCAGATGACACGCATCTGGTTATGGATCTGGACGGGAGACCCACGGCCCGGTTTATGTTCTTCAATGGTATCAGCTGGACGCGAAGGACCGGCAGCATCAGTTATCTGCAAAACGATAATCTGTCGGACAATCTGGCGTTCTCTTTCCAGATGAAACTCAAGGCGGAAGAATATTATCCCGGACTTACCCGAAGGAATTACATAAACGGCTATCGCTACAATATGCACCTGCGGCCGCGGACTCTGCTGATTGAGCTGGGCGCCCAGAACAATACGCTGGAAGAGGCCATGAATGCCTGCGATCCCATAGCGCATTTGTTGGATATGGTTCTGACGGGAGGGGAGAATTAGGGCGCGCCGGAAAACGGCCTCTCCCGGGACGCGCGTTGCAGTCCGGGGAATGAGTTTTTGACAGGCTCCGTGGCTGGCACAGGAAAGGCATATCTTCTGGTCCGGCTGTAGATTTGTATTTTGGATGATTGATCAGCCGGGCCAAAGATGGTATATTGATATTATATACGCACAGGCTTATATGTCTGAATGGTCTGACGTGAAAACCCATATTTTATGGCGGGATGGCCGCAGAGATATTTGGGGACGGGCAATGGGAAGGATATCTGTCATGATATGCGCGTCTGTTATGGGAGGATACGAGCCTGTGACGGGATGCGGGCGGAAAGGCCGATATTGTACGGAGGAGGCAGTTATGGATTTACGGAATGAGTTTCCGGGAAAAACGCTTTTCTGGAAATATATGATTGTGGCGTTGCAGGCCATGGAGCAGGAGTATGAGCTCTATGTGCGGCTTGCGAAGGACAGACGGTTTGACATGTCCCGGCACCTTGGGAAGACCGTGGAGCGTTTCTATCAGGCGGCGGCTACGGGATACCAGCCGGACGAAAAGTACATTCTTGCAGTGGAGGAAAGCTACTTTGAGCCAAGAGACGAATATGAGAGGCTGGCCTGGCAGATTGTAAAGGACCTGGAGGATTTCTTTCATCTGGTGTACGAAAAGGATTGCAAAAAAGCCGGAGAGTTTCTGGAGCGTCCGCTGCGGATACTGGATCAGTACTGGTCATTTTGCAAGAATATTGACCTTGAAAAGTCAAAGGAGGAGGAGCGGCAATATCTGTCCCGGATGATCCGAGAGGCGGTGGCCGTGGATAAAAGCGGCAAAAAGGCATATATACAGAGTGTTAAAAACAGACAGCGCCCCCTGCTGATCGGCGATATGCTGCTGGAAAACCGCGCCCCCGGCGAAAAGGAAAAGCCGGTCAAAAAGACCTTCCCACTGATACGCAGGACTTCCCTGCGCTATGATTATGACAGAAAGAAGAAAGCGGAAGCATATGACAGGCTCAGGGAAGGTCCGGAAGAAATTCTGACCGGCTGGTATCGATCGGCGCTGTCTGACCTTTATGAGTGCAGGCTGCTGGAGAGCGGATATCCGCTGGGCGGCAACGCGTTCTACAATCATGAGCGGCATGGCGAGGCGGCAATCAACAGTTCCATGATCCGGGCATATGCTGCCGGGGCCGGGGACCTGGTTCCACGGCTTTTTGCGTATTCTTATAACAAACAATCCGTAAATACATATGATTTGCTCTGCGGAAACGCCACAAAAGAGCAGTTTCCCGACAGGGACGAGGAGGGGCATATAAGCAGGGGCATCCATGCGATTCTGGAGGGGGACGGCAAGGAACTGACAAAGGCCCTGTTAGCCCGGGTCCGTTATATCCGGGGCTGGTATGAGATGTACGGAATAGCGGTTGACGAATGGGGCTATGCCCTGGTGAGGCTTGCCGAGGAAGCCGGGCTTAAGTATGAAAAAGTAGCGGCTGTGGAACTGCTGGACTGTGAGGTGTGGCAGGCGGATTTATCCGGGGCCCGGCTGGAAAAGCAAACGGAGTGGGATGCGTGGCTCCAAAAGGCCAGGACGCAGCACTTTAAGCTGGACGGCATATTTCCCTGCATGCATCCGGAAAAGAATGTGCGCAGGCCCTACACATCGCTGGATACCCTCGCCTATCTTGTGGAGACAAAGGGCGGCTTTGGGGTGGATCAAATAGCTCGTTTTTGCAGAGAATTTGATTATCAGGGTCTGGAAGTATACGGGAATGATCTGATAAAGGAAGGAAGGCACCCTTATATCGGATATGCGGCGCGGGCCTATGCGCATATGCAGCTGCACAGGGAACAGTATGACCGGGAGCAGGTCAACGAGGATCTGAGCAGAGCGATTTCGTGCAGCGGCAGGGAGGACAATGCCTTCTGGAGAAGGCTGGAACTCATGGTCAGACGTTCAAGGGCGCTGATCAATCCGGACAGGCAATCCAGGCAGTATCTGGAGGATCTGGAGTATCTGAAAAGCGTGGACGAGGAAAAGGGATGGTACTATAAGTTGCTTTGAAGAACCTTGCGTACACGGCGTTTTTCTGCTAGAATAGGGAAATGCGGGATTTCAATATTTTGTAATATCAGGCAGGGAGGACATACGGATGAGTTCTATAGAGCAGAGCAGGATACGTAATTTTTGCATAGTGGCCCATATCGATCACGGCAAATCCACACTGGCGGACCGGATCATTGAGAGCACCGGTCTTCTGACCAGCCGGGAGATGCAGGCCCAGGTGCTGGACAACATGGAACTGGAGAGGGAGAGAGGCATCACCATCAAGGCCCAGACTGTGCGCACCATCTATAAAGCCAGGGACGGCGTGGAGTATGTCTTCAACCTGATTGACACCCCGGGGCATGTGGATTTCAATTATGAGGTCAGCCGTTCTCTGGCCGCCTGCGACGGGGCTATACTGGTGGTGGACGCGGCCCAGGGGATTGAGGCCCAGACCCTGGCCAATGTGTATCTGGCCCTGGATCATGATCTGGATGTGTTTCCGGTGATCAACAAGATCGACCTGCCCAGCGCGGAACCGCAGAGGGTCATTGAGGAGATCGAGGATGTGATCGGACTGGAAGCCCAGGACGCGCCGCTGATCTCCGCCAAAAACGGGATCGGTATTGAGGAGGTGCTGGAGCAGATCGTGCGCAGGATTCCGGCCCCCGGCGGCAATCCGGAGAATCCTTTGCAGGCGCTGATCTTTGACTCGGTGTACGATCCCTACAAGGGAGTCATTATCTTCTGCCGTATCATGGAGGGCACGGTGAAAAAGGGCACCGTGATCCGCATGATGGCCACCGGGGCCAGGCAGGAGGTGGTGGAGGTGGGATATTTCGGCGCGGGGCAGTTCATCCCCTGCGAGGAGCTTTCCGCCGGTATGGTAGGCTATATTACCGCCTCCATCAAAAACCTGAAGGAGACGGCGGTGGGAGACACGGTCACGGACGACCGCAATCCCTGCGCGGAGCCGCTGCCCGGCTATAAAAAGGTGCAGTCCATGGTGTACTGCGGCATGTATCCGGCGGACGGTGCCAAGTATCCTGACCTGCGGGATGCGCTGGAGAAATTACAGCTGAACGACGCGTCCCTGAACTATGAGCCGGAGACATCCGTGGCTTTGGGTTTTGGCTTTCGGTGCGGCTTTTTGGGCCTGCTGCATCTGGAGATTATTCAGGAGCGGCTGGAGAGGGAGTACAACCTGGATCTGGTGACCACGGCCCCCAGTGTCATTTACAAGGTCCACCGGACCAACGGGGAGGTGGTCGAACTGACCAATCCTTCCAATCTGCCGGACCCCTCCGAGATTGAGTACATGGAGGAACCCATCGTCAACGCGGAAATCATGGTTACCAGCGAGTTTATAGGTTCGATTATGGAACTTTGTCAGGAGAGGCGGGGGCGGTATCTGGGCATGGAATATATAGAAGGGACCCGGGCGCTGCTGAAATACGAGCTGCCCCTGAATGAGATCATTTATGACTTTTTTGACGCGCTCAAGTCCCGGTCCCGGGGCTATGCTTCCTTTGACTATGATCTGAAAGGCTACGAGCAGTCCAGCCTGGTGAAGCTGGACATCCTGATCAATCACGAGGAAGTGGACGCGCTTTCCTTTATCGTCCACGGTGACTCCGCTTATGAGAGGGGCCGGAAGATGTGCGAAAAACTTAAGGACGAGATCCCCCGTCATCTGTTTGAGATTCCCATTCAGGCGGCGGTGGGGGGAAAGATCATTGCCAGGGAAACCGTCAAGGCCATGCGCAAGGACGTGCTGGCCAAGTGCTACGGCGGCGACATTACCCGGAAGAAAAAGCTATTGGAGAAGCAGAAGGAGGGAAAGAAGCGCATGCGCCAGATCGGCAGCGTGGAGATTCCCCAGAAGGCCTTTATGAGCGTGTTGAAACTGGATGACCGGAAATGACGGTATGGGGACGGCGTATGAAACTGAAAAGTGTAAAGATGGAAAATGTAACAGTGTTTGAAAAAGTGGCAATAGATTTCTGTAATGGAATCAATGTCTTTATCGGGGAAAATGCTACAGGAAAGACGCACATGTTAAAAATATTATATTCGGCTTGCAGATCTAACCGTATGGATACCGATTTCGGACAGAAAATTGTACGTACCATGATGCCAGATGACTTTCGTATTTCACGACTTGTGGATAGACGAAAAGGTAATCACATTGCAAAGATCAGGGTCCATGCGGCGGAAGATGATAGAAGGACAGATGCGCATCTGGAGATTACCTTTGATAAAAGGACCAAAAAGAGTGCGGCAGATGTGAGAGGGAAGGAAAAGTGGGAAAAGGAATTTAAGGACAATTCCAGTATCTTTATTCCCGCAAAAGAAATCCTCTCTCATAGTTATAAGCTTGCCGCCGCCACAAGTGTAGATAATGTCAGATTTGATGATACGTATATCGACATAATTAACTCTGCAAAAATCGATATTACGATGGGAAAAAATCCAACAGCCAGAGCAGCAATGTTAAAAAGAATAGAAAAAATGACGGACGGTCAGGTGGTCTATGACGGAGACAAAGATGAATTTTACTTAAAAAAGGGCAGTTCGAAACAGGAATTCAGTCTTGTTGCGGAGGGAATCAAAAAAATGGGCCTTTTGTGGCTTCTGGCTAAGAATGGTACTCTGGAAAAAGGCTCCATTCTGTTTTGGGACGAGCCAGAGGCAAATGTAAATCCTGCGTATCTGTCCACAGTGGCAGAATTGTTGTTGGAACTATACAGAAATGGCGTACAAATATTCTTGTCCACTCATAATTACTTTTTGGCGAAGTATATTGATATCAAAAAGGCACAGGAGGATTTGGTATCATACTATTCCTTCTATTTTCAGCCCGAAGGGGGAGGCGTATGCTGTGAGACCAGTGACCAGTTTACTTTGCTGGAGAATAATCCAATAACCAAAACGTATTTACAGATTTACAGAGATGAGATAGGGGTGAAATTATGAGGGCTGAACCCATAATTGAGCCGGGTGTAAAATTTGATAATTTGGAAAAGGAGCAATTGTTTCATATTGAGCATTCGGATATACACAAAAAGACTGGGGAAGGAATCAAAACAGTAGAATTTATTTATTTGACAGCGGATGAAAATGTTTTGTTTGTAGAAGCTAAAAAGACTTGCCCCAATGTGGCCAATAAGAACGACAGTCAGGATAAACAGAAAAAGTATGAGCAATATTATAGTGAAATAGCGGACAAATTTGTCGATTCTATTAATATGTTTTCTGCAACTGTGCTGGGGATCAATGGGTACAGTGACAGTGTGGGAGAAAAAATCGTTAAAAAGCGGACATATATGGGGAGTAGAATCAGGTTTGTTCTTGTGATCGCAGAGGCCGAAGAAAGCTGGTTAGGTGGTCCTAAGGCGGAACTTGAGACAAGGCTGTTACGTTACAGAAAGATATGGAAAGCGGATGTACTGGTATTGAATCCATCTATGGCAGTAGAATTGGGGTTGATTAAAGGCGGTTCATGAGCCGGAAGTTTTTTCTGCTTGTGAAGGAGTTAAACTGTCCATCCCCCTATTTAAGTGTTGTAATCATTCACACGCAGTCGGATGAGATACAACACAGTGGATATGTAAACAAATTCTTTTGACAGCGCTCTGCCCGGACAGGCATGTCAGACGGCATCCGTTTTAATGTAGGGTTTATGAGGTCTGCTGGGGATGGCGAAACAGAGGCAAAGGTGAAAGTTACGGAAATATATATTCATATTCCTTTTTGCATGCGTAAATGCGGATATTGTGATTTCCTGTCCGCTCCGGCGGGGCGGGAAGTGCAGGATCAATATGTGGGGGCGCTGGAGCGGGAGATGCGGGGCCGGTCGGAGGCGTATGCGGGTTTTGAGGTGACCACAGTCTTTATCGGGGGCGGTACGCCCAGTCTGCTTGCGCCGGGACACATCGAGAAGATCATGGATATCCTGCGTCAATGCTACCGGGTTCTGCCGGGGGCAGAGATTTCCATGGAGGTCAACCCGGGGACGGCGGACCGAGATGCTCTGAGGCGGTATTATAAGGCGGGAATAAACCGTCTGAGTCTGGGACTGCAGTCGTCCTGGGATGAGGAACTGAAAGAGCTGGGGAGGATTCATACCTGGAGGCAGTTTCTGGATGCCTACGAGGGGGCGGTGGCAGCAGGGTTTTCCAGGATCAATGTGGATCTGATGAGCGGCCTGCCGGGACAGACCCCTGCCTCCTATGAGACCACACTGAGAAGGGTGGCGGAGCTTGTGCCCGGGCCGGAGCATATCTCCGCATACAGCCTGATCCTGGAGGAGGGAACGGATTTTGCCAGGCGCTATGAGGACGGAGAACTGAAACTGCCTGACGAGGAGACGGACCGGGCGTTATATGGGCTGACGGAGCGGGTTTTGCAGGAGTACGGGTATCGGCGCTATGAGATCTCCAACTATGCGAAGGTGGGAGGCGAATGTCGGCATAATGTGGGATATTGGACCAGGGAAAACTATCTGGGCTTTGGCATAGGCGCGGCATCGCTGATTGACAATGTCCGATTCCATAATGGGAGAGAACTGGCCTCTTATCTGGAGGACCCTCTGAGACAGAGGGAGTCCTCCAGCCTGCTGTCCATGGCGGAGCAGATGGAAGAATTTATGTTTCTGGGCCTGCGTCTGACAGAGGGGGTATGCGCAGAGGCATTCTTCAAAATTTTTCACCGGAGACTGGAAGAGGTGTACGGTGAGGTTATAGACCGGTATGTTGCTTTAGGGCTGATGGCCTGTCAGGACAGGGCTGGAGAAAAATATCTGTATCTGACGGAGCGGGGGCTGGATGTGGCCAATATGGTGATGGCGGATTTTCTGGAGCCGCCGATTACATGATTTCCAGATTGACCGGCAGCGGCAGGCGGATGCTTTATGGATGTGAAAATATCGTCTGTTTTTTTGCCTGCGTTTTTTCTACCCTGGGACGGGAGATTATGGGATGTCACTATGACTGGCACAGGCGTGGAAAGCGCAGGGATGGGGCGGCAATTCAGGGTGGATTTGACAATGACATGTCGCAGCGTGAGGGAGGCAGGAACGAAAACAGTAGAAAGTGGGAAAGGCACGAAAAATGTCCTGATTACATAGACTAGAGGTAAGAGTATCCTGTGGAGGCTACGATTGAAGACCTTTCAAAAGCCTTTGACCTCCGGAGAAGAAGCTTACTATGTCCGCCTGCTCAGGGAAGGAGATGCCGACCAGGCGCAGGCGGCCAAGGACACCCTCATAGAACGCAATTTGCGCCTGGTGGCCCATGTGGCAAAAAAATACCAGAACGTGGATGAAGATATGGAAGATATGATTTCTATCGGCTGTATCGGTCTGATCAAGGCCATAGACACTTTTGACGCAGGAAAGGGCAGGCTGGCCACATATGCCTGCAGGTGTATTGATAATGAACTTTTGATGTTGCTGCGCAGTAAGAAAAAGACTTCAAGAGAGGTATCTCTTTATGAACCCATCGGACAGGACAAAGAGGGAAACGAAATTCACCTGATGGACGTGATCGAGCAGGAACAGCAGGACGTGGTGGAAGCCCTGGAGTATCAGGGGAATATCCGCAGGCTTATGGCGCTGATGCAACAGGAACTGACAGAGCGGGAGAAGGAAATTCTGCTGCTCAGATATGGTCTGTGGGGGAGACGGGAGCTGACCCAGAGCGAGATCGGGGAGAGATTGGGGATCTCGCGGAGCTATGTGAGCCGGATCGAGAAGAAGGCGCTTAATAAACTGCGGGAGAAGTTTGAACAGGGGTGAGTATACAGGGGAAACGTGTCATAGCTATAAGGCAAAATCCATTGTCCCGTATGTGGCAAAGAGATTTTGCCTTAATTAGTATACAGGCAGACATTTTTGTCAGGAGGCGGATAAGGATAGGAAATCTGTATTGCTTTTTGGGCGTAAGTTGCATATAATAAAAAGGCCAATGGACAAGAAATCGCACTTGGTAAGATCTATTCTCTAATTTGTGACTTAACTATGCAGAAAGGCTGTTTGGACTCATGGCGAAAAAGAATAGGAATGATCAGATTTTCACTCCTGACAAATATGTGGAAGATATGTTGGATCGAATAGGATATGTAAAAAATCTGGTAGGTAAAACTGTTCTGGAAAACTCGTGTGGCCAGGGAAACATACTGGTGTCTATAGTTAAAAGATATATTAAAGATGCAAGGACACAGGGATTAACAAATGAGTATATAGCAGAAGGCTTGTCCCAAAATATCATAGGATTTGAAGTCGATCGAGAACAACGGGAGAAATGTATCGAACATCTCGACAGAACCTGTAGTTCCAGTGGAATAGAGAATGTACGGTGGAATATACGGAATCAGGATTTTTTAACCTATAATACTGGCGAAATCAAAGCATCATTTATTGTTGGAAATCCTCCCTATATCACATATCATGATATGACAGAAGAAGAGAGGCGGTATCTTAAAAAGCATTATGAGGTGTGCAAAAAAGGAAGATTTGATTATTGTTATGCTTTTATTGAGGCCAGTATCAACGCATTAGAACCTGATGGGAAGATGATTTACTTAATACCGTTTAGTATTTTTAGAAATAGATATGCGAGAGAGCTACGGAACTTTATAGTTGATGGGATGACAGGAGTGGTTGACTTAAGTGGAGAAAGTGTCTTTCCGGGCATTACCTGCTCTGTTGCTTTCCTTCTCTATAAAAGAGGAAAAGTTAGTGATAAGATACTGTATGAGGTGAGTAAAACAGGTAAAAAAATAATGATTCAAAAAAATCATCTATGTGAGGACGATAAGAAATGGGTCTTTCAGAAGGTGGTTAATGGACAAGAGCAGTTTGATGAATATTTTAATGTCTGTAACAGTGTGGCCACATTGCTAAATGAAGCATTTTTGATTAAGCCTACAAAAGAAGATGAATGTTACTTTTACATAGAAAAACAAAAAGTGGAAAAGGCAATTTGTTTGAAAGCGATAAGTACAAAAAGTGAAAAGAAAAAGCAAGCAGAGAGACAATATATAATTTTTCCCTACAAAAGAGAAGAAAGGAAGATAGAAAAATATAGAGAAAGAGAATTTAAGCAGTTGTATCCATATGCATATCAATATTTGACTCAATTTAAGAGGAGGCTGAAGAGTAGAAAGAGTGACAAAAATGCACAATGGTTTGAATATGGCAGATCTCAGGCACTTAAGGAGTTATGGAAAGAGAAACTGGTTTTACCAATGGTAATAACAAAACAGGTCAAGGTATATTGGGGAGATAGAGATGCGGTTCCATATGCGGGGTATTTTATTACACAGAAAGAGGATTCATGCTATACTTTAGATGATGCTGCAAGAATTCTGCAAAGCATGGATTTCTATCAATATGTCAAAATGGTAGGCACTCCTACAACAGAGACATCATATAGGGTTTCCGTTAATGATATTAAGCAATATAGGTTTTTGTGAGGTACGTCTAATGGCGAAAAATCTACAATTTAAAACAAATTCCAGACATATTGGGCAATTGGGCCGTGAACTGGTCACTGACTTTGTCACAGCTCTGGTAGAGTTGGTTAAAAATGCCTATGATGCGGATGCGCCAAGTGTGCGGATAATGATAGAAAATGCTAATACCCCCAATAGCCGCATTATTGTAGCGGACACAGGATGTGGCATGACGGAATATGAGTTTGAAAACCGTTGGATGGTAATTGGGACAAGCAATAAATTGAGTTTGCCATATACACTAAAAGGAAGGAAAAAGGCAGGTAAAAAGGGAATTGGTCGTTTCTCGGTAGAGCGATTGGCAGAGCGTGCAGTTATTTATTCTTTTGCTAAGGAGGAGTCATTTAAGGTTTTTTTGAATTGGAATCTTTATGAAGAAATATCGATTTCCGGATTACAGCAGAGAGTTCAGATTTTACGTAATAAGAATGATGCTTCAGCGGCAAAATATATAGCAAATCAGGTGGAATATTATTTGTCTCTGCAGTTGAGTGATGGAATTGAGCAGGGTTATGTGAGGGAAAAAGTTGGTGGGATAATCGGTGATTATGAACTGGCATATGATACTGCTTTTTTGGATTTTTTTGAAAACCAGATTATTCCGATTTTAAAGAAACAGGAAAAAGTGGAACTAAAGCTGGAAAATATTTACAATCCTCTGGAGGAGATAGATAACAGGGAGGGTGAGGAGACATATAATATATTAAAAGAAATGTATGCAATGGAAGGCAGGGAGGAACTGTCTGTGCATACAGGTCTGGTTATGGTCTTGGAGGGTTTGAGAGATAACTGGAGACAAAAAGATATTGACAAGCTCCAGAAGGAACTTCGCTTGCTTATAGCGCCTGAGTTTATTGAAAAAGATCCCTTTCATATTGATTTGATAGCCAATCAATTCGATATTCCGGAAGAAATCAGTGTGAACTCTATTTTGGACTTAAAATATGCAAAGGTGACAGCTAAAATATATGCAAATGGAACCAGGTCTGAAATCAGGTATTCGGATATAACGGGCAAAAATGATGAAAAGAATACGGAATATGAATTACCCCTGCTTTGCGGAGATATATCATTTGAATTGTATTATTTTTTACGTGATTCCGTTCATATGACTAATGAAACATATAATTATCGGCTAGCAATAGAAATTTTGAATTTATATTCCGGAATAAAAATATATCGGGACAATTTTCGAGTAAAGCCATATGGGGATATTGAAAATGACTGGTTAAACTTAGATAAATCTAAGGTCAGCGATACTCATGGATATCGTGTTGGCAATAATCAGACTATAGGTGTGATTAAGATATCCGATGAGACGAATCCACTTCTGATCGATGCGACAAACAGAGAGGGAATTATTGAAAACGAGGCATATGAACATCTTAGAAAATTTGTTCTCACCTGCATCGAAGTGATTTCGAAGATTAGGCGGGAAGAATTTGAAAAGTCAAAGCCTGAACTGGAAAAGGAAAAAGAGAAGAGGCAGAAACAAAAGCAAATAGCAGAGAAGCAGAAAAATATTCAGGAAAAACGATTTAAAGAAACGCTGCAGCTATTAAAAAAAGGGGCGCCATATGAGACTGTAGCAAGTTCATTGGAACAGTGGAAGTCTAAAGAAGAGAAGAGGCAGAAGGAAACAGAAGAGCAATACGAAAAAACAGAGAGCGCATACGAAAAGTATGTGGAAATGCAGGAAACGGAACTGTCCATGTATAAAAATCTGGCTACACTTGGCATTTTAACAGGCAATTTTGGACATGAAACGCAGGACATTATCTCCAGAATAGATAACACGTTATCTTTTTATACGGAGATGGCTCCAATGATTGAAAATCCGTATTTTGTTGACATAACGGAAAATATAAAATCAGATTTTAGCAGAATTTCGGGATATAGTCTGATGATTGTGGAATTTTTGAAAAAGAAAAAGAGAAGTCCTCATACTGATTTAAATTTTGGCGAGGTTCTGAGAAATATCTGCAGACTGTATCGGGGTATGCTGGAGGCGTTTCATGTGGATTTGCAATTGATAACAGAGGCCAGCATATGTCGAACGATGCGCCAGATTGATTTGGAATCCATTATTATTAATATGATTACCAATGCCTTTGAGCAGATTAAGGCTAGACAGAAAAAGAAGATACAGATTATTTTTCAACAGAGGGATGAAGATATTTATCTTTATTTTGAGGATAGCGGATTGGGGGTGCCGGAAAACCTACGTGAGGAAATATTTAAGCCATTTAAAACTACAAAAGAAGATGGAATTGGGCTGGGCTTGAATATTGTAAAGGATATTGTGGCAAGTTATAGTGGTGAGGTATATGTAGAAGAATCAAAAGATCTAGGCGGGGCGAAATTTGTTGTTCATTTTATGAAGGAGGACGCTTAATGCAGACTTTGACAGGATTGTATATTGAGGACGAACCCAAAAATATCACTTTGATGCAGGGACGATTCAGCTTATTTCCTGGAATTAAATTGATAGGAATTGATTCATATCCGCAATCATTAGATGAGTTTTACGATTTTGTGGTCGAAAATAATGTGGACTTTTTACTGATAGATCATGAACTGGAAAAGGTTTCGGTTGACTACAATGGAATTGAGGTGTTACGAGAAATAAGGAGTCATGATAGTAATATTTATGCAGTTTTATTGACAAATTATCCCCTGGACAATTATAAGGATGAGTTGGGAGAATATGATTATCAGCTGAATAAGGCAGAACTAAAGGACACGAAAAAAATGAGTGAATTGATAGCCAAAATAAGGCGAGCGTGCGCTTTGCGAAAGGATAATGATGCACTGTCACTTATGAATGAAAAAAATGAAGAACTGAATCTATTACTGCGGCAAATCAGTAAAGCTACAAAAAGGGAAGAATAAATGACATATATACGAAAAAGACATTGGGTCACTTATAATTCTGAAAAATGTAAAATGTATCTTCGGAATGATTTTAACTTCGAGTGTGCATATTGTGGAATGCAGGAAAAGGATAATGTGGTGGGGGAACAGCTATTTGAGAAAGACCATTTCGTATCCAGGAAATCAGATGTAGAATGGAATGTTGACTGTTATAATAATTTGGTTTACTCTTGCTGTAAATGCAATAGAACCAAAAGTGACCAGAATATAGAGATGATATTGAATCCGTGCAAAGATGATATTTACGAAGGAGAACATCCGCATATACTTAGGCTGGGAGCGGAAAATTATTATAAACTGCAAGGTGTTACATTACAAGGGAAACAGTTTATTGATGATTTAAAGTTGAATTCACGCTATTACCGTAAAATGCGTCAAACGCAGGCGCAAAATGAGGAAATCAGAAAAACAATATATAAAGTGTTAAATGAGTCATCTGATCTTCGGTTTTCTGAAATTGATTGGCAGATTAAAGCATATTTGAAAAATGGTACCTTAATAGAAGAAAAAAGTGATGAGTTTCGTTGTGGAACCTCTAAGGCAGGAGAAGATTTATATGCGGTATTAGAAAAACTGAAAGAAAAAGGGATAAAATACAAACTCCTTTTTACTGACGATGATTTAGATTTGAGGGTGGAGTATTGTGGAAGTACATATTATTGTGAAATTCGGGTTACTGATTATGCGGGTACGAAAAGAAGAGGACCTATTGTAGAGCGAGAAAAGAAAACAGAGTGGCTAAAGACAGGAAATGCTTGTGGAGTTCTGTATTTCTATAAAGATCAGGACATTATGAATCTTTACATATATCCAGATGAGGAGCGAATTGAGATTGTGAAATTGGAGTAGATTTTTTAGCCCTAACTTGACAGGAGAGTATGTGAGCCGGATTGAGAAGAAGGCGCTGGGGAAACTGCGGGAGAAGTTTGAGCAGGGGTGAATAATTAAAGTTTGACATTGTTGTAAAAGAAAATTTAAGCAATGAATTGTAAAAGCAGTTTAAAGAGCATGTTGTTGCATTAGACTGCTTTTACTGTGCAATATTTTATTTAGAAGAATGCGGGTTAAAAGTTGTATCATGACAAAAGTGCTTACATGAGAACAACAAACAACGTTCTGTATTGACTTTGATCACAATTTTGACTATAATATTTTTAAATTGTAAAGAAAAGTATATATATTTTAACTATTGTCTTTGTAGGCGCAAAGGGGTTTAGTTGCATTATTGTTTGAGTCAAATTAGTTTGAATTTAACTTGGACAGAAGTTTATTTGTATAGCAGAATACCGTATAAATTACTTTGCAGATCCAAAGGATCAATTTATATTAATAATATTTTATTTGTTCTTTCTTTTTTGATATTTAGCTGCATGGAGCTTAATTATGCCTACATTAAATGAGATTTTTGATAAGAGAAAAATTGTGCTCTATCATAATGAAAGCCTCGACCTTGATTATCACTATCTTCTCATACGGTTTCGGAACTAAAGGCATTGCCGTGTCCGGAACAATTCAGAGAAATTTTGCCGTTCTATTTGATAAAATATAAAGGCAAAGAAGAAAAGCTTTCAAGTGGGTCGGAACAACTGTCTCTTTTTGATGACAGTGACATCGTGGTTGAAGATGAATAATGCTATACTATTTAGAAAAAATATAAAAAAGGGTTACTAACAGATGTCAAAACAATGTTTTGTGTAATTGATATATGTATAGGAGGATTTGCCGCATGTTTTTGTCCAAAATCCACATTGAAAATTTTAAAGGAATCCAAAAGGCAGATTTTTCATTTTCTGAACATGTCAATTTAATTGTTGGAAATAATGGAACAGGAAAAACATCCATTCTGGAGGCCATTGCTGTAGCGTTGGGGGGGTTTTTGGCTGGCGTTCAAGGTGTAGATACGATCCATTTTTCCAAGGAGGAAATTCGCCGTGAAACGCAACTTCTTGGAACGGGTTCCAGCAATATTCTTTATCAAACTCCTGTTAAGGTAGATGTAAATGTGGTAATTGATGGTGAAAACTATTTTTATACACGCCAGAAAAAAAGTGTAAGCAGTTCCCGTTCTACAATTGAGCCAAGAGAGATTTGCAAAAAAGCGGAAAGTATGGTCGCTGATGTCAAATCTATTCTCCCTGTAATCAGTTATCAGAGTTTTTCCAGAATTTCCAATCAAAAAAAGGATAAATGGGTAGATCCATTTTCTTCTGATTTTTCCAGAGTAGTTGGGTATACAGATTGTCTGGAGGAAGCGTCAAATACAAAGATGCTCACAAATTGGTGTAAAAAGATGGATCATATATCCTGGCAGCAGGGAAAAGAAATTGTTGAATATGAAGTTGTAAAACATGCTGTTGCACAATTCATGCAGGTGATGATGGATAAAGAAGATATTCAGATATTTTATGATAAGCGGACAGAGGAACTGATGTATGTCTGTGACTCGGAACGTCTGCCGCTTAGACTGTTAAGCTCCGGTTTTAGGACGATGCTGGGTATGGTGCTGGATATAGCATATAGAATGGCGATTTTGAATCCGGATTTGTTGGATCAGATAATACTGTCCACACCGGGGATCGTTTTAATCGATGAGATAGATATGCATTTACATCCTAATTGGCAGTGGAAGGTAATAAAAGCCTTGCAGACAACATTTCCAAGGGTTCAGTTCATTGCAACTACACACTCTCCAATTATCGTGGCATCGTGCAAGGACGAAAATATGATAGTGCTGAATCCGATAGATCAGTTTTTAGACATGCCATCTGAGGTCAGCCAGGGATATACGGTAAAGGGCTGGCAAGTCAACGACGTTTTGGAGCAGTGCATGGATTCCAGCAGCCGTGATCCGGAAACGGTGGAAATGTTAAATCATCTGACTGCCCTGGCGAAAAAAAGGCTGGCCCATACGATATCGGAAGAAGAACTGGAAAGATATTATTTGTTGATAAGGGAATTGAATAATATTCTTCCGCAGGATGATATAGGTGTGGAGGAAGCAGCTTATCTTTCTATAGATGAAATGTTGAGGGATTCTTTATGAGATATGTAGAAAGGACGGAAAAGCCTTTGAGCCTTTCTCTATATGCAGAGCGGTGGACAAAAGAGCTTTTAGCACAAATTGAAGATAAAGGTTCTTACTCTAAAGTAGATGCGGAATATAAGGAGAGATATCGACAGGAGGATGTCAAGAAAGCATTGGAGAGGATGTATACAGGCCATTGCTGCTACTGTGAATCCATTATAGGAATCAGTACGTATGGAAGAATTGAACATTTGAAACCTAAATCACTGGTTCAATTCCATAAGTATTCTTTTGAGTGGGATAATTTGCACTGGTGTTGTGAGATTTGTAACACCAGTTATAAGAAACAGAAATGGAATTTTGAATATCCTATTTTAGATCCGTCTTTGGATCATATTGAAGAGTATCTGTGCATGAATTTACAGACGGGCGAATATGAGGTAATTGATGATAATCAGAGGGCCAAGACTACGATAGAGGACACAGGGTTGAACAGGGAGATGCTGGTAAAGGCACGGCGGCGGGTAGTGTTACGCATTATTAAAGATTTTAAGGCACATCAGCAGTGTGGAAATGCGCAGACCTTTTTAGAAGAACTCAGAGAAGTGATGGAGGATATGAATTTTCCAAGTCTGTATAAGGATTTGATTACATATTTGTCTGTTGAAGAATTATAAATAATGAATATAAGTTTGGTAGCAATTCACTGATATTTTTTAGCCCTAACTTGACAGGAGAGTATGTGAGTCGGATCGAGAAGAAGGCGCTGGGGAAACTAAGGGAGAAGTTTGAGCAGGGGTAGGCGGAGAAAAAGGGAGATTTTGGTAAAGGAGATAGGGTCAGCTTTATGTAAAAAGTGGAGACACTATCTCTTTTTTGATTATGATTTAGCGGGTTGTCTGAAAAGTAGCAATGGAATATGCTTTTGCACAGAATATAACCTCAAAGATGAAAAAGATTTTAGAAAAATTCCAGTTTCTTATTGACAATCACTGTGCTCTGAGGTTACAATATCTATGTACATGAGAAAATAAGAAATAAATGGTTTTAATATATAGAACTGCGTTCAGCAGTGTGTATATTTAGTGATAGCATATTTCTCAATGACTCTCTTGTACAATTCAAGCGAGTCATTTTTAGTTAATGACGATAAAAGATTCGTGAACCGTGGATTTTATTGCTTAGGAGGGGCCATATGGATGCAGCATTTATGAGGAAGGCATTTGCTATGATTGCAAAGGGACTGATAGAAAAAGAACAGTTCCTGCAAAAAGAACCTACAAGATATCCATATAGCAAAACACTGCAGCACGGGATAAATATGTTCTTATCGGCAAGTTGCCAGGCGGGATGCACAAAGGCGGCAATGGATTACGCAGATGAGTCGTCCTTTCTTGCGCATTATATTACTAAGCCAATTGCGGATTGGTTTTGTGAGTGGGATTCGGAAATGATGGAAAAGCTAAAACTCCAGGAAGAGTCTTTTTATGCTTATGAGGCTTTTGCCTATAGAAGGAACGAAAATACATATACACCCAGTTCTGAGTGTTATGAGTTTTTAGAAACGCAGGACAGTGATATCTTAGAGGGAACTGACGAGCGTGTTCTTTATGAGAAAATGATTGTTTTGAAACAGGAGACGTATTGCAGAATCAGAAGATACATAATTGAAAATCCGATCATTTCGTTGGATGACAGGCGGATCATGTCTCTTGAACTGGTAGATGACCAGGCAGCCAGAGACGCCTTTCAGTTTGCCTATGAAGAAATTACGGAGGATTGCTATCGCTGTCCTGGCTGCGGTTGGACTATGACTAAGGGAAAATACGGATACAGTTGCCATTCATTACATTGTGTGGATACTATACCGGAACTTACGGATAAAATGAAACTGGATATTACGGCTGGCGATTACTACCGTTTGAAAAAAGGAATTATGCGCTATTTTGCTGCTCCCGGAAAATGGGAACTGGATATTGCGAAATTCTGTGAGAAGAAAAAAATCCAATGGGTTTTGTGGCCACAGATGGATCGTTATGATGTGGAAATTCGTTTTTCGGACGGCGATATCTGGGAGATTGATGTCAAAGCATATCGAAACCCCATCGCACTGCGCACTAAAATTCAAAGTGACAACGGTTTCCCGGAGGGCGAATATGCAAGAGGATATTTTGTTGTTCCTGGTGAGTATATGGTGAACCAGCGAAATTATATTTCCATTATCAATCGGGTATTGGTAAATCAGGAGAATGTAAAGTGTGTGACATTGAAGACAATGAAAACGGAAATCGCGCGAAAGGAGGCATCCTGTCATGCAGAAAAACAGTAAGGACATGCTGTACGCACCGCTTTGGGCTCAATTTCAGATGATCGACAATGCCATGCCGCTCTCTCGTTTCGCGGCGATTGAGGCAGTGTTATATCTGCTCGCACTCTGTGAGCCGGAGGCTGATCCTGCAAAAGCCTATCTATTGTTTACTCAATATCAGTTGATCGGTACAACAGAGTGTACGGAAATGGAGCATATTTTACAGCGGGCGCGGTACAGGCTCGGGTATTATCGTTCTCAAAAATATTGGCAGGATGATTTGCGAGAGTATCGGGAGAACCAGTATGATGCGGTTCGGGCATTCTCTTTTGAGGAGAACGGAATGGCTATGACTTTTTCCAGAAGAGAGGATACATATCCATATCCGTTTGAAGAACGTAAAAAAGAATGGGTATATTTTTGGCCGGAGTATCTGGAGCGTTCTGATTCTTTCTCATATGCGGAAAGAGGCACATACAGGTATATATATCAGAATCTGAAAAATGGAGAAGTAGATACGGTTTCGGTCAAATTTGACAGGGACTGTGCGCAGAGTGTTTTACCGGTCGTTTTGGATAAAGAATGTCGGGCGCCGATCGCAATCTCCCTGGATGAGCTCTTGGATGCCGCAAAGGAAATGGAGGAGATTTGTCCCGGCGATCCCTGCTATGAGATTTGGAAGTCAAATATCCTGAAAGAAATTGCAGACTCTTCCGTACGGTTATGTACGGCACTTACAATCCGCGAGGTAGTCAATATTGTGGGTATGGTGGGGGCAGGCAAATCGACACTGATAAAAATTTTATCTTTCTGGTGTTTCAAAAATGGTATTCGCATTGCTGTTGTTGTGGATACGGTTGCCGAAGTGCTGAATCTACAGAGATATTTGTGTGCTCTCGATGTCGTATGCAGTCCTTTAATCGGACGGAATGAGAGGCTTAAATATATCAATCAGGTCTCACAGCCGAATGAAACCTGTCTGCATGTCGGTTTTTCTCCGTATTTAACGCCTTTATGTCTAATAGACGGCATGGACGAACAGCATGATGAGGCAATCGCTTTCGGTAAAGAGCCTTGTTATTCTCTGAAAAAGGGCGGTAAAAATTTCCTGTGTCCTTATTTTGATCAGTGTCCGGGTACAAAGATGCTGCGGGAATGTTATACGGCCCCGGTTGTACTTACCACGGTCGCAGGCTTTGCGGCATCCAGGGTGGGGCATGCGAGAGAAACATTTTTAGAGTTGGCAGTGCGTGATTTTGATATAGTGGTTTTTGACGAGAGCGACAGAGTTCAGAAGACGCTTGACCACTTTTTTATGCCGGAAACCAGCTTTAACGAGTATATTCAAGAATGTGCCGAGGACTGCAGCGCATATATGAAACTGAGTAGTAAACGCAGAGAAGAGAATCCGGCCATGCAGAGATATGATGAGATGCAGCGTCAAAGCGTTACGGTTCTTAGCTGCCTTGTAAAATCTCTACATCATGAGTTGGGCGGCTGGAAGAGGATTGCGCATGGAGACCCTTTCTCGGCCCTGACTCTGTTGGAGGATCTATATAGGGAGGAATCGAAATATCAAATACCGCATTCTGTCTATGAGGCAATCTACAATCTGATTGATATGCAGGATGAGGAGCGTATTCGGCAAAACACACTGTGGGCCGTGTTGGAGAGTTCCTGCAAGAGCACGGATGAGTCCTTTTTTCATCAAATGTATCAGGTCTGGCGGGAAGAACTTGGCGACAGCTTTCCGCGTCCAAAGAAAGATAAGGCCAAAAGGATTCAGGATGCCCGCATTCAATTGATTTTGAGGCTGATTTATTTCGATCATTTTATTCGGGGGCTCAGTGACGCGTATGAAGCCAGCCATGAAACCGCTTATGGCCAAAACGAATTATTTGGTTTTTTACAGACCCGTTTTCGACAGCAACAGTTTTTTCTTCCCTCTGCGCTGTGTGGCAATCTGTTTGGCCTTAAAAAGACGGATGATGAAGACATTGTCTTGTTCCGCCAATATGCCTTTGGCAGGAGTTTGATGAAGGATCTGCCGTATTTGCGCACAGATATCCAGGGAAAGCCCGCAGGTCCCCATGTGATTCTGTTATCCGGTTCCAGCTGGGCAGAGGGCTCGTATGAATATCATGTGAATCGCGCGGTGAACTACATTTTGGAGGCGGACTGTGAAAAGCGGATGTTTTTAGAGAAGACCAGATTTTTTGAGTCGGGTTTTCCGGAACGTGTTTCAGGAGCTCCGGAGGGTCAGCGCATGGCGCAGTTACAAGCTGTGACACAAAAAGCGGTCGAACTGATCGTGCGGGAGCATCAGCGGAAAGCAGGAAAAATCTTGTTGGTGGTCAACAGCTATGCGCAGGCTGAAACAGTACAACAGGTCTTAGAAACGGCATTGCGAAAAGCGAGTTGTCCTGCTCGTGTATGCCGTATGGTCTCTGACGCCATCAGCATTCAGAATGATGTGGGAACCGTAAGGCGCGGTGAAGTCGGACGATTTGCGAAAATGATAGAGGACATCTTAATCGCGCCTGCGATGGCGATTGAACGCGGCCACAATATAGTGGATGAGTATGGCCATTCCGCACTCTGCGCAGTGTTCTTTATGGTGCGTCCCATGGCTGTCCCTGACGATATTCAGCAAAAGGGAGGCAAGCTCAACGGACTCGTGGAGGCGCATTGTAAACGAGCTCCGGAGGAATCATTGTTTACATACAATGTGCGTATCCGCAAGTTGGCTACAGAGCAATGGGCAAAAATGAATAAGAGTAAGGCGTTTGGTCTGGCCGAACTGGAGGAGGATGAGCGGAAAGATGTGGTAGCTACTTTATTTGTTTTGATTTTACAGATATTTGGCCGTTTGGCTCGTGTCACGGATATTACAAAACCGGAACCCCACGTCTATTTTATGGATGGCGCGTTTCGGGGACACGAAGGGAAACAGGGTGATTTTGACTGTCTTTCTGAACTGGGTAGATATTTAGAAGATTTGATGACACAAGAGGAAAGCGCGGAAATTGCGAGGACGCTGTATGCGCCATTTTATAAGGCGTATGGAAAGGATATTCACTATGAGTAATAAAATTTACCCCCTGGCTTATAAACTGTCTCCTGGGCAGACATGTACGCTCTATTATCTGGGCTTTCCTGACACATGGAAAGCGTCCTTGCTGGAAATCGCAAGGAATCATAATCCGCGTTTTAAGGACGAGTATGGACTTCCCACAGATCCGCTGAAAAAAATGGTAAACAGTTGGATGGAGGGAATTATTGCGTTGGCCCCGTTAAGAAAAGGCAGTTGCGATAAGCATTGGCTTACATCCGGTCAGGAGTATTCGGAGAAAGATATTCAGGTCTTATGTAACATTATCAAGGTTTGGGTAAAGGCTACCTATGTTACATCTCCGAAAGCGTCCTCTGTTGTCAGGAAACAGGCCAATGATTTTTGTGACGGGATACAGGCGGAAAGTCTCAGGGTACTTCGGACTAAGGCTGAGTGCCGTCTTACTCTGGAAGACGGCACTGTCTGCGGGGAGGCCTATCAGGCAATTCCCCTGTTGGCGGTCAACCGCCTGCTGGGAAGGGAAATTGTTTTAAACGGGCAGCCCCTGCGGTTCTGTTATGGTGCCAGGAATCAGTTGATCAGTCAGCCTGTCACTGCCGCTGGAAACCAACATCAGTATTCTTTTGTATTTGAGTTTTCGGTGCAGACGACTCCGCCGAAGAGGAGAGCTTTGTTGTTGTGTCAGATGAGTATACGGCGCTGGATTTACGATGTTAGCAGGGATGGTCGTGTGCCTTTTCTTTCCGAGAACGTAAATGCTCATATTAAAATTTCTCAGGATAAGTATTGCCAGGTGCCGATTGCGTATGATTACAGTGCCGGACAGATCGATTGGAAGGAGCCGGACAGAGAATGCTATAATATCTGGGGATATGAGCAACTGCCGACGGCTAAAGAAGTCATAGCGAATCCAGCAGCCCATGCGGCCCGTATTTTACTCCCTTATAAAAACGGTATGAGTGGATTTGCCATACCGAAAATTGAAACAGGGGTATCGGTGGTTGATAAAGCGCTCTTGTATCAGGAGATAGACACATTGCTTGGCGAGATGGTTTGTGAACGGCCGGAGGCGGAAAGGGTTTCCCGACGAGGTCAAAAATTCGCTGTTTATAAGTCTCCGCAGGAATATGAGAGCCGTGAAGAATTTCGGAAATGGGTAAGCAATTGTGCGGAAACGGATGAGATTGTTTTCGAACTGTACGGATTATGGAGTGATTCGGAACAGCGGGATCTTTTGAATCGGATTCAGGAGAAGATTTGGCAGGATTTTGGAGAGGACGAGAGTACATCCAGTTTGAATATCCGGTGTTTGCAAAAGGAAGTCGGAGATCTTGCCGATAGTATGCCCAATAATTATAAATCTACTAAAATTAGTCGATGTGAAGAAATTGTTGATAAGTTAGGTAAGGTAGATATGGTAACCGCCTGTGTTTTTGTCTTGCCTCCCCCAGAGTATTACTATGGACAGGGAGATCCGAAACAGGTTCTGAGAAACGCATTTGCCAGAACCGGGCGGGTCGTACAGTTTATCAATCCGGATGGGGATATAAACCAGAATAAGATTGAAAATACAGTATATGATTTATACCGTCAATTGGGGGTGGTAACGCTGCTGGATTTCCGGAAACGGATGCCGAATCTGGCCGCCGTTCCCTGCGTAGGTATGCATTTATGCAAACAAGTCATGGGAATTGCAAATAAGGGACGTTTTCTTCCAGTTTATGTTACTGTTGATGTTTTGGCGGGAAAGACCCGAGTCCAATGTGATGCGTTTCCCAGGCGGATGGTTTCTTATCGGGAGGCCTGTCTTGAAATGGCAGAGCTCTTTTGGAAAAATGATCTGGAGCAATGCTGCGTCAACGCAAGCCGTTTGCCGGCAAAGCAAAAGTTGATAGAGTTGAAAAGCCGTTATTATAGGAAAGAAGACAGCGTATTGGTGATCATCCAATCAGACGGTGATACCCGTTCTGTATGGGGTGGTATTTCAGATAAAGAAATTGGCGAATATGCCATGGCGGACAGATATTGTCCGGAGCAGATCAATGCTGGAGAGTCAAAAAAACCTTATATGATTTCCCTGGCAGATTCCGGAATTAGAATCATGCGAATCAGGAGTAATCAGGAGGTTCCGGATTATTATACCGGACTCAGTGAGAAATCGACAGATGAATTATTGCAATATTCTTCCACGTCAGGGATGTTTAAATATGATGACGTTTACTGGGGGATACATGTGAGAGCCAATGATTTCCAGTATATAAACAGTTTCAAAGAGTCGAAAATCAACTATCCGGAACACAGATTCGCGGAAAAAGATATGGTTGAATTGTATCCTTTGCAGGTTCAGCCAGGGGACGATGCGGTCGATTGGGTATTTCATACTAACGCATTACGGCATATTTCCATTCAGTACAGCCAGTCAACGGTTTTGCCTCTGCCGTTGCATTTAGCGAAAGCCCTTGAGGAATATCGTTTTGATGCGTGAGCAGGCTCTCGTTCCGAATAAAGTACCGTGCATTTTTATACTATGCTTGCTGAATTTGTCAGACACTGTCTAACAAATTGAAAGGAGATTTTATGAATGAAATAGCCTCAAATACTATGCTGAACAGCCTGATAGCCAATATTGAAGAAACCGTAATGAAGGCAAAGGAAAAACTGGCAGGTTCGGTGAACAGTACGATGACAGAGACGTATTGGTTGATTGGAAAATATATCGTGGAGTCTGAGCAAAACGGGAATATAAAAGCGACTTATGGAAAGAGTCTTTTGACCACACTATCGAAAGAGTTAAGTCTGCGATTGGGAAAAGGATACAGTCGTCCCAATCTCAATAATATGAGAAAATTCTATTTGACATATCCGAATTGTCAGGTGGTGTCTGACAAATTGAGTTGGTCTCATATTTGTGAACTGATTAAGATTGACGATGATCTGGAAAGAAGTTTTATGAAAAGGAAACTGTACAAGAAAGATGGGGAGTAAGAGAACTCCAGCGGCAGATGGATACTTCACTATATTTACGTCTTGCAGTGAGCAAGGATAAAGAGGGGATTCTGTCTTTGGCGAAACAGGGAATAGAGATTCAGAGGCCGGAAGATGTAATAAAGAACACATATACTTTAGAATTTCTGAATCTTCCGGAATTAGATCGCTATACGGAGGGAGACTTGGAGCAAAGAATCATTGATAATCTTCAAATTTTTTTGTTGGAACTTGGAAAAGGCTTTACTTTTGTGGGTCGCCAATACAAAATCACGGTAAATAATGTTCAGTATCATGTGGACTTGGTATTTTATCACAGAATTTTAAAATGCTTTGTATTAATTGACCTGAAAAAGAACTCTGTGAAACATGAAGACATTGGACAGATGAATATGTATTTAGGATATTTCGCTATAGAAGAAAATATGCCGGATGATAATGCGCCCATTGGTATTATTTTGAGCAAAAATAAGGATGAACTACTGGTGGAATATGCTACTTATGGGATGGATAGTAATTTGTTTGTTGCAAAGTATGAGTTATATTTGCCAAACAGAAAGGACCTGGAAAGACTGGTTGCAAATATTTTGAATAATAATGATTAATTTTTTAGCCCTAACTTGACAGGAGAGTATGTGAGCCGGATCGAGAAGAAGGCGCTGGGGAAACTGCGGGAGAAGTTTAAGCAGGGGTAGGCGGAGGGCGAATAAGAGGAAGAACTGTTAATAAAATGGGACAGAGTTAGTTTGACTGGGACTGTTGAACTGATTCTGTCCTATATTGTTTGATAAGGGGTATAAATATTATAAAATTCCTTGTAGGTTATATGAGGAGCATGTATAATAAAGTTGGGTATATGGGTAACGACTTATATATTGTTTGAATACTTGGATATGATAAGTTTTATTGCCGCTTTGGTTATAACGGTATGACTATGAAGAAGGCATTGATTTTGATACTTAGAATATGGTAATGTTATGGATGTTTGGAATGTGGAGGATATATTGCCATGGCGAGAACCGTAGGGATAGGGATTCAAAGTTTTGAGAAACTGATAATGGAAAACAGCTTTTATATTGATAAAACTGATTTTATCAGACAGTGGTGGGAAAACAGAGACGATGTGACGTTGATTACACGCCCTCGCAGATTCGGGAAGACTCTGAACATGAACATGTTAGAGAGATTTCTTTCTATAGAATATGCGGGGCAGGGAGAGATTTTTGAGGGACTGTCCATATGGAAAGACGAGAAGTACCGGAATCTTCAGGGGACTTACCCGGTGATCTTTTTGAGCTTTGCCGGGATAAAGTCATCTTCTTTCGCTGAGGCAAAAAAAGGCTTATTTTATCTGCTTGAAAAATTGTATAACCGATATGAATTTCTGCTGAAGGAAGGCAGCCTGAATGAAAAGGAAAAGGATTATATAAAAAACATTTCCGTAAATATGGATAACTATTCTGCCATTTCGTCTCTGGGAACGCTATCCGAGTTCCTGTATCGTTATTATGGGAAAAAGGTGATTATCCTGCTGGATGAATATGACACGCCTCTTCAGGAGGCCTGGGTGTACGGTTATTGGAAAGAGATGGTGGAATTTATCAGAGGCCTGTTCAACTCCACGTTCAAGACAAATCCCTATCTGGAACGGGCGGTTATGACGGGAATCACAAGGGTAAGCAAGGAGTCGATTTTTTCAGATTTAAATAATCTGGAAGTAGTCACCACTACATCAGAGAAATACGAAGACAGTTTCGGATTTACAGAGGATGAGGTATGGGCGGCATTGCAGGAATGTAGCCTGTATGAAAACCGGCTGGCTGTAAAAGACTGGTATGACGGTTTCACATTCGGAAAGAGGAAAGATATCTATAATCCATGGTCGATTATCAATTATCTGGATAAAAAGAGATTTTCCACCTACTGGGCCAACACCAGCAGCAATGGCCTGGTGGATCAGCTGATCCGGGAGGGAAGCGCGGAGATAAAAACATCTATGGAAAACCTGCTGAAAGGCGAGCATCTGTATAAGGAGATTGATGAACAGATCATTTTCGATCAGTTAGACGCAGATGAGAACGCCATTTGGGGCCTGTTTCTGGCAAGTGGATACCTGAAAGCGGAGAGTTATGAATTAAATGAGGACACAGGAGCAGATCTGTATGAGCTGGCGCTGACGAACAAGGAAGTACAGATCATGTTCCAAAAGATGATTCGAAAATGGTTTACCCGTTCTGGGACAGTCTACAACGGCTTTATCCGGACGCTGCTGCAGGATGACGTAAAGTCCATGAACGCCTATATGAATCGAGTGGCCCTGGCTACGTTCAGCTATTTCGACAGCGGAAGAAACCCCTCCATGGAGTCGCAGCCGGAACGTTTCTATCACGGCTTTGTGCTGGGACTGGCCGTGGAGTTGGCCGATCGTTACATTATTACCTCTAATTGGGAGAGTGGATTCGGAAGATATGATGTTATGATGGAGCCTAAGGGCGAAACGGACAATGCGATAATCATGGAATTCAAGGTCAGAGATTCAAGCGAGGAGAAATCTCTGGAGGATACTGCGGATGCCGCGTTGAAACAGATTGAGAAACAGCAATACCAGGCAGATTTAGAAAGCAGAGGATTCCCTGGGGACCGAATTCAGAAATATGGCTTTGCCTTTGAAGGGAAAGAAGTTTTGATAAAAAGTATATGAAAAATTTCAGCCCGAACTTGACAGGAGAGTATGTGAGCAGGATTGAGAAGAAAGCCCTTAATAAGCTGCGGGAGAGGTTTGAGCAGGGGTAAACTGAGAAAACAGGATTTTGCAACAAGAGGGATAAGGTCTGAAAAACAGAAAATAAGCAGATAAATATAGGTCCGGGAAAAAGCTGACTTGGAGCCCTGACAGGCTCCATGTTATATTTTGTCGGTATTATGGATGTACCAGAGCGTGTCTGAAAAATGCTTTCCGTCAGATGTATATCACAAAGCTCCCACAAGGTGAGGTGTGCAGATGGCGGGAATGATTTTTCAAACACGCTCCAGCAACAATCATTGAGAAAAAATTGCTGCATATCGGGGATTGCACCTGATGGCATCCGCACACTCTGCGGGGAAGGATTGCAGATGTTGCTCAAACCAATCACGGTCCAGCAGAACTATACTCGGGCTGTGATTCTTTACTTGAATGACTAAGGACGCGGTGAACCGGGAGACTCCCTGTACCTGTTTGAATTCCAGAAAATGATCCAGCGCAATCTCGCAATAACGCAGAGCATGTTCAGAATCGTGCAGGTGATTGGCTATGGAAGAACAGTGTATATAAAGCATGCATATGTCATTGTGATAAATTCCATAGTTCCCATCGTCGAATATGCTTTCATATAACCGTATGACGGCAAGCAGTACATCAAGTCCCGCCTGGGAATGGGAGAGGGAATCCTTACTCATAACAGCGGTCCGGAGTACTTTGTATAACTCGTGCATCAGGCAAAGGATTGCCTCGCTGCGGTATTTTTCCGAGTTTTCGCCGGATGTATAGCAAGAAGTACCTCTCTGCTGACTCTTGCGGGCGATTGAGAAAGTGCTGTTCTTTCCGCATTTTCCTGACTGCCCATCCAGGCATAAAGCAACATGAGGGAAAAGATTACGGATGTGCGCGTGTCATCGTCCACTTCTTTTTTTAAAACTTTTTCAAATAGGGATGCCGCTTCTTTCCAGCATTCATTTTGGGCGTTATATTCCGCATTATATTGAGAAGAGCCGCACTCCCTGGTCACTATTTTACCCGGATCGCTCTTCTGGTATCCCAAGGATACCAGGGCATTTGCAAGACGGTACTGGAGCTGCCATTCTGACGGAAACTCTGAGAGCACATTCCGGAGAAATACAATGAGCGCTGCAGGGTCTTTTTGTCTGGAGATCTGGTCGGCCTGTTCGATATAGGACTGCAGCTTTGTCTGCCGGTCGCTGTTGTATCCGAAAAGCTCGTCTATCGTGATATGAAAGTAATTGGCGATGGCCGGAAGCATGGCTATATCGGGGTATCCGCCGTTGGCCTCCCAACGGGATACCGCCTGACTGGTAACACCGAGAGCTGCCGCGAGATCTTCCTGCTTTCTTTTATCGCGTTTACGCAGTTCTCTGATTTTTTCTCCGAGATGGATTTGCATATTGTTTTCCTCCTCTTTTCCATTTCAGCGGTGTGTATACAGTATAGCAAAGAGTCCCTTGCATAAGCAATAATCAATTTGTTGTTTGACAGTCAAGCAACTGTTGATTTTTCGGTAATGAGCTTATGCATGGGGGGCGGCGGAGGAAAGAGGATCTGTAGTGTCAGAGGATAAAAGAACTTGTGAACAGGAGAGTTGACACACAAATATAAGCGGTGTAATATTTGTATAAAAACATAGCGTGAGGTATGATATATACAACATAGGAATTTGGAATGATAAAGAAGACTTTTGCTCTTATGTTGAGAATATGATTTCTGAATTTGCGAAAGAAAGATCAATTCCGATTCATATACAAATCTGGTATGCGGGGGAAGAAATAAGGGATTATCGGAAACCATCCTATACGCAGCAGCTGTTTAAAACGCAGCCCACGGATTTTTTGCTTAAGCCCATTGCGCAGGAACAGATAAACGATACGATAGCAACAGCAATAAAGATCATAAAAAGGAAAAGTGTACGGTTTGCATTTAAGCAGCGAAGAGAGTACTTGTCTGGGTCAGCTAAAAAGAATACAGATCAGCATGGACGGAGGAAGTGCGTCATATGGCGGTAAAATGGATTAGAAAACAACAGGAGCTTGCGACTTTATGAAAAGTGAAGAAAGAAAACGCTCCATTTCAAATTTGGGCAAGGCGGGGTGGATTTGGAGGAAAGTCTTACAGAACTGCTTCCCCTATGTAGCGGTATATGCCTTGATATTGCTGGCGGTTACCCTGCTGCAGCTGGCGGTTTCCGTTATCAATAAGGAAATTGTAAATCGGCTGACGGGGGATATGCAGGCCGGACTGCTGAGCGGGACTTTTATCGGTCTGGTGATACTGTACCTGATTTTTTATTTTTTGCAAAAGACCAGTGGATTTATGGGGGCATATGGAAACAATTTTTTCCGGTTCCAGGTAGACGGATTTTTCCAGCGAATGTTTATGTGGAAGTGCAGTAAGCTGCCACAGGAATATTTTTTTGAGACGGAGTTTATGGACCGCTTTACTCTGGTGAGCCAGCATATCGGCAATATCAGCTCCTATATCGGATGCATCTGCGGATTGCTGTTTTCCAATATCGGATATGTGCTGGGGATGATGGTCCTGTTTGCCATCTATGAACCTCTTCTGATTTTGTATGCCGGAGTGATAGCCTTTTTTTCACTCTGGCTGAACCGTTATATTTCCAGATGCGAGTATGAATTGAATAAGAAGCAAGTCAGAAACCAGAGGAAAGAAAATTATTTTAACGGGCTGCTCACAGGGCGCGAAGCCGCGAAGGAGACGCGGATCTATCATTTGTCCGATTATCTTATGGAGAAGTGGCGCAGTGTCTATGGGCTTTTACGGCAGGAATATCTTGACATGAATATCAGGAGGACAAGGCTGTGGAACAGACAGGCCAGATTTCTTCTCTACATTCGTATTCCGGCCGTTCTGCTGCTTGCCGCGGGGATTATGAGGGGACGGTATGATGTGGGTACTTTCATCATGCTGTTTGGCCTCGTAAAATCCTGTGGAGAGCAGATGAACAGCCTTGCGTATAATATTGTACAGGGGACCTATAAAGATACAAAATATCTGGGAGATTATTATGATTTTGTTCAGCCGGTCACAGCTGAGGAAATCCGGGAACTCAAGAAGGATCAGGCACCGGAGAGAAAACTTGCCCTTGGCGGTTTCGAGTCGCTGAAGCTACAGGGAGTATCCTATACGTATCCAAACGGAGAAAAAAAGGCGGTTGACAATGTATCCCTGACAATAAAAAAGGGAGAAATCATCAGTATTCTTGGGTATAACGGAAGCGGAAAGACAACTTTGTCCAAGTTAATCAATGGAAGCCTCATACCGCAGGAGGGCAGAATCCTGCTCAATGAGAGTCCTTTGGGGGAGGACGGCAGCATCGGATTTCCCTATTTTGGCAATATGCCGCAGGAATATTCGAAATTTTCAATTCCCATAAGGGATCATGTGGGAATCGGAAGAATAGAGCTGATGGAGCAGGAGGACGCGCGAAGGGATTCCTATAAAAGAGTGGAATTGGATCAGCTGATTGCTCAATACCAGCAGGGGGAAAATACGATACTGGGAAAAGAGTATGAGGAAACCGGGATCAATCTGTCAGGGGGGGAATGGCAGAGGGTGATTTTGGCCTCCGCCTATATGGGGGAGCCGGAGATTCTGCTGCTCGATGAGCCCAGCGCCTCCATAGACTCCCTGAAGGAGAATGCCCTGCTGGAAAACCTTCGGGAGGAATTGAGGGGAAAAACAGCGATTCTTATTTCGCATAGAATAGCTTTCGCCCGTCTGGCGGACCGCATTATAATGATGAGGGACGGGAAGATAGCGGAGGAGGGGAGCCATGAAGAATTGCTTTTAAAAAGGGGATATTATGCGGAATTTTTTGAAAAGCAAAGGGATCTGTATTGGGACAGGGAGGAGGTGAGTGTGTGAAAGAAAAGGTGACTTTGGCGGAATTCTTTCGAACGGAGTGGAAGGTATTCTGCGATTTGCTGCGACAGCATCGCGGGCAGACGGTGGTGATCATACTGTTGTACAATGTCTCCGTTGCGGCTTCCTTTGTTGAACTGAAATTTGTGGAATTTATCACGGATGAATCCGCCGCTGTCATATCGTCGCGGGCGGACGGGAAGGGACTGATCTATGGAAGCCTGTTCTTTTTAGGAGCGCTCTTGCTCTTTAAATTGTTGGACAGCGTGTTCTTTGTGGTTTCGGAGCGATACGATGACAATGTCAACGCCAGGATAAAGGAGCGGCTTACAAGAAAGCTTTCCACAATCTCCTATGAATATTTTGAGCGGAAGGATACATATGAAAAGATCAGTATTGCGGGCAAGGCTGTGGAAACATATACCAGCGCCGTATACGGTGCGATGAAAATGATCAGGACAGTTTTTTTTCTGGTTATTTACAGCGTTTTACTGTCTGAGATGGGGGTTTTGTTCACGACCGTGCTGATCGCCTCCGTTTTTATATGCGCGTTTTTGTGCGGAAGAGTTTCGGATTATCAGCTTGCTTACTGGAGAAAACATGTGCATCCCAAGACTCGTCGCAATATTTATTTCAAGGGTATTTTCAATTCCCGCGTAAATCAGCAGAATATTCAGACGCAGGGCTCTTATCCGTATTTTGCGAGAAGATTTCAGGCCTGTAACGAGGCAGAAAGACGCAGCTATTTGAAACTGAATATGCTTACGGAAATTACGGAGATTACGGGCAGTCTATTGTTCATGGCGGCGTTCTTTTTTGTGGCGGTGGTACTGGGGGCCAAAGTGGTCCGGGGAGAGTGTGAGATCGGATATTTCACGATGATTCTGGTTCTGTTGGGCGGCATGTTTGACAATCTAAAAAGTTTTACGCTGTTCCTGCTGAATAACAATGAGTTTATCCGGGTCGTTTCCAGCTATTACGAAGTGCTGGAATTTGCAGAGAGCCGGGAAACCGGAAATGATAGAGCTGTGCCATGTGAAAAAAAGGAAGCGTTATTGATCAGGAATTTGCAATATCAATATCCCCAGGCGCAGACAGCCGCCTTAAATGGCGTGGAGCTTAATCTTGCAAAGGGCGAAAAGATTGCGATAGTAGGCGAGAACGGGTGTGGCAAAACGACTCTGATGTCTGTTATTATGGGATTGCTCACATCTTACAAGGGAAGCTGTGAAAGGGCGGACGCGGAATGCGCGGCAGTGCTGCAGGACTTTATAGAATACGAACTGACGATCAGGGAAAATATTGAATTGGGCTGCGGCGGGCGCAAGTTGTCTGACGAACGGATCGGGGAGATCTTAAGACAGGTGAATCTTTACGAGTATGTGATGGGGCTGGAGCAGGGGGTTGACACAAAGCTCGGACAGCTGGACAACGGAGTGGAGCTGTCCAAAGGACAATGGCAGCGACTGGCGGTGGGACGGCTTCTGGCCAATGAAAAGGCGGACCTGTGGATTCTGGACGAGCCGGCGGCATATCTTGATCCGCTTGCGGAGATTGACATTTACAAACTGATTTTCAGTCTGGCAGGAGGACGGACGGTTCTGTTCACGTCGCATAGACTGGGGTTTGCCCGCTTTGCGGACAGAATTCTCGTCATGGATGAAGGAAAGATTATAGAAGACGGATCACATCAGGACTTGATGCGCTTGGACGGATTTTATGCGCGGATGTTTAATATTCAGAGGAAATGGTATCAATGAAAAATGCCGGGACATTAAAAAAGTATCTTTCGCTTCCGGATAGAAAATATCCCGGCCCTGTTATCAGCTGGAATATACAAGGCAGTCCTTTGTGAAAGAAATCGTGGGTCCATGCTGAACGTACGTCAGGCTTTTATGGTACCGTGGTCATTTTTGGATAGCAATCCTGTTGAGGACAGAATGGTGCCGTTCAATGTGGCGGTTTTGGAAGATATGATGTGGTGATGGAGCCGAAGAACGGAACGGATAATGCAATCATCATGGAATTCAAGGTGAAAGACTCAGGCGAAGAGAAATCTCTGGAGGAGACTGCGGATGCCGCGCTGAAACAGATTGAGGAACAGCGATATCAGGCAGATTTAGAGAACCGGGGAATCCCTGTCAATCGAATCCGAAAATATGGTTTTGCTTTTAAAGGGAAAGAAGTTTTGATAAAAAGCCGATAATTTTTTTAGCACTGACTGGACAGGAGAATATGCAGGCTGGTTTGAGGAGCGGCATATAGAGCAGCCTCGTTTTTGTGTTGACTATCACAAGTCAGGCAAAACGGTATATTCCGGAAAGCAGTGACGGAAAGAGGAGCAAGAGAGGGAACAGGAAAATGTGCGTTAGAAAAGAAAAAAATTTTAATACCGGATGGCTCTATGCGCCCATTAACGATGATAATGGTTATCGGACGGATTTGTGTGAGGAGGCGTTTTCGCCAATATGTGTGCCGCATGCAAACAAACGGTTGGAAACCTATAAGGGAGAGGATTTTCAGGAGCAGATAGATTCTTACCACTTTGTGTCGTGGTACAGGAGACATTTTGCGCTTGACAGCGCTTATGGGGACAAGAAGATCTATGTTACATTTGAAGGTGTGGCGACAATAGCGGACGTATATGTAAACGGTCAGTTTGTGGGGAACCACAAGGGCGCATATACGGAATTTACCTTTGATATCACGGATTATGTCAGGACAGACGGACAGGACAATGTAATTGCGGTACGGGTGGATTCCACAAGGCAGACAGAGGTTCCGCCGGAGGGCGGCGATGTGGACTACTGCCTGTTTGGCGGAATTGTAAGAAATGTCCGTATGATCGTAACGGAAAAGATGCACATGAAAGATATAACCGTCAGTACGCCGGGGATTTCACAGGGCGGCGGTCAGGCGCATGTCAAAGCCCTGGTGGTAAACGGTACGGAAACGGAAAAGAATATTGTTGTTGAAACCGTCATAAAAGATACGGACGGTGCTGTGGTGGCGACTGGCCGCAGAGAGCTTACCGTAAAAAAAGGTGAAACGGCTGCCTGTGAGATCGACACGGAAGAGGTGGAGGATGTTAAGCTCTGGAGTGTGGACAGGCCCTATTTATATACGGCGGAAATAAGGCTCAAATGCGGAAACACCTATACGGATGCGGTATCCGAAAGATTTGGTTTCAGATGGTTTGCGTTTACGGACAGGGACAACGAATCGGCCTTTTATCTAAACGGCAGAAAGCTCACCTTAAGGGGCATCAACAGACATGAACAGTGGCCGTGGATTGGCAGGGCGGTCAACGACAGGCATCAGTCATCAGATGCGGATCTGATCAAAAAGACAGGCATCAATGCGGTAAGATGCTCTCATTATCCACAGAGCAGTGCGTTTCTCAAAAGATGTGATGAGATAGGCCTCCTTGTATTTGAGGAGGCGCCCGGCTGGCAGTATGTGGGCGGGGAGGCCTGGAGAGATGTCTATATAAAAAATATTGAAGAAATGATCGCAAGGGACAAAAATCATCCGTCCGTTATCAGCTGGGGGGTCAGGGTAAACGAGTCTTTTGACTGTCATGATCTGTATGAGGAGACCAACCGGCTGGCAAGAAATCTGGATTCCACCAGGCCTACCCACGGTGTCAGGAGGATGGAGAGCTATGAGGACAGCGAGTTCCAGGAGGATATTTTTTGCGTGAATTATCAGTATCCTGTGTGTCCGAGAAAGAGGCCCTTTATCATAACAGAACATTCTATGGACTGGTTTGGAGGAGACGGCTGTCCGGGAGCGGCGGACGCCAAGGCATGCGCCTTTATAAAAGCCTTTGGCGACGCTATGGATTATTACTATGGGAATCCTTTTTGCGCGGGCGGTTTCGGCTGGAGCATGTTTGACTATAATAATGAAGTGAATTACACGAAAACAGGGCATGTATTTTACAGCGGTTTATATGACATGTTCAGGTACGAAAAGCCTGTGTCCTATCTTTACAGAGCGCAAAAGGACATAGAGGATGAGACCGTATTATATATCGCGAATTATTGGCAGAAAGATTCCACGGATGAGATTATGGTTTTGAGCAACTGTGACGAAGTGGAACTGTTTGTAAACGGCAGGACTGTAGGCAGACTTGCGCCAAACACCTACAAGAATATTCCGCACCCGGCCTTTACATTCAGCAATGTAAAATATGAGGAAGGGCAATTAAGGGCCGTAGGTTATGTGGATGGCAGGGAGGTTGCCACGCATGTGAGAAACACGCCGGGAACAGCATGTAAACTTGCAGTAACGGCGGAATATAATACACTGATTGCAGACGGGTCTGATTTTACGCAGGTTATTGTAGAATTGACGGATGATTATGGAACCGTTCTTCCGTATGACAGGTCAGAGGTCGCAATATCCGTTTCGGATGTGGGAACATTGATAGGTCAGGAAAAGATGAAACTTGAAGGCGGCCATATTGGTTTTATGGTTCAGTCAAAATACAACCGTACAGGCATAATAACCGGAAAGGTATGGCTTGCGGATGACAGCGCAGTTATGCCGGCCACATTTGAAATAGAAGTGAAAGCGTTGGAGGATTGATGATGAAAGTAAAACGGAATACCCTGTTGCTGTTCGCCTGTCTGGTTTGGAGCGCGGCGGGCTTTAACATTCTTCGCATCGGCCTGATATCTTATTCCGCGTATCGCTCAGTGCTGAATTACCTGCTGTCCGTGTTGGTTTTTGCCGTGTTTCAAATATTTATTTTCGGAAAACTGGTGAAAAAGCACACGGCAAGAATCAGGGCCTACCCGGACGAACGGCATTTCTTTCTCAAATTCTTTGACGGGAAAGCATTTGCCATCATGGCAGTCATGATAACAGGAGGTATCCTCCTGCGGACAAGCGGAATTGCTCCCGAACGGTTTATCGCGGTTTTTTATACGGGTCTGGGTTCTTCGCTTCTGTTGGCAGGATTGCTGTTTGGATGTAACTTTGGCAAGGCGGTACATGCCGATGCCGAAGTTCAGAATAAATACATGAATAAAGGAGACTGAGTGATGCAGGCAATTGTAGAAACCTTATTTGACACTGCTTATCTGATTTCCGTCATTACACTCGGCATACGGATGATCCGGGGCAGCAGGGGAGAACGGCAATTTTGGCTGTTTGGCTGGATGGCGGTAGTGTTGGGGGCAGGCGACTCTTTCCATCTGGTACCCCGGGCCCTGGCTCTGTGTACCACCGGCCTGGAAAACTATACAGTTCCCCTGGGCCTTGGAAAATGGATCACCTCGGTGACGATGACAATTTTCTATGTGCTGCTCTACTATGTCTGGCGGCAGCGGTATCAGATGGAAGGCCGGGGAAACCTGACTGCCGCTGTGTATGTCCTGGCGGGAATGCGGATCGCCTTATGCATGATGCCCCAGAATCGGTGGCTCAGCGCCGAAGCGCCCATCTCCTGGGGCATCTACCGCAACATTCCCTTTGCCCTGCTGGGATTTTTGGTGATTGTGCTGTTCTATCGCAGTGCAAAGGAGCGCGGGGATCAGGCCTTCCGGTGGATGTGGCTGACCATTGTGCTTAGCTTTGGCTTCTACATTCCGGTGGTGCTCTGGGCGAATGCGGTTCCACTGATCGGGATGCTGATGATCCCCAAGACATGTGCTTATGTATGGACGGTACTGATTGGATATTCTGCCATGAAACAGGAGTGCGGAGGATAAGGGGGGAAACTATGGTGCGATTACCGGCCGGATAGAGCGCTAGATCCTGCGCGCTTTCACGATGAACGCGGGATTGAAGAACCGGGCCCGTCCGGCGGAGTACAACCTTCCCTCCTCAAAAACGGCAGCTTCTTTCTCATCATACTCCGATTCCTCTACCAACTGTTCAACGAGAAATCCATGCCTGGCCAGACAATTCAAATAGGTGGACAGCTTCCAGTTGTTCAAGTGAAAGATGTCGTTGTGCTTGGAGATCGGAATTTGCTCCTCCTCCAGATAGGAGCGGCAAAAGCTGTATTTTCCATTCTCGGATATAACGCACTGCATCAGCGGATTATCCCAGGAAAACACCAGCTTTCCGCCTGGCCGCAGGTATTGCGCTATATGGCAAACCGTCTTTTCCAGATCCATGGACCAGCCCAGGCCATAAATAGAGAATACCAGGTCAAAGTGACCGTGCGGCAGCCCCGGATTCAGTTCCATCGGCGCTACAAAAAGATTCGCGTTCATTCCGTTTTTCCTCAGCGCCGCGTCGGCCCGCTTGATCTGGGCGGAGGAAATATCCAGCCCCCATAATTCCCTGGCCCCCTTTTTCCCCATCCAGACAAGGGAATCCCCGCTGCCGCAGGCGATCTCCAGCACATTTTTCCCCCTTATGTCTCCCAGCAGGCAGAGAGTATCCTCCGTGGGTGTAAAGAATCCGTAGCGGGGAAGCGCGACAGTGGTCAGATCCGTCTCCTCGATACCAGCCCACCAGTCGGCATGCTGTCTCAGCACGCTGGCGGAATCCTCCGGCAGCATATTATCGCTTTCCCGGATATGAAACAGACTGTCAATCGTCACATCAAAATACTCCGCCAGTTTTGGGAGCAGCATCAGGTCGGGATTCGCGGCCCCCGTCTCCCATTTGCTCACAGCCTGCGCCGTAACCCCTGTTGCCTCCGCCAGATCTTCCTGACTCACCAGACGTCTGGCGCGCAGGGCGCGTATATTTTTTCCAATCTGGCTCCTCATGTTTATCTCCATAGAATTACCTCCAATTTTGTGCAAATTTTTACTGCCACCGCCGACTGCGCCGCCAAACGGACCTGTCTGTCCGGGATCAGCGGCCACGGCAGGTGTACCCTCCATGCATGTAAGATGTACATTCTTATCATACAGGAAAACAAATATACCCGCAAGCGAAGGGATTTTGGGGAGGATAAACCTGTGGTTGAAATTGCTCGGCATCATGATCGGCGGCGGCCATTTCCGGCTCCTGGCGGGAGGCGGGCTCGTCTACAATAATTCTGCCTGTAATGTTTTTATGTCATGACAAATGATGAAAAATAAGCTATAATAAGTTAAATGCATCCCTTTCCCGGGATGAATGTGACGCTGTTGGAATGTGCATATAAAATGATCGGAAACAGCCCGGCTGATCAGGTGGATATAAGTTATACCGTCAGCGGGACGGGGCGGATTTACAGGAACCGGCACCGATGGAGAAGAAAGTGCAGGTGCCGGGAGAGCGCAGAAGATAAGAGATTTGGAACAGTGGCATTTCATGACCTTGGAGGTATTTCTGTTTCCGCGGCATCATTTCGCAAATAAAGGAGAAAAAGAATGTTCATACATGTTACAGACCCGTATTTATGGCTGCCGGTGGATCAAAAGGCTCCGGAAGTAAAACTGCATTTTTATTGTGATGATTCCAAAATACAGGAGGTGGATATTCAGCTGGGGGGCCCGGACAGGAATTTCTATGTGTCCATGAATGTGAGTAAGTACCTGGGCAGAGATATTCTGATCGAAGGAGATGTGGAGGAGGAGAAATTAGCCTCTGTTTTCTGTTATGGGGAAAAGGCGCGGTATGTGTATCCGTTCCGTCCGCAGATACATTTTTCTCCTGAGACGGGATGGATCAACGATCCCAACGGCCTTGTATTTGCGGATGGCGTATACCACCTGTACTATCAGTGGAACCCGTATGGAATTATTTGGGGAAATATGCACTGGGGGCATGCGGTGAGCAGGGATCTGATCACATGGGAACACCGGCCGATGGCCATGGAGCCGGATGAGTATGGGCCTGTTTTTTCGGGCTGCGGCTGGCAGGATAAGGAGAACGCGGCGGGATTTGGAAAAAATGCTCTGCTGTTCTTTTACACTGCCTCCGGCGGCAATAATCAATGGTCAATTGATGCGGGGAATCGGCATACGCAGAGGCTGGCAGTGTCTCTGGACGGCGGGGAAACGCTGCGGAAAACAGAGGGGACGATTCTGGATCACATGACGGACGGAAACCGTGATCCCAAGATCTTTTATCACCATAAGAGCGGCGCGTATGTGATGGTGCTGTTTCTGGATGGATACGAATTTGCGGTTTTTCGTTCGGCGGATTTGCTGCGCTGGCATGAAACACAGCGGTTCTCGGCGGAGGGAATGCGGGAGTGCCCGGATTTGTTTGAACTGTCCGTGGCGAATGTTCCCGATGAAAAAAAGTGGGTATTCTGGTCTGCGGATGGGTATTATCTTGTGGGTGATTTTGACGGCAGCCGTTTCACACCGGAGTCGGAGATATTATCCGCATATGGCACACGATTGCCCTATGCGGCGCAGACATACGCGGGGACAGGGGACAGAACCATCAGCGTGGCCTGGCTGCGTACAGAGAACGATCGTGGAAATTATAAGGGCATGATGTCGCTGCCGTCAGAACTCTCACTGGTAAAATGTGACAATGTGTATAGGATCAGATTTGGCTTGACAAAGGAATTTATGGATCATAGATTGCCATACAGGGAAGCTGGCTCGTGTGAAAGGGGACTGGAACTGCGGCTGAAGGGGAAACCCGTGGAGGTGGTATTAAAGTGCGGCGCTGAAAAGACAGGCCATGCGGGACTCATTATAGGAAATGTCCGGTTTGATATACAGTTTGACAAGGGCAGGATGGAAATTTTACACCCGGGAAATCATCCGGAGACGGTCGCTGTGTCTTTCGAACCGAAAAAGGCATTTGATATGGATTGGATCATTGATCAGGGGGTGATAGAATTTTATGGAAATGATGGCTTGATTTACGGCGCGGTGGAACCGGAGGAAAATATACTGCATAAGAGTCTGGTCCTGGAGGTCGATGCAGAATTAGAAACGATGCAGATATATACGATACAAAACAATACTATGTAATCAAGGCAAAGGGGCGGATTGCCTGTGCGGGAGGAGGTGCAAAACATGAATATTATATCGAAGCTCTTCGGATATATAATAGAAAAGCAATGTGACAGGATTATGGAGGCTGGGCAAAACGGAAACACAGATGGAACCGTAGACGAAGTTGATCTCATTGTCAATGATTACTTATATCTGATCCGTAAAACATATAAAGGAGGGCAAATTCAAAAGATTACACTTACGGAAGATCCTGGTCTGATCTGTATAAACGGAGAGGAATATAATTTTGATGCTTTGTTACAGAATAACAACCGGAGAGAAACGGACTGTAGGAGGGAGATCGGCACATTGATGGACGAGGACTTGCGAGAAGAGGTGGAGAGGCGGTTAAACAATCAGTTTGTTTGACATATGAGACAGTCTGAATCTTACCTGACACCCACAGTTATTCTTCCCTGACCGGAATTTCCGGATGAGCTTACACATCCGGAAATTCCGGCCCGGTATGACGCCGCGGTAGATGAATTGAGATGAATTGAAAAAAATACAAAATATGGGATTCCAAGAAACCGGAGTATGTGCTATAATGTAATCTGTGACACATTTCGCGTCACTGACATCATTTTGAATAATGGGGGAACCAAGGATGGAAAAGGTCCAAACACAAAACGGCGAAAAGAGAAAGAAATACCTGAGCATCGGCCTGAAGGTGGGATGCATTGTGGCTGTCCTGGAGGCGATATCGGTCACAGTGGCAGTAGTGATCTGCGTCAATATGTTCACTTCACTGGTCACAAGGATGCAGACTGTACGCTGTACGAACGGCACAAACATGCTGGCCCGGGAACTTGCTCAGATGTCAGAAGATTCGACGCAGGATATGAACAAGCTGCTGGATGACCTGAAGGCCAACATGGGCTGTGAGTTTACGATATTTGAGGGGGATACCCGGGTATACAGCACGGTAGTACAGAACGGGCAGCGGGTGGTAGGAACCAGGCTGGCCCCGGAACTTGTTGAGATTGTGCTGAATCAGGGAAAGTCCTATGTGGGAGAGGCGAGTCTCAACGGGGTTACTTTCCTGTGCTCCTATGTCCCCACAAGGGGAAGCGACGGACAGATCAACGGTCTGATCTTTGCGGGGATATCCAGGGCCGAGGCCAAACAGGAGAGGGCCCATGTGATACAATATACGGTGATGGTAAATGTGGCCATCATTTTGATCAGCGTCATATTGCTGGCTGTATTCCTGAGAAAACGGATTATCATGCCTCTGGGTGAGATCACGCAGGTGGCCCGGCGTCTGGAAGAGGGAGACCTGGGTCTGGCCAGCGGCAGAGAGATCAGGGTCAGCTCCCGTTCCAACGATGAGATCGGGGAACTGGGCAGGAGCTTTGAGGGAACCATCCACCGTCTGAAGGCGTACATAGGTGAGATAAGCAGTGTGCTTGGCGCTATTGCCAACAGTGATCTGACACAGAGAACGGTCCAGGATTACACAGGTGATTTCCAGTCGATCAAGAAATCTCTGGACAGCATATTGAACGCGCTGAACAGCACCATGGGACAGATCGCTACCAGCGCCGGACAGGTGTCCACAGGGTCCAGCCAGGTGGCCTGCAGTGCGCAGGCGCTCGCGCAGGGCGCAACGCAGCAGGCCAGTGCCGTAGAGCAGATTTCCGCCACTATTTCCAATATTTCGGAGAGCGCGAGACAGACTTCCGAGGCAGCGGCGGAAGTGGGCGACTATGTCAATCAGGCGGGAGCGCAGCTGGGCATCAGTGTGGATTATGTAAAGGAACTGAATCAGGCGATGAAGAACATATCCGGATCTTCAAAGCAAATCAGTACCATTATTGCTACAATTGAGAATATTGCGTTCCAGATCAATATCCTGGCTCTGAACGCCGCAGTGGAGGCCGCGCGGGCCGGGGAGGCAGGAAAAGGCTTTGCTGTGGTGGCCGGGGAGGTGAGGAGTCTGGCATCCAAATCTGACGAGGCGGCCAAGGCTACCAAGGAGCTGATTGTGGATTCCATCGCCGCAATTACAGAAGGCGGAAAGGTAGTAGAGAAGGTGACTGAGTCTCTGGATCTGACAGGTCAGCTGGCCGGTAATGTGACCAGTAAGATGGCGTTTGTTGTGGAGGCGGTGGAGAGGCAGCACGAGGCGATCTCTCAGGTTACCGGAGGAGTGGATCAGATTTCTATCGTTGTACAGACAAATTCCGCTACCAGTGAACAGTGTGCTGCCGCCAGTGAGGAATTATCATCTCAGGCAGGCCTGCTGAAAAACCTGATGAGCTCATTTAAGATTCTGAGAAAATAAGGCGCATTTGTTGGGTTGTAATATTTCCACAATGGAATCCGTGCATTCTATGGCATATGGATTCTTTCGGCTGACAGCTGACTGCTTTCTGTTGATGGAGGCAGTCAGCTGTTTTCCGTCTATTAAGCATGAGGTGATGTCAAATGGTTATGGGAGGAAGCAGAAACAGGGTTGCGCAGGCTGTAGCCTGTGTGCTTGCGCTGGCTGGCGCAACGGCCTGCGCCGGAACCGGCGAACAGGGGGGGACTTTGCCGAAGAGGACTTTTGCGGTATCGGAGGCGTTGAAAACGCAGGCGGTTTTGAATGACCCGAAAGATTCCAGAGTGCAGGGGGAGCAGGAAGGACATGCTGCATCCCGGATGATTTCCGCATCCGAATACAGCACCGTCACACAGATGCACAATCTCCACGGATATCCGGAGACAATGGAAGATTTTTTTGACTCTCTGGAATGGTATCTGAAAACGCGCGGTGAGAGTCTGTATACGGAATCCTCAGAGGCCGGACAGAATAGCGGGGAGGAAGCCAGCGCTTTATGGGAAGAAGAATATCAGAATACCGTGGAAGCCGTGCAGGGGCTGCTGGGTATGCAGGGAGAATTTTATTTCGGCGCTTACCGGGAGGAGGAAATAAGTGTTGTTTCCAACAGAGTCTATGATGATATCCGGGGTGATGAGTACAGACAGTATGGTTTTTTCCTGCCGGATCAGCCGCAGCCGGAAGCGCAGATCTATATCAGTGCAAATGGATTGATATACGGCGGTAAAGAAGGCTGTTTCTGGAGCAATGATTCCCAGGCGGCACAGATGCCCGGTTTTCATTCCTGCGTGGAGGAGGGGAAGCGCAGAATCCTGGATTATCTGGAGATTGCCAGTCCGGGTTGTACGTATGAGATTGCCTATAAGGGTTTGGAGCGAAAGGACGAGCTGGAGCAATATATGCAGGCATTACACTATTTTGTGAGGGAGAAGACGGCGGATGGGGAGAGCCGGACATGGGAGGCCTATGTGGAAAAAGGGCTGAATCATGGTTATAATGACTGCTATTATGCCGAACTGGAAGAAAACAGCTATGAAAAAAGACAGCTCTGTACCTGGAAATCCGAAGACGGGCATTTCTATTCTTTTGCTTTTTCCATCGCTTTTCAAACAGAGGAGGACGGGGGATGGCGGTCCCAAGGGGGCTGGAAGGCGGCCATGCTGAAAGACGGCATATCATGGGAGCCCTTTTATCTGGACACGGAATCATACGACTGGCATGAAGAGATGGTGGTCGATGACTATAACTTTGACAATATACCGGATGTCGCAAACGTATGGGGCATGCCTGCAAACTGGGGAGGGCGGAGTACAACCATTTATGTAAGGGGAGAAGAAGGAGAATATCATAATGCAGGGACGTTTCCGGATATTCCGGACAGAGCGGCAGACATCCGGACACTCTATGATTTTTCAAGAGGCGGATATGGACATTATTTTCAACATGCCTATCAGTATAGAGACGGCCGGTTTGAATGTATCGGATCTCTGGAGGAGAAATTTACGGACGATGATTCCGTTGTCTATACTGTCAGAGATGAGGCGGGAAACGAGGAGGTTTACCGGGATGAACTGCCCGAGAAATGGAAGGAGCTTTGGTATTGAGCTGTCAGGGGCTGCCGGATGTATGTGATCCGGCAGCCTGCGCTGTCAGAGCGTGTAAAAAAGCATGCCTGCCATCTGCCGCGGCATATCATTTTGCGGGTACGCCCTAATTCTCAGCTCCCGCGATCAGCAATTTCTCCACGATATCATTGCAGCCGCCTTCGGTGGCGTAGTACAGGGCGGTATGCTCCATGGCATCCACATAGGCGACATTGGCGCCGTTGTCCAAGAGAGTTCCCACAATGTAGTTATTTCCCCGGCGGGCGGCGATGATCAGCGCTGTCTCGCCGTCCTCGTTGCGCTCGTCGATTCTGGCGGTATGAGCCAGGAGGTTTTTAACAAGATGCTCATTCTCATTGGCCGCCGCGATATGCAGGGGGGAGTTGCCGCCGCTGCCGCTGATATTGGGGTCTGCCCCGGCATCCAGCAAAAGATCAGCGATCAGAAGATTGTCCTCCATGACAGCCATAAGGAGTGGGGTCAGTTTTTCGTCATTACGGGCGTTGATATCCATGTCCCCCTTGGCCAGCAAGGCTTTTACCACCTCCCCCTGTCCGTTGACGCAGGCCTGGTGGAGGGGGGTATTCCCATAGGCGTCGGCATTTCCGGAGCACTCTTTGGAGAGGTTCTCTACCAGCTGGATCAGTCCCAGCGCGTTGGCGTAATCCAGAGCGGTGTGATTCTGGTTATCCATGACAGAGCTGTCCGCGCCCAATTCCATCAGATATTTGGCGGCTTCAGCCTTTCTGGCCTCCACGGCATAGATCAGAGCAGTCTTGCCCGCCTTGTCCGTGGCGTTGAGATCAGCCCCCGCGTCCGACAGCAGCTGAATAATCTCCTTGTTGCCGGACTGAACGGCCATATGCAGGGGGGTGATGCTGGTGTTGGAAATCTGGTTCACATCCGCGTCCTTGGCCAGCAGCAGTTTGACGATGTCCCTATATCCCTTCCTGCAGGCGTAGTGGAGAGGAGAAAAGCCTGACTCGTCCACGGCGTTGACATTTATGTTGTCCTTTTTCAAAAATGCCATGACAACCCCTTTTTGCCCGTTCTGACATGCGGTTAATAAAAGTTTATCCATATTTGTACCTCCATGTTTTCCGATTATTTCCACTGGAATCATTATATAACGAATTGCAGGCAGTGTCGAGAGTATGTTTGAAAATTGCCTGATCCGGAACACGGGGCCTGCTGGATGATACGAATCTGTCATGCGGGGGAGCAGGTATACAAAAATGGCAGGAAAGCCTAATTATTTACATTCGTAATCCGATATACAGATTAACAGGGAGATCTGTATATCGGATTGCAAATGGGAAACAGTGCATTCAGCAGGGGGAAAAATATGGGAATCGGTATAGGAGCAGAATATGGCAGGCCATCGGACAGGAAAGCATCCGGGGACAGGGTATCCCGGAGAAAAGTATCTTGCGGCACGGCTTCCGGCAGCACAAGGGAGGTGATTAAAAACGGAAATACAGTGACTGTCAGAACCATTTTACGGCGGATGGACGGAACCTATATGGGAACCATATCCGTGACGAAAACAGCCCGGAAAAAGCCCAAAAAAGTCAATTACAATTTCAAAGAGATTTCGGCCATGATCCTTCAGTCCAAAACCTCCGGCAGCGCAAGGCAGGTGGCGGTACTCGCCAGGGGGAAGGCGGCCCTCCTTCGGCAGCGGCGCAAGAGCGGGGAGTATGATGACAAGGAACTGGAGAGCGCCATTATCCATGCGGAGAAGATGGAGCGCATTGCCAGAAAACGAATGCGTCACCTACAGGAGGAAGAGACGGCAAAACGTGGCGGCCCCTGCTTTGGTGAAATGGAGGAGGAATGGGAAGATCATCAGACAGAGCAGGAGGAGGAGCCGGAAGAGGCCCCGGAGACTGACAGGAAAAGGCAGGAGGCGATGCTGGAAAAGAGACAGCAGGAGATCCAGCAGATGATGCGGGAGATGGAGCAGGCCCGGAGGAAATTTGAACAGGAGATGGCGGAGCTTTCAACGATGGATGAATGGTCAGACATTCTGGGCGGCGGCGCTTCCAGGGACATGGACCCCGAGGAGCTGGACGAACTGAAGAAAAAACATCGGCTCGACGAACAGAGGGAGATTATGGAAGCGGATATGGCATATCTGAAGGCGCTTTTCTATAAGCTGGCTCAGGAAAAGCAGCAGGGAAGCGGTTTCGGAGAAGATTCCGGCACCGCTCCCGGCAGCGGCGCGGTTGCCGGCGGTGACGGCGGCACCGGCGTGTCGCTGGAACTGAGCGGTATGGAGATGCCAGTGGAGGCCGCGCCGGTTCCTCCGATGCCGGCGGGCGGCAGTATAGATGCCACAGTGTGATCTCACAGTCTGATCTGGGACAATATCTCCCTGTTTACAAAGAGTGTGTTGTCTTTTCTGGTATCGCAGGCCCATTTCACCAGAGTGACCCTGTCCCCCACAATCTCCAGGCAGGTGATGCAGCGGGGATGGACGCAGCTGCCTGTGTTGAAATAGGGGGTGTCCGCACTGAGCCTGGGCCGGTGCGTGTGTCCCGTGATCAGAATATGTCCGCTTTTCCGGGCGTAGTCGGTGAGACGCTGTTCCACCGTATCCTTATGGGTGTAGTTTTTGGCGGCGCTGGTGGGGTCAAGCACCCCGAAATGCTCCAGCGGCTGCCAGAAGTACCGCACCAGAAATCGCGCCAGCCGCCAGAAAGTGGAGTTGAGGGGGTCCGCCTGGTGTCCGTGGGTCAGGTAAAGGCGCTGTCCCTGCCCCCGCTGCTCCAGGATGACACCTTCATAAAAGGTGAGGCCCGGGAAAAGGGACTGATGGCATTGGGCATCCGTACAGAAATAAGAGCCGCAGACCTGGTCGGAATAGCCAGGTCTTTTTTTCTCCATGTCGTGGTTGCCATACAGCAGGTAAAGCCGCCCCTGGCGGTAAAACAGGGAGAGGAGCCAGAAAACATTGCTGTGGATCTCAATAATCTGGCTCATCCGCCTGTTCTCCCACAATTCATCTCCGTCCCCCAATTCAATATAGGTGTATCCCTGGGCATAATAATGCTTTAAGGCCGTAAAATAGAGATTCTGGTTTTTCAGAAAATTATCTCCCCAGGTGCCGCTTCCCCGATGACAGTCGCTGATCAGTACATAGCGGCTGCAAGGTCCCAGCGGAAGAACGGGAGCGTTTTGAAAAGCGTGGGTAAGGCGGGAAGAGTAACTCATAAACGGACAATTCCTTTCTTTTTTAGTTCCGCACATTCCCGGCGCACAGACCGGATGCTTCCCGTCAGGCCGCTGCAGGCGGCTTGACAGGAAGCAGTGTGTTTTCCGGGAATATGCCGCCGGATCATCCGGCTTCCATTCTGTTATTTCCGGGGAACAGGCTGCCTTAACATACGGCGCAGAGTGAAGGGCAGCAGCTCATAGAGGAACAGTATCCGGTCCAGCGTACAGTCAAAGGGACGTGTGACACAGCGGTATAACCGGCAGGAAAAGCGGTTGCACAGCTGGGCCCAGCGAATCCGCATCCGCCGAAACCAGGAGATGCGTTCGGGACAGATGGGAGAGGCAGGACAGCCGCAGCTGTAGCGGATGTGTACCTGCATGCCGTGGCAGCAACAGGAATACCGCAGGGATTTGTTCTCCTGACCGAGACGCTCAAGGGCTTCCAGGAACCGGCGCTGCATTTCCGCGCAGGGAAAGCCGATGGTGACTTCCAGGGTCAGATGGCCGGGCTTTGTGAACAGGCCCACAAGAAAAGCGGTGAGCCACCAGGTGGTGTGGGACATGGTGGCCAGCAGTTTCTCCCCGTGAAAGAGATGGAAGGTGACGGGCAGTCGTTCACTGTCGGGTACGGCCTGAAAATGAGCGGTGGCGTATTCTTCCGGCGACAGCAGACCGTCGGCCTGATAGATACCCACTTCGGCGCCGGTGTTGATGCCGTACTGGCCCTTCCACAGCTCGATGAGCCAGGTGCGGCCACAGTGGTTAAAATAGATCGGCAGCGCGTCAAACACGATGTGAAGACGCAGGGCGGCTTTGTCAAAGAGCGCCCTGTAGCCCGCCTGGCGCTGCCAGGCGTCATTGCGGGTGGAGATCAGGTCCTGGTCGCATACATAATAGTATCCGAAGGGTTCCAGAATCGTGTCCAGCAGATCCTGCTTTTCCCGGCAGGACATGCAGCAGACCTTTTTGATCGCTCTGCGCCTGCGCCAGAAGCAAAATCCCAGACACAGAACGAGCAGCAGTAAAAAACCGATGAAAAAATACATAATAGGGAATTTCCTGTCATTTTTCTTACTATATTGTATGATGGGCGGGAAATTCTGTGTGCGCAGTAAGGGCGGCGGATATGGTGTCCTGGGAGTCAAAGGCAGCAATATTGCCGATTGCTTCTTGTCCTGCCGATAAAAATATGCTAATATATTATACGGAGCCACAGCCTTCAGAGGGCAGTGGCTTTATGTTACAGATTTGTACATTGGAGGCAGGGATGGCGGCGAAGAAAGTGTATGCGGTGCGCAGGGGAAAAGTCACAGGGATACTGGACGATTGGGATGCCTGCAAAGCGGCTGTGGACGGGTATCCGGGGGCGGAGTACAAGAGCTTTAAGACCCTGGAGGAAGCCAGAGACTACTTGGGGGAAAATGCTGCTCCGGCAGGCGGAGAGACGGCGGATGGCAAAAGCGCGTCGACGGACAGAGGCCGGGCAGCCGGCAAAAGCGCGTCGACGGACAGAGGACGGACAGCTGGCAAAAGCGCGGCGACGGACAGAGGACGGACAGCCGGCAAAAGCAGCGCCTCCGGAGAGAAGGCCAGGGGAGGCAAGAAGCGGGAACTGCCGGACCGGGAGAAGCGCCCTCTGGGGATGGGGGACCCCGACGGCGGACTGGTGGCCTATGTGGATGGCAGTTATGAGCATTCGGTCAGAAGATATGCTTTTGGCTGTGTGTTTATTCTCCCGGATGATACAATTTATGTGGAAAACGGCAGCGGAAGCAATCCTGACACCGCACAGCTCCGGAACGTATCCGGTGAGATGCTGGGGGCCATGTTCGCGGTCAGATGGGCCATGAAGAACGGGTTTGCGGGGATCGAACTGCGCTATGACTATGAGGGCATTGAAAAATGGGTCACTGGCGCGTGGAAGAGCAAGACCGAATTGACGCGAAAGTACGCGGAAGCCATGAGGCGGTGGATGGGCAGCATCCGGATGCGTTTTACCAAGGTGGAGGCCCACACCAATGTATATTATAATGAACTGGCGGATCGGCTGGCGAAGGACGGACTGAGGGAAAGGGAGAACATTCCCGAAGTATGGCTGATGAAGGAGATGGAACCCTGGGCAGGCCGAAACTGAGGGGATGAGAGGAGTCTGAAAATTTTGCGGTTGAAAACGGATTCGCAGCACAGCCTGGGGAAGCATACATTTCCCGATACGGACCGGCGCAGTGGCGCAGGTTGGCCTGCGGAAAGCAGGAAAGAGACAAGGCTCAACAAATATCTGGCGGATCACGGCGTATGTTCCCGGCGGGAGGCGGATAAGCTGATCGAGCAGGGGCGGGTTACGGTAAACGGCCAGACAGCGCCCACCGGCTGCAAGGTCACGGAGCGGGATGAAATCACAGTGAACGGAAGAATATTGCAGGACAGGCCGCGGAAAGTGGTGCTGGCCTTTTACAAGCCGGTGGGGGTGACCTGCACGGAACAGGACAGACATGCGGAGAAGATCCTCAATGACTTTATAAAATATCCGGTGCGGGTTACTTACGCGGGGCGTCTGGACAAGGACTCCGAGGGACTGCTGCTGCTCACCAATGACGGAGATCTGATTGATGCCGTCATGCGGGGCGCGCACAGGCATGAAAAGGAATATATTGTCAAGGTAAACAAGGAGATAGAGGCCTCTTTTTCAGAAAAAATGGCGGCGGGGGTATATCTGCCGGAACTGAAACAGACCACCAGGCCCTGTGAAGTGCGGCAGGCGGGCAAATATACCGCTCAGATTGTTCTGACCCAGGGCCTTAACCGCCAGATCCGGCGGATGTGCAGGGTCTGCGGATATGAGGTGAGGCAGCTGAAACGAATAAGAGTCATGAATATCCGGCTGGAGGGGCTGGCACCCGGAGAGTACAGGGAAGTGCGGGGGCAGGAACTGGAGCGGCTGTATCGGGAGGCAGGGCTGAAAGCGCCGGACTGAAATCTGGTATGGAAGGAAAGGAATAGAATCATGGCAGCAGAAAAGTTGGATCGGATCAAAGAATTGACAGAGCTTCTGGGCAGGGCTTCCAGAGCATATTATGCCGAGGACCGGGAGCTTATGAGTAATTATGAATATGACAGGCTCTATGACGAACTGGCGCAGCTGGAACAGGAGACCGGTATTGTCCTGGCGGGCAGTCCCACCCGGCATGTGGGGTATGAGGCTGTGGACGAGCTGCCCAAAGAGGCTCATGAAACTCCCATGCTCTCCCTGGATAAAACCAAGGACCGTGAGGAACTGCGTTCCTGGCTGCAGGGGCAGCCGGCCATACTCAGCTGGAAGCTGGACGGATTGACCATTGTCCTGACGTATCGCGACGGAACACTGGCAAAGGCGGTAACCCGGGGCAACGGCGAGGTGGGCGAGGTCATAACGGGCAATGCCAGGACCTTTATAAACCTGCCGTTAAATATCGGTTTTCGGGGGGAACTGGTGCTTCGGGGGGAAGCGGTGATCAGTTATCCGGATTTTGAGCGGATCAACAGCCAGATTGAGGATGTGGACGCCAGGTATAAAAATCCCCGGAACCTGTGCAGCGGCTCCGTGCGTCAGTTGAACAATGAGATTACCGCGCAGAGACAGGTTCGTTTTGTGGCGTTTAACCTGGTGCGCGCGGAGGGCGTGGATTTTGGTAATTCCAGGGAAGCGCAGTTTTCCTTTCTGGAAGAGCAGGGCTTTGAAGTGGTGCAGAGGGTTTTGGTGACGGAGGATACGATTCTGGAGGCCATAGAGGATTTCGCCCGGCGGGTGGAGGATTATGAGATCCCCTCGGACGGGCTGGTGCTGACCTATGAGGACATCGCCTATGGGCAGTCTCTGGGACGGACCGCAAAATTCCCCCGGCATTCCATTGCCTTTAAATGGGCGGACGAGCTGCGGGAGACTACACTGCGGGAGATTGAGTGGAGTCCCAGCCGGACCGGCCTGATCAATCCGGTGGCGATCTTTGAGCCTGTGGAACTGGAGGGGACTACGGTGAGCCGGGCCTCGGTACACAATATCAGCATTCTGCGGGGACTGAAGCTGGGGATCGGGGATCGGATCACGGTGTACAAGGCCAATATGATTATTCCGCAGATCGCGGAGAATCTGACGGGGAGCGACAATGTGGAGATTCCCAAGACCTGTCCCGTCTGCGGCGGCAGGACGGAGATCCGCCAGGTGGCGGACGCCCAGAGTCTGTACTGTGTGAATGAGGACTGCGCCGCAAAAAAGATCAAGGCGTTTACCCTGTTTGTCAGCCGGGACGCCATGAATATAGACGGCTTGTCCGAGGCCACGCTGGAAAAGTTCCTGAGCAGCGGTTTCCTGCATGAGTTCGCGGATCTGTACCATCTGGACCGCTACCATGAAGAGATTACGTCCATGGAGGGCTTTGGGGAGAAATCCTATCAGAACCTGATCGGCAGTATAGAGAAATCCCGCGAGGTCACGCTGCCGCAGGTGGTCTACGCCCTAGGCATCGCCAATATCGGCGTGGCCAATGCCAAGATGCTGTGCAGGCATTTCGACTATGACATGGAACAGCTGATGCAGGCGGACGTGGAGGAGCTGGGAGCCATCGAGGGTGTCGGAGAGGTGATTGCCACCGCTTTTGTGGAATATATGCGGCGGGAAGAGAATGTGGAGAAAATCAGGAAATTGATGGAAGAACTGCATATCCAGGCGGTGCAGGTGGCCGAGGAGCAGAATCTGGCCGGCAAGGGCTTCTGTATCACCGGGAGTCTTCGCCACTATGGCAGCCGTAACGAGTTGAAGGATGTGATCGAGCAGCGGGGGGGTAAGGTTACAGGCAGTGTGACCTCCAAGACCGAATGCCTGGTCAACAATGACATCGCGTCCAACTCATCCAAAAACAAGAAAGCCAAGGAACTGAATATTCCCATCTTGACAGAAGAGGAATTTATGGCAAAATATTTGTAACACACGGGCCTGCGGGGACAGGTAAGGATCAGTCGCCCGAAGTATTTGGATATTGGGATAAGGAGAGGAGTGCAGAACAATGCCGATTAAGACACAGAGTGATCTGCCTGCGAAGGAGATTCTGGAAAACGAAAATATATTTGTGATGGACGAGAGCCGGGCCATGCATCAGGATATCCGGCCCCTGCAGGTGATGATCCTGAACATCATGCCTGTAAAGCAGGACACGGAACTACAGCTTTTGCGGGCTCTGTCCAACACGCCGCTACAGGTGGACGTAACTTTTCTGAATGTGAAGAGCCATATTTCCCTGAATACCCCGGCCAATCATCTGAACAAATTTTATACATCACTGGACGAGGTGCGGGAGCGGAAATTCGACGGTCTGATTATCACAGGGGCGCCGGTGGAGGATATCACCTTTGAAGAGGTGGATTACTGGGATGAGATCTGCGAGATCATGGACTGGGCGGAGAGCCATGTGACCTCCACATTACATATCTGCTGGGGGTCTCAGGCGGGACTCTATCATTATTACGGCATCAATAAACGCAAACTCCCGGAAAAGCTGTTCGGGGTGTATCCACACAGGGTATCCAACCGGAAGATTCCGCTGGTGAGGGGCTTTGACGATATTTTTCTGGCGCCTCACAGCCGTCATACCGAGACTCCGGCGGCGGCTATCCATGCCTGTCCGGAGCTGACGGTGCTGGCGGAGGGTCAGGAGGCGGGGGTGTTTCTGGCCATCGCCCAGAACGGAAAGAAGATCTTTGTCAACGGTCATCCGGAGTATGACCGCTATACCTTAAACAACGAATACCACCGGGATCTGGACAAGGGGCTGCCCATCCATGTGCCCTACAACTATTATCCGGATGACGATCCCGAACAGAGACCTCTGCTGCAATGGCGCTCCCACAGCAATAATCTGTATAGCAACTGGCTCAATTATTATGTCTACCAGGTGACGCCTTACGACCTGTAGGAAATGCTGAAAAATGCCGTAGACGGGAGGTGAGAATATATAAGTCAAGCGGGAGATAATTTCTGTAATACGATCAAAACTATTCAAGTACGAGATAGGAAAACGAAAACTTATTCAAAAAGTATAAAAACTCCCTCCCAGAGAGGGAGTTTTCAGTGAGACATATAGTGGTACATGCAGATTACAATTACACCAGTTGCCTGCCAAACATTTCAAGGTATTCCTGTGCTTCCTGTAATGATATTTTTAGCTTATTTTGTAATCTGTTTAAGATATCGTCCTCAGAAAGCCCTATATCAAATCCTGTTTCAATAATGCCTTCTGCTTTGCCTTCCGTCTTGCTGTCGATAGCGATTTTATCAAATAGGGTATTCATACCTGTTTCTCCTCTCTCAAACGATGTGTTATAGTTAATTTTGCAGTTCGCGGCACCAGCTATTGTCATGAGAATTTTTGGATCTATATCATGCTTTCTTGCATATTGTATGGCTTTTTCCTTTGCATCATTCTTGGGGATGTTATTATCCAGAATCACTTTTAGCAGATCAAAAAAATGTATATTGTCTGCATTATGGAACGTCAGGTCATTCTGCCTGGCCTCCACCAGCATCAGCTTATAGTCGTTGACAAACATCTTCAGTTCTTCTGGAATGTCCAATATCCCGTGGAGAGACAGGGCACCGTCCCATGGCTTCGCACCATAATAGACAACGATGGTAATGACAGGCATAAAACGGTCTGTCCTTTTCATTCTGGACAGGAATTCATCGTCATCCAGACCGTTACGCTTCTGATACTGCCGCGCGTTGCTGTCATATTGCTTTTTATAGGTGATATAGTCGTAGCCCATAACGCGCATAGGCATTCCATAATGAATGTGAATTTGGGATTCTGCCCCAAGCATCACAAGCTCCACGCCATAAACCGATGATTTCTTGCAGATTTTTATGTTGTCCCTGGCGGCCTGGATGCTTTCGGCATAATCTCCGTGTTCCAGCACGGAGGAGCTTTCTGTGTCCACATCTTCCAGTTCATCAGGCTTAAAGATCTGCCTGCCGTCGAACAGTACCGCGTTAAAAAGATCAGCGAACTGTTCGTTACCACTCCAATAGTTCTTTAGTATTGTATCTGGTTTTAGATTTTGTGTTTTTGCCATATTGGTTCCCTTCTTGTATTGCTTTCATTATACTCTTAATTTCTGCTGGCTGCAAGCCCTGTTGATTCATTGGGTGTAGATGTGGTTTTTACGCTCAAGGCAGTCAGATTTGTAGAGAAATAGAAACCAAGTATAAATTTTTTGCTGGTCAGATTCTGGAATTGCATTTATTAAGGGTTAGTGTTATGATATGATTAAAAATAAAACTATGTGAGAGATTAGTGCATAAGGAACTTTATCCAGAAGACCGCGGGTGGGATCGCGGATGCTACGTGTTATGGATGCGAGAGCGGAATGTGGCGAAATCCGCCGTTCCTTCATTACCGTTACTATACTTTGTGGACGAATTGGACAATAGCAGAGTGTATTGCTTTATCATTTTAAAAGTGAGCAGAGAGGTTGAAGCCTATATTATGGAAGAAATAGAAGATAATATAGGTTTTGGCGCGGAATATAGCTTTTATGAGTCGGATGGGGTCGACTGTGTAGAGGTTGATTTTTAGATCCTATATGTCAAAAAGATTTAAGGGAATATTTGAAAGTGGTGGATCAATTCTTTTCAGAAAATGGTATTGGCATATTTGGCATATTCACACATCAATAAATTTCGCTGTATTCGCGTTTAACATGCGGAAATTAAAAAAACGGTGTAAAATGCTTTATCGCTCCAAGCGAAATCCGACCGGGAAAGAAATCCAGGGAGAAGGGCTGGAAGGATATGGCGTCCGGCCCTGGTGGTGGATTTGCGTCTGGTCACATTCCGTGGGGATTTTATTTTTTACAGGAGGATAAAAACATGAAAAATTTCCAAAACTATACCCCTGAGAAGTATGCGATGCCGGATTATGAGCAGATCGAGGAAGGCATCTACCGGACAAAAGATCCCTATGGGGCCATGCTGGAAGAAATCTACGTGACGTCTTTGACTTTCGAACAGGAGCCGGAGTGTTACGGAGAGGAAGAGGGATGCCCGAGGTATATTTCCCAGGTGCCCTTTGAGAGTCTGTTGGATGAATATTCTCTGTTTGTCACGGATTTCTATGCGTCTCTCAATGAGAAAAGCGATACCGTATGTTATCAGGAGTTCGGCTCCGGGGAGATCGAGAATATCCGGAAACTGCGGGCTGTAATCGGCAGGCGCGTATATGCCAGGCCCTATGAGGAGGATGGCGAGGAGTATTACAATCTGGTGATAGAGTAGGGGAACTTAATATCGCGGCGTTGCAATTTTTTTGTCAGGAGGTATCAGAATGTGTACAGCGGCAACTTATCAGACCAGGGATTTCTACTTTGGCCGTACTTTGGATTATGATTTTTCCTACGGCGAGGAGGTGGTGATCACTCCCCGCAGTTTTCCTCTTGTATTTCGTTTTCAGAAAACGATGGAAAGCCATTATGCCATGATCGGTGTAGCTCATATGGCGGAGGGCTGTCCGCTGTACTATGAGGCGGTGAACGAGAGAGGACTGGGGATGGCGGGACTGAATTTCGTGGGAAACGCGGTCTACAGGGAAGAACAGCCGGACAGGGACAATGTGGCTACTTTTGAGTTTATTCCCTGGATCTTGGGCCAATGCGCCACGGTGAGGGAGGCCAGAGTCCTGCTGGAGAAAATAAACCTGACGGATACCTGTTTTCAGAGAGAGCTCCCAGCGGCGCAGCTGCACTGGCTGATTGCGGACCGCAGCGGAGCCGTCACGGTGGAATCCGTGGCGGAGGGCCTTCGGGTCTATGACAATCCTGTGGGGGTGCTGACCAATAATCCGCCCTTTGATATACAGATGTTCTCGCTGAATCATTACATGCATCTGTCACCCGGGACGCCGCGGAATCTTTTTTCGGACAAGCTGGACCTGCGCTGCTATAGCCGGGGGATGGGGGCCCTGGGACTTCCGGGGGATCTGTCTTCCCAGTCCCGTTTTGTCAGAGCTTCTTTTGTGAAGATGAACTCGGTTTCCGGCGACAGTGAGACCGAGAGCGTCAGTCAGTTTTTCCACATTCTGAACGCAGTGGATCAGCAGAGGGGATGCTGCGAAGTGGAAGAGGGAAAATATGAGATTACCATTTATACCTGCTGCTGCAATGCGGACAGGGGGATATTCTATTATACCACTTACGACAACCACCAGATCACGGCGGTGGACATGGGACGGGAGAATCTGGACGCGGCGGAACTGATCCGCTTTCCCATGATCCGGGAGGAGCAGATACGGGTGCAGAATCAGAAGTGATCCGCGGTACAGAACCTGTGGTTGATAAATCCGACTCCTTATCCTTTGACGCGGAGGAAATGATCCCTTATGCTGGAGAGAGAGCATTACAGGTGAGGCGGTATTGGACAAATTCGCCGGACGCAAAGGAAGGGAGTCGGTTAAAATGGAAAACAACAGGATTTTAATGGGAAAGAGGATATGTTCGCTTCGCGGGGCCAGAGAGATGACGCAGGAGCAGCTGGCGGAGGTTCTGTGCGTGAGCCCGGCGGCAGTTTCCAAATGGGAGAGAAACCTGGCGGTCCCCAATGTGGAGATGCTGTGGATGCTGGCGGATTACTTTGGCTGTACCATAGACGAGCTGGTGGGACGCAGGCAGGAACAGTTGGAGCGGGTGGGCATCTATGATGAGAAAAGGCTCCGGCTGGTGGCCATAGCAGGCGATCTGCTCCGATGCGACCAGATCAGCAGGCAGCGGGGGCTTCTCGCGCTGGAGCAGGAGACGGCCGGTTTTCAGGGAGGCAGTGAATTTCTGGTCTTCGCGGTACGGTATATTTTGCAGGCGTTTATGAAACAGATGGATATGGGGCGGATTGCCGGACTGCTTGACAATTATGCCAAAACCCTGCCGCCCTGGCAGAATGAGGGTCCCATGGTGGTGGCCGCGCTGGAGGCCATTGTCTCGGGGGAATCCGCCGATCTGGTCAGGGAGATCATTGCCTCTTACATAGGCATGGATTACTGGACAAAAATAACAGGATACAACAGGCAGGAAAAGAGGGAGGAGATCCTGCAAAGGTATGGGGACAAAAAGCAGTTTTCCGCCGCCACAGGGCTGCTGGAGGGCTTTGTGGAGCTGGGAGATTTTGAGATTCAGACTATTTTGCGGAATCTGGAAAACCAGGAGCTTACAGCGGCCTTATATGGCGCTTCCGGGGCGGCGGCAGTGAGATTTCTGGCGAATCTTTCGGACCGGGTATTGGTCTTTATCAGCGAAGATATTGACAACTGGGAGGGAACGGAGGAGGAGATTCTGGACGCGCAGAGAAAAATAGTGGAGATCAGGAACCGCTGCTTTTGATCGTCATGGCTTTTTTGAGGGAGCTTTCTGCCATGAACCCAAGGGAGATTTTGCATGAAGAACCGCTTGTCATCCAAGCTGGCCAGGAGCCTGAAAATCGCTCTGGCGGCCGTGCTGGCCATCGCCCTTGCCGGGGAGCTGGGGCTGCAATACCATACTACTGCCGGAATCATCACCATACTCAGTATTCAGAGCACCAAGCTGGAGACCTTTCAGACAGCGGGCAAGAGGGCGCTGGCTTTTCTCTGCGCGCTGGTGCTGGCGGGTCTGTGTTATGGGCTGCTGGGATACAGCGTGTGGGCTTTTGGGGCATATCTTGTTCTTTTTATCCTCCTCTGCCTGGTGATGGGATGGCAGGAAGCCATTGCCATGGATTCGGTGCTGGTCAGTCATTTTCTGAGTCAGGGCGCCTTTTTTTCCCTGCTGGGAAACGAGGCGCTGCTGTTCGCGGTGGGGACGGGTTTCGGTATTCTGGTAAACCTGCATCTGCGGAGCAGCCGGGAGCGCTTTACCCTCTCTTCCGACAAAGTGGACCGGCAGATCAAGGGGATTCTGGGGGACTTGGCCCGCTGGCTGGCGCAGGAGGAGCAATTCCCCGGCGCGGGCGAGGGCTCGGTCAGCTGTCCTGTGGGCTGCGGGGAAAAGTATTTCGACCCGCTGTGGGAGGCGCTGGGACAGGCGGAGGCCTGTGCCGTGGCCAACTACGGAAACGCGCCCTTTTCCCGGGATACCTATGAACTGGATTATGTGCGGATGCGGCAGCAGCAGGCGATGATCCTGCGGGCGGTTTATGACAATGTCCGGGGAATCACTTATCTGCCCAGCCAGGCCGGGCAGGTGGCGCGGCTGCTTGGGCAGATTCAGCAGGAGTATCACCGCTACAACAATGTGGAGGGACTGCTTGTACAGCTGGGGACGCTGCTTTCGGATATGCAGACCCAGGACCTGCCCCAAAGCAGGGAGGAATTTGAGGCCCGGGCGGTGCTCTTCTATATCCTCAAACAGCTGGAAGAGCTGCTGGAAGTCAAGAAACGTTTTATCGAGGCCGGAAATGCGGATGCCTCAAAAGGAGATTGCCCCCGTGTGGCAGGAAAATCATGACCACGGGTAAGATCCATGTGGAAGTGGAGGAAAAATGAGGCAGAACTACAGACTTATCATTATGTATGACGGCGGCAGGTACTATGGCTGGCAGCGGCAGCCGGACCATGATACGATTCAGGGCAAGCTGGAGGCCGTACTTGCGCGGCTGTGCGGCCAGCCGGTGGAAGTCATCGGCGCGGGGCGCACGGACGCCGGTGTGCATGCCCGGAATATGGTGGCCAACGCGGTGATGGATGTGCCTCTTGCCCCGGAGGAGATCAGGGACTATTTAAACCGCTATCTGCCGGAGGATATTGCGGTGCGGGAAGTGAGAGCGGCAGGGCCCAGGTTTCACGCCAGATACAATGCCACCGGGAAGTCTTACTGCTATACCTGCTTTGACGGCCCCGTCAAGCCGGTTTTTGACCGCAGATATGTGTATGTCCTGGAAGAGTCCCCGGATATGGAGGTCATGCGGGAGGCGGCCCGGCTGCTTAAGGGAGAGCACGATTTCCGCAATTTCTGTGTGAATCCCCGGATGAAAAAATCCACGGTGCGCAGGGTGGACCGGATCGACATTGAACGGGAGGGGGACTATATCCGTTTTACCTTTCACGGCACGGGTTTTTTGCAGAATATGGTACGGATTATGGTGGGCACTCTGCTGGAGGCCGGATGGGGGCATATGGAGCCGGAGCAGGTGCGGCAGGCTCTGGATTCCCGGGAGCGTATCAAGGCAGGTCCCACGGCTCCGGCCCAGGGACTGTGTCTGATGCAGGTGGACTATGACTAGCCTCGGTTTTATGCGGGGGAGGAAGGAAAATGCTACAGGACTTTATGACGGAATATCAGCGGAAGCTGCGCACGCCATCCGAGGCGGCGGAGGTGGTGAAAAGCGGAGACTGGGTGGATTATACCAGCTGTCTGGGCAAGCCGGTGCTGCTGGATCAGGCCCTGGCGGCCCGCAGGGACGAACTGCGGGATGTGAAAGTGCGGGGGAATCTGATAGACGGCCCCATCCATGTGGCGGAATGCGATGAAAGCCAGGAGCATTTTATCTATCACAGCTGGCACTGTTCCTCCTATGAGCGGAAGCTCTGCGACCGGGGGCTGTGCTACTATATTCCCATGGTGTTTCACAACAACGCGGCATACTATGAGTTTTTTCTGGACGTGAATGTGGTAATGGTAAGCGTCTCCCCCATGGATAAGCATGGGTATTTCAATTTTTCGGTCAACACAGGGGTGGCGGCGCCCATCGCCCGGATGGCGGATATCGTGATCGTGGAGGTCAACGAGCACATGCCCAAAATCCACGGCGGTTATGACGAGTGTATTCATATTTCGGAGGTGGACTACATAGTGGAGGGCTCCCATGCGCCGTTTGCGAGCAGCAGGCCCTTTGTGCCCCGGGAGGTGGACAGGCAGATTGCCGGACATATTATCCCCTATATCGTGGACGGGGCCACGTTGCAGCTGGGCATCGGCAGTATGCCCAACGCCCTGGGAGAGCTCATCGCCAGATCCGACATAAAGGATCTGGGCATGCATACAGAGCTGTGCTCTGACGCTTATCTGAGTATGTACCGGGCCGGGAAACTGACGAACCGCAAGAAGAGTATCGACAGGGGGAAGGGCGTTTTCGGCTGTGCGCTGGGCAGTCTGGAATTGTACGAATGGCTGGATGATAACCACGGCGTGGCGGCCTATCCGCTGGAGTATGTGAACCGTCCCAGCGTGATTGCCCAGATCGACAATATGGTGTCCATAAACAGCTGTGTGGCGGTGGATCTGTACGGGCAGGTGGCGGCGGAGAGCGCCGGGGCCAGACAGATCAGCGGGACCGGCGGACAACTGGACTTTCTGATCGGAGCCTCCGCATCCCGGGGCGGTAAGGCCTTTATCTGTATGAGTTCCGTACATGTGGACCGCCGCGGGGGAAAGCACTCCCGGATCAAGCCCCAGTTCGACGGGGATATTGTCACCTCTCCCCGCAGCCAGGTATATTTTCTGGCCACGGAGTATGGCGTTATCAATCTGGAGGGACGGTCCACCTGGGAGAGGGCGGAGGCGCTGATCTCCATTGCGCATCCAGATTTCAGGGAACAGCTGATAAAGGAGGCTCAGAAGAGAAAGATATGGCGGCGTTCCAACAAGAGGGGATAAGCTAAAAAAATTTTTTCCATAGGGTGAACCGCCTCGTGATATCTGCGACTATATAGTGAAAGCTTTCATAAAGTAAACCATGCCCATAAATTCGGCGCTGAAGGACCGAATTTATGGGCATCCATCTCGTAAAAGCCAGGGCTGATCGGATGGAGAGCGGTGCAGGCGGGCAACGCTCATGTCCACGACGGTGGGCAGAAGGGTTTAGCGCAGTGCCATGGAGGAACCTGTGGCATACAGAGGTTACTATGAAAAAAGACGATTTGATCAGATATGCGGATGACCTGCTCAGGACGGCCATGTATAAGGCGGACGGGGTGGACGCGGAGGATCTGGTGCAGGAGACCATGCTGGCAGCGCTGCTGGCCATAGAACAGGGCAGGGAGATCAGGGAACCCAAGGCCTGGCTCCAGGGGGTGCTGCGCAGGAAATATTATGATTTTCTCCGGCAGAAGTACCGATATCCCACAGTGAGCTTCGAGGCGCTGTATGAGCGGCAGGAGCAGGCGCAGGAGGATGAACAGCTCCGGCGGCTGGAGCGCACCGAGGAGGCTGAGGCAATCAGGGGAGAACTGGCCCATCTGGCCAGAATCCACCGGGAAGTGCTTGCCCGTTATTATATGCGGGGGGAGAGTGTGGGACAGATCTCCCGGGCTCTGGGAATCCCGGCCAACACCGTGAAATCCCGGCTGTACGCAGGCAGAGAGCATATCAGAAAGGATTTCACTATGGAAAAATACGCAAAGCAGAGCTATGAGCCGGAAAGATTGACTTTCGGTATGACGGGAGAATGCGGAATAGGCGGAGAGCCTTTTTCTCTGAGAGTGAATGACAGTATGATCCGGCAGAATCTGCTGATCCTTGCCTATGACAGACCGGTGACGCTGCGCGGGCTGTCGGAGGCTCTGGGCATTGCCGCCGCCTATATTGAACCGGAGGTGGATCAGCTGGTGGACGGCGAACTTATGAAACGTGTGGGAGATAAGGTCTATACGGATTTTATCATATTCCGCGAGGAGGACCGGCAGGCCACTGTGGGATTACAGAGAGAACTGGCGGACAAAAGATACCGGGAGATATGGGAGATTGTGGAACAGGGCCTTGCGGAACTGAGAGGGCAGGATTTTTACCGGAAACAGCGGACAGAGGCGCAGCGGAAACTGGAGAGCCATATCGTGATCTGTATGCTGTCGAAAGCGGAGTGGAATGCCCGCGGAGAGAACACGGGTAAGCTGCCTTTTTCGTCTTATCCCGAACGGAAAAACGGTGGGAGATGGCTTGGGCTGGGAGAACATTATGCTTCGGATTATGACTGGAATGCGGAGGAACACGCATACCGCAGATACTGGATCGACGGGGAGAGCTGCAGAACCATGGACGGATATGACGACCATAAATACGTGGGGATGTACGCCAGCGACTGTCTGCTGGGACATACCTATCTTTCCTATGTCCCAAGTGGCATTTCGGAAGAGATGCTGTCCAAGATTCTGTATCTGACGGCGTATGACAAGGAGAAGGAACTGACTCTGCTGAATCCGCGGATTCTGGAGCAGTTGGACGTACTTTTGCAGCTGGATCTGCTGGCCCGCGGCGAAAACGGGCATCTGGAGTGCCTGGTGCCGGTGATTTCCAGGGAGAACAGGAATTATATGGAAAACCTTGGGGAGAAATATGGAGAATTGATTCAGCAGAAATACCACGATGATTACCAGGCGTTGATGCAACATCCGGTTAAGCTGCCGCCTCATCTGAAGTCTGTGACAGAGTGGCATCGCTATATGCAGTGTGGCAAATGTGTATCCATGATGCTGGCGCAGCGGGCCAGGGAGGCCGACCTTTTCCTGCCGGGATATGACGGCCCCGCCCCTTCCATCCATCTGGTGGTGGAAGGGTAGGGATGACAGCCGGGGCAGTGCCGGTACAGAATGATTTTCCCGTATGCGTTCGGTAATGCACAATCTCTGAGATCCCTGCATGCAGGAGCCAGGCGTTTGCCTGGCTCTTTTTGCCGCGGTGAAGGATAACGGATTCTGAGAATGGCCGCGCCCCGGTTTACAAAGCTCTCGAAGGATGGTATACAAGCGGGACATTTTGTTATATAATGAATCAATCCTGGGGTGACAAGGTATGCCCGGATGAAGAATAGGGCAGAATGGACGGAAGGGAGAGTTCCTTATGAAGGACAGAATGAGGGAAAGAAGAAAACGTATGGCTGCTGCGGCAGTGCTTTTGACGGTGTTCGGGGGGCTGCTGGCGCTGGCAACGGTTTTTGATCTACAGGTGAGCTATCTGTTGGCCGCGCCCAATCTGGTGGAGGGAAGATATTTTTCCACAAACTTTTTCTGTAATCTGGTGGAAGTGGCGGCGATGGCTCCCATATGGGGGTTCGCTACGTTTGCCGCCTGTATCTTAACGGTTTATTCCCATCACAGATCGGGCCCCGGCCGGTCTCTGCGGGTTTTCTTTTTCGGGCTGTCTGTGTTTACGGGAACTTTTTTTCTGCGCGATATGATGAAATATCTGCTGCAGATCACAGACAGAGAGTGCATTATGGAACAGACCTGGTTCAACACGCTTATGACGGCCTTCGGACTGCTGGTCACGGCGCTGGTCCTTAAGCTGGCGGGAAGCCGGATACAGGCCCACATGGAGGTGCTGCTGCCCTTTGCGCTGGCGATTGTGGGTTCCTGCTGCTGCTTTCTGTTTGTGGAGCTGATCAAAAATCCTGTGGGCAGAATGCGCTTTCGGGCGATGCATTATATCGGGGATTACTCCTATTATACCCCCTGGTACCGGATCAGCGATGCCGGACAGATGCTGAGCGGCCTTGGCCTGGACCGTGACTGCTTCAAGTCCTTTCCTTCCGGGCACACCTTTTCCGGTTCCATGGCCTGCCTGATGATGCTCTTTCCCGATCTGTTCAGGAGCTGGCGGACAAAAAGGCGGAAAACGCTGGCCTATGCGGTTCCCATAGCCTACACGATGGCGGTGGCATTTTTCCGGGTGGCGGCGGGCGCTCATTTTTGCAGCGATGTGCTGGTGGGCGGAACCATGGGGGTTCTGGCGGTGCAGTTCTTTCGCTGGCTCTTTTTATGTCGTCTTCGGGAGAAATTTTGGTCCTAATTTACTATTTTTTTGTAAAAAAATATTTTCTTTTGTGAAATTTGGTGATATACTATGTTCTATAGGGCAGATTTGCTCTCAGGCTATACGAAAGGCGAAAGCAAGGGAAAATAAATGATTGGTTTGATAAACTTGATGGAAGAAACAGTGTTGAGCAAGATTGATCAGTTGCTGCCGAATACGGACTACTGCAAATGTGAAAGCTGCCGGATGGACATGGCCGCCTATGCTTTAAACCGTCTTCCCGCGCAGTATGTGCAGTCGATCAAAGGAAAAGTGCTGTATCGGTTCGCGTCCAGCCAGGTACAAAACGATATTGAAGTCACCGTGGCTGTGAGCAAGGCGATTGAGATTGTGGGGAAGGCACCTCACAAAAACACGAACTATGTGGAAGAGAAAAGGGTATAGCCTGGGTGGAAATACGGCTTTCGGTGGAGACTGTAGGGCGTGGTATGCGTTGGGGGCATCTGCGTCCTGCGTTTTTTCCGCGATACTCTGTTGACAGGATTCTTTTTTTGCTCTATAATAAAACAAATGTTTTAGAACTGATGTTGCAAAAAAGCTGCCAATTGTACAGGAGTCCGCCAGGAGGGAACATATGCCGCCAAAAGCAAAATTTACCAGGGAAGAGATTACAGCAGCCGCCCTGCAGATTGTCAGGGAAGGAGGGGGGAACGCGCTGACGGCCAGGGCGCTGGGGGAGCGGCTGGGAAGTTCGGCCAGGCCGATCTTTACGGTATTCCGCAGCATGGAGGAGGTGCAGGGCCAGGTCAGGTCCGCTGCCAGAGAATTGTATAACGCTTATGTGGAGGAGGCGCTTTCGGAAAATGGGGGAGATGTGCCGCGCTTCAAGTGCGTGGGGCAGCAATATATACGTTTTGCTGTGTCCGAGCCCAAACTGTTTCAGCTGCTCTTTATGAGAGAGCAGGAAAAGATGCCGGATTTTCAGAATATATTGCCTTTGATAGAGACGAATTATGAGGGCATTCTGATTTCCATTGAAGAGGAGTACGGGGTGGACCGCCAGTTGTCCCTGCGGCTCTATCAGCATCTGTGGGTTTATACGCACGGTATCGCGACCCTGTGCGCCACCAGGATGTGCGGGTTTTCGGGGGAGGAGATCGGCATCATGCTGACGGAGGTATGCAGAAGTCTGTTAAGCGATCTGAGGTCCTGAGCGTATGAAGAGAAATATTAGCAAGCGTAAAAAGAACGTGTCAGTATCAATTTGTGAAGCCCTGAATGGGGGAAGGATGAGGATATGGGAGAGACATTGCGCATGACATCCGCGGAGGCGGCTAAGCTGCTCCGCAAATTGAACGAGGAACTGGATCATGTGCTGCTGATGGAGCAGCAGAGCAGGGAATTTTCGGCGGCCCTGGGGGAGGATGTGGAGTCCGTCCGCCCGGAGTACGACTACAGGGCGGTTCAGGAGCGGATTGAGGCGTTGGAGACCCGGATACGGCAGGTAAAACACGCCATCAGTTCCTTTAATCTGGTGCAGGAAGTCCCGGGATTTGAGGGTATGACCATTGATCAGATGCTGGTGTATATTCCCCAGCTCGGCCGCCGCAAGACCAAACTGTCCCTCATGCAGCAGCGTCTGCCCAGGCAGCGGGAGCATGTGAGCTATGGAGGGGGCAGTCAGATCATAGATTACAGCTATGCCAATTATGACCTGGAAGCGGTGAGGGCGGACTATGAAAGGACATCCGGGGAACTGGCCAGGGCGCAGACAGCGCTGGATCTGGTCAATACCACCGTGCAGCTGGACATTCCCATGGGACAGCAGGCAGGGGACGCGCGGACATGACAGATGTTCCGACCGCCGAAAATTCCCACGGGGAGCTCCTTTAAGAGATGTGAAGGTATAAGGTCAGGGTCATCCGTTATTTTATGGTTATCCGTTATAGGCAGGGGTTTATGGATTTGGTATGACTTCAGATTATGAAAAAGGCGGTAAAAACCTGTGGAGAACGTCCGGGAGGATTGTTTTCCATGCGGCGGAGGTATTGGTTACAGGCTGCGGAGAAAGACTGTTGTGGAGAAGGGAAAGCCCTCGAAACAGCAGTCTTTTTTTGCTGCCGTTGTGGCAACATACCCAGCAAAAGGGGCAGCTTGCTGTCAGGCCGGTTGCATGCCCTGGGATTTCTGATAGAATAGACAGCGAAGGGAGGTGGAGACTTGCGAGTCAGCGTTGAGACAGACAATGAACAGGAAGAGGTGGTCATCACGATAAAATGTAAGGAGAGGACGGCCTATATCGAACGACTGATGGCGGCAGTATACATGGTGGACCGGCAGATCACGGTCAGTCAGAAAGAGGAGGTGCTGCTGCTGGACCTGGACAGAGTTCTGTATGTGGAGTCGGTGGACGGCAGATGCTTTGTCTATACCCGGGAGGAGGTCTATGAGACCGGATACAGGCTGTACGAGATGGAACAGCAGCTGTGTCAGTATCTCTTTGCGAGGGCGAACAAGGCAAGCATCGTCAATCTGAAAAAAATACGATCCATCAGGACTTATGTGAACAGGCGGCTGCTTCTTACCATGGAGAACGGGGAGCAGCTGATTGCTTCCAGGCAGTATGCGGAAAGCATCAGGGGGTTGCTGGGGATTGGCAGACATGGGGGGCATATTTGAAATATGTAGAAAGAGGTAATATATGGAGGATAAAAAGCATTTCTTGTTGTATGTGGAGCAGGTTTTTATGATTCTTGGGGCGAGTCTGCTGGCGCTCACCCTGATCAGCGCCCTTCTCGGGGACGAGGCCCGGGGATATTCCACCATGTTCGCGCTGGGAAGCGAAGGAATCCCCCTTTACACCGTCGGGGAGTACCTGTTGTCTTCCGTATGTGTCACGGCGCTGCGTTTTGTCTATTTTACGGATACTATTATAAAGAGCTGGTCAATGACAGGGAGAACGGTGGGAATGCTGGTGTCTGTGATTGGGCTGAGCGGAGGACTGGCCTGGCTGTTTGGCTGGTTTCCCGTGGATGATCCCAAATGCTGGCTGGCGTTTCTGGTCAGTTTCGGAGTATGCTTTCTGATCAGCGCGGCGCTGTCGGTCAGGAGAGAGAAGGCGGAGAACCGGCAGCTGGAGGAGGCGCTTCGGCATATGAAGGAATCAGAGAAATGAGAAGCAATGAGGGAAGAGGCAGCTGTGATAAGCAAAGCAGGAGGTGGACATGGCGACATTGATTCGGGCGGAACATATCGCCCATTCGTTTGGGAACCAAAAAATACTGGAGGACATTTCCTTTACGGTGGAAAGGGGGGAAGTGATCGGCCTTCTGGGGCCCTCCGGCGCGGGAAAAACTACGCTGGTAAATATTCTGACCGGGCAGCTCAAGCCCACCGGGGGGAGCGTCCGGATCGGGGAAGAGGGGAGCGGGGAACCGGTTTGCCTGGAGACCGGCATTATGATGGACAGCTTCGGATTGTACGAAAGGCTGTCGGTATGGGAGAATCTGCGCATTTTTGCGGATATTTACCGGGTATCCGGAGAGCGGATTGAAAAACTGCTGGACAGGACGCAGCTGCGCCCGGCCAGGAATACGGCGGTGAACAAGCTGTCCAAGGGCATGAGGGGACGGGTGAATCTTTGCAGAGCATTGCTGAAAGACGCGGACATTCTGTATCTGGACGAACCCACCTCGGGGCTGGACCCTGCCACCACATGGAAGATCCACCAGCTGATCAGGGAGGAGCGGGAGGGGGGAACCACCGTCTTTCTGACTACCCACAATATGCATGAGGCGGAGACTCTGTGCGACAGAGTCATGCTGTTGAACCAGGGAAAAATTGTGGAGCAGGGAGTTCCCGGGGATATCTGCACCAGGCATAATTCCAGGGGGGAGATCGAAGTGACCCTCCGGGGCGGAGAGAAACATGTAATCCCCAATGCCCCGGAGAGCGAAACCCTTTTGTCCACATGGATCAGGGAGGAGAAGATACTGGCCATACATTCCTCCGAGCCTGATCTGGAAAATGTTTTTTTGCGCATTACCGGAAGGAGGCTTTGTGACTGATGAGGCATATTATTACAATTATAAAAAAGCAGATTCGGGATACGCTTCGCAACAAGGCGGTATTCATACAGTTTGTCATGTTCCCGGCGCTGGCGGCCTTTATGACAAAATCCATACAGATAGAAGGGATGCCGGCCAATTTCTTTGTAAAACTGTTTGCCGCCATGTATGTGGGCATGGCGCCTTTTACCAGCATAGCGGCCATTATCTCCGAGGAGAAGGAGAAGAATACACTGCGGGTGCTGCTTATGGCGGATGTCACTCCCTGGCAGTATCTCGCGGGAGTGGGGAGCTATGTGTTCTTTTTCTGCATGCTGGGGGCGGGAGTGTTCTGTCTGCTGGGCGAATATACTCCGGGAGAAAGAGGCGCGTTTCTGCTGATCATGGCGGCGGGCATCCTGGCTTCCCTGCTGCTGGGAGCGGCTGTGGGCGCGGGGAGCGGCAGCCAGATGGCGGCTACCTCCGTAACCGTTCCCGTCATGCTGCTGTTTTCCTTTCTTCCCATGTTCTCCACATTTAACAGCGATATTGCCAGAGTGGCAAAATATACTTACACGGAGCAGATCCGGCTGCTGCTGGACTCTCTGGGAACGGAGAGCGGCCCGCTGGAGGGCATTCTGATTATAGCTTTGAATATGATCCTTTTTGCCGGTCTCTTTTGCCTGCTGTATCGCAGACAGGGTTTCAGGCAGGGGAGACCTGCCCTCACAAAGAACTGACCGCGGGGATCGTGAACAGGGCGCATTTTCACAGCTTGCATAATTCGGCCTGAGGGATTATAATGGGAGGAAATGAGAACAGGGAGAAGGTGCAGGCTTTATGAAGACTGGGCTGGTGTTGGAAGGCGGCGCCATGCGGGGGATGTACACCGCAGGAGTGCTGGATGTGTTGATGGAACAGGGAATACAGATGGACGGTGCGGTGGGTGTGTCCGCGGGGGCAGTGTTTGGCAGCAATTATAAGTCCCGCCAGATCGGCAGATCCCTCCGCTATAATACCAAATATTGCAGAGATCCCAGGTATGGGGATTTCCGGTCTCTGATCCGGAGCGGCGATATTTATGAAGAAAAATTCTGTTATCATGAATTGCCGGATAAGTTGGACCCCTTTGACTGGGAGACCTATAAGAACAATCCCATGGAGTTCTATGTGGTCTGTACGGACGTGGACACAGGGCGGGCCGTATACCACAAATGCGTGGGGAATAAGAAGGATCTCCGCTGGATGCAGGCCTCGGCGTCCATGCCGTTTGTGTCCCGGATTGTGAAGATCGGCCACCGACAGCTGCTGGACGGCGGCATCTCGGATTCCATTCCCTTTAACTGGTTCCGCAGTATCGGCTATGAGAAAAATCTGGTGGTGCTGACCAGGCCGGAGGGATACAGGAAGAAGCCGCCCCGGGGACTGCCGTTTTTGCTGCATAAGATCCGCCGGTATCCGGCGCTGGCGATGGCGGTGAAGACCCGCCATATCCGATATAACCAGGCTCTGGATCAGCTGCCGGAACTGGAAAAGGCGGGGCTGGCGCTGGTGCTCAGACCCAGCAGAAGGATCAAGGTATCCAAGCTGGAGAGACATCCCCGTAAGCTGAAAGCCTTGTACAGACTGGGCCGGAGGGACACGGAGCGGAGACTTTTGGAAATAAGGCGCTTTCTGGCGCAGGATCAGAGGTGAAAATGCAATATCGCAAGGACAAATACGGCAACGAAATTTCCGTGCTGGGCTACGGCTGCATGCGCTTTACACAGACGGCGGGCAGGATTGATCTGAAAAAGACCGAGGAAGAGATTATGGCCGCTTTCCGGGGCGGCGTGAACTATTATGACACGGCGTATATATATGGGGGCAGCGAGGCGGCTCTGGGAGAGATTCTGGAGCGGCAGGGCATCCGTGACCGGGTGTACATCGCCACAAAGCTGCCCCATTATCTGATCAAAAGCAGCGACCGTCTGGACAAATATTTTGAGGAGCAGCTGCGGCGTCTGCGGACGGACCATATCGACTATTATCTGATGCATATGCTGACGGATGTGCAGACATGGGAGCGGCTCAAGGGTCTGGGAATCCTGGAATGGCTGCAAAAGAAGCGGGAGAGCGGCGCGATCCGCCAGGTGGGCTTTTCCTATCATGGCAACGCGGATATGTTCTGCCGCCTTGTGGATGCCTATGAGTGGGATTTCTGCCAGATACAGTACAACTATATGGACGAGAACAGCCAGGCCGGGCGCAGGGGACTTTTATATGCCGCTGAGAGAGGATTGCCCGTCATTATCATGGAACCGCTCAGGGGAGGGAAACTGGTGGCCAGGCTGCCCGAGGCCGCCAGAAAAATCTTTGAGAATTACAGGACGGCGGGAAAAAATCTTCCGGGAGATCCGGAAATGTCCGGACAGGATAGATCGAAGAAGCAGGGAGATACCGGGGAGGGTGTGCGGTATACGCCGGCCCAATGGGCTTTTAAGTGGCTCTGGAACCAGCCCCAGGTGACCTGTGTGCTGTCGGGGATGAACTCACTGGAAATGGTGCGGGACAATATAAATACGGCGGAGAATACCCGGGTGGGAGAGCTGAGTGAGGCGGATGAGGCCATGCTGCGGCAGGTGGCAGGGGCCATCAATGCCCGGATGAAGGTGGGCTGTACAGGTTGCGGCTATTGTATGCCCTGTCCCCGGGGGGTGGATATTCCCGGTTCCTTCGCTGCCTACAACCGTCGATACAGCGAGGGATGGGTGGCGGCCATGAAGGATTATTTTATGTGTACCGCCATCAGGAAGGATTCCTCCGGGGCTTCCAACTGTGTGGAATGCGGTAAATGCGAGCGGCACTGTCCCCAGCATATCCAGATCCGGCAGGAACTCAAGGCAGTGAAAAAGACGCTGGAGAATCCGGTCTATCGGATCGCCAGATGGCTGGTGAAGAAAATGAAAGCGTATTGAGGCGGCGCTGAAACCGGGTGCTGTCTCTTATACAGCGGTTCCGGAGCGGTCAGCTGCCATGACCGAAGGGGAGCTTTGCCTGTATATGCTGCCTGATTGCGTCAAAGGAAACGGGGGTATAGTCAATACGCTCCGCGGAGACGCAGTAATGCTGGCTGCTGAAGGTTTTGTACAGGGGCGAGGCGTGTACATGTCCAAACAGGTTGGCATAGGGCATGTTCTCGCAGACATACAGAGGCTGGTGAGACAGGAGCCAGAATTCCTCCAGTATCACCGGCAGGTCGTACACCTCCGCAAAACCCATATCCCGGTATGACCGGTTGTCCAGCGTGTCGTGATTGCCCTTGATCAGGTATTTGCGTCCCCGCAGGAGCGCGGGAGACAGTTTGCCCCAGTCGCCCAGTACGTAGACCGTATCTTCCGGGGATACGGTTTCATTCCAGCGGCGGATCAGCTCCCGGTCCATGGCGTCGGCGCTGTCAAACGGACGGTTCTCGTAGCGCAGTATGCGCTCATCTCCAAAATGCGTATCCGCAATAAAATAAATCATAGACATTTCCTCCGACTTTCGCAGGATGGAAGATCATGCGAAGCGCTTCTGCGGCGGAGGGCATGATCAGGATTCTGCTGTTTCAGTATACTCCACGGTGAGATTATAATCAATCCTGTGCAACTCTCTTTTTGTTTCCGGAATCAAGAAATACTCTGATCTGAATGAAGGTCAGAGCGTGTCTGAAAAATTATTCCCGCCATCTGTACGTCCCACTTCGCGTGATATTTGGTCCAAATTCAGGTTACATAGCCCACTATGCGGCATCATTTGGTCCCAATCTCCCGCAAACTGTGACGCGCATCTGACGGAAAGCATTTTTCAGACACGCTCCAGGGTATATAGAGAAAAAATTCTCTCCCGTACCCTGCGCAGGGCATTTGAAGCTGATAAAAACACACTTCTTCCCACATAACGGGGTCTATACAGAAAAATTGGCCTTACAGATCCACTTTTTAATGATGAGCGGGGTACAGACGGAAGATTTTTCTGTATATACCCTGTTTCTTCATCGAAACAGAGCATATAGGGAGGATATTGCGGAGAAAAGGGGTACGGTGGAACAATAATTTTGTATATACCCCGCAGCTTCCGGAATTGTGAGCATATTCTGCCCATCTGGGCGGATTCTGTACCCGGGAGGACAGAATTCACGCCGGTGGCCGGATAAAATGACAGCTTCTGTGTACACAGGCATAAGCAAAATTCAGAGCATCCTGGAAAATTGTATTTCCTGGAGCACCACTGCACATATCACGCAAATGCGGGGATGCAGTCTGCCACGGCAGATGGCGGGAATGATGTTCAAACCCCTCCCGGGATTCTGAAATATACCGGAAATCAAAAAAAGGTCTTGCAATTATTCTCAAAATGAGTATAATAAACTCAAGGGAATAAATCTCATTTTGAGAATAATTATCCGCCGCAGTCAGGAGAGAGCATTTTCCAGACACGCGCTGATATGCAATTCTGATTCGGAGCACGTTTTTGCAATTGCCTGCCGTATGATCCGGATGAAAGGGGGAATCAGCACAGATGACTTATGAAGAGTGACAGGGTGATGCAGGAAAGCAGAAAAAGAGAAGGAGGGAAGCGATGAGCGAGACAAACGCGAGGGGGCTCACGGAGCGGGAATTTCTGAGTAAGTATGATCCCGAAAAATATGAGCATCCTTCGGTCACGGTTGACACACTGATTTTTACAGTGGACAAAGGCGATGAGGAGGATCGTCTGCGGATTCTGCTGATTCAGCGCGGCGACCATCCCTTTTTGCACAAATGGGCCATTCCCGGCAGGTTTGTGGGAATGAGGGAGTCTGTGGACCAGGCGGCGGCCAGGGAACTGAAAGAAAAGACGGGGCTGAATCCAGAGGATATTTATCTGGAGCAGCTGTATACCTGGGGGGATGTGGACCGGGACCCCCGTACCCGGATTATCTCCATATCCTACATGGCGTTGATCCCCGGGGAAATGTTTGCCCGGGGAACCCGGGGGAATCGGGATTCCACGGTCCCCACCGGGGGAAATACCCAAGAACCGGAAAAAGCGGCATGGTACTGGGTCGGCATCCGGGCGGGCAGTCTCAGATTGTGGAATGAGGACGGGGAACTTACCCTGGAGGATCTGGCGTTCGATCATGGAAGGATGATCCGGCTGGCTCTGGAACGCATGAAAAACAAGGTGTTTTACACAGATATTGCCTTTAAGCTGCTGCCGGATAAGTTTACGTTTTCAGAATTGCAGCGGCTGTATGAGGCCATTTTGGGGGAAAAGCTCCATGCGCCCAATTTTCGCAGGGATATGGAAAAATGGGTGGAACAGACGCAGGAGATTCACAGGCCCCAGCGGGCGGGTAAACCGGCCAGGTATTACAGACAGAAGAGGGGTTGACGAGCCATCACGCAGTGATGGCAAAGTCGTGAAGCCGTACGGGAGAAGCTGTCATGAGAGAGTTTGCGAATGAAAGCCTTTCCCGGGGGTGTACGGCGAAGGGACTTTGCCCTTCAGAGCCGATTCAATTAAGGAGGAAAAGCATATGAGGTATTTGATCGTAGTAGACATGCAGAAGGACTTTGTGGCGGGGGCGCTGGGCACGGAGGAGGCACAGCGGATTCTGCCGGCCGTAGTGGAAAAGGCGCGGACCTTTGAGGGGCAGGTGATATTTACCAGGGATACGCACCAGAGCGACTATATGGAGACGCAGGAGGGGAAGTTCCTGCCGGTGCCCCACTGCATTCAGGGCAGCGAGGGCTGGCAGCTGGCCGACGCGCTGGAAGAGATTCGTATCCGAAAAAATCTGCCGGTGTACGACAAGGTGACCTTCGGCTGTCCGCGGCTTGCGGAAGATCTTGCCAGAATAAACCAGGGAGAACCCATCGAATCGATAGAGCTGATCGGGGTGTGTACGGAAATCTGTGTCGTGAGCAATGCGCTGACCATCAAGGCGTTTCTGCCGGAGGTCCCCATGTATGTGGACCCGGCCTGCTGCGCAGGAGTGACTCCCCAGGCGCATGAGGCGGCGCTGGTTACCATGAGATCCTGCCAGATTCAGATACGGTAAAGCCGGAGCGGGCTTATGGCTTTGGGATAGAAGCGGTTCAGGTGCGGTGAGCACGGAAAGGAAAACATATGAAACAGTTTCATGAGAGAAATTTGTCCATGGTGATGGATTTTTATGAGATGACTATGAGCAACGGTTATTTCCAGGACCAGGATCAGAATACCAGGGTGGCTTTTGACGTATTCTACAGAAAGAACCCGGACAATGGCGGATTCTCCATTTTCTGTGGCCTGGAGCAGATCGTGGAATATATCGAAAACCTGCATTTTGACAGGGAGGATATCGAGTATCTGCGCGGTCAGGGGCTGTTTGGAGAGGAGTTCCTGCGGTATCTGGAGGACTTCCATTTCAAGGGCGACCTGTACGCTTTTCCGGAGGGGACCATCATGTATCCGAATGAGCCGGTCATCACGGTGATTGCTCCCCTGATTGACGCCCAGCTCATTGAGACTGCCATTCTGCTGGAGGTCAACCATCAGTCCCTTATCGCCACCAAGACCCGAAGAATTGTCCGGGCGGCGGACGGCAGGGCCGTATCGGATTTTGGCGCCCGCAGGGCCCACAATATGGACGCCGCCGTATACGGAGCCAGGGCGGCCTACATCGGCGGCGCAGTGGGCACCGCCACGGTGCTGGCGGGCAAAATGTTCGATATCCCCATCAGCGGGACCATGGCCCACAGCTGGGTCATGTACTATAAGGATGAATTTACCGCGTTCAAAAAATACGCGGAAAATTACCCGGATGCAACGGTGCTGCTGGTGGATACCTACGATGTGTTGAAGAGCGGCGTACCCAATGCCATACGAGTGGCCAGGGAAGTACTGGAACCCATGGGCAAGCGTCTGAAGGGAATCCGGATTGACAGCGGAGACCTGGCATATCTCTCCAAAAAGGTGCGCAAGGCTCTGGACGCGGCGGGGCTGCAGGACTGCAGGATAGTGGTTTCCAACAGCCTGGATGAATATACGATCACATCTATTCTGGCCCAGGGGGGCAGAATTGACAGCTTCGGAGTGGGCGAGAGACTGATTACCTCCAAATCCGATCCTGTTTTTGGAGCCGTGTACAAAATTGCCGCCGTGGAGGAAAACGGGGAGTTTGTTCCCCGCATCAAGGTGTCGGAAAATGAAGAAAAAATTACCAATCCAGGGCTTAAGACAGTATATCGCGTCTATGATGAGAACAAAAAAGCCATTGCGGATCTGATTGCCCTGGCGAATGAAAAGGTGGATTTTGCAGCACCCTATCAGTACGTGGACCCCAAAAAGCCCTGGAAGAGGCGCTTTTTTGAGAATTGTACGGTGAAAGCCCTGCAGGTTCCCATCTTTCAGAATGGCAGACTTGTCTATGACCTTCCTTCCGTACAGGAAATAGCCGAATATGTAAAGCGGCAGCTGGGGGAGGAGATCTGGGAGGAAGAGCAGCGCTTTGAGAATCCGCACATTCATTATCTGGATATGACCCCCCGCATGTACGAGGTCAAGATGTCCATGCTGAATGATTCCCGGGAATCTTCGGAACACAAGTGAACGGAGCCATCGCGCAGCGCAGGAAAAGTCACGAAGGAACACGAGAGGGACTTCCATGAGAGTATTAACGAATGAAAGTCCCTCTCATGGGAGTGTGCCGAAGACACTTTTCCCTTCAGAGCCATCGCGCAGCGCAGGAAAAGTGGCGAAGGAACACGAGAGGGACTTTCATGAGAGTACCGACGAATGAAAGTCCCTCTCATGGAAGTGTGCCGAAGACACTTTTCCCTTTAGAGCCATCGCGCAGCGATTAAATTAGGAGGAATTATATGGAATACGGATATATCAAAACAGCCACGGCATCCTTTGACGTACAGGTGGCCTGTGTGAGCGCCAATGTGGAGAGTATGCTCCGTCTGATGCGGCAGGCCTGGGAGAGACAGGTGGAACTCCTGGTATTCCCGGAACTGTGCGTTACCGGTTACAGCTGCGGCGATCTGTTTCTCACCAGGCGGCTTCTGAACCAGGCGCAGGAGGGGCTGAAACAGTTGGCGGCGGCTTCCGCGGGAAGCTGCTGCCTGGTGGTGGCCGGTGCTCCGATCTGCCATAATGAGAAACTGTATAACTGTGCCGTCTTTATACAGGACGGGAAGCTGCGGGGCATAGTACCCAAATCCTATATTCCCGGATACAGGGAATTTTACGAGAAGCGCTGGTTTGCCCCGGGCAGAAAGATAAAAGCCGAAGAAGAGATGGGCGTGCCCTTTGGCGTCTCGGTGATGATGCAGCTGGGGAGCGATGTGCGGGTGGCGGCGGAGATCTGCGAGGACCTTTGGGTGGCGGACAGTCCCAGCATCCGTCACTGCTTAAGCGGTGCGGATCTGGTGGTCAATCTCTCCGCCTCCAATGAGACGGTATCCAAAAAGACTTACCGCCGGGATCTGGTAAAAATGCAGTCCGCCAAGTGCATGTGCGGCTATATTTATGCCTCCTCCGGAGAGGGAGAAAGCACTACGGACCTGGTATTTTCAGGACATTGTATGATTGCGGAGAACGGCAGCATCAAGGCCGAGAGTTACCGGGAGAAGGAGGGACTGCTCACGGCGCTGATCGACGTGCAGAAATTGCAAAGCGACCGGATGAGGATGAACAGCGAAAGCGAAACTGCAAAGCCCGATTCCTATGTGCGGGTACAACTCCGGCGGGAAAGTTTCGGCCATCTGCCCGACCGGGTGGACGCGTACCCCTTTGTGCCCGCGGATCAGGAAAAAAGAACGGAGCGCTGCCGGGAGATTATGGAAATGCAGGCCTGGGGCCTTTATGAGCGTCTGAAAAAGACCGGAGTGAAAAAAGCCGTGATCGGCATTTCGGGAGGACTGGACAGCACATTGGCCCTGCTGGTGACTCTGGAAGCGTTTCGGAAGCTGGGACTGCCGGCTGACGGCATCATCGCCGTCACCATGCCGGGGTTTGGCACTTCCGCCCGCACCAGGGCCAACTCGGAGGAACTCATGCGGCTCTGCGGCGTGACGGCCCGGACCATCTCCATCACGGAGGCGTGCCTTTGGCATATGCGGGACATAGGACACCCGGCGGATGTATATGATGTGACATACGAAAATATCCAGGCCCGGGAGCGCACACAGATTCTCATGGATCTGGCCAACCAGGAGGACGGTCTGGTCATCGGCACCGGAGACCTGTCCGAGGCGGCTTTGGGATGGTGTACCTACAACGGCGATCACATGAGTATGTACGGAGTCAACTGTTCCATCCCCAAGACTCTGGTAAAATATCTGGTGTCCGCCTATGGGGGGACGCATCCGGAACTGGAGGCGGTACTGAACAGCATCTGTGACACAGTGATCAGTCCGGAGCTGCTGCCGCCGGCGGCGGACGGAGGAATCAGCCAGTCCACCGAGGCGGTCATCGGCAAATATGACCTCCATGATTTCTTTCTCTATCATTTTGTCCGGAACGGCTTTGAGAGGGAGAAAACAGTGGCCCTGGCCGGTATCGCCTTTCCGCAGATCAGCCGTGAAACCCTGGAAAAGACCGCGGACACCTTCTTTAGACGTTTCTTTTCCCAGCAGTTCAAACGATCCTGCATGCCCGACGGTCCCAAGGTGGGCTCGGTAAGCCTTTCCCCCCGGGGCGACTGGCGAATGCCCTCTGACGCTGTGGCGGCAGATTACCTTTGATTACAGAAAATCATTAATTTAGCACTTGCGTCCGCCGGAAATTTGGTGTATAGTGGTTCACGATTGGGTTGGGTACAGAATAGCCCACAGGAAAGCAAGGAATGGAATTATGGCAAAAAATCTGGTTATTCTGGAGTCACCTGCCAAGGTGAAGACAGTCAAAAAAATATTGGGAAGCAGCTACGAGGTGACCGCCAGCGGCGGCCATGTGCGGGATCTGCCCAAGAGCAGCCTGGGAATAGATATAGAGCATGACTTTGAGCCGAAGTATATTACCATCCGGGGAAAGGGGGATGTGCTGGCGGCTCTGCGCAGGGAAGTGAAGAAGGCGGATAAGATTTATCTGGCAACCGACCCTGACCGGGAGGGGGAGGCCATCTCCTGGCATCTGGTACACGCGTTGAAACTGAAGGAGATGACGGACAAGAAAATCTATCGGATCACTTTCAATGAAATCACCAAGAGCGCCGTGAAGGAATCTCTGAAAAACGCCCGGGAGATCAATATGGATCTGGTGGACGCCCAGCAGGCCCGCCGGGCGCTGGACCGCATGGTGGGATATCGGATTTCCCCGCTTTTGTGGGCCAAGGTCAAGAGGGGGCTGAGCGCGGGCCGGGTGCAGTCCGTGGCGCTGCGCATCATCTGTGACAGAGAGGCGGAGATCAACGCGTTTATCCCGGAGGAGTACTGGACTCTGGACGCCAGCCTCAAGGCCCCGGGGGAAAAGAAGCCCGTGACAGCCAAGTACCACGGCCAGGGGGCAGGCAAGGCGGAAATTCACAACAAAGAACAGATGGACGCTCTGATCAAGAGCCTGGATGGGGCGTCCTGGCTGGTGACGGAGGTAAAAAAGGGGGAGAGGACCAAGAAAGCGCCGCTGCCTTTTACAACCTCCACGCTCCAGCAGGAGGCCAGCAAGGTACTGAATTTTTCCACACAGAAGACCATGCGTCTGGCCCAGCAGCTCTACGAGGGCGTGGAACTGAAGGGGGAGGGCACAGTGGGACTGATTACCTATCTGCGTACCGATTCCACCCGGGTGTCCGCGGAAGCGGAGCAGACGGCCCGGGCTTATATTGTTAAGCATTACGGCGAAAAATATGCCGCCGAGACCGTGGCGGTGAAAAAGAATGAACAGAAAATCCAGGACGCTCACGAAGCCATCCGCCCTACGGACATTGAACGGATTCCGGCGGCGGTGAAGGAGCAGCTGCCCCGGGACCTGATGCGGCTGTATCAGCTGATCTGGAAGCGCTTTGTGGCCAGCCGCATGGCGGGGGCGGTGTATGAGACCATGTCCACCAGGATCGAGGCCGCAGGGCATGTGTTCACCATGGCGACGTCCAACAGAGTGTTTGACGGCTATATGAGTATCTATACCCAGGAGGAGGACCGGGAAGAGGGAGGGAATGCCTGCCGGGAACTGCCCGTGGGAAGCGAGCTGTCCCTGACCGGTCTGGACCCGAAGCAGCATTTTACCCAGCCCCCCGCGCATTATACGGAGGCATCGCTGGTAAAAGCCCTGGAGGAGCTTGGCATCGGACGTCCCAGCACCTACGCGCCCACCATCACCACGATTCTGGCCAGGCGTTATGTGGCGAAGGAGAATAAAAATCTCTATGTGACGGAGCTTGGCGAAGTGGTGAATCAGATGATGCTGGACGCGTTTCCCAGCATTGTGGACGTACATTTCACAGCCAATATGGAGGCGCTTCTGGACGGCGTGGAGATGGGGACGGTGAAGTGGAAAACCGTCATTTCCAACTTTTATCCCGATCTGGACGAAGCGGTGAAAAAGGCGGAGAAGGATCTGGAAAAAGTTACAATAGCGGACGAGGTATCCGATGAGGTCTGTGAACTCTGCGGCAGACAGATGGTGATCAAGTACGGCCCCCACGGAAGATTCCTGGCGTGTCCGGGCTTCCCGGACTGCCGCAACACCAAGCCATATTTTGAGAAGATCGGCGTGGCCTGCCCCAAGTGCGGCAAGGACATTGTGATGAAAAAGACCCAGAAAGGCAGGCGATACTTTGGCTGCATCGGCTATCCCGACTGTGACTTCATGGTGTGGCAGAAACCGTCAGAACAGAAATGTCCGAAATGCGGCGGCGTCATGCTGGAGAAGGGCAATAAACTGGTCTGCGCGGACGGGGAATGCGGCCATGTGATGACGGCAAATAAGGAATAAAAGAGGCTAATGTCAGAATATTCTTGAAAAGAACAAAAATATTCATTGTAATCTGATTTCATTTGTGCTAGAATATCCGAAAAGGGCAGGGTCAGACAGTCAGAGGAACAGCTGCCGGGAGAGCTTTGGCGGCTGTTCCTCTGACTGTCTGACGAGTGAAGCGAGTCCGGAACCCCTGTAAGGCTTTCGGGGCTGCGCTCTCCGGGACGGAGGGATGACGATGAGCAGTGTACAGTTATTGGATAAGACCAGAAAGATCGGTAAGTTATTGCACAACAACAATTCCAGCAAGGTGGTATTCAGCGATATCTGCCGCGTGATGCGGGAGATTCTGGGTTCCAATGTGCTGGTGATCAGCCGCAAGGGCAAGGTTCTGGGTGTGGGCAAATGCGAGAGCGTGGACGCTCTGCCGGAACTGGTGGAGGAGAATGTGGGCGGTTTTGTGGACGGCATGCTGAACGAGAGGTTGCTGGGAGTTCTGTCCACAAAAGAGAATGTCAATCTGGAAACCCTTGGCTTTGAGAGCGAGGATATCCGCCGGTTTCAGGCCATTATTTCCCCTATTGAGATCGCGGGGGAGAGGCTGGGCACTCTGTTTATCTATAAGTGCAACGAACAGTATGATATAGACGATATTATTCTGTGCGAGTACGGTACTACAGTGGTGGGACTGGAAATGCTCCGGGCCGTCAGCGAGGAGAGCGCGGAGGAGAGCCGCAAGGTGGCGGTGGTCAAATCCGCCATCAGTACGCTTTCCTTCTCGGAGATGGAGGCCATCACGCATATATTTGACGAATTAAACGGCATGGAGGGAATTCTGGTGGCCAGCAAGATCGCGGACCGGGTGGGGATCACCAGGTCTGTGATTGTCAACGCTCTGCGTAAGTTTGAGAGCGCGGGGGTCATTGAGTCCCGCTCCTCCGGCATGAAGGGGACATACATCAAGGTGCTCAATGACGTGGTATTTGATGAGATCGAGGAGCTTAAGAGACAGAATCAGAGAGGATAGGGCACAGGGAAGTGCGGCTACAGGGATAAAAGGATTTATTGTAGGAGCAATAGGTCCTTTTTCCTATTTCCCATTTTTTTAATGAAAAACTATTGTGTTTTTTGATAAATTACATATAATAGAATATATTGGGTTTTGCGCTTACGAAAGCACAAGTTATATGGAAAATGGAGGGGATTATGTTCAATTCTAACGTTTTTGATTACATAAGTGTTCTGGATAAAGCGGCTGACGCGTCCTGGATGCGCCATATCGCATTGTCCAATAATAATTCCAATGTCACGACTCCGGGCTACAAGAGACAGGATGTGGCGTTTGAGTCGGAACTGCGCAAGGCTCTCGGAAGCTGCAGACATGAGTCCATGGATGCCAAGGTGGCCAGGGTGAAAGGCATGTCCGTGAGGCCGGTGGCCTACACGGATTATTCCAATCTGTCCTACAGGCTGGACGGCAACAATGTGGACCCGGATACCGAGCCCGTAATGCTGGCTGAGAATCAGTTGAAATATCAGGGCCTCATGGCGGCGATCAACAATGAATTCCAGAATTTGCAGACTGTACTTAAATAGAAAAGTGAGGTACTATTATTATGAACATTTTTTCCGCTTTCAATATTAACGCGTCCGGTATGTCCGCGCAGAGATACCGGATGGATATCATTTCGGAGAACGTGGCAAATGCCCAGAGTACCAGGACGGAGGACGGCACTCCCTACCGGCGCAAAGTGGTGGCTTTCGCGGAAAAGGGCGGCAACGGCTCCTTTGTTCATGCCCTGAACAGCGCCATCGGGTACCACGGTGCCGGCTGCTCGGGCAGCGGCGTGAAGATCACAGGTGTCTATAAGGACTATGAGACTGAGATGAAGATGGTATATGACCCTTCCCACCCGGACGCGAACGAGGACGGCTACGTGACAATGCCCAATGTCAGTATCATCACGGAGATGACCAATATGATCGACGCCAGCAGGGCCTTTGAGGCCAATGCCACAGCATTCAACGCCAGCAAATCCATGGTGCAGCAGGGTTTGCAGCTGGGGCAGTCATAACGGCGGCGGGGGGAAAGGAAAGGAGTCATACATAAAATGGATTACGCGTCAGCAATAAACGGCATATCTTCTCTGGGACTGAACCGGGTCGCAGGCACAGGAATACATACATTGACGGGAGCCCTCACCAATGAGGAAAACAAGGTGAACGGCACCATGTTTGATGCTTTTCTGACTTCGGCTATAGATAATCTTAAGACGACAAACAGCTATCTATCCAATTCGGAGAACGAGAAAATCAAATTTGCTCTGGGTGAGACGGAGAATGCGCATGATCTGGGTATCGCAATGCAGAAGGCTTCCGACGCGCTGCAGTATACCGTAGCCTTTCGTGACAAGCTGCTGGAGGCCTATAACGCGATCATGCAGATGCAGATTTAATAATTTGATATTCCATACGTATTCGGGGTAAGTCACGTCGTGATTTGCTCCGCTATGTATTGTGCTTTTTTAACTATATTACGCAGTCACAGAGGAGAAACTTATGTTAGACAGGCTGAAAGAAATTTGGGCCAAAGTGCTTGAATGGTGGAATAAGTTTACATCCAAACAGAAAACGATAATTATTGCCATCGTGGCCATTGTGATTTTTGCTTTTGCGATCCTGATCTATGTGTTTTCGAGACCACAATATACCCGTCTGATGAACTTTGAAACCGTTATAGAGGCTTCTACGGCCATGGACACGCTGGAAGCCGCAGGTGTGGACTGTAAGCTCACCAACGACGGCCTGCACATTGACGTGAACGTGAACCAGACCGCGGCCGCCCAGCGGGCATTGGGTTCTGCGGGTCTGACTTCGAAGGAGCCGAATATCCAGAGCGTGACGAACGCCGGTATGTCGGCCACGGAATCGGATAAGCAGAAGCTGTACGCGGATTTCAAGAGGCAGGAGCTGGAACAGGTTTTCAAAAATTATGACGCCGTCAGGGACTGTCAGGTGCGGCTGCAGCTTGTGGAGCAGGACGGCACACTGGCCCGCGCGAAACAGGAATCCTTTGTGTACATATGTCTGGAGCTGGACGGCACGTTCACCTCGGACAACGCGGCTACCATGGCCAGAGCGGCGGCAACCTCAGTGGGCAATGCCACCACCGCCAATATCTTTATCAGTGATACGGCGGGCAACACTCTGTTTTCCGGCGATGAGGATTATTCGCTGACCGGTTCCACCATCAGCCAGATCGAGGCGCAGAACGCAGCGGAGAGCTATATCCGCTCCAAGGTCAAGCAGGCGCTGCTGGGCACAGGGGTGTTTGAGACCATGGATGTGGCGACTTTTCTGAAATTTGACTATTCCACTTATGAAGAGACGCAGCACAACTATCAGGCCCAGGCCGGCAGAGACGAGGGCCTCATCGGCCACCAGTCCACGGAGGAGACAGAGAGCAGCGGCGGCACCAGCAGTATTCCCGGAACGGACTCCAATGACGAGGACGGCTACCGGATTGATTTGAACGGGATGACCTCGTCCAGCTCCAGCGCGACGGACACGGACCGTGTGCTGGATGAAAGCATTATGAAAATCGTCACCCCCGCGGGAATTATCGACTATGACAATTCATCCCTCACCGTGACCGCCCGGAGTTTTGATGTGGTATATGAGGAGATTATAGAGCGCCAGGGACTCCTGGATGTCATGACCTGGGAAGAGTACAAGGCGAATAACAGCGCTTCCTCCAGAATGGAAGTCGATGACGATTTCTACGATGCCGTGGCCACGGCCACCGGTATTTCAAGAGATAAGATCACGATTATAGCCTACAGGGAGAATGTGTTCTTCGACAAGGAGAGCATGAATGTCAACTGGACCGATATCCTGAGCATTGCCATGATTGTGATTATCCTGGCGCTGCTGGCATTTGTGATTCTGCGGAGCATGGTTTCCAGGAAGGATACGGAGCAGGAGGAGGAGCTGTCCGTGGAGAATCTGCTGCAGTCCACGCCTGACAGCGAACTGGAGGATATCGAGGTGGAGAGCAAATCAGATACACGCAAACTGATCGAGCGTTTTGTGGATGAGAACCCGGAGGCGGTGGCAAGTCTGCTGCGCAACTGGTTAAACGAAGATTGGGGGTAAGGGCATGGCAAAAGACGATGGAATATCCGGCCTGCAAAAGGCGGCGATTCTGCTGATCGTGCTGGGACCGGAGCGCTCGGCCAGCATATTCAAGCATTTGAAGGAAGAGGAGATAGAGGAGCTTACCCTGGAGATCGCCAATACCCGCAGCGTGACTCCCCAGGTGAAGGAAGATATTCTGAATGAGTTCTATGAGGTCTGTCTGGCCCAGCAGTATATTGCGGAAGGCGGTATCACTTACGCCAAAGAACTGCTGGAGAAAGCGCTGGGCAATGAGAAGGCCATGGATGTGATCGGCAAGCTGACAGCCTCTCTCCAGGTCAAGCCTTTCGAGTTTGTGCGGAAGACGGATGCTACCCAGCTGCTGAACTTTATACAGGATGAACATCCCCAGACTATTGCGCTCATTCTGTCCTATCTGTCCGCAGGGCAGTCGGCTATGATCATCTCGGCGCTGCCGCCTGAAAAGCAGGCGGATGTGGCAAGGCGTATCGCCGTGATGGACCGCACCAGTCCGGACGTGATAAAAGAGGTGGAAAAAGTGCTGGAATCCAAACTGTCCAACCTGGTCAACCAGGATTACACAATTATCGGCGGCGTGGACGCGGTGGTGGAAATCCTCAATACCGTGGACCGCGGAACGGAGAAACACATCATGGAGACTCTGGAGATCGAAGAGCCGGAGCTGGCGGACGAGATCCGCAAGAAGATGTTTGTCTTCGAGGATATCCTGCTTCTGGACGACAGAGCCATACAGCAGGTGCTGCGTAATGTGGACAACAACGATCTGGCGATCGCGCTGAAGAATGCCAATGAGCAGGTGCAGACGGCAATCTTTGACAATATGTCCAAACGTCTGGCGGTAATGATCAAGGAAGACATGGAATTTATGGGGCCTGTGCGTATGAAGGACGTGGAGGAAGCGCAGCAGAAGATTGTAAATATCATCCGCAAGCTGGAGGATTCAGGAGAAATCATTATATCCAGAGGTGGAGGTGACGAGATCGTTGTATAATAATTTGCTGAAGCAGGGATTCAGTTTTGTCTTGAACGGTAACGAGGAGAAGAGGGTTATCGATACCAACTCACTGGTGGCCAGGCGTCTGGAAGAGCTGAGGGAGGCCGCCCGGGCCAGGGGAATGGACCCGGATCAGGAGGATGGAGCCTCCGGTGGGTTTGTGCAGGGCATCAATGCGGCGGATGTGTCAGCCATGCTCGGTGCTGACGGCGAGAGCGGCAATGTGCTGAAAGCAGAGACGGCGAAGGAAAAGGCCCAAAGTATTCTGGAGGAGGCTGAAACACAGGCGCAGAGCGTACTGGAGGCCGCTAAAATACAGGCGGAGCAGGCTTTGCAGGATGCCCGGAGACAGGCGGAGGATCTGAAGCTGGCCGCAGTGGAAGAGGGCAGGCAGAACGGCTACCGGGAGGGCAGAGCGCAGGCGGATGCCGAGGCCGGGCAGCTCAGAAAGCAGATGAAGGACAGAGAGGCACAGCTGGAGGCGCAGTATCAGAGCGCTCTGGATCAGATGGAACCCCAGCTGGTGGAAGCCATAACGGGTATATATGAACACATTTTCCATGTGGAACTGCGATCCAGCCGTGATATTCTGGTTCATCTGATTGCCACCACTCTGCGAAAGGCGGAGGGCAGCAGGGATTTTCTGGTGCATGTGTCCAAGGAGGATTACTCCTATGTGAGCATGCAGAAGAAACAGCTTCTGGCAGTACTGCCGGGTAACGGAGTCACCCTGGAAATCATAGAAGATATGACCGTGGGCAAGGATGGGTGTATGATCGAGACGGAGGGCGGTATATTCGACTGCGGGCTGGGAACCCAGCTTGAACAGCTGCGCCGGAAACTGACACTGTTATCCTACACGGGCTGAGAAGAGAGTGGGAACAATTGACAACGAAGAAGCTAAATATAGATAAATACAGAGAGGCGGCGGAACTGACCTATTTCCGGAAACTGGGAAAGGTGGTCAATGTGGTGGGCCTCACGATTGAATCCGTCGGCCCTGACGCGCGTCTGGGCGATGTATGCCGGATTTTGCCGGACGGGGATTCACCGCAGCCTGTCATGGCGGAGGTCGTAGGCTTTCGGGACAAGAGGACATTGCTCATGCCCCTGGATCAGGTAGAGGGAATCCGGCTGGGATGTTCCGTGGAAAATACAGGATATCCCCTGACCGTCACTGTGAGTGGGCAGCTGCTTGGGAAGACGGTAAACGGTCTGGGGCAGCCGGTGGACGGCACACAGATCAAGGGAGGCAGTTATCCTGTGGAAGCGCCTCCTCCAGATCCTCTGCGCAGGGAGATTATCGATACGGTGCTGCCTCTGGGAGTGCGCGCGGTGGACGGCATCATGACTGTGGGTAAAGGACAGAGAATCGGTATATTTGCCGGGTCAGGCGTGGGAAAATCCACATTGATGGGCATGTTTGCGCGCAATACCAAAGCGGATATCAATGTCATCGCTCTGATTGGTGAGCGGGGACGTGAGGTGCGGGAGTTTATCGAGCGGGACCTGGGGGAAGAGGGCATGCGGCGCTCCGTGGTGGTGGTAGCCACATCCGACCGTCCGGCTTTGGAGCGGAAAAAGGCGGCTCTGACTGCCACGGCTATCGCGGAATATTTCAGGGACCAGGGCAGAGATGTGCTGCTTATGATGGACTCTCTGACCCGTTTCTCCATGGCGCAAAGGGAGATCGGTCTGGCCAGCGGGGAACCGCCGGTTTCCAGAGGCTATCCCCCCAGCGTGTACTCCGAGATGCCGAAGCTCCTGGAGCGGGCAGGGCGTTCCCATGTAGGGTCCATCACGGGACTGTATACCGTGCTGGTGGACGGCGACGATTTCAACGAGCCCATCACGGACACCGCGCGAAGCATTCTGGACGGGCATATCATGCTGAACCGCAAGCTGGTACATAAGAATCATTATCCGGCCATCGACGTATTGCAGAGTATTTCGCGTTGTATGAGCCAGATTGCCACCAGAGAGCATAAACAGCTGGCAGGCCGGCTCAAAAACGTGCTGGCCACTTATAACGAGGCGGAGGACCTGATCAATATCGGCGCTTACAAGAGCGGCAGTAATCCGGAAATCGATTACGCCATTACCATGATTCACCAGGTCAATGAGTTCCTGCAGCAGGATGTGGATGAGAAGGTCAGCTTCGAGGAGAGCATAGCCCGCCTGGAAGAGATGTTTGGAAAGGAATAAGCCATGGCCAGATTCCGGTACCGGATGCAGAGCATTCTGGATATCAAACTGAAGATGGAGACCCAGGCCAAACAGGAATTTGCCGCGGCCCAGATGCGTTTGAACGAGGAGGAAGAGCGGCTTGCGGCGCTGAGAGCGCGCAGAGACGGCTATGAGGACCAGGCCAGGAGACAGCTGATGGGCGCGCTGAACTGCCGGGATATGGCGGAGAACAAGGAGGCCATCCTGCGCATGGACGAATACATCGCCCTGCAGCATATCCAGATCCGGAAGGCGGAGGAAAAGGTGGAGCAGGCCAGGGTGAAACTGGCGGCGGTTATGATAGAACGCAAGTCTCATGAGACTTTGAAGGAGAAGGCTTTCGAGCAGTTCCTGATGGACGAGAAAAAACAGGAGAGCAAGGAAGTGGATGAGCTTACCAGCTATACATACGGTCAGCGGCGGAAGGAAGCGGCCGCTGTTGCGGAGCTGGCCTGCGCTTCGCGGGAATAGGGCAGACCTGGATGTTTCATATCCTGATACGGATTGACGCGGCAACACAGGCGCGGCCGGTGTTACACAGGGAAAAGGTAAGTATGACGGAATGGAGTTAAAGAGCGATGGCGAAACAGGAAGATCCCAGACAGGTGGCAGTGAGAGCTGAGAAGGACCAGATAAAGAGTGATAAGAAACAGCTGAAGAGCGAGCAGAAGCAACAGAGAAAGGAAGCCAGGCGCCGGGCCAGGGAGATCGCGAAACGAGAGGATGAGCTGGCCGATGATGACGAGGGAGGCGGCTTCGGTACCCTGCTTGCCACAATTATGATTGTGATGGTATGGCTCGCTGTGATCCTGGTGATTATCAAGCTGGATGTGGGCGGGTTTGGCAGTAAGGTACTGACTCCGATTTTGCAGGATGTGCCGGTATTGAACCGGGTGCTGCCGGGCAATTCCATTCTGGAGACCAAGGACCTGGAGAGTTATGGCGGCTATACCAGCCTGGTGGACGCGGTGGAGCAGATCCGGCAACAGGAACTGGAACTGGAGAGGCTGCAGACCGCTTTGAACGAGAAGGACGCGGAGATCGTGGAGCTGAAGGCCAATGTGGTGCGGCTCCAGGAATTTGAACAGAAGCAGCTGGATTTTCAGCGAATCAAGAATGAGTTTCTGGAGGAAGTGGTCTATGCGGAAAATGGGCCGGGGCCGGAGGGATTTCAGAAGTATTATGAGGCGGCCGACCCCTCCACGGCACAGCTGATTTACCGTCAGGTGATTGTACAACAGCAGGAGACCAAGGAGATTCAGGACTGGGCGGCTGCGTATTCTCAGATGAAACCCAAGCAGGCTGCGGCTATTCTGGAGAATATGAAGGATGATCTGGACGTGGCGGCCAGAATATTGAAGACCATGGGGGCAGAGAGCAGAGGCGCGATTATGGGAGTGATGGATTCCGAACTGGCGGCAAAACTCACTAAATTAATGGAGCCCAAATCTTAAGTTATCCGGGTAAAATGACGATAAAAACAGTGTCTATTCATGGGGTGCGGACCGTGAACAGATATGACAATTATAAAGAAAGGAGGTAAAACAGATGACAAGTATACCTGCAAACGTACAAAACTTCCTGGCGGGAAGCAGGACCGGACAGCCAAAGACGCAGGCACCGGAATCCAAAGATGACTTCGGCAAGGTGCTTGACCGGCAGAAGACGGCGGCTCCCAAAGAGAAGCCCGCAGACACATCCAATCAGGTGAAGGCTTCCGGCAGTGATGCAGCCGGGACCCGGGAGCAGACAGAAGTTCCCAGAGAGGTAAACGGGGACGCACAGACAACGGACGGGAAAGTAAAAACGGAAGAGGCGGCTGTCGGACAGGGTCAGCAGGAGCAGACGGTGGAAGCAGTAAAGCAGCCTGTTGCAGAAGTCTCAGAAGGATCTTTGGACGGCGAGTTGTCCATCGAGGATCTGGAACAGATGATGGCGATCTTGCAGAGCGCTGTATTGCAGATCCGAGAGCTATTGATGCAGCAGCTGAATATCAGCCCCCAGGAGTTGGAGCAGCTGATGCAGAAGGAAGGTTTTACAGATCTGCAGCTGTTGCAGCCCAAGGTCGTGAATCAGTTGATTCTGGATGCCACAGGCGCGGAGGACTCCGTGGCGCTGGTCATGGATGAGAATCTTTATCATAGCCAGCAGGCTGTCATTCAGGGGTTTCAGGAAATCACCCGGGGGCTTGAGAGCTCACTGAAGGAGGAACTGAATCTGAAGGAAGAAGACGATCTGCCCAGGGCGCTGGAGGTACTGGAGAATGCTTTGAGCGGCAGGGACATGACGGCTATACCGGAGAGCGGAGCCGAGCCCCGGGGACTGTTTCAGGAAGACGGCCAGCCACAACAGGGAGGCCAGATGAAGCAGGACGTACAGGAGCGCGAAGGGGATCAGGGCCATGAGCACAGACAGGGTGCTGTAGGACAGATTTTCTATCAGAATTATACGTCTCAGGCACAGAGTCAGATGACGGCCCAGGCCGGCGCATCCACCGTGGGAGCGGGAGCCGCGTATGTCGAGATCCCGGAATCCCAGAGGGTTATGAACCAGATTCTGGACTATATGAAAGTTTCCATGAAACCGGAAGACACAGTGCTGAACATGCAGCTTCATCCGGAGAATCTGGGGACGCTTCACATCCAGATCACAGCCAGAGAAGGCATTATGACAGCACATTTCACGGCGTCGTCAGAGGCGGTCAAGTCAGTGCTGGAAACGCAGATGGTTGTGCTGAAGGAGAATCTTGAACAGCAGGATATTAAGGTGGACGCAATTGAGGTCACCGTAGAGACACATCAGTTTGAGAGTAATCTGGAACAGGGGCGTCAGCGCGGTGAAGAAGAGTCCGGCAGGAGACCCAGACGGAGAAGACTGAATGTAGACAGCCTGGAGCCGGAGGAAGAACTGCCCCAGCCTGATCAGGTTCTCGCGGAAATGATGGCACAGAACGGCAGTTCCGTGGATTATCTGGCCTGACGGCATTCCAAGTTTTACAATATTGACAGGAAAGGAGCGGAATTATGAGCTTAGTGGCACCGGTAAAAGACGGTAAGGTTGTGGAGACCAATTCGCAGAGTTCCATGGAAAAGGCCAAGAAGAGTTCCTCTGGCGGCATGGATAAGGAAGCGTTCTTACAGCTTCTGGTAGCGCAGATGAGGTATCAGGACCCGCTGGAACCCACATCCAACACGGAGTTTGTATCACAGTACGCGCAGTTCTCACAGGTGGAACAGCTGCAGAATATGGCATTGGGCATGGATCTGCAGAGAGCCAGTTCGCTGGTGGGACAGCAGGTGAGAGTGAAATCCACCGACAGCAGCGGAGATACCAATTATGTGGAGGGTAAGGTAGATTATGTGGCCTACGAGGGCGGCAAGGCATTTCTGTCTATCAAAGGGGAACTGTATTCCATTGATGATCTGGACACCGTGGCAGACGCGGAGTATCTGGAAGCCTTCGATATAGCTCTTAAGTGGGTTACCGCCTTGAATAAGCTGCCCAGCGTGGCTACCATCTCTCTGGATGAGGCAGAGGAGATCGACAGGCTGAAGGAAGAATATGACAAGATGACGGATTACCAGAAGTCATTTATCGCCAGCGAGAAAGTAAAGGATCTGGAGGCTTATGTGGAAAGGCTTGCGGAAGTGCGCAAGACAGCCGAGGAGCTTGATAAGACGGAGAATGACAAGACGGAAGGTACGGAAGAATCCGACAAGACAGAGGGTACGGAGGAATCCGACAAGACGGAAGGCTCTGACAAGACAGAGGGTACGGATACAGCACAGGAGTAGGTACCCATGCGGACAGAGTGTTCGAAGGCGCAGCTTTCAAGAAAGGATAAGGGAACGTTCATATGAGAATACAGGATTCCGAATTCCTGACTGCGCTGCAGCTGCAAGATTCGGCTACAGGCCAGAGAGGGCGGATAACACCCAGGCAGAACCTGACAGATGAGGGGTTTTCCTTTCAGGAGGTACTGCAGAAGAAGGTACTGACCGATGATAATCTGCGTTTTTCCAAGCATGCCAGTACGAGACTCAGACAGAGGGGGATTGATCTCACGGACGGGCAGCTGGAGAGACTGATGGACGGAACCAGAAAAGCCGGACAGAAGGGAATTAAGGATTCCCTGGTGATCGTGGATGAGTTGGCATTTATTGTGAACATTCCCAACAGCACAGTTGTCACGGCCATGGACAGCAAGGATGCAGTCGAGAACATATTTACCAATATTGACGGAGCCGTAATTATGTAGCCGGACCTTAACGGAGGCGAGTATCTCCCGATTGATAGAAGGAGAAAGCTCTGCCCGCGTACCGCAGTCTAATCTGCGGCGCGCGGGCGGGGTATACGGCCAGTCACCAAATGAAGCAGGAGGTCACTTAACTATGATGAGATCACTTTTTTCTGGTGTATCCGGACTTAAGACACACCAGACCAGAATGGATGTTATCGGTAACAATATCGCCAATGTCAATACTACGGCGTATAAGTCCAGTTCCATGACATTCAACGCGCTGATGAGCCAGACCACAAAGAGGGCCAGCGGTCCCAATGCGCTCACCGGCGTGGCCGGCACCAATGCCAGGCAGATCGGTCTTGGTGTAAAGGCCGGCGCTATCAACACCAATATCACGGGACAGGGCTCCGCCCAGTCCACAGGGAATCCCTTTGACATTATGATTACCGGCGAGGCGTTTTTTGTCGTAAATAACGGTGTGTCCAACTATTTTACCCGGGATGGTTCCTTCTATGTGGATGGAGCCGGAAATCTGGCCATGACCAGCACGGGCTACAATGTCATGGGCTGGCAGGTGGACCCCGATAATCCGGGCAGCATCAAGCAGGATACGGTGACAGCGCTGCGAATCATGAATCAGGTCAATATGACCTATCCTCCCGAGGCTACGTCGGAAGCCATTATAAGCGGCGTGATTGACAGTAATGACACCAACGTGACCAGCATCAGCGGTAAGTCGATCAATCTGGGCTTCTATGACGCGCTGGGTTACTATTATACCGCCAAGCTGGTGATGAAGCAGTCCGACAATCCCCACCAGTTCAGTCTGGAGCTGGATCGGATTGTGGATTCCAACAACAAGGAAATTGAAGATCTGGAGGGCAAAAAATTTGATGTCAAGGAGCTTGTGAAGCTGTCGGAGAGCAACCGCCAGCAGGCCAAGAAGACTACGATCGGTATGGATAGCGCATCATATAAATGGACTGTGAATGCGAATGGAGATTCTGTTTTACAGGATACGGACGGCAGGACATTGGCAAATCTGTCAACAATGTTTACTGTAGACGGCAAGTTTGTGGCCATGAATACGGAGAATGTTCCAGAGGTACCTGCGGACGCTACGGCAGGAACAGACGCGATACCCGCAATCACGGTAGCCCAGGCGCTGGATAATATTGCCAAGGCATATAATTATGGAGGGTCCACGGACGAATTTCTGAAGCTGGCCAAGATTGATGAGGTCGCTTCGGCGACAGCGGGGACGGATGTGTACAGTTCAATGGAAACGTTGTTGTACAATCTGGGCGGTAATCTGAAGCAACAGGCCGCGGGGGGAACGCTCACTCAGCCTGCGCTGAGGATCCCCACTAATGATGATTCCACCGATCAGCTGGACGGTCGCCTGTTTGACGGTATTCTCGTGGACTATAACCCGGACACGGGTGTGTTTAACGGCTTGAACGGCGCCGGTCCCACCAATACCAGCTTTACTCTGAACCTGAGCGCGCTGGGCGGCAATTTCTCCAACATAACGGTGGATATGTCCACGAGCTCCAACTATGACAAGAAAGGGACATCTACCATAAATGCCAGCAGAGGAGATCTGGAGGGCTTGGGCGAGGGGCGTCGGCTGGGCGAGATGATCGGCATTACCATCCAGGACAATGGTATGATCTATGCTTCCTATGACAGCGGTATGTCCAGACTGCTCGGCCAGATTGCCACGGCTATGTTCGCCAATGCCTCCGGCCTTGAGAAGAGCGGCGATAATCTGTATTCCGCTACTCTGAACTCCGGTGAATTCAATGGCATAGGCGTGGATATCACTTCCGATGGCGGCTATATGACCACCGGCCAACTGGAGATGAGTAATGTGGATTTGTCCTCTGAGTTTACGGAGATGATCACCACGCAGAGAGGATTCCAGGCCAACAGCCGTATTATTACTGTATCTGATACAATGCTGGAGGAGCTGACCAACCTGAAGAGATAATCTGATTTTTCTGTAGGTGAAAATAAATAAGTACGCAAAGGGGTTGTGTACCACATACGGCGCACACCCCTTTGAGCTGTGTCATAAAGGGAGCAGACAGTATGATCGAAGTGACCAGATTAAACGGACAAAAAATTCTTGTTAATCCGGATTTGCTGGAAATAGTGGAAGAAACGCCGGATACGGTGGTCACACTAACAACTGGAAAAAAAATAATTGTAAAAGAAAGTAGACAAGAGATAAAAAATTTAGTAAAATCATATAGACGGGATATTTTTGCGGCTCCATAAATTTTACATAAAAGGTTAGGTGGTTATCGTGGACATAGCTTCTCTTATTGGATTAATAATGGGTTTCCTGATGCTGGTATATGGTATTATTTCCAACCATGCGGACGTGATGACCTATTTGAACTTCCCTTCGGCAATTATCACTTTCGGAGGTGCGATCTTTGCGACAATGCTCAGTTATTCCATGCAGGATTTCCTGAACAGCATGAAGAGCATCAAACTTGTTTTCAAGACTTCGGCCATGAACACATCGGAGATGATCAAGAGTATCATAGATCTGTCCAATGTGGCCCGTAAAGAAGGTCTGCTGTCTCTGGAAGAGGCGGCGGCGGATCTGGATGAGCCCTTTCTGAAAAAGGGGATTCTGCTGATCGTGGATGGTACGGACCCGGATCTGGTGAGAGGAATCATGGAGACAGAACTGGTGAGTGTCGAGGCCAGACATAAGACAGTTATCGGTTTCTGGGAGGCGTTGGCTTCCATGGGCCCTGCCTGGGGTATGATCGGTACGCTGGTAGGTCTGGTAAACATGCTGAATAATATGAGCGATCCCAGCAGGATTGGCGGAGATATGGCTGTGGCGCTGATCACCACCCTGTACGGTTCGGTTCTGGCTAACTGGCTGTGTACGCCTGTGGCAGGAAAGTTAAAGGCGCAGAATGCCCAGGAGATGCAGCAGAAGGAGATTATGGTAGAGGGGCTTCTGTCTATTCAGGCAGGAGAAAATCCCCGCGTCATTGAAGAGAAACTTAAGTCCTTCATGGCTCCGAAAGACAGGACGACAGAAGGTGAAGAAGAGGCAGGGGGTGAGGAGTAATGGCGAAACGTAAGCCGGAAGATCCGCCTGCGGGGCTGGCGCCGTGGATGGCGACGTTCAGCGATCTGATGAACCTGCTGTTGTGTTTCTTTGTGCTGCTGTTTTCCATGTCATCCATCAGTGAGGAGAAATACAACCAGTTTGTCGCGTCCATGTCCTCCGCGTTCAGCATTCTGGACGGAGGAGCTACCGCCATCGGGGACGGCATTCTGATCAGCAATGGCGTGAGTCAGCTGAACGAACTGGATGAATACATCAACAGTACGGGTAAAAATGCGGACAGCGATACGGACTCCGATCAGTTTGAACAGTTCGAGGCCGCAGGTGATGCCATGGAAGAAATGTATAAGAAGGTACAGGATGCCATAGATGAGAAGAATCTGAAAGAAAACGAAGAGACGGTGGAGCGCATTGTGGAAGTTGTCAACGAAGGCAATCTCGGGGAGCAGATTGAGGTGAATTTCACCTCAGAGTATATTACGCTGTCATTGAAGGGAGCTTTTCTCTTTGACTCAGGCAAGGCAACGATCAAGCAGGAAGCCTATCCGGCGCTGGAACGGGTCGGACAGATTCTGGAGCGGTATGCGGGGGGGATCATTGAAATCGAAGGCCATACGGACAATGTGCCCATGCACAGCGCGCAATATGCCAACAACAATGAACTGAGCAGTGCCAGGGCTTTATCCGTGTTTGATTATCTGCTGGACAATACGACTCTGGACCCGGCGCTGATCAAGCATTCCGGCAGAGGAGAATATGTGCCAGTGGCCGACAATGGAACAGATGCCGGCAGAGCGAAGAACAGAAGGGTTGAGATCAGAATTTACAATCCACCTGTTTAGTATAAAGAAGAAAGGGACGGTTTTTGCGATGAAGAAGAATTTACTGTCAGTTTTGGTGCTGGCCCTTGTGCTGGTAAATGTGATCTTGTCAGCGGTGATGATGTTCAGTGTCCTGAGCACCAACAAGAAGACAGCGGCACTGGTAAACAGTGTGGCGTCCATCTTAAGTCTGGAGCTGGAGCAGCCCGGGGCCGAAGAGGAGCAGGAAGTGCCTATGTCCGATCTGGCTTTCTGGAATCTGGAGGGCAAGATGACCATTCCGCTCAGCAATGCGGAGGGGGATGAAAAACCTCATTATCTTGTGCTTGAGGGGATAGCCATCTCCATGAACACCAAGGAAAAAGGGTATAAGACCTATGGCGAGGATGTGGTGGCCGGATCTTATGCCAGTGTGATCAAGGACACGATCACCAGTGTAGTGAGCGGGCATACGGTTGATGAGTGCAACAATAACTTTGAGGAGATCAGAAAAGAGATTCTGGAGGGCGTGAAAGCTCTGTTTGACAAGGATTTCATTTACAGTGTGGCCATAAGCAGCAGACAGACACAGTAATCGCCTCCGTCAGAAGGTAGAGCAGACTGGAGGTGAGAAGATTTGGGCGAGGTATTATCGCAAAACGAAATAGACAACCTGCTGGCGGCGCTGTCGGCAGGTGAACTGGATGTAGATAAAATACAGGATGAAGAAGAAAAACAGGTTAAGAATTATGACTTTAACCGGCCGGCCAAGTTTTCCAAGGAGCATCTGCGGACGTTGGAAATCATTTATGAGCATTATGGCAGGTTGATTTCCACTAATTTGCCGGTATATCTGCGAAAGAATGTGCAGATATCGGTGTCCAGTTCCGAGACGGTTACTTTTTCGGAATTTATCAATGCGTTATCCAATCCGGTTATATTGGGGATATTGAACTTTCAGCCCCTTAATGGTAATATAATTATTGAGTTATCCACAAATCTGGGGTATGCTATGATTGACCGCATGCTGGGAGGCAGCGGCGCACCACTTGAGAAGAGCAGGGGTTTTTCGGAGATCGAGATGACGATCATCGAAAAAATGATGGTTCTGTTTACTCAGCTGATGCGTGATCCCTGGAAAAATGTAATCGAGATATCACCTATGTTGAGCAGACTGGAGACCAACCCTCAGTTTGCCCAGATAGTGACCCCCACGGATATGACGGCCATTGTCACGCTGAATATGAAAATTGGCGATGTGGAGGGATATATCAATATCTGTCTTCCTTTTCCTACGTTGGAAGACATCATGGATAAGCTGAATACCAAGTACTGGTATTCAACCATGCAGGAGAACAGGGACCAGAATTATGAGGAATATATTGAGGCTTTGATCCGTAAGGTAGATATACCTGTGAAAGCGGTTCTTGGCAAGAGCAGTATTTCCGTATCGGATTTTCTGGGCCTGCAGGTGGGTGATTGTATCCGGCTGAATACCAAGGTAGACAGCGAGATGGATGTATATGTAGGAAATATTAAAAAATTTACAGCACTCCCCGGCGCAAGCAACGATGCTTATGCGGTGCGTGTTACCACGGTAATCCATGAGGATGATTAACCGCGGTCAGGGGAAAGGTTTTGACAGGAAAAAAGAGCTGCCGTCAGGGCAGCAGAATGGAGGAAGACATGGATGGAGATGGAATGCTGTCACAGGACGAGATCAATGCCCTGCTAAACGGTATGGATCTGTCTGCTGGTGATGATAATAGCGACGATACTCTGGCAGATTCCGGTTCCAGCGGGGCGGGCGATAGTGCAGGTTCTGTGGATGACAGTCTGTTGTCAGAGGTAGAAAAGGACGCGATTGGCGAAGTTGCCAATATCAGCATGGGATCATCAGCGACAACCCTTTATTCTCTGGTCAACAAAAAGGTAAATATCACTACTCCTGTGGTATCTCTGGCCAAGTGGAAGAGTCTGCTGGACGAGTATGAGAGGCCCTGTGTATTTATTCAGATCAAATATACGCAGGGATTGGACGGAACAAATATCCTGGTGTTAAAGGACAGGGATGTAAAGATCATTACCGACCTGATGATGGGGGGCGATGGAAGCAATGCGGATGAAGGGGAAATCACGGAGCTTCATCTGAGCGCAATCTCGGAGGCCATGAACCAGATGATGGGGTCTTCGGCCACATCGCTGTCTACCATGTTGGGGACAATGATTGATATCAGCCCGCCAAGCGCCAATTTGCTTGATCTGACCGACTATGCGGACGGATCTGAGCTGTCGCCGTTTCTGGGCGGTACCTTTGTAAAAGTCAGATTTGCCATGCAGATCGGCGATCTGGTGGACAGTAATATCATGCAGCTCTACCCCATTGAGTTTGCGAAGAGGATTGTAGATACTTTTATTGGCGCGCAGATGGGAGAGACGGAACCGGCTCCAGCACCTGCACCTGCCCCTCAGGCGGGAGCACAGCCTCAGATGGGAATGAACCAGCAAATGATGGGGATGCAGCCTCAGATGGGAATGGACCAGCAGATGATGGGGATGCAGCCTCAGATGGGGATGAACCAGCAGATGATGGGAATGCAGCCTCAGATGGGGATGAACCAGCAGATGATGGGGATGCAGCCTCAGATGGGGATGAACCAGCAGATGATGGGAATGCAGCCTCAGATGATGGGATACAATCCATTCGGACAGATGCAGAACGTGAGCGTCCAGCCGGCGCAGTTCCAGAATTTCTCCGGAAATGTGGGAGCCATGGCCAGCAACGAGAATATCGGACTGATTATGGATGTGCCTCTGGAGGTTACAGTAGAACTGGGCAGAACAATCAAGTCAATTTCAGATATTCTGGATTTCGCACCGGGCACAATCATTGAACTGAACAGGATTGCCGGTGAACCTATAGATGTACTGGTCAACGGAAAGTTTGTAGCAAAGGGCGAAGTCGTAGTGATAGAAGAGTGTTTCGGTATCAAAGTTACCGAAATAATCAAATAAGCAAAGATATCACAGAAAATGGAGGAAGATATGGCAAAAAATATTTTGATTTGTGACGACGCAGCGTTCATGAGGATGATGATCAAGGATATCCTGAGTAAGAACGGCTATAATGTTGTAGGGGAAGCCGAGAACGGTGCCAAGGCAGTGGAGAAGTACGCCGAGCTGAAACCCGACCTGGTACTGATGGATATCACCATGCCCGAAATGGATGGCATCGCTGCATTAAAATCAATCAAGTCTTCTGACCCGGGCGCTACTGTGATTATGTGTTCCGCCATGGGCCAGCAGGCGATGGTGATCGAGTCTATACAGGCAGGCGCAAAGGATTTCATCGTGAAGCCATTCCAGGCGGATCGTGTGATTGAGGCGGTTAAGAAGGTAGTGGGTTAATGTATCTTACAGGTGGTATGGACAGCTATGCGCAGCTTATCACCGTTCTGGTGGTTTTTGTTGTGGTGCTGGCAATTGCGGCAGTGGTAACAAAATACATTGCACGATATCAGAAGACACAGAGTTCTGGCAGCAATATCGAGCTTCTGGAGACTGTTCAGATTGCTGCGGGGAAATACATCCAGCTGATCAGACTTGGGGATACTTATGCCGCCATTGCCGTTTGTAAGGATACAGTGACTATGTTATGTCAGGTTCCGGAGGAACAGATCGCCAGGAGGAATGAGGCCGGGGAGCCCGGGGTCAGGTTCAGGGAGCTTATGGACAGTATGTTGCACCGGGAATCACCCACGCAGCGCCAGGGAAACGCGTTACAGAAGCCGGAGGGAGAACAGACGGATGGCTTTGACCGATAATAACAATGACAACAAGAGGAAGAGGAATATTCTGTATATAATATGCCTGCTGATTACGGTGGGCATATTGTGTATTCACAGTCCCCTCCCTGTTTTTGCCACGGAGGATCAGGAACCCGGTTCCACAGAGGAGAGTACGATCCGATATGGCGCGGGGGAGATTCAGACGCCGGAAGAACTGGAAGAGCTCAATGTGCAGAATAGCTTTAACATCACCGTAAACGGCGGAAACGGGCAGGTCAATGGCATGCTTCGGATCATGATTATTCTGACGCTGATTGCGCTGGCTCCAACATTGCTGCTTATGCTTACGGCGTATACCCGGGTGATTATTGTGTTACATTTTACCAGGGCGGCCCTGAATACGCAGACAGCCCCTCCCAATCAGGTTTTGATCGGAATTGCCCTGTTTTTGACTATATTTATTATGCAGCCCACATTGAGTCGGGTATATAATGAGGCTATCGTACCGCTTGATGAGGGCAGGATTACCCAGGAAGCGGCCTTTGAGGCGGGAATACAGCCTTTTCGGGAATTTATGTACGGAGAGACGCTGACGAAGGATGTGGATCTGTTTATGGAGATCGCCGGACAGGAATGGGACGGCGAGACATTGAGCCAGATTCCCATTTCCGTATTGATTCCCAGTTTTATTATTGGGGAACTGCGGCAGGCATTTTTTATGGGATTTATCATTTATATCCCCTTTATCGTCATAGACATGGTGGTGGCTTCCACTTTGATGAGCATGGGTATGATGATGCTGCCCCCTACAACAATTTCCATGCCGTTCAAGATTTTGCTTTTTGTGCTGGCAGATGGCTGGAGTCTGGTGATCATGAATCTGGTGAAAACATTCCATTAGCTTTGTTTTAGAGATGGAGGAGAGTGGTAGATATGACAGTGGAAGGAGTGGCAGAGATTGCCAGCAGGGCACTTGCCCTGATTATCAAGGTTTCCATGCCGGTATTGTTGGTATCGCTGTGTATTGGACTGCTGGTCAGTATTTTTCAGACTGTGACTTCCATACAGGAGCAGACGCTGACATTTGTACCGAAAATTATTGGTATTTTTGTTGCACTGATTCTGATTGGCCCCTGGATGATGAACTCCATGGTGGAATTTATGAGACAGCTGTGGTCCAATTTCAGCTTGTATGTCAGCGGGTGAGATAGATGATTGAGTTCTCTTTCTCCATGTATGACTTAGAATATTTTCTACTGATTCTGACCCGGGTGAGCTGCTTTATCTTCGTGGCACCTTTTTTCAGCCTGAACAATACCCCAAGGCATGTGAGGGTGGCTCTTTCGGTATTCACGGCGGCTCTTCTGTATCAGACGCTGACACCTGCCCCTGCTGTGGAATATCAGACCATTACGGGATATTCCATGATTGTGCTGAGAGAGGCCATCGTAGGGTTGATGCTGGGCCTTGGAACCAGTATGTGCAGCGCGATTGTCAATTTTGCGGGTCATATTGTGGATATGGAGACTGGTCTGTCCATGGTGACACTCATGGACCCGACTACCAGGATGAACACCAGTATTACAGGCGTTTTTTATCAGTATGTGGTGATGCTGATGCTGATTGTCAGCGGCATGTACAGATACCTCTTTGGCGCTCTGGCGGATACCTTTGTTCTGATTCCGGTAAACGGGGCCCTTTTTCAGATGGATTCCCTGCTGCTTTCTGTGGTAAAGTTTCTGGGGAACTATATCATCATCGGGTTTCGGATCTGTCTGCCCGTGTTTTGCGTGATTCTGATGCTGAATGCCATTCTGGGTGTGCTGGCCAAGGTATCTCCCCAGATGAATATGTTTGCGGTAGGTATTCAGTTAAAAATTCTGGTAGGGTTGTCCATTCTGCTTCTTTCGGCCAGTATGCTGCCGGATGCGGCAAATTTTATTTTCATGCAGATGAAGGAAATTATGGAGGCCATAGCGGGAGGCATGATGTGATACTAGAATATAATCTTCAGTTTTTTGCCAAGGATGGGCCGGGAGGGGAGAGAACAGAACCGGCCACCGAGAAAAAATTGAGCGATGCCAGAAAAGAAGGGCAGGTGGCCAAGAGTAAGGAGATTGCCAACTGCATGGGGCTTCTGAGTCTGTTTTTGATTCTGAAGTTCTACGTGGGAACCATGGGGACCCGTTTTCTGGAATTGTTTCAGGGGGTATATAATAATATTCCCGGGACGCTGGTTTTCTGGGGCGGCAATATGCCGCAGGATGAAATGAGGCTGTATTTTAATCAGATGCTTATCAATGTACTTCTGATTATTCTGCCGATTATGCTGGTCGGCTTTGTGGTGGCCTTCCTATGTGATGTGGCACAGGTAAAATGGAAGGTGACGACCAAGCCGCTACAGCCCAAACTGAGTAAACTTAATCCGCTTAAGGGCTTCAAGAAGATTTTTTCTGTAAACGCTCTGGTGGAGCTGCTGAAGTCCCTGCTAAAGATCGGACTGATCGTTTATATCACGTATGCTTATCTGAAGGATAAGCTGGTTTTGATCTATGATCTGTATGATATGCCCCTGATGCAGGTTCTGTCTCTGGCGGCGGAGACGGTGACGGATCTGGGTATCCGGATTGCTGCGGTCTATATGATAATCGCCCTGGCGGACTATATTTATCAGAAGTTTAAGTTTAAACAGGACATGCGTATGACCAAGCAGGAGATCAAGGATGAGTACAAACAGTCGGAAGGAGATCCCCAGATCAAGGGAAAAATCCGCCAGAAGATGCAGGAGGCTTCCCGGCGCCGCATGATGCAGGATCTGCCGCGGGCGGATGTGGTTATCACCAACCCCACGCATTTTGCGGTGGCCATACGGTATGACGCCCAGGAGGCGGATGCCCCTGTGGTGCTGGCGAAGGGTTCAGACCATCTGGCGGCCAGAATCAAGGAGATCGCCAAAGAGAATCATATCGAAATCGTTGAAAACAAGCCCCTGGCCAGGATGCTTTACGCCAATGTGGAAGTGGGGCAGATGGTGCCGCCGGAGTTATACCAGGCGGTGGCGGAGGTGTTGGCTTTTGTATATCAGTTACAGGGTAAGATTTAGAATCCGGCAGGAAATGCGTACATTTTTTTAAGGAAGGGAGGAAACGGATATGAATATTAATATAGCGAAAATGTCAAAAACGGACGCCATAGTGGCCATTTATATTCTGGTTGCCTTCCTGATGTTCCTCATACCCCTTCCCGCAGTGGTCCTGGATGTGTTTATGGCCTTTAATATGGCCATTGCCTTCACGGTCCTGTTTGTGTGTATGTTTACCAAGGAAGTGCTGGATCTGTCTTATTTTCCCACGATTCTGCTCTTTACCACCATATTCCGGATCGCCATGAACGTCTCGTCCACCAGGTGTATTCTGACCACCGGCACATCCGGCAATGTGGTGAAGACCTTCGGCCAGTTTGTGGGCGGCGGCGATCTGATTGTGGGCTCCATTATCTTTATCATTCTGATCCTGATACAGTTTCTGGTGATAAACAAAGGTTCCGAGCGTGTGGCGGAGGTGACGGCAAGATTTACTCTGGATGCCATGCCCGGTAAACAGATGGCTATAGACGCGGATCTGAATACCGGCGCCATCACGGATGAGGAAGCCAAGATACGGCGTGAAAAGATTCAGCTGGAATCCAGCTTTTTCGGCTCCATGGACGGTGCTGTAAAATACGTAAAAGGTGATGCCATAGCAGGTCTGCTTCTGACGGCCATCAATCTGATCGGCGGTATTGCCATGGGTATGCTCCGCGGCGGTATGGATATTGGCGGCGCACTGGATAACTATGGTATTCTGACCATCGGTGACGGCCTTGTGAGCCAGATTCCCTCGTTGTTGATCTCACTGTCCACCGGTATTCTGGTGACCAAGGGCGGCAAGGAAGCGGAATTTGGTCCGGTTATCATCAAACAGCTTTTCGGCATTCCCAAAGTAATGTATTTTGTGGGAGCAACCCTCTCCATTCTGGGCTTTGCCACAGATCTGAACACCATTCTGTTTGTGGGCATGGGGCTTCTGTTTGTGGTGGGAGGCCGGGGCATTGCCGCCAATCTGGAAACCGCGGCCACCGAGACTCTGGTGGATACGGAAGAGGCAGCGGCGGATGAGATCCGCCAGCCGGAGAATGTAAACAGTCTGCTACAGGTAGACCCCATCGAGCTGGAGTTCGGTTACGGGATTATACCTCTGGCAGATGTAAACCAGGGCGGCGACCTGTTGGACCGGGTGGTGATGATCCGGCGGCAGATGGCTCTGGAACTTGGCACGGTGGTGCCCATTATCAGACTGCGTGACAATATTCAGCTGAATCCAAACCAATATATTATTAAAGTCAAGGGCATACAGGTCAGTGAGGGTGAGATCCTTTTTGACCACTATATGGCCATGAATCCCGGATATGTGGAGGAGGAGATCACGGGTATTCCCACTTTTGAACCTTCCTTCCACCTGCCGGCCATCTGGATTACGGAAGGACAGCGGGAACGGGCGGAGAGTCTGGGATATACGGTGGTGGACCCGCCTTCCATCATAGCCACTCATCTGACGGAGATTATCAGACAGTACATCTCGGAGCTGCTGACCAGGCAGGATGTACAGAATCTGGTCAACAATATGAAGGAGACCAATCCCACTCTGGTGGAAGAACTGGTGCCCAAGCTACTGGGGATTGGCGAGATACAGAAAGTGCTGCAGAATCTGCTCAGAGAGGGAATTTCCATCCGGGATATGCTGACCATCATGGAGACTCTCGCGGATTACGGTTCCACTACCAGGGATACGGACGTGCTCACAGAGTATGTGCGGCAAAGCCTGAAGCGGGCTATTTCACGGAGGTTCTTCCCTCCCAATGAGACCAGCAGCGTAGTGACTCTGGACCCTAAGATTGAACAGGAGATTATGGGCAGCATAAAGCAGACAGAGACGGGCGCGTATCTGAATCTGGACCCTGCCCGTTCCAAGGCCATATTGAACTCTGTGGGGAACGAAGTGCAGAAGCTGGAGAATCTGGGGAAAAGCCCGGTCATTATTACTTCTCCGATTGTCAGGATGTACTTCAAGCGCCTGACGGAGGATTATTACAGGGAACTGATCGTGGTATCCTACAACGAGATCGAGTCAGATATTGAATTACAGTCAGTTGGGATGGTGACAGCGTAATGATTATAAAAAAGTTTACGGGAAAAACAGAGGCGGAGGCCACGGAAGCTGCCCAGAAGGAGCTTGGCAAGGGCGTTGTAATCATGAGTGTCCGCCAGATCAAGCCCAAGGGATTTATGTCGTCATTCAAGGCAAAACTGGTGGAAGTGACAGCTGCTCTGGAGGAGGAGCCCCAGAGAGGTGTCATTGCCAGAAAAAAGCAGGCAATGCTTACAGCCTCCGCGCCGGAGACGGTAACCGATACGGCATCTGCGGCTCCGCCGGTTCCCAGCGCCACCCGCAGCATAGAGGAGAAGCTGGAAAATCTACAGACTCTGTTGGAAAGCCAGCTTCAGACCCGGCAGTCTCAACTGGCGGAAGGCCAGCAGACAAGGGCGGCCGGACAGAACAGTCCGGCAGGGGATGGGCATTCCGGAGAGACAGAGCAGTCCGGCCGGGATACCGCGCCTGAGGCGAATGAAAATGGGGAGCAGAATGACGAGTTGATGAAGTTCCGCCAGCTGATCTATGACACTATGGTGGAGAACGAGGTGGACGAAAAATATCTGGGAAAGGTAATGGAGGAGATCGACAAGATCCAGAAGCCCAATATGCCGTTTGACTACCTGCTGGCCAGTATATATCAGAGGATGATCCTGAAATTCGGCAAGTCCGAGGAGGATACCGAGGGTTCGCAAAGACCCCGGGTGGTAACCTTTATCGGCCCCACCGGTGTGGGGAAAACCACCACGATTGCCAAGATCGCAAGCCATTACGTGGTGGATCAGAAGAGGCAGGTGGCGCTGCTGACTCTGGATACCTACCGGATTGCGGCGGCGGAGCAGCTGCGCACTTATGCCAATATTCTGATGGTTCCCTTTCGGGTAGTGTATACCAGAGAGGAACTGGCGGATGCGATCCGGGATTTTCAGGAGTATGAGTACATTCTGGTGGATACCCCGGGGCATTCTCCCCAGAACAGAGAACAGCTGGGCAATCTCAAGCAGATGCTGGCGCAGATGAAACAGATGGCGGAGTGTCGGTTTTACCTGGTGCTCAGCGCCACGACCAAGTACCGGGATCTGATCAAGATCGCGGACAGCTACAGGCAAGTTGCGGATTATCAGTTGATTTTTACCAAGCTGGACGAGACGGAGGCCCTGGGGAATCTGTTGAATATGCGGCTTTATACCGATACCACCATCGCCTATGTGACCCATGGGCAGAACGTACCGGATGATATTGAACCGTTCAATCCCCAGAAGACCGTGAAAAAACTGCTGGGCGGAGGGCGGCAGTGACCGGCCCTGTCATTTGAGGAAAGGATATCATATGGACCAGGCTGAACAATTACGAATAATCAAAGCGGGACAGCAATCCAGACCCCTGGCCAGAGTAATTACCGTCACCAGCGGCAAGGGCGGTGTGGGCAAATCCAACACTTCCATCAATCTGGCGATCCAGTTTCGCAAGATGGGACAGCGGGTGATTATCCTGGACGCGGATTTTGGGCTGGCCAATATAGAGATCATGTTCGGCACAGTGCCCAGACACAATCTGTGCGACCTTATTTATCAGGGCAAGAATATTAAGGAAATCATTACCTGGGGAGCCATGGACGTAGGGTTTATCTCCGGCGGGTCGGGGATTGTGGGTATGGCGAATTTGAGCCGGGACTATCTGGTATATATTATACGGAATCTGGCGCAACTGGACGCGATTGCCGATATTATAATCGTAGATACCGGCGCGGGGATCTCGGACGCGGTTCTGGAGTTTCTGGTGGCCAGCGGCGAGATTCTGCTGGTTACCACGCCGGAGCCCACTTCCATCACAGACTCCTATTCTCTGCTGAAATCCCTGAGCATTCATCCCAGGTACGACAGCAGTACCACCGCGGTAAAGATGATCGCCAACAAAGTGGAGAAAGAAGAGGAGGGGGAAGCTCTCTTCAATAAACTGAATGCCGTGGTGGCCAGATATCTGAAGATTCCTATCAGCTATCTGGGAGTGATTCCCCAGGACCCGCTGCTGGCAAAGGCTGTGATGCAGCAGACACCGGTTTCCATTCAGAGCCCGGGGGCCAGGTCTACCCAGGCCTATGAGAGAATTGCGGCGAAGCTGATGAACCGTGAGGAGAGCAGCGGACCGCCCCGGCGTGGTATGGCGGCGTTTTTCTCCCATATAATATCAGGGAGAAAGATTTAGAGGAAGCGTTCTGCGGGGCCCGAGGCCCGCAGGGGGGATTGCGGAACAGAGCACAATGGAATCCATGCACCGCCGGGATTCTGCTGTCATGAATAAGGAGGTGCCACAATGAACAACATGATATCCAATTTTATTGAACCGGGCAACAAGATTGAGATCCAGATGGTGGAACCGCGGGATAACAAGAGCAATGAACCTCCTAAGACTTACATCAGCCAGATCCAGGATATCCTGTCGGAGAACCAGCTGGAGCTTGTAATGCCCATGGAAAAGACAAAATTGATTCTCCTCCCCATGGATAAGGAGTATAACCTGGTTGTCTACTCCAGCAATAATCTCTTTCAGTGTTTTGCCAGAATCATTGACCGTTATAAGAGTGACAACATATATACGCTGGTGGTGGAGCTGACCAGCAATCTGCGCAAATATCAGAGAAGAGAGTACTATCGGTTCAGCTGTGTGCTGGAGATGAATTCCCGGAATCTGGAAGAGGAGGAGGTAAGGGCCATTGAAGAGAGGGACCCCTACAGCAATCTGATTCCGGGACTGCCGCTGAAGCGCAGCGTCATCGTAGATATCAGCGGCGGCGGACTTCGTTTTCTGTCCACTCACCCCTATGAGCCCGGCAGCCTGATTTATATCAGCTATAATCTGGTTTTGCGCGGCAAAAAGAAGGAGTATGAGCTTGTGGGAAAGGTCCTGAGTTCGGAGAAACAGCGGGACCGGAAAAATACCTATGAGCACCGGGTGCAGTATGTGGATATTGATGTAGATGTGAGAGAAGAGATAATCAAGTATATTTTTGAGGAAGAGAGAAAGCATAGAAAAAAGGAACGGCTGGGATTATGACGAAAAAAATATTGGTAGTAGATGACTCTGCACTCATGAGAAGGGTACTGTGTGATATAATAAACAGTGATGAAAGGTTCGAGGTTGCCGACCGGGCCAATGACGGTCTGGAGGCGTTGGAGCTGTTGAAAAAGAACAGCTATGATGTGGTGGTGCTGGATGTGAATATGCCCCGGATGAACGGCCTGCAGCTCCTGTATGAACTGCGGAAGGCCAGGATCTCCGTTCGGATTATGATGGCCAGCACGGATACCAGAGACGGAGCCAGGACTACTCTGGACGCATTGGAACTGGGTGCCCTGGATTTCGTACATAAACCGGATAATGCCGTAAGTTGTAGAGCGGAGGATTTCAGAAAGGACTTTCTGAATACCCTCGCCGCGGTGGCAGACAGCCGGCCTCCGGCTCTGGAGAGCAAGGTTGTTAAACAGGAGGTCCGTACCACCACCCGGAAGATCGTGGAGATTGCCAGAAAGCACGGGACGGGCATCAGCGGCAAAAAAATTGTCGCCATAGCCAGCTCCACCGGAGGTCCCAAGTCCCTGCAGTCCGTTATTCCCAGACTGCCGGCGGAGCTGCAGGCGCCGGTGCTCATCGTCCAGCATATGCCCAAGGGTTTTACCGCTTCTCTGGCGGACCGTCTGGACTGTCTCGGAGAGATCCGGGTGAAGGAGGCGGCGGAGGGAGACGAACTGCAAAACGGAAGAGTCTACCTGTCCATGGGCGGAAAACATATGAATGTGAGAAACGGCGCTTCCGGCAGGCCGGTGATCCACTATTCCGACGAACCCAACCGCGAGGGGGTGAAGCCCTGTGCCAACTATATGTATGAATCCCTGATGGAATGCGGGTTTGACGAGATCATATGTGTTGTTCTCACGGGAATGGGAGCGGACGGAACGGAGGGCATAAAGAACCTGAAATCAAAGAAAAAGGTACATGTAATCGCACAGGACCAGGAGACCAGCGTGGTGTATGGCATGCCCCGGAGTGTCGCGAAGGCGGGGCTCGCTGATCAGATTGTGCCGCTGGAGCAGATTGCGCAGGAGATTATACTAAACGTGGGGGTAAAATGATATGGACATAAGCCAGTATCTTGAGATTTTCATTGACGAGAGCAATGAGCACTTACAGAACCTGAATACGCAGATTCTGAATCTGGAGACGGACCCGGAGAATATGGATACCATCAATGAGATTTTCCGGGCGGCGCATTCCCTGAAGGGTATGGCCGGCACTATGGGCTACAAGCGTATGCAGACCCTGACACATGATATGGAGAATGTGTTTTCCGAGGTAAGGAACGGGAATATCAAGGTGACCCCTCATATGGTGGATATTTTGTTTCAGTGCCTGGATGCTCTGGACGAGTATGTGAATAATGTCAAGGAGTCCGCCGACGAGGGCACCAATGAGAACGAGCCATTGATCCGGCAGCTGAATGCCGTGCTGGACAGCCCGGAAAAGCAGAAAGAGAGTGCGCCTGCGGAGCCGAAGGAAAAGGCTGTGGAGACCGGGGACGCCCGCAAATGGCTGGAGATCAAACTGGATTCGGCTCAGCAGCATGTGATAAAGGAGGCCACAAAACAGGGTAAAAATGTATTTGGCCTGACGGTTACCGTACAGGAGAGCTGCATTCTGAAAGCCGCCAGGGCGTTTCTGGTATTCAAGGCGGTGGAAGAACTGGGTGAGATTATTGTGTCCAATCCTTCTGCCCAGGATGTGGAAGATGAGAAGTTTGATCTGGATTTCAGTCTGATCATTGTGTCTGATGGGGATATTGAGACGCTGAAAGCCGCTGCCGCCAATGTGTCGGAGATCTCTTCGGTGGTGGGCGAGGCTATTGTGCTGGAGAATATGTCTACAAAGGATAAGTATGAGGAGGTTCCCCGGGAGCCTCAACCTCAGGAGGTTCCGGAAGTGACAGTGGAGCAGAGCCCCGCTCCCGCGGTGGAGTCGGCAGCGCCTGCGATGGAGCCCGCGGCCAAAACGGCGGCTTCCAAGACAGGAGACAAAAAGCAGGCTCCCGGGAAGCCGGTGGTGAACCGTACTGTCCGTGTGGACATTGAGAAGCTGGATGTGCTGATGAACCTGGTAAGTGAGCTGATTATCGCCAAAAACTCCCTTGTATCAGTGTCCAATCAGGTGCAGGGTCAGAATCAGAGCGTCAACGAGCAGATTGAATATCTGGAAAATGTGACTACAAATCTGCATGAGTCTGTCATGAAGGTGAGGATGGTGCCCATCGAGAGCGTGGTGAGCAAGTTCCCCAGGATGATTCGTGATCTGTCCAAGAAACTGGACAAAAAGATGGAACTTTATATGACAGGAGAGGAGACCGAACTGGACCGCACGGTGGTGGATGAGATCGGCGACCCTTTGATGCATCTGCTGCGCAATTCCGCTGACCACGGGCTGGAATCTGCCGAACTTCGTGTCCAGAGAGGAAAGCCTGCCGTGGGCTCTATTTTCCTGGATGCCTATCAGGACGGCAACAATGTGGTGATTGAGGTCCGGGACGACGGCAATGGTATAGATGTGGAGGCTGTGAAAAGCAAAGCGTTGGAACGGGGGGCCGTAACTCCGGAGCAGGCAGCCAATATGACGGATAAGGAGATTATCGACCTGCTGTTCCTGCCCAGCTTTTCTACCGCAAAAAAGGTTACGGATGTATCGGGCAGAGGCGTGGGACTGGATGTGGTGAAGTCCAAAATCGAGGCTTTGAGCGGAGAGGTGGAGGTCAAGAGCAAGCTCGGAGAAGGAAGTACCTGGACCATCCGGCTTCCTCTGACGCTGGCGATTATTCAGGCGCTGATGGTAGTTGTCGGCGGAGAAAAATATGCCATATCCCTGGGGACGATTCAGACGATTGAAGATATTGCTCCCGAAGATATCAGACTGGTGCAGAATAAGGAAGTTATTCATTTAAGAGGGTCAGTAATCCCCCTGATCCGCCTGTCCAATGTGCTGGATGTGGAAAGCACCAAATCTCCCGAAGAGCATCTGATGGTGGTTATTGTGAAAAAGGGAGATAAACTGGCAGGTCTGGTGATTGACGATATGATTGGCCAGCAGGAAATCGTTATTAAGTCCCTGGGAAAATTTATCAAGCAGTGCAAATTCATCAGTGGCGCGACGATTCTTGGAGACGGCGAGGTAGCGCTGATTCTGGATGCCAACGCACTTATATAGAGAAACTTAAAAACAGCAGATTCCCGCAGAGTACACTGATTGATCTGCGGACACCCAGGTGTCCGTGGATTGATCATCGGGGGTGTGTTCGGAGGGAATATGCGGAACTTAAATAAGAAGGGGATAACGAGATGGAAGAGATAAAGGTAGTCGAGAGCAACGATACGGCCAGCGCGGCGATAACACAGCAGTTTATTGTAGTACGTCTGGGTGATGAGCAGTATGGTGTGGACATCCGGTTTATTGATAATATTGTGAGAATGCAGAAGATTACCCGTGTACCTAAAGTGGCATCGTACCTCAAGGGCGTGATTAATCTGCGCGGAGAGGTAATTCCCATCATGAGTCTGCGGCTGAAAATGTTTTTGCCGGAGGATGAGATTACCAAAGCCACCCGTATCATAATCCTGAAGCTGGGACAGTATGGCAGTATAGGCATCATAGTGGACGAGGTGAAGGAAGTGGTCACACTGGAGGAAGGGCAGATCGAAAAGGTTGCCTACGATTCCAAGGACGACAAGATGAATTTTATCGGAGGAATCGGCAAATATGAGGGCGGATTGATTTCGCTGCTTGATTTCAATCTGGTAATGCAGGAGAGAGAAAATACTCCATAATCAATCATGAAACGCTAGTTAAGGAGAGTACTTATGCCAGAGATGAGTTTGGAACATGTAACAAACAATTATTTGGACGTGTTGCGTGAGATCGGTAATATCGGCGCCGGCAATGCCATGACGGCGCTCTCCCAGATGTTGCAGAGCAAGGTGGATATGCAGGTTCCCCAGGTGCGGCTTCTGGAGTTTTCGGAAGTCGGGGCCATGGTCGGCGGCGAAGAGCAGCTGATGGTGGGGGTGCTTCTGGGCGTGGAAGGAGATATTACCGGCAGCATCATGTTTTTGGTGGAACTGGGAGCCGCCAAGGGATTGGTCAAAAAGATGATGATGGGCTATGATTCCGGACAGCCGGGGCTGGATGAGATGGAAACTTCCGCCATGATGGAACTTAGCAATATCATAACAGGTGCATACCTTAATTCATTGGCCACATTGACCAATTTGTGCATTTTTCCTACGCCGCCGAGCCTGACTGTAGATATGGCGGGTGCGATTCTGAGTGTGCCCGCCATTATGTTTGGGGAACTGGGTGACAATATTCTGATGATCCAGTCCCGATTTTTCGATGAAGTGGAGGTAGACGGATATTTTATTTTGATCCCTGATTTGCCATCATATCAAAAGATTTTATCTGCATTGGGCATTGTATAGGGCTAAGCGAGGAGGCGGAATGTACGGATGGGTAATATCATTACAGTTGGTATGGCGGATTTAAAAACTTGTAAGAGCCCTGATGGATTGATTACCTTAGGGCTTGGGTCCTGTATCGGAATTGCCATAAGAGACCCAAAAACAGGAATCGGTGGTCTGGCGCATATTATGCTGCCGGACAGCACATCGATCCGGGGCAACCAGAACATAGCCAAATTTGCGGATACCGGGATTGTGGAACTGGTGCGGCAAATGGAAAAACTGGGGGCTTCCAGGGCCAGGATGGTTGCGAAGATAGCGGGGGGAGCCACCATGTTCCAGGCCATGAGCAAGAATAATCTGATGAATGTGGGTGAGCGCAACGCGGCGGCATCCAAAGCGGTTCTGAAGCAGCTCAATATTCCTTTGCTGGCTTCGGATACAGGGGCCAATTATGGAAGAACAGTTACTTTTTTCCCGGAGACAGGAGATTTTCATATCCGGGCGGTGGGAAGAAATGAAACCGTCATATAGGGAAAAGTTATTCCGGTTTGCCGTGGAGCGTATAGTGAGGTAGACATGAAGAGAAAATTAATACCGGTGATTATGATGCTGGTATCAGGGGCAATCTGCTGCCTGTTTACCATGGTTCGGGGAGAAAGCCTTCTGTTTCGGATGACGACGCTTTTAGGCGCTATGCTGTTGTTCTATGGACTTGGATGGGTACTGTGCAGTGTTTTGAACTATTTTGACAGTGAGAATGAAAAACGACTGGCGGCGGAGACAGCAATGTCAGAGGAGGAAGCCGCGGAAGAGGAAGCGGGCCCGGGAATTGCGGAATAAGGACATGGAACTGACAGCGAGTAATACGGAAAGGAGAGTACCATGGATGATGCAGGTAGAAGGAAGCTCTGGGAAGAGTATATGAGAACCAGATCGCCGGAGCTTCGGGAAAAGATTATTCTGGAATATGCGCCCTTAGTCAAGACCGTGGCGGGGAGACTCAGCATGTACCTCGGCTATAATGTGGAATATGACGACCTGGTCAGTTATGGTATTTTTGGACTGATTGACGCAATTGACAAGTTTGATACTCTTAAGGAAGTAAAGTTTGAGACTTATGCCAGTCTGCGGATCAGGGGATCTATATTGGACCAAATCCGCAAGATGGACTGGATTCCCAGGACCATCCGGCAGAAGCAGAAGCAGATTGACACCGTAATCCGGAAAATCGAGACGGAGACCGGAAGAAGCGCGACGGATGAAGAGATTGCTCAGGGACTGGGCATCTCGGACGATGAATATACGGATTGGCAGTCCCAGATGAAGATCACGGGACTGGTATCTCTGAATGAGTATATAGAGCAGGGAAGTGAGATCTCTCAGGACGGCGGCCAGCATACGGCGGCCAGGTTTGTAAGTCCGGAAGAGAATGTGGAAAAGCAGGAACTCGCCAGGATACTTGGAGAGGCGCTGGAACTGCTGACAGAAAAAGAAAAAAAGGTCATTACCCTTTATTATTACGAAGATCTGACATTGAAGGAGATCAGCAATGTGCTGGGAGTCTCAGAATCCCGGATCTCTCAGCTGCATACCAGGGCGCTTCAGAAAATGAGGGGAAAGATGGGAAATTATATGGGTATTCTCAGGGACCGTTAAGGTACTCCTGAAAGGCAAAATGACTTCGAAAAGGAGGTAGTAAGGAATGGCTGTGAACGGTTATTTTCAACTGGTGAATATCCAAGGCGGCTTTGGCGTAAAATGTGTGCCGCCCAAGGATGGTGGGGATGCGATTCAGATCAATGAACTCATGGAATACCTGGGAAAGCGGGGCATAACCGGAGACGCTGCCATGATTAAAAAGGCTGTTGGCGCGGACACGGTGCAGACGGTGATGTTGGGGCCGGGTATTTGTCCGCCGGAACAGGAAAGCTATAAGCTGGAGATCAGTGAGGATTCCATGACCGCGACTGTGCGTTTCTATCCGCCCTCCGAGACCGGGCAGCGTATGAATATGGAAGAGTTCATAAAGGATCTACAGTACAAGAAGATCGTCTATGGAGTCAATCAGGAGCTGCTCAAGAAACATTTTCGCAAGGGCGAGTACTGCAAGGATCTGGTGGTGGCGGAGGGGAAACCTCCCCGTCATGGCACAGACGCGCAGATTCAGTATTTTTTCAATACGGATACGCATGCGGTTCCCACATTGAAAGCAGACGGCAGTGTGGACTTTTTTAACCTCAATACCATCAATCACTGTAAGAAAGGCGATCTGCTGGCTCAGATTATCCCGGAAGACCCGGGGGAGTATGGACGCAATGTGGCCGGGGCGCAGATCAAGCCGCGGAATGTGAAACGTGCGACTCTTCGATTTGGAAAGAACGTGCTTCAATCGGAGGACCGCCTGACCATAACCTCTCAGGTGGATGGCTGTGTGTCGCTGGTGGATGACCAGGTGTTTGTGTCTGACCTGTATGAGGTGGAGAACGTGGATAACAGCACCGGAAATATAGAGTTTGAGGGCAGTGTGCAGGTGAACGGCAATGTCTGTTCCGGGTTCAGCGTGATTGCCCAGGGCAATGTGATCGTCCAGGGCGTGGTGGAAGGCGCGTATATCCGCGCGGACGGAGACATCGTGATTACCAGGGGAATGAACGGTATGAGCAAAGGCCGTCTGGAGGCGGGCGGCAATATCATCGCCAAGTTTCTGGAGAATTCCACGGCCAATGCCGCGGGATACGTGTCCGCGGAATCTATTCTGCACAGTAAGGTTATGGCGGGCAGTGAGATTACTGTCACGGGCCGGAGAGGCTTTGTCACCGGCGGCCATGTGTGTGCCGGGCATAAGATCAGCGCCAAAAACCTGGGAGCCAGTCTGGGCGCGTCCACTTTGGTGGAGGTTGGGGTGAATCCGGGACTGAAAGCCGAATATCAGGCATTGCAGGAGGAACTTCTGGAGATCCAGAAGGTGATTAAGAAGACACAGCCCATCCTTACCAATTATGCGGAGAAGAAGGCCAAGGGAATCCAGTTCACGCCGGAGCAGGTAAAATATATCCGTTCCCTGATTGTACTGACTGACAACAAGAGAAAAGAGCTTCAGGAGAAAAGCAAAAAATGGAATGAATTGCAGGCGGCCTTTGAGGGGCAGAATGATGCCTGTGTGGAAGTTACCGGAGAGGCATTTCCTGGTACGGTTATAGTGATTAAGGATGTCTCCATGTCACTGCGCAGCAGTTATCAGCACTGTCGTTTCAAGCGGATTGGCGGAGATGTAAAAATGATTGGACTGTAGCGCATATATAACGCTTTTTATGGGAAAGGGATGATCATATGGCTGTAAGCGCAATTCAGAATGCGACAATCGCCAGAGTGCAGGATTATTCGACGATCAAGCAGAATGAGGACAATAAGGGATATATGAACCAGGTCAGCATCGGCCAGGACCGCGAGGAGGACAATCAGCAGAAGGCCAGGCAGGTGCGGTCCGGTGAGGAGACGGAGTGGAAGAATAAGCGGCAGGATGCCCGGGAGAAGGGCAGCAATGAATATCATGGGGATGGCGGCAGGAGGCGCAGGGCTGCGGAGCCTGCCCAGCAGATGGTGATCAAGGATCGTCCCCGGCAGAGCTTTGATATGAAGATATAATCGGATACGATACTGATGGATGCAATATCCCGGGTGAAGTCGGCGGTATGCGGAAAGAGGAATAGAGAAGTATGAATAGCATGGAGATTGTACTCCTCGTCGTCGGAGGTCTTGTCTTTGTACTGAGTTTTCTGATTCCGAACGGGAAAAAGGGAAACCTGGAACAGGACAGGAGTATGGCCAGAGATGAAATCAGCGATCTGGTGGACAGGGAATGGGAGAGGATACGCGATCAGGTGGATGACACGGTGGAAGAAGCCATAAAAGATTCCATGGAGAAAACCGAACGTTCCCTTGAAAAGATATCCAATGAAAAAATCATGGCGGTAAACGAATATTCGGATACTGTGCTGGGACAGATCAATAAGAGCCAGCAGGAGATTACGTTCCTGTATGACATGCTCAACGCGAAGCATGACAGTCTCAAAAATACGGCTTCCGAGGTAGATCAGAAGATCAGAGCCGCGGAGATAGCCAGCCGGGAAATGGAGGCGGTTCTGCGGGAGACGGAGACGGCCGCACAGATCGCCCGCCAGGCGGTGGCGCCGTCGGCTTATCAGACGATTCAGACTTCGGCGGAGGAGGCGGAAGAGGAGAGCGGTGACACACAGCAGATTTTGGAGGAGATATCCGCTCAGTCTCAGGAGGAATTACAGGGAACGGAGAGTTACAGCAACAAAAACGATCAGATTCTGGACCTTCACCGCCAGGGATGGTCGGATGTAACCATTGCCAGGCAGTTGGATCTGGGGGTGGGGGAAGTGAAGCTGGTTATCGGTTTATTTGAGGGAAGAAATAATTCATGAACAGGACAGGTCTGAAATACTATTTGCGTGCCCTTGGCATCGGTATTATAGTCACGGCTTTGCTGATGGGCTTCAGCCAGAAGGGACAGGCGCGGATGACGGATGAGGAAATCCGTCAGAGAGCGGCCCAGCTCGGGATGACGGAGTCGCAGGGTGTACTGGCGGAACTGGCCACCGCCCCTCCGGAGTCGGGCTCTACAGATAATCTTCTGTCCCCCGTGGAAGACCCCGCAGGGATAGGTACGGAGCCTGCCCCCACGGCAGAGCCGGCAGAGGAGCCCGGGACGGGTACGGAACCGGCTTCCACGGCAGAGCCGACAGAAGAGCCCGGGACGGGTACGGAACCGGTTTCCATGGCAGAGCCGACAGAAGAGCCCGGGACGGGTACGGAGCCGGCCTCCACGTCAGAGCCGACAGAAGAGCCCGGGACGGGTACGGAACCGGCCTCCACGGCAGAGCCGACGGAGAGGCCCGGCCCGGATTCCGAACCCACATCCAGCCCTGCTCCGGCAGGAGATGTGGCTACCTTGGTGGTCACCCGGGGAGAGAGTTCCGTGACCGTCAGCAAGAACCTGGAAGCGCTGGGGCTGGTGGAAGACTATTGGGCCTTTGACAGATATCTCTGTGAAAACGGGTATGACCATTCGATCAGTACCGGTACATATGAGATTCCAATGGGACTTACGGGAGAGGAAATTGCCCGCATTATTTGTAAACAATAGAATCCATGCTTTCCGGGGATTCTGTTGTCATGAATTGCAATAAAAGGCCTTGTCAAAAGGCCTTTTATGTGTTATACTCGCAATGTTGTGAAAAACACACGCGCTTTTATCTGACAGTGGTGTTCCGAAGTACGGGATAGCGGCCAGAGCCCGCCACAGTTTAACGCAGCTGCGGCAGAGAGTGAAAGAGGCGCGGAGGACGGCACCGGGATACGGGCCGGTTAACCAAACGGAGGTAGAAAAATGAGCGTTATTTCCATGAAGCAGTTACTTGAAGCAGGTGTTCATTTCGGACATCAGACCAGAAGATGGAACCCCAAGATGGCTCCTTATATCTTCACCGAGAGAAACGGCATCCACATTATTGATCTACAGAAATCGGTAGTCAAGGTGGACGAGGCGTACAAAGCCGTTTCCGAGATTGCGGCACAGGGCGGCACGATTCTGTTTGTGGGCACGAAAAAGCAGGCCCAGGACGCGGTGAAGGCCGAGGCCGAGCGCTGCGGCATGTACTATGTCAATGAGAGATGGCTGGGAGGTATGCTGACCAACTTCAAGACCATTCAGTCCCGTATAGCAAGACTGCGCGCCATCGAGACCATGTCTACCGATGGAACTTTTGATGTTCTGCCCAAGAAAGAAGTTATTCAGCTTAAGAAGGAGTGGGAGAAGCTGGAGAAGAATCTGGGCGGTATCAAAGAGATGACCAGAATCCCTGACGCGATCTTTGTGGTTGACCCCAAGAAGGAGAGAATCTGTGTGCAGGAGGCTCATTCTCTGGGCATTACCCTGATCGGTATAGGTGATACCAATTGTGACCCCGAGGAGCTGGATTATATCATTCCCGGCAATGACGACGCGATCAGAGCCGTGAAGCTGATTGTGTCCAAGATGGCGGATGCCGTGATTGAGGCTAATCAGGGCGAGGCTGTATATACCCAGGAGGAGATCCAGGGCGAAGCTACCGATATTGAGGAAGTGGCTCAGGAGGCTTAAAAGATGCCGCTCCGACACAGACACTGTGCGGACGGACATAGCATTTATGACAATATAATTCCCGCGGAGCGAGGATTCTGTTGTTTGATACAGGAGGAGCAGACAATGGCAGAGATTACTGCAGCAATGGTGAAAGAACTGCGCGAGATGACCGGCGCAGGCATGATGGATTGTAAGAAGGCCCTGAATGAGACGGGCGGCAATATGGACGAGGCCGTGGAAGTCCTGAGAAAGAGCGGTCAGGCCAAAGCAGTGAAGAAAGAAGGCAGGATTGCGGCCGAAGGGATCTGCCGCATCGCCACCAGAGGCGATGATGTTGCCGCAGTGGTGGAGGTAAATTCCGAGACCGATTTTGTGGCAAAGAATGAGACCTTCCAGCAGTTTGTGGAGGCAGTGGCAGAGCAGGCAGTGGCGAGTGAGGCGGCGGATCTGGAAACTTTCCTGGCCGAGCAGTGGATTGCTGAACCGGGTAAAACCGTACAGGAAGCTCTGGTGGACAAGATTGCGGTGATCGGGGAAAAGCTGAGCATCCGCAGATTTGAGAAGGTGGTCGCAAAGGACGGCTGTGTGGTTTCCTATGTCCATGGCGGCGGCCGGATCGGCGTGATTGTTGAGGCCCAGACAAAAGTGGTGAACGACGCTGTGAAGGAAGCGCTCACCAATCTGGCTATGCAGGTGGCAGCTTTAAATCCGAAATATGTAGCTACCGGGGAAGTGTCCGAAGAGTTCAAGGCACATGAGAGAGAGATTATTGCCGCGCAGATTGAGCAGGACCCCAAGATGGCCGGTAAACCCGAGAATGTAATTGCCGGTGCGATTGAGGGCCGTCTTAAGAAGGAACTCAAGGAAGTATGTCTGCTGGAACAGGTATATGTGAAAGCCGAGGATGGCAAGCAGACCGTGTCCCAGTATGTGGCGCAGGTATCCAGGGACAATAATACGGATTTGAAGATCAACAGGTTTGTCCGTTTTGAGACCGGCGAGGGTCTGGAGAAAAAGAACGAGGACTTTGCGGCAGAGGTTGCCGCTCAGATGGGCAAATAGGCAGTTTGGCGTAACAACGGATATGGGCAGAAAGAGATCTGGCAAAACGGATTTCTTTCTGCTTTTCTTAAATATATGGGAGTGGGATATACGGAACGGAAACAGGAGGTAGAGATGACAACGGGAAAGAGAATAGGATGGATCGGAATGAGTGTTCTGGTGTTGCTGGCTGCGCTGAGTGTGCAGATTGTGGCCAGCGTGGTGGTGGTGCTGCCCCGTGCGTTTATGGCAGGAGCGCAGGCGGCGATGAACGGACAGGACGTTGCTTCTGTAACGGATAATCTGATGGGAGAACTGGGAAGCATCATGGGAATTATTCTGGTGATAGTGGGTGTACTTCTGCTTCTGGTGTTTCTGCCCTGGTTCTATTTTGGATGCGGCAGACCGAAAATCACCGGGGACTGTGTCAGGAGAGTGTTTGCACCCCGCACACTCCTGGTGGTGGTTGCTGTTTCAGTGGGGATGAATTATGGGATCAACTGTCTGCTGCAGCTCGTGTACACCGTGGCTCCCCAGGCGCTGGAAAATTATCAGCAGCTGATGGAAAACGCCGGGATCGGCATTGATGGCTGGGCTAATGCCGCGGCAGTACTCCTCGCTCCTCTGGGGGAGGAGCTGATTTTCAGAGGCGTGGCATTTTACTATGCCCGCAAGGCCGTGAGCGGCATGGGGAATCCCAGGGCGGAGTTCTGGATTGCCAATTGTTTGCAGGCGCTGCTGTTCGGGATCTACCATATGAATCTGGTTCAGGGTATTTATGCCTTTGTCATAGGGCTGGTGCTGGGGTATCTGTACCAGCGGTATCACAGCGTGATTCCGGGGATGCTGGCACATCTGGTATTCAACGGTATGTCCGCCCTCTTTGGCGACATGCTGTATGCCTGGATTCCGGACAGCGCGGTCTGGTATGCGCTGATTGGAACGGTGGGTTTGGCCATGGTACTGCTCGTAATGGTTTTCAATGGCCTCAAATTTGCGGATCATGAACAGAATGTTGCATAATCGTAAATAAATCTTAAGAATTATTCATGAAGTCTTAAGATGCATTTTGGATACAGCTGTGCTATACTGTACGTGGTGATAATAGGATACAGTATGAATATGCAAAAGCTGAGAATAAGAATGAATCAGGAAATGGAGGAGAATATGAAGAAAAAGGCCTGTATAAAAAGGATACTTTCCTTTGCAGTCACTGCAACGCTTGTTTTGTCGCTGACAGCCTGTGGTAAGGGTGATCAGCAGGAGACTCCGGAAGGCTTTGTATATGTGCCTGAATTTGTGGATCTGTCAACTCTGGAGGATGCCGGGAACATCAGCGATCCCACATTGCGGGGAAATGAACTTTATTATTGTACCCATTACTGGAACGAGGAGACCGGAGAGAGCGGGCAGAAGTACTATTGCCGGAACATGGACACGGGGGAGACCGTGGAGCTGCCTTTGGATCTGACTATAGAAGGCATGGATTATGCCTATCCCATGAACGGACTGATGTTTGATCAGGACAATCATATCATCTGCCTCATGTCCGCTTCCAAGACGGACGCGGAGGGCAACTACAGCCAGACAAATTATCTGTTGAAATTTGATTCGGAAGGGAAACAGCTTCTTTGTAAAGACATTTCGGAGGCTCTTGCTCTGGAGGGAGCTGAAAATACTTATGTGCAAAACGCGGTGATGGACAATGAGGGAAGAATCTACATGAGTGTGAGCAGCAGCGGCATGAACAGATCCAATACCTTCATCGTGGTGGTCGATCAGGAGGCGAATCTGCTGGCGCAGATTGACACGGGCACGGACTGGCTCAGCGCCATGGGAGCAACGGAGGACGGGACTGTGCTGGTCACCCGGCATGGAGACACAGGTATGGAATGCCTGGAGGTGGATCTGGCCAACAAGGCTCTGGGGAAGGCCCACAGCGGCATGCCTTCATCCTACAACAGCAATTCGCTGGATACGGCTCCGGGAGGAGGAGTACTTGTCAACGATGGCACCAAACTCTGGAAATATGACTTGGAGACGGAGACATCCGAAGAGATTCTGACCTGGACAGACTGTGACATTAACGGCAGCTATGTGCAGATGATCCGGCCCATGGAGGACGGACGCATAGCCGTGTTCTCTGAGAACTGGAGTAATAACACCAAGGAGATTGCCTATCTGACCAAAACAGAGGCCGCCAATGTAACGGAAAAGCAGATTATTACTCTTGCCACTCTGTATTCCAGCCAGGACCTTCAGGAAGCTGTGGTGAATTTCAACAAGCACAATGATACATATAAGGTTCGGATTGATACGTACTTTGATGAGAGCACCGAGTGGACGGATACCAAATATCAGGATGCCATGGCGGCCATGAATAATGCCATTACCAGCAGCAACTGTCCCGATATCATAGATCTGTCCTCCGGCAATGTGAAATCCTATGTCTCAAAAGGGCTTCTGGCGGATTTGTCTTCCTATCTGGAGAGCAGCTCCGTTAAGCGGGAGGAATTGATGGAGTCCGTGCTGGATGCATATACTTATGAGGATACACTGGTGTGCATTCCCACAGGCTTCGCAATCTCCACCATTATGGCGCGGACTTCGCAGGTCGGTGACCGCACCAGCTGGACCATCAAGGACATCATGGAGTTCGCGGCCCAGCATCCGGAGGCCAAACTTTTTGAATATTCTTCCAAGGCCAGTATGCTGAGCACCTGCATTCAGTACAGCAGTGATGCCTTTATAGACTACGAGACGGGAAAATGCAGCTTTGACAGTCAGGAGTTCCTGGATATACTGGAGTTTGCCAACAGCTTTGAGACGGAGACCGAGTGGGACAGAGATGGGGTGAGTCTGCCCAAACAGATTGCGGAGGGTAAGATTCTGCTCAGTGATGTCCACATCTATGATATGACCGAGATGCAGGTGCGTTCCCTGATGTACAACGAGCCTGTCACCTTTATCGGCTATCCGACGGTGGACGGCAGCGGCGGCAATCGGCTTGACGGCCGCAACTGCTATGCCATAACCACCAAGAGCAAAAATCCCGACGGCGCATGGGCCTTCATAGAGTCCATGCTACAGTACAGTGAAGTGTCGGAATGGGGACTCTCCAACTATTTCCCCATCCGCAAGGATATGCTGGAGGAGACCTTTGCGATTGCCATGAAGGAGAACGGCTCCTATGATGAGGACGGCAATATCATGCTGGATGAAAACGGGGAGCCCATGGTGTGGCCCAAGGTCACATATGGCTATGAGGACTGGGAGGCTGAGGTCTATGCTGCCACGCCGGAGCAGGTCCAGGCGGTCAGAGATCTGATCGACTCTTCCGTGGCGTCCACCAACAATGACACGACCATACTCAACATTATTACAGAGGAGGCGGAAGGCTACTTTGAGGGCCAGAAGAGCGCTCAGGACGTGGCGAAGGTAATTCAGAGCCGGGTGCAGACCTATGTGAGTGAGAACAGCTAAGGAGGCATAGAAGCCTTGAAGAAGTTGAAACAAAATAAAGTCCGTGCAAGTATGGGCAAACGCGTAAAGAGGGTGAAGAGAAGCTCGGGGCTGTTTATAGGCCCCAGCTTCCTGGGTGTAATGACCTTTTTCGTAATCCCCTTCATTGTAATCATTTACTATTCGATGGTAGATAATCCCATCAGCCGTGAATTTGTATTTCTGGACAATTTTAAGAATATAATAAACAATGCGGCGTTTCGTCAGGCGGTGTCAAATACGGCCAAATTTGCGGGTATATCGGTGCCAATGGCTGTGGTCCTGTCCCTGCTGCTCGCCATTTTGCTGGAGTCGAAGATCCCGTTCAGAAGCCAGTTCAGGACATTTTTCTTAAGCCCCATGATGGTGCCGGTGGCGTCTGTCGTCCTGATCTGGCAGGTGCTGTTTCATTACAACGGCGTGGTAAATGATATGATCGCTGTCTTTGGATTGGGGCCTATTGACTGGCTGAAGTCGGATCAGGGGCGTATCGTGCTGACAATTCTTTTTTTGTGGAAGAATCTGGGATATAATATGATTATTTTTATGGCTGCCTTGTCCAGCATTCCCAAGGATATCCTGGAGGTGGCCCGCATGGAAAGCGCCACGGCATTGCAGACCTTCTTCCATATTAAGATACGGTATCTGTCATCTACCATATTGTTTGTAACAATCATGTCACTGATTAACTCCTTTAAGGTATTCCGTGAGATTTATCTGCTTTCGGGGGACTATCCTTTTGACAGCATCTATATGTTACAGACATTCATGAACAATACCTTCCGGAACCTTGACTATCAGAAGCTCTCCTCGGCGGCTGTGCTGATGTCCATCGTCATGGTGGTTATAATCGGCCTGCTGTTTATCGTGGAGAATTACTTCGGAAAGGATGTGGAGGGATGAGCAAGCCTAAGAAAATGCCGCAGTCCCGGGTTACGGAACAGGAGAGGGCCAGGAAAGCGGCCAAGAGACGCCGGAAATGGTCTTACGCGAAACGGGGAGCGGGCACTGTGTTTGCCGCTTTTTTCGCGATTCTGTTCCTGATGCCCATTGTGCTGACCATCACCAACTCCTTCATGTCCGCGTCAGAAATCAGTTCCAATTACGGAATGGTTTTTGCAACTACCTCATCCGGGGGGAAGGTGTACATAGCGGAGAAGGTGACACTCAAGTTTATACCGGACATGGTATCTTTCAGCCAGTATGTGACTGTGCTGTTCAAAAGCCCGGAATATCTGTTGAAATTCTGGAATTCGGTGATTCTGGTGGGACCCATCGTGGTGTTCCAGCTCACCGTGGCCACCCTGGCTTCCTACGGGTTTTCCAGATATCGGGGAAGGATCAGGGAGATTATTTTCTTCCTCTATATCATATTGATGCTGATGCCCTATCAGGTGACATTGGTGCCCAACTATCTGGTGTCGGACTGGCTGCACATTCTGGACACCAGGTGGGCGATCTGGCTGCCGGGCATATTTTCTCCCTTTGCGGTGTTCCTGCTTACCAAATTTATGCGTCGTATTCCCACATCGCTGGTGGAGGCGGCGCAGATTGACGGTGCCGGGGAGTGGCAGATCTTTGCCAGGGTGTGTTTTCCCCTGTGTAAGGGCGCTATCGCGTCGGCGGCGATCCTGGTGTTTATCGACTACTGGAACATGGTAGAACAGCCTTTGATTCTGCTTGCGGACGCGGAGATGCATCCTCTGTCAGTATTTCTCAGCAAGATCAATTCCGGTGAGATCGGCCTGGCTTTTGCCGTGGCTACCATCTACATGGTTCCCGGCCTGCTGGTATTTCTGTACGGGGAAGAATATCTGGTGGACGGCATTACCTATCAGGGCGGCGTAAAAGGCTAGAGATAGAAAGAAAGGGTATGGTTAATACGATGAACGAGAACGGAAGCAAGAGAAAAGAATGGGTGAAAAACGCGGCGATCGTGTTTCTGATCATTTTGCTGATTCTGACATTTTTCTCTAATACGATTCAGAATTATTCACTGCCCGAGGTGGCAACCCAGTATGTGGAGAGCGGTTCCATTACGGCCAAGATCCGGGGTATGGGAACCGTGGAGAGCGGTGATCCCTACAATGTAAAGATCAAGGAAGTCAGAGAAGTGTCCAGCGTGGAGGTCAAGGTGGGAGACAAGGTGGAAGCGGGGCAGGTGCTCTGCATCCTGACCGAGGCGGACAGCCAGCAGCTGGACCAGGCCAAGACAACTCTCACGGAGAAACAGCAGGCGCTGGAGACGGCACAGTTCAATTTTGAAAAGCAGCTTCTGACGGGCAATTTTGATGTCGCCATCATGCAGAACGCAGGTAATACCGGTTCTGTCAGCGGTTACTTAAGTCAGATTTATTCCGCGAAAAATGAGATGGAAGCGGCTCAGGCAAAAGTGGACGAGTGGAATACGGTGATTTCCAACATTGATATGCAGCTGGCCTATAATCCGTTCAGCGTGGACGTGACCAAGGAGACCAAGGCGGTGAATGAAGCCCAGGCAGCGCTGAATGTCATTGAAAACGATCTGACCGGCGCCCGGAACTGGCTCACGTCTCTGGATGCGCAGATCGAGCAGGAGAAGGCGGCCATCAGTGTGAGCGGCGGAGATGCCTCCCGTCTGGAAAACCTGCAATCCCAGCGGCTGTCAGCAAACCAGAATGTGATTAATCTGGAGAGCAAACAGCGTTCGGCGGACCAGACTCTGAAGAATGCCCAGGCGGCTTTGGCGGCCAAGAAAGGGACAACGGATCTTGACAATGCGCTGAATCAGCAGAAGGCATTTGCCCAGCTGTCCCTTGGAAACGCCCAGGCGTACCTGGATCTGAAAAAGGCGGACTATGAGGAACTGATCAAGAATATAGGGGATACGTATACTCTGAGCGAGCTTACCGACGCCATCACCAATGCCCAGACGGCAGTGGAGGAGGCGCAGGCCCAGGTGGATAAGCTGACGGCGGAAGCCATGGGCGGGGAAATTCTTGCTCCCATCTCCGGCACAATCACCGCCATCAACGTGAAGTCTGGTGTGGAGACTCCCACCGACGGCGTGGTGTTCACCATGCAGCCCGAAGGCAAGGGGTATACACTCAGCTTTTCCGTGACCAACCAGCAGGCTACAAGGGTGTCTGTGGGGGATCAGGGAGAACTGGTGAATGCCTGGAGATATGATGATATCCAGGTGACGCTGGCCAGCATAAAGCCCGACCCCAACAACCCGGGGCAGAACAAGCTGCTGACCTTTGATGTCACCGGAGACAGCGTGATCGCGGGACAGAGTCTGAACGTGTCCGTTGGTCAGAAGAGCGCCAACTATGACTATGTAGTGCCTAACAGTGCGATCCGGGAGGACTCTAACGGTAAGTTCATTCTGGTGATTACCTCCAAGAGTTCGCCCATCGGTACCCGGTATTTCGCAAGCCGTGTGGACGTGGAGGTGCTGGCATCGGATGATACCAAGTCAGCGGTCAGCGGGGCCATAGAATACGCGTATGTCATCACTACTTCCACAAAGCCCGTGGAGGCCGGCAAGCAGGTGAGACTGGCTAACAATTAAGGGATTGGAGTTTGTATGAAAAAATGGTTGAGATCTTTATCTGGCAGACAGATAAAGCTGGGAATATCAACTGGGATCTCCGTGATCATTTTCCTGGCCCTCACCGGCGTGATTGCTCTGCTTGCGGGAAAGCAGGCAGAGCAGCATGTTGACCGGCGATGGGACAGTGAGGGGGGAGCGGCGCAGGTCAGCTGCTTTTTCTCCCCCAACGCCAAGGTCACACAGGACAGCATAGAGAGCTTTGAGCACACGTTGGACAACGCGCTGAAGGAGGCATCCATCGAACAGGACTCTCCCAATCCCGGCGCAAGACTTTGGGCTGACGCCTACAGCGCGGACGGTACCATCACCCTGTCCACTGACAGAGGGTCCGTAGAGGCGGATGCCTTGGGAATCGGCGGCGATTTCTTTTTGTTCCACCAGCCGAGGCTTATAAACGGTTCCTATTTTTCCGGCAGCGATTTGATGCAGGATTATGTGATATTGGACAGGGACGCTTCCTGGCAGCTTTTTGGTTCCGATGACGTGGCCGGCATGACTGTGAACATCGCAGGCAGACCGCATTTGGTGATCGGCGTGGTAGAACGGCCGGAGGGGAAGCTGTATGAGGCGGCGGGACTGGACGGAGTCAGGGTTTTTGTATCTTATGAGACATTGAGTAAATACGGGCAGAGCGGCGGTATCAATCACTATGAGATTGTCATGCCCAATCCGGTAAAGCAGTACGCGGAGAATTATGTGAGGGAGAAGCTGGGGACTCCGGAGAAGGAAGTGGAAGTGCTGGAGAACAGCAGCCGCTACCAGATCGGAAAACGCCTGGGCCTGCTGCTTAGCTTCGGCACCCGTTCCATGAACGGCAAATCCATCACTTATCCCTATTGGGAAAATGTGGCCAGGGGATATGAGGATATACTGGCTTTGCTCACTCTGTTCCAGCTGCTCTTTCTGATCTATCCATCGGGGGTGGTGCTGATCTGGATTATCATACGGTGGAAGAACAAGTCCTGGACGGCAAGGACCGTGCTGGTGAGTGTGCAGGATAAGTTACAGCGGGCCGGGGATAAACGTCGGGAACGGAAAAGGAACGGAAAGGCGCACGAAGAGAAATCCTGGCTGGACGATGACGCGGATGAAAAGCAAAAGCGCCGCCAGCAGAAACAGGAGGAACGAAGACGCCGCAAACTGGATAAGGAGTTCCGGGCAGACAGAAAGAAATCGGGAAAGAGGAACTCTTAAACGGAACACCTAATTAAGAAAAGAGGAGATTATGAAAAAAGGATTTTGGAGGAGAGGACTGGCTCTGGGACTGGCGGCGGTCATGACTCTGGGACTTGGCGCCTGTGGCGGTGGAGACGACAGCAGTCAGCTGGCCAAACAAAATGTATATTCATTTCAGGAAATTTCCCAGATCGGCAATGATGAGAATGTCAACGACATGATCTACCTGAATGACAAGTTGTATTTGATGACTACCAAATACAAGTGGGATGATGAGGGAAATTCAAATACCACATTTGGATATTATGTGTCTGACGCGGACGGTTCAAACCAGAACTTTGTGGCGCTGGCGGGGCCGGACCGGGAAGGCAACAGAAGCTGGATCAACAACACGATCTTTACAAAGGGCGGGTATGTATACGCGGTGGAGAATACCGCCTTTGAGGATACCTCTGACCCGGAAAACTATGTGTATGAGGACAGATACTATCTGAACTGCTGGGATATGGAAGGAAAACTGCTGTGGTCGGAGCGGATTGACAACGCCAATCCGGATGAGTACAGCTATTGCAACTATCTGCTGGACGGCGGCGAGGGCAGGGCTCTGGCGATCATGAGCGGCAGCAAGTATGAGGCTGTGCTCTATGGAACCGACGGCAAGGAGGTCAGCCGCAAGGAACTGGAGCAGGATTTTTTTGACCGTGTGAACACGATCTTCACCAGGGATGACGGCACACTGATGGTGGTGAGTTATGACGAGGACTGGACCAAATGCTATCTGGCCAGTTATGATCTGGAATCAGGCACCATGGGGGAGCAGACAGAGCTTGTTTTTTCCAACAATTATAATATGCGGAAGGGCAGTGACACAGATCTGCTCCTGACCAACAACCTGGGTGTGTATACCTGGAACATCGGGGATGCGGAACCCAAAATGATCATGAACTATATCAATTCGGATCTGCCCACCAACAATATGCAGTATGTGCAGATGATTGACGACAAGCATTTCGTGGCGATCTATAATGACATTGAAAACTGGGAGCAGAGATGCGCGTACTTTACTTATGTGGACCCGGCGGATATACCGGACAAGGAAGTGCTGGTGCTGGGCGGTGAATATGTGAACTCGGATGTCAAGTCCAAGGTCATAGAGTTCAACAAGACCAGCGACCAATACAGAATCACTGTAAAGGACTATAGCACCTACAATACCAACGAAGACTGGACAGCGGGACAGACCCGGCTGAACAGTGACATTACCAGCGGCCAGATGCCGGATATCATGTTGCTGAACAATATGAGCAGTTATGGAAACTATGTGTCCAAGGGACTGCTGGCGGATATCGGCAAGCTGCTGGAGGCGGATGAGGAACTGAGCAAGCTGGAGTACCTGCAGAATGTGTGGGATGCCTTTTCCGTGAACGGAAATCTGTACGCGGTGGTTCCCAGCTTCAATGTGCGCACCATGATAGCCAAAAAATCTCTGGTGGGAGAGCCCCAGTCCTGGACGATGTCGGATGTGGAGGCGGTGCTGGCCACCATGCCCGAGGGAGCCAAGGCATTTGGCGATATGATGCGGGACAGCTATATCTACTATATGCTGAGCTACGCGGGACAGGACTTTATTGATGTGGAGACGGGCAAATGTAATTTTAACTCACAGAGTTTTATTGAAATGCTGGAGTATGCCAAGACTCTGCCCACGGAGTATCCGCAGGATTATTGGGAGAATTACGATTATTCTTTCTACGAGAGCCAGTACAGAGAGAACCGGGCCCTGCTTTATGATCTGTATATCAGCAATATAAAGGATTGCAAATACCAGATCAAGGGCTATATCGGGGAAGAGATTACCTTTGTGGGTTTCCCCACATCAGACTCCAACGGTTCCACGATCAATTCCGGCAGCTATACCTTTATGATTTCCGCCAGATCCAAGCATCAGGAGGGGGCATGGCAGTTTGTGCGGCAGTTCCTGACGGAGGAGTATCAGACCGGCGATCAGTTCTATGACATGCCGGTGCTCAAGTCGGCTTTCCTGAACAAGGCCAAGGAGGCTACGGAGAGACCTTACTGGACAGATGAGGATGGAAATAAGGAGTACTATGACGATACCTGGAATATAAACGGGGAGGAAGTCATCCTGGAGCCTTTCACCCAGGAAGAGGTGGACGCGATCTGTGAGTTCATCTATACCGTGGACCGGACCGCATATTATAATGAGGACATCCGCAATATTATCACGGAGGAGGCGGAGGCATTCTTCGCCGGACAGAAGAGTGTGCAGGAAGTGATAGATATCATCCAGTCCAGGGCGCAGGTGTTCGTGAACGAGAATCGCTGATGTGTTTTCAGAGGCTGAACCTACAACAGGTTCAGCCTTTTCATATGCTCTTCTATATTCAGCTCTCCGCCATGTTCTTTCAGCCAGCTCCGATGGGTCTTGTATTCCGGCATGACACGGCCTACCAGATTCCAGAAATCCCTGGAGTGGTTCATATGAGTCAGATGGCACAGTTCATGTACCACCACATAGTCCAGTACCCGGGGCGGGGCAAACATAAGCCGATAGTTAAAGGACAGGGTGCCGGTGGAAGAACAGCTTCCCCATCGGGTTTTCTGATCCCGGATCGTGATCCGGGCATAGCGGCCCCCGGTAAGCTGCCGATAGTACTCGCAGCGTCTGGAAAAGTAGTCCCGCGCTGCCTGCCGGTAGCGCCTGTCCATGACTTCCATGCGTTTCAGCGTCTCAGGGGGATAAAGGGGTGTAGTCCGGTACATACCGCCGCTTCCTTTCAAATATGTGATCGTATGCAGTTACAAATGTTTTCCGCGAGTGACGGAACCGGTCAATATACACAAAACGTTCTCCGAGAGTGACGAAGTTTTGCAACCATGTCAGAGCAGCCATACAGCCACTTGCAATCACGGAAGAAATCTGCCATAATCAGAACAGATATTTTCAGATACAGTTATATCGCAAACCAGAGGAAAAAGCAATAGAAAGAAGGACAGGGTGTGGAAAGACAGGCAGGGAAATGTGTGATTGTGGCGGCGGGAGATCTGTCCGTGGCAGAGATCCCTCTGTCCGGGAGCGACATGCTGATCGCTGTGGACGGAGGGTATAAGTACTGTGAGGAACTGGGGCTTAAGCCGGACCTGGTGCTGGGGGATTTTGACTCGGTAAGTGGCGGACAGATGGAGCAAATTGACCGGCTATCCACGGAAAGTCCTGGACGGGTACTCCGTTTGAAGCCGGAGAAAGATGACACGGACACGCTGGCGGCCATCCGGCTTGCCCTGGGGAGAGGATACAGAGAATTTCTGCTCTACGGAGCCACGGGAGGAAGCAGGCTGGAGCACACCGTTGCCAACATCCAGTGTCTGTTGTTTATCAGACATCACGGCGGAGTGGGATATTTGCTGGACAGGGCAGGGATGTGCTTTGTGCTGGAGGACGAGGAACGATGTTTCCCGGCATCCAGCGCAGGATATCTGTCCCTGTTTTCCCTGGGGAGAGAAGCGCGGGGGGTGAATATCCGGGGAATGAAGTATGAGCTGGACAACGCCGTAATAACCAATGATTTTCCCATCGGCGTAAGCAATGAATTTATTGGCGCTGAAGCCGTTGTCAGCGTGAGGCAGGGCCAGCTGCTGGGCATTATTACCAATGGGACCGGCCTGTCTTAAATCATCTGTTTGTCCACATCTATGACGGCGCAGTAACGGTTGTCCTGTTCTTTGAGCCGACGGTTGATCAGCTCGCAGAGTCCCGCGTCGCTGTAGTCAAAATCATAGGGAGTTACCACGTCAAAAATCAGATTGGTGTGCGTGGGACCAGTCACAATGCGGAAATCGTGGAGTGTCAGCCGCTCGTCTATGGTGGAAAGCACATGCTGGGCCATGATTTTCAGCCGCTGTGTCTGTTCGTCGTGAATGCACACAGGGTCCATATGGATTACGGCGCTACAGCCAAGCTCGCTGTGCAGTCTGTGCTCTGCCAGGTCAATAGTGTCATGCAGCTCCAACAGGTCCCCGTCCGCAGGAACCTCCGCGTGGAGGGAAATCAGTACCCGCCCGGGACCGTAGTTGTGGACAATCAGGTCATGAATGCCCAGAATGGCCGGATGGGACATGACAATGTCCTCAATCTGCTTTACAAAGGCCGGGTCCGGCGCCTGCCCCAGCAGAGGGTTGAGGGTGTCTCTCGCGGCCTGGAAGCCCGCGTAGAGGATAAACAGTCCCACCAGAACGCCGCAGTAACCGTCGATGGCCAGACCGGAAAAGCGGACGGTCAGAGTGGCGGCCAGCACGGCGGTGGTGGCCAGCGTGTCGCTGAGGCTGTCGGTGGCGGTGGCTTTCATGGCGGCGGAATCAATCTGTCTGCCGATCCGGGCATTGTACAGAGCCATATAACATTTCACAAGGATGGAGGCCGCCAGAATAACCACGATCACAGGAGAAAAAATCAGCTCCTGGGGATGCAGTATCTTTTCCACGGAACTTTTGATCAGCTCAAAGGCCATCAGCAGGATCAGCAGGGAAACCAGAAAACCGGAAATATATTCGATGCGTCCGTGCCCGAAGGGGTGTCCCGGGTCAGGCTTATGGCCCGCCATCCTGAACCCGATCAGCGTTATAATGGAGGAACCCGCGTCCGACAGGTTGTTGAACGCGTCCGCCGTGATGGCGATGGAGCCGCTGAACAGTCCGGCAAAAAATTTCCCGGCAAAAAGCAGCAGATTCAGCGCGATTCCCACGGCTCCGCAGAGCACGCCATAGGCCTGCCGCACTGCGGGGGAGGATGTATTTTGATAGTCTTTGATAAAAATTCTGGTGAGTAAAGTAATCATGTTTTCCTTTCCGTGCGGCAAAGATCGCGCAAAGGGTGAATATTTCATTATTTTACTCCCGTGTCGTGGCAAATGCAACCCCCAAAACGAGGAAGCTCAAAATCCCCTGTCCGCCGGACAACTCGCTCCCCGGGGCATCTTCCGGAGCGGCCCGCCAGCGGTATTTCCCGGCATTATCCCGGATTTCCGTATAAAAATATGGTTGCGCGGCGGAAAAATAAAGTGTATAATTTCCACGAAAAGCCAAATACTGAATGAACATGCTCGCAAGAGCGGAAATGGAGGAAATATGAGCAGGAAACCGATCGTTTTAATGATTCTGGACGGCTATGGGCTGAACGAAAAAACCGAGGGCAATGCCGTGGCGCAGGCGAAAAAGCCCAATCTGGATAAACTGATGCAGGAATATCCCTGGGTGCGGGGCAACGCCAGCGGCATGGCTGTAGGCCTGCCGGAGGGGCAGATGGGAAATTCCGAGGTGGGTCATCTGAATATGGGAGCGGGCCGCATTGTATATCAGGAGCTGACCAGGATTACCAAGGAGATCATGGACGGTACTTTCTTTGAGAATCCCGCGCTGCTGAAGGCGGTGGAAAACTGTAAAAAGAACGGCAGCGCCCTGCACCTCATGGGACTTTTGTCCGACGGCGGCGTACACAGCCATAACACGCATCTGTATGGCCTGCTGGAGCTGGCCAAGCGGCAGGGGCTTGACAAAGTGTATGTACACTGCTTCCTGGACGGCCGGGATACGCCTCCTGCCAGCGGCAAGGGTTTTGCGGAGGAGCTGGTCGCGGAGATGGAGAAGATCGGCATCGGTAAAATCGCTTCCGTCATGGGCCGTTACTATGCCATGGACAGAGACAACAATTATGACAGGGTGAAGCTGGCCTATGACGCCATGACCAGAGGAGAAGGCCTGACAGCGGCCTGCGGTGTCTGCGGCATTGCGCAGTCCTATGACCGTGAGGAGACGGATGAGTTTGTAAAGCCTACGGTGGCGGTGGAGGACGGCAGGCCTGTGGCGACGGTTCAGGACGGGGACTCCGTGGTGTTCTTCAACTTCCGTCCGGACCGGGCCAGAGAGATCACCAGGGCTTTCTGCGATGATGATTTCAAGGGCTTTGACCGCGGGCCCAGAAAGGACATCACTTTCGTCTGCTTTAGTGATTATGATCCCACCATTCCCAACAAGGAAGTGGCGTTCCATAAGGTGGCGGTGACCAATACCTTCGGAGAGTGGCTGGCCGCCAACAACATGACCCAGGCCAGGATTGCCGAGACCGAGAAATACGCCCATGTGACTTTCTTCTTCAACGGGGGCGTGGAGGAGCCCAATCCCGGCGAGGACAGGGTGTTGGTCAATTCTCCCAAGGATGTGGCCACCTATGACCTAAAGCCTCAGATGAGCGCCTACGAGGTGTGTGACAGGCTTTGCGAAGCCATCCGCAGCGACAAATATGATGTGATCATCATCAATTTTGCCAACCCCGATATGGTGGGGCATACCGGCGTGGAGGAAGCTGCCATCAAGGCAGTGGAAGCCGTGGACTCCTGTGTGGGCAGAGCGGTGGAGGCTATAAGGGACGTGGACGGCATCCTGTTCATCTGTGCGGATCACGGCAACGCGGAGCAGTTGGTGGACTATGAGAGCGGTGCTCCTTTCACTGCCCACACCACCAATCAGGTGCCCTTCATTCTGGTGAACGCGGACCCTGCTTACGGTCTGCGGGAGGGCGGCTGCCTGGCGGATATTATTCCCACATTGATCGAACTCATGGGCAGGGAGCAGCCCGCCGAGATGACGGGTAAGAGCCTGCTGGTCAGGAAATAAGGCAAAGCGCGTAAGGCGGGGAAAAGGGTAAGTACATAGCTGCTTACCCTTTTCCAGACATAAACGGAGGAAGGAGAGGGATGTATGGCAAAGGTAACATTGGGGAAAACGGGGATCACGGTGGAAAAAAACGCTTTCGGAGCGCTGCCGGTGCAGCGGATTGACAGGCAGGAGGCAGTCAGACTGCTGCGCAGGGCCTATGACGGGGGAATCACCTTCTTTGACACTGCCAGATGGTACACGGACAGCGAGGAGAAAGTGGGAGAGGCTTTTGCGGGCATGCGGGAAAAGGTGTATATCGCTACCAAGACCGGAGCTTTGAACGCGGCGGATTTCCAGAAGGATCTGGAGACCTCCCTGCGCAATCTGCGGACGGATTATATTGATATTTACCAGTTCCACAATCCCGCCTTCTGCCCCAGGCCGGAGGACGGCAGCGGATTGTATGAGGCCATGCTGAAGGCCCGGGATCAGGGCAAGGTGCGTCATATCGGCATTACCAACCACAGGCTGAACGTGGCCCGGGAGGCGGTGGAGAGCGGGCTGTATGAGACTTTGCAGTTTCCGTTCTGCTATCTGGCCGCGGAACAGGATATGGAGCTGGTGAAGAAAACGGCGGAGGCGGACATGGGCTTTATCGCCATGAAAGCGTTGTCAGGGGGGCTGATTACCAATTCCGCGGCAGCTTACGCCTACCTGGCGCAGTATGAGAATGTACTTCCCATATGGGGGATTCAGCGGGAGTCGGAGCTTAATGAGTTTCTGTCCTATATAGGACAGCCCCCGGTGATGGACGGGGAGCTGGAAGCCGTGATTGCCCGGGACAGGCAGGAGCTGCAAGGAGATTTTTGCAGAGGCTGCGGCTACTGCATGCCCTGCCCTGTGGGCATAGAGATCAACAATATGGCCAGAATGAGCCTGATGATCCGGCGCGCGCCCTCCGAGGCCCAGCTGACGCCCGAGATGCAGGAGAAGATGCATAAGATCAAGGAATGTCTGCACTGCGGCAAATGCAGGAGTAAATGTCCTTACGGTCTGGACACGCCTGCGCTGCTTGCGAAAAACTATCAGGATTATCTGGAGATTCTGGCCGGCAAGGCGTATTGAACCGTGATATTTTGTGAAAAAATAAAGTTTACAGATACAACTTTGTGACAGCGCGGTGGGAAAATGAAACCGTAACAAAGGCGGAGACCGCCGGGGCATGCTTGACACACGCTCCGGGCATGATGGAAGGAACAGAGGATATGCGGCAGAGGAATGGGGACAGGAGACAGCAGAGAATTTTTCAGGCAGTGGCATTGGGGGCGGCATGGGTCTGCATCGCGCTGTGCCTGATCCAGCTGGCTCAGGTAAGGGGACAGCTGAGAGAACAGAGGGAACTGATCAGCCGCACCTGCAATATGGTGCAGATGTACCACGCGGATGTCACGGGCGGACAGGACAGCGGAAGTGAGTGGCAGATCAGTCACGGCGCGGCGGACGCGGTGACGGTGGGCACCCTTTCGATCTCCTACGCGGAGAGATGCGCCCTGGATCATGTGGACAGCCCTCAGGAGCGAAACAGCCGACAGGTGCTGGAGAGACTGGAGGAATTGGGACAGTGGGATGAGCGGATCGCCGCAATCTCTCAGAACAGCGGAGCGTATCCGGAACGCCTGCTGGAAGCGCTGGCCAACAATCCCGAGATGGCGGACTTTGCAAAGGGCTGGCTGACCGCGGAGCACAGAGCCGCCGGAGGTCTGACGGAGAGCGAGAAAGAAGAGGAGTTTCCGCTTTTTCTGCAATGGGACCCCCGATGGGGATATGCCCCCTATGGGGATGACAGCTGTATTGCCGTTTCCGGCTGCGGTCCCACCTGCCTGTCCATGGCGTTATACTATCTCACGGGGGACGAGAGTCTGACTCCGGATGTGATCGCTGCCTACAGTATGGAGAAAGGATATTATTTGTCCGGAACAGGCACATTGTGGGCACTGATGGAGGATGTGGCTCCCTGGTACGGCGTGGGAGTAAGCCAGCCCTCCGCCACGGAGTGGGAGATGAAGGCGGCGTTGGATGACGGGAAGGTGCTGATTCTCTCCATGAGGCCGGGAGATTTCACGGCGGGGGGACACTTTATCGTGATTTACGGTTATGATCAGGATGGCTTTCTGGTCAATGATCCCAACTGTGTGGCCCGCAGCCGCATGAGATGGACCTACGACCAGATTTGCAGGCAGATCAAGCAGCTGTGGGTTTTTGAAAAGGAATCGTGTTGAGATGCATAAACGGCCTCCTTACCGGAGATACTTTCCACATTGATATATGCGGATTGGTACTTTCGTAAAGGAGGCGTTTTTTATGATATTTTTGGAGATTGTGAGTGTCCGTGGGCGGGAAATTCTGGATTCAAGGGGAAATCCCACGGTGGAGGCAGAGGTTGCGGTCAGGGACAGGGTGAGCGGCCATATTCACACGGGTCTGGCGGCTGTGCCCTCCGGTGCCAGCACCGGGCGCTTCGAGGCGGTGGAACTGAGGGACGCGCAGCCTAGGTATTTCGGGCTGGGGGTCCGCAACGCAGTGAAGAACATCAATGAGAAATTGTCCCCCCTGCTCTGCGGCCGCAACGCCCTGGAGCAGATTCAGATCGACAGTCTGATGGTGGAGGCGGACGGCACGGACAACAAGGCGAATCTGGGGGCCAACGCAATTCTGGCGGTGTCTCTGGCCTGCGCCAGGGCGGCGGCCTGCGCGCTGCATATTCCGCTGTACCGTTATCTGGGCGGCACCTCCGCACGGCGCATGCCCGTTCCCATGATGAATATATTGAACGGCGGAAAACATGCCGCTAACACCGTGGACTTTCAGGAGTTCATGATCATGCCCGTGCAGGCGGAGAGCTTTGCGGAGGGACTGCGGATCTGCGCGGAGATTTACCACAATCTGAAGGGACTGCTGCAGGAGCAGGGCCTGTCCACCGGGGTGGGGGATGAGGGCGGCTTCGCGCCGGATCTGCCGGACGCGGAGAGCGTGCTGGAGTATATTATGGACGCGATTGGCGCCGCGGGCTATACGCCGGGGCAGGACATCAGGATCGCGCTGGACGTGGCCAGCAGCGAGCTCTACAATGAAAAGACCGGGATGTATCACTTTCCCGGGGAGAGCCGGTTGAAGAGCCAGGAGGTGATCCGGGATACCCAGGAGATGATCGCCTATTATGAGCGGCTGATGGAGCGCTTCCCCATCTATTCCATCGAAGACGGCCTGGCGGAGGATGACTGGGACGGATGGCAGCTGATGACCCAGCGCATCGGAGAGAGGGTGCAGCTGGTGGGAGACGATCTGTTTGTGACCAATGTCAAGCGTCTGGACGCGGGAATCCAGCTGCATGTGGCCAATGCCATCCTGGTGAAGGTCAACCAGATCGGAACGCTGACGGAGGCTATGGAAGCGGTGGAACTGGCCAAAAGGAACGGGTACCACGCCGTGATTTCCCACCGCTCCGGAGAGACGGAGGACACGACCATAGCGGATATCGCCGTGGCTATGAACACAGGGCAGATCAAGACCGGCGCGCCCTGCCGCAGCGACCGTGTGGCAAAATACAACCGTCTGCTGCGCATCGAGGAGGAACTAAACGGCTATGGCTGCTATATGGACCCGGGACGGCGGTAGTGTGAGTTTGAGAAAATAAGAAAAAATACTTGCGCACCTGGAAAATATATGCTACAATCATTTTTGTTTGGCACATCATTGTGCATGTGGACTGTGATTTTTATCGGATGAACGAAAAGAGGTATCATGATGGGAATACTGAGAGGTATACTGACAGTCTTGTTTATATTTGATTGTATAGCACTGGTGGTTGTAGTTCTGATGCAGGAGGGCAAGGCAGCGGGCCTTGGCGCGATCAGCGGCGCGGCGGAGACCTATTGGGGTAAGAATAAGGGACGTTCCATGGAAGGGATGCTGGTGAAGCTCACAAAGATCCTGGCTGTGGCATTTATCCTTTTTGCCGTGGTACTGAACCTGAATGTATTTTAATGGCGGAAGAAAACACCCTTGCTGATCAAGGGTGTTTTTTAAACGCTTTGTATGACGGTGGATCGGAGCAAATTTCCTATGTCCACGATACGCGGATAGGGGCAGATATGGAGGATATGGAGATAACGGCAGAAAACAGAAAAGACAGAATATGCGAGCTTATGTCGGATCAGCAGTATGTTCCCATGAAGGAAAAGGAACTGGCCATGCTGCTGCAGGTGTCCCGGGAGGACCGCCAGGAACTGCGCAGGCTGCTGGAGGAGCTGCTGACGGAGGGACGGCTGACAGTCGATGCCCGGGGAAAATACAAAAAAGCGGACGGGCACACCCTCACAGGCACATTTATCAGCCATGGCAAGGGCTTTGGCTTTGTGGAGATCGAGGGCCGGGAAGACGATCTGTTCATACCTGCCGGGATGACGGAAGGCGCGCTGCACGGCGACACGGTACAGGTGGTTCTGACACAGGAATCGGACATCGGCGGCAGGCAGCGCTCGGTGGCATCGGACGGCGGACGGTGTTCGGAGGCATCGGATGGCAGGCAGCGCTCGGAGGCATCGAACGGCGGCCGATGGCAGGAGAACAGAGCGGCTGATCGGCCTGCCCCCCAGACTGCGGCTCGGGATTCCGCCCGAGCTTCTGTTCGAGTTCCTGCCCGAGCACACGCTCGTGTTACCGCCCGTGTGCTGCGGATTTTAAAGCGCGGTTTCACACAGTTGGTGGGCACATACCAGAACCAGAAATCCGGAAATTACGGGTTTGTGGTGCCGGATAATTCCCGGATGCCTCAGGACGTCTATGTGCCCCGGGAGAGGTCCAAAGGGGCCGTCACCGGGCATAAGGTGGTGGTGGAGATCACGGATTACGGCGGCAGTGACCGCAGCCCGGAGGGGAAGGTGGTGGAAATCCTGGGGCATGTGAATGACCCGGGGGTGGATATCCTCTCCATAGTGCGGGGCTATGAACTGCCGGAGAGCTTTTCCGAAAAGGTGCTGAGCCAGGCGGAGCGGGTGGCGGGAGAGGTCACTTCGGCGGACAGGGCCGGACGCCGGGACCTGCGGGATCAGCTGCTGATCACCATAGACGGTGAGGACGCGAAGGATCTGGACGATGCGGTGAGTGTGACCTTTGACGGACAGTTTTACCGTCTGGGAGTTCATATCGCGGATGTGACCAACTACGTACAGGAGGGATCGGCGCTGGACCGGGAGGCTCTTAAGCGGGGCACCAGCGTATATCTGGTGGACCGGGTGATTCCCATGCTGCCTCACGCGCTGTCCAATGGCATCTGCTCCCTGAACGCCGGAGAGGACCGGCTGGCTCTGAGCTGTCTGATGACCGTGGACCCCAAAGGCAATATCGCGGACTATGAGCTCTGCGAGTCTGTGATCCGGGTGCGTCATCGCATGTCCTACACCGGCGTAAAGCGCCTGCTCACGGAAGAAAACCTGACAGAGAAAGATCCGTCCTTTGAAAAGTACGGGGAAATTCTGCCCATGCTTAAGGAGATGGAGACTCTGTCCGGGCTGCTGCGGGAAAAGAGGCGGGAGAGGGGCGGCATTGATTTTGACTTTCCGGAGTGCAAGATCCTGCTGGATGACCGGGGAGTGCCCCGGGAGATCCGTCCCTATGAGCGCAATGTGGCTACCAGGATGATTGAGGATTTCATGCTGGCGGCCAATGAGACCGTTGCCCAGCATTTTTACTGGCAGGAACTGCCTTTTGTTTATCGGGTGCATGAGGCTCCGGATCAGGACAAGATACAGAAACTGGCGGCATTTCTTTACAATTTCGGATATTATATGAAGAATGTCGGTCAGATGGGAGGCCGGGCGGCGGGAGAACGGGGAGCCGCCCGTAAAGGCGGAGGGAGCGGCAGGGCGGCAGACAAAAGGGGAGAACGCGGTCAGGCCGCCGCTATCCATCCCAAGGAGATTCAAAAGCTCCTGCGGAAGGTGGAGGATACCCCGGAGGAGGCCATGATCAGCAGATTGACTTTGCGGAGCATGAAGCAGGCGAAATACAGCACCGAGAACAGCGGTCATTTTGGTCTGGCCTGCATGTACTATTGCCATTTTACCTCCCCCATAAGGCGCTACCCGGATTTACAGATTCACCGTATTATCAAGGAACAGCTGCGGGGACGGCTGAATGAGGAAAGGATCAGCCACTACCGGTCCCTTCTGCCGGAGGTGGCAAAGGAGTCGTCCAGACTGGAGCGCCGGGCCGATGAGGCGGAGCGGGAGACCGATAAACTGAAGAAAGTGCAGTATATGGAGGAGCGTCTGGGTGAGGTATTTGAGGGAGTGGTGTCCGGCATAACTGCCTGGGGCATCTATGTGGAGCTTCCCAACACCGTGGAGGGACTGGTGCATGTGTCCCGTCTGCCGGGGGATTATTATTGTTATCATGAGGAGACCTATGAGATGGTGGGTGAGACAACAGGGCGTACCTTCAGTCTGGGGCAGCCGGTGACCGTGCAGGCAGTCGGTGCTGACCGCCTGCTGCGCACCATTGATTTTGATCTGGCGGAGTAAACCGGACTCAGCGGGGCCGGAAAGGAAGGTGAGAATATGGCAAAACAGAAAGAAAAACAGAAACTGATCGCCAACAACAAAAAAGCCTATCACGACTATTTTATAGAGGAGAACTATGAGGCGGGCATCGCCCTCCACGGTACGGAAGTCAAGTCCATGCGCCAGGGAAAATGCAGCATCAAGGAGTCCTTTATCCGCATAGAAAACGGCGAGGTTTATGTATACGGCATGCATGTGAGTCCCTATGAGAAGGGAAATATCTTCAACAAGGACCCTCTTCGGGTCAAAAAACTCCTGCTTCACCGATATGAGATCAACAAGCTCTCCGGCAAGGTGGCCGAGAAGGGGTTGACTCTTGTGCCGCTGCAGGTGTATTTCAAGGAGGGAAAAGTCAAGGTGGAGATCGGGCTGGCAAGGGGTAAGAAACTGTACGACAAGCGCCAGGACATCGCCAAAAAGGATCAGCGCAGGGAGGCGGAGAAGGATTTCAAAGTAAAAAATCTTTAGTTCTTTATTTACTTGCCAAAGGCCGCGGAAGATGCTATAATAAGAGTGCCTGTTAAGGGCAATAAGCAATATTTCCCGGATTTCCGGGGAACAGATCAGGGGTAGTAAAGGTTTCGACAGGGGTCCTGCAGCTGGAGAAGCTATCCGTTGCGACACGTTAATCGCACAATTAAACTAAACGCTGAAGACAATAATCAGTTAGCATTCGCAGCTTAACAAGCTGTGAGTGACGTCGCCTCAGGCGGCTTGTCCGGTCCGGAGCACCCACACTCCGGAGCCCGGGCATCGACTATGTGGGAAACGACGCGCGGTAAGCTTTGCCCGCGCGGGCGTAGCATGAAGCTACCGATCCGGTTGGGGAGTCTGTTCGCCAGCCGGTGAGGAAAGGGCGGTTTGCGCAAAGCGCGGGCCGCGGAATAACAGACTATGATAGTAGAAGGACAGGGAATGGGCTTTTGGACACGGGTTCGACTCCCGTCTACTCCATTCTTACGGCGACATGGCGGAGTCGAACCCGCAGGTTCCGACTCCCGTCTACTCCAGGATGACCGTTTTCCAGGGCGTGTCGATCAGGGGTGGAGCACAGAAAACAGGCGAAAGTATGCCAGGTTAAGAGCGGCTATTACCAGCCGTCCTTAACCTGGCATATTTAAACGGAACGGTTATTTTATAGAAAAAGAAGAATTTTGTCAAATTGTATAGATCTGTAGAATATGTGCATGAAAAACTGTTATGTTGCCATTTGCATCAAAGTTCACAATTATAAAACATAATATGGTATTGTGAATTCTGTATGCCTGCAAAAATGCGGACCGACACAATTTGGCAAATAGTTACAACACGGCGAAAAGCGCTGATTCCGGCTTGATACAGCACTCCAATGCGGAAAAAAGACAAAAAGACTTGACATTTAAAAAAGTGTTCATTATACTAAGTGCATAAATTGCATGCGTTGTTGATTGTATACAGGTATCCAGAGACGGATGCAGGTATTTACGCCGTTTTCCATAAGCGGTTTTACCTTATGGATTTAGCGCAATAAAGGAACAAAGTATGCAAGGAAAAAATATAGGGAGGAAAAAGAGATGAAAAAGAAATTGTTGACATTGCTGCTGACAGCTACCATGACGGTTTCCATGGCTGCCTGTGGCAATAGTAACAATGAAAACCAAGGTAGCTCGACACCCGGTACTGAAAGCCAGACCCCCAGTACCGAAAGCCAGGCCTCCGGCAATGAGAGCCAGACACCCAGCTCTGACAGCGGCAGCAATGAGAACGCGCCGATCGAGGACACCACATCGCTTATGGCTGATCTGAATAAGCAGGCGGATCTGGATGTGGCTGCTCACGACGAAAAGTCCGATGAGATCTACAACACTGTCTTCGGCGAGTTTCAGACTTACTACGATGAGGCGCTGGCCGAGACCAACGTGAGCATGCGTCTGGCCAAGATGGCTATCGCGGAGGCAAAGCTCCTGGAAGCCGGGGCCGTTACGCCTTATGCGAATGATGCCGGCAACTATGCCATGAGTGCCATTGTGCCGCACACGATTCCCGCTGTGGAGTGGGGATTTGACGGCGAGGCCCGTGGGTACAGCAACCTGCTGATTGCCGATCGCCTGCTGACTCCGGAGGAGCGCACGGAACTCACAACCAAGTGGAGCGAGCTGGTAGGAACCGGTACATGGGAGGAATATGCCGTGCAGTGGGCTGCGGACAACGGCATCACTTTGGCGGACAGCTATACCTTGGGTTCCGATACCAATGACGAGCCCACCACCTGGGATTATCTGTCTTCTTCCAAGACTGCTGACGGCCGGACCCTTTCCGCTACCTGGGACGGTCTGCTGCGCTATGACTCCGAGAATATCCAGCAGCCTGCTCTTGCCGAGAGCTATGAGATTTCAGACGATAACCTGACATACACCTTCCATCTGCGCAAGGGAGTGAAGTGGGTTACTTATCAGGGCACGGAAGTGGCTGAACTGAAAGCCGACGATTTTGTGGCGGCCATGCAGCACATCGGCGATACTCCGTCAGGCGGCCTGTATGCCGTGGTTTCCTGCATTGAGAATCTGGCGGCTTATGCCACAGGCGAGATTACCGATTTCTCCGAGGTTGGCGTCAAGGCGCTGGATGACTATACTGTGCAGTATACATTAAGCGAGCCTACTCCGTGGTTTTTATCTGTAGTCGGATATTCCGCGATGGCTCCTCTGTGCCGCAGCTACTATGAGTCTCAGGGAGGAAAATTCGGCGAGGAGTTTGATCCCGCAGCTTCCGATTATACTTTCGGCTCCGACGCGCAGCACATCGTTTACTGTGGGCCTTATCTGGTGAGCAACTATACTTATCAGAATACCATTGTGCTTACGGCAAACCCCAGCTATTACAATGCGGATAAGGTTCGGATCAAGACCGTTACCATGAAGTTCAATGACGGAACGGATGAGCTGTTCTCCTGGAACAATTACATGAACGGCATTTTCAACGCCGGTCTGGGACTGGGTTCTTCCGCCCTTGAACAGGCCAAGGCTACTGCCGTACCCGATGATCCCGACGGCAAGAATTACTTTGAAAAGTATGCATATGTTGTCTCCGAAAGCGCGACCTCTTATGTAAATTCTGTAAATCTGTGCCGTTACGCTTACGCGAACTACAATGACGAAACGCAGGTAAAATCCAGTAAGACGCAGCTGCAGGCTGAGCGCAGCCAGGCTGCCATGATGAATCAGAATTTCCGCCTGGCAGTGGCGCTGGCCAATGACCGCGGCACGGTGAACGCTCTCAGCAGGGGCGAGGATCTGAGATATGCCCGTCTGACCAATTCCTATGTGCCGGGCAGCTTCATCAGTGTCTCCGAGGAAATTACGGTTGACATTAACGGCACCGCCACCACCTATCCGGTGGGCACCTATTACGGGGAGATCCTGCAGGATCAGATTACGGCCGACGGCTATCCCATGAAAGTCTGGGATCCCAGCGGCGCTGACGGCGCAGGCTCCAGCCTTGGATTTGACGGCTGGTATCTGCCTGAGGATGCTGTAAAGTATCTGGAGAAGGCGATCGAAGAGCTTGCCGCGGAGGGTGTCGAGGTTAGCGAGACCAACCCTATTTATCTGGATATGCTTTACCAGGACTACAGCACCATCGGTTCTGCCATGAATCAGGCTCAGAAGCAGACTATTGAGCAGGTTCTCGGCGGTAAGGTCATTATCAATCTGGTTCCCTGCGTATCTGATGACAACAGGTCTTACGCCGGATATTACGGAGAGTTTGGGTATCAGATGAACTATGATTACGGCGGAAATACCGGCTGGGGTCCCGATTACGGTGATGCCCAGACCTATCTGGATACTTTTATGGCTGGCGGTTATATGTGCTATGTCCTGGGACTTTGGTAAGAAGACAGGGGTAAGAATCCTCAGAACAGTTTTTCTTTTATAACAGATGGGGGGGCGAGGGAGTCCTCGCCCCTCTTGTGTTATTTTCATTTTCATCCATTATTGTGAGAGAGTTGGATTACTTATGGGAAGATATGTATTAAAGAGATTACTGCATGGAGTCGTATCCATCATTCTGGTGGTTTTCATCGTCATGCTGCTGGTTTACGGACTGATGAACCGTGACCTTGTGTTTGCCAAGGATGCAAACTTTGGCAAACAGACCAACAATAACAGACGTACTTATATGCTTCAGCAGTGGGAATTGTTCGGTTATGTCGACTATGTCCCCTACGCTGATTATATGTTGATGCTTCGGCAGGAGGGAGAGATTGATGAGGAGACCCGGGCCGAGGCAGTAAAGCTGGGACGTGACGCGGACGGAAGCAAGGATTCCGAACTCGCGGCACAGTATATCGAACAATTTACGGAATATTATGAGTCGAAGGGCTATACGGTGGAGCGTCTGGGCGCTGTGCTTTCCAGAGGCAAAATTGCCCCCGGCGGTCAGCCCGCGCTGTTTGCCCATAAGGATAATTCCCTGCTTGAGCGGCTCTGGACATATTTTACCAACCTTATTCAGGTGGACAACATTCATTATGTGCCGGAATACAATGACATCGGGGAGAGAGGTCTCACTTTTACACTCTATGATCCGCTGTATGGCGGCGATCAGTTTTCTCCCGCGATTATGGGCAACGGGACCAAACATAAGTATCTTCTTTATTTTGACAATAGATTTCCCTATATCCATCAGAATCTGGCTACCGTCAATTTGGGCGTCAGTTTTTCCATCAGCCGAGGGGTGGATGTATTCACTACCATGACGCAGAGCCAGGGCTCCTGGGTGCAGTCTGCGATCACCTATCCCACAGGATTAAGTGAGATGAGCGCTGATGATCTGCACACGGCTACCTATATTGCCGGGTCCAGGGATACCAGCGAAATGCTCCAGGCCCGCTTTACGGATGATTATACCAGTGTTATGACGGTGAGGGGCAGTTATTCCCGCTTGGGCTATTCTTTCCTGATCGGTATCATTGCCTCCATGGTGACTTACATTTTGGGACTGCCCATTGGCGTATTGATGGCGCGTTTCAAGGAAGGGCTTTTTGACAAGATTGGCACGGTGTATATCATGTTCATCTCTGCCGTTCCGTCCCTGGCCTATATTTTCCTGTTCCGGGGCATTGGCAGCGCCATAGGGCTGCCGACGATGTTCGACATGGATAACGTGAAAAAAGCCATGTATTTATTACCCATTATTTCACTTGCGCTTCCCTCGGTGGCCAGTATGATGAAATGGATGCGTCGGTATATGATTGATCAGATGAATTCCGACTATGTGAAATTCGCCAGGTCCGGCGGTATGTCGGAGACGGAGATCTTTTTCAAACATGTGATGAAGGTTGCCGCTATTCCCATTGTGCAGGGCATTCCCGGCACACTCCTGTTTGCCATGACGGGAGCGCTCATCACTGAACGAGTTTATCTGGTTCCCGGTGCGGGCGGCCTGCTCATTGATGCCATCAATCAGTATGACAACTCGGTAATTGTAGGCGTGACGTTGTTTTACGCGGTCCTGTCGGTTCTGGCGCTGATTCTGGGCGATGTGATGATGGCCATGGTGGACCCCAGAATTTCCTTTACGAATAAAGCGAGGTGAGAGGCGTGGAAGATTTCAGTAAAAAGTATAATATGCCGGATGCGGAGCTTTTTGCTCCTGTCAATCATGATGATCTTGCTTCCGAGAAGATCACCGCGCCCAGGTATTCCTATTGGAAATCCGTGTTCCGCGTGTTCTTCCGGAATCGGGTCAATATTGTCGTTCTTTCGCTGCTGGCTGTTTTGGTTGTGTTCGCGTTTATCTATCCCGTTATCATCGGCTATGATCCCGAGGTGAATCCTTACATGAATCTGACCGATATGGCCGCGCAGCATCTGAATCCCAAGAAAGCCATCGAGCATTTTGGATTCAGCATCAAGTGGATTTTCGGTACCAGCGGGCAGGGGGCATCTACTTTTGACTCCATCTGGCATGGTTCGCGCCTGTCGATCATGCTGGCTGTGATCTGTGCCGCCATCAACATGACCATTGGCATTATTCTGGGCGCTGTTTGGGGCTTCTCCCGGAAAGTGGATATTGTCATGAATGAGGTTTACAATGTGCTGGGCAATATTCCCATGACCCTGCTGATTTCCGTTATGGTGCTGGTTTTCTCTCCCAGTTTCTGGACGCTGGTCTTTGCCATGACGGTAATCGGATGGCTGGGCATGGCCTACTATATACGTACGCGGGTTATTATTATTCGAGACCACGAGTATAACCTGGCGTCGAGATGCCTGGGTACCAATATTTTTAAGATTGCCACCAAGAACATTTTGCCGTTTATGACTTCTGTCATTGTGCTGGAGATTGCCAGCGCCATTCCGGGTTATATATCCTATGAGGTGTTCCTGAGCTATATTGGACTGGGTATCAACGAGGCAACCCTGGGCCGTCTGATTCAGGAGGCTCAGAACGCCATGTCAACACCCGGCTGGGGGTGGGAGTTCTGGTCTCCTGTGGCGGTAGCGTCTGTCATCACCGTGGTTCTGTATGTTGTCGGTCAGAATCTGGGCGACGCGTCTGACCCCAGAACGCATATGTAAGGAGGACACAGCAATGGAAGACAAGAAAGTACTGCTCTCTGTTCGCGATCTCCATGTTAAGTTCCGTGTCCGCGGCAGAGTGTTGACCGCAATCCGCGGTATTGACCTCGATATTTATGAAAATGAATCTATCGCCATTGTAGGTGAGTCAGGCTCCGGCAAGTCCGTCTTTACCAAAACTTTTGCGGGAATGCTGGATTCCAACGGATTTATCTCTGAAGGGCGTCTCATATTTTCCGATGATGAACTGGCCGATACCCATGTCCGCATCGGCTCTGTGGCACAGAATTTCATCAGACATGCAAGGGCCAGGCTGGACGAGTATTCCAGATACGAGTTCGGAGCCGCGACCTGGCAGGCCATGGAAAAGCTGAAAACCGAGCGGGAGGAACGCATGGGGCTTTCCCACCAGGAGCAGGAGGCCGCTGACAAGGCGCTGAAAAGTCTTGTGGATGAGCGAATCAGTGTCTTTAATCTGAAACAGACTCTGGATTCCAGAAATCAGAAGCAGGAGATCCGGGAAGCCACCGCAAAAATGAAGGAATACGACCGGAAGATCAAGGAGCTTAAAGCGGCTAACGCCCAGAAAGCCAGAGCCCATAAGGCCGCCGCTTCCAGCGACACGGCTTATCAGAGTGAATATGAGAAGGAAATGGCCAAACTGAAAACCCGCTACGCGAAAGAGATCACGGGCGCGCCTGATAAAAAGACGCTGGAGCGCAATGAGATTCTTGCGAAGGAGATCTATCTTTCTATTGGCCGCTACGGCTTCAGCAAGCGCCTGCAATTGATGAACGGTCTACTGAAAGCCTTTAAGAAAGCAATGATAATGGGTGTGGATCTGGATGACGAGGCGCAGAGAAACAAGGTGTTTGACACTGTGGCTTTTCGTGTGAAATACCTGGATGAAACACCGCGGGAGCTTCATGGTACCTGCATTTTGAATCTTGCCAATGTGAAATTTGCCGGCGACTGGAACCAGATTCGCGGACGGCGTATCGCTACGGTATTCCAAGATCCCATGACCAGCTTGAATCCCATTGTTACCATCGGGAAACAGATTACCTCCGTTATTGTGCGCCATCAGGGCTGTTCGGAGGCGGAGGCCAGACGCCGTGCCATCGAACTCATGCACAAGGTGGGGATTCCCAAGGCGGAGAGCAGATTTGACGATTATCCGTTCCAGTATTCCGGCGGTATGCGGCAGCGGATCGTTATTGCCATTGCCCTTTCCTGTCAGCCGAAAATTCTGATCTGTGACGAGCCTACTACGGCTCTGGATGTGACCATACAGGCGCAGATCCTGAAGCTCATCAAGGATTTGCAGAGAGAGTTCGGGTATACCATTGTATTTATTACCCATGATTTGGGTGTTGTAGCCAATATTGCGGACCGTGTGGCGGTGCTGTATGCCGGGCAGGTGATCGAACTGGGCAATGTGGATGAGGTTTTCTATGATCCGCGTCATCCCTACACCTGGGCATTGCTTTCCAGCCTTCCGCAGCTTGCGCAGAGCGGCAGCAAGCTCTATTCCATTACCGGTACGCCGCCGTCTCTCTACAACAGCATTACCGGGGATGCCTTTGCGCCCCGTAATCCGTTCTGCCTGAAAATTGATACGCTGGAAGAACCGCCGATGTTTCAGATAACGGACACCCATTATGCGAAGACTTGGCTGCTTGATCCAAGAGCGCCGAAGATTGATAAACCTGAAAGCATTCAGGATATTCACGAGAAGATTCTGGACGCTTACAACGTGGAAGAAGTATGAGAGAGGAGGCGAACAGGTTGAGTAAGATGACGAAAAAGAGCCTCCTTGGCGATTGCCCGGTGGATGCAGAGGGCAGAGAGATTCTGCTGAGTCTGAAAAATGTGGACATTACTTTCGGTAAGGGTGAAAATGCCGTCCGTGCTGTCACTGATGCGTCCTTTGACATTTACAGGGGGGAAACTTTCTCACTGGTAGGGGAATCCGGTTCCGGAAAAACCACCATTGGCCGGGCTGTGATCAGAGTCAATCCGCTGGCCGCCGGTGAGATAGATTACCGGGGAGTGAGGATTTCCGGTAAAATTCCCCATGCGTTGGACAGGGAAGTGATCAGGAACATCCAGATGGTGTTTCAGGACCCGGCCGCGTCCTTAAACGAGAGGGCCACGGTTGACTATATTATCTCCGAGGGGCTCTATAATTTCCATTTGTTTGAGAATGAAGCCGACAGAGTCCGTAAAGTGGAGAAGATGATTGCACAGGTCGGTCTGCTGCCCGAGCATCTGACCCGTTATCCGCATGAGTTTTCAGGCGGGCAAAGACAGCGGATCGGCATTGCCCGCGCGATGGTTATGGAGCCTGAACTGGTGGTGGCGGATGAGCCTATTTCCGCCCTGGATGTGTCTATCCGCGCCCAGGTGCTGAATCTGATGAAGAAATTTCAGCAGGAAAAGCATCTGACTTATCTGTTTATCGCGCATGATTTGTCCGTGGTACGCTTTATTTCCGACAGAATCGGAGTGATTTACAAGGGACGGATCGTTGAAATAGCCTCCGCGGAGGAACTATTCAATTTCCCGCTCCATCCGTATACGCATTCGCTGATCTCCGCGATTCCTATTCCGGACCCGCAGCTTGAGAAGAATAAGGTGCTGTATACGTATGATCCTTCTATTCATGATTATTCCGTGGATAAGCCGGAGTTTGTGGATATCGGACATGACCACTGGGTTTATGGCAATAAGGAGGAGATTGAAAAATACAGGACTTTGCGGGAAAAGAATGAGCCGGTGAGGGCTATCACCATTACTTTCGATCCGGAGAAGCTAAAGGCTTCCGCGGAGGAGAAAGAGGCGCAGGACGCGGCTGCGGAAACGCAGTTTCTGGAGGCTCCGGTGCATGATACCGGCAACAGATTGTATGCCATAGCATCCTTTTTCCTGCCAATTTTAGGATTGATCGTAGGCTTTGTTTTCAGACATTTTCATTATATACGCAACTATAAAATGTGCAAAAAGGGTGCTGTTGCGGGATTGCTTGTGCTGGGTGCCATCGTGCTTATTTTCCTGTTGCTGCTTCTGCTGGCGGTTATTTAGATGAGGAGGACACGAAGGGGAGGCAGCCCGCATATCCCGAAAACTTTCAAGATCGAGATCTCGGACAGACATGTAAAAGCCCGGATTATTGCGGCAGTCGTTTTTCTTGTGATAAGCGCGGTTTCTCTGGGCTATGGGGTCAGCGTACTGACTGGAACGGACAAGGGCTGGCAGTTTATTTCCTTCTCCGGCGATGGCGCGGAATATGCGGCTTCGTTTGCACTGACCTATGAGCTGGGTGTGACGGACAAATTGGCCAGAAACGAGAACAGAGAGATCCGGCGGATATATTCCGAGGCGTGTCTGAAAGCAGGAAGGGCTTTCGATGCCTATGCGGTAAGTCCGGGCAATATACGGGCTCTGAACGAAGCCCCCAATGAAGTGGTGGAGCTGGATTCGGTGCTGTATGATGCGCTGGCTCTTCTTGAGCAATATGGGAACAGGACGGTGTATCTGGGGCCTGCTTTCCGATTTTACGAGAATGTATTTTCCTGTACGGAGGACTGGCAGCTGGAGGATTTTGACCCGGAATCCAACGAAGAGCTTGGAGCGCTGTTTGATCGGATTGCCGCTTATGCGCGTGATCCGGACAGCGTAAGGGTAGAGCTCCTGGGGGAGAACAGGGCGAGGCTGCATGTGTCGGAGGAATATCAGGCCTTTCTTGCGTATGAGGAACTGGGCGGGGCATTGGATTTCGGCTGGATGAAAAATGCTTTTATTACGGATTATATTGCGGATTCACTCACCAGCGCCGGTTACACCCGGGGGAGTGTAGCAAGCTACGACGGCTATACCAGAAATATGGATGACGGCAGCGGCACAATGTACAGTCTGAATATTTTTGACTGCATGGACGGCGCGGCGGCCGTGGTGGCGCGTCTCGATTATCAGGGCGCTATGACCTTTGTCTCCTACCGGGATTTTCCGATCAGTGCCATGGATTCTCAGCGCATATATGTGACTGCGGACGGAGAACGGAAGACTCTGTATCTGTCTCTGGAGGACGGATTGCCCTGCGCAGCCGCGGACAGTCTGACGGTGTATTCCGATACGCTGGGCTGCGCGGAGACCATGCTTTTATCCATGCCGGTTTTTCAACAGGAGAAGATTTCCGTCGATGATCTGACATACCTCACAGATTGCGGAGGGCTGGCCGTTTTGGCCGGAGACAGAAAACTTTTTGTCACGGATAGCAAGGTTGTACTCAACAGTCTGTACGACGGGTATGAGGTAGAATATACAGGATCAGGGACCGTGCCGGAATGATGGCGCTATGGGGAACTGTGGGCGTTTCATTTTCATCTGTACGTTTGTAATTCAAAAACCTGTCTGCATTGTCATAAATGGCATGCAGACAGGTTTTTTAAATGGTTGCCTTTCTTTTTTTATCCGTGAAAGATCAGAATTCGTTGCCCGGGAAACGGGGAATACCGTCAAAGCCCGGCTTTAAGTCTTCGTCCGTGGGGATATAATCTGTCATTTCTCCGTTGTTGAATCTTTCGTAGGCCACCATATCAAAATAGCCCGTGCCGGTGAGGCCGAATACGATGGTTTTTTCCTCTCCGGTTTCCTTGCATTTCAGGGCCTCATCGATGGCTACGCGGATGGCATGGCTGCTCTCGGGGGCGGGAAGAATGCCCTCCACTCTGGCAAACTGGGTTGCCGCTTCAAACACGGCGGTCTGCTCTACGCTGGTGGCTTCCATGATGCCGTCATGATAGAGCTGGGACAGTATGGGGCTCATGCCGTGATAGCGCAGTCCTCCCGCATGGTTGGCGGAGGGGATAAAGCCGCTGCCCAATGTGTACATCCTGGCCAGGGGGCATACCTTGCCGGTGTCGCAGAAATCATACGCGAACACGCCCCGGGTGAAGCTGGGGCAGGAGGCGGGCTCCACCGCGATGATGCGGTAATCCCTCTCGCCCCGGATCATTTCGCCCGCAAAGGGAGAGATCAGTCCGCCCAGATTGGAGCCTCCGCCCGCGCAGCCGATAATGATGTCGGGTACAATATCATATTTGTCCAGGGCCGCCTTGGTTTCCAGGCCGATGATGGTCTGATGGAGCAGCACCTGGTTCAGTACGCTGCCCAGCACATAGCGGTATCCCTCGCGGCTTTGCTCCGCCTCCACCGCCTCGGAGATGGCACAGCCCAGACTTCCGGAGGTGCCGGGGTGTTCGGCCAGAATTTTCCGGCCCACCTCGGTAGTCGTGCTGGGGGAGGGAGTCACAGTGGCTCCATAGGTACGCATGACCTCCCGGCGGAAGGGCTTCTGCTCATAGGACACTTTCACCATATATACCAGACAGTCCAGGCCGAAATAGGAACAGGCCATGGAGAGGGCAGTTCCCCACTGTCCGGCACCGGTCTCGGTGGTGACGCCCTTAAGGCCCTGCTTTTTGGCGTAGTAGGCCTGGGCGATGGCGGAGTTCAGCTTATGACTTCCGCTGGTGTTGTTGCCCTCGAATTTGTAATAGATTTTGGCGGGAGTCTGTAATTTTTCCTCCAGACAGTATGCTCTCACCAGGGGAGAAGGACGGTACATCTTATAGAAATCCTGAATCTCCCGGGGAATGGGAATCCAGGCGTTGGTATCGTCAAGCTCCTGAGCCACCAGCTCGTCGCAGAAGACAGCGCCCAGCTCCTGGGCGGTCATGGGCTGCAGGGTGCCGGGATTCAAAAGGGGCGCGGGCTTGTTCTTCATGTCGGCCCGCAGATTGTACCAGCTGTCGGGAATCTCGTTTTCCTCCAGATAAATCTTATAAGGGATCTTTTTTTCGTGCATGTTCAGTTCCTCCTGATTTTATTTTGCAGACGGGATCTGCCTGTTTGTGAAATGGGCGATTTGTTTTCAATCACTGAGTATATATATTAACATAGTTTGGAAAAACATACAATTTATTTTTGTTCCTGGACAGGCCGAATGTGTTACAGTGTGTTACAGTATTGCATTTCGGACAGGCATGTGCTATAATTTCAGCGTTGCGAAGGCGTGGCGTGAGGAGGAAAGATCAAGGCAGGTACGATATGAAAAAAAAGATTGGGATATTATGGAGACTGTTGTGCGTAAGCGCGTTGTTGTTTTTTGTGCCGGCGGACTGTGTCCGGGCGGATGAGCTGCCGGAATGGCCGGCTGCGGATGTTTTTGTCGATCCCAGGCCGGATTATACGGTTTTTGTAAACAGGGCGTTAAACTGTATCTCTGTTGTACAGACGGAGGCGGACGGCACCGTGACGCCGGTGAAGTCGATGGTCTGTTCCTGCGGCAGGGAAGGACATGAAACTCCGGAAGGAGTATTTCAGACCTCTGACTACTATGAATGGCGTCTGATGGTGGATAACAGCTACGGAAGATACGCGGTGCGGTTTAACGGAAAAATTCTGTTTCACTCGGTGCCCTATGAAGAAACCTCGCCGGATTCACTGGAATGGGAAGAGTACAACTTGCTGGGTGAAAACGCTTCTCTGGGCTGTGTCAGGCTGTCGGTGGAGGATGCCAAATGGATCTATGACAATTGCAAACCGGGTACGGCGGTAGTCGTATACTCTGACAGTGAAACGGCGGGACTGCTTGAAAAGCCTGCGGCTGTAAAAATCCCGGAGGACTCTCCTTGCAGGGGGTGGGACCCCACGGATGTGGATGTGGAGAACCCCTGGTTCGCAACTGTGAACGAAAACACCGAGATTCCTGCTGTAGTTACGCTGGAACAGTTCAACTATATGGATTATGCCGACAGATATCCTGACCTGAAGCAGGCTTTTGGTTATGATCAGGATGTGTTGTATCTGCATTACATACTCTTTGGAATAAACGAAGGAAGAACTGTGACTTTAAACTGAACGGCGGATGTCAGAGCATGCCTGAAAATACATTCCCCGGTTCTGGAGCGTGATTAAAATTCATTCCCCGGTCTGCACACCCCAATTTGCGGTGATTTTTGCCGGATTCAGAAAGAGCGGCGCACTGTGCCTCCTGAATCCGGTGCAGAGCTTCCACAAATTGTGACGCGCATCCAGGGGAAAGCAATGGGCAACCACACTCCGGACCGGGGATTTGTGTTTAAAACAATAATGGTGCATGGCTGCTGTACAGGAAAGAGGGACAATGGAAGAGGGAGGAAGGGGACAGGCCCCGACAGAGACATGAGGAAAGAGAAGAGCAGGAATTCCTTTTCGGGTTCCATAGGATTTGTTCTGACAGCGGCGGGGAGCGCGGTAGGGCTGGGCAATATCTGGAGATTTCCCTATCTTGCGGCCAAGGATGGGGGCGGTTTGTTTTTGGCGGTATATCTGGTGCTGGCTGTCACTTTTGGATTTACTTTGCTGACCACGGAGATTGCCATCGGGCGAAAGACCAAACAGAGCCCACTGACCGCATACGGCAGACTTCATCCCAAGTGGGGGTTTTTGGGGGTAATCGCCAGTCTGGTGCCGGTGATTATCCTGCCCTATTATTGTGTGATCGGGGGATGGGTGGTGAAATATCTTCTGGCTTACCTCACCGGAGAGGGTTCCAGGGCGGCGGACGAAGGGTATTTTTCGGAATTTATTACCGGGCAGTGGCAGCCCGTCCTGTTTATGGCGATATTTTTGTTCCTGGTGGCATTTGTGATTTTCAGGGGTGTAAATAAGGGGATTGAGTCCTTCTCCAAGGTACTTATGCCGCTGTTGCTGCTTTTAGTGGTGGGAATAGCTGTTTTTTCTTTGACGATCCGGTGTCAGGATGAGGCGGGAACGGTGCGGACGGGTCTGGAGGGATTTCGGATCTATGTGATTCCTGAACTGAAAGGCATGACGGTAAAGGGATTTTTCACGGTGCTGCTGGATGCCATGGGACAGCTGTTTTTCAGCCTCAGCGTAGCCATGGGAATTATGGTCACCTATGGCTCCTATGTGCGGGACGATTCCAATCTGGTCAGATCCATCAACCAGATCGAGATATTTGACACGGCGGTGGCTTTTTTGGCGGGCGTTATGATCATTCCGGCGGTATATACCTTTATGGGCCGGGAGGGAATGGCGGCTTCGGGCCCCAGCCTGATGTTCGTATCGCTGCCCAAAGTCTTTGACTCCATGGGAAAAGCAGGGAATCTGGTAGGGGCGCTGTTTTTTGCCATGGTGCTGTTCGCGGCGCTGACAAGCGCGGTGTCGGTCATGGAGGCGGTGGTTTCCTGCCTGATGGACAGATTCCACATGTCCCGGTTCAAGGCGGCGGCCCTGGAGACGGTTATCGCTCTGGCGGGCGCTGTGATTGTATGTCTGGGTTACAACAGGCTCTATTTTGATATCACGCTGCCTAACGGGGCCCATGCGCAGATTCTGGACATTATGGATTATGTCAGCAACAACGGCCTTATGCCCGTGGTAGCCATAGGGACCTGTGTGCTCATCGGCTGGATCGTCAAACCGGGTGTGGTGATAGAAGAGGCGGAAAAATCCGGGTGCAGATTTGGCAGAAAGGGATTGTACGTGTTGATGATCCGCTTTGTGGCTCCGGTGCTGTTGGTGATTCTGCTGCTGAAATCTCTGGGACTGCTGACGGTGATATAAATATCAATGAGCCGGTTCTGGCGGACACATTGCCCTATCTGTCGGAACTGGCCATCTTTTCTTACGGGTTCACCGCGCAGGGACGCCTGCTGCCACCGGCGCTGCCGGACGAATGGATGATCGAGATGACGCTGCAAAACGGCACTGCGCCGATTCTGACCCTGACGCCTCTGGATGAGCAGGGGCGGTTCAGCAATTGGTCCTCCGGCATAAGGACAGTATTCTTCCTATAGCGCATTCCTTTCTATAATAAATCGGAAATACGAATCCGAAGGTCCTCATAGATACATACAGGGATACAGTCATCAAAAACATACAGGTTGGTTCCGGCATCGCGGTCGAAGTCGTAGACATTCACGGTACGGGCCAGCGGGTTCACGATCCAGTATTCACGTACACCCGCCGCCCGGTACTTAAAAAGTTTGATGCCATAATCCCGTTGGGGGTCTGAGGGGGAGGTGATCTCGATCACCCAGTCAGGGGCCCCGTTGCATCCCCTGTCATCCAGCCTATCGCTGTCACAGACTATGGAGATGTCCGGCTCAACATAGTTCCGGTCATCCTCATTCAGGAATACAGCGAACGGCGCAGGATATACTTCACAGTTTCCATGCCTGGAGTCAATATAATTTGTAATTGTCTGCGAAAGACGGTTCACCAGCTTCTGGTGGATTCTGCTCGGCGGAGACATCATGTACATGTGCCCGTCTATCAACTCCGCCCTCTGGCCGCTGGGTAAATCGTAGATATTGTCGATGGTATAAAGTTTTTCCCTGGGAAATTCCATGATCGTACCTCACTTATTGTTAAGCCTGTATTTTGGAGAGCAGCGTCTCTTGCAATACCTGGGAAAAGTTGGTTCTTCACCCATAGGATTCCTCTTCCTTGTGGAAGATGACGGGATATACAAATAACGGTTGACTGAATGATTAACGTGTGCCTGAGATAGATGGCATATTTACATCTACCGGTACAACACGTTCGTTGGGCCGCGTATCTATCTTTGTCAAAGGGGTGGGGGCAGGAATTTCTTCCGCATCCTCTTTCAGTCCATAAAGGACACAGCCGAGAAGTTCTCTTGCAGATAAGAGCGCATTATCATCATTTACGCCGCTGGTGGCGCATTTCAGATCAGGAAAATCCACAGCGATTTCCTGACCGGGTTCGTAAGTGAAAACAGCAGGATAGAAATAACGTTCTATTTGTTTCATGGAAAGGACCTCCTTGATTGAATGTGCCGGGAGGGAGCCGGGGCTATGTAAATTTTAGCCCTGACTGTTCTTCAATGCGTTTTGGCGTTTTTGTAGGGATGTCTTTGTCAGGATGCTTTACTGTTGTACGTCCCTTTTTATCCTAAATGGAGCCGTGATTTCAAGGCTTCCTGCAATACCTGGGAAAAGTTGATTCCTTGCTCCAAAGCTGCTTTATTGAGCCATGCCGGAATGGTGAGAGTCTTTTTCACAGATTTTTGAAAATGTTCCTTGGCATATAATGCGACATCTACAGATATCATATTGACAAAGGATTCGCACAGGGGAGCATCAGGATCGAGTTCCCGTGCTACAGCATTGGGATCAATATCTGACAATTTAGATGGACTTGGGATAATGTCTCCATCCATCTGACAGGTGTGAAGATACCCGGCCAGACAGTCAACAGCCATTTCCATAGCTTCCTCAAGGGTATCTCCCTGAGTGGACAGCCAGTTCAGATCAGGAAAAACAACAGAGTAACTGTTATTTTCGTGAAAAAAGCAAGCTGGATACATTGACAACATATGAATATTACCTCCCTGGTTAAAAAAATAGACAGACAATGGGGCTATTTAAGCCCCGCTTGCCTTCGGATGGAATTTTCTGTTTTCTTGTTTAAGTCTTTCCCTTGATGAAAAGGTATTGTGACTTTTCCGGGCTTTATAGGATGTATGTAATTCCTGTGAGAACCCTCCTGACCTTTAAATACCTACCCGTCTGCAAGGATTAACCTTTCCATTTCTCTTGGCTTTAATGGCAGTTGTTGACACCTCTCTTGCATTATTTATAATATCACACTGCACGTATAACGTCAACACGTGTCTTGAAAATTATGCCCCAAAAAGCATATGAAAATACAGATCCGGAAGATGGTAACAATTGTTCGTTTAACAGGTTTTTCTTCGGGCCGTGTGGGGTATGCCATAAAGATATCATTATAAAATTGGCTCCAAACCATTCAGATCAGGGCCGAAACAACCTTTTTAGATAATGAACAATACCCGGAAAACGAAGGATAGTCCGGATTCATAATCCTGCGGAGAGGAGGCATACAATAAAGTAGATCTTCTAAAAAGCGGAAGGAAACTTATTTATGCCGGAAGGAACAGCGATTTATGTAGTACAGCGGGGAGATACGGTGGACAGTATCGCCGCGGGCTATGGGGTGAGCGTTGAGACTATAATTCGTGACAACCAGATTATTTATCCATATGAGCTTGCCCTGGGGCAGGCTCTTTTCATTGATCTGGGGACAAGGCAGCCCTATCGCTCTCTGCGGGTTACAGGCTATGCCTATCCCTATATCAATGAGACGGTTCTGGCGGACACATTGCCCTATCTGTCGGAACTGGCCATTTTTTCTTACGGGTTCACCGCGCAGGGACGCCTGCTGCCACCGGCGCTGCCGGACGAATGGATGATCGAGATGGCGCTGCAAAACGGCACTGCGCCGATTCTGACCCTGACGCCGCTGGATGAGCAGGGGCGGTTCAGCAATTATCTGATTCACAATGTGGTGCAGAACCAGGAAGCGGTCAGCCAGCTGATTGACAATCTGCTGGAGACCATGGCGGAAAAAGGGTATCAGGGGGTGGATATCGACTTTGAGTACATACTGGCGGAAGACAGGGACGCTTTCACGGATTTTGTCCGGCAGGTGGCGGAACGCATGCGGGCCAATGGGTATCACACTTCCGTGGCTCTTGCGCCCAAGACCAGCGCAAACCAGAAGGGCGTTCTCTATGAGGGCAAGGACTATCGGGCGCTGGGGGAGGCGGCGGATCATGTGCTGCTGATGACCTATGAGTGGGGCTATACATACGGCCCGCCTATGGCGGTAGCTCCCCTGAACCAGGTGCGCCGGGTGGTAGAATACGCGGTGTCGGAGATTCCGGTAGAAAAGATTGATCTTGGGATTCCCAATTATGGCTATGACTGGCCGCTGCCTTTTGTGAAAGGGGAGACCAAGGCCACCTCCATAGGCAATATTCAGGCAGTGCGCATCGCCATAGAACAGGGGGTGCCGATCCGGTTTGACGATGTGGCGCAAAGTCCGTTCTTCACGTACAGTCAGGCGGGGGACAATGCACCCCAGGAGGGCGGCGGGGCAGGCGCGGTGGTTTCCCAGGGAAGCGGCGCCGCTGTGGAGCATGAGGTCTGGTTTGAGGATGTGCGCAGTTTGCAGGGCAAGTTTGACCTGATCCGGGAATTTGATCTGGGAGGCTGCGGATACTGGCAGATCATGCGGTGGTTCGCGGCCAACTGGAGACTGCTGTATAAGAACTTTTATATTGAAAAGCCTTAAAAGTCTCAGAAAGTACTTGCACAATCTGATACATTATGGTAAAATCTTACCGTTGCGAAAATGAGATGGTCCTCTGTTACGGATTGTATTAAGAACATCAAGTAAATTTCAGGAGGTTTGTGATGAGCGATATTATCAGAGAGATTGAAGCAGAGCAGATGAAAGCCGCCGTGGATGACTTTTCGGTTGGCGATACCGTTAAGGTATACGGTAAGATCAAAGAGGGCAACCGTGAGAGAATCCAGGTGTTTGAGGGTGTGGTGCTGAAGAGGCAGGGCGGAAGCAACCGCGAGACCTTTACCGTGAGAAAGACATCCAACGGTATCGGCGTTGAGAAGACCTGGCCGTTGCACTCCCCCAATGTGGAGAAGATCGAAGTGGTCAGAAGAGGTAAGGTAAGGCGTGCCAAGCTGAACTATCTGAGAGACCGTGTGGGCAAGAAAGCCAAGGTAAAGGAATTAGTTAGATAATCTGCCGGAATGTTGCCGGAATGGGACAATTACTTTTTTGTAGTTGTCCTTTTCTATTTTGGGGGAATGTGTTATACTATTATGTGGAATGCTGTGAAACAGAACTGTTATATATCTGCCCTGTGACCATATAAGCAGTCCGGCTAAGAGCTGATCAGTCTCTTGGTAACGGTGCATAGGGCAGATTCGTGAATGCGCCGTAATTAGTACCGGGAGGAACCGTAGTGCCGCACAACAGGGGTTTGAACTTTTATAAACGGAAAAAAAAGATCAGCCCGCTGGCTGTCAGGGAAGTCTTTGTGGTGCTGTTTGGCATGGTGGCCGCAGTTTTCATCGCAGTGGTTCTCACCTATTTTTTCGGAACTTACACGAATATGGTGGGAGCATCCATGGAACCCGGTCTGCATAACGGACAGAGGGTATATGTCAACCGTTTCAGCTACATTCTGTCAACTCCGGAGATTGGGGATGTGGTGGTGTTTCTGCCCAATGGCAACACAAACACCCATTATTATGTAAAGCGAGTGGTAGCCGGGCCGGGGGATACGGTATTGATCCAGAACGGTGTGCTGTATGTCAACGGCGCGGAAAGTCCCTGGGCCGATGTCAAGATTCTGGACGCGGGAATTGCCGCGGTGGAACTCACAATGCAGCAGGGACAGTATTTCTGCGTGGGGGATAATCCCGGCAGCAGCGAGGACAGCCGGTCCGCCAATATCGGCCCGATCAGGGAACAGGATATCATCGGAGAAGCATGGCTGCACCTGGGCAGTGATGAAGGAGGCATGGGACTGGTCCATTAGGGGAGGCGGAATATGAATTATCAATGGTATCCGGGGCATATGACAAAAGCCATCCGGATGATGCAGGAAAATATTAAGCTGATTGATCTGATTATCGAACTGTTGGATGCCAGGATACCCCTGAGCAGCCGTAATCCGGATATTGATAAGCTGGCGGCGGGAAAATACAGGATCGTGCTGCTGAACAAGTCTGATCTGGCGGACCCGGTCTATAACAGGCAATGGACTGACTTTTTTGAAAGCCGGGGGTTCCATGTGCTGGAGATCAATTCAAAGACAGGCGGCGGTGTAAAGTCTATCCAGGGCCTGGTTGCGGAGGTTTGTAAGGAAAAGATTGAGCGGGACCGCAGGAGGGGAATTGTAAACCGACCGGTGAGAGCTATGGTGGTGGGGATTCCCAATGTGGGAAAATCCACATTTATCAATTCCTTCGCGGGAAAAGCCTGCGCCAGGACCGGCAATAAGCCGGGGGTTACCCGGGGAAAGCAGTGGATTCGCCTGAACCGGGGACTGGAGCTGCTGGATACGCCCGGCATTCTGTGGCCCCGGTTTGAGGACCAGCAGACAGGGATGCGGCTGGCCTTTATCGGTTCCATGAATGACGAGATCGTGATTATGGACGAATTGGCCGGTGATCTGATAAGCTGTCTGCAATCCCTTTATCCCCAGGCGCTTTCCGGGCGATATGGGATCAGCGGGGAGGGAGCCCCCTGTGCCGTACTGACGGAGATTGCGGAGAGCCGGGGCTGTTACGGCAGAGGACAGGAGCTGGACCTGGAAAAGGCGGCTTCGCTGCTGATGGAGGATTTTCGCGGCGGACGCCTGGGCAGGATGACGCTGGAGAGACCGGAGGGCATCCGTGAAACGGACGGGCAAAAATAATTATAAAGGTTGGATGAACGGTATGAAAAAAGTGTTGAGAGAAATATTGAGTACAGGACTTTATCTGTTGATTGTACTGTGCCTGACCTATCTGGTCATCGCGTTTGTGGGGCAGAGGACGGAAGTAAACGGAGCCAGTATGGAGCCGACGCTGAGTGATGAGGACAATCTGATTGTGGATAAGATCACTTATCGCTTTCATGACCCGGAGCGCTTTGACATTATTGTTTTTCCCTATAAATTCAAGGAGAAGACCTACTTTATCAAGCGGATCATCGGTCTGCCGGGGGAGACGGTGCAGATTGACGCGGAAGGAAATATCTACATAGACGGGGAAATTCTCGAAGAGGGCTATGGCAGAGAGGTCATTTCGGCCGAGCACATCGGGCTGGCCGGGGAGCCAATCACGCTGGGAGCGGACGAGTATTTTGTGATGGGCGACAACCGGAACAACAGTACGGACAGCCGCGTCGCGCAGGTGGGGAATATCAAGCGGGATGACATCATCGGCAGGGCCTGGCTGCGCATATGGCCTTTTGACAGGTTTGGCATATTAAAGCACCAGTAGGGCAGCGAAACACGCGATACCCCGGGACAGACCGGCAGTGCGCGGGAAAGAGGAAAGTATGGCAGTCGGGATCGGGGAAGTAAAGGCACAGTTGCAGGCAGCTTGTGAAAATGAGCTGCCTGCTTTTGTAGCCCGATATGAGGGTGACTTAAGGAGCGGTGTGCGGAAATGCGTGGAGACAGCCAGAAAGCGGATGGAAGCCCTGGCGAAGGAGAGAGCGCGGACGGAGAAGCTGTGGGAGTATGAGCGCCGCTATGGCGGTTATTCCTGTATATGCGGTATCGATGAGGCGGGCAGAGGTCCGCTGGCGGGTCCGGTGGTGGCGGGAGCGGTCATACTGCCTGCGGATTGTGACCTTTTATATATTAATGATTCCAAGCAACTGTCCGAAAAAAAGAGAGAGGAGCTTTACTCGGAGATTATGGAAAAGGCCTTGTGCTGCGGAGTCGGCTATGCCTCCCCGCAGCGGATTGACGAGATCAATATTTTACAGGCCACTTATGAGGCCATGCGGGAGGCCATCGGAAAACTTCATCCCCAGCCGGACCTGCTCCTCAACGATGCTGTGACGATTCCGGAGGTATCCATTCGGCAGGTGCCCATCATCAAGGGAGATGCCAAGAGCATTTCCATCGGCGCCGCCAGTATTGTCGCCAAGGTTACCAGGGACAGACTGATGCGTGAGTATGATCAGCTTTTCCCGGAATATGGGTTTGCCGGGAACAAGGGATATGGCAGTGAGGCCCATATCAAAGCGCTGAGAAAATATGGCCCCACCTCCATCCACCGGAAAAGTTTCATACATCATTTTATATGAGAACACCGCAATTGAAGCGCATAAGGAGAGGCTGTTACTATGTGGATAATGGATTTGCTACAGGCGGGAAAACAGACAGACAACGCTCAGAACGCACAGAGCGCTCAGAGCGCGCAGACAACGGGCGGACATCAGGCGGCCTCCGTGCTGCAGAAGGAAATCCGCGCGCTGACTCCCGGACAGATCCTCTCCGGACAGATATTGGAGAAAAACGGGGCGGAGTTAAAGCTGCTTGTGAACTTTCAGGGCACGGATCTGGAGCTTCAGGCCAGGCTGGAGCAGAATATGGCTTTGTCCATGAGCAGGAATATTCTGTTTCAGGTAAAAAACAACGGCAGCAGCCTGTCCTTAAGTCCTCTGTTTGAAAATATGGGTATGGAGGCCAATGCACAAAAGGCCGTGGAAATGGCTTCTCTGCCGGTAAATGATACCACCATGCAGCTGGCAGGACAGCTTATGCGGGAGGGAATGCCCGTCGACAGAGAGTCCCTTCAGAATTTTTACCATGAGGTGACCAGCTTCGCGGACGCGGAGATTATGGACATCATTGATCTGCACAAGCTGGGGCTGCCGGTCAATGCGGAGAATCTGGAGCAGATCAGCTCTTATAAAAATATGACGCACCAGCTCATGGGGGGGATCAGTGACCTCTGCGCGCAGCTGCCGCAGCTTTTGCAGGATATGGCAGACCAGGGACTGGACCGGGAAATGGGTAAGCTCCTGGAGACGCTTCTGTCAGGAGAGAACGGCATTCCTGAGAACGGGGACGGTGAGCCCGGGGCATCCGTGCAGAAAACGGAGATACCCATCCTGCAAAGCGAAGCGGAAAGTCAGGATATACGTCCGGGCCAGATAAAGATTGTGATTGCGGAGGATGCCGGGGAGATCCTGCAGAATGTGGGGGATGGGAAAGGGGAGATCCTGCGGACCGAAGGGAACGGGAAAAGCATTTTCTCACAGGAAGAGGTAAAGCAGCAGGGAGATGGGGTGGAGAATCAGCCGGGGCGGGAGATGCCGGAGAGAGCCGGAAAAGATCCGGTCCTGCAGGCAGTTCATGGGGAATCCTTCCATCTGCTGCGTCAAGTGGCGCGGGCCCTGTCGGAGGGAAGGCCTCTGCCTCTGAGGGAATTGGCCAGATCCGCGGAATTTCAGAAAGAGTTGCAGGAATATGTGAAGCAGGAACTGTCCCTGCGGCCTCAGGAGGCCAGCAGGGAAAAGCTGGGCGAGGTATATAGCCGACTGAGCAGACAGCTGGGCGCTCTGTCAGAGGCTTTGGGCAGCGCGGGACAGGAGGGCGGCGTCCTGGGCAGGACCGTTCAGAATCTGAACCAGAACCTGAATTTTTTGAATCAGCTGAATGACATGTACTCTTATGTACAGCTGCCTTTGAAAATGACGGATCAGGATACCCACGGTGAATTGTATGTATATGCCAACCGGCAGAAAAAGGCGGTGCGGGAGGGCGAGGTCAGCGCCTTGCTTCATCTGGATATGGCAAATCTGGGGCCTATGGATATCTATGTTCAGCTGAAAGACAATCAGGTGGGAACCCGGTTCTATCTGCCGGATGAGGAGATGCTGGATTTCATAGCGGAACATATCGACCTGCTGAACAGCAGACTGGAGAAACGGGGATATCACATGAACTGCGCTTTTCAGACCAGAGAGATGCGGGAAGAAAACACGGTGATGCAGGAATTGCTGGAGGGACAGAGCAATCGGCCGATCAGTGCGGACTATTCATTTGACGCGTTCGCCTGATCCTGAAACAAGATATGGAAAAGCTATGATAGGAGATGGATATGGCGGAAAAAAATAAGCCCAGGCAGGCCGTGGCCCTGGAGTACAATCCCCAGGAAGACGCGCCCAAGGTCATCGCCTCCGGCAGAGGGAAGCTGGCAGAGAGAATAATCGAGAGGGCACAGGAGAACGACGTTCCCATCCACCGGGACGACAAGCTGGCGGATACGCTGTCCAGGCTGGAGATCGGGGACATGATACCGCCGGAGCTGTATGAGGTGGTGGCGGAGATTCTGGTCTTTGTGGATTCCATGGATAAACTCAAAGGAAAGGTTGGAAGGTAAACTTCCAACTACCGATTACCGCAGTATCGCAGGCCCTGCCTGCGATATGCCCACAGAGGAAAGGTTGGAAGGTAATAGCCGATTGCGAAACCCTGTCCGCAAGTGACGAGGCTGGTCAATATATACAAAAACGGGCTCCAATGCAGTGGCAAGTCGCCCTTATTTTGTATATATTGCCCATCCTCTGTTTCCAGAAAGCGAGTTTTGCAATCACCTATTGGAAGGTAAGACTGGAAGGAGAAAGGTTGGAAATAAAATATGAACAAGCGTAAAGTGGGGGCAGACAAGGAAACGCTGGCCGCCGCTTTTCTGGAAAAACAGGGTGTGACCATATTGGAACGCAATTACCGCAACCGAAGCGGGGAAATTGATCTGATTGGCAGGGATGGAGAGTATCTGGTCTTCTGTGAGGTAAAATACAGGTATAACGCGGATATGGGACATCCGGAGGAAGCGGTGGGATATGCCAAGCAGAGACAGATCTGCCGGGTGGCGGACTACTACCGCTGTGTGAAACACCTTTCCGCGCGGACGGCAGTCCGGTACGACGTAATCGCCATAGAAGGAGAACGGGTGCGTTGGGTAAAAAATGCTTTTCCTCATCACAGCCGATAGTGGGGGATCTGGCTTCTGACCGGGCCATATCGGGAAAATGGAGGTATTCATGGAAGAGATCATAAGAGCGGCAGGCCGGGAGCCGGTGATCCGGCAGGAAGAGGCGGGAGGGGTGGAATACCTCACTTTTCCGATGCTCTCCGCGCGGCAGGGCATTATCCACGGGTTTTCTACCAGAAAGGGCGGTGTGAGCCGGGATATGTATGCCTCCATGAACCTGTCCTTTACCAGGGGGGACGAGGAGCAGAACGTGCGGGAAAATTTCCGGCGCATGGCGGCGGCGCTGGGCACGGATGTCCATCATATGGTATGCTCCTTTCAGACGCATACCACAAATATCCGCCGGGTCTATGGGGCGGACGGAGGCAGAGGGATTGTCCGGGAGAGAGGATATACGGATGTGGACGGCCTGGTGACGGATGACAGGGGATTGTGTCTGGTATGTTTTTTTGCGGATTGTGTGCCTCTGTATTTTGTGGACAGTGAGCACGGGGCTATCGGACTGGCGCATTCCGGTTGGCGCGGGACGGTGGCAGGCATGGGCAGACATATGGTAGAGCGTATGGGACAGGAGTTCGGCACCAGGCCCTGGGATCTGACGGCGGCGGTGGGTCCTTCTATCTGTATGGACTGTTATGAAGTCAGTGAAGAGGTGGCGGAACAGTTCAGACAGATGGAGGCTTCTGTTTTGGACAGCCGGAAAATATTGGAGGAGCTGCCCGCGCGGGGGATTTATCCCCGGAGACAGATTTTAAGTCCCGGGAAGGAAGCGGGAAAATACCAGCTGGATCTGTGGCTGGCCAATCTGCTGATCCTGCTGGCGGCGGGGATTCCCGCGTCCCGGATACAGGTGACGGATGTCTGCACCTGCTGCAACAGCGGTTATCTCTTTTCCCATCGGGCGACCCAGGGAAAGCGGGGCAACCTGGCGGCATTTCTGATGATGCGGGACTAGCACTCCATCCGGACAGCAATCACACTTTCAGCGCCGCCTGTTTTGCCATCTGCCGCGTTGTCGTCAGTCAACGATGCCACCGCATCGCCTCCTTCCTCCGCCTTGCAGACTGACAAAATATTCGGCACTGTCAGTGCGATTACCGGCCGGATAGAGCGCTGGCACTCCATCCGACTCAAAAGGGAGGGCTGTATGGCAAATATATTGGTGTGTGATGATGATCGGGAAATTGTGGAGGCCATTGATATCTATCTGCGCGAGGAGGGTTATCAGGTATATAAGGCTTACGATGGAGAGCAGGCGGTGGAGCTGCTTGCCAGGGAGCCGATCCATCTGCTGATCATGGATGTGATGATGCCCAGGATGGACGGAATGGCGGCCACCCTGAAAATCAGGGAGAGCAGCAGCATCCCCATCATTATTCTATCCGCCAAATCCGAGGACGCGGACAAAATTCTGGGGTTGAATATCGGTGCGGACGACTATGTGACCAAGCCTTTTAATCCGCTGGAACTGGTGGCCAGAGTCAAGTCCAATCTTCGCCGTTACACTTCGCTGGGCAGTATGGGGCAGGAGAGTACGCAGATCTATCAGGCGGGAGGACTTGTTATCAATGATGAAACAAAGAGCGTATCCGTGGATGGGGAGACGGTAAAACTGACTCCTATTGAATACAATATCCTGCTGCTGCTTGTGAAAAATCAGGGCAGAGTTTTTTCCATCAATCAGATTTATGAGAATATATGGAACGAGGACGCCATAGGTGCCGACAATACTGTGGCAGTACATATCCGCCATATCCGTGAAAAGATTGAGATCAATCCCCGTGACCCCCGTTATCTGAAAGTGGTCTGGGGGGTGGGCTATAAAATAGAGAAACAGGACCAGTGATTGTCATAAACAGGAGTATCAATGAAAAAAAACAAAGTGGTGAGCCGGCTGGTGCTGCATGCGCTGCAACATCTTGCCGCCGTAGGCCTGGCGGTAATGCTGGGGATTATTGCCGTCAACTCCAATATAGTCGTGGATAATATGTACGGTGATTCGATCGGCTATCAGATCGGGCTTATGGATAACGCGGGAGAATTTGAGGATTCCCGCATATTTACCGATATATTCCGCAACGCGATCAACGATATAACCCGGCTGGCGGTAATCAAGGGACAGCTTGAGACCAACGGGCAGTTTGACGGCGCCAAGGTCATTGACGTGACCGATTTTGTGAACCGTGTTTCCCAGAAAAGCACCTGCCCTGTCCATGCCTGTTTCCAGTTGGATGAACTGATCCGCTGGGGAAAATACGGCCTGGAAGTTCAGACGGTAACTTTCCAGGGCAAATTTGACTTTATCGCATACTTTGGCTATGACAGCATTTTTTCCAGCTATGGCTACGGAGATAATCTGGAGCAGTACGGTTTCTCAGAGGGAATGATCTCCAATATGATTGCCTGGGATATCAAAAACGAGATGGACAGGCAGGAGACCGACGATGATCAGGATGATGAGAGAACGATGACGGACTTCGACCTGATGGAGCAGGAGGAAGCATACAGATTTGTGAGGGAGTATGTGGAAAGCTGCTGGGGAATTGACTCTCTGTTCAACCGCATTACCACAGAGATGGCAATGCTGGGAAAGCAGGTGATGATTCTGGACCGGGGCGGGCAGGAGATCATCAGCATGGAGATGCTTGTGCCCAGATATGTAACCGTGACGGACCAGTCCATTGCGGCCTGCTGTACCAATTGGCCGGAGTACTGTATGCTGGAGGCCGATGTGATGGAGACTGTGAACACGCTGGCCTACAATTATACCCTGTATCAGAATCAAAACGATCTCTATGCCCAGGGGAAAACCAACCTGCAGTTTTTTATCAGCACCACCACCAGGGGCGGGCAGGAGTACTACACCAATATGGAAGAGACTTTTGCCGGGCATACAGACAGTGAAAAGACCGATTATTTTCATGATCTCGGTAAATATGTGGTGTATTTTACGGACGCTATGCGTCTGGATTCCAACGCGGATATCACAGAGGACGAGATGTTTGACAATGTCAGCGATTACGAGTATGCCTTTCCGGAGAATACCAAACTCTGGATCGGGGTAAACACCCATTTCCCGATTCAGCGGGATCAGTTTTATCTGGCCCGGGATACCTATAACAATATCATTCCCCATATATGGCTGAAATTGATTCTATCCGGTGTTTTCATACTTCTCTGGCTCGGGATCGGGGGCTATATCACCTACACCACAGGCAAGGAGGAAGAGGAGGGAAAGACGGTTTCCCGGCTGTATCTCTTTGACAGACTGCCCACGGAGTTCGTTCTGGCGCTTTTACTCGCGGCGGGCTTTGGCCTGTGGCAGCTGTTTTGCCTGATCCACGGAAATGTATATGAGTCTGTTTTTTATCGCAGCAGTCGCGCCACCTTGCGGCAGCTGGCTACCGCAAAACAATATGTGCTGGCTATGATCGGCGGCTTTGGGCTGCTGGCCAGTCTGGCGGCCTGTCTGTTCTGGTACAGTCTGGTGAGAAGGCTGCAATGCGGAAACCTGTGGAAAAACAGTATATTTTTCCAAATGGGCAGAGGAGCGGGCAAAGGCCTGAACCAGGTGCTGGAAAATCCCAGCGCGGTGATCAGAACTTTTATGCCATATAATATTTTTCTGCTGACCAATTTTCTGTGCTTACTGGCCATGTATGAGCTTCGGGAGGACCCGCGCAGGCTGTTTCTGATTCCGCTGCTTTGTATCGTGCTTCTGGACATGGGCGTGGGAATCTATATTTTCCGCAGAAGCACGGAACGCGGGGAGATTATCAAAGGTATTTCCAGGATCAGAGAGGGGGACATCAATTATGTTCTGGACAGCGGGCGTCTGCATGGAGACAACAGGGAACTTGCGGTGTCTGTGAACAACATGGGGGACGGAATCCGCAAGGCGGTGGCCACCAGCATGAAGGATGAGCGGATGCAGGCGGATCTGATCACCAATGTTTCCCATGATATCAGGACGCCGCTCACTTCCATTATCAACTATGTGGATCTGTTAAAGAGGGAGAAGATTACCCAGGAACCGGCCAGCGGTTATATTGCGGTGCTGGACAGCAAAGCCCGACGGCTGAAACAGCTCACGGACGATCTGCTGGAGGCATCCCGCATTTCCTCAGGCAATATCACGCTGGATTACAGCAGACTGGATCTGACGGAACTGGTACGCCAGTCCCTGGGAGAATTTTCGGAAAAACTGGATGCCAGAAGACTCCAGGTCCTGATCACGGAACCCGGCGGACCGGCCTATGTCTACGCGGACAGCCGCCGCATGTGGCGAGTGGTTGAAAACCTGTTCAACAACATCTGCAAGTATGCCATGGCGGGAACCCGGGTCTATGTGGATCTGGAGAAGGCGGAGGGCATGATTACGGTATCCTTGAAAAATATCTCCGAGACATCCCTGAATTTCAGTCCGGATCAACTGACGGAGCGTTTTGTTCGGGGGGATGTATCCCGGAGCAGCGAAGGCAGCGGGCTGGGGCTGTCAATCGCCAAAAACCTGACGGAGCTGCAGAAAGGTGAATTTCAGATCGTATTGGACGGGGATCTGTTCAAGGTGATTCTGCGCTTCCGGGAATATCAGGAACCTGAAATTTCTTAATCATTCAGCTCGAAATTCCGGCGGCTGTTGTATGTCTCCACAATCTGATGAATTTTTTCCGTGGGGGCTGTGGCATTGCTGAGAGATACATCATGGTTCATAAAGTCGATGATGGATGCCATGAATTTACTCATATCCGCCTCCACAAAATAGGGTCTGGCGTAGATTTCCGGCGGCAGGTAGGTCAGGTTGGTGGTAATCACCTTGTCAAAATGGCCCTGCTCATAAGCATGGTCAAACGCCTGCAGGCCGTCGGTAAACAGGCCGAAGGTGCAGCAGATATATACCCGCCGGGCATTCATCTGTTTCAGCTGTCGGGCCGTATCCAGCATACTGCCGCCGGAGGAAATCATATCGTCGATGATAATGATATCCTTGCCGTCAATATTATCCCCCAGAAATTCATGGGCTACAATGGGGTTTTTGCCGTTTTCGATGGTAGAGTAATCCCGGCGCTTGTAAAACATGCCCGTGTCTACCCCCAACACTGTGGCAAAGTAGATAGCCCGGTCCAGAGCTCCCTCATCCGGGCTTATGACCAGCAGATGCTCTTTGTCCACCAGCAGATCTTCCTCGGCGTTAAGAAGCGCCCGCAGAAACTGGTAAGGAGGCTGAAAGTTGTCAAAGCCGCTCAAGGGGGTGGAGTTCTGCACCCTGGGGTCGTGGGCGTCAAAGGTCACAAAATTGGCCACTCCCATATCCCGCAGCTCTTTCAGCGCATAGGCGCAGTCCAGAGATTCCCGCCCGTTTCGCTTGTGCTGTCTTCCCTCATACAAAAAGGGCATGATTACATTGACGCGGTGGGCTTTGCCGCCTATGGCGGATATGGTGCGTTTCAGATCCTGATAGTGGTCATCCGGGGACATGTGGTTGGTATAACCGTTCATCTCATAAGTGATACTGTGATTGCATACATCCACCAGAAGAAACAGATCCTTTCCGCGGATGGATTCATGGAAGATCCCCTTGGCCTCCCCGGTGCCAAAACGGGGACAGTCCGCAAGGGTAAGATAATTGTTCTCAATATAACCGTGAAAGGCGGGATCATTTTTTACTTTTTCATTGTTGATGCTGCGGCGGAATTCCACCAGATAATCATTGACTCTGCGGGCCATCCGTTCCGCGGAGGGCAGGGCGATCAGCTTAAGAGGCGCTACAGGCATTGCGTTTTCCAACTCTCGTAAATTGGGCATCGGATTTCCTCCAAAAGTGTAGAAACTTTGTGTAAAAATAGAAAGGACTGTTCCATAAATAATTTAACATCAAGGGTGTGGACACGTCAAGATATTTCTAGTAAACTGTAGATAAAGTTGCCGGAGCGGGCGGCATGGAACAGGACCATGTGACGCGAAGCCGGGAAAGCCTGGAAGTAATCCTTTCGGATATTGACGGGTACAATAACAGGAGCGCAGCCGTAACGGACCTGGCGGATCTGCGAAAATGCGTATTCAACTATTGATTTGAGTGTGCGCCGCAGCGCACGGATGGGTGTAAAGATGGAAAAGAAAAAGAGGCATATTGTAAGCGGAGTCCTGCCCGGGAGTATCGCGGAGGAACTGGAGATTGAGGCGGGAGACAGACTGTTGTCCATAGACAATACGGAAATTGAGGATATATTTGACTATCAGTTTCTGATTCAGGACACTTATATTGAGGTGGAAATCGAAAAACCGGACGGGGAGCAGTGGCTTTTAGAGGTGGAAAAGGAATTTGACGAGGATCTGGGGATTACGTTTGAGAACGGACTGATGGACGAGTACCGGAGCTGTCATAACAAGTGTATTTTCTGCTTTATTGATCAGATGCCGAAGGGGATGCGGGAGACTCTGTATTTCAAGGATGACGATTCCCGGCTGTCTTTTTTGCAGGGCAACTATGTGACGCTGACCAATATGTCGGATCATGATATCGAACGGATCATCCGGTACCGCCTGGCCCCTATCAATATATCCTTCCACACCATGAACCCGGAGCTGCGGTGCAGGATGTTGAACAACCGTTTCGCGGGAGAGGCTCTGAAAAAAGCGGACAGGCTCTATGAAGCGGGGATTGCGATGAACGGGCAGATTGTTTTGTGCAGGGGGATCAATGACGGCCCGGAGCTGGAGTACAGCATCTCTGAACTGACCGGATATCTGCCGTATCTGGAGAGTGTGTCCGTGGTGCCTGTGGGGCTGTCCCGATATCGGGAGGGCTTATGCCCGCTGGAACCGTTTACCAGGGAGGACGCCCGGGAAGTGCTGCGGATCATCCATAAATGGCAGGAGCAGATTTACAGGGAGAGGGGCACTCATTTTGTTCATGCCAGCGACGAATGGTATATTCTGGCCCAGGAGGAGCTGCCCGGGGAAGAGCGCTATGACGGTTATCCACAGCTGGAAAACGGCGTGGGCATGACCCGGCTGCTTCTGAGTGAATTTGACCGGGAACGGGAGCGGCTGCGCCGGGAGAGACCGATTCCGGATCTGTCGGTGCGGGAGGAGATGTCCATCGCCACAGGCAGGCTGGCCTATCCCTATATTCTTCAGATGGCTGAACGGATGATGGAGGATTTCCCCGGCCTGCTTATTCATGTCTACGCCATCCGCAATGATTTTTTCGGGGAGATGATTACGGTATCAGGGCTGCTGACGGGGCAGGACATTCTGGCGCAGCTTAAGGGTAAGCCCCTGGGCAGGCGGCTGCTTCTGCCTCAGAACGTGCTGCGCAGCGGGGAGGAGGTATTTCTGGACGATTTGACCCTGGAGGAGCTGAAAAACACTTTACAAGTGGAGATTAATATTGTAAAATCAAGCGGATGTGATTTTATTGACGCCGTATTGGGCAGTGTCTGATCAAGGAGATCTGACGCCCGGCACGTACTTACGCGGGATCGCAGGCATGGCGGAGGTCCGCAGGAATGAGGCAGGTTTGAAAACGGAAAGAAGAACAGGAAAACCCATTGTGGCTGTGGTGGGAAGGCCTAACGTGGGCAAGTCAACTTTGTTTAACGCTCTGGCAGGCGGAAAGATATCCATTGTGCAGGATACTCCCGGAATTACAAGAGACCGGATCTATGCGGACGCTACCTGGCTGGACCGCAGTTATACCTTGATTGATACCGGCGGCATCGAGCCGGAGAGCAGGGATATTATTCTGTCTCAGATGCGGGAGCAGGCGCAGATCGCCATGGATACGGCGGATGTGATCATTTTTCTGGTGGATGTGCGCCAGGGGTTACAGGACGCAGACGCCAAGGTGGCGGACATGCTGCGCCGCTGTCAAAAGCCGGTGGTGCTGGTGGTGAATAAGGTTGACAGTTTTGAAAAATATATGGCGGATGTGTATGAATTTTACAATCTGGGCATAGGGGAACCGCATCCCGTATCCGCTGTGAACAAGCTGGGCCTGGGAGATATGCTGGAAGAGGTGGTCTCCCACTTCCCGGAGCCCTCCGGGGAGGAGGAAGAGGACGACCGCACCAGGGTAGCCATTGTGGGCAAGCCCAATGTGGGGAAGTCTTCCATTATCAACAGACTGTTGGGAGAGAACCGTCTGATCGTCTCGGACATTGCGGGCACCACCCGGGACGCGGTGGACACGGAGATCACTTACGGCGACCGGGAGTATGTGTTTATCGACACGGCAGGGCTGCGGCGCAAAAACAAGATCAAAGAAGAGCTGGAGCGCTATATGATCATTCGCACCGTGGGCGCGGTGGAGCGGGCCGATGTGGTGGTTCTGGTGATCGACGCCACCGAGGGCGTGACGGAGCAGGATGCCAAGATCGCCGGTATCGCCCACGACAGGGGCAAGGCGGTGATCATCGCGGTCAACAAATGGGACGCCGTGGAAAAGGATGACAAGACCATTTATCGCTTTACGGAAAAAGTGCGCAGTACGCTGTCTTTCATGCAGTACGCCGAGCTGGTCTTCATCTCCGCAAGGACGGGGCAGCGGCTCCCCAAACTCTTTGAGACCATCGACATGGTCAGTGAAAATCATGCCATGCGGGTAGCCACCGGTGTGCTCAACGAGATCATGGCGGAGGCGGTGGCCATGCAGCAGCCTCCCTCGGACAAGGGAAGACGCCTGCGGCTGTACTATATCACCCAGGTAGCTGTAAAGCCTCCCACCTTCGTGATATTTGTCAATGACAGGGAATTGATGCATTTTTCCTATACCAGATATATCGAAAACCAGATCCGGGAGACTTTTGGCTTCAGAGGGACGCCTCTGCGGTTCATCATCAGGGAACGAAAGGACAGGGAATCATGATACGGATTGTATGTGTGCTGATTGGTTATATCTTTGGCCTGTTTCAGACCGGCTATTTCTATGGAAAGGCCCACGGGATTGACATCCGGGAACATGGCAGCGGTAATTCCGGCACCACCAACACGCTGCGGGTGCTGGGCACCAAAGCGGGGCTCATCGTCTTTGCCGGAGACTGCCTCAAATGCATGGCGGCGGTGTGGCTGGTGCGGCTTCTCTTTGGCGGCAGTTACCATCATATCATCTATCTGTTGTGTCTGTACACCGGGGCCGGGGCGATTCTGGGGCATAATTATCCCTTTTACATGCATTTTAAGGGCGGGAAAGGGATTGCGGCCACCGCAGGTATGGTTCTTTCCTTTCATCCCTGGTTCGTTCTGACGGGCGTGGTGGCGTTTTTCGCCACATTTTTTACCACCCATTATGTATCGCTGGGCTCTCTGCTGGTGTATACGCTGCTGATGATTCAGCTGGTGGTCAGCGGGCAGACGGGACTGTTTCCGGAGATGACCCAGGGGCAGCTTGTGGAAATGTACGTGCTCTTTGGCTGTATGACGGCGCTGGCTTTCTGGAAGCACCGGGAAAATATCGGGCGGCTCATCCACGGCACCGAGCGGAAGACCTATCTGACAAAGAAAAACAAGGTGGAGGATGGCAGCGGGCACGAGGCCGGGCAGAAGAACGGGACACATTGAGGGCGGCGCGTCAGCTGCCCGTGGACGCGCGGAATCTTTGGCCGGAATTTTGACGAAGCCTGAACGCGGAAGGTAAAAGGGAGAAGGGAATTTCTTTTGATAAAGAGGGAAAGTGTTGTATAATTGCGGGATTTCGGTATCCGTGATGGAAAGGACAGGGGTGTCATGGCAAGGGTTACAGTGATTGGAGGAGGAAGCTGGGGGATTGCCCTGGCGGTGCTGCTGCACAGGAACGGACATCAGATCACGGTCTGGTCCGCTTTGGAAAAGGAGATTGAGATGCTGCAGGCGCAGCATGAGCACAAGATGCTGCCGGGAGTGAAGCTGGCGGAGGATATCCGCTTTACCTTGAAAGAACAGGAGGCTGTGGAGGGGGCGGATCTTCTGGTGATGGCGGTGGCCAGCAGTTTCACCCGCAGGACGGCGGCAAGACTCTGTCCCTTTGTGGTTCCGGGCCAGAGGATTGTCAATGTGGCCAAGGGTATTGAGGAACACACGCTGATGACCCAGGCTCAGATCACGGAGCAGGAAATTCCCATGGCCCGGGTGGCGGTATTGTCGGGGCCTTCCCATGCGGAGGAGGTGGGCAGGGGGATTCCCACCACTATTGTGGTGGGGGCCAGGAGACGTTCCGACGCGGAATATATCCAGAATCTGTTTATGAACGAGGTGTTCCGGGTTTACACCAGCCCGGACGTGCTGGGGATCGAGCTGGGCGGGAGCCTGAAAAATGTGGTGGCGCTGGCGGCGGGGATCGCGGACGGTCTGGGCTATGGCGACAACACCAAGGCGGCGCTGATCACCCGGGGAATCACCGAGATCGCCCGGCTGGGTACGGCCATGGGGGGACGTTTTGAGACGTTCTGCGGCCTCACGGGCATCGGGGACCTGATTGTAACCTGCGCCAGCATGCATTCCCGGAACCGCCGGGCCGGTATTCTGATCGGACAGGGAAAGACCATGGAGGAAGCCATGGAGCAGGTGCAGATGGTGGTGGAGGGAGTGTACAGCGCCAGGGCCGCCATGGAGCTGGCCAGGAAGTATGACGTGCAGCTCCCCATCATCGAGCAGGTCAACAAAATCCTGTTTGAAGGCAAGCCCGCTGACGTGGCGGTGAGAGAGCTGATGCTGCGGGACCGCAAGATTGAAGTGTCGGACGCCCTTTGGGAAGAAGAATGAATCTTGACGGAAACGCCCTTTGCGATCCGTCGGGGTATTATGTGCTGGGAAGCCGCGGATGCCAATGGAACTTTGGAATTGTGATTTCAGGTAAAATGCGCGGACAGGCCGGCATATTTTGATCATCATCTGACCCGGCGGGGTATATATAAAATAATTGTTCCGCAGTACCCCGCCTTTCCGCAAATTCTCCCCTTTTTGCTCAGTTTGTTTGGCTAAACAGGGTATATACAGAAAAATTGTCGCTCCATATCCACTTTTTTGCCATCAGCGGGGTACTGACACACAATTTTTCTGTATATACCCTGATGCGCAAAAAAAATCTGTTTTTCTGCCCCCCAGGGACTCTGGGCAGGGTATTGGGAAGCAATTTTTTCATATATACCCCGGCCTCTGGCCGGAGCAGAGTATTCTGTATACGTCCGTGAGAAAACCGGCATTTTTAGGAATACACTCTTCACCAGCCTTTTTGAATCTACGAAACCCGGTGATGAGGCCGGATGGTCTCCATGATTTCCGCCGCCATCCTGGGCCTGTTCATGGTGTAGATATGGATGCCGTCCACGCCGTTCTGTTCAAGATCAATGATCTGGCGGACTGCGTAGTCAATCCCGGCCTTGCGCATGTCCTCTCTGGAATCCCCGTAGCGGGCGATCATATCGGCCAATGCCTTGGGGATGGTGGCGCCGGAGAGAGAAATGCTGGTGCCCAGCTGGCCTGCGCTGGTAACGGGCATAATCCCTGCATGTATGGGCAGAGTGATCCCCTTGCGGCGGGCTTTGTCCTGAAATTCATAGAAACAGTCGTTGTCGAAAAACATCTGGCTGATCAGGTCCCGGGCTCCCGCGTCCTGCTTGAGCTTTAAATATCCCAGATCGGACTGCATACTGAAACATTCATAGTGCTTTTCCGGGTAACAGGCGGCAGAAATGTGCAGCGCGGGGTCCAGTTCTTTCAGGTAGGCGATCATGTCGCTGGCATGTTCGAAATCCCGGGCGGCAAACTGTTCATCTGTCATGTCTCTGGGGCGGTCTCCCCGCAGAGCCAGCACATGGGTCACTCCGGCCTCTTTCAGCGCGGAGACCACGTTTTGCAGGGCTTCCCGTCTGCTGCCCACACAGGTGATATGTGCCAGGGCAGGCAGCTTCAACCGGTTCTGTATGTAGGAGGCGATCTCCACGGTTTTTCCGGAGTTGCTGCCCCCTGCGCCGTAAGTCACGCTGATAAAGGCCGGGGCCAGCGCTCCCAGCTTGTCCAGGGTGGCGAAAGCCGCCTCAAATTCCCCGTCCTTCTTGGGGGGGAAGACTTCAAAGGAAACGGGGATGGATTTCTTTTCTGTTGTTGTATTCATATTCTCAGGCCTTTCTGATTAAGAGTTCCGCATACCCCCTGCCGACGCACAGACCAGGTGCTTCCTGCCCGGCCGCTACGGCGTCCAGACAGGAAGCAATGCGCCGTCCGGGGCTATGCTGATTAAGAGT
>CAJUAB010000003.1:0-99887 GCA_910583845.1 uncultured Acetatifactor sp.
TGCATTTGACGACTGGTGCCATCTATGCGAGGTTAGACCATCTGCGGAAGAAGCTACGAAAATTTTATAGCGTCTAAAACAGCCTGCCGTCCTGCGGGCTACTGGGTGAGGGATGGAAATCCCCTCACTTATTTTTTGCAGGAGGCAAGCGGGATGGCATACAGAGTTAAGGCGTACACGCTTCGGGAGGAATCCACGGAAAGCGGCACAAGGTATTTTATCAGCTTTAAGGACGGGCAGGGCAAATCCCACGAGTTGGAAGTGTCGGAACAGTTCTTTATGGAGTTTCGGCAGATGGAACGCAGGAACAGGAATCTCCTCCAATGGGACGAGCGGCACAGGGAGTTTTCGGAAGTATGGGACGAAACGCTGAACAGGCGGGCGTTGAAGCTGCCTAAGAGCATAGAGGAACAAATGATTGAGGCAGAACGGGCAGAACTGCTCTGTAAGGCGGTTGACGGACTGCCAGAGATACAAAGGCGGCGTTTCCTGCTCTACTACGAGTATGAGTTCAATTTTTACCAAATCGCCGCTATGGAGCATTGCACCGCTTCGGCAATACAGAAATCTGTTGCGATTGCAAAGGAGAAAGTAAAGGCGGAAATGAGGAAGTATCTCCAACCGTGACCGACACCGCCCGAAAAAGAAATCTGTTTTTTATTTGTGTGGGATTGGCGGCATTACATACTCTCACTTTTTCTTCGTGGGAGTAAATCTATTTTTAAGGAGGTCAACGCCTATGTGCAACGAAAACAAAAACACCGCCCGAAAGGAGGAAAGCCATGCAGAAGTTACAGACAGTCAACGCCGAAACGCTCCTTTATGAACCGCTTGAGAAGCCGTCCTTTGTGGTGGACAGCCTTATCCCCACAGGCTTGTCGCTGTTCTGCGGCTCACAGAAGATAGGAAAGAGCTGGCTCATGCTGAAGCTATGTTTATGCGTGTCGCAGGGACTTCCCTTGTGGGATATGCCGACAATGGAGGGCGACGTGCTTTACCTCTGCCTTGAGGACACGTTCTGCCGTATACAGGACAGGCTGTTCCGATTGACGAACGAAGCGAGCAGGCGGCTTCACTTTGCCGTGGCAAGCTGCAAGCTGTCAGACGGTCTTATCGTGCAGCTTGAAGATTATCTGAAAGATTACCCAAACAGCAGGCTTATTGTCATTGACACTTTGCAGAAAGTCCGTACAGCTTCAAAAGACAATGCCTACGCAAGCGACTATGGGGACATCTCACTAATCAAAGACTTTGCCGACAGGCATTCATTGGCGGTCATTGTCGTACACCACATCCGAAAGCAGAATGACAGCGATGTGTTCAACAAGGTGTCTGGGACGACAGGCTTAACGGGGAGTGCGGACGCTACCTTTGTTCTGGAAAAGGAGAAACGGGCATCCGACACCGCCAAGCTGTATGTGACGGGCAGGGACACGCCCTATCAGGAATACACGCTGCGTTTCCGTGATTGCAGTTGGGAACTTGTGGAGAGAAAAACGCAGGAGCAGCTTGCGAAAGAAACGATACCAGACGTCCTTTTTCGGTTGGTGGATTTTATGAGGGATAAGGAAGAATGGGCAGGCACGGCAACGGAGCTGTTAGCCGCTATGAGGGAAACGGAAACCATACCCACGGTGATTACGAAATGGCTCAATGAATACCGCACCACATTTTTAAATGAGAACCATATCGTTTATCAGTACAGCCGCAAAAAACACGGCAGGCAGATTTCGCTTGCAAAGCGGGCGGGTGACAGCGGTGACGGTGGTGACAGCGATATTGGGATACCCCCTGTTACTGTCATTGACGCTTAAAGCCGTGTAAAGCTGGCGACTCTGCCCTGCGGGTGACAGCGGTGACGGCGGTGACAGTGATTTTAGGATACCCTGCCGCTGTCATCCCTGCGGGAGAACACCCCGTAAACGCAAAGTGCAGGCGTAGGATTTACCCGCCCTTTTCGGCGTGTAAAACCACCCCTGCGGTCAGAAAAATCCTTCCGATTTTTCCGACTGCGTTTACAGGGTGTAACACACTACACTTTGCCCTGCAAAGTCGTGTGCCAGACGTTCCCTCTGGACTCCCTTATGGCAGGTCTTACGCCCTGCTTATCCTACGCTCCACGCTTCGGATAAAAGAATGGCAGCATGACGGTGACGGCTCTTGCGAGGGGGTATTCCAAAAACACCGTCATCATCGACATGACCGTCATGCAGGGAATAAGGGTGACAGTTGAGGCAGTCGGTAGGGGGTATCCCAAAACTGCTGTCACCGCCGTCACCGCTGTCACCCAAAGGGCAGTTTACCCGCCGAAGAAAGGAAGATGATGAATTATGCCCTATGCAATCCTGCGTTTCCAGAAACGCAAAGCGGGCGGCGTTGCGGCTTGCGAACGCCACAACGAGCGTAAAAAAGAAGCCTATAAAAGCAATCCAGATATAGATATGGAACGCTCGAAAGATAACTACCATCTTGTGAATCCGCCGAGGTACACCTACAAGAAAGAGATTAACCGCATGGTAGCCGAAGCAGGGTGCAGGACGAGGAAAGATAGCGTGATGATGGTGGAAACGCTTATCACGGCTTCGCCAGAATTTATGAACAGCCTGCCGCCCAAAGAACAGAAAGCGTATTTTACGATGGCTCTGGATTTCATTTCAGAGCGTGTCGGGGAGAAAAATATCCTCTCCGCAGTCGTCCACATGGACGAGAGAACGCCGCATATGCACCTCTGTTTTGTGCCGATTACACCAGACAATAAGCTGTCTGCCAAAACAATTTTAGGCAATCAAAAGAGCCTGTCCGAATGGCAGACCGCCTACCATGAGCGGATGTCCTCACGGTGGAATCAGCTTGAAAGAGGTCAGTCCTCAATGGAAACGAAGCGGAAACATGTCCCCACATGGCTCTATAAGTTGGGCGGCAGGCTTGATAAACAGTATGAGGAAATTGTGTCTGCACTGTCCGACATCAACGCCTTTAATGCAGGGAAGAAGCGTGACAAGGCTCTGGAACTGATTGCGGCATGGCTCCCAGACGTGGAGAAATTCTCAAAGGAAATCAGTAAGCAGAGTGCCTATATCAATAGCCTAAAGGAGCAAATCGGGCAGGAATCAGACTATGCGGGGCGTATGCGTGATGAAAAGTATGAGCAGGAACTAAAGGTGCAGAAAGCGAACCAGAAGATATTTGAGTTGCAGAGAACCAACGAGCAGATGGGGCGGCTGCTCTCAAAGATACCGCCCGAAGTGTTGGAAGAATTGCAGAAAAACCATAAAAGCAGAGCGAAAGAAAGGTAGATATGTGAATGAAGAAACAGGATTTTAAGGTGTTAAAGACCAAAGACTTGTACCCGTTTCCCGACAATCCGTTTCATGTGGCAGAGGATGAAACGCTGTCAGAATTAGCGGAAAGCATCAAGGAATTTGGCATTGTCACGCCGATAATCACACGCCCGAAAGAGGACGGGAACGGCTATGAAGTGATTGCAGGGCAGCGGCGTGTCCGTGCGTCTGAACTTGCAGGGATAAATACCGTGCCTGCGTTTGTCCTGCCCTTAGACCGTGACCGAGCCATCATCACCCTTGTAGACAGTAATTTACAGCGTGAGAATATCCTGCCGAGCGAGCGGGCGTTTGCCTACAAGATGAAATCCGAAGCCATGAAGCGGCAGGGTTTCCGCACAGACTTAACCTCGTCACAAGTTGTGACGAAGTTGCGGACGGACGACAAGGTGGCACAGGGCTTCGGCGTGGGCAGGATGACCGTGCAGCGTTTTATCCGCCTGACGGAACTGATACCGCCGATTTTGCAGATGGTGGACGAGGGGAAAATCGCCCTCACGCCTGCGGTGGAACTGTCCTTTTTGAAGAAAGACGAGCAGGAAAACCTCTTTGCCACGATGGAGAGCGAAGAAGCAACGCCCTCACTCTCACAGGCACAGCGGATGAAAAGCCTAAGCCAGAGCGGGCGGCTTGACATGGATACGATATTTGCAATTATGACGGAGGAAAAGGGAAACCAGAAAGAAACCTTGAAAATCAACACAAGCAAGCTGAAAAAGTATTTTCCGAAGAACACAACGCCGAAGCAGATGGAGGAAACCATCATTAAACTTTTGGAGCGTGAATTGCAGAGGAAACGGGGCAGGGACAGCCGCTAATCTTCTCTTTTCGGGAGGTAAATGCAGAAAATTGAGGTATGAAGAATGAAAGAAATCCAGTATGAGATTGTAAAGGAAATCGCCGTATTGTCTAAGGGCGACAGCGGCTACACAAAAGAAATCAATCTTATCTCATGGAACGGAAGAGAGCCGAAATATGACATCCGCAGCTTTTCCCCGAACCGTGAGAAGTGCGGAAAGGGTATCACGTTGAACGCTGATGAAGCAGCAGCACTCCTTGAAGCATTACAGAAAGAAGTAAACAGCGGGGATTGATGGTATCTGATTGACAGGGCGGGGCGTTTCCAGACGTTCTCCTGCCCTGTCTGGAAAGGAAGATTTAAGTATGGGCGAGGATAAGAAAGCAGATAAAAAGAGAAAGCGTATCGTGCCGAAAGCACCAGTTCAGATGATAATCAGCCGTGAATATGTCGGCACGCAGACAGTCACAGAAGCGTTTATCCCGATTATTTCCGAGGATATTCGGAAGAAGATTGCCGAGGGCGACACCTTCGACAATGAGGGGCTGTCCGCTTAGAATGTACGCAATGGAACATGAAAACAGATAGGACAGATATGGAGGTTTTACAGTATGGCAGGAATAAGAATGGAGAACAAGATTTATGAAGTCGGCATGTACTGCCGCTTGTCAAAAGACGATGGCACGGATAACGAGAGTGCGAGCATTGCGACACAGAAATCCATCCTCACGGATTATGTGAAAAAGCAGGGATGGCACTTAGCAAAAACGTATGTGGACGACGGTTACTCTGGTACAAATTTCCAAAGACCAAGTTTCCAGAACATGATTAAGGACATTGAAAGCGGTCTGATAAACTGCGTTATCACGAAAGATTTATCTCGTCTGGGGAGGAACTATCTTGATTGCGGACTGTATCTGGAAGTGTTTTTCCCAGAGCATAATGTGAGGTATATAGCGGTCAATGACGGCGTGGACACGCTCAATAAATCCGCTATGGACATCACGCCTTTCCGCAACATCCTAAACGAAATGTATTCCGCCGATGTGTCGGTCAAGATAAAATCGGCGTACCGAGCGAGGTTTCAGCAGGGGAAATTCATGGGGACGACAGCACCATACGGTTACGTCAAAGACCCCGCCGACCACAACCATCTGCTGATAGATGACAAAGTTGCCCATGTGGTAAGGGAAATATTTGACCTTGCGTTAGCGGGCAACGGAATCGCCAAAATCCGCAAGCACATCAACAAACAGCATATCTTACGCCCCGCCGCTTATGCGGCGGAGCAGGGGGCAACAGGCTATGAGAGGTATTTTGAGGAGAATGAGGAGAACCGTTATATTTGGAGCGAGAACAGCGTAAGGGGCATTTTAAGAAGCCCGATATATGCGGGAAACCTTGCAGGCTACAAGCGGATTGCCGCCAACATGAAAAGCAAGAAACGCCCCTCTAAGCTGCCCGAAGAATGGGAAGTGATACCAGACACCCATGAGGGGATAGTCACGCAGGAGGAATTTGATACCGTACAGCAGCTTATTACAAGCCGCAGATTACCAGAAAACAAGGGCGGCTTTGAGAACATCTTTGCAGGCGTTATTAAGTGTGCGGACTGCGGCTATGCGATGCGGGCTATGAGTGCCAACAGGAGGAAACGCCCCGACATCATCGACTGCGTACAATATTCCTGCAATAATTATGGCAGATACGGTAATATCATGTGTACCGCACACAGCATTGAAGCGAGGGACTTGTTCAACGCTGTCCTCACCGACATCAACCGATTTGCGGATATGGCAGTCAATGATGAAAAGGCAGTGAGGGCGATTGAAAAGCGGCTCACGGAAACAGACCAGAGCAAGGCAAAGGCACTGGAAAAGGAGCAAAGAAAACTGAACAAACGCCTTGCAGAACTGGACAGGCTGTTTTCCTCACTCTATGAAGATAAGGTGATGGAGCGTATTACCGAGCGGAATTTTGAGATGATGTCGGGAAAATACCAGAAAGAACAGCTTGAAATTGAAGCAAGGCTGAAAGAGGTAACGGAAACGCTCAGCGACAGCTATGAGAAGACGCAGGGTGTCCGTGATTTCCTCTCCCTAATCCGCAACTATCAAGGCATTAAGGAACTGGACGCAACCATCATAAACGCACTTATAGACAAGATACTTGTTTCGGAACGTGAGAAACTTACAGACGGAATGGTGCGGCAGGAAATCAAGATTTATTATAAATTCATCGGCTTTGTCGGTGAATTACATATCACACCGACAAAGCGGTGGACTGCGTTAAAGCCTAAGAATTGTACGGTGTGCGGTGTTGAATATGTTCCCCGCTCTGGCATATCGAAGTATTGTCCTGCTTGTGCCAAGAAGATACAGAGGGAGAAATCAAACGAGAGCAAACGCAGGAGCAGGGAGCGAAACAGACAGGCATGTATTGAACTGTCCGCAAAAAATGACCGACTGATATTGTCCCCCTTCCCTGCGTATATGATTCGCCATGGAATTGGAAATATAAATATATAACTGCTCTTTTAGCACCTCGATATACACACGTATAAAACGATCTTCCGCTGCCGTCTCCCCGCAGCCCTCCATGGCATTGTCCAGCAGATTGCCGATGATCACGCACAGGTCCACCTCATTGATTCTCATTGCCCGGGGTACCACCGCCTTGGCGTTCACATGGATTCCCCTTGCCTTGGCCACAGCCAGTTTGGCATTCAGCACGGCGTCCACACGCACATTGCCCGTCCGCAGTACGGTATCCACCTCCGTCAGATCCGTGTCCAGATCCCGCAGGTACTCGTCCAGTTCCTGATACTGCCCCATGGCCAGGTGGGCTTTCATCGTCTGGATATGATGCTTGTAATCATGCCTCCAGCCCCGCATCTGCCGGTACATGTTCTCCACCTCTTCATAATGCTTTTCCGCCAGATCGTTCTGATACGCCGCCATTCTCCGGTTCATCAGCCATGCGAACACGACGCAGCACAGGAACGCGAGCAGTATAACGCCCGCAATTCCCAATCCGATAAACACTCTGTAATTCATGATTAGCGCTTAGCGCTCTATCCGGCCAGTAATTCCACTGCCAGTGCCGGATGAAGCACTAGATCCCTTCCGTCTTCTTTCTGCTGTAAAAGCGTATAAACGCCTGGTTCACAGCCTTGCTGTTTTTTCTGCTCAGGGGAATTTGCCGGCCGTCATCCAGAATCACCGCCTCTTTCTCCAGATGCGCCACATAGAGCATATTTACCAGATAGGATCTGTGGCAGCAACAGAACGCCTCCTCCGGGAGCCGTTCCTTCCATATATTGATGCCCTCTCTGACGACATAGCACTTCTCCTTCGTGTGAAGCTCCGTGTTATGGACCGCCGCTTCAATATATACGATATCTTCCGGCATAAGACGCAAAGTGACGCGGCTGTTTGTCTCTCCGCCCACCAGTTCCCGGGCCTGGGTCAGGATCGCCTCCCGTTTCTCCCGCTCGTGATAACGGGCGGAAACGCGCTCCATGCAGGACGCGATTTTCTCCGCTTCCACAGGCTTGATCAGGTAGTGCAGGGCCTCCACCTCATACCCCTCCAGAAGATAATCTGTCACCCCCGTGACAAAGACAAGCGCAATCCGCCTGTTTTCCTTCCGGATTCTCCTGGCAAGATCCACTCCATTCAGTCCCGGCATCTGTATGTCAAAAAACAGAACGTTCCAGGACTGGTCCTGCTCCCAGTCAAACAAAAAAGCCGCCGCGTCAGGAAACTCCCGGATGCAGAAATCCACTTTATTCTCCTTGAGCCATGCTTCCAGTAAGCGGATGAGCATATCAGCGTGTATTTTCTCATCCTCCACCACGGCTATCTTCATCTTTTCCGCCATCTCGTGTCTGTCACCTCTCCCGAAAATGCCTGTCTGCTCCGGACCGCCCGCATCGCGGCGGCCTGGAGCATGTTTAGCTATCCCCTGGCCTGCTCTGCCCGATCCTCCTTCTCCCTTGACACAGCTATTTTACCCTATTTTTTTCGGGAAGTAAACAGCATTTTTCGGGCAGTGCCCGCTTGGAATATCTCAGCGAATTGTACTTTTGACTCGAAAATGAGGGAAAAGCCCTGTGACCCTGTGCAGTGCAATTATCATTTCACAAATTCCAGAGTCAGAGTATATCTTCCACAATCAGAAAATCCGGGCCGGCAATATGCCGCCCCGGAAACAAATCCTATTTTCTATGCGATATCTTCCATCTGTGCCGTATACAGTCTGTAATAGTATCCCTTCTTTGCCATCAGTTCCTCATGTGTGCCGCACTCCATAATGCCGCCCTGATCAATATACATGATCTTGTCACAGTTCTTGATGGTGGACAGTCTGTGCGCTATGATAAAGGAAGTCCTGCCCTTGAGCATGGCATTCAGTCCCTGCTGCAGCGCCCGCTCGGTCTGCACGTCAATGCTGGAAGTCGCCTCGTCCAGCACCAGGATCGCGGGATCTGACAAAAGCGTCCTCGCGAAGGAGATCAGCTGTTTCTGTCCCTGGGAAAGCCTGGAACCCCGCTCCTTCACCTCTGTCTGGTACCCATCCTGCATGGCGTTTATAAAAGGTTCCGCGCACACTGTCTCGCTGGCCCTTCTGATCTCCTCCATAGTGGCATCCAGCTTGCCATAGCGGATATTGTCTTCAATCGTGCCGGAAAATATAAAGCTGTCCTGCAGCATTATGCCCATCTGGGAGCGCAGGGATTCCAGCGTCACCTTGGAAATATCCTGACCGTCAATCCGCACGGTGCCCCCATTCACATTATAAAACCGGGAAACCAGATTCACGATGGTGCTCTTGCCCGCCCCCGTGGGCCCTACCAGCGCGACGCTCTCGCCGGGTTCCACGGTAAAGGACAAGTCTTTCAGCACATCCTTGCCCTCCTCATAGGCAAATGTCACATGCTCGAAGGTTACCTGCCCTCTGATGGGCGGCATGGGAATGGCCCCCTCCTCGTCCGCCACTGTCACCGGCTCATCCATGGTCTCGAAAATGCGCTCCAGATACGCTATATTGTTGATAAAGTTGTTGAATATATTACCCAGATTCATAATCGGCTGCCAGAATCTGGAGGCATAGGAAGTGATGGCCACTATTACGCCCAGCTTCACATTCTCCGGTCCCATGACCAGCAGGCCCACGATAAACACCGCCGCCCGGACCCATACGGAAATATTGTCGATGCCGGGCCACACCAGGTTGCTGAATTTTACCGCCTGCATCCAGGCTCCTCTGCAACGGTCCGCCAGAATGCTGAATGTCTCCACATTCTCGTCCTCCCTGACGAAGATCTGCGTAATTCTTGCCCCCACAATATTTTCCTGCAAATAGGCATTGAGATTGGAGTTCTTATTGGAAACCTGCTGCCACGCTTTTCTCTGGCGCTTTTTCATATACAGCATAAATGCCGCCAGAACCGGTACACCGGCCATAACCACCAGGGACAGCTTCACATCCACCAGGAACATGAAAACCACAATGAAAACCAGGTTCAGTATCTCCAGCACCACGTTGATCAGTCCGTTGGACAGCATATCCGATACGGAATTTACATAGTTTACCACCCGGATCAGTATTTTACCGTGAGGTCTGTCATCATAGTACTGGAAGGGCAGCATCTGCAGATGCGCGAACAGATCCTTGCGGATATCGTAGATAATTCCCTGCCCCACCTTTACCATGATCCGGGAACGTACGGTGGTGAAAATGACGCTGACCGCGTAAGTGCCTATCAGGATCAGCACCAGAATTACCAGCATGCGCAGATTCTTGTCCGGAATGGCCTCATCCAGCGCTTTCTGTGTCAGCATGGGCCCGAACAGCGCCGTGATGCCGCCGATGGCGCTGAGCGCGAACGCCAGGATCATCCTTCCCATATATTTTCTGATATAGGCGGAAGCCCGCAGCAGATGGTGAAAATCAAAGGGGGTTTCCAACACTTCGTCTTCCCGGTATGTATTTCTTCTGGCCATCTCTACACCTCCTCTTTACATAAAACACATTTCCCGGCGCCGTGCTGCTCATCGTCATCCTGCCCGGTCTGTAGCTGCACTACCTGATAGTAATAGCCCTTCTTCGCAATCAGTTCCTCGTGGCTGCCGGATTCGGTGATCCGCCCATCCCGCAGAACCAGGATCTTATCCGCGTATTTTGTGGTGGATATCCTCTGGGCGATAATAATCTTGGTACAGGGGAAATCCAGTTCATTCAGGCTGTGCTGAATCTGTTTCTCCGTCTCCATATCCACCGCCGAAGTGGTATCGTCCAGAATCAGGATCGCCGGGCGCACCGCCAACGCTCTGGCCAGGGAGATCCGCTGTTTCTGTCCGCCGGAGAGGCCCACACCCCGCTCGCCCACAATCGTGTCATATCCTTCGGGCATACGGGCTATAAAATCGGAAGCCGCCGAATACCTGGCAAATTTCACCACCTGCTCCGGGGTAATGTGACTGTCCCCGAAAGCGATATTGCCGTCAATGGAATCGGAATACAGCAGCACATCCTGGGTTGCCAGGCCGATATTGCTCCGCAGCTGACGCAGCTTCATATCCTGCACCGGGATGCCGTCCACCAGCACCTCCCCCTCCGTGGGTTCATAGAACCTGGGGATCAGCTGGATCAGGGAAGTCTTGCCGCATCCGGTTTCGCCCATTATCGCTATGGTTTCACCCGGATGGGCCGTAAAGCTCACGTTGTGCAGCACGGGCAGCTTACCGTCCGCATATTGGAAACTCACATTCTTAAACTCGATACTGCCCCTGAACCGCTCCGGTCTGTCAATGGCATCCGGTTTATCCACGATCTCCGGCTGCGAATAATAGATCTCCATAACCTTGTCGGAGGCTGCGGAAAACCGCTGAAACTCATTCATGATACTGCCCAGCTGCCGCATGGGATTGGCAACTGCCCAGATCAGTCCGGAAAACGCCACATATTCTCCCATGGTGATCTGTTCTCCGATCAGAAAGATGCCGCCCACCAGCAGCAGCAGTACCGGCATCAGATTGGCCGCGGACTCCACATAGGGATAGTAGGTCAGCCAGGTCAGCGCCGTCTTCTGGTTGGTCTGGGAATAGGATGTGTTGCACGCGTCAAATTTTTCGATCTCATATTTTTCTCTGGCAAATGCCTTGACCACCCGGTTGCCGGAGATATTCTCCTGTGAGATGGTGTTCATCTCCGCCAGCTTTTCCCGCAGAGCCCTGTGCCTGGGCGCTACCTTGTTCTTAAACAGGATGATGATCAGGAAAATGAAAGGAGCGATGGCGAACATACAAAGCGCCAGACGCCAGTCCATGTAGAAAAAATATGCCGCCGTGGCACCCATCAGGGCCAGGGATTCCACTATGGTACGGATGACCCAGGCGATCATATGCCGCACCGCGTCCAGGTCGCCGGTCATTCTGGTCATCAGATCGCCGGTGCGGTAGGTGGCGTAAAAATGCATATCCTGCCTTTCAATCTTGTCAAAAAGATACATGCGGATCTTGTAAAGGACCTTCTGGGATGTGGCCTCTCCGCCCATACAGGACAGATAGACGATGGTCGTCCTCACGAAGGTCAGCGCCACCATGGCGATGACCAGTTCCCAGAACAGCTCCCGCTTTGTGGCAAGATTCTCCGCCGCCTGCTCCCCGCTCAGGAACAGGTCAATGATGCTTTGGGACATGTAGGGGACTACCAGATGCATGACACTGTACACCACCGTCCCCAGCAGGCTGGCCGCATACAGCGCCCGGTACCCCTTCATGTTTTCCCAAAGCCACGCCAGCTTTGGATTTCGCTTCTTTTTCACAGTTTTCTCCTCCTTTGCAGGCCATACTCTGTGGGCCCATGCCCCGCATATCCCGCACTGAATAAGGCTATTCTAGACCCGGCGGACTTCATAGTAAATGTACTAAATTGTAGTATAGATGGCTTTTTTTGCTTCTGTGTGATATACTGAATGAAAGTCGCGGCTGTGTCTCCCCTGGAAAAGAATTTTCTTCTCCGCGGGGATTCACTGCGCAGAGGCGAAACATAAAATAAGGAGGATTTATCTATGAAACAGATTTCAACCCCTAACGCTCCCGCTGCCATCGGCCCCTATTCCCAGGGATTTGTGGCAAATGGGCTGCTCTATACCTCCGGGCAGATCGCTTTAGATCCTGTCACCGGAGAAGTGTCGGGCACTACCGTCACCGAACAGGCCCATCAGGTCATGAAGAATCTGGGCGCTCTGCTGGAAGCGGCGGGATCTTCCTATGAAAAGACAGTGAAGACCACCTGTTTTCTGGCGGATATGGACGATTTTGCCGCGTTTAATGAGGTTTACGGTCAGTATTTCACCGGCAGGCCGGCCCGCTCCTGTGTGGCGGTGAGAACCCTGCCCAGGAATGTGTTGTGTGAGGTGGAGTTAATCGCGGAAGTATAAGATAAAAAATCTGACAAAACCGCTTGCTTTATGTTCTCATATCTGCTATACTGTGTCCATATCAATCGATATGGACACTATTCATTTTCTGGCGTTTTGCCATTGATTTCCCGGATTGCTTTTATCCATTTTCAGGTGTGTTTTTTGTTCTCTTTTTTACTTAAATAATCCGCCAATCATTGGACATCCGCCAGACCAGCTGACGGTTCCCTCTGTGCAAGCTATCCATATTTCAAACGCCGATTGGGCAGAAAGCGGACTTGGCAGGGAGCCGTAAATGAAAAAGGAGACATGCCTATGAATCAAACTACCCGTGAAACATCGTCCGGAAGCCCGCGATATCTACAGGCCACCGGACGGCTGCCGCATCCCCTTACCAATGACTATATGTTCAAGGCACTGCTGCAGAAAAACAAAAATGTGCTGAAACAGCTCATCTGCTCACTGCTTCATTTGCGCCCGGATGAAATAGAAAGCGTGGAGATCAGAAACCCCATTGTGCTGGGGGAGGCCCTCACCGAGGATTTTGACAGCAAAATATTTGTGTTGGATATCAATGTCCTGCTGAATAACCGGATACTGATCAACCTGGAAATGCAGATTGTGGGTTATGAAAACTGGCCGGAGAGAGCCATGACATACCTGTGCCGCAACTTTGACCAGCTGTCAAGAGGAGAGGATTACATCAACGCCAGACCCACCATACATATCGGCTTTCTGGATTTTTTGCTGTTCCCGCAGTATCCCGAGTTCTACGCTACCTATAAGATGATGAATGTGAAAAACCAACATATTTTTACTGACAAATTCACTCTGAGTGTGGTAAACTTAAAACATATAGAACTGGCTACACAGGAAGACCGGGAATGGAAGATTGACTACTGGGCTTCCCTCTTCAAAGCCGCCACATGGGAGGAACTCATTATGTTAGCAAACCAGAATCCTATACTGGAAGACGCGGTTGAAACCATATACGAACTCACTGCCGACGAGTCCATCAGAGAGCAGTGCAAAGCAAGGGAGAAGCATATAAGAGAGATGAATACAATACGGAGAGAACGAGAACTGGCAATGCAGGCAAGAGATAAGGCCGTTCAGGCAAGAGATGAGGCTGTCCAGGCAAGAGATAAGGCTGTCCAGGCAAAAGAGGAGGCCGTTCAGAATCTGAATGCCGCTTCCCAGAAATTAGAGGAGACTTCACTTGAGCTGAATGAGACTTCGCTCAAGCTGGATGAAACCTCGCATAAACTGAATGAAGCCATCCACGAGAGGGATAAAGCCAACCAACAGTTAGCGCAACAAGCCCGGGAAATTGAGCAATTGCTTCAGGAGAACAAAAGATTGAAAAGCCTTCAGAAATAGACGGCAAAGCGGCATACCGGATGGTCTTTGATATGCCGCTTTTGTTTAAACTGGCCATACATTGTCGAATTACCGTTGTCTCCAGGTAGTCCGTGAAAACAGGATCAGAACCGGAAAGATTTCCAGTCTGCCTGCCAACATATCCCAGATCAGCACAAGTTTGGAAAAGAGACTATAGGAAGCGAAGCTGCATGTGGGCCCCACTGCCTCAAAACCTGGTCCGATATTGTTAAAGCAGGCCAGGACTGCGGAGAGATTAGTCGTTATGGAAAAGCCGTCCACCGATATCAGCAAAAAACTGGCTACAATAATAATCACATAGGCCGTCACATAAGTGTTGGTGTTTGCCAGAACTTTCTCGTCCACTGCCTGTCCGTTCATCCGCACCACCTGTACCCGTTGAGGACGGATCAGCTGGCGTACACTGCGCAGCATATTCTTTACCACCAGCAATGCCCTGCCGCATTTGAAGCCGCCTCCCGTACTTCCCGCGCAGGCTCCGATAATCATCAAAAACATCAGAATTGCCTTGGAGAATCCGGGCCAGAGATCAAAATCCGTAGTGGCATAACCTGTGGTGGTGACAATGCTGGCCACCTGAAACGCTGTATGCCGCACGGTTTCCTCCAGGGTATCATAATATCCCCGCAGGTTCCAGACAATCAACAGGATGCTGAACAGGATGATCCCCAGATAAATCCGCAGCTCCTCGTCTTTAAGCACACTTTTTACCTGCCTCAGAAGCAGAAGATAGTAACAGCTGAAATTCACTCCGAACAGAAGCATGAAGACGGTACAGACATTCTGAATATAGGGGCTATACCCCGCAATACTGTCCCCCTTTATGCCGAATCCACCTGTGCCTGCCGTTCCAAACGCCGTACAGACCGCGTCAAACACCGGCATCCCCCCTATCAGCAGAAAGAATATATTCAGTACAGTCAACGCAATATAAAGAATATACAGGATCTGTGCCGTCTGCTTCATCTTGGGCACCAGCTTGCCCACATTGGGACCAGGGCTCTCCGCCCGCAGCAAGTGCATGGTAAAGCCGCTGCCCCCCTCGCCTCCCAGCGGAATAGCCAGCAGAAATACCAGTACGCCCATACCGCCCAGCCAGTGGCTGAAACTGCGCCAATACAGTATCCCATAGGGCAGTCCCTCTATCTGTTCCAGTATAGAAGCCCCTGTGGTAGTAAAGCCTGACACAATTTCAAACAAAGCATCTACATAATTGGGAATCACTCCCGACAGAAAAAAAGGCAGGCAGCCCAACAGGCTCATAATCAGCCAGCCCAGCCCCACACATACCAGCCCTTCCTTGGCAAAAAAACTCTTTTTTGCTTTGCGGCAAAGAAGTCTGAGCAGCACCCCCAGTCCCCACAGGACCACAATCGTAACGGTAAAGCCAATAACGGAACCATATTCTCTCATACAAAGACTGATCACCAGCGCCGGTAACATGAAAATGCTCTCAACCATCAGAAGCAAACCGATAAATTTACCCATCATCTTGTAGTTCATTGTCTCTGTCTCCATCTGTCCGTTCCCGGGACAACCTGTTCTTTTCCGGGAGCGCCTTCTCCCGGACCTGCCGCGCAAATTCGGCGGCTTTCCGCGCATATCAGCATCACTCGAAAATATCGTTCAACTGATAAATAACCCTGTCTCCATTGGTCACAATAATCACCGTATCACCCTGATTGAATGAGGAATCACCATTGGGAATCTCCTGCTGAACACCTTTGGTAATGCAGGCCACCAGCACGTTTTTCTTGAGTCTGAGCTGCTTAAGCGGCTTTCCGCAATGCTGGGTATGCTCGTCCACCAGAAACTCCATGGCCTCCGCCTGTCCGTCTGCGATCGAATAAACCGTTCTGGCTGCTCCGGTCTGATTCTGCATGGCACGCACATAGCGGACAATGATATTACAGCACAATTCCTTGGGGCTGATAATGCTTCCCAGAGACAGATTCTCCAGAATATTTTTATTGTTCATGCGCCCCAGCTTTGTAATGATCTGCGGTATGCCGCAGCTGCTGCCATAGAGAGAAATAATCATATTCAGTTCGTCTATGCCTGTCAACGTGGCCAGAGCGTCACAATTCGAGATTCCCTCACTCTCCAGCAAAAACTCGCTGCTGGCATCTCCCTGAATAATTTTGGCATGAGGAAGCAAAGCGGCCAGGCTCACACACCGCTGCGGGTCCTGCTCCACAATCTGTACCGTAATACCGCTTTTCTCCAGCTGCTTCGCAAGATAGATCGAGACGCGGCCGCCGCCGCACACCAGCACCCTCTTTACCTTGTGTGTGATAATCCCCAGATTCCGCAGCAGAACAGCCAGTTCATTGCTGGGAGCCGTCACAAAAATCCTGTCCCCCTCACGAAGCACAAAATTACCGTCCGGAGCCACTGCTTTGCCATTTCGCAGGACAGTACACACCAGAATCTTACATTTGACGATATTGTTCATATCGTTCAACGCCACATCACAAAGTTTGCTCTGCTCACTCAGCTTCAGTTCCACAAGCTCTACCCTGCCTCTGGCGAAAGTGTCTCTTTTCAGGAATCCCGGATATTTCAGCAGCCTGCTGATTTCTATCGCCGCCTGCCTCTCAGGATTGACAGCCATGGACAGTCCGAACATATCCTGCATTTTATAAATCTGCTGGGTGTATTCCGGATTCCGCACCCGCGCAATGGTATGGAGACGGGAATTCATGGCATGAGCTGTCATGCAGCACAACAGGTTAATCTCGTCCGCTCCCGTCATGGCAATCAGCAAATCCGCCTCTTTGACCCCCGCCTGCTGGAGTACATCCATGGTGGCGCAATTCCCCTGTATCACCATCACATCATACCGCTCCTGCGTACTCTCCAACACCCTTGAATTGGCATCAATCAAGGTCAGATCATGCCCTTCCAGGGCAAGCTGCCGGGTCAAAGTGGAACCCATCTTGCCATCTCCCGCAACGATAATCTTCACAACCTTGTACCTCCTCCTGAAGTTCTAAGGATTCTATGACTCTGGTTTAAGTGCGCGTCCCAAAAAGCATTCCTGTCATCCGCGCGCCTGAATTTGCGTGATATTTGTGTCCGAACCAGATTACACAGCCCGGTATGCGGCATCATCTGACACAAATCCTTCAAAAGCCGCAACGCACATCTGGCCGGGCATCTCAGGTACGCTCCAGAGTTGCGGCCATCATATCCCGTACCAGCGCCTGCACCTGCTCCCTTGTGGCTCTCCCTTTTACCAGCGGATCATGCAGAAAAGCCTCTTCCACCAGATCCACGTTCCTGTTTCCTCCCAGCACCACCTGCATGATACGCTCATGATTTTCCAGATGAGGCATCATCAGCCGACGCACCTCCTCCGGTACAGTTCCTGCCAGCACAGGGCGTATGGCGTTTCTCTCAAACACGGCATTGGTCTCCACCACAGCCGTTTCCGGCAGATTGGCTATCTGATGCCCCGAGTTTGGAATATTCACATTGCTCACCACCCGCTCCAGGCCGCATAACGCCTTGATCAGCAGTATCCCCTCCTCGCCGGTGGGTTCCAGCCTGATCTCCTCCTCGCCATTTACCAGCCTGCGGCTGCGCTCCAGACGCTTTTGAAGATCTTCTTTTCTCCAGGCCACCGTGGTTAATCCAAACTTCCATCCGGCCACCGTGCCAGGGTCTTTCAGATACTCATCGCCGGGCATAAATTCCGCCAGATGACGGTCTCCCGCCGCCGCGATCAGCCCATACCGCCTGAACAGATCCATCTTGACCCGGTGGGCGCAGGCAAAAGTGGAATTCATCCAATGATGATCCTCCTCTTCAAAACCCTCTTCGAAATGGGCATCTATATATTTCTGATACACAGGAAACAAATCCATGCCTTTGTAGCTGGCATAGTCAAACCAGGTAAAGTGATTGATACCCAGCACATTGACATGAATATCCCGCCGGTCTATGGGCCCGCATCCCAACTCTCCGGAAGCAATGGCCGCCAATACCTTCTGTGTGCCAAATACCTCATGACAGCAGCCAAATGCCTTGATCTGGGGAAAGACCTGATACAGCGCCTTCACACACAGTGTCATGGGATTGGTATAATTGATAACCCAAGCCTCGGGACAGTATTTCCTGACAGCCTCCCCGAATTCCATAAACATGGGAAGAGTGCGCAGCGCGCGCATCATCCCCCCCGGCCCCGCCGTGTCGCCCACAGACTGATAGATGCCCAGCCGCTCCGGCATATGGACATCCACCTCCATCTCGTCAAAAGTCTTTGGCAAAATGGAAATCACCACGAAATCCGCACCTGTCAGAGCCTCCTGCAAGCTGTCATTCACCACATAATTCCAATCTCCGGAAGCTCCCTCCCGAAGCCTCTGCCTGTTTCCTATAATGGCATTGGCCTCTGCCGCCTCTCTGTCGATATCATACAGGCGCACGGTGCCGCTGATCTGGGATTCCATGGCCAGATCTGTCATAAATGTCCAGGCCCACCCCCTGGAACCGCCGCCGATATAGGCAATCTGGATATCCGATACCTTTTCCGCTTCATACTTCATTTCAAGTCCTCCTGTTGAAGATCATTCCCGCTTCCAATCACCGCGCGATGGTATCAGAGAATCCCTTTCTACAATCAATCCTCTGCCAAGAGCACGTCCCGCCGCTTTCTGTCCGAACATCCTGAGGGATACTGACATAGCTTCGGGTTTACCGCATCAAGCATTTGCCATGGGCAAAAAGTGCGGACCATCCAGGAATGATCCACACCTCTTCCATGTCATTATGGCAGGTCCATTGATGAAAAACTATATAATTCTCCGCACCGCCAGAATCGGTCTGTAATTGACATTGCTGACCTTGATTCCTGTTCTCTGGGTACTGGCATGTACAATTTTCCCTCCCCCGATATACAGGGCCACATGCCCTTCATAACAGATAATATCCCCCGGCTGGGCCTCACTGTAATCCACACTCCGCCCGTCGCTTCTCTGGGAATAGGAAGTCCGGGAAATATCATAGCCATAGTCCTGGAATACGCGGTAAGTAAAGCCGGAACAGTCAGCGCCGTTTGTGAGGCTGGTGCCTCCCGCCACATAGGGATTTCCCACAAACTGAAGCGCGTATTTGGCAATCTGCTTGCCCTTGTCACTTCCGGAAGCGTTTTCCACGACAGAAGTATAATTGGTGCTGTTAACCGCCTTGGGCGGATTCTTCGCGGCAGCCGCCAACGCCGCCTGCCGCCGTCTCTCCTCCTCTTTTCTGCGCTCTTCCTCCTGAAGTTTTTTCAACTGCTTTTTTTCCTGTTGCAGCAAGGCCTTGGCCGCAGCCGCCTCCTGCTTCGCCCTGGCAATCTGAGCCGCAAAATTCTCAGACTCTTCCTGTAGTTTTGCCAGCAATTGATCACAATACTCTTTCTGCTCCTCCATCTCCGCCTTGTCGGTCTCCAGACAAACCTTATCGGCTTCCAGCTGGTCCCAGAGGTCATGCACTTCCATTCTGGTCGCCTCATATTGATTCAGCATCTCCTGATTGTATGCGTTGACGCTCTCCGCATAAGTAACCCTGTTCAGCAGCTCGCTGAAACTGGCGCTGCTAAACAACGCCGTAAGGAGCGTGTCATCGCCCGTCTCATACATAAAGCGGATCTGCGATGCCATGGCTTCCGCCTGCTCCTGTTCTTTCTGCAGCGCCGCCTCATATGCCTGCTGAGTCCTTTCGATATCCGCCTTTTTCTGAGCGATATCCTCCTCCAGAAGATCAATGCTGGTGAGGATATTGATGAGTTCCGCATTCAGGTCTTCCATCTGCTCATCCAGCAGATCCTGTTCGTCCTCCAGATCGGAAATATTGCCATTGATCTCCTCCAGTTGGTTCTCGGTATCCTCAATGGCCTGCTGCACATCTTTGATTGTGGTGGCCCAGGTATCCATGGTGGCTGTCAGCAGAGTGAAAGACACCAATACTGACGCCGCCGCAAATATCACGCGTTGTTTCACCCTGGATCTAATTGTCATTATATTTCCTTTCTAATTATAGTTCCGCATATCCCCTCCACGCACACTTCCCCGTGCTCCTCATCAGACCGCTTCCGGCGGTCCGATTCGCAGCAGTGTGCTTTCCGGGGATATGCTGTCTTATAGTTCCGCATATCCCCTCCACGCACACTTCCCTGTGCTCCTCATCAGACCGCTTCCGGCGGTCCGATTCGCAGCAGTGTGCTTTCCGGGGATATGCTGTCTTATAGTTCCGCATATCCCCTCCAGCACTCTTCCCGTGCTCCTCATCAGACCGCTTCCGGCGGCCTGATTCGCAGCTGTGTGCTTTCCGGGGATATGCTGTCTTATAGTTCACAGTTATTCACGGTTCTGGGGAAGGGAATAACGTCACGGATGTTGCCCATTCCTGTCAGATACATGACGCATCTCTCAAATCCAAGCCCAAAACCGGCATGGCGGGCAGACCCGTAGCGGCGCAGATCCAGATAGAAACCATAATCCTCCTTTTTCAGACCCAGTTCCTCCATCCGCCGCTCCAGCACCTCCAGATGATCCTCACGCTGGCTGCCTCCGATAATCTCTCCGATGCCGGGTACCAGGCAGTCCATGGCGGCCACCGTCTTTCCGTCCTCGTTCAGTTTCATGTAGAAAGCCTTGATCTCCTTGGGATAGTCCGTGACAAATACCGGACGCTTGAACTCCTGCTCCGTCAGATATCTCTCATGCTCGGTCTGTAAATCGCAGCCCCAGAATACCTTATAGTCAAATTCCTCATTATGCTTTTCCAGTATCTCGATAGCCTCTGTGTAAGTCACATGGCCAAAATCAGAATTTACCACATGGTTCAGCCGTTCAATCAACCCCTTGTCGACAAACTGATTAAAGAAAGCCATCTCCTCCGGGGCATTCTCCAGCACATAGCGGATAATATATTTCAGCATGCTCTCCGCCAGCATCATGTCATCCTTCAGATCCGCAAAAGCCATCTCCGGCTCAATCATCCAGAACTCCGCCGCATGACGGGTCGTATTGGAATTTTCCGCCCGGAAAGTGGGACCAAACGTATATATTTTTTTAAAAGCCATGGCAAAGGTCTCACCGTTCAGCTGGCCGCTCACCGTCAGATTGGTGGACTTGCCGAAAAAGTCCTGGGTAAAGTCAATCTGGCCTTCCTCCGTCCTGGGAACATTCTGGAGATCCAGAGTTGTCACCTGGAACATCTCTCCCGCCCCCTCACAGTCGCTTCCCGTGATCAGCGGCGTGTGCACATACACAAAGCCCCTCTCCTGGAAGAAATTGTGAATCGCGTAGGCAATCAGGGACCGCACCCGAAAAACTGCCTGAAAGGTGTTGGTCCGGGGCCGCAGATGCGAAATCGTGCGCAGATACTCAAAGCTATGACGCTTTTTTTGCAGAGGGTAGTCCGCGCCGGAAGGGCCTTCCACCCGCACCTCAATCGCCTGCATTTCAAAGGGCTGCTTGGCGTCAGGGGTCAGCACCACCGTGCCCCTGATGATCAGGGCAGCGCCCACGTTTATCTTACAAAGCTCCGCAAAATTCTCCAGCCTGTCGCTGTATACCACTTGCAGCGGCTCAAAAAATGTACCGTCGTTAATTACCAGAAAACCAAAGTTCTTGGAATCCCGGTTGTTTCTCACCCAGCCGCCCACTGTGACCTCCTTGTCCGCGTAAGCCGCCGTGTCGCGGTAAAGGGTTTTGATGTCTGTCAGATTCATTGTTCTATTCCTCCTTTTTTAGAGTTCCGCATACTCTCTTCCATTACACATCCCCCAGACGATTGTGAAGCCCTGTCCGCAGATGACCAGGCTGCCTCTTCCGGCGTCCTGTGTCCGTCCGTGTCTTATCCGGGAATGTTGCGATTATGATGATGTGGATTAGTACTCTGTAATCCTGGCGTTTTCGATCAGGAAATCCAGCACCTTCTCATACATGAAAAATTCCCTGTATTCTTCCCTGTCCACTTCTCCCAGAAAGTCCTCTACTGTGTCATAGCCTCCCTGGGTCGCGTACTGCTCCAGATTCTCCTGTAATTCCTCATCCGATATATTCAGATTTTCCGCGTTGGCCACGGCCTGTACCGCAAGGCTCTGCCTCGCTGCCGCCTCCGCGTATTGATTCAGGAAAGAATCAGCCCCCATACTATAATTGTATATACAATAAGTCTCCAGATCCATCCCCCTGGATGCGCTGTCCGCCTCCAGCCCGGCCCGCACATTATTGTAGTACTTCTCCAGCATTGCCGCCGGAATCTCCTGGAATACGCATCCGCTCACCAGACCATCCATCAAAGCATTTTCCAATGTAACCTGATAATTGTTTCTGGCATTCGTCTCCAGATAATCATGCACAAACTGCCGCATCTCCTCCACAGTGGTCATATCCGGAACGCCGATGGAGGCAACCACCTCGTCGCTGTACTCCGTGGGCAATATAAAATTCACCGTCACGGTAAAGACAACGGCCTGTCCCGCAAGTTCAGCATTACCATACCCTTCCGGAAATGTCAGCTCCAGATCCCTGGTCTCGCCGGGCGTGGCACCGATCAGCCCCTCCTCAAAGCCCGCGATAAAATGACCGGAACCGATCTCCAGTAAGTCTCCGCTGGCCGTCCCTCCCGGAAAGGCCACCCCGTCCTTTTTTCCCTCATAGTCGATATTGACCGTATCCCCCATGGAAACTGCACGGTCCGTGATGCCGCCCATCTCCTTCGTCACAGAATCCATGTACAGGGCCTTCATCAATTCCGCCTCCTGCGTCTCATCCACTGTAACCGCTGCTGCCTGCGCCGGAAGCCCCCGGTACTCTCCCAGCGTCACATATTTTTCCACCTTCATATCCTTCAGCGCGCCTGACTCACTGCCGCAGCCACCCAGCATCACAGACGCCAGCAATGCCGCCAGTACTATTGCAATTTTTCTATTCATATTTCCCTCTTTCTGTTTTGTTCTGCGCTTATCCGCTTTCCGGAACCACCCGGCTGAGCGATACAATATCCTTTATACCACAATTCATCCCTCAGCGGAAGTCTTATTTTTTATTTCACGCCCATACAAATGTCCAAAATAGCCGGAATCCATCTTTGCCCCTTCCTCGCGGAAGCTACAGCAGCGGTGACAGAAGCCTGCAGATCTGTTCCCTGACGCGGATTTTCAGGCTTCGGCTGGCATAGGACTCCTGCGTAACCTGAGAACAGTGCTCCAGATCGCGGGCAAACAGATCCGTCATCTTCTGTGCCATGCCCCTGTCGTAAACCACGGCGTTTACCTCGAAATTCAGAGAGAAACTCCGAATATCCATGTTGGCTGTACCATAGCAGAATACTTCCTCGTCCACCACCAGTCCCTTGCTGTGCAGAAAGCCCTCATCATAAGTATAGCAGCTGGCCCCCGCCATCACCAGATCGCCCATATAGGAATAGGTTGCCCAGTACACAAAAGGATGATCCGGCTTACAGGGGATCATAACCCGGACCTCCACGCCGGAGCGGATGGCAATCATCAAAGCACTCATCACGGACTCGTCAGGAATAAAGTAGGGCGTCTGTATGCTGATTCTGCGCTTCGCCCCATGAATCAGCTGCAGATAATTGTCCCGGATCTGCTTCTGGGTGTTATCCGGTCCGCTGCTGATAATCTGCACCTTGCAGCCCTTCTGGTTGTGGGTATTGATCTCCTCCAGATAATTTCCGGCAGTGAACAGATTCTGCTCCGCGGCATAATTCCAATCCAGAATAAAACGCAGCTGCAAACCGAACACCGCGCCGCCTGCTATCCGCAGATGCGTATCCCGCCAATAGCCAAATCGCTCGTCCAGACCCAGATACTCTTTGCCCACATTGAAGCCGCCCACATATCCCACCTTGTTGTCAATCACCACAATCTTGCGGTGATTGCGGTAGTTGACGCGCAGCTGCAGCCTGCCCAGCAGCGCGGGAAAGAACTCCGCCGTCTGGATTCCCCAGCTGTTAAGCTGTCTCCAGAATCTGTTCTTGACCGTGCGGCAGCCCATGCTGTCAAAGAGAATACGCACCTCCACGCCCTCTTGTGCCTTCTCTTTCAGTACCTCGATAATCCGCTGGAACAACACATCATTTTTAATGATATAATACTCCATATGGATAAATTTTCTGGCTTGGCGCATATCCTCGATCAGCGCGTCAAATTTGGCATTTCCGTCCGAGTAAATTTTGATCTCATTGTCGGAAGTGAGCATCGCTCCGGAGCTCTCCAGATTGTACATAATAAGATCCCGATACCGGTCAATCTCCTCATCCTTCTCCCCGGGACGGCGGCTCAGCAGACGATGTTCCTGCCCCCGCACTTCCTCGTTCAGCCGGTCCTCCACTTCCTTCATCCGGAACATTTTCCGCTTGTGCATGTCCGTCCCCAACAGCAGATAAAACAAAAAGCCCAGAAAGGGAATAAAATACAGCAGCAGGAGCCAGGCCCACACGCTCCTTGGTTCCTTCCGCTCAAAAAAAACAATCACAATCGCAAACAACATATTCCACAGAATCAGGTGTCCGGACACAAATCCTCCCACCGTCCGCAGATTGTCCAAAAACGCTTCCATAATCTCCTCACTCTGTATCCCACAGCACAGTCCCGAAACCCTGTGTGTCCTCCCTTTGATCCATTTTGCGCGGGGAATTGTGCGCCCCTGCGTCCTGATCAAAAGAACCAGGCTCATTATAGCATACTTTTCCCGGAAAATCTCTAAAATTATCATAAATAGCAGGAAAACTTGGTTGATTTCACTTCCAAAGAATGATACAATGTTTGGAAAGCGTTAATACAGGAGGCTATGTTTTATGAAAACATATCAGATTGTTATACTTGTGGTACTTTTAGTACTTATAGCCGCAGTGGTGCTCTTATATTTTCTGGGCAAAAAGGCACAGAAAAAGCAGGCCGAGCAGCAGGAGATGCTGGAGCAGAACAAGCAGACGCTGTCTATGCTGATCATTGACAAAAAGCGTATGAAAATCAAGGACTCCGGACTTCCACAGATGGTCATTGACCAGACGCCGAAGCTCATGCGCAATTCCAAGATGCCCATCATAAAGGCCAAAATCGGGCCCCAGATTATGTCGTTGATCTGTGATGAGAAGATTTTTGACAATGTGCCGGTGAAAAAGGAAGTTAAGGCAGTGGTCAGCGGCATCTATGTGCTGGATGTAAGGGGTCTGCACGGGAAATCCGAGAAAAAGCCGGAGAAAAAGAAGGGCTTCTTTAAAAAGCTCTGGGAGACCGCTCAAGAAAAAGCCGGTGCCAAACCCTTGAAATAACCATACAAAAACGGTCGGCGTAATGCCGGCCGTTTCACTTAATATCCGCATTTTCTTCGCTCAGCAATCTATTTGCGTAGCTGCTGAGCGCTTCGCACGGTTCATATTTGGTTCTGTACCCAATGCCATCCATCACAAGAAACGGATTAAATGCCATGATTTGCGTCTGTGTGCCATCGGACATTGTGAGCGTGAAAGTAACGCCCTGACCGTTATACCCTGTGTAAGAGTTGTCTTCTTGATAGATAACCACATCTTGCAGATATTCAACCAATTCCTTTATCTCAGCAATCTGAATCGTCTCATCCGGCGGTGTCAGCCGTACCGTTGCCGATCTGATCTGAGACGCATCCAAATTCCTGTATGGTTTTTTCCCTCCGCCAATCAATAAGGCCGTCCCCGCAGCACACAGCATCAACACACAGGTGATCAATACCGCACCGGTTTTTCTTTTCATGATCAGCCTCCCCGTACTTCCATAGTCAGACATTTGTGACACTCCCGCTCAGAGCACAGGGATTGGTCCATATATGCAAAATACGGACGGCCTGCTACGGATTCAAAGCCCTCACAGGGCGTGGATTCCCTGATTGTCTTCTCCCTTGCCCAGAATGCGGATTTCCATCCTGTTCTCAGAGACGGACTGCCCTTCCTGTCTGACCCCATATTCCAGCACCAGGATAAACCTGTCCCTTTCCTCCGTAATTTCCAGTCCGTGGGTTTCCGTCTCCAGCAGCAGAGCGCCATAGGGAGTATGGTAGAAATCACAGTGACATTTTCCCGGCTCAAAGACCATCCTGGACGTTTTTTCCCCCCGGATCTGCCTCTCCAGAACAGTGCCCTTCCATTTCAGCATTACTTTATACGGTTTTTCCCACCCCTCCGGCTGTTCCTCATACAGGCAGTAGTGAGCGTCCCCTCTCTGATAATACTCCCCCTCCGTCTCCAGGCAGCCGCGCCGGACGCTTTCCCAGGAAGCCTCATCTCCGGCCGGTCTGTTCATCATCCGAAAAAAAATCCGCACTCTCTGGTTTTTCATCTTTCCTCTCTCCCGCATGTCCCGGAAAATACCTTGGTATCGTGTCTCAGTACTCCTCAATATGTATGGTCTTTGCGGACAAAATCCCATATTTAATGATGGAATTTGCGAAGTTCTTAAATTTCTCCGCCATGTCGCTGACATAGAACTGGTACTGGTTTTCCCCCAGCGCAGGCGCATGGTCCCCCAGCAGCCCCTTGCGCGCCAACAGTTCTTTCAGTTCTCTGGCTGTCTCGTAGGCCGGATTGACCAGAGTCACTTTTTCTCCCATGATCCGGCCAAGGGTGGAGCGAATCAACGGGTAATGGGTACACCCCAGGATCAATGTATCTATATCCAGGTCTATCAGCTCCGTCAGATACCGCTTCGCGATCTCGTCCGTCACCGGGTCCACCCACAATCCTTCCTCCACCAGGGGGACAAACAGCGGGCAGGCCTTCCCATAGATTGTCACGTCCTTGTTCAGCTTTGTTATGTACTGGTTATAGATCTTGCTGCCGATCGTAGCTTCCGTGGCAATCACGCCGATCCTGCCGTTGCGCGTGACTTCACTGGCTACCCTGGCGCCGGGCTTTACCACGCCTATGACGGGGATATCGCTCTCCCTCTCCAGTTCGTCCAGCGCATAGGCGCTGGCCGTGTTGCAGGCCACCACAATGGTTTTGACCTGAAAAGTATTCAGGAACCGGACAATCTGTTTGGAAAACCGGGTCACTGTCTCCCCGGATTTGCTTCCGTAAGGCACCCGGGCCGTATCGCCAAAGTAGATGATTTTTTCGTTGGGGATCTGACGCATGATCTCCCGGACCACCGTCAATCCCCCCACTCCCGAGTCAAAGACACCAATCGGCGCATTCTTATCCGTGTGTTGCCATTCTACTGTCATTTCTACTCCTATCCGCTGTTTCGGTCCCCCGAATTTCTCATGATTTCCAGATTTTTCCCAGCAGTTCCAGCAGCCTGCTGCGATAACGGACCTGCCCCGGTTCCGCCTCCCGCAGGGCACGATAAATCTGCTGCGCCGTCATCTGATCGGCCTGTTTCTGCACTTCCTCCCCCGCTTCATCCTCACAGACCACATTGCAGGTGTCCGATGTGATCAGAATATCGGGGTATACCAGCCCCCAGCAGCCCATATACAGGCAGAGACATAACGCAAGACTTACGATCCGTATTTTTTCCATAGCCAATACTCCATTCCGGGATACCTTCCTTGGGCGGAAGCATTCCCTACACAGAGTTATTGCCATAGATCAGGCTGTTTATACATGTGACGCGCATCAGCGCTTTTTCTTTTCACTGCGGATCTGCGCGATAATCGCTTTCTTCTGATTATCTATATGCACGTGGGCGGCCTGACTTGCCGCCTCTTTGTCTTTTTTTACAATGCTGTCGTAAATCATCCTGTGCTCGTCAACCAGGCGTTGATGCTGGCTGATATCCTTGATATACTCAAAGCGGTAACGGTACATCTGTTCCGACAGATTGTTGATCAGCTGCACCAGACGCTGATTGCCCGTGGCCTGCACGATAATATCATGGAGCTCCACATCCGCCCTGGCCACCTTCTTGATCTCTCTGGTCCGCACCGCCTCCTCAAAGGCCTCACAGGCCTGTTTCAGCCGCGCAAGGTCCTCTCCGGTAATCCTCTCGCAGGCCAGCTCCACACAGAGAGCGTCCAACGCTCGGCGGACTTCCAGCACATCGTTCATGCTCTTTTCCGTGATCTGGGCCACCTCCGCTCCCCTTCTGGGAATCATGGTCACCAGTCCCTCCAGCTCCAGCTTGCGGATGGCTTCCCGTATAGGTGTGCGGCTGACGCCCAGCTTGTTGGCCAGATGAATCTCCATCAGTCTCTCGCCGGGCTTTAACTCCCCCGTCAGTATGGCCTGTCGCAGAGTGTTGAACACCACATCCCTCAGAGGCAAAAATTCATTCATCTGCATGCTCAGATTGTCCTGCATAGAACACCCTCCTAATCTGCTGCACCGCTGCTATGCGATGGTTCTAAAGGGTAAAGCGCCTTTGCTGATTTACCGTCTCAGAGCCCGTTTGGAAATCTACCGTTTCACACTCCGCAGTCTCACACGAACTCCGTCACAAAAAGTTCACTGGCCAGCCCCGTCTCCCGCAGACAGTCCCCGGCGGCACCGGCCTGCTCCTGACTGCCATAGATGCCAAACACCGTGGGGCCGCTGCCGCTCATCAGGCTGCCCATTGCGCCGTTTGCCATCATTTCCCGCTTGATTCGCCCGATTACCGGACAGGCCTCCATTGTCACCGTCTCCAGAACGTTTCCCAGACGGTCCGCAATCCCTGTCAGATCGCCGGTTTCAATGGCGGAACGCATTCCGTCAATATCCGGATGGTGCCCTATTTCCCGTGCGTCCAGCTGCTCATAGACATACTTTGTAGACACCTGAATATCCGGTTTCGCAACCAGGAGGCCGCACGGCGGCGCCGGTGTCAGGGGGGTCAGCAATTCCCCGATTCCCTCCGCCAGAGCCGTACCGCCCATGATACAGTAAGGCACATCCGCTCCGATGCATACCCCCAGCTGCCGCAGCTGTTCCCGGGACAGTCCAAGGGCAAACAGTTCGTTCAACCCCAGCAGAGCGGCAGCCGCATCGCTGCTGCCCCCGGCCATACCCGCCGCTATGGGGATGTGTTTCTCCAGATGAATGTCTACCCCCTCTTTCACGCCGCCGGCTTCCATCAGCAGCCGCGCCGCCCTGTAGATCAGATTGTCCTCGCCTGTGGGCAATTCCCCGCCCTCCACGGAAATCCGGATTCCGCTCCGCGCGGCGGTAAATGTCAGCACATCGTAAATCCCCACTGTCTGCATGATCATCCGCACCAGGTGATAGCCGTTCTCAAGACGGCCTGTCACATCCAGTCCCAGATTGATTTTGGCATATGCCTTCCGTATTATGGTATCTTTATGTGGATTCATCATAACAGCCCTTCTCCCATCGGCCCGGGGAACCACCGGGCCATGTACTTCAGATGCATTTTGTATACATAGATTGTACTAAATTATATACAATATTTGTGATTTTGTCAATGCGCAGCGCCTTGCTTTTGAAGCTGAAGAATATTTTTATAGAATCTCCCAAAGATTTTAAAGAAAAAGATTTACATCTATAAATATTTCATGTTTTTTGCCGAAATATACCATACAAGTATCTGTATCGATACCGCATCACGGATGATGCGAATACAACAGGCGCTATGGCGCCGGAAAGAAGGTCAATATGAATGTAAACGGAGTTACATCAACACAGGCCGCCTATAGCAGCTACTCATCCGCTGCCAGGGAAACCACGGCTGCTGAGACCGCGAAGAACACTGCCGCCGCTGAAAGTTCAGGGGTGGTATATGAGCACTCCGCGGACACCACGGCTTCTGTCAAGAAGACCTACAAGCCCAATACCAGCGTGATCAATCAGCTGAAGGCGGACGCAGAGGCCCGCACCTCCCAGTTGAGAAGCCTGGTAGAGCAGATGATGACCAAGCAGTCCACTGCTTACGGGCAGGCCAACGATATCTGGCAGTTCCTGCGCAGCGGCAACTACAAGGTTGATCCCGCCACCCGTCTACAGGCTCAGAAGGACATTGCGGAGGATGGTTACTGGGGGGTAAAGCAGACCTCGGACCGTATCTTAAGTTTTGCCACGGCATTGACCGGCGGCGATCCCGACAAGATCGAAGAGATGAAGGCCGCTTTTGAGAAGGGCTACAAGAAAGCGGAGCAGACCTGGGGCGGCAAACTGCCCGGCATCTGCCAGCAGACCTATGACGCTGTTCTGTCAGGCTTTGACAAGATGGCTGTAGACCCGGGCGATCAGCAGTAGAATCCATGCATTGTAGGGATTCTACTGTTGTGAACAGGATCAGCTGACACAGCAGGGTGAAAGCGCCGCCCGATTACCCGGCAGGTAATCGGGCGGTGCTTTCTGTTATCGCTCCCTCAGAAGACTATACAAATATCGACGATAGCGAAACTCGCTTTCTGGAAACAGAGACTGGGCAGGGTTTCACAATCGCCTGCGTTACCTATCCAGACTGCCGGACAGGTCATCACAATTTCTGTGTTCCGAATATTCACGGAGGGTGTATTTTTATTGTCAAAATAAACAGGAGTGCCGGGTCACTCCTGTTTATCAGTCTCCTATTTGAAGCGTCGGTTCGCCATATCCGATCGGATGCCGCAAACCCTGATTACTATATGACAATCTACGCCATGCCGCCCTTCACCACCAACAGCTTCTGCCCCGGCGTCAGTTCATCGCCGGTGAGTTCGTTGAGTTCCCGCAGTCGTTCCACCGGCAGATAATAGCGTTTGCCGATATTCCACAGATTATCGCCGGGCTTTACAATATAAATGGTCATGCCGGGCAGCGTACCCAGCTTATGGGTATCCAGAGGGGCCGCTATCACATCCCCGATCAGTTCCAGCGGAATATTCCGGAAAGCGATGGTGCCAAAGACCAGCACTGCTTTCACGTCCATCTCCTCCCCGTCCAGCATGGTCACCTGCAGCTGTTCCACACTGCATTTCACATCACAGATATCTTCTTTCTCCAGGCCCGGGATCTCCAGCGTATAATGATAAGGAATCTGCGCCGTCGTGCTGGCATAGGGCGTATCGTCCGCCCCGGTGATATAGAGAACCTTTACCTGCAGACTCCCCCAAAGCTCCAGCCCCGCCTCCGTCACTTCCTGACGGTCAGGCTGAACCATGCCCTGACTGTGCAGCAGCTGCAGGATACCCGCATCCCTGTTTTGAACGCGCACATGGTCACTCACCTTCATCTTTCCGTTCACTCTGGACAGAAGACGCCGCAGGGACGCAGGTCTGCTGATGGTGGTCAGTTCTTTGGTCACTCCGTAGATATCCGTCAGAATCTCCGTCTGTTCCTCCTCATAAAGCCGTATATCGATATCCAGCACTGTCTCCAGGCCGATGATCCGCTCCTCTCCGTCCAGGTCCGGGCGGATATCCAGCTCCTGCTGTCCCATCATAAACTGGATGTCGGGAATCATGCCGTCCTTACAGCCATGGCATTCCATCATGCCGCTGAAAGGCAGGGTAGTCTCAAAAGAGCGTACGGGATGCTCCTCCCCCTCGCCCTCATACAGCAAAAAGAGATGCAGATCTCCTTGCAGCGAAAGTTTTTCCTCCAGCGGCTTGCACTCCACATCGTCCAGAGTCAGACTGCTCCACAGAATCTGAAACATATTCGGATAGCTGGCGGGGAGGGTGACCTCTTCCTTCATTCTGAAAATATCGTTCTTACAGATGGCAATCTGGGCTACTTCCACCGGGGTGCGCCGATACTCCGCGCTGTCCTCCCCGTAGAGACCGATGGGCGCCTCCTCGTCATAGAGCTCCTGCACCAGGGCTGTGAGCATCACCACGGCCTGAATACTGAGTTTTCGGGAATTGATGATCCCCACGCTCAGGTCCTCCAGCGTATTCTGCACATGCACCATATCACTCCCCTGGACGCCCTGCATATTGATTTTTTCCTCGAAGGGGATCTTGCCCTCCAGCGTCACCAGGCCGCAGCCCTCCTCCTGCGTGTGGTACAGCACCGCAAAGCACAGACGCCCCCGCACCTGCACATAATCCGTGTAGGGCTTTACCTCGTCGATCATCACGGAGGCCCTGTCAAAGCACAGGCTGTTCACATCCGGCTTCTGGTCCGGAATATTCATATCCTCCTCCAGCGTAATCTGGGATACAGCCTGGGTTCTCACGCGGTCCATATGTATATTTTTCTTGATCAGTTCCACAAAAAAACTACCTCCTGTTTGCCCCTCCGCAGATTCCCGGGAGAATCCGCGGAGAATTATACTTATTAGTATATTTATGAAGGCAGTTTCTGCTTTATTCCTGAAATTTGCGGACTCTCCCGCTCTACTCCACGGCCCCGATCAGGTCGGTGATCTTTTCCACATGATAGTCCCGCATATACGCTTCGATTCCCTCGATGACCTTTACCGTGGTGCAGGGGTCCACAAAGTTCATGGCTCCCACGCTGACCGCCGTGGCCCCCGCCAGAATAAACTCAATGGCATCCTCCGCCGTGGCGATCCCGCCCATGCCGATCACGGGAATCTTTACGGCGTGGGCGGCCTGGTACACCATGCGCACCGCCACGGGTTTGATGGCGGGGCCGCTCATGCCTCCGGTCTTGTTGGCCAGCGCAAAACAGCGGCGGTGAATGTCGATCTTCATACCCGTGAGCGTGTTGATCAGGGAGAGCGCGTCCGCCCCCGCCGCCTCCGCCGCCCGGGCCATCTCAGCGATATCCGTCACATTGGGACTGAGTTTCATGATGATGGGCTGTCTGGCTTTCTTCCGGATCTGCTCCGTGATATGGTACAGCGCCTCCGCTTTCTGTCCGAAAGCAATGGCCCCCTCCTTCACATTGGGGCAGGACACATTGATCTCCAGCATGGACACCGCGGACTCCTGCGCCAGCTTCTCCACCACCTCCAGATAGTCCTCTACGGTCTTGCCGCACACATTCACGATTATTTTTGTATCGAACTGCTTAAGGAAGGGAATGTCTCTCTCCAGAAATACATCAATGCCGGGATTCTGCAGGCCGATGGCATTGAGCATGCCGCCGTAGACCTCCGCCACTCTGGGCGTGGGATTGCCTGGCCAGGGCATGTTGGCCACCCCCTTGGTCACCACCGCGCCCAGACGGCTTAAATCCACGAACTCGCCGTACTCCATGCCCGAGCCAAAGGTACCGGAACCTGTCATCACCGGATTTTTCAATGATACGCCCGCTATATTCACCTGTGTGTTCATCAGATGTCCACCTCCTCCGCGTCAAAAACCGGCCCGTCCGTACAGATGCGGGCATTGTGTACATGGGAATGGCGATCCACCTCTTTCGTCTTTACCACACAGCCCAGGCAGGCCCCCACGCCGCAGGCCATATGCTCCTCCAGGGAGATATACGCCCTGATCCCCTGCCGCCTGGCATACTCCTTGACGGCGCGCAGCATGGGCATGGGACCGCAGGCATAGATCACATCGGCCTTGAGTCCGTTCTCCTCTATGGCATCCAGCACATTGCCCTTGGTGCCCCGGCTGCCGTCCTCCGTGGCCACATAGACCCTGCCGTATTTTCCGAAGTCTTCCGCCAGAAACAGATTGCCGTCCCGATAGCCCATGATCATGGACTTGTCGGCCTCCAGCTCCCTGGCCAGCTGCAGCATGGGAGGAATGCCGATGCCGCCCCCCATCAGAAAGCAGCGCTTTCCCCTGCCCGCCTCCAGAGGAAAGCCGTTGCCCAACGTGCCCAGAATATCGATGGAATCGTTCTCTTTCAGAGTGGAAAATTCCGCCGTACCCTTACCGGCAATGCGGTAGACAATGCGCAGAGCCGTCCTCTCCCCGTTGACCTCGCAGATGCTGATAGGCCGGGGCAGCAAAGTGGCGGCGTTTTTCGGATATACGCCGATAAACTGGCCGGGTTTTGCCTGGGCCGCCAGACCGCTCTCCAGCCACAGATCATAGATGCGCGGGGCAATCTCCCGCTGGGAGAGTACCTTCGCCGTGGTTTTTTCTTTCATGAAATATCTCCTCTCGTTTTTTATATCCCACAGATGATCACAAAACTCCCTTTTCGGTACACTGGTATACCACCTTCCCGCCGCAGACCGTAACTTTCACCACGCCGCGCAGTTCCCGGCCGGTAAAGGGCGTATTGCAGGATTTGGATGCATACTCCGTGAAAACCTGCGTTGCCGCCGTGTCCACCAGAATGATATCCGCCGGGCCGCCTTCCGCCAGATACCCCGCGTCCAGATGATACATGGCCGCCGGGTTGGCACTCATCTTTTCCAGCACACTCTTCATGGTCAGATAGCCGCCGTTTACCAGTTCGGTGACAGCCAGGGGCAGGGCGGTCTCCAGACCGATGATGCCGCTGGGAGCCCTGGTGATGTCCAGCGCTTTCTCCTGATCGCTGTGAGGCGCATGATCCGTGGCGATCAGATCTATGGTGCCGTCAGCCAGTCCCCGGATGATGGCCTGACGGTCCTCTTCCGTCCGCAGGGGAGGATTCATCTTGGCCAGTGTGCCATGCCGGATGACCGCCTCCTCCGTCAGCGAAAAATGATGGGGAGTTGCCTCCGCATGAATATTATGCCCGGCTTTTTTGGCCTCGCGCACCAGCTCCACCGCCTCCCGGCTGCTGATATGCTGGATATTGACACAGGCCCCCGTCTCCAGGGCAATCCGCAGGTCCCGCTCTACCATGGAGATCTCCGCCTCCCTGGGAGAACCGCCTATGCCGTAATATTCGCTGGCCCTGCCCCGGTTGACGCCGTTGTCCGCAATCAGTGCCGGATCTTCCTCGTGCAAGCTCACAGGCCTGTCCAGCCGGGCCGCCTTCTCCATGGCGGCACGGACCATATCCGGGTCCGTCAGAGGGATGCCGTCATCGGTGAAACCCACCGCGCCTGCCGCCGCCAGCGCGTCCATATCGGTCAGTTCCTGCCCTTTCATCCCCAGCGTCACATTGGCACAGGTTTCCACATGGATGCCGGTGGTCTTTCCCTTCTCCAGCACATACCGCAGCGTCTCCACCGTGTCCACCACGGGCCTTGTATTGGCCATCAGCACCACGGTGGTAAATCCCCCCCTGGCCGCGGCCCTGGCCCCTGTCAGAATATCCTCCTTGTGGGTGAAACCCGGGTCCCGGAAATGCACATGCACATCCACCAGCCCCGGAGCCACCAGCAGTCCCTCCGCATCCACAATCCTGCAGGTTTCCCGCTCTTTCGCAGTCAGTTCCCGCCGGAGGTCTCTGCCGATCCGTCTGATCCGCCCTCCCTCCGTCAGTATGTCATAATTCCCCTCACGGCCCGATTTCGGGTCAATCATATAACCGTTCTCGATCAATAGCATATGCCTGCCTCCTGTCAATTGTCCCGCCGCTTTCAGTGTAGCATGTTTTAAGAATGTTGGAAAGAGGGCAATCAGAAAACATCCACTGAGGAAAGCATTTTTCATACACGCTCTGGAAATTATCCGGTGGTTTTTATTATAAAAAGATGATAAAATACAGAATATGCAAATATAAATCATTGTGTCCAAAATGGAGGTAAAAAATCATGAATGCCTTGAGAAGCGAGGAGATTTACACTATAGAAGATATCTATGCTCTGCCTGACGGGCAAAGGGCTGAACTGATTGATGGCAGAATCTATTATATGGCTCCGCCAAGTAAGACACATCAAAGGATCAGCGGAAAGATTTATCAGACAATAGCGAATTATATTGACAGCAACGGGGGAAAATGCGAAGTCTATGCGGCTCCGTTTGCAGTTTTCCTGAATCAGGACGAAATAAACTATGTTGAACCGGATATATCGGTAATCTGTGATCTATCCAAATTGGATGAGAAGGGCTGCCACGGTGCGCCTGACTGGATTATAGAAATTGTTTCGCCCGGAAATAAGCCCATGGATTACTTTACAAAACTTTTCAAGTACCGAAATGCAAATGTCAGGGAATATTGGATCGTTGATCCTGCCCCGCAGCAAATCATGGTATACAGATTTGAAAAAGAAACCATGGAGCAGTATTCTTTCGGAGAGGATATACCGGTTGGAATCTATGAAGATTTTTCTGTAAAGATACAATAAGGTACAGAAGCAAGGCAAGATGACCGGTAAAAGCGTTCGGGAATACTCACGGCATGGATAACCGTCCTATCGTCCGGATATGACGGTTATCCATAAAATACGATCAGCTGTTTCACTGATCTGCCTGGCAGGGACTGATCGTGGCCGCTGATGTTCCAGACATTTCCCTTCTTCGGCGGTGCCGGTCAGAACCGGTGAGACGTCAGGCTCGCGCAGGCCTGACGTCGGAACAGATTTATTTGCAGATCACCGGCTGGTCCAGGTATTCCGTCTTGATCACAATATAGGGATACGAGGGCGTCCTGTTTCCCTTCTCGGCCACGTCCGGTCCCAGCAGGGTAGTCTGGACATAGACCGCCTCCTCGGTGAGATAGAGTTCATCCACGGTGATACTGTAGCCTCCGGTTTCCTGCTGTCCATAACCCACGCATATGTACAGGTTTTCATTGTCGGAGTAGGTCATCTTGAACGCCTCCGCCTTTCGCTCCTCAATCATGGTGGCCAGCTCCCCAGGCACCAGCTCTTCCCCCAGTATGGTAAAATCCAGATCCCGGAGTTTCACCTCCTCCGTGCTCATCAGACTGCATCCGCACAGGCCAAGCAGCGTCCCCAGACACAACAGCCATACCAAAATTCTCTTTCCCATCTTTTTTCATCCCGGTTGTTTTATTTTAACTTATGTACACATATGCTAAAATATGCTATACTGGGATGAAATACATGGCATTATACGCTTGCGATTACCGGGAGGACTTATGATTAGACTGATACTTGTGTTACTGTTTGTTCTTTTGTTTCTCATTTTGTCAACGCCCCTGATGCTGATCGAATGGGGAATCGGCAAATTCAACCGTCCCCTCAAGGACAGAAGCTCCCTCGCCATCGTCAACTGGGCTTTCCGCTGGGTAATCCGTTTATCCGGCGTCAAGGTTATCGTCAAGGGCGAGGAAAATGTGCCCCGGGACAAGGCCGTGCTGTATGTGGGCAACCACCGCAGCTATTATGATATCATCCTGACCTATGTGAGAGTCCCCCGGCCCACCGGCTATGTGGCCAAAAGAGAAATGCTGCGGTATCCTCTGCTCAACGTGTGGATGCATTTTCTCCACTGCCTGTTTCTGGACCGCAGCGATTTGAAAAAAGGCCTGAAAACCATACTGGAAGGTGTGGAGAAGGTGAAGTCCGGCATCTCCATCTGCATTTTTCCGGAGGGGACCCGCAATGATACGGACCAGGATTTCCTGCCCTTCCACGAGGGGAGTTTCAAAATAGCCGAAAAGGCCAAGGCTCCTGTTCTGCCCATCGCGCTGGCGGGCACCAATGCCATATTTGAGGATCATCTGCCCCGGATTCAGAGGCAGACTGTCATCATCGAATATTGCAAGCCCGTGGACATTCAGGCTCTGGACAAGGATACCCGCAGGAATTTAAGCGGCTATGTACAGGGCATCATCGCGGAAGCCTATCACCGCAATCTGCGGGAGCTGGAGGAATTGAAAAGGGCGGATGTCTGAAACCGAAAACGGTTTGCCCGCGGCCGTTTCAGACATCCGCCGTAGATGACGCGTTACTCTTTTTCATACAGGAATTTCTCCGGCAGCGTAACATGAAAATCCACTGCCAGATCCCGGAAATTCCGGGCCGTGATGGTCTGAAGTTTCCGGGGACACATGGACAGCTGCTTCACCAGAATCTCAGCCGCTTTCTCCACCGTGTGCATCAGGCCAAAGGTCAGGTCAAAATCCTCTCCGGAGGCAAACATGCCATGATGCGCCCAGATCGCCACATCATACTGCTTCATCAGTTCACTGGTAGCCACCGCAATGTCCCTGCCGCCGGGGACCATCCAGCCCACCACGCCTACGCCGTCGGGAAATACCACGGGGCACTCCGTGGCCATCTCCCACAATTCCCTGGTAAAAATCTCGTCCTTCAGGGGGAGAACAAAGGTCAGGGCGATCACATTGGTGGTGTGAGCGTGGTAGATCACGCGATGCTTTCCCCCGCTGGCCAGCATTTTCACCTCATGGTTCATCAGGTGGCTGGGTAATTCGCTGGTGGGCTTCCCACCGTTTACCAGCCCCCAGCAGATCCTGTATCTTTCCCCTTTTTCATCCAGCTCCACTATGGCGATGGAATCTTCCGGGTCCAGAATTACATTGCGGAAATATTTTCCGCTGCCGGTGACCAGAAAGTACTGCCCCGCCAGATTCGGCACACTGGTTCCGATTTCCCGCCACTCTCCGTCCGTCCTCAGTTCCTCTTTTACCGACTCCGTCTCCTCCGGCTTCATGCGGTAAGACAGATTCCCGCCGTTCCTCTCATGCCAGCCCTGTTCCCAGCCGTCATTACACATTCTGATAAATCCCTGCACAAATTTTGCGTCCAGCACCTTCATTTTCGTATATTCCCTTTCTGCTCAACCGCGGTTGCGTTTCAGAACTGTCTCAAGTCCTGTCACCTTCTGCGCAATACCTCTTCCTCATACTTTTGCACTTCCCCGAAAAGTTCAAAATCCCCTGCCACATGGCTCTGCTCGCAGTAGTGATTCCACACATCTCCGAAGGGCAGCATCTTTATGGCTTCCTGCATGGACATCAGTTCCGTGAAGCGGCACTCGTCCTGCAATTCTGCCAGCGCCTTATTGGGCGTACAGAGGGCCGTCATCAGCGCTTTCTGCATGCTTCTCATGCCCACCGCCCACGCGGAGATCCGATTGATGCTGGCATCAAAGTAATCCAGGGCAATGTACACCCGCTCCAGGGCGTCACAGCGCACAATCTCTTTGGCAATCTCCCTGGTCTCGTCATCCAGAAGCAATACATGGTCGGAATCCCATCTCACCCCTCTGGTCACATGGAGGGCGATCTCCGGATAGAAGCAGAGCATGGCCGGAATCTTGTCCGAAACCACCTCTGTAGGATGGTAGTGTCCGTTGTCCATCAGAGGCAGGCAGCCCTCATGAGTGGCGGCAAAGGACAGTGTGAACTCCGCCGACCCCGCCGTGTAGGACTCCACACCGATGCCAAACACCTTGGACTCCACACAGGGCTTTACCTTGTCCCTGTCAAAGGGCTCCGCCAGAATGGCCTCCAGGGATTCCTTATAGCGCATCCGGGGCCCCATGCGGTCCGCGGGCACATCCTTGAAGCCGTCGCCGGTCCAGATGTTCATGACACAGGGAATGCCTGTCTCCTCCGCGAAATATTGTGAAATGCGGATACACGCCTTTCCGTGCTCGATCCAGAACCGGCGCACCTCCTGGTCCGGGCTGGACAGCGTCAGACCGTCCTTCACCATGGGATGGGAAAAAAAGGTGGGATTGAAGTCCAGTCCCATGCCCCTCTCTCTGGCAAATTCCACCCACCCGGCAAAATGCCTGGGCTCCAGCTTGTCCCGGTCCGCAAACTCTCCGTCCTGAAAAATCGCGTAACACGCATGTATATTGATTTTCTTTTTGCCCGGAACAAGGGAGATGGCCTTGTCCATATCGGCCATCAATTCCCCGGGCGTCCTGGCCTTGCCCGGATAGTCCCCCGTGGTCTGGATTCCTCCCGTCAGAGGCCCGTCGTGGTCAAATCCGATCACATCGTCCCCCTGCCAGCAATGCATGGACACCGGAATCCGCCCCAGCGTCTCAAGCGCCGCGTCCGTATCCACCCCCACAGCGGCAAACATTTCCTTTGCGGATGCATATCTCTCTGCTGTTGTCATACTTTTTCCCTCCTGACTGAACTTCTGTCTCTGCGTCCTGGAGCGTGTTTGAAAAATGCTTTCCGTCAGATGTGCGTCACAATTTGTGGGAGATTTGGGCCAAATGATGCCGCATAGTGGGCTATGCAACCTGAATTTGGCTCAAATATCACGCAAATGTGGGGACGCGGTTTACCGCGACAGATGGCGGGAATGATTTTTCAAACACGCTCTGGCCAGAGACGGTTCTGTATTTACCTTTATACCGGACACTTACCGGGGCCTGTACTCCTGTATGGAAAAGGATTCATATACGCACTGCCTGGCCTGGGCCAGACCGGCAAGTTCCCCTGCGCTGATCATCTGGGACATGATATTTCCGATGGCCGTGGCCTCGGTGGGACCCGCGTACACGGTCTTTCCCGTGGCATTGGCCGTCAGCTGGTTCAGGTAAGCGGCGCCTGCTCCCCCTCCTATGATGGAGACAGCGCCATACTTTTTCGCCGTGATGGCCTCGATCTCCCTCACGGTTTCGCCGTAGCAGTCCGCCAGGCTCTGATAGACCACACAGGCCAGCTCCCCGGTGGTCCGCGGAATTTTCTGGCCCGTGCGCCCGCAGTAATCCCTGATTTCCTCCGTCATGTTTCCGGGAGCCAGAAAGCAGGCGTCATTGACCTTCACCCGCGAAGGGAAGTCCCCCGCCGCCATGGCCATATCGCAGAGCTGCGCAAAGGAAACGGAGTCCCCCAGCTCATGCCGTATGGATTGAATCATCCACAGCCCCATGATGTTTTTCAGATAGCGGAAACGGTAATCATATCCTCCCTCATTGGTAAAATTGGCCTCTCTGCTCCCGGCGCTGCAGTCCGCCGCCGGCAGCTCCACCCCCATCAGGGACCAGGTGCCCGAACTGATATACAGGGCATCCCCCTGGGCCCTGGGCACAGCCATCACCGCGGAAGCCGTGTCATGACTGCCGCAAAGCGCCACCTTACAGGTAAAGCCCACCTCTTTCGCAATGCGCTCCGTCAGATTTCCCACTTCTGTACCGGGCGTTTTCAGGGGCAGAAAGATCTCCTCCGGGTACCCCAGCAGACGGATCAGTTCCCGGTCCCACTGTTTCGTCACCGGGCTCACCAGCTGTGTGGAAGTGGCGTTGGTGTACTCCGAAACTTTGTTTCCCGTCAGCAGAAACTGAAAGTAATCAGGCAGCATCAGAAAAGTTTTTGCCGCCTCAAGCAGCCCAGGCCGTTTGATCTGATCCGCCATCAGCTGATAAATCGTGTTAAAGCGCTGTTTCTGAATACCCGTTCTGGCATAGAGTTCCTTCTCGGGAATCCGCTGATATACCCTCTCGTCCATACCCTGGGTTCTGTTGTCACGATATCCGTAAGTGCTGCCCAGCACCCGGTCCTCCTGATCCAGCAGCACATAGTCCACCGCCCAGGTGTCTATGGACATACTCTCCGGAATTTTATGAATCTGCGCGCATTTTTTCATTCCCTCCCTGATCTGCGAGAACAGGTACTCCGTATCCCACACCAGACTGCCGCCCTCATCCTTCATTCCGTTCTCAAACCGCCAGACCTCTTCAAGATGCATCTTTCCGTCTTGGAGATATCCCAGCATATGTCTTCCGCTGGAAGCGCCGATATCCACGGCCAGATAATATCTGTACATCTTCTTCCTCCTCTGATGCGTCCCCATGGCTGTGCTCCCCGCCCACTCCCCCATCACACGTACACAGCCATCCTGCGCAAAAAACAGTGGACTTTTCTTTGTTCTAAGGTTATCATAATGAAAAAAGAGACAAAAAATAAGGTCTCCGCTTTATAAAAACAGGGACCTTATTTGCACTTTTACAAAGGAGGCAGGGATACCATGAGGGATGAGCTGTTGCGTCATCTGAGAGAAATAACCCAGGAAGAGAGAGTACTTTTGCAGGGGCATGGCAGTATCCAGAAAGGAATTTACACCTCCGGCAAGGACTTTGTAGTTGACAACGCAAAGCTGCTGGAACGGGGACATCTGATAGAGCTGCGCCCCCACACCCGCTTTGCCCATTTTCCAAAACACAGGCACAACTATGTGGAACTGGTGTACATGTGCTGCGGCAGCACCACACATATCATCAATGACACGGAAAAGATCGTTCTGGGCGAAGGAGATCTGCTCTTTCTCAGCCAGTCCGCCTCCCAGGAAATTCTGCCTGCGGGCCGGGAAGATATCGCCGTCAACTTCATCATTCTGCCGGAATTCTTTGACCGCTCCCTGTCCATGATCGAGCGGGACAATGTGCTGCGCAGCTTCCTGGTCTCCACCCTGTCCAGTGGAAATCCCCAGATCCCCTATCTGCACTTCCGCACAAAGGACATCCTTCCCATACAGAATCTGATGGAGAACATGCTCTGGACGCTGATCGACAAAAAGCCGGGGACCAACACCATCAACCAGATTACCATGGGGCTGATCCTGATGAATCTTTCCCTTTTTGCCGACACCTCCTTAAGAAGCGGCGCAGGCAACTACGAGCAGGATCTGATCTTCCGCATTCTGAAGTATATTGAGACCCATTACAAGACCGGGACCCTGGCGGACATCTCCGCGCAGCTGCGGCTCCCCACCTACTGTGTCAGCCGCCTGCTGAAAAAATATACCAGCCACAATTTCAAGGAATTGCTGCAACAGCAAAAACTCCAGCAGGCCGTATATCTGTTGTCCCAGACCACGCTCTCCGTTGACGGCATCATAGAGGCCGTCGGCTACAGCAACAGCAGCTTCTTCTACCGGATTTTCCGGGAAAAATACGGATGCTCGCCAAAGGAGTACCGCGCGGCCCATCCCCTGACCCCCTGAGAGGTAGTACTCCAGCCGGACAGAGTAGTCGTTTCGCAGACGCCAGATGTGTTTACGGTCTCTTCCTTTTCTTATAGTTTACTGCCCTTGGTTCCCTTGGCCCCGCCCAGTTTTACCCCGGCCAGCACGTTAGTCTCAAAGGAGAAGGTCAGCTTCCCGTTCTCCCGGTGGCGCTTTAAGGCCAGCTGGATCATGCGCTCCAGCAGCTCCGTATACGGAAGGCCCACCGGTTCCCAGAGGTAGAAGGATAGAGAACCGGGGATGGTATTGATCTCGTTTAAGTACACCTGATCCGTGTCCTGATCTATCATAAAGTCAATGCGGGCCACGCCGCTGCAGCCCAGGCATTGAAAGGCCCTCACTGCCATCTGCCGGATTTCCTCCCGGCGCTGGGCGGATATGTTGGCCGGTATGGCGCGGCTTAAGCTGGCCATGCCCTTGGAAGCTCCCTTGCTCTTGCCTCCGCCGATGTACTTGTCCTCATAGGTCAGAATTTCCTCCGCGTTCAGGGGTTCCTCACACTCGGAGGCCTCCGCCTCCAGTTCATCCCCCAGCACGGCGCAGTTGATTTCTTTCAGATGCTGAATGGCAGGCTCCACCAGCACTTTCTGAGAAAAGTTGAATGCCAGGCCCAGCGCTTCCTCCAGGTCTTCTCTGTGATCCGCCTTACTGATTCCCACGCTGGAGCCCAGATTGATGGGCTTGACAATGACCGGGTAAGGGAATCTGCCCTCTATACGGTCCAGCAGCTTCTCCACATCCTCAAAATCCGCCAGATTATAGCAGGCGCAAGGAAGAACCGGGATATCGTTGTCCTTGAACACCGCCTTCATCACATATTTATTCATACCCACCGCAGAGGAAAGCACATCACAGCCCACGTAGGGAAGCCCCAGCGTCTGCAGGTATCCCTGTAGGGTGCCGTCCTCCACATTAGTGCCGTGTACAATGGGAAATACCACATCAATGCTGCCCAGCACATTGCTGCCCAGCTTCTTCATGGGATAGCGCACCATATTCACCTTGCCCTCCTCCGAAAGCAACAGAACCCGGGTGCTCTCCCGAAGCAGCAGCGGGATATCCTTATAGCGCTCGATATGGCCGATGTGCTCTCCCGTGTAGAACGCTCCCTCCTTGGTCATATAGAGAGGAATAACCTCGTATTTCTCTTGATTGATGTACTCGCAGGCCTGCAAAGCGGAGATAATCGAGATCTCATGTTCCACACTTTTTCCGCCAAAAAGTACCGCTAACTTGATTTTCATAATACGCTCCTTATTATAACATTCTGACATTTCCGGCTGATGCTTTCAGGGCCTTGGAGCGTGTCTGAAACACGCTCCAGAAAAAATGTCTGCCCGTAAAGTCTCTACAGATAATTATCCGGCAGATCATTCTCCAGCAGCACGATCAGCTTCTGATTCGTGACAATCCCGTACACATACTTCATGGCATCCTGCAAGTCTTCCGCCACATAGAGACGCTCCCTGTCAAAGTCCGTCTCCAATACCCCCTTCTGTATGCTCTCCGTCTGCCGGTGTCCCACCAGCACAATGTAGTCGCAATACCGGGTGGCCTCTCTGCCAAAGGCATGATTATAATGGTCCTCCTGCTCTCCCAGTTCCACCATGCCGGGAGTCACCAGTACCCGCACCCCCTGAAACATGCCCAGAGTCTTAAGCGCCATGTGGGCACCCCCTGGATTGGAATTGTAGGCATCGTCAATAATAATGGTATTGCCCCTGACAATGGGCTGCAGCCGGTGAGGCGCTCCCTCCAGCCTGCGCACCGGGATTTTCAGCTTATCCAGCGGGATGCCCAGCTCATGAGCCACCGCAATAGCCCCGGTAATGTTGACCACATTATGTTCGCCCAGAAGCCGGGTGGTAAACTCCTCCCTGGCGCCGTCCGGAGCCTGCACCCAGAAGTGGGACCCCTTCTCGCTGTATTCCAGGTCGCAGGCCCGGTAGGCGTTGCCCTCCTCCAGGCCATAGGTGACGGCATCCCGGTTCAGCTCATACTGTTTCACAAACTCGTTGTCCCCGTTGACAAACCGGGGACCTCCCGCAGGCAGCGCGTCAAACAGCTCCTTCTTGGTTCCCACGATATGATCCAGCGTCTTGAACGTCTCCAGATGCTGGTAGCCCAGCGAAGTGATCACGCCGATCTGCGGGTCCACGATCTCGCAGATCTCCCTGATATCCCCCACATGCCTGGCCCCCATCTCGCAGAGAAAGATTTCATGAGTGGCCTTCAGACTGCCCCGGATGGTTTTCACCACGCCCATGGGGGTGTTGAAGCTCTCCGGCGTCATCAGCACATCGTACCGGGCGCTCAGCAGCGTGTGGAGATAATATTTCACGCTGGTCTTGCCATAGCTGCCGGTGATGCCGATGATTTTCAGGTCCGGACAGGCTTTCAGCATTCTCCGGGCATCCCGGATGTAATACCGATTGATGCCTTTCTCAATGGGCCTGTTGATCAGATTGGCCAGCAGTACCATATAGGGACTGACCATGGCTCCCGCCAACAGCGTCCCCAGCAAAAGCCACCAGGAAAAACCCGCCGGAAGGGCCGCCGCCAGGAAGATGACGATATACAGCGCCGCCGTAGCGGCAATCAGACGTTTTACCCGGGCTGTGACTACCAGCTTTTTCTTGGCCGCTCTGGGCCAGTACAGCATCAACAACAATAGCAGAAAAAGCCAATCCCAGCCCAGTATCACCGACACCGCCGCCAGCGTCTTATCTCTCCAGAAGCATCCCGCCAAGGGAATAACCCCCAACAGCGGCAGCAGCGTCATGACGGGATGGGTCTTCATATACCGCCAGTAAGAACTATACTGATAGGAGCTCTGCTGAAACATATGCAGCGTACAGCGCACCCCCAGCACAATGGCGGCCAACGCCGTCACTATTATGAACGCAAAAAAAATATTGATCATATATGCCCCCCACCTTGGCCAATCCCCAGAAAAGACCGCATCACCGCCAGAAATTGATATTGCCGGTCCAGGAAACTGAAATGTCCAGCCCCGGCCAGCACCGCCAGTCCGGCTCCCGGGATCATCTTCTCCATCAGCTGTCCGTCGGAAAGCGGCGTATCCGTATCCTGATCTCCCCAGATCAGCAGAGTCTCCGCCTCTATCCGGGGCAGAAATTCCCGCACATCCTCATTGACCACCTTCACCATGCTCTGGCGCATAATGGGGGATGCCATCCGGTAATCCGCCGATCCTGACTTACTCTGTAATTTCTCCAGCGCATGGGGAAAAAGCGCCTTTACGGGCGGCAGGCTCAGAATCTTCTTTCCTCTTTTGTACCGCCTGATCCGGCGCATCTGCTCAGGGGTCTTCTCGTGAACGATCCCGGCGCTGTCGATCAGGATCAGCTTCCGCACCTTCTGATCCAGCATACCGCTGCCCACCAGTCGGATCAGAGTACGTCCCCCGTGGGAGTGTCCCGCCAGGATCACTTCCTGATCCTCCGGCCCCGCCGCATGATCAATAAATGCCCTGCAAAAATCACAGTAATCCGCCAGAGACCACGCCTCTCCCGGTTCCTGGCTCTGTCCGAAGCCCGGGGTGTCCGGGGCCGCCACCCGGTACCGCGCCGCCAGCGTATTGATCAAGGGCCCGAACAGCTCCTTGTTGGCTCCCCAGCCGTGGAACAGGACCACCAGCGGCCCCTGCCCCTGCTCTATGTACCGGACCCTCAGGCCCTGATATACCATCTCCATGCGTCATCCCGCCTTTCCGTCCGCTTTGATCATCCACGGTCCTGCCCTCTGACACTCGATACCTGCGGATAAAGTCCGTTGACCTCAATAACTATTATATTCCTCCGCCCGCAATTTCACTCCATAGTATAGCAAAATATATCTCCGGGGTAAAGTCTTTCCTTCCATTCCGGCGGAAAACATTTCCGCCCCCGGGACCACATCCCCATTCCCTGCGCTTTTACCGGGCGGGAGAGCCGCACTGTCAGCGGCTTTCTCCCGTCCGGTCCTCCTTTTCCCCATAGACCACCTGTCCGTCTATAATCGTATACCGCGTCTGGGTGAACACTTCCATGGGGTTTCCGCTGAAGATCGCGATATCCGCGTCCTTCCCCGGCTCCAGCGAGCCCATCCTGTCCGCCACCCCGCAGATCCGGGCCGGATTGACGGTGATGGCCCGCAGCCCGTCCTCCATGGGGAGCCCGGACTTCACAGCCATCCCGGCGCAGAGGGGCAGGGACTGGATCTGGGACACGGGATGGTCCGTGGTGATGGCCACCAACACGCCTGCTTTCGCCAATATCCCCGCGGTTTTGAAAGCCACATTCTGCACCTCTATCTTATTGCGGCTGGTCAGATCCGGCCCCACGATGGCGGGATATCCCGCCTCGGCCAGTTCCTCCGCGATCAGATGTCCCTCGCTGCAATGATCCAGCGTCAGATCCAGCTCAAATTCCCGGGCAATGCGGATCGCGGTGAAAATATCGTCCACCCGGTGTACATGGGCTTTCATGGGTATCTCTCTGCGCAGCACGGGAATCCAGCACTCCATGTTGAAGTCTTCCTGGAACTCCTGGCCCTTTTCTCCGGCCGTCTTTTTCCGCTCCCAGTAGTTTTTCGCCTCGAACAGTTCCCGGCGCAGCATGCCCGCTATGGCCATACGGGTGGAAGGACTTTTCCCCTGACCGGAATAATTGACCTTGGGATTTTCTCCGAAAGCCACCTTCATGGCTGCGGGAGCTTTTACGAGAATGTCGTCAATCCGTCTGCCCCGTGTCTTGACCAGGGCGAACTGCCCTCCTACCACATTGGAACTGCCGGGGCCGATCATGGCGGCGGTAATGCCCGCCCGCACCGCGTCATCAAATGCGGCATCCATGCTGTTGATGGCGTCTATGGCCCGCAGCCAGGGCGTGACAGGGTCGACGGTCTCGTTGCAGTCATCTCCCTCCATGCCCTTTTTCTCCTCGGTGATCCCCATATGGCAGTGCGCCTCGATGATGCCCGGCATCACCCAGCCGCCGCCCGCGTCCAGCACCCGGTCCGTTCCGTCCAGGGCTCCGCTTCCATTTTCCCTGCGGCGCATGTCCTGCCACTGCCCCATGGTTCCCACCCATGCGATTTTACCGTTTTCTACCCGGACCGCGCCATGCCCTATGACGCCCTGCCGCCCCATGGTGTGAACCAGGCCGTTAATGATGTCCATACCTACCTCTTCTCCGCATGACAGGCGCGTAGGTACGCGCCTGCCATGTCCACTCCTCCGTTGTCAGTCCTAGAAGTAAAGATTCTGAGGGTCCAGCGCCGCTCCGTCCTGCTCCAGCAGGAAGTATAAATTGCTGCCCTCCAGGCTGTAATAGATGGTGGGAGCGGCCACGCTGCCAATGATCTGACCGGGGCTGACATAGTCTCCCTCCGACACATTCAGCGCCTGCAGCTGGCCGTATACCACCTGGTATCCGTTGCCCAGGTCCAGAGTCACTGCCTGGCCGATTTCCTCATTGCGGAATACGGATGCCACCCGGGCCTCGGCACAGGCGATCACCTGCGTTCCCTCCTCCACTCTGTACACGGTTGCCGGATTGTATTTATACTGATCCAGCGTGGTGAAATATACGGTTCTGTCCATGCTGTAAGGGATCAGCACATCTCCCATCACCGGCTTCACCAGACCCTGGTCGGAGGAAAAGGCCAGCGTCCTTACGTCCTGCGGCTCTTCCCATACCGGCTCTTCCTGTACCGGAACCGATTGTTCCACAACAGGCTCCTCCAGAACCGGCTCCTCCAGAGCGGGCTGCTCCAAAACCGCCGGCTGCTCCGCCGCCGCGGGAAGCTGTTCGCGGACCGGTTCGGGAGTGACAGTGCTGCTTCCCTGGCTGCCGCTTTCCTTTTCTTCTTTCTCCTCCTGCTGCTGCCTTTCGTTTGCTTTCTGCTCCTCCAGCATGGCCAGCTGCTCATCGCTGGTCACGTCCGATTCTGACAGGACGCCGTCTGTCAGCCCCGGGATCTGAACCAGGGAAGAACCGGCCTCCTCCATGGGCAGATAGTCCAGATCATCCTCCGGAATCTCCTGTACCGCGCTGTCTCCCTGGGGAACCGTCACGGAATTGCCCGGTCTCTGATAGGTATCTCCCATCTCCTGCTGATTGTCCCCTGCCTGACTCTCCACTCCGGTAAAATCAATGCTGTAGCCGTCATCCTGGTTCTGGACACTGTTTTCCTTCATGTACACCCCTGTCATGGTCAGCGCCGCCATCACAAAAGCCGAGGACGCGATCATAATGATCCGCTCTTTTTTGATATTTTGTTTTCTGTTGTCTCTTCTCATGAACACCTCCCGTCCGCTGATACGGACTTTCTCTATCCTTTATTTTCATTTCGAGAATTGCTTTGCTTACTCTATTGGATATTCTTACCCCGAGAAAAGCAAATTATACGGAAGAGGTATTCAAAAATAAAACAGCATATTCCCGGACAGCACAACGCGCGATATCCAGCCGCTTAAGCGGCCTGATGCTCTGCCCTGTGTTATCCGGGAATATGCAAAATACGGGAAAGCGTCGCCTACAGAGCGGCTTCCCATGTATCGAGGATCTCCTCGCATTTCTCCGTGTCCATGTCATCCACGGCATTTTTCAGTTGTTCAAAGAGTTCGTCCTGGCCGCTGCCATAGGAATACTGATTCATACTCTGTATGATGTCTTCCACGGTGTCCATGTCCAGGTTTTCCAGAGCGTCCCGCATCTGCACAAAATATACGTCCAGTTCGTCGCCGCTGATCTGCTTATCGCCCTTGGCCGCGTCTTCTTTCGTGAAATACGGCGCTAAAATACTCTTATAAAAGCTATACTCCGCCAGCATTCCCGGAGTGATCTTGTGGATCAGCTCCGCGTTGCGGGCATTTCCGGCGACTTCCATCTGTTCCGCGGTCTCCGCAAGCTCGAAGGCGCCGATCTGGCGGGAGGCGCTCTTCAGGGAGTGAACCTCTATCGTGTATTCGTGCCACTTCTCCTCCTGTTCATATTTCTGGATGGTCGCGTATTTCTTGTCAATCACACGGTAGTATTCTTTGAGAACCGACCAGAACAGTTCCTCATTTCCCAGAAATCCCACTGCCTTCTCCACATCCAGTCCGTTGATGGAAATGCTCGTCACCTGGGAGCCCTGGTCCTCCTGCTTTATCTCCCTGTCATTCCGCTTCTTCTTGTGGATCTTTTCCGGCGGCAGCCACTTGCGCAGCCTGGATACAATGTCCTTCAGCTCAATGGGCTTGGTCACCAGATCGTTCATCCCGCCGTTGATAAACATCTCTCTCGTGCCCTCCACCGCGTTGGCGGTGAGAGCCAGAATCGGGATCTGGCCGTTTTCCCCGGGCATATTCCGGATGATCTGCGTGGCCTCCAGGCCGTCCATCTCCGGCATCATGTGGTCCATAAAGATCAGATCATACTTTTTGCTCGTGACTTTGAAGATTGCCTCCCTGCCGCTGAGCGCCGTGTCGATACTCATCTCCAGCGGGCTCAGAAGTCCCTTGGCCACGGTCAGATTGATGGCGTTGTCATCCACCACCAGAATTTCCGCGTCCGGGGCCACATAATTGAAATCCTCCGTGTCAAGACGGTTAAAGCTCTGATCCGCCTTGTCTCCCTGCAAAATGCCCGCCAGACTTAAAACATACAGCGGCTTTTTGGCAATAAATACGTTGTCCATGCCATAGGAATAAACATCCCGATAGTCCGCCATCACCACGCCGGTGATTTCCGGGTGGACTTTGAGAAAGTTCTGCACCGTGTCCGACATCATGGTCTGCTCCACGAACAGAAACTGAATCTTCTGCCCCCCCAGTCTGGACAAATCCCTGTCGGAGGCCAGCCCCCGATAGTTCACACCCAGCCTCTGCATGTCTGTCTTGATCTGCTTCGCGGCGTAGTCCCCGGACAGAAGTCCCACCGCGGATATTTTCTCCTCGATCTGTCCCACCGAGGGGATGCTGTTGATAATTCTCTGGGGAACCACGAAGGAAAAAGTACTTCCCTCCCCGTACTCGCTCTCCACCTGAATGCTCCCGTTCATCAGGGATACCAGTTGTTTGCAGATGGCAAGCCCCAGGCCGGTGCCCTCGATATTGCGGTTGCGCTTGCTGTCCAGCTGCTGAAAGGACTGGAACAGCTTATCTATATCCCCCTCCCTGATCCCGCTTCCGGTGTCGGAGACGGCGATATAGAGATCCAGCATATCCTTCCCGGTCTGCCGGAAGTCCACCTGTAAATGTACATTCCCCATCTTCGTGAACTTGATGGCATTGTTAGCCAGATTTATCATGATCTGCTTGATACGTATATTGTCACCGTACAGTTCATGAGGGAGATTGGGGTCCACATCCACCGTAAGTTCCAGCTCCTTGCTGCCGATTCTGGTCATGATGATATTTGCCACATCATTGACTACCGACATAGGCTCGTATTCCGCCTCGTTGATCGTCATCATGCCGGATTCAATCTTGGAGAAGTCCAGAATATCGTTGATAATGGTAAGCAGCGTCTGTCCGGATGCCTTGATCTGTCCCACATACTCTTTGGCCATGGGCGGAAGCTCCTCCCGCAGCGCCATCTCCGCCATGCCGATAATCGCGTTCATGGGTGTGCGGATCTCATGGCTCATATTGGCAAGAAAATCCGATTTCAGATTGGAGGACTTCATCAGTTCCATATTTTTTATGTTCAGCTGGTGCTTATTGAACGCGAGGTCCGAAAGGATGTTCGCAATGGTGGACAGGGCTGCTACCTTGCTCTTGATATCTTCCTCTTTCAGAATGCTTACCTTGCGGGCCGCTGTCATCAGTTCCTCGGGGTCCGCGCCGATCTCCAGCGCCACCTGCCTGATTTTATCCTCGTCCGGCGCTTCGGTCAGCATCTGACCGCCGAGAAAACACCCCACCTTGTGGCCTGAAACCATGATGGGCACCGCGAAATCCACCAGCCCCGCATGGCAGTGGTACGCGCAGGGAGTTCCGTCCTTCTCCGTCTTTTCGGCGCTGATGCGGTTGCAGGCCTCACAGCGCTTCCTGCCCTTCTCGGTGGCCCGCACATACTTCGCGCAAAATTCCGAATAGTGAGACCCCTCTGTGATAGCCAGACCATCCTTGTCTGTGATCAGAGACGCGATTCCCGCCATGCTGGAAAAAGAGTCCTGGATCAGGCGCAGGGTCTCCACGTCAATCAAATCCGTCAGGTTCAGATTGGTCACTTGTTCCGATATATTGACCGTATCCATCCTGCCCTCCTTATATAAAAACTTACCTTCGGCCCAGAACGCTCTTTATGGTGGAAGAGACCTTTTCCATATCAATGGGCTTCAGAAGATACCCCTGGATTTTCAACGCAAGGATCTCCTGGATCTTTCCCCGCTCTGTTATGCCTGTGAGAAACACTACCGGGATATTTCTTGTCTTGTTGTTTTCCCGTATTTTGCGCAGAACCGCCGCGCCGTTCTCCTCCGGCATCTCATAGTCCAGCAGCACCATATCCGTCCGCTTGGTCTCCAGAAATTTCATGGCCACCTTGCCGTTGATCGCCGTGGCTACATCATAGCGCTCCGCAAGATATCCCTTGAGCAGCTTTAATACACTGCTGTCATCATCCACAATCAGAATATGCTTTCTGGCGGGCGGTTTGGGCGGTTCCACCTGTAGAACAGGCATCACCAGATCCACTGCGGCGCTGCCCGAAGCGGCTGCGCTTTCCGCGGATTTTTTCTTTGTTCCCCTCTTATCCAGCAGATCCACGATGGAATGCTCAAGTTTTTGTGCGGAGATGGGGCGCTGGAAGAACGTGGCCTGGGTGTTTGGCACAATTTTTTTGTACTGCTCACACTCCTCCCGGTTGCCCACGATAATAATGGGAACTCCCAATTCCTCAATTCGCTGTTCCACATTGTCAAACCGTTTTATGTCATCCGGCGACTCCCCATAAAGACAATATACGAACACGTCGGGAGAGATATATTTCAGATGGTTCATGATATCGTCATATCGGCTTGAGGTATTGATGCACTCAAGAGTGTTATCCATATAAGTAAAAAATTCGTTGATAGCCATCCTGTTGTTTCCGGTCAATAAGACAACATATTTCATAAGAACCCCCTGTATTCCTTACTGGTTATAGTTCCCGGCCAGCGCGTATCCATGTCCGGGCATTCCGGCTTTCGCACATGGATCATCGCGCCTCCGGCGATACGCTGATTTTACAGCGAACAATTACATAGGCTTTCCGCCGGAAAGAGTCTCCTGGATCGTGTCTATCATTCCGCGGGTGACCCTGATGTTGGCCCCGCCGGGATTGATGACGAATCCGTCGCACTGGCTGTCCGCTCTCTTTACCACAGACGCGAAATCCTGAAAGCCAAATACGAGAAGCTGCTGTTCCTCCCCCATGCTTTTCACCCATTTTTTAAGCTCCTGCACATCCGTGAACCCCATAAAGTATCGCACACCCTCCCGGGTGCTGAGCATGGGAATCTGGATCTGGGCATCCGGCGCCATCCGCACCAGGCCGTTCTCATCTCTTTCCGGCTTCGGCGTCACCGTTGCCGGGGTGAGCAGATGCGCTTTCAGCAGTTCCTGTAGAAAAAAGTCCCTGTGCTTGGTGGAATTATCCGCCTTTAACAGTTCCATGGCTCCCACCAGCATGGGGTTCTGAATCGCTTTGGGTTGTTCCATAAGTACCTCCCTGGCCCCGGAGCTGTCGACTTTCATTCGCCGCGACGGGGCCGTATACAGAAAAAATGTCCTGCCAGCTCCTCTTTTGCGCAATAAACGGGGTACCGGAGAACATTTTATTCATATGTGCCCCGATCCATTCGCAAAAGTTCAGGATCTGATGCATTTATGCTGAAACAGGATTCCTGCCGTTTCCTTCTTTGCGGCGCTTCACAGGCGATTATAGTTGATCAGGCATCCCTTTTGTATAATCTGCCTCTCCTCGTCAGTCAGGTCGCCAAGCCTTAGCGTAAACTCCCGCAGACCAAAAGACTGCCCTTCCCCGGGCAAAGCGTCCTGGGACGGCTGCCTTTCCAGTATAACCACGTACGCCCTGATCTCTTCCGCTTTCTTCTCCACAGCGTCCCTGATACCCGGAATAAACAGATAATCCATATTGTGGAAGGGCAGTTCTCCCTCCTGAATCAGAAACGGCAGCATCCCCCAGTTGATCAGATTGGAACGATAACGCTTGGTAGCATACTCATGGGCGATATTGGCCCAGCCCCCCAGCACCTTCTGGCAGCTGGCTGCCTGTTCCCTTGCGGAGCCGTCGCCGGGCTTGACCGCGAAAATCGTGGAGCCAAAGCCCGTGTTGGTGTGGTCAGCATCCGGGAACTGCTCCCTGATGGCGTTCATGACAGGTTTTACATCCGGATGGGCCTGGCAGGGATGTTGTCCCGCCATACGGGCCTTCTCCGCCTTCTGGATATCCTTGGCCCGTCCCACATAGGCCGGGTCCTTACGGGACAGGGCAAATTCCGCCAGTCCCAGGGGATTGGAGCGGTAGCTGGATGTCTCACCAGAGGGAATCAGTTCATCCGTGGTAGTCACAGGATCATGGATCTCGCTGACTACCCGCAGTACCAGATTCTCCGGCAGCGCGCCCATCTCCGGCCAGTCCTTGATATTGGGGCCCAGCACAATCTCTGCATCAGGGTCCGCCACGCCATGGGAGTCAAACACTCTGTTGGCGTAAATCTGGCTGTCAAAATGATATTTGTACCTGCCAAATTCGCCGTCAAACTCCGTGGCAGGAGTCAGTACGCCCTGATTGGCCGCCGTGGCCGCAATGGAGCGGGCGTCCATCAGCGCCACAGAGGAAATCTGGCCATTCTGCAGCTTGGAACCCTCCCTGTTAGGGAAATTCCGTGTGGAATGGCGGATACTGAACGCACGATTGGCAGGAGTGTCGCCCGCGCCGAAGCAGGGGCCGCAGAAAGCGGTCTTCATCACCGCGCCTGTCTCCAGAATGGCTGCCGCGCATCCGTTTTTGATCAGTTCCATATATACGGGCATGGAGGCCGGATACACACTCAGGGTAAAACCGTCGCTGCCGATGGTTCTGCCCTTTAAAATGTCCGCCGCCGCGCAGATATTCTCAAAGCCGCCGCCTGCGCAGCCCGCGATGATTCCCTGATCCACCAGGAATTTGCCGTTCTTTACCTTATCTTTCAGGCTGAAAGCCACGGCGCCATCCAGGCTCACCTGGGCCCGCTTCTCCGTCTCATCCAGAATATCCTCCAGATTCGCGTTCAGTTCCTCGATGGTGTAGGTATTGCTGGGGTGGAAAGGCATGGCAATCATAGGACGGACCTTGGATAAATCCACCTTGATCATACCGTCATAGTAAGCTGCCTCTCCCGGTGTCAGCCGCGTGTACTCTTCCTCTCTGCCATGAATCTGATAGAACTCCCTGATCCTGTCATCTGTCTGCCAGATCGATGACAGGCAGGTGGTCTCCGTGGTCATCACGTCCACGCCGATTCTGAAATCCGCGCTCAGAGAGGCCAGGCCGGGCCCCACAAACTCCATCACTTTGTTCTTAACATAACCGTTGGCAAACACTGCACCTATGATCGCCAGCGCCACGTCCTGAGGGCCCACCCCCCTGACCGGCTCCCCTGTCAGGTACACGCCCACCACACCGGGCATATTGATGTCATACGTCTGGCCCAGCAGCTGTTTCACCAGCTCCGGTCCCCCCTCGCCCACGGCCATGGTTCCCAGCGCGCCATAGCGGGTATGGGAGTCGGAACCTAAAATCATTCTTCCGCACCCGGCCAGCATCTCTCTGGCAAACTGGTGGATCACCGCCTGATGGGGAGGCACATAGATACCGCCGTATTTTTTTGCGCAGGACAGGCCAAACATGTGGTCGTCCTCATTGATGGTGCCGCCCACCGCACACAGGGAATTGTGGCAGTTGGTAAGCACATAGGGAACCGGAAACTTTGTCAGGCCCGACGCCCTGGCCGTCTGTATAATTCCCACAAAAGTGATATCGTGGCTGGCCAGCTTGTCAAACTTGATTCTGAGTTTTTCCATATTTCCGGAGGTATTATGGCTCTGCAAAATACTGTAGGCAATGGTATTCTGGGCCGCCTCCTTTTTGGTGATATCTATGCCGGTCTTTGCCTTGACAGCAGCCTGGGCTTCCCCGCCGTCCGGAATGATCTCACTGCCGTGCAGCAGGTAAGCTCCCCCCTCCAGTAAAGTAACCATCTTGATTCCTCCTATATTAAATCACTGTGCCTTCGGCGCATATTGGAGAGACATCTTTCCTGATTAAAATCGCTGCGCAATGGCACTGAAGGGTGAAGTCCCTTCGGCGCATATTTGAGAGACATCTTTCCTGATTAAAATCGCTACGCGATGGCACTGAAGGGTGAAGTCCCTTCGGCGCATATTTGAGAGACATCTTTCATTCGAAAGAGATCTCATGAAAGATGCTCTCGTGCGCCTTCGCGACTTCACCTGCCCGGCTGAATATTTTGAATGAACAAATGAACAACCGGACTGTTTATAGTTCCATAGGTTATTGTCCGCCTGCCGGGAGAAAACCACCGGCGGCGCTTGAAAATTGTATCACAATACTTTTACTTTGTCCAGATGCCAGATTTCGTCCACATACTGCTGAATCGTCCTGTCGGAGGTGAACTTGCCGGAGCAGGCCACATTCAGGATGGCGCTCTTTGCCCAGCCCGCCTCGTCCCTGTAGGCTGCTTCCACTTTCTTCTGGGCCTGCGCGTATGCCTTGAAGTCTTTCAGAATAAAGTAGGTGTCCGCCCTGGAAGTGCTCTGGGTGTTCAGCAGCGAATTGTACAGATGCCGGAACATCTCCGTGTCATGGGAGTAGGTTCCGTTGATGAGCTGCATCAGTACTTTCCGGATATCCTGGTCGCTGTTGAAGATCTCCATGGGATTGTAACCGCCATGGTTCTCATAGTTAATGACCTCGTCGGAGGACAGACCGAAGATGAAGGCGTTCTCCTCCCCCACTTCCTCCACAATCTCCACATTGGCACCGTCCATGGTGCCCAGCGTCAGCGCGCCGTTCAGCATGAATTTCATATTGCCGGTACCAGAAGCCTCCTTGCTGGCCGTGGAAATCTGCTCGGACACATCCGCCGCGGCAAAGATGATCTCCGCGTTGGATACATTGTAGTTCTCAATAAATACCACCTTGATCTTGCCGCCGATGGAAGCGTCGTTGTTGACCACGTCCGCCACGGAATTGATCAGTTTGATGGTCAGCTTGGCGTTGCGGTAGCCCGCCGCCGCCTTGGCACCAAAGATGAACGTCCTGGGATAGAACTCCATATCCGGGTGCTCCTTGATCTCGTTGTACAGATACATCACATGCAGAATGTTCAGCAGCTGTCTCTTGTACTCATGCAGGCGCTTCACCTGCACGTCAAAGATGGAGCGCGGATCTACCTCCACACCGTTGTGCTCCAGGATGTATTTTGCCAGACGCACCTTATTCTGATACTTGATGTTCATAAATTCCTGCTGGGCCTTGGCGTCATCCGCATAGATTTTCAGACGCCCGATCTGAGGCAGGTCGGTGATCCATTCGTTGCCGATATGATCCGTCACCCAGTCTGCCAGAAGCGGATTGCCGTGCAGCAAAAAGCGCCTCTGGGTGATACCGTTGGTCTTATTGTTAAAGCGCTCCGGGAACATCTCATAAAAATCCCTGAGCTCCTGATTTTTCAGGATCTCGGTGTGCAGCTTCGCCACACCGTTCACCGAATAGCCGGAGACAATGGCCAGATGGGCCATCTTTACCTGTCCGTCATAGATAATCGCCATCTTGCGGATCTTTTCCTGTACATTCACGCCCGGCACATTGTTGTACTTCTTCTCGATCTCAATGATAAATCTGCGGTTGATCTCCTCCACAATCTGGTATATTCTGGGCAGCAGCCTGGAGAACAGTTCGATAGGCCACTTTTCCAGAGCCTCGGCCATGATGGTGTGGTTGGTGTAGGCGCAGGTCCTGGTGGTCACCGTCCAGGCCTCGTCCCAGGTCAGATAATACTCATCCATCAGAATCCGCATCAGTTCCGCAATGGCCACCGTGGGATGGGTATCGTTGAGCTGGAAAGTCACCTTCTCGTAAAATCTGCGGATATCGCTGTGGGTGCGCATATATTTCGCCACCGCCTCCTGCACGGAAGCGGAGATAAAGAAGTACTGCTGCTTTAAGCGCAGTTCCTTGCCCGCATAGTGGTTGTCGTTGGGATAGAGCACCTCCACAATATTTCTCGCCAGATTTTCCTGCTCCACAGCCTTCTGATAATCGCCCTTGTCAAAGGAATCCAGCTGGAAGCACACCACCGGCTCCGCGTCCCAGATCCGCAGGGTATTCACGATATGGTTGCCATAACCAACGATGGGAAGATCGAAGGGAACGGCGTTGACGGACTGATATCCCTCCTGGGAGAAATGTTCCCTGCCGTTCTCATCCCGGCTCACAGTCACATAGCCGCCGAATTTCACCTCTTTTTTGTACTCGGGGCGGCGCAGTTCAAAGGGATTGCCGTCCACCAGCCAGTTATCCGGCACTTCGATCTGATAGCCGTCCTTGATCTGCTGCTTGAACATACCGTAGCGGTAGCGGATGCCGCAGCCGTAGGCAGGGTATCCCAGGGTGGCCAGAGAGTCCAGGAAGCATGCCGCCAAACGGCCCAGACCGCCGTTGCCCAGCGCCGCGTCCGGCTCCTGGTCCTCCACCACATTCAGATCCAGGCCCAGTTCCTCCAGGGCCTCTTTGGCCTCCTTATAGGCCATCATGTTGATCAGATTGTTGCCCAGGGCGCGTCCCATGAGAAACTCCATGGACAGATAGTACACGGTCTTGGCATCCTGCTTCTCGTAAGCCTTCTGGGTGTCCATCCAGTCCTCCACGATCTGGTCTTTTATAGCGTAGGAAACCGCCTGAAAAATCTGCTGGGGACTGGCCTCGTCCAGATTTTTGCGGTACAGGGTTTTTGTATTGTACTGCACACTTCTCTTAAAAAGCTCTTTGTCAAATTTCAGCTTCTTGGTGGTAGTGGTACTCGTCATGCTCATTCTCCTTCTCCTTTTCTGCTTATGTTGCCACAGGCAATTGCGAAACTCTTCTTTTCCATATCCTCTGCAAAGAACGCTTCGCAATTGGCTGTGGAGTGGACAGATCTCTTCCGCACAAGTCTGCAAAACATATTATACCAAATGTTCCCGGCAATGCAACTGTTTTTCTCCGGCCCGGAAACTTTTATTCATGGGCAAAAACTTTTTTTGTCTTTCGGGTTCATTGATTAAATACTTAAGTACAACTTTTTTGAATTAAGAAAATTTTCCACCTTTTCCATGCACTTTTCGCAGATTTCTCCATTCTTTTTCATTTGCCTGACAGTACACTCCCATATGATCAGACACTTGATACCGCCTGCTTTCAACTCTTCCTGCACAACTGCATCTCTGCGGATATTTGCATCAAACTTCCTGTTCCAAAAATCCTCATTGCTTTTGGGTATATATGCGTATTTACATTTTTCATGCCTGTGCCAATAACACCCATGAATGAATACCGCAGTATTATACTTTTTCAGGTATATATCGGGATGCCCTGATACCTGTTTTGAATTTATTCGATACCGGTACCCTCTGGAAAAAAGCAATTTTCTGAAATATACTTCCGGCTTAGTGCCCTTTGAGCGGATAGCCGCCATGTTCTTACTCCGCTGTTCCGATGTCACAGTATCCATTTGCTTACCTTTCTCCACCACCCTGTTTTCAGGGAACAAATCTGTCCGACTTCAGTCAACAACCGGCAGAAAAACCTTCATACGCCTTAATTCCTTCAGTAATCCCTCTATCGTCCCCGCCTTGTCTGCCGACGTAATAAGAATCCCCATTTCAATATTCCCCTGCATACCATGATAAGATAAATTTGCAGATGATACCAGGCTTGACACCCCATCCACTACGATCATCTTTGCATGAAGCGCCGCCATCCGGTCGGTTTCGGCTCTGTTATACTCATACAGACGCAGATATTGTCCTCTGTATGACTTCACGCGCTGCAGCTGTTCCCCATGCTTTTCAACATCATTGACATACAGATTTACATACACACCGGTGGTGCTTTTCTGTATTATGCGGTCAAGCATACCGTCAAAATAGTCGGAGATGGAATACCCTGTAATTGTAATACTCCGACAGGCCTGCATGATCAATTGGCCAATTACAGCCTCCGTTCTTCTGGCTCTCAGTCTGAAACTTGTGGGAGCCGTAATCACCATCTCACACTTATCACCGGTATTACGAGAATAAGCTGTACATACCAGACTGATAATGTCCATCAATCCTTTTTCATCCATATCCGGGAAACGCCTGCGAAGTTCCTGCATTGATCTCCCAAATGCAGGATTATCCGGTCTTTTCAGGTATTTCTCAAAATCATCTATCACGGTTTCTACGATAAGATCAATATTTATATCTGTATCCCACATAATTCTCCAATCAGGTCTCTGAAAAAGCCCAGTTCTTCCCTTTCAGGAACCGGAACAACAAGCGCACGGTCGAGCATACGGTTTCCATTTTCACAGGCCGTTTCGGAAATCATTGTACAGGAATGACATGCGGCTCCATTAATTCTGTCTTTCTGAGGCTTTTTCATAAAGCACTCCGGATCTGTTGTACAGGTCAAAGCATTCTGCAGCGCTTCCCGCAAAATAAAAATGAATTTCTCCCAGTTGCCCAGTTCCACCAGACCTCCCAGTGACCCCTCCTTATCCGAGCTGCCGGTATAAATCATAATTCCGCACATCTTTTCATTGCTGTAAATACGCTCCTTCAAGGCGGCAGACGAATACCCTGACTGCATGGCCATTTCCTTAATCAACAGATGCGCCAGCGTATGTAACAGAACATACTCCGCATCCCGCTCCTCATGCAGTGTCCATTCTTTTTCCCTACAGTATTCGGCATAAACCTGTTTATATTTTTCTGACAATCCGTTCACCGCAGGTCGCTGTTTCCAGGCATTTACCGCATCACGATTCAATTCAAGGAACACGCCCTCTCCATGCACTTCCACCGCCGGAAGCCAGGCATCTTTTCCTGAACCCTTATTCAGCTTACAGATATGTTTTGGTTCATTCACCTCCGGTTCCGGTGCCTCCATCCGCATAAAGCCCAAAAGAACCATTACCTCTCGCAGACGATGAATCTTTACAAGTCTTGAAAACCAGGGTTTCAAAGCCGATTTAACAGGCACTTCTTCCGCCTGAAAATATTTATAGTCACGCTTAAATGCCAGATCATCATGATGAATAATTGCATTGTACTCCATCTCTTTGATTTCTACATATTCCTTTATTTTCTCTTTTATCCGAATGTATGCTTTAAGAAAATCATCCTCTGAAAAGCGATCCTTAAAATAGCGTTCATATGCTTTATGCAGCCCCACATCACCAAAGTCGGCTTCATATGCCTCAATAGTCTGCAAATGATTACTTATAATGTCATTGATCGGGTCTGTCCAAGGAGGGATGGATATGGCACTCCTGATAACCGGGAAATATACATTGGACGCACCACGCTGTGAAGGAATTACCATCTTTTTGCATCGCTGGTTTCCTGCCCCCGGTCTGTGCGGATGATGACCGCGGCAGGTCAAACCCTCAAAATTTTCCTTTTGCATTGCCCCCGCCATCGTGCGCTTTGCTCCACAGCTGCACATGACCCGCATTTCACTCAGGGAAGAGGTGTTACCGGTTGAAATCAATTCCATGCGCTCGTGACCAGGGCAGACGCCTCCACCATGTACCCACCACGACCAGGGGAAATCCTCCATATGACCATCTTCACAGGCAAGAATAAACCTGGCTGGGTAAGCATCCCATCCACAATCCGGACATTTTGGCCCTTTGTCACGGATATATTTATCTCTGTCAAAGCCATTGCGGATATCAAACAAACGATGGCAATGCTTGCACACATGGTAGTAAGGGAACGAAACTATGGGAATATCATCCCAGTCACTTGTCTGCGGTGACTTGAAATTATATACGCCAAGATAGCTTGCCAGGCGCAGATCAACAATGGTATTCCCCGTATTTTTCCAGTAATTGATATCCAACACCGTCACCGAATCATGCAGGGCATCCATAATAGCTCCAGGCCCATATGTGGTTATCAGCTGATTCGGTCGAACCTCACCCAGTTTATTCCAATTCATCAGCTTTCCTCCTCGTTATAATAGTATATGGTAGCGGCTTTTTCCACCTCCCGCATGGAATTCAGAGTGGGTTTCTCTCGTTCTTTGCAATAACTATGATAATAATTCAGCAGGCGATTTTGATTCTCCACTCCCTTGTCATTTGTATAGTATGTCAACGGTTTGCTATCCCCGCACAGATCACGCCAGCCGCTGATAAAATCATCCATTTCCCGCTCCGCATCCTCACAGGCCCGGTGATTTACAATCATAACCCTGTCCAAAATTTCTTTCTTCAGCTCCTGAATTTTTTCATCCGGGAATGAAACAATGGCACCTGCCTTTTTGTTGGCTGCCAATTCCTCATGCTGTAAACGCAGCATACCGACAACCACTGCATGAAGTACCCTGTCCCTTGCCCGGGCTGAAAACGGAGTTGCCGTTGTTCCCTCGACATAGCGATACATCTGCGAATGAAACCCCGTAAAATTCTCATAGTGTGACAAATCTCTGGGGCGATATGGATTATATACCGTAATGATCAGGCCTGGATATGTACGCCCTACGCGGCTGCTTGCCTGTATATATTCAGAATTCTGTTTCGGCTCTCCGGTAATCGCCATCAACCCCAGTCGGTCAACATCCATACCCACGGCTATCATGTTAGTTGCAATAACCACATCATAACAACTTTGCTTAGGCTGTCCCGGTATGTACTCCTCTGTCAGCTCCTCCAGAATTTTTGTAATTTCATACGAAGGGATACGGGAAGTAATTTCCTTCTTCTTTGACAGGAATCGCCTCATCCCATGACCGTATTTCTTTTTCAGATTTTCAATTCGGCTGGGAATATCATCATCAAGCAGACGTACTGCGCCTCCCAGCTCACGGATTGAGTTAAAGTATCCAATCAATGTGTAATAAGGATCCACATAGTCCTTATATTCCTCATGCCGGGAAAGTTCAAATACTGTCTGGAGAATTATGGCATAAACACGCAAAAGCGTTGTCTTGACAGATGAACCATCTCCACATATGCCGACATACTGCCGGAATGGTTTCTGCCCTGCCTGCGTCATCTGCCGAATCTTCTCCTCATCATGGATGCCATATGACTGCATTGGCAGCTTGATTTCCGTAATAAAATAAGAATTTCCCATGTCAAAACCATTCGGGGGAAACTGGGCATAATCCTCTCTTCCGTACAGACAGCGAATCTGCTCTTTTGCATTCCTGATTGTCGCAGTGGAGACAATATACTTGGGTTTTATTTTCTGACCATCACGATAGAAGGAACACAGTTCCTCAACCAGCCCCTCATATCCCCCGTATATAGTACCAAGAGGTCCCGTAATCAGATGCAGCTCATCCTGAATAATCAATTCCGGTGGATAAAAAGGTTTCACACTGCTCGGTTTAACCTGAGGTAAGTTTCCCATGGCTTTGTGATAAGACACATGCTCTTCTCCTTTGGCAATATACCCACATCTGGAGCAGAATCTATCTGCATTGCCAAAAAGCAACCCCGTCTGCTCACTCCAAGGCAAAGTAGCAAATTTATCAACTGTGGAGATTACAATAGTCGGACATTTCCGGTATATTTCTTCATCCACCAAGTACACCGGCAAAGATATATTATTATATTTGTAAAAATGGCAGTTCTTATTTGAGCAGGATATTTTTACGGTTTTGAACGCCGTGTCAATATCATAATCATTTTCTGTAATCTCTCTTCCACAGCAAGGACACTTGATCAGTTGCTTTGTCAATCTTCTCGTAAAGTCACGCTGTTTTTGAAAGTCTTTACTGTCATATTCACTGAATGTATTGGGCGTAACCTGCTTTCCTACCCAGAATCCAATTGAAAACCTCTGTTTTCCAAACAAATCCGGTCGCTTCTCCCTGGTCATTTCCGCCGCAATGATTAATTTGATCAGACGATCTCTCTGCTGCGTGGTAAGGAGACGCAGAGTGTATCTTAAAAAGACTGTCACACCCCCGTCTTTTTCGTATTCTGTTTCATCACCGGCAGTAAGACGACGGTAAGCCATTGTAAATGCAATCAGTCCAAGATAAGCCTCTGTCTTTCCGCCTCCCGTCGGGAAATAAAGCAAATCTACAATCCTGCGCTCTTCTGAATCAGGGAAAATAATACCTGTCAAATTCAGCAATACGAAAGCAATCTGAAAGGGACGCCATTCCGAATGATCCTCTTTCAAATAATCATTCAGGTTACAATCAATCCCCTGACCGCTTTGCCCGGCATATGCAGATATACTCCTCTGCATGTACATAACCTGATTCATAAAAGAGAACGCCTGAAAAACAATCTGGTTATTTTCAATCAAGTCAATCCCTGCATTCATTCTCCGACAGGCATTTTCACATTCTCTGATAATCGAATTGCCTCTTTCCCTGAATTTATCACGAGCCATATATTTATGACTCCTCAAACTGTCAATCCATTTTCGATAGTCATCTGTCATATCCCTTAGGCGCACAACGCTCTCTTCCCTGTTTTTCGGCTGCATAAGAAAGCGCATGGAAAAAGTATGCTCCGGGAAGGTACTGATCTGCGGACTCACCCCATTCATCTCGTAATCGGGAATAAATGATGTACGTACTGCAACGGCATTTTCACTTTCCTCTGTTTTGATCCATATTGCGGAACAGCCACGCCCTCTTGCAAAAACAGGACGTGTCTCATAATAATATTCATCCTCCAATTCGTCGGAACGGCACCTGTATTCCGGCACAAAAATCGGTTTCAGGTTATCATCGGCAAGCTGAATCTCCACCTGAAACAATACCTGCTCGTATTCTTTCTCTTTCTCCGTTTTAGGCCTGCAGTTATACAGATACACCGAAATCATTTTATTCCCGCCACTGACAGGCATTTGGAGAATATGAAGCTGAAGATGTTCATCTTCCTCCAGACACATCTTCCTGAAACGCCCCATTGAGGCCAGATCAATATCAACCACAGCCAGATGCTGTTCTCTGACATAGCGTGAACGCTTTACCTCTTTCTCCACGCCTCCCTGCGTCTCCAAAACCTTCTCCTGGGTCTTTTCGTACGATCCCCACTTGATACTGGCAGTGATAACAGATACATCAGTCCCCACATAACAGGTCAGTCCACAGGAGGCCTGTTTTTTGAATTTACCCTGAACCGGTGTTTCTGAATCATAATCCTCCATACCTGTACTGCTGTCTTTTCTGTCCTCCGTGTAATATTCATTATTCATAAATTCCTGATCATCATATGTTTCATCTTCGCTGAATGAAGTATCTGATGGATAGAGCATACCTGTAATATAGCTGACTGTCGGCATCTCATTCAGCGCCTCGCATTCCTCCTGCGGTCCCATCAGGTCAGTCCGCAACGCTTCCAGTATTTTTTCACGGACGACTGCACATTTAAAAGAAGTTAAACTGTCTGCCATCTCAATCCTCCTCTATTCTTATGAAAACAGCTTTTCCGATCACGTACTTGAATGTATTCCCGATTATGATTTCCTGCCCCGGAATCAGCTTAAAATACCAGGGTTTATGGTCTGTGTCAACATTCGTTGCACAGGAACACCATTGTATGGCCGATTTGGCTTTATCAAGGACATCTGCATCTTCTGTACGGTTAGCCGCTTTGATCTCTATCATATACTTTGCATCATCCGTCTCAACAATAAAGTCCGGATTATATTGCTTACCGGCCTTATAAAACAGCCCCAGCTGATTTAATGGCGGCTTGATATACCGCAGCACCGCATCATCTTCCTCCAAGATCACAGAAAAACGACGCTCATCGTCACTGTCAAAAGCATTCTGGCTGTAATATGATTTTTTATATCCCTCAAAAACATACTGCCGGATATTTTTCTTATCCCTTATTTCCTTTGTGTAATGCAATACGCCATTATTCTTTCGGATATTCCTGACACCGCTGCCAAAGACAATCAAATCTTTCTGAACATGATAGAGAAACTCTGTATGTTCCTCTTTCGCAGCATATATCTGTTTTCTCAAATCTTCCACAATGGCTGTGGCATACCGGCGTACAATCTTCTTTCTGGTGTCAAAGTCGCCTTCAATCAATTTAAGATACTGCTCCACCACATCCAGAATATAATCCGCATCATCAGCGCAGAATTCCGGAATTTCATCCAACAAAGCGGCTGCCAGAAAGTTCTCCGGGTCATTTTCCATAAGGGCATCCGCATCCACTGATGAAAGAAGTCTGTCATTTATCACATCGTACCGTTCAATTTTAGATGCTGCAACTTCAAAATCTCCAATCCCCCGGCAAACAGTAATTGGATGGAATTTTATCGTAGAGCTGTAACCAATTGTAATCTTCGGCACAGAGACCGCTACTCTGGCCATTCCTTCCAGTCGTTTGACAAACTCATCCTTTTTCAATGCGATGGGTTTTGCTTTCTTTCCCATGGTTTCAGGCGTCGCACTGTCCTGTCCCGTTGAATTTCCCTCCATCGGTTTTGACGAATGGTCTTTCTCCTCCACTTCCATACCAAACATTTCTGCCAATGACAATTGCTGAAACTCATCCGTCTTCTCTTTCTCCGGCTCTGCTTTTTTGGCATACGCCCGCAGATATGCGCTGTACAGAGCTTCCACTGACTGAGAATCCCTTGTCCCAAGCTGCTGAAAGGATGCAATCTGCTCGCTCTGCATGGCCATATCTATAAAAGACAGCTGATAATCATCGAAACTTGTCTGGATCGATATCTGTTTCATATCGGGCAAATCCTCAGCATCAAGATCTCGATACCGGAATACCGGATTATTCCTCAAATCGTCCACAATCTCACGATAATGTTCATGCGTCACAATATCCAGAGTATTCAGTTCCTCAACTCCGGTAATGGCACCAAAGGGAAGACGCAGCCCCCTTCCTATGGTCTGCAGCGCCAGAATATCGGACTTCGCCGCGTTCAACGGGATGATGGTAAACAGGTTATTGACATCCCACCCCTCTTTCAGCTTATAAACATGCAGCACAATCTCAATGGGATTGGTATTTTCTTCAATTGTCAACAGTTTCTGGATGTTCTCCTCTGTCTCCACACTGCCGGTACTGGAGTCTATCTGTATGACCTTACCAATATAGTGCCCGCCAAAAAATATGTCGGAATCTATTTTCTCCCTTATCGCTCTGGCATGTCCGGTGTCCCTGCAGGCAACCAGAACGATTGGCTTTACCTGTGGAAGATTGTTATCCATACAGTATTTATATACAACAGCCTTTCTCCTCTCATGAAGTCGTATACCGTCCTTCAGTTTCATTTCTTCAATATCTGCCGCCGAATACCCTGCTGTATTGGTTCTTCCCATCACCACAGGAACCTTGAGATATTTTCCGGCTCCTTCAGCCAATCCATACTCAAATATAACATTTTTATTTGTATTCTTAGGTGTGGCAGTAAACTCCAGACCCAGAATCGGTTTCAGATAATTAATGGCTTTCATGGACGCAGGCGCATAATATCGGTGCGCCTCATCCATACAAATCACCAGGTCATCGAAACCGCGCAGCACATCCGAAAAAGAACCGCCCAGATCCTCATTAAAATCATGGAACTTAAACTGAACATCTCCCCGGGTAAATATTTTACCAATATTGAAGATAAACAGTTGTACTTCCGAAGTATTCTCCACAAAAAGCTCTCCCTGCTCATACTTTACAGGGTAACTGAGATAATTCTCACCGTCATAAATCTTGGGTCTGCCCATCTCGGCCTCCAGACCACGAAACACATACTTTGGATGGCTGGGAGCTGATTCCGCCCGCAGCTTGTCATAGATCGTGTTTCCCGGAGCCAAGATCATGAAATGCTTATACCCTTTGGTCCTGTACAAATAATATATGGCAGCTCCCATCAGTCTGGTTTTGCCAATCCCGGTCGCCATGGAAAAGCAGAACGACGGGAAATCAAACTCTTTTGCCACCTGGATCACATGAGGACTCTGACATTGCGCGGAGGCAGTCTGCTCCGCCTCTTCTTTTGCAGCTGTCCTGTATTCCAACTGCTCACTGATGTTGGCAAAACACCGCAGAGCATCATATTGAGGTTCCCGCAGACTCATGGCCCAGTTTATCTTATCGACTGTGTTCATTCCTATTCCCTCTTGCCCGCTTCAACGGACATAAAATCAATATTTGATATGGAACATTCAAAATTGTCCCCCCTCAAAGCTGTATTTACTTAACAGGTCTTTGGGAATCCGCTTTACCTCCACATTGACCGGTAGATTCATATCGCCCTGCATCCGCTTACAGTAAACCAACAAAGACTGACGCTCCCCAAGATTCTTCATCAATGACTGGATATATTTCGTATTTACAAATTCCATTGTAACATGAATAAATCGGTTTTCTGAGGAATGACCATGGAATTCCCCCTGTGGTGCGTAGGTAAAACCCTCAATCTTACAGATTGCTTCCACTACCATATCGAATGTGTAGGAGGGATTAATCTGGTATACAGGCAACTTGGGATGCTTTACGAGCAGTGACTCTGCAAGTTCATAAAATTTATATCCACCACCACCTTTCCAGTCAACAGCTTTGGATATACCGGATTGATCTTTTCCATCAATGACTGCATCAATACGGGGTTTGCAATGCGTATAAACATGATCTCCAAATTCAATTCCAATCCATTTCCTTTCCAATTTGTTTGCAACAGCTATTGTTGTCCCAGAACCAAGAAAGGAATCCATAACTAAATCTCCCTCATCCGTTGCCATTTCAAAAATGCGTCGTAGTAATGCCTCTGGTTTTTTTCCATTTGGAAATTCAACATTACCTTCCTTAGACAAATTTTTAGTTCCCCCAACATAATCCCAGTATGTTCCTTGTAGCGTTTTTTTGTATAAATTCTCTCCGATCTGTTCCGTTACATCTTTGAGCCAAGCAAATAGTCTAAAATTCACGCCCTTATAAAACTGCTCATATATAATACCCCTATTTTTTCCCGTGCGTGGGATATACTCTATTGAGAAGAGTTCACTATCAACACCTAATTCTCCAACTTTTTTCATTACCCTTGGCCTAATAGAACTTTGAGGCATTTGTGTTTGGAAAAGCAGTTGAGCATATTGGCAATACACCTCTTTCTCTGAAATATTTTTCTCTCGCATAATTTGATTAACGGATTTAATTACATAATTCTCACGCTTATATATTTTAATCTCATTATTATCACCATCAAGAGTGGATCCTATATATATCTTTTCTCCAGGATTTAATAACGCACTACTGTACTTCCAACTAATTCCCTCTTTTCTATATCGTTCAACAAGCTCACCTACTTCCTCATACTCGTACGCCCCTTTAAACATTTTTAATGTGCTATACTCTTTCGCATATATTAAAATATATTCACAGTTCTTCTTAATTTTTTTATCTTCTCCTCCCCCCGATGCACCTGCAATATTTTTCATATTGACAGATATCATATTAATAAAATTGTTTCTTCCAAAGATTTCATCGCACAATATTTTTAAATAAGCTTGTTCGTCGTCATCAATTTGAATCCAAATAGAACCATCAACAGCCAACAAATTCCTCAATATTTTAAGTCTCTCTGACATCATGCACAGCCACTGGCTATGTTCAAGGTTGTCATCATAATATTCAAAAGCACTTCCCGAATTATAAGGCGGGTCAATATAAATGCACTTAATACTGCCTGCATACTCATTTTCCAAAGCGCGCAAAGCAAGGAGATTATCCCCATGTATAAGCATACATCCCGTGTCATTATCTCCATATGATTTACTTTCATCTTCTACGAGAATCCTCGGTTCCAGATTATCTTCCCTGTCATACTTTCCAACCCAAGTCAGCTCCAACTTTCCTTTTTTCTGCATCTGTATTCCTCCTAAAACCTGATCACAACCTTAGTCATCAGTACTGGGGCACCAAGAATGTTTTTCTTTGATTCCTTTTGCATTTCAGCCGTTTCTCTGTCTACCATGCCAGTAAATTCGTGAAACTGCTGCAATAAATCTATGCGGCTCTGCTCCAGATTTTCCATATCCTTTTTCAGCGCAATTTTCGCTCTGAAATTCTTCTCTGTATTGCACTCTTCACGCACTGCAGCAATTTTATCTTCTATCTCCTGAACCTGTATTGCAAAATCATCAATACGCAATCTACGCCAATTATCAATTTTATAATCTTCCCACAGCAAAAGTTCTCTCATAACTTCCTGTCTTTTGCTTAACAAATACTTTTCCAACGCATCCACACAGGCTTTCGCTTCCGTAGCAAAGTCACACGATGACAGATCCTTTTCACATACTTTTTGTAATAACAGCACCAACGCACTCTCATGATTTCTGCGAGTCCTGAATTGTCTGTCCAAGATGTGCAAAACAGGCTCCAGCAGTTTTTGCCCATCATAGAGCCCTCCAATCAAAAGATATCCATGCCCCCGCAATTCTGCCGGTTTCTTCTTCAGTTCATACAGTATTGGATATTTCCCAGCAGTATTACCTGTCACACTGTTCCAGTATTCTTTTTCCTTAAAATACTCTTGAACATCTATAATCCGCTGTTTGAAAGCGTTCCTGTGTCCTTCTTCATCTGTTTTTGAAAGCATGGACCGAAGTTGCAATGCTCTGGCACCCCTTTTTCGTTCCAGTTCTTTTTCCAACCCGGTAAACTCACGGTTAAATTCTTTTTTATCGGAACACTGCTGATAAATCTGGAGGATACGTTTTTCAAAGTTCTCCCCGCTTTCCAGCAGACCAATCGCCTTATCGGAAGCCCCAAATACACCCTCGAACAATTCAAACTTCTTGGCAAGTATCTCATATACACGCCTGTCCGCAATATTCTCTGTATTCAGAAGGTTGATAACCATTACATCCCGTTTCTGGCCATACCTGTGGCATCTTCCAATCCGTTGCTCAATTCTCTGCGGATTCCAAGGCAAATCATAATTGATTACCGTGTTGCAAAATTGCAGGTTTAATCCTTCCGAACCGGAATCCGTGACCAACAATATCTGATACTCATCCCGAAAGGCCTCCACAATGGCATTCTTGATTTCAATGCTTCTACCTGCAATAGGCATATTATAATGACGCGACCGCCATGCCCGATATATCTCCTTTGTAGTCTGATCATTCATATTGCCATTAAACAGAAGTATCTTTCCACCATATCCGCAGGCAGACAGTTCATCAAAAAGATACGCCTGTGTTCGCAGTGATTCTGTAAAAACAACAGCTTTATTATGAATACCCTGTTCTGACTGTATTTGAAAAGAAATGGTCAGAGCCTTTTTCAATGCATTCAACTTGGCATTATATCGAATATCTTCAGCCAGGGAAATAATTCCGTCTACTGCATCTAATTCAATTTGAATAAAGTCGTTGACCCTTTCCCTGTCAAATAATTCTTCCTGTAATGATTCCTCCTCTTCCCCATAATCATCATCAAACATATCAAAGAAAGCATCCAGGCTCTCATCCACACTTTCCACCCGCTGTGTCTGCTGCAACACAGTCAGCCTTTTCCGAAGTGCTTTAAAAGTCTCTGCCACCGCCTGACTGGAAGATGCAAGAAGTTTGCGAATTGCAATGGTTACCAGGTTTCGGTTTGAAGCCGGGACCGCATACAAAATTTCCTTTTTCAGGTAATTATTGACAGCCACATACAAAGCTGCCTCCTGCGGCGAAAGCTGAAAGTCCACGGTAATCCCCACTCGGCTGCTAAATTGCAGATAATCGGTGACTTCACTGCGAAGCGTCCGTTGAACAATAGGACTCAGCTGAAATTTCAATGTTTCATATTCTTCGTCACGAATATACCGTTTGCTGAACACACGCTTATCCAGAAATATTTCCGGATCAATAAACTGCACCAACCCATACAGATCCCATAAAGAATTTTGAATGGGAGTAGCCGTAAGCAGCAGTTTCGGAATATCTTTTGTCAGCTGCAATATCCGCTCTGCCTGTTTACTGCCAGCTTTGTGTACATTGCGCAACTTATGTGCCTCATCAAATATTACCAGATCCCATTTTATATTACTGAGAAACGTAGCATTTCCGGCAGCAAAATTGTAGGATACAATCACAACACTGAATTTCCTGAAAGTCTCCGCATGATAGCCTTCGAGATTCTGCCTGTCCACAATTACCGTTTCCAACGCAAATTTTTCATACAATTCTATCTGCCACTGTCTACAAAGGCTGGATGGAATGATCAGCAACATTTTCCTGTAACCGCATTTATGTAAAAACCGCATCACCAGGCCAGCTTCAATCGTCTTTCCCAAACCGACCTCATCTGCCAGAATTGCCCCGCCCAGTTTTAGTGCTTCCACCGCAAACATAAGCGCTTCAATCTGATGAGGGTTCAAATCAATCCTGTCGTTATAGAGGCAGCTGTATGGACTGGATTCCAACTGTTGTCTTTTGATAATTGCATATTCATTCAAAAGCGTGTGTTCGTCCACACGGATTCCCTCCCATGTTTTTACTAAATTATTCTCCATTGTTTTTCTGATAGATAATTCTACCATCAACCATTTCCATGAATATTATTTTTCTTCTACTTTCAAATATGCTATAACCCCATTATCTTTTAAATCCCGTGCGTGTGCCTTTCGCAGGTTTATGTAACTTTTGCAATACCCAATAAATTCAGCCCGTTCTTTAGCCAAAGAATCTATTTCCTGCTCTGCTGACACAACCAGCTTTTCCATTTCCTCCCGACTCATTTTTGCCTTGTTCAGTTCCTCAATCTGTTGTTCTACATTTGCCAACTCTTCCTGCTTTTGTACAAGTTCCTCATAAGAACTACCCCTCAGTTGCATATAAGAAATCTGATTTTTCAAGTTTTCCCTAATACGGGTTTGATTCTCCATTATTTCTAAATTGCGTTTTTCTGCTGCTACTTTATTCAGGTAATTATCTCCCATATTTAATAAATGAATATATCGCTTTTCCATCTCATAAAATATACCACTGACCCTCTCTTTTGTTTTCCTGTCTGCGCATGGATTATAATCACAACCACCACATCTTTCACGATCATCCACAATATCAGTCAACATTTCAAATTTAATATGCGCTTCATCCAGCTTATCCCTTGTTTCCTGCAATACAGCTTTACACTCCTGTACTGTAGTCTCTCCTAATTGGTTCAATGCCTTATATATTATCCCTGTATTAAAACACTGCACCACCTCAACCAGCGTTTTTTCTTCTTGGCTGACTCGATTCAGATACTGAATTGAATTATCATTATTATCTCTACTCTTTCTGTCCTTATTTGCAGTATCCCAAACCAAGTACACACCAAAGAAAGCGATTGCAGTTGACAGATAGTATTTCCAGAAATCCAGCCAGCTTTCATTACTTAATCCCTTTGCAGTAAATGTTATGCCCAGTTTATTGTAGAGAACATCCGTAGCTGCCAAGCCACTATTAATAAGTAAAGGCGCGGCAACCAACATTATAATAACAAAAAACAGACTTTTCTTATGCACCGATATCTTCTTCACATGATTTCTCTTTGATTTCTTCACCGACAACTCCCTCTTTTATTTGACCTTCTATCATACTGCGAATCGCTTCCGCAATCTTCCTTGCCATTATTGGCGGAACTGCATTTCCAATCTGCACATACTGGGAAGAACGATTCCCTTCAAAATAATAGCTGTCTGGAAATGTCTGTAATCTGGCAGCCTCCCTTACCGAAATGGAACGGCACTGATCAATATCCGGATGAATAAAGTAGTGCCCATCTTTTGACAGGTGCGCCAGCACGGTATGACAGCTTGTGCAGTCACCCTCCACAACTTTAAAACGGTCCGCAAATGCGGTCTGATTTCTGTGTGTTTTCAAATCATCCGGCAAATCTGCATATTTCAGGCGTCGATGACCATTATTCCACTCCTCTATCGTACGGCGATAAATCTCAACATCCCGTGGAATATTATTTCTGGCCACATGATGTGTAAGGACATCACTGCGTGTACGAAGCCGATTGTCTTTAACATAGCGGCTCGCCTGTGCACAGGGAACTCTGTATGTAAATTCCTGCCCTCCCCGTTCAAGTACAGGCAAATCAGAAAGCAGGTCATTTACCAATGCGCTGCTCTGGTTTTTCTCAAAGACAGGATAATGGTAGTCTGTTCCTTTTCTCCAGCCAATAATAATCAGACGCCTGCGATTTTGAAGGACGCCAAAATCCACAGCATTCTGTTCATGGCATTCAATCACATACCCGACACGACGAAGCTGTGCCTGCAAATTTTTGAAGGATTCTCCATTTCTGGCCGATTTCAAACCTGCCACATTTTCAAAGACAAACATATCAGGTTGATATTTTTTCAGGAAACGCGTATACATCTTATACAGTTCATTCCTGGGATCCTCACTCATGGGAACCAGCATATGGCTGCTCTGTGCACGGCCCACAAGAGAATACGCCTGGCACGGCGGTCCTCCAACAATTATATTTACTTTTTTTATGTTATCTTCCTGCATGATGCCATCAATATGTCTGAATATATCAGAAATATTTTCCGGCGACATTTCTGCATTTATAACTGTTTTTGTCACCTCATCAGGAATATACTCAAATAGCTTTTCTCTGGTGATATGACCTCTTTCATATTCATAATACCAGCGCATCAATGGTTTGTGCGTTTTCATATAATGATATGCCGCCCGCGTCTCCAGGGTCGCTGCCGCCATGGCATTCATCTCTATATGCGCAATCGGATTAAAGCCTGCCTGAATGAAACCTTCGGACAGACCACCTGCACCTGCAAACAAATCTATAAAATTTACTGGCGAACCCGTCTCATCCACAAACATATCTGCCCTGTTCCTTTCTGCCGTTTCTCTCATTTCTTTCGCAAATCTTTTGGCTTTTCAGCATTTTCCGGAATCAACCACAGGTTCCCTTTCTTAATAGCTCCTGGAATACGCTCTTCATTGCAGTATACTGTTACCATACGACTTGAAATGCCCCACTTTTCCCCGGCTTCCTTGACAGTCAAACAGTTCATCTCCAATCCTCCCTGCAAAACATTTACACATAAAATTATATTACAAAATCTTGAAATATACAAGTTCTGGAAATATTCTAAAACCAGGATATTCTATTTGTGTTAAGTCCGTGCGAACGTAGTGGATTCAGCGCATCCGGGAGCCTTACCTGTTGCCATGAAAAAAGAGCGGCCCCAAAACCGCCGCCCTTTCAACCCAGCCTAAATTTTCTCCAAACTGACCATCACATTCTCCCCGTTCACGTTCCATTCCCTGGAGACCGCGTAGGAGGCATTCTCCGAAAGCTCCTCCGCCAGCACCTTGCCGCAGATAACCTCCCTGTTTTTCTCCGCAACGGCGGAGAGTCTGGCATTACCGCCCAGGGAGACCCGGATGTGGTCCATGACCTCAAAGCCCGCGTCCTTGCGCATGGTCTGGATCTTACTGATGATCTCGTAGACAAAGCCTTCCTCAATCAGCTCCGCCGTCAGATTGGTGTCCAGCACCACGGTCATACGCAGATCCTCCTGGGACACATAGCCCTCCTTCTGCGCCACGCTGATCAGCAGATCCTCTTCGGTGAGTTCCACCGCCGCGCCGTCTATTTCAAAAGCCAGCCTGCCGTTTGCTTTCAGCTCATCCATGGCGGCGTTGCCGTCCAGGGATGCCAGCGTCTTCTGAATCCCGCCCAATTGCCTGCCATATCTGGGCCCCACAGTGCGAAGCTGCGGCTTAAAGCTGTAAGAGGTGAAATCCCGCACGTCATCGGCAAAGACCACTTCCTTGACGTTCAGTTCATCCTTGATGATATCGGTATAGAACGCGTCCAGACGGAAATCTGTCTTGACATACATTCTGCCGATGGGCTGACGGTTCTTGATGGCCGCGTCATTGCGGCAGGCCCGGCCCATGACCACCACAGCCAGCACATTCTCCATGGAATCCTCCAGGGCCTTGTCGATCATCTCCTCCCGTACCTGAGGAAAATCGCACAGATGGATGCTCTCCGGGGCATCCTTGTCGATGCTCCGCACCAGATTCTGGTAAATGTCCTCCGTCATAAAGGGAATCATGGGCGCCGCGGTCTTGCAGATGGTCACCAGCGCCGTGTACAGCGTCATGTAGGCGTTTATTTTGTCCTGTTCCATGCCCTTGGCCCAGAAACGCTCACGGCTGCGGCGCACATACCAGTTGCTCATCTCGTCCACGAAATCCTCCAGAGCCTTGGCCGCCTCGGGAATCCGGTACTTGTCCAGGTTCTCGTCCACTTCGCCCACCACGGTATTCAATTTGGACAGGAGCCATTTGTCCATCACCGGCAGTCTGTCATATTCCAGCGTATACCTGGTGGCATCGAAATTATCAATATTCGCGTACAGCACATAAAACGCGTAGGTGTTCCACAGAGTGCCCATAATCTTTTTCTGGCCCTCCTGCACGATTTTGCCGGAGAAACGTTTGGGCAGCCAGGGCGCACAACTGCTGTAGAAATACCACCTGATGGCGTCCGCGCCGTACTGGGCCAGCGCCTCAAAGGGGTCCACCGCGTTGCCCTTGCTCTTGCTCATCTTCTGTCCGTTTTCGTCCTGCACATGGCCCAGCACAATGACATTTTCATAAGGAGCCCGGTTGAACAGCAGTGTGGATTCCGCCATCAGGGAATGGAACCACCCCCTGGTTTGATCCACGGCCTCGGAGATAAACTGCGCCGGAAACTGCTTTTCAAATACTTCCTGATTTTCAAAGGGGTAATGGTGCTGGGCAAAAGGCATGGCACCGGAGTCAAACCAGCAGTCCAGCACCTCGGGCACACGCCTCATCTGACCGCCGCACTCAGGGCAGGCATAAGTCACTTCATCAATATAGGGCCTGTGCAGTTCCACCTTGGCCACATCCGGCATCCCGGCCTTGTCCGCCAGCTCCTGCCGGCTGCCGATGCACTCCTGATGTCCGCAGGAACACTCCCAGATATTCAGCGGCGTACCCCAGTAACGGTTGCGGGAGATGGCCCAGTCCTGTATGTTTTCCAGCCAGTTGCCGAAACGCCCGCTGCCGATGGACTCGGGAATCCAGTTCACCGTATTGTTGTTGCGGATCAGATCCTCCCGGACGGCGGTCTCCCGGATATACCAGGACTCCCTGGCATAATAAATCAGCGGGGTATCGCATCTCCAGCAGTGCGGATAATCATGTTCGAATCTGGGCGCGTCGAAGAGTTTGCCCTGGGCGTCCAGATCCTTTATGATCTGAGGGTCCGCCTTTTTGACAAAAATGCCTCCATAGGGAGTCTCGGCTGTCAAATCGCCCTTTCCGTCCACGAACTGCACAAAGGGCAGATCGTACTTGCGGCCCACATTGGCATCATCCTCACCGAAAGCGGGGGCAATGTGTACGATGCCGGTGCCGTCCGACATGGTGACATAGTTGTCACAAGTCACAAAGAATCCCTTCTTGCCCTGTTTTTCCGCCGCCTCTCCGGCGCAGGCAAACAGCGGCTCATATGCTTTATGCTCCAGATCTTTGCCCTGATAAGTCTCCAGCACCTCATATGCGGGAGCGTCCTCCCCGGCCAGCTTGCCCAGCACAGTATCCAGCAGCGCCTGGGCCATATAATAGGTATAGCCGTCCGCGGCCCTGACCTTACAGTAGGTCTCCTCCGGGTTCACGCACAGCGCCACATTGGAGGGCAGGGTCCAGGGCGTGGTGGTCCAGGCCAGGAAATAAGCATCCTCCCCGGATACCTTAAAGCGGACCACGGCGGAGCGCTCCTTCACCAGCTTATAGCCCTGGGCCACCTCCTGGGTGGACAGGGGAGTGCCGCAGCGGGGGCAGTAGGGAACAATCTTAAAGCCCTTGTACAAAAGGCCCTTGTTCCAGATTTCTTTCAATGCCCACCACTCGGACTCGATAAAGTCATCGTGATAGGTCACGTAAGGGTCATCCATATCGGCCCAGAAGCCCACGGTACCGGAGAAATCCTCCCACATGCCCTTGTATTTCCAGACGCTTTCCTTACATTTATCGATAAAGGGCTCCAGGCCGTAGGCCTCAATCTGGTCCTTGCCGTCCAGGCCCAGCAGCTTTTCCACCTCGATCTCCACAGGCAGACCGTGGGTGTCCCAGCCCGCCTTGCGGGGTACCATATACCCCTTCATGGTCCGGTAGCGGGGAATCATATCCTTTATGACGCGGGTCTCCACATGGCCGATATGGGGCTTGCCGTTGGCCGTAGGGGGCCCGTCGTAAAATGTATAGGTCTCTCCCCCCTTGTTCTTTTCCAGGCTCTTGCGGAAGATGTCGTGCTCCTTCCAGAACCGCTCCACCTGCTTCTCTCTGTCCACAAAATTAAGGTCTGCCGTAACTTTCTGATACATTCCGTGTTCCTCCTGATTTGCTGCGCTCTGGGAAATACAAAAAAACCTTGTCCGTAAAAGGACGAGGCCCTGCCCGCTACTCTTCGTCTGCGCTTTTCGGATCATTCCGTTTGTTTCCGATTATAAATCCAGCCTCCTTTTGCTGTCAAGTGAAAAAGTTTATTTGCAAAGTTTATTTTGTTTTTCATTGCAATTTGTCTGTATTACGTTTATACTATTTTCAGTACTTTATCACTATTCGAAAAGGAGATGCCGGATCGCGGGCAGGACCGGGGGGTTGCCGGCAGTGAAAAATATCGGCTTTATGAGCAGAAAAAAGAAGGACGTTCAAAACAGACGAGGAAAACTATACTATTCTTTTCAGGCCATCAGTATGATCCCTCTGCTGATTTATGGCATTGTGGTCATTATTTTCAGCAGCGCGACCTTCCAGAAGAGCATGCAGCAGCAGGTGTGCGCGGAGCTCAAAAATGTGGCCTGCCTGGTGGATACGCTGCTTGACACCGCCTACCCCGGGGACTACACTCTGGTGGGCGATGAGGCGCTCTCCCTGCACAAGGGCGGCATCGACATCACCAGCGACTACCGCCTGATTGACGGTATTCATGAACGCACCGGCACGGATGTGACATTGTTTTATCAGGATACCCGCATTCTGACCACCATCAAAAACTGGGACGGCGAGAGAATCATCGGCACCCAGGCCCCCGCCCAGGTGCTGACGGACGTGCTCAGGGAGGGAAACTCCTGCTTTTATGACAATGTGCTGATCCGGGAGACCACCTATTTCGGCTATTACACCCCTCTGCGCAACAGCGACGGACAGATCACCGGCATTCTGTTTGTGGGGAAGCCTGCCGCGGAGGTCAACCGCCAGGTCAGCCAGGCTCTGTCCCCCATCGTGATCGTGGGAATCCTGGCGCTGGTGCTGGTCTGCCTGTTCTCCATCTATTACGCGGGCACTTTCCTGAAAGCGCTTTACGGCCTGCGCGCCTTCTTCTCCCAGGTGGCCACCGGCAATCTGAACGAGGAACTGGACCCCGCCGTGTTAAAGCGGGGGGACGAATTGTCCGAGCTTGGCCGTTCCGCTCTTTCCATGCAGCGCTCCCTGCGCAGTCTGATTGAGCGGGACAGTCTCACGGAGCTTTACAATCGCCGCAGCGGCGGACGCCGCTTAAACGCAACGGCGGAAAAAGCCAAATCGGAAAACACCCCTTATACCCTTGTAATCGGTGATATCGACTTTTTTAAAAAAGTAAACGATACCTACGGCCATCAGTGCGGAGACCTGGTCCTTAAGAATGTGGCCGGCATCCTGCGCAGACATATGAAAGAGCGGGGATACGCCATCCGCTGGGGCGGTGAGGAATTTCTCCTGGTGTATGAAAACTGCCGGCTGGAGGAAGCCTATGAATCCCTCTGCGCGATGCTGGACGAGATCCGTGCCTCCTGTGTGCAGTCCGGGGATAACCGGATTTACATAACCATGACCTTCGGCATGGCCTGTGACCCGGCCAGAGAATTAAAGGACCTGCTGAGGGACGCGGATGACAGACTGTATTACGGAAAAAACAACGGCCGGGACCAGATTGTGACAAAACTGTAAATTCTTCAACAAACGATTGGAGCAGAAGTATGAATCGAAAACTGACGCCTTATTATATGCTGTTTCTGGCCGTACTGTTGCTGGCGGTGGACATACGCGTCCCCGCCTGGAGCTATCCCGCCTTCGAGCCTTTTCTCACGGAGGCTCCGGAGACTGTGAATCTGGTGGTGAACCATGTGATCGGACATCATCTGACACTGGATCTTTTGCCGGATTTACTCGGTTATCTCCTGCTGGCAGCGGCCTGCGTCATGCTGGGGCCCGAAAACAGGCACTTTTTTAAACTGCTCCCGCAGGCCGCCGTCAGCCTGGCCTTCTATCTCTGCCAGCAGCTCATGCCCTTCTCGCTGAACGGCGATATGCGCTTCCGGGCCGGATACCTGTTGTATTTTATCTCCGGCATCCTCCAGGTGCTGGTGCTGATGCGGGCCATGCTCCATGTCTGTGACAGGCTGAATACCACGGAAAACCACAGCTTCAACAATCTGTCCATCATTTTTATGATTATCAGCAGCTTTGCGGGAGTGGTATCCGTGCTGGTATGGTTTTACGACCTGGTCTGGATTTCCCTGCTCTATTTCATTTTGCAGCTGATTTTCCTGGGGATCTTCTGGTATCGGATCTGGACGGACCGCGGGCTCCTCACCGGAGAAAAGCCCTCTGATGTCCCTTGCAATCCATAGCCTGGCGGGATATAATGATCCTAAGATCGCAGACAAGATGCGGAACACAAAATAAGAAAGGAAAAATACCCATGAGACTGATTACGCGTTCTGATTTTGACGGACTGGCCTGCGGCGCGCTGCTGAAAGAGGCCGGCATTATCGACAGTTGGAAATTCGCCCACCCCAAGGATCTGCAGGACGGACTGGTGGAAGTAAACGAGAATGACTGCCTTGCCAACGTGCCCTTTGTGGAGGGATGCGGTCTGTGGTTTGATCACCACTCCAGCGAACATGAAAGAAACGAGTTGAAGGGGAAGTATAAGGGCGAAAGCCGCATCACTCCCTCCTGCGCCCGGATCATCTACGAGTACTATGGCGGCAGAGAGCGCTTTCCCCAGTTTGACGATATGATGGAAGCTGTGGACAAGGTGGATTCCGGCCATCTGACCATTGACGAGGTAATGAATCCCCAGGGCTGGATTCTGGTGGGCTTTCTGATGGACCCCCGCACCGGCCTGGGCCGTTTCCGGCAGTTTACCATCTCCAATTATCAGCTGATGGAAAAGCTGATGGATGCCTGCCGTACCCTGAGCACACAGGAAATTCTGGCGCTGCCGGATGTGCGGGAGCGCATAGAGGTGTACAATGAGCAGACGGAGAAATTCAAGGAGATGGTCACCAGATATACCCGGCTGGAGGGCAATGTGATCATCACCGACCTGCGGGGCGTGGACCCCATCTACACCGGCAACCGCTTTATGATTTACAGTATGTATCCCCGGCAGAATATCTCCGCCTGGATTGTCAGCGGCCGGGGCGGCCAGGGCTGTTCCGCGGCCGTGGGATACAGCATCTTGAACCGCACCAGTGACATCAACGTGGGAAGCCTGATGCTGAAATACAATGGCGGCGGTCACAAGGCTGTGGGAACCTGCCAGTTCACGGATGAAACCATGGAGACGGAACTTCCCCGGATGCTGGCGGAGCTGTGCGGCATGGCCAACAGCTGACAGGACTGTAATACGGAGAGCACCGGCGTATGTATGAAAAATGCTTTCCGTCAGACGCGCGTCACACTTTGTGGAAGATTTGTGCCAAAGACGGACGCATAACGAGCTATGTAGCCTGAATTTGTTGCAATATCACGCAAAGTGGGGCGTACGCCTCCTGCTCCGCGTCATGGATGCCGCTCACAAAGCCGCCAGAGGCAGATGCACTTGTGAGCGGCACTTGGATAGACCGCCCGGAAAGATCTCTCCCCTTTCCCGTCCCTTTTCTGTTCTACTGCTCCATCTGTCTGCCCAGAAAGCCTGCCGCCGACATGATCAGCTTGTACTCCACTTCCCCCATTTTGCCCTTGTAATCGTTCTCAAGAAGGATGACGGAGCCGATCACATCCCCCTCGCAGATAATCGGTGTGAATGCCATGTGCTGATATTCTACCTCCATGTCGTCACAGATCCGCAAAAAATTTCTGTCTCCCTGGGAGCAGATTCCCGTCTCCCGGTTGTTCATTTTTTCTTCCAGCTGCTTGCTGACCTCCTTGCCCAGATAAGTCTTGCCGCCTCCGGCGGTGGCTATGAACTGATCCCGGTCGCTGATCAGGGCTGTATGGCCGGACACCTGGGCCAGGGATTCCGTATACTGCTTGGCAAAAGTGGTCATCTCCCCGATGGGGGAATACTTTTTCAGGATCACCTGCCCTTCCCTGTCCGTATAGATCTCCAGGGGGTCCGACTCCCGGATTCGCAGGGTACGACGTATTTCTTTGGGGATAACAATTCTTCCAAGATCATCTATTCTTCTGACAATTCCCGTTGCTTTCATAATTCTGATGTTCTCCTTTTTGGCAAATTCTGATTTGTACAGGGCTGAAACTGTTTTTCAGGAACCCTTTGTGCAAACTAGTATCTGTAAAATGTAGGATTATATACCATATTTTCCGGAGCGCGTCTGTCAATCTTTTCAATACTTGCGTTTTTTTGGTTATGTTGTTACAATAGGACTGAAAAAATTTTTAAGGAGTGTGTCGGGCATTATGCAGGATAAGATCATGATTGTGGACGACGAGGCAGCTATCGCGGATCTGGTGACTGTCTATCTGAAAAACGAGGGGTACGAAGTTTTTACCTGTTATACGGCAAGCCAGGCCCTCTCCTGCGTCAGCCGGGAAGACTTAAGTCTGGCCATACTGGACGTGATGCTGCCGGATATGGACGGTTTTGCCCTGTGCCAGAAAATCCGTGAAAACCACCTTTTTCCCATTATCATGCTCACGGCCCGGGGAGAGGATCTGGATAAGATCACGGGGCTGACCCTGGGGGCGGATGACTATATCACCAAGCCCTTCAATCCCCTGGAGCTCACGGCCCGGGTGCGCACCCAGCTGCGGCGCTACACTCGGTACAACACGGCTCTGCCCCAGCAGGAACTGAATGAAAAGGATATACGGGGACTGCATATGGACAGGGATGCCCACCATTGCAGCATAAACGGACAGGAAGTTATCCTGACGCCCATTGAGTTCAATATTCTCTGGTATCTCTGCGAACACCAGGGCAGCGTGGTATCCTCAGAAGAACTTTTTGAGGCGGTATGGGGCGAAAAGTATCTGGACAACAACAATACCGTCATGGCCCATATCGCCCGCATCCGGGAGAAGCTGAAGGAGCCTGCCAGACGGCCCCGGTATGTCAAGACAGTATGGGGGGTGGGATATACAATTGAGTAGCCAGATCTTACAGAGAAGCCGGATCTCCCGGCGTATTATGCTTCGCTACGCTTTGTCCATGATCGGTTTTGTGATCGGGCTGGTTCTTTTCGTGGGACTGTGCTGGTATCTATGCACCCTGCGCACCTGGTATTACTATGAGCCTCTGTATCATGTGCTGGTGCTGGTCAAGGACTATCTGATTTTTATTATGGCAGCCATCATTCTGATGGGCTGGACCCTGATTACCCGCCACTTTATCAATCTGCCCCTGCGGTATCTGGATGAGATTGTGGACGCTTCCGGAAAGCTGATCACCTCCCGGGAAGAGCCGGTACGGCTCTCGGACGTGCTGACAGATGTGGAGAAACAGCTGAATCAGTTCCGGCTGCAGGGACTACAGGCGCAGGCCCTGGCCCGGGAGGCCGAACAGCGCAAAAATGATCTGGTCATCTATCTTGCCCATGATCTGAAGACCCCGCTGACCAGCGTCATCGGTTACTTAAGCCTGCTGCAGGATGAACCGCAGATCTCCCCAGAGCTTCGGGCCAGATATACGGGCATCGCTCTGGACAAGGCGCTGCGGCTGGAAGAACTCATAGGCGAATTTTTTGATATCACCCGTTTTAATCTGACTACCCTGACGCTGGAACCGGAGCAGGTGAATCTGAGCCGGATGCTGGAACAGATCACCTATGAGTTTTTGCCCGTATTGTCAGATAAGGGCCTGTCCTGGCAGTTGGAGATTCAGCCCGACATCCGGATCAACGGTGATCCGGATAAATTGCAGCGGGTATTCGACAATCTGATCCGCAACGCTGTGAATTACAGCTATCAGAACAGCACTATCTCGCTGTCCATGGGGACGGTAAGCGGGAGCACTGCCTCCGCGCCCGGCGCGCCTCCCTGGATTGAAATTCAAATAAGCAATCATGGCAAAACCATTCCTCCCGAGAAGCTGGGGCGGATCTTCGAACAGTTTTTCCGCCTGGACTCCTCCCGCTCTTCTTCCACCGGCGGCGCAGGGCTGGGGCTGGCGATCTCCAAGGAAATCGTGGAACTTCACGGAGGCAGGATACAGGCCGAGAGCGCCGACGAGCAGATCACTTTTACTCTGTGGCTGCCTCAGAGCTGACATACGTCTTGGGACAGAGGGAAATTTTCCCGTCTTGAGAAAATCGTAAGAATTTCACAACAAATTAAAAAGGCTTTGTAAAGATAATGCGTAAACTTATTTTTTCCCTCCCTGATACAATACCAGTGTCAGGGAGGGTTTTTTGTGCCTGTAACTGAATTGTCACTTAAAGCTGCTATACTGGAGCATGTTTGAAAGATGCTCTTGACAGAAACAGACGGAAATAGAAACAGGAGAACTGAAAAATATGAAAAGAAGACGACTCACGGAACTGTTTCCCTGGCTGATCCCCCTGCGCAGGCGGCAGCGGAAACTGTTTTTCTATCTGGGGATGAAGCTGGACCACAACCGCTATGCGGCCCAAAGATCGGAGGACCTGCTGCCCACAGAGATATTTTCCTCCAGCTGTCCCATGTACAACAGAAATACCGGCTTTGACATGATTTATCAGGAAAATAAGGTTCACAACCTGAAACTGGCCGCTGCGGCCATTGATCATATGTTGATCCGGCCGGGCGAGACCTTCTCCTTCTGCCTGTCCACACGCCGTGCTGACCGCGTGGAACCGTACAAGGAGGGATTGACCGTAATAGGAGGGAAACTCACCACTGCCCCCGGCGGCGGCATGTGCCAGCTCAGCAACCTCCTGTTCTGGGTCTTTCTCCACTCCCCGCTTACCCTGGTGGAGCGGCACGGGCACGGAAGCAAGGATTTCCCGGAGCCCCCCAGCGACGCGCCCATGGGCGTGGACGCCACGCTGGCGGAGGGCTGGAAAGATCTGAAAGTGCGCAACGACACCGATTATACCTTTCAGATCCACATTTCCTTTGACCGGGAATGCATTTCCGGAGCACTGCGGGCAGACCGTCAGCCCTTCTGGGTCTACTCCGTCAGCAATGGACCTGTGGCCTATTACCGCCGCCAGGGTGCCATCTGGGAGGAGGTGGATGTAATACAGACGCGGACCGACCGCGAAAGCGGAGCAAAACGAAGCGCCCGGACACTGTACCGCAATGTCTGCCGCATTGGCTATGCGTTGCCGGAGGGGACTGTCATCATCGAATGACAGTCCCGAATCAACAACATTTGCAGGAGCTTGCAGCAAAGGAGCATATTGTCATGGAAAAGAAAAACATTGCCATCTTTTTCGGAGGCTGTTCCTCCGAATATGCGGTATCCCTGGAATCAGCAACCGGGGTGATCCGCAATCTGAACAGGGAAAAATATTGTCCTGTCCTGGTGGGCATCACCCGGCAGGGGGACTGGTATCACTATACCGGCGCAGTGGAACAGATCGCAGCGGATACCTGGCATCTGGACAGCGCCCACTGCGCGCCCGCCGCGCTTTCCCCCAGCCGCGGTTCCCATGAACTTCTGGTGTATGGAGCGGGCTCCATGCAAAGGATTCCCGTGGACGCGGCAATGCCCGTCCTTCATGGCCGGTACGGCGAAGACGGTACACTGCAAGGACTGATCGAACTGGCCGGAATCCCCCTGGCGGGATGCGGCACACTCTCCTCCGCCCTGTGCATGGATAAGGACCGCGCCCACAGACTGGTCTCTCTGAGCGGAATCCGGACCCCGAAGGCTCTGGTATTGGATGCTTTTATGCCCGGAAATCCTGACTTGGCCACTGAACTTTCTCAGACCTTTGCCTCCCAGGTGGGATATCCGCTGTTTGTAAAACCGGTAAAGGCCGGGTCCTCCTGCGGCGTGACCAGAGTGATCTCCCCCGCCCAGCTGGAATCCGCCATAAAACTGGCCTTTTCCTATGATGACCAGGTAATTCTGGAGGAGAGCATTCCAGGCTTTGAAGTGGGATGTGCCATTCTGGGAATCCGGGAGCTGATCATGGGCGAGGTGGATGAGATTGAACTGTCCGGCGGATTTTTTGACTATACGGAAAAATACACCCTGAAAAATTCCGCCATTCACGTACCTGCGCGGATCTCCCCGGACAAGGCAAAGGAGATTCGGCTGACCGCCGGAAAAGTGTACCGCGCCCTGGGCTGCAGCGGCTTTGCCCGTGTGGATCTGTTTCTGACACCGGAGGGAGAAATCGTGTTCAATGAGGTCAATACCATCCCCGGATTCACCGAACACAGCCGTTACCCCGGTATGATGCGGGCCGCGGGGCTGTCTTTCCCGGAGGTGCTGGACCGGATTCTGGAGCAGTGCATCGGAGCATCACCGGATTCGATTACAGAAAGCAGGCCTCACTGTCTTAGCCGATTGGGAGACTCTTTCCACGAGTGACGGAATTGGCCAATATAGCGGATTGGTGCAATACCGCAGGCACAGCAGTAGTTGATAAGTCAACTACCAGTATACGGAAGGAGGTAGGAATGATATGAAACGGATTCAGTTAAGTCGGGACGCTCTTTACAGAGGCCCTTTGATTCTGGTCAATGCGCTGCATGGAGTGGCCTTTGACAGACCAGAGACGCTCACGCCTGTGGCGGACAATGTATTGCTGGAGAAGCAGGCCTCGTCTCTGTTGAACGAACTGATGCGGGAAATCGGCGGATGGGACTCCATCGTGCCCGTCAGCGGCTGGCGCTCCATGGCGGAGCAGCAGGCCATCTGGGACGACTGCCTGCGGGAAAGCGGACAGGAATATACCCGCACCTATGTGGCGCTGCCCGGCCACAGCGAGCACCAGACCGGACTGGCCATCGACCTGGGACTGCGTGGGGAACACATTGATTTCATATGTCCGGATTTCCCGGACACCGGTATCTGTGGGCAGTTCCGGAAGCTGGCCGCAAAATACGGCTTTATTCTGCGCTATCCCCCTGGAAAGGAAGCCGTCACCGGCATCGGCTGCGAGCCATGGCACTTCCGCTATGTGGGGATTCCCCACGCCCGGATTATGGAAGAAAACCGGCAGACGCTGGAGGAATATACCGAATATATCAGACAGTTTGACAGCCCTGTGCATCCCTGCTGTATCCGGATCGGAGGGCGCGCCATCTATGTGTCCTATGTTCCGGCCGCTCCGGAGGAAACCGTTATAGAAGTCAACGAGACCGCTCCATTCCATATTTCCGGCAACAATGTGGACGGTTTTGTGCTGACCCAGTGGGCATAACCGGCGATTGCAAAACCCTGTCCGCAAGTGACGGGGCCGGGGCTATGCGGCCGCTTCCCGTCTTGAATAAGGAGAGTATTCCATGATGCATGCAACGACAAATACCGGCGGGCTGGACAAATTCCGCCTGACAGCCGCCCTGTTGGTGGCGGCCATCCATACCTCTCCTCTGACGTGCGTATCCGGGGAAGCCGATTTCTTTCTCACCAGGATTCTGGCCAGGGTGGCTGTGCCCTTTTTCCTGATGATCACCGGACAGTTTGTGCTGCCCCGCGTCCTTAAGCCCGGCGCGCGGGCCAGGAGGCGGCTCCTGCGCTATCTGGTCCGCACAGGCGGACTCTATCTGATATGTTCCCTGCTGTATCTGCCACTTGGAATCTACGCGGGACATTATAAGGAACTCACTGTGTCCGGGCTCACACGGATGCTTGTGTGGGACGGCCCCTTCTATCATCTGTGGTATTTCCCCGCCTGTATGCTGGGCATGAGCCTGCTGTACCTGATGAGCCGCCGCCTGGGGCCCCGCTCCATGACTCTGGCATGCACTTTACTTTACATGCTGGGATTATCCGGAGACAGCTACTATGGGCTGACACAGTACATTCCCCCTCTGCGGGGCCTGTGCGACCTGGGCTTCCATATATGGTCCTATACGCGCAACGGATTGTTTCTGGTCCCTCTGTTCCTGCTGATGGGAGCACATGTGGGCGGACAGCACCAGGGAACACTGTGTCACGAAAAGCGCGCGGAGGAAAAGAGCAATACGCGAAATCAACCGCCCGCTCCCGGCACCTGGGCGCTGGCTGCAGGGCTCCTTCTGTCCCTGGCGGGAATGACCGGCGAGGCTTTCCTGCTGCGCTGCCTGGACTCTCTGCGCCATGACAGCATGTATCTTCTGCTGGTGCCGGTCATGTACTGCCTCTATGGTCTGCTGCTTCGCATAAACTGCCCGCCCTGTCCCAGGCTGCGCCGTATGTCCACGCTGGTCTATATCCTGCATCCCGCCGTTATCGTGGCGGTGCGGCTCTGCGCCCGGCTCCCCCGCCTGCTGCCGCTGATGGAACAGAGTCTGCTTCACTATCTGGCCGTATGCCTTTTGTCCCTGGCCGCGGCGTGGCTGCTCACCGCCCTGCGGGACTGTACAGCAAAGCACCACCGGCAACGCGGTCGTTGACAAATCCGCCACAGGTATGCAGGCGATTGTGAAACCCTCTCCGCAAGTGACCGGCCTTTGTTTCCAGAAAGCGACTTTTGCAATCCCCTGCTACAGGAATGAGGAAAGAGGAAATCATGAAGAAAACAGAATTAAACGATTCCTATAAAACAGACTTCCGATATCCCCAAGCCTCCGGCTTGGAAACCACACTTCCGGATGCCTCCCGAAGCAGAGCCTGGATTGAGATCAGCCGGAGCGCTCTGCGCCACAATACGGCGTATCTGCAGTCTCTGCTGCCGAAGCACTGCGCCCTGATGCCTGTGGTCAAGGCCAACGCCTACGGGCATGGAGCCGGCTTAGTGGCCCGGGAACTGAATACCATGGGAATACACTCCTTTTGTGTGGCCTGCGTCAGCGAGGGCATCGCTCTGCGCAGACAGCAGATTGCCGGAGAAATTCTGGTATTGGGCTATACCCACCCCGATCAGTTTCCCCTGCTGGACCAGTATGCTCTGACGCAGACCGTGGTGGACCGAGACCATGCCCTGGCTCTGAACGCTTATGCCTGCCGTGCCTCCAGACCCGGCCCTCTCTGCCCGGACACGGACGAAAAAGGAAAACCGGACCGCTCCCCGCTCCCGGTACACATCGCTGTGGACACCGGTATGCACCGCCTGGGAGAGCCTGCGGAACATCTGTCCCGGATTCAGGAAATCTTCTCCCTGCCCGGCCTGCGGATCACCGGCCTGTACAGTCATCTGGCTGCCGCAGGCGGAACCGATCCCGCATCCCGGGACTATACCCTGGAGCAGATCAGCGCTTTCTACCGGCTGACGGCCCGGCTGGGAATACGAGGGAATCCGGTCACAGACTCCTCCGGCAGGCATTGCCCCCCGCCAAGACTTCATATCCAGGCCAGCTACGGCATTCTGCGCTACCCAATGCCGGATATGGACTGTGCCCGCCCCGGCATTGCTCTTTACGGACTGTTAAGCAGCGCCGCGGACATGGGCCCATATGCCGATAAACTGCGTCCGGTACTCTCCCTCCGGGCCCGGGTAGCCGCCATTCATCAGCTTTCCCCCGGACAATCCGCCGGTTACGACATGGCCTACACCGCTGCCCGTCCCACTACCGTAGCCACCGTTGCCATCGGCTATGCGGACGGACTGCCCCGCATTCTGTCAGAGGGCAGGGGAACCGTGTTGCTGCATGGGAGGCAGGCCCCCGTTGTCGGCAGAATCTGCATGGACCAGCTGCTGGCGGACGTTACCTCCATCCCCCAGACCCGCCCCGGAGATATCGCCACTCTGATTGGTCAGGACGGGCAGGAAAGCGTCTCCGCCGCCGACCTGGCCGATGCCTGCGGCACCATCACCAATGAACTGCTCTGCTGCCTGGGATCACGCCTGGAACGGCTGTTGCTATAGCGAATCATGCGGCAGTCATTCCCGGCGTTTCTCTCCCCTGTCACCCGGACACGGAAATCTGTTGCTTAAACTCCTCCACCGACCTGGCTTTGGCCGCCATCTTATGCCAATCTTTCAAGGTACCCATATCTTTCTGATCGGAAATTCTCTTCTTCAAATCATCTGGGACAAAACCATTCTCCCCAAGCAGTTCCAGTATATCCTCCACTCTCGCTTCGGCGCGCCCCTCTTCCCTCCCTTCTTCCCTCCCTTCTTCCCTTTCTTTCGCTCGTTCCTCCTTAAACACTCTGACAAAAGTGTATTCGAATGCCATATCATCCTCTCCATTTCCCGCCCAGTTTAATATCTCATCCACCACGGCTTCACTGTTGTCGCAGACCGACAGCAATATGTATTTTACCCAGTTGCGGAACTCCTCCTGCTCCTGGAGGCCAAGTTCCCTGATTCTGACATATGCTGTGCGGACCGCTCCCGCCAGTTCCAGTCTTTTCCTGTACTTGTCACAGTACATGATATTGTCCAGCACTCTGTTGGTGGAAAGTATGTATTCTTCCTCAATATCCGCCAGATCCACCAGATAATATTCCAGATTCAGAATATGTTTCCCGAACAGATCACCGCCGCCCTGATACTCCTCCAGACTCCTGGCCGCTGTCCACCTTTCCTGCCCATTGTAAAACACAATCGGCACCATGGACGGCAGGCGAAACCCCACCCGCTCCCGCTCCTTTTTGTCCGTATCCAGAAAATACTTCGCCAGCGTGTTCACCACATAGAGCAGAATGCGGAATATCATTGTATAATCCACATAGGACTGCAATTCCTGCAAAATGAAGATGTACACTTCCCGGCTCCCGGATACACGCACCCTGTAGAGCAGGTCGGCCTCCTTCCCCTCATAGTCCCGCTCCAGCATCTCTTTGTCACAGAGGCTTAAATCCGACTCCTCCAGTTCCATCATCCAGTCCGCTCTCACATATTTTTTTAGAAAGTGCAAAAATTCCCCGGGTCTGGACAGGCTCTTTTTATAGCCCCTGTCATGGGGAGTGCTGATACCGGAACTCTCCTTCCTTTGTGTTTCATTCAATTGGTGTGTTTTCTCCATTACCCTTCCTTTCCAAAATGAAGCTGGCAGGAAAGGTACTCCGGCCCTCCTGCTGTGGTCTGTTGGTATATGTTCCGTGGGATACAGGCTCCCGCCCAGCAAGAAGTTCGAAATTACGGAAAAGACTATGTCGCCTTTCAGATGATTGTAGAATTTGAATTCTTTGCTTATATAGAGCTTATCATAATAAAGCTGAATTTACAAGAAAAAATTCAGTTTTCAGTAAAATAGCCAAACATCAGTGTCTCGAAACAATGTTACTCAGCAGACCGTCTTTTCCCGGATTTCACGGTTGTAAACATCTCCGGATTGTGCTACTATTGTATACAAAAGCGCAGTGGGAGAGATTCTATGTCCGAGAAAATAATGCCCAATCGGCTGGATCGGGTTTTCTGTCAATATCAGGAGGAGCTGGAGGCCAAAGCGCTGAAAGTCCTGCGCTCCGGATGGTACGTGCTGGGGCCGGAGGTGGAGGGATTTGAGCGGGAATTCGCGGATTTTACGGGTTCCCGGTACTGTGTGGGCCTGGCCAGTGGCCTGGACGCCCTGTGGATGGCCTTCCGCGTTCTGGGCATCGGCGCAGGCGATGAGGTGATCGTGCAGGCCAACACTTATATCGCCAGTGTCATGGGGATTACCATCAATGGGGCCACCCCCGTCTTCGCGGAACCGGATATTTTTTTCAATTTGGATGTGTCGCGGCTGGAAGGGCTTATAACAGAACGCACCCGGGCCGTTCTGGCAGTGCATCTGTACGGACAGTCCTCCCAAATGGATGAGATCGTGCGGATCTGCCGGAAGCACCGTCTGCGCCTGGTGGAGGATTGCGCCCAGTCCCATGGGGCCTGTTTTCAGGGAAAAATGACGGGAACTTTCGGAGATATCGGCTGTTTCTCCTTCTATCCCTCTAAAAATCTGGGAGCATACGGCGATGCCGGCGCCATTGTCACCGACGATGAAGACATTGCCGCCAATATGCGGATATACCGGAATTACGGCAGTGAAAAACGCTACTATAACAAGGTGGTGGGAGCCAATTCCCGTCTGGACGAATTGCAGGCGGGGCTGCTGCGGGTGCGTTTAAAGCACTTGGCGGAACTGACGCAGGAACGCAAAAAGCTGGCCGGACGGTACAGCCGGGAGCTGCATAACAGCTGCCTTCTTCTGCCCCAGGTGAGACCGGGCTGCGACAGCGTGTGGCATCAATATGTGATCCGCGTAAACCAGCGGGAACAGTTGATCCGCTATCTGGACCGCCGGGGAATCGGAACGATTATCCATTATCCCATACCGCCCCATCTGTCGGAGGCTTATACAGATCTGGGACATCAAAGGGGAGACTATCCCATTGCGGAAGAATATGCGGATACGGTTCTGTCTATTCCCATGTATAACGGAATGACAGAGAAGGAACAGGAAACAGTCATAGAAGCGCTGAATGCCTTTACTCCATAGGGATCTGTCGCAGGGCGGACTGCGGCAGCGTTTTCAGGCACTGCACGGCGCATCCCTCCCGGAGCGTTAAGAAACGAGGTAAAATGAATCTGGATGAACAATACAAAATCATAGAATTTGCGGACCTGGGCGACGAGCGGGGAAACCTGGTGGTAATTGAGGGAGACGGTGCGGACATTCCCTTTGATATCAAACGGGTCTTCTATATATACGGCTCGGACACGGAAGTGGTGCGGGGACAGCACGCCAACCGTGAGACAGAGTTTTTGCTGGTGAACGTATCGGGCACCAGCAGGGTGAAGGTGGACAACGGCAGGCAGTCCAGGGTGATTGAACTGAACCGCCCCCGTATGGGACTGTATCTCTCTCCCATGGTCTGGAAGGATATGTACGACTTTTCGGAGGATTCGGTGCTGCTGGTGCTGGCCAGCAGGCACTATGACCCTGCGGAATATATCAGGGATTACCAGGATTATCTGGCGGAACTGGGCAAAAAGGAGTGACGGGCAGATGAGTAAAATTTCCATCGTGGTTCCGGTATATTATAATGAAGATACCCTGATGGACCTGTATGAGGATATGCGGTCCAAAATACTGGAACAGCTTGGCGATTATGAAATCGTCCTCGTGGACGACGGCTCAGGAGATAAATCCTGGGTTGTCATGAACCTGATCCGGGAGCGGGACAGCCGTGTGCGGCTGGTGAAGCTGTCCCGGAATTTCGGGGAACACGCGGCGCTGCTGGCGGGACTCTCCGTGTGTACCGGGGACTGCGCCGTGACAAAACAGGCGGATCTTCAGGAGGATTCCGGACTCATTCTGGAGATGTATGACAGCTGGAAAAGGGGCAACAAAGTGGTTCTGGCGGTGCGCAGGTCCAGGGACGAGAGCCGTGTCAAAATATTCTTTGCCAATCTCTACTATGCGCTGGTGCGAAAATTTGTCAATAAAAATATGCCTGCCGGAGGCTGCGACTGTTATCTCATCGACCGCAGGGTCATTGAGGTTTTAGAGCGGCTGGACGAAAAAAATTCCAGCCTGACCTTACAGGTGCTGTGGGCCGGATTTCAGACAGATCTGGTGTATTTTGACAGAAAAGACCGGGAAAAGGGGAAATCCAGATGGACCCTGGCCAAAAAGTGCAAGCTGGTGATGGACTCCATGATGAGTTTCTCCTATGTTCCGATCCGCTTTATGTCCATGGTGGGCGTACTTTTCAACATTGGTGCCGCCATCCTGTTTGTCAGCGTACTGGTCGAGTATTTTACCAAGGGCACCCCCATTGCGGGATGGTCCTCCCTTATGTGCGTGGTTCTGTGTTCATCGGGACTGATTCTGCTGATGTTGGGAATCCTGGGGGAATATCTGTGGCGGACTCTGGACGCAGCCAGAACCAGGCCTCCCTTTATTATAGACGAGGAGACGGTGCCGCGCGGTTTTCCGGCAAACGGAAGTTCCGGAAGCGCACCGGCGGAGGACGCTGCGGCGAAAGACGCCGCTGAAAAAATATACAGGCAGGACTGATTATGACGGCAAAACAATGGAAAATCATCTTTACAATACTCCTGGCGGGAAGCGTCCTGGCCGCCTTGAAACTGATCTTTTTCGACTATACCATGGATGAGGAATACCAGCTTATGATGGGCTATCGCAGACTGCGGGGAGACGCCCTGTTCCGGGAGATGTGGGAGCCCCATCAGACCTCGGCTTTTCTGTGTACAGGCCTGATGTGGGTATACAAGACTCTCACCGGAACCTATACGGGCATTCTGCTCTATCTCCGGGTCTGCACCACCCTGATTCAAATAGCGGTCAGTCTGTACCTCTGCCGGGTGCTGGAACGTCTGCTGGATAAAAGATACGCCCGGCTCTGCGCGCTGCTCTACTTTAACATGGTTCCCAAAATTATCCAGATTCCCGACTTTTCCAACATGCAGCTGTGGTTTTTTACTTTGACGGTGCTGTGTCTGCTGCACCGGCAGCTGCTGTGGGACCAGGAGCGGAAGGACCGCCCCTGGCTTGTCTGGATGGCCGGACTGGGCATGGCGCTGGAGGTTCTGGCCTATCCCTCCTGCCTGGTCCTTTTCCCCTTCTTTTTGTTGGTTCTTTACAGAACCTCCGGGACAAAAAAGTGGCGGGATATGGGGCTGTTCACCGGTGCCTGTGCCGCCAGCGCCCTGGTGTGGCTGTGCGTCGTCCTGCGCGGTGTCAATCCGGAAGAGCTGCTGCGCAATGTCCGCCTCTTGCTGCGTTTCGACCTTACGCACGAAATCTCCGGTGCTACCCAGGGGAAGCTCGCAGGGATTTTCCACAATCTGCTGGGAGCCTGCGGTTTTCTGCTTTTCATCCTTGCGCTCAGTTTTCCGGCTGTCTGTGTGGTGAAAAAAAGGAAGCCGGATTTAAGCAGGCGGCAGCTCCTCCCGGTGTTTATGACTTTCACGGTATTTGTCTCGGAATGCATACAGATTTTTCTGTGGACCGTAAAAAAGAGCGGATATGAGGTATATCAGCTCCACCTGCTGCTGGTGCTGGCGGCCGGTCTGCTCTCTTACAGATCTGCCGGAAAGACCGGGAAATATTTTCGGACCGGTATACTGGGCACTCTGCTCTCCTACGCGGCGGTAATCTATATCAGCGATCTGGAGATGTTCTACGCGCTGCCCCACGGCGTTCTCGGGGTATTGTTCTGCGCCGTATTGCTGGCTCTGGCGCTGCGGGAAGTTCTGGGAAAAACCTCGGACAAATGGATCTGTTTTCTGCTGGTGAGTCTGTGTCTGGTCAGCATCTTTGGCAAGGGCTACACTCTGCGGGCAGGGCGAAACTACAATGTGGTGGCAGACACGGAGAATATCATGAGACACGGTCCGGCTGTGGGAATCCTTTCCGATTATATGAACTGCTATATCTACAATTGTAATTATGAAGATTTCGGTGCCTTTGTAAGCCAGGAAGATGTGGTGCTGATCGTGACCAACATGGTTACATCGGCGGGCACCACTCCTTATATGATGACCGGTGCACAAGTCGCCCACTATTCCATTGTAGATCCCACAGCCTACGATGAAAGGCTGCTCGCTTACTGGGAACTGTATCCTGAAAAACAGCCCAATGTCATTGTGGTGGACTGCTGGTATGGGGAACTACAGGAAAATCCGGACAGCTGGATTATGCGATATATCGAGAACGATTTCGGGTACACCCAGGTAAACGACGGGCGCTATGTACGCTTTTACAGAAAATAGGGCGCAGAGGATTTTCATCATGAACAATATCAAGCAATTTCTGAAATTTGGTCTGGTGGGACTCTCCAATACACTGATCAGCGAGGCCGTATACGCCGTGATTGTCTGTCTGAAAGGACACTATATGCTGGCAAGCGCCACCGGGTTCATACTCAGCATATTCAACGCGTATTACTGGAACAACCGATATGTGTTCAAGGAGGACGAGACACGGGAAAAAAGAATCTGGTGGCAGGTGCTGCTTAAGACTTTCATCGCTTATCTCTGGGGATTTCTGGCCAATCTGGCGCTGCTGGTGCTCTGGATTGACATCCTGCATATTTCCGATTATCTGGAGCCCATCGCCAGGCTGTGCCATCAGTGGGACCTCCGCTTTCTGAGCGCGGAGGTTCTCGGTAATCTTTTTGCTGAGGGAATCAACCTGATCCTGGTGCTGCCAATGAATTACCTGGTAAACAAACTGTGGGCATACCAGCAGGGCACACTTTAGCGTATACTTAATTCCATTTAACAGGGCTGCCACAAATTTGTGACAGCCCTGTCATTATTCATGGGCAATGATTACAGTCCAAAGGATCTCAGAATCTCCTCAAACTCCTTGGAACGGGAGAATCCTTCCAGCACTTCGCTGCGGCTTGCCCCGGCCGAAAGCCGCCCAAGCCAGTCACTCTTGCCTGGCGGGTCAGACGGTCTGTCCATAAATGTCTGGTACAGAGTCTCTACAAACTGTTCGTTGCTGGTGTTCTTCTCATTGTACTCTTGTGAAAAGAAGAACTCTTTCGCAGTGCTCTCCGGAGTCTGTTCCCCTCTGGCGATGCGGCTGATCCAGTCACTTACACCGGCCGGCTCTCCCTGGCGCTCCAGCACCTTCACATAACAGCGGTTTACAAATTGACGCACACCCGGTCCGATGCCCTTCTCATTGACAGTCATGGTACCTCTGATAATACCGAACTTTCCGCACAGATTATCAAATTCCACCGAGTTGACAAAACCTGCCAGCACATATTCCCTGGAATTGCCATTGGCCAGGACGCTCAACCAGTTATTCCTGCCCTCTTGATCCGGGGCCCGGTCAAAGAACGCGCGGTAAAGAATGTCCACATATGTTTCATCGGGTACATTTTTTTGTTTGAACTCATCGCTCAAAATAAATCCGTCGGCAATACCGGCCCCATCCACAGTATGGGCCAGAAGTCGGTTGGACCAGTCATTCAAGCCCTGCGGTTCGGCATCCCTGCCCAGAACCACCGTATACATGCGGGAAACAAAGCTGCGCACCTGATCGGGATTCTGCTGGTCAGGAGTGGGCTGTTTTGATCCGGCAGTATCATAAACAGAGATTCCGCTCTCACTTAAGGTATAGAATATCAGACCGCTTGGGCTGGAGACATACCACACCATATTTCCCTGGAAAAGAATGGGCTGGCAGTCGGAAAGCAGCACCTTGCCGCAGCTTCTGACCAGGGATATATTCCCCTGGGCGTCATAATGAACATATTGAACGCCGTCCGTAACATTCGTGTTGCGCCAGAGAACATAGCCGCCATCAGCGCCCGCCGCCGCTACCACCGGCGTGGTACCTGCCGCCACCTCACTGGACCATGTGCGCACATTCCCCCCGTCAAAACTGTCTTTGGGCAAGTATGAAATATAAATATTTCTGATCCCTTCATAGTTACTGTCAGGCGAATAATTATAGGCCGCGATATAACCTGCGCCCGTCTCCGCCAATCCGCCCACAGACGCATTCGTATTGTTATCTCCTGTCTGGCCCGGAAACTCAAAAAGGTTCACTGCGGATGCGCCCTTGCCCGAAAAGTTGTTTCTGCCCGCCTTTGTGTTATAACGTATGAGAACGGCGGAACGGGGATAAGCATCACCATGGTCCAACGTTACAAGATTCCCCTCCCTGTCCGTGAGCACAAACTGATTGAAAGAATGACTCACATATCCCCGACTTGCATTGGAGACTTCGGAGATCTGATCCGTAATCCACATGTCCGTCTGACGAACCGAAAATGTCAGATTCGCCTGATGATTCCGCCCGTCCGAGGATTTATACATCTCATGACAGGTATGGACATACAGCATGTCTCCATACTCATCACAGCGCAGACTGCCAAAGTCAAACGGAGCAACCGTGTTGGCTCCCTTCAGGCTGGCATGATTCAGGCGGTTCCAGGACTTATCATACTTGACAACCCTGATAACCTCCGTGGCATTGTCCTCGTTCGGGTTGTTCTGCCCAAAAATCAGAAAATTATATTTATCCCCTGCGTAAAAGCCTCCCCACAACGGAAGCTCCGGGTCCAGGGTCCAGCCGTTCTGATAATGGAAACCGGCGTCGTAATTCTCGATCACCACTTTGCCGTCACAGAACTCCACTCGTGTCAGGCCGTTTCCATTGTCATACAGATAAGAATTTACCGTGTCTCCGTATGTCCTGTACGCCTGAGACTCAGAACGATCGCTGAGAATCGGCGCTGCGGAACCCGACGGCTTTAAGACTGCCACGGGATTATCATAATTTCCGGACGCAGGCGGCATATTATCGGCAGAATAATAGGTCCCGCAATGAACTCTGCCATTCACCAGATTCTCATTTCCGGATTTTATCCACATGCTGTCCCATTGCGTTTGATTTCCCTCAAAATAAATATCGGATACCCCGGCGCAATTCCAGAACGCATAATCATGAATCGTGGTTACGCTGCCAGGAATACTGATGTTCAGAAAACCCTCACAATCTCCAAAAGCTCCGCTTGCCAGTTCTGTCATTCCTCTGGATATAATCAGACTGCCGTCAAAACCACTGCAACCATAAAACGCGTTGTCCTCCATTTTCAGCGTTCCCGGCAAGATCAGATTGCCCCTCAGGCCGCTGCAATCCATAAACGCGCGTTCCCCGATATAAGACAATCCCTTGGGCAGGGTAAGCGATCCGTCAAAACCGCTGCAACCTTCAAACGCGTCTTTATATATACCCTCCAGACTGTCGGGTAAACGCAGGTCGCCGCTAAAACCGCTACAGCCTCGGAACGCGCTTTCCCCGATCCCCTTCAAACCCTCCGGCAACACCAGAGATCCGTTAAAGCCACTGCAGTCTTGAAACGCGCTGATGCCAACCGACGATAGTCCTGCCGGAATCGTCAAAGAACCGCTGAATCCATTGCAACCGTTAAATGCGCTCTGGTCAATCTTGGTTATGCTGTCCGGCAACGTCAGGCTCCCGTTGAAACCGCTGCAGCCCAGAAACGCGCTGATAGGAATCTCGGTCAGACTTTCCGGAATCGTTAAGCTGCCCTTCAGACCGCTACAGCCTGCAAACGCGCTGTTTCCCATAGATGTCAGGCCGCCGGGGAGTTTCAGGTTCCCGTCCAAGCCGGTACACTGACCAAAGGCCTGCCGTCCAATACTTGTTATATTATCCGAAAGTATCAGATCCCCGCCAAGGCCGCTACAGCCATAAAAACATGACTCCGGGACACTCGTCAAGGCGCTGGGAAGTTTCAGCGTTCCTGTCAGACCACTGCAATTCATAAACGCGCTCCCTCCCATACCCGTCAAAGAGTCCGGGAGTTTCAGCGTTCCTGACAATCCGGTGCAGCCGGCGAATGCGCTCTGTCCGATCCAATCCACACTGTCCGGCAACGTAAGCGTACCATTAAACGCCCTGCCACCGCTAAACGCCCTGCTTTCAATCTTCTTTACCGGAATTCCGTCTATTTCATTCGGGATAATCAAATCCCCCAGATTCTCTCCATCGCCGTTTACGGCGTATGAGTGTATAGAGGCATATTCATCATTGCTGTAATATAACAGACTATACTTTGCCCCTTCATATGGGACATAAGTTTTCGAAAAATCATAAGCCGTCTCCTGGGCATCGTCTGGCGCAGTACAATTCAATGAATCTTCCGGCTCTGTGGACTCCCCCGGTTCACTCTCCTCCGGCTCCGTGGACTCCTCCGGTTCGCTTTCTTCCGGCTCTGTGGACTCCTCTGGTTCGCTTTCTTCCGGTTCGCTTTCCTCCGGCTCGCTCTCTTCCGGTTCGCTTTCCTCCGGCTCGCTCTCTTCCGGTTCGCTTTCCTCCGGCT
>CAJUAB010000003.1:99987-159004 GCA_910583845.1 uncultured Acetatifactor sp.
CGCTCTCTTCCGGTTCGCTCTCCTCCGGCTCCGTGGACTCCTCTGACTCACTCTCTTCCGGTTCGCTCTCCTCTGGCTCGCTTTCTTCCGGCTCCGTGGACTCCTCCGATTCACTCTCCTCAGACTCTATACTCTCCGTCGCATCCGGATCTGCCGACCCGACTTCCTCATAACCGCTCCGCCCCGCGTCAACTGGCCCAAATCCCTCCATCGCATAAGCCGGAGTTACCTGCATTCCAAACAGTGTGAGCGCCAATGCAACTAACGCCGCCCTCTTCATCTCTTCTCCCCCTTGTATATTATCGCTTATCGGAAGTATGCTTTTCACTTCCTGTACTATAGAAAGCCTCTTACGCTCCGGCCTGATCCTGTCGGCTCATCTCCAATAGCTTGCTGCGCATCTCATTTTCAATCCGCTGCAATTCAATCTCCGCGCTCTGACGCTTCTGGCGTCCCTCATCCTGGATCTTTCTCACCTCATCCAGTGTGCTGATCAGGGTCTGGTTGGTGGCCGTCAGGGTCTCGATATCCACAATGCCCCGTTCCGCCTCCCTGGCCGTCTCCACAGTGGCGATCTTCAAGGCCTCCGCGTTCTTTCTGAGCAGCTCGTTGGTTACATTGCTGACCTCTCTCTGGGCCTTGGCGGCATCCGCAGAATGATCCAGACCGATAGCTATCACCATCTGGCTCTTCCACAGCGGAATGGTGTTCACCAGAGTGGACTGAATCTTCTCCGACATGACAGTGTCATTGCTTTGGATCAGGCGGATCTGGGGAGCCATCTGTAATGAGATGGTCCTGGTCAGCTCCAGATCATAGAGCTTCTTCTCAAAACGCTCGCACATGCTGGAGAAATCCTTTGCCCTCTGAGCATCCTCCGGCAGACCGCTCTGCTCCGCTCTGGCCACCAGTTCCTTGAGCTCCACATTGCGGGCCTGTTCCAGCTTTTTCTTTCCGGCCAGTATGTACATGGACAATTCCTTAAAATAGTTCAGATTCAGCTCATACATCTTGTCCAGCATGGCCACATCCTTAAGCAGGGTTCTCTGATGCTCCTCCATAACCTTGCAGACCTTGTTGATATTGACCTCCGCTTTGTCATACTTTACTTTCATATTGGCCAGCTTGTTGCTGCTCTTTCTAAAGATTCCCAGAAAGCCCTTTTCTCCCTCCTCTTCCTCAAACGCCCGCAGTTCGCCTACCACATCCGTCAGCAGCTGACCGATCTCGCCCAGGTCCTTGGTGCGCACACTGCCCAGGGCAGTCTCGGAAAAATCCGCGATCTTTTTCTGGCTTCCCGCGCCGTACTGCAAGATCACATTGGTGTTGTGCAGATCAATCTGTTCCGCAAAGTCATCCACCATCTTCTGCTCTTCCGGCGTAAGCTCCACATTCATCTGCGCCTTGGCGGCCTCCGCCACCTGTGTGTCGCTCATGGGAGCCGCCTCCTGTTTCGGAGTCCCAAAAGGCTCCAGCGTCAAAGTAGGCGCCTGTTTTAACATCGCATCCAAATCACTCATTTTCTGCCTCTCATTCTGCCGCCCCGGCGGCTCTCTCATTATATATGTCAAAATCCGTGTTCCACACGGATTCTCACGCTTTCCGGCTGACAATTCCAGCCCTCTCATTGCCCGCCTCTGTGTCAGTCAGGCTTATTCCCCTACCCTCCGAAGCCCCTCACTGCCCCGGCTTCTTCCACCGTTTCTCCTATCACTCTTCCAGCTTGGCAGGCAATTGCAAAACCCGCTTTCTGGAAACAGAGGATGGGCAAGGTTGCACAACCGCCTATTCCAGCTTGGGCTTGGCATATTCCAGCTCCTTGCTGATACTCTCTCTGGTCAGTCCCTCCTGGGCCAGCATGGTCTCCAGTACCTGGGCGTCCGTTGTCACATCATACACCCGGTTCCGGAAGAGATTGTTGAGCAGTTCCGTAAACGCCGCGTTGATGGTATCCAGGGTCTTCTCGATCTGCGCCTTCGCGGAAATAATATCCTCTCCGGGCACACTGACCCCGTCAAACTCCCTGTAGGCTTCCACCAGCTTTAATGTGGTGGGAAGATAGTAATCCATCAGCTTGTGCATCTGAGACATCTGATCCGGATATTCTCTCACCTTGTCAAAAATTTCTTTCAGCAGATTCTCCAGCCGGTACAGCTTGGCCGAGATCACTTCCCCCTCAATGGCGTCATTCATATCCCGCAGCTTGCGGATACATTCCATGCCCTCCGCCACCATCTGATTGAGCTCCTGCACACGGGCCTGCTGCTCCTTCTCGACCATCTCCCCCGGAGTCAGCGGACGTTCCTCCGGTGCCGGCAGCGCCTCCCGCTCCCTGGACCGGCGCGCTCCTTCCACATCCTGATACTGCTTGTATATTACATCATTGAGCATAAAGGTAGTGCCCTGATCGTCCAGATGTCCCTGGGGAAAAATCCCCAGACGAAGCATCCGTCTGATATCGCGTAGCACAAATCCCCTGCTGGTGGCAGTGGCCGCCGCCAGCTGGGCAATCTCGGCATACATTTTGCTGCCGCAGATCTGGATATAGCGGTCCGCCCGCTTCAGGCGATGATGTTTGGAGATTCCCAGCTGGATCATGCCGAAGAAAAACAGCGTGATAACCGCTGCGGGCACCATTGCCGGAACCACCCCGCCAAGCAGCGCCGCCAACAGGAACAGACTGCCAAAGCCCAGGCCTATGCCGCCGAAAACCTTGTATAAAACACCGGCCACATTGCCTACCCGCCTGGTTTTGACCAGCGGTCCCGGGCGTCTTGCAGGCACGGGGGCCTGCATGGGCCTGCCATAGGGCATATTGCCGACCGGCCCTCCCTGCCCCCCGAAAAAGCCCCTTCCCGGTTGACCGTTCTGAACACCCTGCGGCGGCCTCTGTCCCGGCTGACCGCCCGCGCCCTGCGGCGGCCCCGCCGGCCCTCTGGTGTTCCAGCTGGCGCTGAAATGCTCATGCTGCCGCTTCCAGTTCTCCCAGTTCCGTTTCAACTGTTCCTTCTGGTTTTGCGCCCGCTCCGTGCCCTCGGGACTGCCCCCCAGGAAAGTATAGTTTGCCTCCCGGATCGCGTTGTTCACCGTCTGCCCTACCAGTTCATTCAAATTTCTGAAATCGCCGCTGTTTAACCCCTCCGTCAAAGCCTCCCGGAATTGCTCTCCCAGCGCGTTATTACCCTTATTCTCACCCATTGACATCAAACCTCGTCCATACCAGCTGCTTTTCATCAAGAACCTTTACGCCCATTATCACACAGAATACGTCTGTCCGCAATATCTTTATAAATTTTTAAGAGCTTCCCTACCGGTCCATCTCCGCCACCCGGCCGGTGGACTTATGCTCCCTGATGATGCCGTCGATCTCCTTCAGATCCGTGGACAGCAGATCTCCCGGAATCGTATTTTTCAGGGCGCTGGTGGCATTGCCGTATTCCAGGGCTCTCTGGTAATCCCCCTCCTTGGACAGCAGGCCATAGAGCACCCCGGAGATATACGCGTCCCCGCTGCCGATCCGGTCCACCACCTCGATATCCGTGTAGGGCTGCTCCTCATAGTAGGTATCCTCCCCGGCGCTGTAAATGATAGAGCCAAAAGTATGACGTTTGGGACTATGTACGATCCGCTGGGTGGAAGCTACAATGGAAACGGGATACTCCCGGGTGAAGCTCTTCATGATTTCCCTGGCGCTTCCTTCCTTTAAGAAAGTCAGCCGCGCCGTGTCCTCCGAGCAGAAAAACACATCCACATAGGGCAGAATGCTCTCGATGCATTCCTTTGCCTCCGGCCCGGTCCACAGATTCCCCCGGAAATTCACGTCAAAGGAAATCAGCGTCCCCTGCGCCTTGAACCGCCGGATCATCTCTATGGCCGTCTCCCGCAGCTGGGGACTCAAAGCCAGCGTGATACCGCTGGTATGGAAACATCTGGCCGCCTGGTACAGACGATCATCGTAATCCTCGATGGACAGTTTGTTGACGGAAGTATTCTTCCGGTCATAGACGATCCGGGGCTTGCGGGGATAAGCGCCGCTCTCATAGTAATATACGCCCAGGCGCGCGTCCGGGTCCTGATCGTAGACCAGGTAGTCATCGCTGACACCGCAGAGACGGACACGGTTCTTGATATAAGTACCCAGATCGTTGGCGGGCAGCTTGGAGATAATGCCGCATCGGAGCCCCAGCATGGCCGCGCCGGTAATGGCGTTCAGCTCCGCGCCGCCCGCCTGTTTGCCCAGAGTGTCTCCCCGGGTAATCCTCTCATTGTCCGGCGGTGACAGACGCAGCATCAGCTCGCCCAGTGACAACAGATCAAAATCCTTTTTCATACGCATACCCTGCCTTTCTTGAATATATACGTTTATTGACTTTTCTTTACCGAACATCCCGAATAAGCCCTATCGCAGGAGACAAGACATCTTCCCCCAATCGGACGCTTCAATAACCGGAAGCACATATTCCTCCCATAAGCCATATTTTAACACATTTTCACTATGGGGTAAAGGCAATGGCATAAATTGCCCTATTTTTCACGAAGCAGTACTCCCATGGCCTCCAGCAGCCGTTCCGTGTCCGCCAGCAGATTCTGGGCGTCCTTCTCGATGACATTGCATTTCTTATACTTATAGGTAAAAAAGGGATTGCCGTAGGCCGTGAAACGCATTCTGTCCCCAAAGGGTTTCAGAAAACCGGGAATCCGCTCCGGCGCGATGGGGGCGTCGGGCCGGAAGATAAAGAGGATTCTCTCGTTTTTCCCTTTCAGCTCCGTCATATAAAGCCGATGGGCCGCCACGCGGATCAGGGATATCCGCAGCAGATTTTCCACCGAGGCGGGAACTTCTCCGAAGCGGTCCAGCAGCTCGTCCCGCATATCATCCCGCTCCCGGATGTTCTCGATGCCCGCTATTCTCTTATAGATATCCAGCTTCTGCACTTCGTTGACAATATATTCCGGCGGGATAAAGGCATCCACATCCAGATCCACTACCGTGGCGAAGTCCGTTGCCGTTGTAATCCCCTTTCTGCGCTGCACTGCCTCATTCAGCATCTTACAGTACAGGTCATAGCCCACCGCCTCCATATGCCCGTGCTGACGCATCCCCAGCAGATTGCCCGCACCCCGGATCTCCAGGTCCCGCATGGCGATTTTGAATCCGCTCCCCAGATCCGTAAATTCCCGGATGGCCGCCAGACGCTTTTCCGCCACTTCTTTTAACATTTTATCCCGTTTGTACATCAGGAACGCATAGGCCGTCCGGTTGGAACGTCCCACCCGCCCCCGCAGCTGGTACAGCTGGGAAAGTCCCAGATTGTCCGAGTCATGAATAATCATGGTGTTCACATTGGAGATGTCCAGCCCGGTCTCAATGATGGTGGTGGACACCAGCACGTCTATGTCCCCGGCGATGAAATCCACCATGATTTTTTCCAGCTCATGCTCCTTCATCTGCCCGTGGGCATAGGCCACCGTGGCCTCCGGCACCAGCGCCGCAACCCCCGCTGTGATATCCGCGATATTGTTTACCCTGTTATACACATAGAAAACCTGTCCTCCCCTGGCCATCTCCCGGACGATGGCCTCCCTTACCATCTCCTCGTTGTACTCACAGACAAAAGTCTGTATGGGAAGACGTTCGTCAGGCGCCTCTTCCAGTACGCTCATATCCCGGATGCCGATGAGACTCATGTGGAGTGTGCGCGGGATGGGGGTGGCCGTCAGAGTCAGCACATCCACATTCTCCTTCAGCTTCTTGATCTTCTCCTTGTGGGCCACGCCAAAACGCTGTTCCTCGTCTATAATCAGAAGTCCCAGATCCTTGAATTTCACATCTTCCGACAGTACCCGATGGGTGCCGATGACAATGTCCACCAGACCCTTTTGCAGATCCGCGATGGACTTTCTGATCTCTCCCGGCGTCCGGAACCGGGAGAGCAGATCCACCCGCACCGGAAAGTCCTTCATCCGCTGGGTAAATGTGTTGTAATGCTGCTGGGCCAGGATCGTGGTGGGCACCAGATACACCACCTGCTTGCCCTCCTGCACCGCCTTGAAAGCCGCCCGGATGGCAATCTCTGTCTTGCCGTAACCCACATCGCCGCAGACCAGCCGGTCCATGATCCTGCCGCTCTCCATGTCCGCCTTGGTGTCCGCTATGGCGGCCAGCTGATCCTCCGTCTCCTCGAAGGGAAACATTTCCTCAAATTCCCGCTGCCATACCGTGTCCTTACCGTACTGATACCCCTGGCTCTGCTGGCGCAGGGCGTAAAGCTCCACCAGATCCCCCGCCACCTGGTCCACTGCGGTGCGCACTTTGGCCTTGGTGCGGTCCCACTCTTTGGTACCCAGTTTGTTCAGCCTGGGTTTTCCGCCCTCCGCCGAGGCATATTTCTGGATCACATCCAGACCGGTGGCCAGCACATACAGATTTCCCCCGTCGCGGTACTCAATCTTCATGTAGTCCTTGACCACTTTTTCCACCTCCACCTTCTCAATGCCCCGGTAGATGCCCAGCCCGTGGGTCTCGTGGACCACATAATCTCCCACCTTCAGCTCGTGGAAATCATTGATTTTCTGCCCCTGATACTGCTTCTTCTTTTTTTTCTTCTTCTCCGCGCCGAATATATCCGACTCCGCGATCACCACGAATTTGATCAGCGGATATTCAAACCCCTTGTTTACATGACCATAATAGGTCACTACCTCTCCGGGCTGTACCTCCCGCAAAGGGTCCTCCGTGTACACGGCCGTCAGATCATACTCCCGCAGATCCTCCGCCAGGCGTTTTGCCCGGGTCCGGGAACCGGACAGAAGCAGCACCCGATATCCCTGCTTCCGGTAACGGGCCAGATCCTTGACCAGGGCTTCGAAGCTGTTATTGTAGGGGGACACATTGCGGGCGGATACCATGACCCTGGAAAGGGGCTTTAACAGGCTGTTCTTCCCGTCCATGGTGGCCATAGCCACCACGGGGGATTTGAGACACCTGGCCATGACCTGCTCTCTTCCATAGAGAATATCCATCTGTCCCGGCAGCACATAGCCCTTCTGAACCCGCTGCCCCATGCTCTCCCGAAACTCCATTTCCACCGCGTCCGCGTGCTCGGCAATTCTGGCCGGTTCATCCAAAAAGAAGATCTGATCCGGCGTTCCTCCCGTCTTCCGGGAATTTCCCATGTGCTGTAGCAGTTCCGGCAGGGTCAGGATATCCTGATAAAAATAGCGGATATAGCTTTCCAGATTGACCTTGGTCCCAAATTCCAGCAATTGCTCCTTCAGCTCCGCCATCTGGGTATGAATTCGGTGGGCCGCCTCCGTCTCAAAAGCGGCCCGCAGCTTCTTCTCCTGAGCGGCCGCCTCCTTCTCAATCCGGGCCAGCCCCGCCTCCAGGCGCTCCCTGTCCATGACAAATTCCTCCGCCGGATAGACGGTGATACTCTCCAGCTTCTCGATGGAGCGCTGGCTCAGCACATCGAAGGACCGTATGGATTCCACCTGATCCCCCCACAGCTCAACGCGGTAGGGATTCTCCTCCGTGAGGTCAAAAATGTCAATGATGCCGCCCCGGACGGAAAACTGTCCGCTGCTCTCCACCTGGGCCGTCCTTTCATAGCCCATATTCACCAGCCGTCTGGTGAGCGCCGCCTCGTCCAGCGTTCCGCCGTTCTCCACCTCCAGGATGTCCTCCCGGGGATTCCACATCACCTGCGGCGTCATCAGCGCCGCAAAGGTGGTGATCAGCGTCAGGGGTTTGCCCTCCGCAATCCGCCGCAGCGCCCGCACTCTCTCCCTGGTCAGCTGATTGCCATGAATATCCGCCTGGAAAAAGATCAGGTCCTTGGCGGGATAAAGCAGGGCATTCCTGTCATAGAACCGGTACTCCTCATACAGTTCCCGGGCCTTTAAATCACTGTAAGTCACAATGACCCTGTAGCGCAGGCCCTGGGACAGTCCATAGATCATATGCAGTTTCTGGGAATCCACACAGCCGCTCAATGCCACCGGCGTTCTCCCCTTAAGGATATCTTCCCTGATCTGACCATATTCCGCCAGATCAGAGAGGGGTGCCAATAAAGCCTGCATCCTTCTACCTCCATTTCCGTTCCGCGGCTTCCCTCCCGCGCCTTTCCGGTGATCCGTCCATGTCAGCGCAAAACGTCACCGCTCCCGGCTTCCCCCGTTTTTTTCTTTGTGTTGTACCGGTTCATTGCAGCCTCCACATCGCCCCGAAGGATCATGCGGACAGCCTCCGCCGCCTTCTCACAGGTTTCCGCCAGCAGCTTTTTCTCCCCGTCCGTAAAATGGCCCAGCACATAATCTTTCAGGTCGTAGCCCTGAGGCTTGTCGCTGACTCCCATCCTGATCCGGATAAAGTTTTCGCTTCCCAGATGCAGAATAATATTTTTCAGCCCATTGTGACCGCCCGCGCTGCCTTTTTTGCGAATGCGCAGCTGTCCCACATCCAGGCTGACATCGTCGGAGATCACCACCAGTCCGGCCGTCACATCTACCTTATAATAATCTGTCACCTCACGTATGCTCTCCCCGCTCAGATTCATATAAGTAAGCGGCTTTACCAGAACCACTTTCTCCCCGTCTATATAGCCCTTCCCCACAATCGCCTTATGCTTTCTCTCCAGCATGGTGATCTGATATTTCTTCGCTATTTCATCTATTACATGAAAACCGATATTATGTCTGGTATTTTCATATTCCCTTCCCGGATTCCCCAGGCCCGCAATGATAAACATAGTATTCCTCCCGCGACAGCAAACCCATTCGCCCGCGCTCCCGCCGCCCATATGCGCAGACATAAATATGATACTCCATAGTATACCATAAATTCAAGCAGAAGTTTTCCATGAACGCGACTTCTTTCCGCCGATTATCAGACAGGAAGATCTGTTGTGCCGTCAGAGCGGGACCGGAGATTTCACAGACCCACATTGACACCCGGAGCAGGCAATGATAAAATCAGACCCATAAACAAAGGGACAGGCAGTGTACGCCGAAGTCCGAAAAAGGAGCAGAGATGGAAAGCACACATCTGTTGTCAAGAATCGAAGAGAATGTATCCGGCGTAATCATCGGGAAAAGGGAAATTACGCGCCTGCTGTTGGCCGCCATGGCCGCGGGCGGACACGTACTGCTGGAAGATCTGCCCGGCACCGGAAAGACCGCGCTGGCAAAAACCATCGCGAAATCCATGGGCTGTAAATTTGACCGGGTCCAGTTTACGCCGGATCTGCTGCCAGGCGATGTGACGGGAATGTCTTTCTTCAATCAGGAGAAAAATGCCTTTACCTTTAAGGAAGGACCTGTATTTACCAATATTCTGCTGGCGGATGAAATTAACCGCGCTACGCCCAGAACGCAGTCCAGCCTTCTCGAATGTATGGCTGAAGGACAGGTGACAGTGGACGGCACGACGCGCAGTCTGGACGCGCCTTTTTTTGTCATCGCCACGCAGAATCCCGTTGAGACGGTTGGCTGCTTTCCGCTGCCTGAGGCGCAGCTTGACCGTTTTCTTATGAAACTTGACATGGGAAGCCTGACGCCCCAGGAGGAGCGCGAGATGCTGGAGCGGCATATCCGGGAGGAACCGCTGTCACAGATCGGCGCGGTATGTGCCGGCGAGGATATCCTGCGGCTGCAGCTTGCATGCAGAGAAGTCTTTATCCATGACGATCTGAAAAATTACATTGTATCGCTTGTTCAGGAGACCAGAAAGCGCGGCGGCACAATCCAGGGCGGCACGGCCGCCGGAGTAAGCCCCAGAGGAACGCTTGCCTTCGCCAGAGCCGCCCAGGGCCTGGCCCTGGTAAACGGCAGAGACTATGTTGTGCCGGAGGATCTCAAGACGGTGGCCATCCCCGTGTTGGGCCACCGACTGATGGGGGATTTTGAACAGACCCGGAAAAACGCGCTGATACAGGAACTGTTAAGCCGTGTGGCACTGCCCACAGAGGATTGGTCAAAGAGATGATACTTTCATTTATCATAGCGGTGGGACTGTTGACAGCCCTGTGGAATAGGTACTACAGGCGCTGCTTCGCCGGAAACATCACCGCCCGGCTGATGTTTGATACAGATGCCCTCTATGCGGGGGATGAGACAAAGCTCTGTGAAGTGATTGAAAACCAAGGCACAATGCCGGTTCCGGTACTTGAGGTGGGCTTTCACACAAAAAAGGGACTCGATTTCGCGGGGACGGACAACACCAGTATCAGCGACTATATTTACAAGCGGGATATTTTCGCGGCGGCGGGCAGACAGAAAATCACGCGGGAAATTCCCGTAAAATGCCCCCGACGCGGCTATTATGAAATCCGGGAGACAGAGCTTGTCACCTACTCCCTTTTATACGGGAAGCGCCTCGGGCGGACGCTTGCCTGCGGGGCGGCGATCCATGTATATCCCGGAAACACCAATGTATCCGATATACTGCCGCTGTGCCAGCGAATGTTGGGCACGGCGCAATGCGCCAGACGATTGTACGAGGACCCCTTTGCGTTCCGCGCCATCAGAGACTACACCATAAATGACCCCATGAAAACCATCAACTGGAAAGCCAGCGCGAAAACCGGAAACCTGATGGTCAATACTTTCGACTCGACGCTGTCCCGGAAGGCGATGCTGTATCTGGACGTGGAGGACAGCGGTATCCTCAAATACCCTGACCTGACGGAGGAGAGTATCTCCCTTGCGGCAACGCTGGCCCGCAGACTGACGCGGCAGGGAATTGAGGTGGGATTCTGCTTTAACGGCGGCAAAGCCGCCGCTTTGGAGAATGGATTCGCGCCCACGAACAAGAAGGACCTGCTGATCCGCATGGAGCATATGCTTGCGGAATATCTGCCCGAGAACGGGACGCATTCCTATGAGACAGAGATTCGCGGTTACGCGGCTATGGCAGATACGGTTCAAATTTTTATAACCAAGAATCTGACCTCTGCCCTGTACGGGATGATCAAAAAGTATGCCGTGGAAAGCCAGACCCTGATGATCTGCCCGGTATACCGGGGAGAAGCTCCGCCAAAGGATGTTTTCCCTGGAGGAAGCCGGGAAAAGATCCGGATTCTGATACGGGAGGTGGACAGAGAATGATAAGACCCCTGAAACTCCTGGAGTGTATTCACGCAACGCTTGTTTTCGCTCTGTTTATTCCTTTGGTATACGCGCTCTGCGACATTATACCCCCGGAAGGAACGGTGCTTTTTTACCTGAAATGTCTGTTGGTGGCAGTGCCGGTGACAGTCACCAGGGCGGCCGCGGACCGTGTGCGGACACTGGGCGGCTATATGCTGGTCTGCGGGGCGCTGCTGGCTGTCATTTACGGGATCATCGCCGGTGGGGCGCTGCTGGCAGGACCGGACAGTTTTGAGGAATTACCCGCCCTCTGCTATCGTTTCGGCATGCTTGCGGAGACGGCCGTCATTGCGGGAATACGGCTTGTTGCCAGGATCAGGCGCGGACGCTGGGAAGCCGTGAAAAAAACGGACCCCCTCGCTGTCTATGAAGGAAGTTTTCTGGACCGGCCGTCGCTGCACAACTGCTGCTTTATCGTAATGTACCTGGCAGGCATTTTCCTGGACGCAAAGCCTTTGTGTGATATCGCGCTTTTCAGCGCCGTTGTCTATCTGTTCCCTGCGTTGGCCCATACCTTTTTTACCGCCACGGAGCATTACCTTACGCTCAATAAGCGCACAAAAGGGGTTCCCCGCCGACGCCTGTACGCAGTGAGCGGCGGGATGCTGTGCCTGTACGCGGTGCTGCTGCTTGTGGTCTGCCTGCCCTCTTTTCTGCTGATAAACGCGAGAAAATATACGGATATCCGGGAGTGGTTTACAGATATGCCGATGGCACCGGCTGACCAGGAGAATCATTTTGAATATCCGTCGCCCGGCACGGATATGGGGGATATGCCGGAGTTTTTTGTACAGGACGCGGCTGAAGCGCCGGGGCTGTTCTGGGAGGCGCTGCTTGGAGCGCTGGGAATTGCCTGCCTGGCAGTCTGCGCCTGGGCCGTCATAGCAGTGATCCGACGAATTTTCCGGGATTTCCGCATGGACCTGGACGATAACGGAGATAAAATCGAGGATCTGGGAGAAAACACAGGCCAGAGACGGGCCCCGCGGGTCCTTCGGGAAACGGACATCGAAACGGTCAGAATCCGACGTCTATATAAGCGGACCATCAGAAAGCATCGCCGGGACCGTCCGGCGTCCTATGAGACACCCGCGGAGATGGAGGAAAAAGCCGGGCTGGCGAATGACGCGGCCATGCGGACGCTGCATGCGGACTATGAGAGAGTGAGATATGGGAAACCATAAAATGCACACTCCGGGGGAGGGCGCCGTTGTGGGCAGGGCATCTTCCCGGCGGCGGACACCATATAAAAAGCTGCCGCGTCTCCGCGACAGCTTTCCGTCCCCAATACAGATTCGTATGAATCACTCTTCTGCGGCATCAGGTATGGCCAGCGCTCTCTCATAGCTATCCAGAATCACCCGCTGGATATGTTCTCTGGTGGCAGAGTTAATGGGATGGGCGATATCCCGGTGCTCCCCGTCCGCTGCCTTCTTGCTGGGCATGGCTATAAACATGCCTTTCTCCCCTTCGATCACTTTGATATCGTGTACCACAAACTCATCGTCCAGAGTGATGGACACGATAGCCTTCATCTTTCCTTCCTTGGTAATTTTACGCACTCGTACATCTGTAATCTGCATCAAAGCAACCCCCTTAGCTAAATGTTTTATATAAACCAAAATCCCGTGCGCCACCGCACACATTCAGTTCAAAAGAATTAAATGCAGAGCATTTCCCGTAATTATAAAAGTTTTGTCCTTACATCACATACCTTTCATTCTTCTCCACTACGATCCTGATGCCCCCTTCACCCACGAAGCGGGAACCCGCGCGAATGGTGTCACGGCTCTCCACAATACAGTTTTCAATGTATGTGTTGTCCCCAATATAGACATCATTCAGGATCACGGAATTTTTGATCACGCAGTTGTTGCCGATATAACTCTTTTTGAAGATCACGGAATTTTCCACCACGCCGTTGACAATGCAGCCGCTGGATATCAGACTGTTACGGATATCCGCGCCAGGATTATATTTCGCGGGCGGCAGGTCATCCACCTTGGAGTAAATATCCGGATACTGCTTGAAAAAGTAGTTCCGCACCTCCGGCTTCAGGAAGTCCATGTTGGTTCCGTAATAGTCTTCCACCGACGCGATGTTGCGCCAATACTCCTTGATCTTGTAGGCATAGATTCTCTTCATGTCCTTATAGCGGATCAGAATGTCCCGGACAAAATCATAGCGCTCCTCTTCCACGCATCTCTCAATCATCTCGATCAGGTTGCGGCGGCGGATTACATAGATGCCGCAGGAGACCGTGTTGCTTTTGGCTTGCAGAGGCTTTTCCTCAAACTCTGTGATACGGTATTCCTCGTTCATCTTCATGGTGCCGAACCGCTCAATCTCCGTGCCCGGCTCCATATCCCGGCACACCACGGTGATATCGGCTTTCTTGTCAATATGGTACTCCAGCAGTTTATTGAAATCCATCTTGTACACACAGTCACCGGAGGCAATGACCACATAGGGCTCATGACTGTTTTTCAGCCAGGTCAGATTCTGGGCGATGGCATCCGCCGTGCCCCTGTACCAATTGCTGTTATTCACGGTCACCGCCGGCGTGAAGACATACAGGCCACCCTGCTTCCGTCCAAAATCCCACCATTTGGACGAACTGAGATGTTCATTCAGGCTTCTGGAATTGTACTGTGTAAACACCGCCACTTTCTGGATATGGGAATTGGACATATTGCTGAGTGTAAAATCAATGCTCCGGTAGCTGCCGGCCACCGGCATGGCACAGATGGCGCGCTTCTGTGACAACTCTTTCATTCGGTGGTTATTGCCACCTGCCAAAACGATTCCTATAGCTCTCACTGTTATCTCTCCTCTGCCTTGATTAATGTCTTGCCGCTTGCCAGATAGGCGTTCGTATAGTCCGCAGCCGTAGTCACACCGGCAATCACCGTATTCTTGCCCACGCTGACATTGTCGGGGATCACGCTCTTTTCACCCACAGTTACCAGACCGTGATTATAGATATGAGGGGCTGTATCATTCTCCGCCTCATCTCCCACGCCCAGCTTCACACCCTTGCCGATCTGTACATTCTCCGCTATAATCGCCTTGTTGATCTCGCACCCGGCGCCGATGACCACATTGTTCATGATGATGGAGTCCCGCACCACCACCCCTTCTCCGATCGTCACGCCGCAGCCCACCACAGAGTTGTATACTTTCCCGTAGACATCCGTGCCTTCACCGATGATACAGCGCGATACCACGCTGTCCCAGGACATATACTGCGGCGGCAGAATGTCGCTCTTGGTATAGATTTTCCAGTACTCCTCATACAGGTTAAATTCGGGCACAATATCAATCAGTTCCATATTGGCTTCCCAATAAGAGCTTAAGGTCCCCACATCCTTCCAATAACCGTTGAACTCGTAAGCGTACAGCGGCGCTCCCTTTTCATGGCAGTAAGGAATGACATGCTTGCCAAAGTCCAGAGCCGGCTGATCCGCCATGGTCAGCAGCGCCTCTTTCAGCGTCTTCCAGTTGAAAATGTAGATTCCCATACTGGCCAGGTTGCTCCTGGGATGCTCAGGCTTCTCCTCAAAGTCGGTTATTCTCCGGTTTTCGTCCGTGATCATGATACCGAAACGGCTGGCCTCCTCCATGGGTACGGGCATGACTGCGATGGTGACTTCCGCCTCATTTGCCTTGTGAAAGTCCAGCATCACCTCATAATCCATCTTGTAAATGTGGTCGCCTGACAGGATCAGGACATATTCCGGGTTAAAGCTCTCCATGTAATCCAGATTCTGGAAAATGGCGTTGGCCGTGCCGGTATACCACTCGCTGTTGGCACTCTTCTCATAGGGAGGAAGCACCGTCACACCGCCAATGTTCCGATCCAGATCCCAGGGAATGCCGATTCCGATATGGGTGTTCAGCCGAAGCGGCTGATACTGGGTCAATACGCCCACCGTATCGACACCCGAATTGATACAGTTGCTCAGGGGAAAATCAATAATGCGGTACTTACCTCCAAAAGCCACTGCGGGCTTGGCTACCTTGGATGTAAGAACTCCCAGGCGACTGCCCTGTCCTCCAGCCAATAACATGGCTATCATCTCTTTCTTAATCATGTCATCACCTCAATCAAGCATAATAGACAAAGCATGCTCCAACTCTGTCTTGTACACATTATAGCATATCCAACGAGAGTTGTGAATATTTTTTACATAAAAAAGTTATTTTTTCCCTTTTTTTTATTCAATTTTAACAGAATTTCCACAAAATGAAATTGCGCTTGTTTTTTCACCCACAAAGTATATAATAAGGAATATATTATTTTAGAACATTTCGTAAAAGGAGCTATGCGCTGTTATGTATCAGATAGATTTCAAACACCCCGTTTCTGTTTATTTTATAGGCATCGGCGGTATCAGTATGAGCGGTCTGGCGGAGCTTCTGCTTGATGCGGGTTTCTCCGTGTCCGGTTCGGATTGGAAGTCCAGTCCCATCACCCAGGCTCTGGAACAGAAGGGCATACGGATTTTCTACGGGGAGGACGCCTCCCATATCACAGAGGATATCGATTGTGCCGTGCTGACCAGCGCCGTACATGAGGATAATCTGGAATTTGCCGCCCTCCGTCAAAGGGGCATCCCCTGCTTGTCCAGAGCCCAGCTTCTGGGACAGATCATGAAGAATTACCGGCTTCCCATCGCGGTCAGCGGCACCCATGGCAAGACCACTACCACCTCCATGCTCTCCGAGATCCTGCTTAAGGCGGACACTGATCCCACCTTGTCCATCGGCGGCATTCTGAAATCCATCGGCGGCAATGTGCGGGTGGGGAAAAGCGATTATTTCCTCACCGAAGCCTGCGAATACACAAACAGCTTTTTGAGCTTCTTTCCCAGAATCGCCCTGATTCTGAATGTGGAGGAGGATCATCTGGACTTTTTTAAGGATCTGGAGGACATCCGTCATTCCTTCCGCCGTTTTGCCCAACTGCTGCCCCGGGACGGCGCCCTGATCATCAGCGGGGATATTGACCGCTGGCAGGAGCTGACAGAGGGCCTGTCCTGCCGAATCATTACCTATGGCCATGACAGCAGCTGTGATTATTACGCCCGCGATATTGTTCACGATAAGCAGGGCCACGTCTCTTTCCTGCTGCACAGCCCCGACACGGAGCTTTCCGGTACCGGCAGAAATTCCTCGGGCACCGGAAATGAGCCACGCAGTCCCCAGAGGGTATTTTTGCAGATTCCCGGCGACCACAATGTACACAACGCCCTTGCCGCCATCGCCGCCGCAGATCTTCTGGGCATCAGCCGTGAAGATACCCTGCGGGCCCTCAAAGAGTTTCATGGCACGGACCGGCGCTTTGAGTACAAGGGCACTGTGAACGGCGTCACTATAATAGATGATTATGCACATCACCCCACAGAAATAACCGCAACCTTGCAGGCGGCGCAAAATTATCCCCACAAAACTCTATGGTGCATGTTCCAGCCTCACACGTACTCCCGCACCAGGGCTTTTATGGAGCAGTTTGCCCAGGCTCTGACTTTGGCGGACCGGGTGGTGCTGACCGACATCTATGCAGCCAGGGAGAAGGATACGCTGGGGGTCAGTTCACAGGATCTGCAAGCCGCTGTCCGAAAGCTGGGAACAGAATGCGAATATTTCCCCACATTCGAGGAAGCGGAAAAATTCCTTCTGACAAATTGCATAAACGGCGACCTGTTGATAACTATGGGGGCCGGAGATGTGGTGAAGATTGGCGAATCGCTCCTTGCAAAATAGTTATCCACCCTATCCACATTTTTTCTTCTGCTCTTTCGGAGAAAAGATGTGGATATTTTTGGGAAAAATGTGGATATCCTCCATCCCGCTCATAGAGCCGCAATGAAAGAAACTGCGCGGGAATCTCCATATCGCTGAAAAAATTATCCACTTTATCCACCGTATCCACATTTTTTCCTCCTTTTTCCGAAGTTTTTCTTTCCGGCAATATGCCTATTTCTTTTTCATTTTCCTTATGATATACTTTGAGACGCTGATACAATTTGGCATCTGAGGAACTCTAAACCGCAGATTCTCCGAGAATCCGCATGGCTCTGGTTAAGGACGGTTTTCCATGGCAAAATTAACAATTTATAAGGATGATTACATAGAATCCACCGCTATTTCCAACTACTTTATTGACAGATACATGAAAGACGCCAATGACGCCCAGCTGAAAGTCTACCTCTATCTGCTGCGCATGGTTCATGCCAATATGTCTTTTGGCGTCTCAGACATCGCGGATAAATTCAATCATACGGAAAAGGACGTGCTCCGGGCTCTGCGTTACTGGGAGAAGCAAAAACTCCTGACCCTGGAGTACGACAAAGACAGGAATCTCACCGGCATCCACCTGTGCGAGCTGAGTCCCGGGGAGCGCGGCCCTGTCCCCGCTGGTGGGAACGATGCCGGTGCCATGACGCCGCAGCCCCGGAAACCTGAGGCCATGCCGGACATTCAGCCCGCGGCGGCGGACACAGCTGCCGTGGCCGCCGCCTGCGAAAGCCCCCTGACCGCAGACACGCAGGAACCGGACCCCTTTGCAAAGCCCTCTTACAGCGCCGACCAGCTCCGCCGCTTCAAAGAGCAGGAAAACACGGCCCAGCTGCTGTTTGTGGCTCAGGTATATGTGGGCAGACCCCTGACGGCATCGGATATGAGAACGATTCTGTATCTTTCCGATGTGCTGCACTTTTCCGACGATCTGATTGACTATCTGATCCAGTACTGCGTGGACCGTGGGAAAAAGGATTTCCGCTATATCGAAAAAGTGGCTGTCAGCTGGGCCCAGCAGGGAATCACTTCCCCCAGTCAGGCGCAGAATGCCGCCCTGAAATACGACAAGTCCGTCTACGCGATCATGAACGAGCTGGGCAAATCCTCCGCTCCCACCAGCAAGGAGCTGGAGTATATAAACCGCTGGACCCGGGAATACGGTTTCAGTCAGGATATCATCTTTGAGGCGTGTGAACGCACCGTGCTGGCCGTAGATAAGCACCGTTTCGAATACGCGGAAGGGATCTTGAACAGCTGGCGAAGGGAGAATGTACACCATAAAGCCGACATCAAAAAGATAGACGAGCAGCATCAGAAGCAGAAAAGCAGCGCTTCAGCCAACACTGGCAATCCTCCCGTCAGCAACAGATTTAATCAATTCCAGCAGAATACCTACAATTTTGAAGAACTGGAGCAGGAGCTTCTCAGTAATTAGAGAATCTACGGGACTCCACGGGACTCTAATCAGGAGATATCAACGTGGCACTAACCAAAGCACAGTACGACACCATAAAACGCGGTTATGAAGAACGGCAAACCCGCAATATGCGGCTGCTGACCCGGCGCAGAGAACAAATTTACGCGCTGCTGCCGGAGTATCGGGAATTGGATACCTCCGTGGGAGGAACCTGCGTGGCCCATGCGCGCCTGCTGCTGGATGGGGACCAGGCGGCTCTGGAGGAACTGAAACAGGATCTGTCCCGGAAAGCTGACCGCCGCCGGGAATTGCTGATCCAGGCCGGTTATCCGCCGGACTACCTGGAGCCCTTCTACGACTGTCCCGATTGCCAGGACACCGGTTATATCGGTGCTGAAAAATGTCACTGCTTCCGTCAGCAGGAAATCACGCTGCTCTATGAGCAGTCCGGCATTCAGGCAATGATTGCCCGGGAGAATTTTGACACCCTTTCCACGGCCTACTACGAGGGCGAAGATCTGCGGCGTTTCGAGAATGCCGTTGCCATCAGCCATAAATTTGTGGAGGAATTCAAAAAAAGCTATCAAAATCTGCTTTTTTATGGTACAGTAGGAACAGGAAAGAGCTTTTTGTCCGGCTGTATAGCCAGAGACCTGCTCTCCCAGGGTATGGCAGTGATCTATTTCAGCGCCTGCGCCCTGTTCGAGACCTTGGCACGTTACAGCTTCGACACCAGGGCAAAAGAAGCCCTGTACAGCTTTTGCAAGGACCTGTACAATAGCGACCTGGTCATTATTGACGATCTGGGAACGGAAGTGACCAACAACTTTGTGACTTCCCAGCTGTTTTCGCTGGTGAGTGAGCGGAATCTGCGGCAGAAAGCCACCATTATCTCCACCAACTTAAATCTGGAGGAGATACGTGATCGCTACTCGGACCGCATCTTTTCCCGCATTACCAGCAATTATTCCCTGTGCAAGCTGACCGGTCCCGATATCCGTATGTATAAAAGAAGGTTTTCCGGCAAATAAACGTGCGGAACTCTTAATAAGCACGTTTCCTGTCAGTCCGTTGCCCGGCATCGGGACAACCCCGTGGCCGGATGCCGGGCAGTTGGAGCACGGACTGGCTGGGAACGTGCGGAACTCTTAATAAGGAGGATTTACATGCCAAATCGTGAGGAGAAGCGCAACTTAGAGACGATCCCTGTGGGTTCCCTGGGAATTATAGCCCTGGAGGGCTGCAAGGTGCTGGGCGATATGGTGGACAGGTTCCTGGTAAAATGGAGAACCGAGCGGGAACATGAACACCGTGATTCCCTGGCCTTTTCCGGATACCAGAGAGATTCCTACCTGCTGAATGCCAAAGTGCCCCGTTTCGGTTCCGGTGAAGCCAAGGGTATGATTCTGGAATCCGTCAGAGGATGTGATCTCTATCTTCTGGTAGATGTCTGCAATTACAGCCTGACCTATTCTCTTTGCGGACATGAAAATCACATGTCTCCCGATGACCACTATCAGGATCTGAAACGCATAATCGCCGCTGTGGGCGGCAAAGCCCGCCGGATTACCGTGATTATGCCCTACCTGTATGAGAGCCGCCAGCACAAGAGGACGGGGCGGGAGTCTCTGGACTGCGCTCTGGCCTTACAGGAACTGGTGGGCATGGGCGTGGACAATATTATCACGTTTGACGCGCACGATCCCCGGGTCCAGAATGCCATCCCCCTGCATGGCTTTGAGACCGTGCAGCCAGCTTACCAGTTTATCAAAGGGTTGCTGCGCCATGTAAAGGATTTACGGATTGACAGCAGTCACATGATGGTCATCAGCCCGGATGAAGGCGGGATGAAACGTGCCATTTATATCGCCAATGTGCTGGGACTGGATATGGGTATGTTCTATAAGAGGCGGGATTATACCAGTGTTGTCAATGGACGCAATCCTATTGTAGCGCACGAGTTTCTGGGCTCCAGCGTGGAAGGCAAGGATATGATTATCATTGACGATATGATTTCCTCCGGTGACAGCATTCTGGAGACCGCCGCTGCCTTGAAGCAGCGCAAGGCAGCGAATATCTTTGTATTTTCTACCTTTGGCCTGTTTACCAACGGCCTGGAGAAATTTGACAGAGCGTACGAGAATGGCCTGATCACCCGAATCCTGACCACCAATTTGATTTACCAGACCCCCGAGCTCCTGGAGAGGGAATGGTATATTAACTGTGATATGAGCAAATATATCGCCTATATCATTGATACCCTGAACCATGATTCTTCCATCAGCGACCTGCTGAATCCCAACGAACGGATACAGAGCATCGTATCCCGGTATCGGAACGGGGAATTATAAAAAAGATTAGCTGCCATTTCCTGCTTTCTTAATTTTATTAACGCTTATAACAGGGAATTGTAAAACCCGCTTTCCGGAAACAGAGAATGGACTACAGGTTTTTCACTCGTGAGAGCGCAGTGATCACTTTGGTATACGCCAATGGTGCCTGACTTCCCTATGGCGGTATAAAGCGATACGGCAGATATAGCAAAAACCATACTATATGCGGAAGACAGCGCCCGTTGCTCCCACCGTTCTGACTACCGTATACGCAGGAGCAGAAATCGCCTGGAGGTTATAAATATGCAAAAATGGTGTACGGAAGACTGGGAATTTGAATTGACAGCAGTAGAAGGAAAAGCAGGACATTGTCGGCTCGGATTGGAAAAAGGCGATAAATTTGTCTTTTCATATGAATGTCCTGCTGGAATGTGTCCCAAAACAATGATACAAGTATACACATGGTGTGAAGTTATTCGATGCGGCGGTGATTTTACATATAGAGGTGAAAAAGAAAAATACGAACTGAATATGCCATGCGCTGATGGATGTATACAGTTTCATCTCAAGGCAACTCCTATTAACCGGGATGAAAATGGAAAACCTCTGCCCAATGGCCCCAGACCCAAAGATGAGTAACTGTCCTCCCTGCCTGTCGCAGACGGAAAAGCAGGATTTTTACGGAAAAGGTATCCTTCTCCTATGCAAGACTCTCAACGCTTCCTTCTGGAAATGAACTTGCACTGGTGACAGACCTTCCGGACACGATTGCAGCAGAAGGACTAGCGGGTTTATATTACCAGAGATGGGAAATTGAAAAGAAATACCATACTTTAAAAAGTAAAATGAAATTGCGTGACAGGGAAATCATCTGTGTATGTGTATCAGGATTTTTGGGCACAGGTTTTAGTGTATAACATGATCCAGGACATCCGGAACAGCGCAGACAAGGAGGTTGTGGCATCGGGACAGAAAAATGGAAATCAATATCCCATGCATACGAATGAAAATATATAGCGATTGGCCTTTTCAAAGAGGCTATGCTGAAACTCCTTTTGGATAATCCAAATGTGTAACATCTGTGCTTAAGTTTATGATGTTGGGCATAGCCGGTGGTTTATTTTTTACTGTGGCACAATAAAAAAGGAACAGCAGATTTTTAAGTGGCTGTTCCTTTTTCATCTGTCTACTTGTCTTTTCGCAGTTCAGCTTCTTCCGCTAAGTCCGTTTTATCAATTATTCTATCCTTAAAGTAATACTGGCTGTCCCTTTCATCAATCTGCCGGATCACTTTACAGGGATTCCCTGCGGCAACTGAATTTTCGGGTATGTCATGGATAACGACACTTCCCGCCCCAATTACACTGTTTTTCCCTATCGTTACCCCCGGACATATCGTAACATTTGCCCCAATCCAACAATTATCTTCAATCGTTACAGGAGCAGTATACATATATTCCCTCATATCGGGGCAGATTGGGTGTCCCACTGTCGCAATCGTTACGGCTGCGCCAAACATAACGCTTTTTCCTATTGTGATGATACCGTCATCAATAAAGTTACAGTTGAAGTTAATGTAAGAACCCTCTCCGATATAAATATGCGTTCCGTAACAGAAATAAAAAGGCGGTTCTATCCACACATTCCCGGATTTGCCGAGCATTTCTTCTAACATTTTTGCCCGTGTAGCCGGATTTTCGGGAGAAGATTCGTTAAAAGACTTCATCTTTATTTTGGCGGCGGTGCGTTCTTCCGGAAGTCCCTCACATTCATCAGTAAACAACTTTCCATTCATAATTCTTTCTCTCATTGTCATATCTTTTTCCTCCTCTATATTGTTATTTCAATCTGAATATTTTCAAAATCAATCAGACAGCCATGCCTTTTAAGGCAGACCGTTCAACATTCTTTCCTTTTGGTTCATAAGTTCCTCCTTATTGTTGGTTTGTGGTTAGGTTTTTTACCCATTTATATTGTTTGTAATGCCTGTAAACGGCGGGCAGTTTTACCAGTTCATCTAAATTCAGCAAAAAATAAACTGCCAGTATTGGAAGATGTAAGACAAATGCGGCAAACGCCCCAAGTGGTATTATAATAACCCACATGGTTACAGCGTCACATAGCAATCCAAATTTTGTGTCGCCGCCTGCACAAAAAATTCCGGCAATTACCGTAGAGTTAATGGATTTCCCTATCATATGTTGTTGCTAAAGCTGCTCCTGCAATCCCCCTTTGCGGAAATCCAAACAAGCCAAATATAAGTATGGCGTTTAACAGGATATTCAATACCAATGCCGAAGAACCGTATATTGTGCTTCGGCTTGTTCTACCGCTGTTTTTCATAATGCAGAGATAAATCTGAGAAAATCCCATAAACAGGTATGACCAGCTTACAATCCGCAGATAAGGAATACCGGCTTCGATCAGCAGCATTTCATTTGTAAATATCTGCATAAGTACCCGTGACAGGAAAAGTGCCGCCATAAAAAATATCATGGAAACTAAAAATGATATTTTGAGTGCGATACAAAGAACTTCTTCCACTGATTCCCTGTCCTGCTTTCCCCAATACTGCGCAGCCAAAACCGTAACACCTATTGTAAGGGCTGTTAAAAATAAATTCAAGACAAATTGTACTTGTGCCGCCAATGATACGGCTGATAATGCCGTCTAATCTAAAAGTCCCAACATGAGTGCGTCTGATGCGCTTACAAGGGCTGTCATTAAGTTTTGTACTGCAATAGGAAAAACCAATACAGTCAATTTCTTGTAAAAGAGTCTTTTTTCTTTTCTCATAGTCCTGCTTTTCCGTTTCACTGTTTTTCTTGCTTTCCCCCGGCTCTCTGTTATAATTATAGTGTTTACTTTTGGGCTTTTCTAACAGAATCGTCGCTAAAAAGTGTAAATATCGTATTTTGAAAGGATAGAGCTATGGAAACAGTTGCGCTTGAACTCATGCAGGATTTTTCAGAAATTGTCCATTATGAGCATACGGGGATTCCGCTGTATATCCGTACTGCTGATTTAGCCGTTTATCCCGGAATGAGTGCGCCTTGTCATTGGCACGATGATATTGAATGGATTTACATTATATCGGGGAAAATGTGCTATTACATTAACGGTAAAAGGATTCTTCTGAACGAAAAGGATTCACTTATGGTAAATGCCCGTCAAATGCACTATGGTTATTCCTATCAAGAGCAGGATTGTCATTTTTTATGTATTTTGTTCCACCCGTCTTTGTTTGGCGGCAATAAAACTTTATTGCAGAAATATGTTACGCCAGTTATTGAAAATGCTGATTGTGAATATCTACATTTTTATTCAAAGCAGACAAGAGGACAGGAGATAGCAAAATATCTTGAACAAATCCGTTGTCTAAAGGCAAAAGCAGCGAACGCATATGAAATGCAGGTTGTCGCAGTTATGTTTCAGCTATGGAGCAGTTTACTGCAATGCGGGGAATTAGTCATTGCAGATAGCAAAAGTGAAAGTAACAGTGATCTGGAAATCCCAAAAAATATGGTGTCGTTTATTTATCAGCATTATGCAGAGCAAATATCATTGAGTGAAATTGCGGCTTCGGGAAATGTAAGCCGTAGTAAATGCTGCCTTATTTTCAAACACTATTTGCAACAATCCCCGGTGGATTTTTTGAACACGTTCAGGCTCAAAACAAGTTGCAATTTACTTCGGAACACTGAAAAAAGTATTACGGAGATTGCTTTTAGTTGTGGGTTTAATCATTTAAGCTATTTTTCAAAACAGTTTATCAAAAATTTTGGCTGTACCCCACGGGAATATCGCAATCGGGAAAGTGTATAAAAAATACCGGGAAATAACAATCTATCAATCATCATCCCCCGGCGTTTATCCGCTAAATTTTTAGCCGACACCTAACACGGTTTTTATGTAGGTCGAATTTTTACCATATGCTATTTACTCCATAAGTTCCGCCATTCCTCCCAGATTTAGAATACATGCCGATTGCGGCTGTTGCTGCCAACCAGCGTTTGGGAGATAAGGTAAACGCATTAGAACCGGCATGTGACTTAAACCCCTCGAATTCGAGGAGGTTAAAACCTGGATTATGTAAAGTCTCCCATAACCCTAAAAACTCAATAACATCACGGCTTCGCATCCAGTTTTGGATTGTGGCAGCCGGATCTTCACTTTTATACTTCGCAATATCAGTTAAAGAGATATAGTCATCATAACTTCCATCTGACACGATAGAAATCGTCATCCCCTTAGCATATATTTTTGCTTTTAAGACCTTTTCCTCTTTCAATCTCAACCTCCAGCATACTAACATAAACAATCTCAAGTCAAACGATACCGCACCGACATATATGCAGAAACTGTTTGGTCCCTCTGATGTCCATATCGTCTTGAATGTATACACCCACATCACAAGGGAGGCAAACAGACTTCCGCAAAGCTCTTTGGTTATGTGATCACAGAATGATAAATCTTTCCCTTGTTTTGGCCGATAAAGACAAAAATGAAAAGACATAGCATTTTATTGTATGAGAGTTAGTACCTCCCAAAAAAGCAGGGAACATATATCGAAAAACGTAGGACGCTCTGGAGGATATATTACCAAGGCCTCCTATGTATAAATCCGTAAGGAAAACAGCTGCTTTGTAATATTATGTCCAAAATAATTTCTTTGCTATATTTAATCACTTTTCCGATAATGCTGATTATTAGACCTGCATTTTATAATTTTGTCTTCGCACTTAGGATAAAATGTGTCGCATAATGTAAACCACAATCAATTTACAGGTTGACATTTCTATTGTAGGATTGTATACTGTACATGTAACGAAGTTGACATTTGTACCTGTAAACACCTCCACCACAGACCACCCTGTCTGTGCCAAACGAAAGGAACGATGCAAAATATGAACACAAGAAGAATTGCGCTGATTGGACTGATGACTGCCGTTATCTGTGTGCTGGGACCGATTTCCTTCCCTCTGCCCATAAGCCCGGTGCCCATTTCACTGGGAGTCCTGGGAGTGTTGCTGGCCTCCTACCTGCTGGGAATGAAATGGGGCCTTGTCAGCTGTCTGGTCTATCTGTTGATCGGCCTGGCAGGACTGCCTGTATTTACAGGCTTTTCCGGCGGTCCGGGCAAAGTGCTGGGACCCACGGGCGGTTATCTGCTCGGCTATATTTTTCTGTCTGCGTCAACAGGTTTCTTCGTAGGCAAATGGCCCGCCAAATGGCCGATGCACCTGTTGGGTATGGTATTGGGGGAAACGGTTATGTATTTGTTTGGCACTCTGTGGCTGGGATATCTGATGAAGTGTTCGTTTGTTAAGGCGCTTTGGATGGGTGTAATCCCCTATATTCCCGCTGACCTGATCAAAATCGCCATCACACTGACACTCGGGGGGCTGGTCCGCAGGCGACTTATGAAGGCCGGATTTTCTGACTGAGAATGGCCTCTTGCCATTCTCAGAGAATTGTGTTACACTGTTTTTCGTTGCAGGAGCCTTACAGACTGAAATCAACAGGCTTGCCCAAACCGAGTGTTCGTGACCTTCCACTCGTTAAAAAAATACTAGAGGAGATATTCACAATGAAAAACAGTAAAACACTTTTTATTGCTCAGGCGGCGCTGATAGCCGCCCTCTATGTGGTGTTGACATTGCTGGCCAACTCTCTGGGGTTGGCAAATTACGCCATTCAGCTTCGCTTCTCCGAAGCGCTTACCATATTACCCTTTTTTACCCCCGCAGCCATACCCGGACTGTTCCTGGGATGTCTGATCAGTAACCTGCTGACCGGCGCCATCATCTGGGACACTGTCTTTGGCAGCCTTGCTACCCTTCTCGGCGCCTTCGGCACTTATCTGCTGCGCCGCTGCAAATGGCTGGCTCCCCTGCCTCCTATCGTGGCCAATACCCTGATCATACCGTTTGTACTGTATTTTGCCTATCATTTTCCAGGCTCTGTCCCCTTTTTCATGCTGACTGTGGGACTGGGGGAGATCCTGTCCTGCGGTGTGCTGGGAATACTGCTGCTTTTGGTTCTGCAAAGATATGCAAAAAATATTTTTCCCGATACCGGAAATTATTGCAAGCAACATTAATATTGATACCATTGTATAAGTATGCAGTGTTTGAAGTACAATGACTTATGTTGTCTACAATAGAAAAAGTCCTGAAAAACAGCTGTGAGCGGCTCCTGCAACACCGTTTTCACAGCACGATTTCCGTCACTCCGTCCTCGATCATGTAGCACATCTCCTCATGGGCATCCACATTTTCCGCAATTTGTTCCGCATCCAGTTTTATGTAACGGAGGTCTCCGCTGACCAGCAGTATCCCTGTACAGTCATAGATTTCCGTCTTCATGGTGGCAAATTTGGAGGTTGCTTTTATCACGATTCCTTTTCCCAGCAGTTCCTCCCCGTAGGGCACGGGTTTTCGGTATTTTACCGCCATCGACATGGTAACCCCCAGAGTATCTTCCCCTTCCAGGGCCCACAGCGCTCTCAGGCCCAGTTCATCAAGCATGGTGGCCGCCAGGCCTCCGTGAACTCTCTGAGGGAAGCTCTGATGCTCCTCCTCAAAGCGGAACCGGGTCATGACGCTTCCGTCCTCCATATTGTAAAAAGGTGCCTTTAAGCCCACCGGATTGTCCATCCCACAGACAAAGCACATTCTGCTGTTCCTCTGTCTACTCACTACCTTCATTTTTTTCTCCTTATTTAAAGTCCCGCATCTTCACTCCCAGTACACTTCCCGGTGATGAATACCCGGGCGCCTCTGGCTCCCGGATATTCATCAATGCACTGGGATTGAATATGCTGTTTAAAGTCCCGCATCTTCACTCCCAGTACACTTCCCGGTGATGAATACCCGGGCGCCTCTGGCTCCCGGATATTCATCAGTGCATTTCTCAGTCCTCCGTCCGGATATACGTGATAAAGGAATTGCCGTTCTCTTCCATCCACTCCCTGGTGTCGTTCATTCCCTTTTTGTATAGCCTGCCTGTGGACGGTTCCATCACCACCACATTAAACTCGTTAAAACCTGTGAGCAGCACCGCCTCTCCATCCTGCAAGCGGGCCAGTACCGGAATGTCCTGGTTGATAAAGTACAGCACGGCATCCAGGCTGCAGCCGCCCAGATCCAGTACCCGGGCCCGGTCCTCCAGGTTTTCCTCCAGAATCCGGAATGCGGATTGGCCCCGCCGCAGCAAATCATCTGTGTTCCTCACAATCCCCTCCAGAGACAGCATGGTGTCCAGACATACTGCCAGACTCCCCCTCTCCTCTGTGGCTTCCTGGGCCGTGATCGCCATAATCTGATTACGGGTTACCCGATTTCCTCTGTTCCAGATGGTTCTGCCGCTGTCATCCACCACCACCCCAAAGCAATCGTTAGCATGATTCACAGCCATTGCGGGATCATAATAAATTCCTTCCGCTCTGCCCATATCATACACATAAAAGCGTTCCCGCTCATTGTCCATGGGCAGGACAATGTTTCTCCCTGCACCGATGACTACTTCCTTGGGCGTCACCACCTGTAGGTTCTTGACCTGAATCTCTTCCCGCACCTGAATCTGTACCAGTTTTTCATAGACATCCACGGCCACCACCACCAGACGGTTCTTGCCGGCTTCCTGCGTGGCGCTGTTCATAATATGATCCTGCGTCGTGTCCTCATAACTGCCATCCTCCCGGCGCAGCACACGTTCCAGAGTAATCTGGTTTTCCTCCACCTGGCAGGACAAGGTATAGATGTTTTCCTTCTCGTAGGCTTCCAGCAGCTTTCCCGACGCGTCCCGGATGCAGATCTGATACATGGGGAAGAGCTGCCGCCCGGCTCCGTCATCCACCACATCCTCCTGCCTGGCCACGCCATAAATAATATCCTCCCCCATAAAGCCCAGCGGACGAGCCTCCTCATCTGCTTCCATCTCTATGCGGGTTACCTGCTCCGTTCCCAGATTCATGATATACAGGGTCTGCCCCTCATACCACACCACAATTTTGTGATTATCAGAGATAACCATAGACTCGTCGGTTTGCACCAGAGCAATCCTCTCGCTGGACCGCTCCATCGTATCCACCTCATAAATGCCGTGGTCCAGATGCAGATACAGTTTGCCCTCCCGATTCAGATACAACAGCTGCTCCAGTTCCTGGCGCAGAATTTCATAGGACTTGTCATAGGGGATATACACCAATTCCTCGATGGTGTTCTGTTCACTGTTGTAGGTATATAATTGTATCCCCACCTCCCCTTCATGCCGTCCCCTGTTCATATATCCATACACGGCAAACTGTACATTGTTTCCCTCGTCCACATCCAGAATTTTCAGATCGTACTTCTGGTACATATTCCGCGCGTCCCACTGGACTCTGGCGTTTTGGGACTGGTCCTCATAGAAGGAGAAAAGCAGCGCCAGCCTGTTCGTGTTCACATTGTAACTGAGCAGCCGGCCGGCCACTTCAAAGACCACTATATTGCCGTCCGCGCTTTCCACCAGAACCAGGTCCTCGCCCACAATGCCCAGCATGATCTTGTCATTGCCATAGATATCCCCCTCCACCGCGGGAATCTGTTCCATGGTCCGTTCAAAGTCCAGCAGGTACACACGCTCCGAAGTATAACGGATTCGATAAAATTCCTCTACCAGATAACAATTCCTGTCCTCTCCGCCACCCGTGGACACCAGATAGTGAAGTTCCATGGACGCGGTCTGGGATGCCAGTTCCAGCAAATTCACCGCCGGATCAGTCAACCGCCGGATATCCAGATCTCCCCAGGTAATCTGTTGAAAGCTGCTGTGAATATCCACCCTGTGAAAGCTGGTATTGTCTCCCTGAGAATTGCTCTCCAGATATTTGATCAATTCCCTGGCGGCTTCCCGGTCAAAGGTCTTTTCATGAAAATCCCGCACATAGGCCAGTTTTTCATATCCCCAGGTATTGTCGCTCCATATGACCCGGGTATAATACCAGATCTCCCGTCCGGAACTGTCAGTGAGCACCAGGACCAGCGAATACTCCTTATCTTTCTCTATAAGGTCTTTCAGAGCCGTTTCCACTCTTATGACGTCTCCCTGCTCAAATCCCGTAATCTCCGTATTCTCAATAAGGCGCTGGCCGTCCCGGCTGCGCACCTCCATACGGATTCCCGCAAGCTCCGCCCCATAGGTATCAATCCGGAATATGAGTTCCCGGTTTTCACCCAGTTCGGCAATGGTCCCCCGCTGGCAGGCAATGTCCATGGCCTGGGCATACCCGTGGATTTCATTGTAAAGAATATCCCCTTTTTCCAGTGTGATAACGGGAAAACTTGCCTCGGACAGTTCCATGGTCATATTCTGATTGTCGTGGTTCATCACTCTGCCCGCCACCAGCAGCGCGATCACAAAGGTCAGCAGAAAGATCACCCATTTTACAATAATTTTCTTCATATTCCCTGCTTCCTGTCAAGCAGACGTGCCAATGTGGGATTCACGCCCAGCAGTTCCATGGTTTGTTGTAAGGCAGCAATCTCCTTTGCGCCTGATTCCCGGCAGGCCTCCTGCCTTTTCAATATGCGCTGTTCTGCCCCGCCTGGCCTCTGGGGTCTCTTCACAGCCCGTATCAGAAGATTTTTGGGCGTGTGCTCCATATCAATAAATTCCAGGATCTGCGTATCATACCCCTGCTGCTCCAAAAGACCTGCCCGGATGGCATCCGTAATCAGAGCGGACATACGCTCTTTAATGATTCCATAGCGCAAAACCGGCTGCAATTCCGCGCAGTGAATCTGCCGGTTGACCTCATGCTGACAGCAGGGCACCGCAAGAATCACGCTGGCTCCCCAGCTCACCGCCTTTTCAAGCGCATAGTCCGTCGCGGTGTCACAGGCATGAAGGGATACCACCATATCCACCTTTTGTTCCCCCTCATAAGTGCTGATATCCCCCACCTGGAAGCGCAGCTGCTCGTACCCGCACCGCAAGGCCAGTTCATTGCAATGCCGGATGACATCCGCTTTCAGGTCCAGGCCTGTGACACAAATATCTCTTCCCTGCAACACGTGAAGATAATAATACATGGCAAAAGTCAGATAGGATTTTCCACATCCAAAGTCAATTATATGGATTGTTCCCTCTCCGGGCAGCCTGTCCAGTATATCCTCGATAAACTCCAGATATCGGTTGATCTGGCGAAATTTGTCATATTTATTTTTGTTTATTTTTCCGTCCGGAGTCTGAACCCCCAGCCCGACCAGGAAATCCACCGGACAGCCTTCCCGGAGAATATACTGCTTTTCCCTGTTATGAGTCAGTTCCCTGGGCGCGTCGCAAACTGTCTTTCTGACCTTGACGGTTATTTTCCCCTTCTTGCTGACCAGCACAGTGACACATCTGTCCCGGGCTGTAATCTCGCCCTGGCGGAACTGCTCCCGCAGCTCTTTCTCGATCAGTTCACAGGCCCCCGGGGCGTCATGATTCTCATGAAATACCTGTTTACCCACATACCTGGCGCTCTGAAACATCAGCTTGCCCTGCAACAGTACCGGGCGCATTTTGAGCTTGTCCCCACAGGCTCTGTCCCTGCTGTTGCTCAGAATCACCTGTACCAGTTTGTCGTCCACAATTTCTCTCAGCGTCGCGTTAAGCTCGTCCATATATGATTCTCCAATCAGAGTTCCACATCCCCCGCCCACAGGGCAGATGCCGCGTCAGCGTTCCGCATCCCACAGCACAAATGCCGCCAGACTTCCGCATCCTGTAGCACAAATGCTGCCAGACTTCCGCATCTGTAGGGCAAATACTGTCAGAGTTCCACAGAGCCACGAAAACATATCGCTTTCGTGGCTCTGCCTGTCGTAAATCTTTTCAGCGGAAACTGAAAAATCCTCTTCTGCCGCCTCGGCGGCGTTTATATACCTCATTCACCAGAAGTACAAAGATAAGCGAGGGCATCATTTTTCCCTCATCCTCTGGCCGCTGCTGCGCCGAATCCTGCTGATTTTCTTCCCGCCGGATAATATCGGTTATATTCTCCGCCAGACGCTCCAGTGTATAGCGGTCCGGATACTCATCGTAAATCACACTGCCCTCATAATCCATTTTATCCAGAATCTCGGCAATCCTGATCTGATGACGCCGCACCTCGGCGGGGTACATCTGTCGGAAGTATTCCAGATCACGCAGCACGTCCTCGTTCTGCTGACCATAAAGAGACGCGTTTCCATTGCCTGCCGCCGGATATGTCATATAAAAAGGTAATATTCTGCGCTCAAAATCCATGTCCATGCTACCTTTTCTTTTTCTATAACATATGCGTCCGGCATATCCGGCGTTCCTCGCTGCTTCCGCCGCAGCTTACTTGATCACCTGGATACGGGCCAGGGCCCGCAGCAGGGCAGTCTCCGCCCTGGCCAGATCCGTATCGCTGGTGTGTTCATGAATGCGTTCCCGGGCACGGTCTCTTGCCGCCTCGGCCCTGGCCACATCAATCTCCTCAGGCCACTCCACAATCTCGGCCAGAATAGTAACCCGGTCGGGCAGAATCTCTACAAAACCCGCATGTAATGCGGCTTCCTTTTCCCCCTCCGGTTCCGTGATCGTAAGGACTCCCGGCTTGACAATCACCGTCATGGGGAGATGACCGGGCAGCACCCCGATTTGCCCCTCTGAGGTGTTGAACTCCACCATTTCCGCTTCGCCCTCGTAAAATACTCTGCCGGGCGTAATAATTTTCAAAGTCAAGCAATTATTTTCTGCCATGGAAAACCCGCCTTTCCCTATTTCACTCTGGCCAGAACATCATCAATGCTGCCGGCGTTCAGGAAATAACTCTCCGGAATGTCATCATGCTTGCCCTCTAAAATCTCCTTGAAGCCCTGTATGGTCTCGTTGATGGGTACATACTTGCCCTCCATGCCGGTGAACTGACCGGCCACGAAGAAGGGCTGTGACAAGAATCTCTGTACCTTACGGGCGCGGGAAACCACCAGTTTATCGTCCTCTGACAGCTCATCCATACCCAGAATGGCAATAATGTCCTGCAATTCCTTATATCTTTGCAGGATTTCCTGCACACCCCGGGCTACCTTGTAATGCTCCTCTCCCACAATGCGGGGGTCCAGAATACGGGAAGTGGACTCCAGAGGGTCCACTGCGGGATAGATCCCCAGCTCCACAATGGAACGGGAAAGTACCGTGGTTGCGTCCAGATGAGCAAAGGTTGTGGCCGGCGCCGGGTCGGTCAGGTCATCCGCAGGCACGTATACCGCCTGTACGGAAGTGATGGAACCGTTTTTAGTAGAAGTGATACGCTCCTGAAGAGCGCCCATCTCCGTCTGTAACGTGGGCTGATATCCCACCGCTGAAGGCATACGTCCCAGCAGGGCGGATACCTCGCTGCCCGCCTGGGTGAAACGGAAAATATTGTCGATAAACAGCAATACATCCTTGCCGCCCTTGTCACGGAAATACTCCGCCATGGTCAGACCGGTAAGGCCCACGCGCATTCTCGCTCCGGGGGGCTCGTTCATCTGGCCGAACACCATGGTGGTCTTGTCGATAACCCCTGACTCGCTCATCTCGTGATACAGGTCGTTCCCCTCACGGGTGCGCTCTCCCACGCCGGTAAACACGGAATAGCCGCCATGCTCAGTGGCAATATTCCGGATCAGCTCCTGAATCAGCACAGTCTTGCCCACACCCGCGCCGCCAAACAGACCGATCTTGCCCCCCTTCTGATAGGGACACAGCAAATCAACCACCTTGATACCGGTCTCCAGCAGCTCCGTCTCCGTTGACTGCTCTTCAAAGTCCGGCGCCGGCCTGTGGATGGGCTCATAAGTCACGCCTTCCGGCGCCGGCTTATTGTCAATGGGTTTACCCAGTACATTAAAAATACGGCCCAGGGTGTTTTCACCTACAGGCACGGAGATGGGCGCGCCTGTGGCGATGGCATCCATGCCTCTCACCAGGCCGTCCGTCGTACCCATAGCGATACACCGCACGGTGTCATCACCCAGGTGCTGTGATACCTCCACTGTCAGCTCGCCGCCATCCTTGCCGGGAATCACGATCGCTTCGTTGATCTCCGGCAGGTTTCCCTCGCCAAAGCGGATATCCAGCACCGCGCCGATGATCTGGGTAATCCTTCCTTTATTATTTCCTGTCATAACATCCATACCTTTCTAGGGGAGCGGCGCTATGAAATCGCCTCTGCCCCGGCTATAATCTCTGTCAATTCCTGTGTGATCGAGCCCTGACGAGCCCTGTTGTATTTCAGCGTCAGATCACTTATCATTTCTTCCGCGTTGCTGGTCGCATTATCCATTGCCTGCATGCGCGCGCCGTTCTCACTGGCCACAGCCTCCATCAGTCCGCCGTAGATCAGGCTTGCCACATACTTGGGAATGATCATTTCCAGAGCCTCTTCGTCATCTGCCTCAAAATTCATGGGCACCTCCGGCTCCTCCCCATCTCTCTCCGCTCCCTGCTCCACCGGCAGAAGTTTCAACATCGTGGGCACATGGCTTACAGTGTTCTTAAAGGCCGTGTAGGCCAGATAGATCTCTCCGACTTCCCCCGCCGCATATGCTTTCAGCAGTTCGCCGCTCAGCAGCATGGCATCCGGGTAAACCGGGTCCTCCACCACATCGGACAGGTCCATCCGCACCTCATAGCCCTCTCGCACAAAAGCCTCCTTGCCCTTGCGGCCCACGGCATAGATCAGCACATCTTCTTTCTTCCAGCCCTCGTGGCGGGTCACCAGCTTCACAATGTTGGAGTTGTAGCCTCCTGCCAGCCCTCTGTTGGAGGAGATGACAACCACCGCTTTTTTGCCATTGCCCGAAGACTGCAGATATCTGTGCTGCAGGCTGCCAACCCTCGCCAGAATCCGGTTTACCGTCTGATACATGCAGTTAAAATACGCCTTGGAGTTCTCCGCGCTGGCTCTGGCCCTTTGCAGCTTTACGGTAGAAACAAGTTTCATGGCCTTGGTGATCTGCTGGGTGCTTTGTATGCTCCCCTTGCGACGCTTGATATCACGCATTGATGCCATATCTATACCTCTTTCCTGCAATTTCGCATTAGATTCTACGCATTAGTGAAACTGCGTCTTGAACTCCTTGATCGCCTTGACCAGCAATTCCTCCGTCTTCTCGGAAATGACCTTCTCCTCCGCGATGGCCCGGGGAACCTCGGCATATTTGGTATCCAGAAATTCAAACAGCCCCTTTTCAAAGCGGATGATGTCAGCTACAGGCACATCCAGCAGGTACTTGTTGGTGGCAGCATAGATTATGACAACCTGATACTGCACCGCCATGGGCTGGTACTGAGGCTGCTTGAGCACTTCCCTGATGCGCTCACCCTGTGCCAGCTTCTCCTTGGTGTCGGCATCCAGCTCTGAGCCGAACTGAGAGAAAGCCGCCAATTCACGGTACTGGGCCAATTCTACACGGATGGGAGCCGCGATCTTCTTCATCGCCTTGATCTGCGCCGCTCCGCCCACCCGGGACACGGACAGACCCGCGTTGACAGCAGGCCGGAAACCGGCGTTGAACATCTCCGTCTCCAGATAAATCTGGCCGTCGGTGATGGAAATTACATTGGTAGGAATGTATGCGGATACGTCCCCGGCCTGCGTCTCAATAATCGGCAATGCCGTCAGAGAACCGCCGCCGTATTCCTCACTCATGCGCGCCGCGCGCTCCAACAGTCTGGAATGCAGGTAGAACACATCGCCGGGATAGGCCTCACGTCCGGGCGGACGGCGAAGCAGCAGGGAGAGTGTACGGTACGCGGTGGCATGCTTGCTCAGATCATCATACACCACCAGCACATCCTCACCCTTTTCCATCCACTCCTCGCCAATGGCGCAGCCCGCGTAGGGAGCGATATATTGCAGAGGCGCCAGATCGCTGGCAGTGGACACCACCACAGTGGTATACTGCATCGCGCCATGCCCCTCCAGAGTCTTTACAATATTGGCCACAGTGGATGCCTTCTGGCCGATCGCCACATACACGCACTTTACGTTCTGCCCCTTCTGATTGATGATCGTGTCCAGGGCAATGGCCGTCTTACCTGTCTGACGGTCTCCGATAATAAGCTCACGCTGACCTCTTCCGATGGGCACCATGGCGTCGATGGCCTTGATACCTGTCTGCAGCGGCGTATCCACAGATTTTCTGGTAATAACGCCGCTGGCCACTCTTTCTATTTTACGAAAGCTCTCATTCTGTACCGGACCCTTGCCGTCAATAGGCTGCCCCAACGCATTCACAACACGCCCCAGCATGGCGTCTCCCACCGGGACTTCCACTACCCTGCCGGTTGTCTTTACCGTATCGCCCTCATTAATGTTTCTATGATTACCGAGAAGTACCGCACCTACATTGTCTTCTTCCAGGTTCATCACCATGCCGTACACTTCGCCGGGGAATTCCAGCAGCTCGCCCTGCATGGCATTCTCCAGACCATGAACACGGGCAATACCATCCGCCACCTGAATGACCGTGCCGACATCAGATACATTAAGCTCAGACGCATACCGCTTAATCTGTTCCTTGATTACGGAACTTATTTCTTCTGGTCTTAAATTCATAGGTTGGTTCGCACCTTTCCTCCGGTTGGACTTCAGCCCAACTGGATTTGTAATAATTCCCGCTTCATATCCGCCAGCTTTGTGCGGATACTGCTGTCTACCACTCTATCCTTGATGCGGATTACCATCCCGCCGATCAGCGAGGGGTCCACCGCATAGTGCATCTCCATGGTCAGGTAGGGAGTGGTATCAAGAAGTCTGGCCTGTATATCCGCCTTGCGGATCTCAGACAATTCCACAGGTGTGGTCACATAAGCCGTGCCGATCTTTTTCTCCTCCTTTACCTTCTCGGTAAAGTACCGGAAAATGTCCTGCAGCTGACCATACCTCTCCTTAATCAGGATCAACTCCAGAAAGCCTGTCATCTCCCTGCTGATCCTTCCCGAAAATGCCCCCTTCATCATCTCCACCTTTTCCTGCTTGGATATCTTGGGGTGCTTCATCAGTCTGTCCCATTCCGGATTCTGCCTGAGCACTGTCCGGATCAGCTTTACCTCCTCCAGAAAAGCATCCGCCCGGTTCGCCTCCATGGCAGTCTGGAACAGGGCCTCTCCATATGTCTGCTCCACTAACTTAGCCATGTATGATCACCTATCTCCTTCAGAGTCTCATTTACCAGGCTGTCCTGTATCTCCGCATTCATGGAACCCGCCACCGCCTTACCGGCCATCATCGCGGCAATGCTGATCATCTCCCGCTTTACCTCGTCAGCCATCTTCTGCTTCTCCAGCCTGGCTTCCGTGCGGGCGCGCTCCATGATCGCAGATGCCTCGTTTCTGGCTTTGGCTATGATCTCATTCTCATTTTCCAACGCCCGTTTGCGGGCATCGCTGAGAATCTCCTCCGCTTCCTTGTCGATGTCCCTTATCTTTGCCTCATACTCTTCCTTCAGTCTCGCGGCCTGCTCCATATTGCTCTGCGCATCGTCCAGTTCGCTCCGTATCTTGTCCTTGCGGTCCTGCAACATTTTCCTGGCGGGATTGAACAAAAAGTAACTCAGCAACAGGAACAGCACAAAGATCGCAATGATCATCAGCATGGAGTCAGCCAGCAGCTGGTAGTCCAGATCAAAGAGTCTCTCCATGGGCTCCTGGGCCGTTAAAAGTATCATTCTCTGCCTCCTTTATACACTCGCTCCATAAATACGCCGTTTCCGGCGCAGATTGATTTATCCTGGAGGCTTATTTGCCCAACGGCTTTACAAATAACAACAGCATGGCGATCAGCAGTCCGTACAGACCGGTGGTCTCCGCCACGGCCTGCCCGAGCAGCATGGTGGATGTGATCGCGGACTTGGCGCCCGGGTTGCGTCCCACCGCCGCAGCCGCGTGACCGGCCGCAATACCCTGTCCTACACCGGGTCCGATACCGGCGATAACCGCCAGACCCGCACCGATCGCAGAACAACCCAAGATAAAATTAGTATTGAATTCCATATTTTTCCTCCTTTTCACGACACCAGAAAGCCCCACAATGTGCTTTCCATAGTGTCAAGCCGCGCATATTCCGGGAATATGCCGTTTCACTTTTTCTTTCCAGTCTTATTCTTCACTGCCGATGGCATTGTTGATATATGTCATGGTCAGCATACAGAATACATAGGTCTGAATTGCTCCTGAGAACAAATCAAAATACACATGCAGCGCCGCGGGCCAGATCGTGGCGAACCATCCCAGCAGTCCGTATACCAGCGCCATCATCACCGTGCCGGACAGCACATTGGCAAACAGACGCAGGGACAAAGACACCGGCACCGCAATCTCGCTGATCAGGTTGATCGGAAACCAGATGGGCAGCCATGGCGGCAGCGGCGAACACATATCCACCCAGATATCCTTGAGCTTTTGATACTTAAACTGATTGAAATGAATCAGCACAAAAGTGAGGATACCCAACGGCAGCGTCACGCCATAGTCCGCCGTAGGCGGCCTCAGTCCCAACAGACCCGAAATATTGGACAGCAGGATAAAAATAAACACCGTTCCAATATAATTGTAAAATCCGGGGGCATTCTTGCCCATAGGGCCATCCACTATGCCGTCCAGCTTCTCTACCATCAGTTCCACCACGTTCTGGAACCCCGTCGGCACTTCCGTGGCCTTCTTCATGGCCCGGTTCGCCGCGATGGCAAAAACGATCAGAATCAGCATGACGATCAGGATGCACACATGCGATGTTGTTATCCACACTTCATGGCCGAAAAAGCTGTACTTGAACAGGCCATGGATCATAAAGTCTATATTGTCAGCCGAGGATAACAAAGGTCCAATTTGCATACTCTCACCTCCCTCTTATTATCATATTGAATTTTGTTGTATGCTTTCTCACAAGGCTTCCGTCTCCTGCCCCTCCGCGGGCACAGGCTCCGTCACCGGGTCCTCGTCCGGCATGGGCTGAGGCACCGGATCTGTCTCATGAAAAAACATATTGCATAATTTATGAGTAAACGGCTGAATATATGCCGCTACTTTCATCATCATATAACCCAGGAATACAATCAGGGGATTCAGCACATCCGTCAGCATAATAATTCCCAGAATAATGCACAACAATGCATACCGAAGCAGTCCGCCCGTCACCACAGCCCTGGCGGCACCGTCTCCCATATCCAGCGCCCTGTCCAGAGTCCGGTACATATGCCAGGTTCCCAGCAGGGCCAGCACAATGCCCAGCCACAGGGCGGCCGCGTACATTCCCTTGTGTCTGGCCGGCCACATTCCCGCCAGCTGGCATACCATACCGCAGAAAAGGATTCCCAGATCCAGTTCCAGCAGCCCCCTGTTTATCGCTTTCAATTTACTGATCATCGTCTTTGCCCGCGTCCTTCCGCTCTGCCTGTCCGCCTGTCTTCTCTCCGTGAGGCTGCCCGTCATAAACCGACCTGGCCATACGCCAGATATTCTGAAACCCCGCAATGGCACCGATAAAGAAAAACAGCACCATAAAAAAAGAAGTGCCGCATCTTCGGTCCAGCAGGATGCCCAGCCAGGACATAAATCCGATAGGCACCAGCATGTTGATGCCAAACTGCATAATCAGCACCAGCGCGCGGTATACGCTTTTATCCTGTTTATTTTTTCTCTCATAGGGCGCTTTTTTGCTCATTTCATTATTATATATAAGTTTTTCAAAAAAGTCCAGCATAAGCAAACAATATCCCGTGAAAAATCTATAAATTTTTCCAAAAATAAAGTTGACTTCTAAACACACAGATTGTAGTATCATTTTAATAGACAACGGACCGTCTTATGTCCATCTGTGCCCGGCCCTGCATCCCGTATTTCGGGGGTACAGAGCCTCGTCAAAAAGGAGGCCCCATGAACGAATTTCAGTTATACCGCAAGCGCCTGATTCCCGCCGAATGTATCCTGCTGAAAGATGACGTGATCGTAAAGCAGACCGATGATCTGGTCATCACTTCCTGGAAGACCCTGAACCCCAAAATCGCGTTCAGTCATGGCTGTTCCTGCTATTTTCTGAGAGAAGGATTCAAAATCAGCAAGTTTTACCGCCAGGACGATTCACTGCTGTACTGGTACTGCGATATTGTGGAATACAACCGGGATGAAACCGCCCATACCCTGACGGTCACGGATCTGCTGGCCGATGTAATCGTATATCCCGACGGCCGCACAAAAGTGGTGGATCTGGACGAACTGGCCCAGGCCTTTGAGACAGGCCTGCTCACCGCCTCCCAGCTCTCCGCCGCTCTGCGGCAGCTAAGTCACCTGCTGACTTATATCTACAAGGATAAATTTGATCAGCTGCAGGCACCAATAGAAAGCCTCGGACTTTAATGCCCGAGGCCTCTGGATCTGGTCAGTAAAAAATATGTCCCCCGATGGAAATGCCGGTAAGCCCCGGTATGGGGGTACGGAAATATACGCAGTTGCCCACATTGCTCATGCCGGACATGGCCTCCTCCGCCGCCCTGTAGCAGTCGGGTGTCGCCTTGTTGTTTGTCAGCGCCAGCGCCAGTCTGCCGCTTCCCACCGGCGAGAACTGCTTTTTCTGGTAAATGACCCCCAGCACCGTATCCGGATAGACGCTGCTGAGCATCCGGTTGATTACCACAGCGCCCACGGCCAGTTTTCCCTCATAGGGCTCCCCTCCCGCTTCGCAGTAGATCAGATTGGCAAGCAGATTCAGATCCCCTTCCTCAAAAGTGACATCCGATATGTTGCGCCAGGTGGCGTTTGCCGCCCGTTGGGACATGGCAATCTCCTGCTGCAATTTCTTTTTGAGTGTCTCCAGATCCTCCTCCAGTTTTTTGAGATTTGCCTCGTATTCCCTGGCCTCTTCCTCCGCTTCCGAGATCTGGTCAGCATAATCCGCCATACGGTTGCTGGTCTGGCTGATCAGGCCGGATACCCGGCTCTTCTCCGCCTCCGCCTGCATTTTCAGGTAGTCCAGCTCTTCCTTCTCCTGTTGCAGCCGGACTTCTTCGGACTCAATAAACTGCCGGTTTTCAATAATCTGATCCAGCATCTCGTCGTCCGCTTCCGCCATGCGCTCCGTATATATGGAGATATTGAGGAATCTGGCGAAACTCTCCCAGCTGAAAAGAATATCCAGCAGACTGTCCTGCCCCATCTCATAGGCATATTGTATGCGCTTTTCCATGCAGTCATACTGCCACGCCTCCCTGGCTTTAGCGTCCGCCAGAGCCTGGGTGGTATCCACGATCTCCTGCTCCTTGTCCCGGATCAGCTGCTCCAGTTCCTCCAGACGGTCGCTGACTGCCGTCAACTGCTCGTTCAGATCCGTCAGCTGCCGTTTCAGGGACTTCTGCTCTCCTTTCAGCCCGTCCAGTTCCTGTTCATTGGCATCCATCTGATTTTCCAGCTGATCCTTCTCCTGCTCTTTTTCCTCAATCTCCTGCCTGGTAGAACTGGTGGCATGAGAAGGAAACGGCACACTGACAAAAATCAGGGCCACCGTCAGCAAAAGCGCAATTCTTTTTGTTCTACCCTTATCATATACTTTCATACGCTCTCACAATTCCAGTTCCACTTTTCTGCCTGTCTTGCGGTAGGGCACATACTCCACCCCCGCAGCGTCAAACATTCTTTTGGAGGCCACATTGGAGGGCGTCCCCCTGTATTTGTCGCTGGCATACACCACTGTCCTGATACCCGCCTGTATGATCGCCTTGGCACATTCATTGCAGGGAAACAAAGACACATACAGCTTGGTCCCTTCCAGAGATCCCCCCCGGTAATTCAATATGGCGTTGAGTTCACTGTGTGTCACAAAGGGATACTTGGTGTCCAGTTCCTCCGCAGCCTCTCTCTCCCAGGGAAAGATGTCATCGGCACAGCCGTTGGGAAAACCGTTATAACCCATGGACAAAATCTTGTTTTCCCGGCTGACAATACAGGCTCCCACCTGGGTCCCGGGGTCCTTGGAACGCATCCCCGAAAGCTGGGCCACCCCCATAAAATACTCATCCCAACTGATATAATCCTCTCTCTTGCCGCTCATAGCCCGTCCCCTTATCTGGTGCCGAAAATACGATCTCCCGCGTCCCCCAGACCAGGCACAATATATCCATGGTCATTCAGTCTCTCATCCAGCGCTCCGATATACATGTCCACATCCGGATGTTCCCGCTTCATGAATTCCACTCCCTCCGGCGCGGCGATAATACACATGAAATGAATATTCCTGCATCCCTTATCTTTCAGCATCGTAATGGCGGCCACGGAAGAACCGCCGGTGGCCAGCATGGGATCTACCACGAAAACCTCCCTCTCGGCGCAGTCGGCGGGGAGCTTGCAGTAATATTCCACCGGTTTCAGAGTCTCCGGGTCGCGGTACAGGCCAATGTGTCCCACCTTGGCCGCCGGAATCAGACTCAATATGCCGTCCACCATGCCAAGCCCCGCCCGGAGAATCGGCACGATTGCCATCTTCTTTCCCCTGAGTTCCTTGACGGTTGCGGAGCAGATCGGCGTCTCAATCCGCACGTCCTCCAGCTGCAGGTCCCTTGTCGCCTCGTAGCAGATCAGCATGGCAATCTCGCTGATAGCCTGCCTGAAATCCTTGGTGCCTGTCTCCGTCCTGCGGATCAATCCAATCTTGTGCTGGATCAGGGGATGATCCATGATTACTACTTTTGCCATAAATTTTCCCTCATATCAATAAGTTCAGAATCCGCTCTGATACCGCAGACTCCCGGTACCCGATATCCGCGTTCCTCAGTCTCCGGATAAGCGCGCTCCCCGGACGATTGCCTGCTTAAGAGTTCAGCATGTCCACTCTTCTCTGGTGTTTTTCTTCATTGGAGAAGGGCGTATTCAAAAAGGTTTCCACAATGTCCAGCGCCAGGTTTTCACCGATCATGCCGCCGCCCATGGCCAGCACATTGGCATCATTGTGCAGCCGGGTCATTCTGGCGGACAATGTGTCTGAGCACAGCGCGCACCGTACTCCGGGCACCTTGTTGGCCGCAATGCTGATGCCGATGCCCGTGGTGCAGATCACGATGCCCATCTCACAGCTGCCCCCCGCCACCGCCTCAGCCACCGCTTTTCCATAGATGGGATAATCCACGGATGCCTTGCTGTCACACCCCATATCCCGGTAAGGAATCTGTCGCTCTTCCAGATACTGGATAACTCTCCGTTTCAATTCATAACCGCCATGGTCACTTCCTATTGCTATCATGATTCCTCCATTCCGCCGCTTTTAAAGCCGCTTCTTATATTGTTCTGTATGATGGATATGCGTTTCTCCGCCTCTTCCCTGCTGATTTTCCCAACCTGTTCCATTATATCAAGGTTGCCGATCCTGTACGGCGAGGCATCCGGTTCAGATGGATCATACCCCATTATTCTATCCAGCAGAAGAGATTCTTTGTCCGAAATCCATCCCTGTTCCGGGTCATAAATATATGGAAGATTACCCTCTATCTTCCCGATCAGGCCCAGATCTTTTATTTCATAATAACGGTCGCTTTCCATGCTATTCCCCCGCTTGATCCGCAGCATCCAACACAATCAACCTGTGGCCGGCCGCTTTCAGCAACCGGTTCATAATCGCCTGTCCCAGCCCCGAGGCTTCAAAGCATTCCGAATATATCCTTGTCACCTGCAAATCATCAAATTCTCTCAGGATACCATACAGATGTCTGGCAATGCCGGCCTCGTCCTGCCTGCTGCCCAGACTGCGGACCACATCCGCCCGGTACTGCGCCAGCGCCTCATCCGTACCGATCACGCCCACCTTATGTCCCTGTTCTCTGTCTTTGGCCCCATGGACATTGATATAGTCCGTGACCCGGGCGGCTGGCCCTGCGATAATGGTGAGTTCTCCCTGGGGAGCGTAATGCCGGTATTTCATCCCCGGCGCTCTGGGGGCCTGTCCGCTGTCCGCCTCCAGAATCGTCCTGTCTATGCTGACCTGCCCTAATACCGCCTCCAGCATGTCCCGGGTGACTGATCCCGGGCGCAGGATCTGCGGCGGGCTGACAGTCAGATCCACAATGGTGGATTCCAGTCCGATCTCACCCTCGCCGCCGTCCAGGATCATATCGATCCGCCCGTCCATATCTTCTATCACATACCTGACCGCGGTGGGGCTGGGTCTGCCGGAGAGATTGGCGCTCGGAGCCGCCACATAACCGCCGCCCCGGAGAATCAGGCCGCGGGCCACCGGATGAGAGGGCATCCGCACCGCCACCGTCTCAAGCCCTCCTGTGGTCTCACGGGGGACGCAGTCCGCCTTGGGAAAAATCATAGTCAGCGGTCCCGGCCAGAAAGCCCGGGCCAGCACTAACGCTTCTCCCGGCACCTGCCTGACTATGGCTTTCAGGTCTTCCATGCGGGCAATATGAACAATCAGCGGATTGTCCGAGGGACGTCCCTTGGCGGCATATATTTTTCTGGCGGACTCCGGGTTTAAAGCGTCCCCTCCCAGGCCGTATACCGTCTCCGTGGGAAAAGCCACCAGTCCTCCTGCGCGCAGCACCTCTCCTGCCTCCCGCAGTGCCTGCTCCGCTTCATAAGAAAATGTCTCCCCCCGCGCCTGTACCGTAACCACTTTTGTGTCCATTGCTCCACACCTTTACTGTAGCGCGGACATACCTGACGCGCTGCCCTTGATTATGTTTCTGTATTGTATCATAGCACACTTTGTCTTATTTGTCTAATGCGTCCCGGCAAACTATCTCTCTGTCTCCGCCAGATACTGCATAATTCCCATATGTATGGCCCAGGCCACCCGGTCCTGATAGTCCTCCCGGGCCAGCAGCGCCGCCTCCGTCTGGTTGGAGAGAAACCCGCATTCCACGATGACAATGGGTATATCCGTCTTTTTCAGCAGATAATAGCTGTCATTGGCCTTGATCTGCCGGCGGTTCTCCGGGTCCAGTTTCTCCACCAGCTGCTTTTGCAGCAGTTGTGCCAGAAGCTGTCCGTCCCTGCTGCCATCGTAGTAAAAGACCTGCGCGCCATGAACATATTCCTCCGGATAGCTGTTCTGATGGATACTGACTGTGATGGCAGGATTTATCTCTTCGATCAGGGCCACCCGCCGCTTCATATCCTGTACTTTCTTGTTGGACGCGTCGCTGTCGTACAGACCGTTTTCGTCCTCCCTGGTCAAAACGACCTGCACATCCTGAGCTTCCAGATACTGCTGTACCTTTCGGGCAATACTCAGGTTCACATCCTTCTCCAGCACCTGATTGATGCCTATTTTACCCGGATCGTCTCCTCCGTGCCCCGCGTCGATCACCACGCGTCTCTGTTCCTCCCCGGAGTCCCCTGCGTCACCCGCTTCCACATTTTTTCCGCTTACGAATACAGCCGCGCTGTGCGCCACATAGACCATGGACAGCGCCAGCAGCACTCCCAGGCCCAGAGAGAAAAGTTTTTCCAGTCTTTTCCACATATTGATAATATATCCTCTTTCTTCTTAATTATCAATATATGTCCGTTCATTCTCCCATATGCGGCATCAGACGGCCATAACCATGCTTTCCTCCGTCATCGCGGGGATCATCGCGTTTGGCTCGCCATGCCTGTCAGCGCGCAGTCCTGCCCCGTCTCAGGGAGCATTGACATAGGCGTTGATCAACTCCCAGGCCGCCGGTGTGCCGTAACTGATCTGCCACACAGCCACACCTGCGATTCCGCGGTTCTGCATCACATTGAGCTTCACCTGAATGGATTCCTCCGTCTCAGCCCAAATCTTGTGCGTCTTGCTGCCGCTCTGCCATTCCGCATACAGCTGAGAGGTTTCCTCATCCCAAACGGCTTCCGCGCCCACCCGTTGCAAATAATCCTTGGTGTTGGATAAAAGAAGATACTCGTCCGTCACCGTGGCACCGTCAATTGTCCACAGAATGGAATAGAAGGGCAGGGCATTGATCACTTTTTCCGCAGGTACCTGCTCCAGAGTGCGGTCGATCCCGCCGCTGACATAGCCGATGCTGGCTACGGAGCCGGGGTCGCCGCTGCCGTGCCAATGCTCGTCATAGCCCATGATAATCACATAATCCGCCACTTTTCCCTGCACATCCCTGCGGTAATAATCATTGAAGCTGAACGGCACATAGTTGTCAAAGGACAGAATCAGCCCATTCCCGCGGCAGGCGATGGACAGTTCCCGTATAAACTGAGCGTAATGCTCGCTGCACTCCGCCGTAACCTTTTCAAAGTCTATATTGATGCCGTCCAGTTTCAGATTCATCGCCTCGCCAACTATATTTTCAATCAGTCTGCCCCTGACGGCGGTGGAGGACAGAATCTGGAAATCGTTGATCCCCGCCTGGTTTACATTATTATAATTGAAATCATCCAGTACGCCCCATACCTGCAATCCCATGGCGTGGGCCCGGTCCACATAGGAGGCGCTGGCGAAGCTCTGGAAATTGCCTTCGTTGTCACTGAGACTGAACCATGTGGGAGCAATCACATTCATCCCTCTGGTCCCGGCCACCATGCTCTCCAGGGTGTCATTTCCCCCCACGCCTCCGATGGAGTGCCAGCCCATACTCACTTTTCCCGGCAGCCGGACAGAGCTGTACACAGGCTCCACATAGCCCGTCACCGGGGTCTCCTGGATCTCCGTAAAATCCTGCAACAATTTATTCTCCACATAACCTATATATCCGTCACCGGTCCGCACCTTGCTCCAGGTCTCCATCTGCTCCAGCACCTTCACCTGGCTGCCCCCGGGCACATCCCATAAAATCTCGCTCTTAATACCCCCTTTTACACGCGCCGCCGTATCCTTCGTCACAGTGGCCACGGTGGCGGCCCCCCACCGGGTATACACCTGCACGTGATGCTGCGCGTACTGTAGTTCCATATTACAGTATCGCTGTACGTAATCCGCGGCGATATAAATCTGGCCCCCCTCTTCGTAGGCAATCACATAGCCCAGATCCTCACTGCCGCCGTCCCGCTCCTCCACACTGCCTCCCAGTGCGATGCGCACCACCTCCGAGGGCAGCGCGTACAGCAGTACTCCCTCCGCGCGGTTCGCGTAAAAGGTGTCATTAAAATACTGGTGTACCATATCTATGGGGAAGTAGCATTTCCCCTCCCTCAGGGGGGCCAGCATGTCCAGTCTCTCATCCTGCAGGTACACAGCCACCCGGCTGTCCGCCTCATCCGCCGCCAGACCGTAATAGGCCGCCAGATCCACTCTTTCCTTGGAATAGGAATATTTTTCCACCAGCATACTGACAAGCGTCACCGCGCCGATCACCACAATCAGCAGAATCGCTGTGATTACTGGAATCGCTTTTTTCATAAATTACCATACCTTTCCCTTTCAAATACAGAAACACACCATACATACCGGCGAAAAGGTTATCCCTTTTTCGCCAATATGTAATAGTATACCAGACTATTCCGGCAACGTCATCACCTATTTTGACAAAATACGGCAGAACATCCTGTTATTTTCATCAGCAGCTTTTTGTCAGAGAGGCATTCTCCGCCGCTGTCATCCGTTCCGCCCTGTTATGAGGCACGATCCATGGCTTACTGTGGATCAATTCTGTCAAACCTTACCTGTTCAAGAATGCCCATTTCGTTCAGAACATAATCGGGCATATAGACCGTTTGCTCCTGCACACACCTGCGGGCCACTTCGTCCGGGGAAGCAGGCCTGTTATCCATATACAGGCCCACGCCCCGCTCCTGCACTTTCTGTAGCTGCATCCGCATTGTCTCCCGGGCGCTTTGGACTTCTTTTTCGCTCAAGTTATCCCTCCTCTCCATATGCTGTACATCCAAAAGGAAAAAATGTGATATATTATGTCAGCAAATTACGTTTCTGTGTTGGATAACGCGGGGAATAGCTGGTCCAGAGAGCTCCGACAGTACAATGCAAAAAATATAAATGTAGATTTTGAATTATAATGTGACTTAAATCTGAAAAGTGGGAAATATATTATATAAACCGATCAAGCGCGCACTGAACCGCTTGTAAGACATCCTGATTATTTTAGCAAAAAAGAGACTGACTCATACTATAAATAAAAAGGATTAGAGGAACGAAACGTTCCGGATCTTCGGAATAGATAAAGATATTTTAACCGCTTGCCTCCCTTCCTGTACGGAATATCGGAAGCATCTCTTGTTATGCATTATATGCCATCTGTCAGATTTTGGCAAGTGGAAAATTAAATTTTTTCTAAAAACATTCCCAGGTCTATTGACGAAGAACCTGGGAAAGTATATGCTGTAAGAGCGATTGCGGAAACCGTGTGTAAATCCGAAAGGAGTTGATCCTGAAATGAAAATAGAAAAAGTGAGTGAAAACCAGATTCGCTGCACTCTTACCAAGGAGGACCTGGCCAGCAGAGAGCTCCAGATCAGCGAACTGGCCTACGGGACGGAGAAAGCGAAAAATCTTTTCCGGGACATGATGCAGCAGGCCAATTTTGAATTTGGCTTTGAGGCCGAGGATATCCCGCTTATGATTGAAGCCATACCCATGAACGCGGAGTGCATCGTCCTGATTATCACCAAGGTGGAAGATCCCGAGGAACTGGATACCCGCTTTGCCCGCTTTGCTCCGTCCGTGCATGAGGAGCTGGAGGACTCGGAGGAGGAGGCTGCTTCCGCGGCTGACGAGGTGCTGGATCTGTTCCGCAGACTACAGGGCAGTGAAGAGGTCTCCTCCCCTTCCGCGTCAGCCCCGGAGCTTTCCCCTGACGCGGAAGGCAGGCTGATGATGCGGATGCTCCGGTTCAGCACCATGCGCCTGCTGCTGACGGCGGCGGCCGCTGTCGCGGAGGGAGCCGCCGGTTCCAGTTCCGTGTATAAGGATGTCCGCGAAGGCTGCTATCTGCTGCTGCTGTCTCATCCGCAGAAGGATGCTTCCGACTTTAACAGATGCTGTAATATACTCTCGGAATACGGCTCTTTTGTAAAAGTGACATCCTCCACGCCTTCTTATCTGGAGGAACACTGTGAGACCGTCATTTCGGAGAACGCGCTGCAGACTCTGTCCAGAATCTGAAAATTGCTCTGAAAAATGCCTGGGAACCCCCCAGGCATTTTTGCAAACATGCTACGCCTCCTGAATCGTCTTCATCAGCGCTTCCACATCAATACCATGCACCATCGCCGCTTCTTCCAGGCTCTCGCCCTGCGCGGACGGACATCCCAGGCAGTGCATGCCCGCGTCCATCAAAATCGGCGCCACATCCGGGTTCTTCCGCAGAATTTCCCCGATCGTCATCTCCTTCGTAATTCCATCCATATCCAGACACCTCCTGATCGTAATTGCTTTTGTGTACCATTTCAGCCTCTACAGTATAATACTTTTCCCCGCTTCTGGCAAGTATAACCTTTTATGGACAGTTTTTATAAATTTTTAATAAAAATAAAGGGCAAAATAGCAATTGTGTACAGGAAAAAGTACACTACCAGCCTTGACTATCCAGATTGTTTCTCCTATAATAAGGGCATAGGATTAGGAGTTACAAAAACACATTCACTAATTCAATAACTTATAGGAGGCTATTTCAAATGAGACCTGAATGGAACGAGTTTGTAGGCGGCAAGTGGGAGAATGAAGTCAATGTACGTGATTTCATCCAGAAGAACTATCATCCCTATGATGGAGATGATTCTTTCCTGGCCGGCCCTACACAGAACACAAAGGATTTGTGGGCAATGGTACTGGATCTGCAGAAGCAGGAGAGAGAAGCGGGCGGCGTTCTGGATATGGACACCAAGGTTGTCTCCACCATCACCTCTCATGGTCCCGGTTACCTTGACAAGAGCAAGGAGACCATCGTCGGCTTCCAGACCGACAAGCCTTTCAAGAGATCCCTGCAGCCCTATGGCGGTATCCGTATGGCCGAGAAGGCCTGCGCCGACAACGGCTACGAGGTTGATCCCGAGATCAGCGAATTTTTCTCCACCCACAGAAAGACCCACAACGCGGGTTGTTTCGACGCATACAATCAGGAGATGAGAGCCTGCCGTTCTTCCCATATTATTACCGGTCTTCCGGACGCGTACGGACGTGGCCGTATCATCGGTGACTACAGAAGAGTTGCCCTGTACGGCATTGACAGACTGATTGAGGATAAGCAGGAGCAGAAGGATTCCACCGGCCGCGTGATGACCGATGACGTGATCCGTCTGCGCGAGGAAATCTCCGAGCAGATCACCGCCCTGAAGCTGATGAAGGAGATGGCCGCTTCCTACGGCTGCGATATCTCCAAGCCCGCCGCCAATGTAAAAGAGGCAATTCAGTGGACCTATTTCGGCTACCTGTGCGCGGTTAAGGAGCAGAACGGCGCTGCCATGTCTCTGGGCCGTACATCCACCTTTATCGACTGCTACGCTGAGAGAGATCTGAAGAACGGCGTGTTCACCGAGGAGCAGATCCAGGAGTTCATCGACCATTTCATTATGAAGCTGCGTCTGATCAAGTTTGCCCGTACACCTGAGTACAACCAGATCTTCGCGGGCGACCCCGTATGGGTTACCGAGTCCCTGGCCGGTGTGGGCGTGGACGGACGTCACATGGTTACCAGGATGAGCTTCCGGTATTTGCAGACCCTGTACAATCTGGGCGCGTCACCCGAGCCCAACCTGACCGTGCTTTGGTCCACCAGACTGCCTGAGGGCTTCAAGCGCTTCTGCGCAAAGACCTCTATCAATACATCTTCCATCCAGTATGAGAACGATGATCTGATGAGAGTGACCCACGGCGATGACTACGGTATTGCCTGCTGCGTATCTTCCATGAGAATCGGTAAGGAAATGCAGTTCTTCGGCGCCCGTGCCAATGTGGCCAAGTGTCTGCTGTACGCTTTGAACGGCGGTGTGGACGAAGTTACCAAGAAGCAGGTTGGTCCCAAGTATCGTCCCGTTGTCGGTGATGTACTTGACTTTGACGATGTGTACAGCAAGTTCATCGACATGCTGGAGTGGCAGGCCGATGTGTATGTGAACACGCTGAACATCATCCACTATATGCATGACAAATACTGCTATGAGAGAGCTGAGATGGCTCTGCATGACAGAGATGTGAGAAGATACTTCGCAACAGGTGTTGCCGGCCTGTCCATCGTGGCAGACTCCCTGTCCGCTATCAAGTACGCCAAGGTTGAGGTGGTACGTGATGAGGATGGCATCATCGTTGACTTCAAGACCACCGGGGATTTCCCGAAGTACGGTAATGATGACGACCGTGTGGACAGCATCGCGCAGGATGTGGTTCATAAGTTTATGACCGCGATCAGAAGACACCACACCTACAGAGATGGATTCCCTACCACCTCCATCCTGACCATTACTTCCAACGTAACCTACGGCAAGGCAACCGGCAACACGCCTGACGGACGCAGAAAGGGCCAGCCTTTCGCTCCCGGTGCCAACCCGATGCATGGACGTGATACCCACGGTGCAGTGGCATCTCTGTCTTCCGTATCCAAATTGCCTTTCAATGACGCGCAGGACGGTATCTCCAATACCTTCACCATTATTCCCGGCGCTTTGGGCAAGGAAGATCAGGTATTTTCCGGAGACATTGAGCTGGATCTGAGCAAGTAATACAGACGGCATCGAGGCTGTGGTGTGAAAGGAGGTATATATGGACGAGAAAAAAATGATTGATGACCTCGTGAAGATGCTCGACCAGGGCATGGAAAGCGGCATGGGCCACATCAATGTGGACCGTGACGATATCGGGGAAAACAAAACCGTACAGACCATGGGTTGCTCGGATTGCTCCCGTACCCCGCTGGCCTGCAGCGTACCCACTTTGCATCAGGGACTGGATGATTACGAATAGGTGCATCATATGCCGCCCCCTGCGGGCGGGCGGCATATAATATCTTAAAACAACAAATTCATAACAGGAGGAAAAAATTATGGCAGCAAGTGCAGCACAGGTTGACAACCTGGTAAACTTATTGGATGGCTATGCTACTAAGGGCGGTCATCATCTGAACGTAAACGTATTGAACAGAGATACCTTACTGGATGCTCAGGCACATCCGGAGAACTATCCTCAGCTTACAATCCGCGTGTCCGGCTATGCGGTGAACTTTATCAAGCTCACTCCGGAGCAGCAGGCTGACGTTATTTCCCGTACTTTCCACGAGGCTATCTGATGGACAATTGCCGGCACCGGAAATTGTGTCCGGCACTGTCAGAAAAGGGGCGTCCCGCATTGGGGCGTCCTCTTTTTCTATGCTTCTTTATCTGTTTTGGGGTATACTATTTCCAGAGCGGCAGAGTTTTGAAACCGACTTTCCATTTAATGGAAACTCTGATATAATGAATGTGTTCCATTGTCTGGATATGTGATATCTTATATAATTCAGCGCAATAAAACCGGCATGGGCGCAATATGCCCGGCCCCGTAAGCATTTGCCTGCACCCATAGCTCAATGAAAGGAGATGCATTTGATTATGCAGGGAAGAATTCATTCACTTGAAAGTTTTGGCACTGTGGACGGCCCCGGCACTCGTTTTGTAGTGTTTGTACAGGGCTGTCCCATGCGCTGCGCCTACTGCCACAACCCCGACACCTGGGAGATGAGCGGCGGCACGATGATGGAGCCGTCCTACATCATTGAACAGTACGAGCGAAACAGCGCATTCTACAAAAACGGCGGCGGTCTGACCGTAACCGGCGGAGAGCCCCTGATGCAGGTGGACTTTCTGATCGAACTGTTCACTCTGGCAAAAGAAAAAGATATACACACCTGTATTGACAGTTCAGGGATCGCCTTTAATCCCTCCAACACGGCCTGGATCGAGAAGCTGGATCAGCTGATGACGCTGACAGATCTGGTAATGCTTGATATCAAGCATATCGATCCCGATAAACACAGGGAACTGACCTCGCAGCCCAACACGCATATTCTGGAATTTGCCGCTTATCTGAACGAAAAAGGGATTGATATGTGGATTCGGCATGTGGTGGTACCCGGCATTACAGACGATGATAAATATCTGTATGACCTGGGATATTTCATCGGGCAGTTTGACAATCTCAAGGCGCTGGATGTGCTGCCCTACCATACCATGGGCGAGGCCAAATACAAGAAGCTGGGGATTCCCTACAAGCTGGCCGGTGTGCCTGCCATGGACAAGGACAAGGTTGTAGAGAAGAAAAAAGTGATCCTGGAAGGCATCAAAAAACGCCGTGCGGAACAAAATTAGTACTTGTATTCAGCCACATTCTATATTACAATAAGAGAGGTATTAAATATTCTATCAGTTGGGAGGATAAGAGTATGGCATTTGTAGTAGGCGACGCCTGTGTAGGCTGCGGTGCTTGTGCCGGTGTGTGCCCTGTAGGTGCAATCAGCATGGAAACCGGTGTTGCAGTGATCGATCCCGATACCTGCATCTCCTGTGGTTCCTGTGCCGGTCAGTGCCCTGTGGGTACCATCAGCGAGGAGTAATCGTATTTGTGAGAGTGAAAAGGCATTTCAGAAAACGAAATGCCTTTTTTTCTTGTCTCTGTCTGGCTTAGGAGGCCTGTTCTTCTCTGCTGCCTGAGCCTTTTTATCCTGCTTGTCCGTTTTCCTGCGGCTCTTTTTACATAACAGCTCGTCCATCTTCCGATAATATTCTTCGCTGCGCTGCTGGGCCAGGCGATCCCTCTCTTCCTCCCGCTCCTCCTGATTGCGGAATTGATAATCCAGTTCTTTGATCAGGCTCTCCTTCATGCTCTGGCAAAGCTCCTCGTTGTTCTCCCGCAGTGTCTCCCGAATCAGTTGTTGCAGCAACCATTGCAGGCGTCTTGCCTTTTCCTCCCGGCTTTCCGCGGACAGGCCGGAGGTCTTCTGGCGGACCGGTTCCGCCAGTTCCTGTCTGGCCGCCGCCGTGTATTCTTCCTCCTTGGGAACGGTGTCGGCATCCCTGACAGAAACCACGTCAATGGCCATGTTCTGCCCGTTTTCCTGATGTCCTCCTTCCCCGGCATCCTCTCGCCCTCCTGCCCTGTCCCGAAAGTCCCCCTGCGGCAAAACATCCAGTTTTCCGTCTTTTAAGATCATCTTAATTGCCTTCAACTGTAATCCCCTTTCTTTCATAGCTTTGATCTGTTTGAAACGCTCCACATCCTCCTGTGTATAATAGCGGTGTCCCAGTTCATTGCGCTTGATAGGCAGACGCAGCTCTTCCTCCCAGTAGCGCAGCACATGGCTCTCTACCTTGACTTCCTTGGCGGCATCCGATATGAGCAAGTATGTTCCCATAGTTTTCCCCTTTCTTATTTGAGTTCCGCATAATCCCTCCAAACGCACTCCCCGGTGATACATTTCAGCCCGCTTCGGGCGGTCTGTAATGTATCATTGCGTTTTCCGGGTTTATGCTGTTAAAGCAAGTTCCGCATAATCCCTCCAAACGCACTCCCCGGTGATACATTTCAGCCCGCTTCGGGCGGTCTGTAATGTATCATTGCGTTTTCCGGGTTTATGCTGTTAAAGCAAGTTCCGCATAATCCCTCCAAACGCACTCCCCGGTGATACATTTCAGCCCGCTTCGGGCGGTCTGCAATGTATCATTGCGTTTTCCGGGTTTATGCTGTTAAAGCAAGTTCCGCATATAAAAAGAGAATGGATTTTCCCCTCCACTCTCTTTCGTAGTTTTCTATTTCTCCAGGTTGGCAAATCTGGTGTATCTGGGCAGCCAGGCCAGTTCCACCGTTCCGATGGGACCATTTCTCTGCTTTCCTATAATGATCTCCGCAATGTCTTTTTTCTCTGTATCATGATTGTAATAATCATCCCGATAGATAAACATCACCACATCCGCATCCTGCTCAATTGCGCCTGACTCACGCAGATCTGACATCATGGGGCGATGGTCCGGTCTCTGTTCCACTGCCCTGCTGAGCTGAGACAGCGCCACCACCGGCACGTGCAATTCCCTGGCCAACCCTTTCAGAGCCCGGGATATGTCCGAAATCTCCTGCTGTCTGGAATCCGACCTCCCGCTGCCCGACATCAGTTGCAGATAGTCAATAATTATGATGGACAGATTGTGTTCCAACTTAAGTTTACGGCATTTCGTCCGCAGTTCGGCAATGCTGATGCCGGGTGTATCGTCTATAAACAGACTGGACCGGCCGATTACACCTGCACTTTCAATCAGCTTTTCCCACTCCTCGTCGTTGAGCTGGCCGGTGCGCAGATTCTGCGCATCTACGCTGGATTGTAGCGAAAAAAGTCGGTTCACCAGCTGCTCCTTGCTCATTTCCAGACTGAATATGGCGACTGTAAGATTCAGCTTGAACGCTATATGCTGAGCGATGTTCAGCACAAACGCGGTTTTACCCATGGAAGGGCGGGCGGCAATCAGAATCAGATCGGAGGGCTGCAGGCCTGCCGTCCGATAATCCAGATCCAGGAAGCCTGTGGCAATGCCTGTCACCGTGCCTTTCTGCCGGGAGGCTGCCTCGATCCTGTCCATGGCGTTCATTACCACCTGCCGGATCGGTGTAAAATCTTCCGTATTTCTCTTCTGCACCAGCTGGAAGACTCTCTTTTCCGTGTCCTCCAATATGCTTTCCAGACTCTCCTTGCCCACATAGCAGGTATTGGCTATCTCCTCATTCAGTCTGATCAGCCTGCGCAGCGTGGATTTTTCCGCCACAATATTCGCGTAATATTTGATATTGGCGGATGTTGTCACCATTCCCAGCAAGTCGCGGACAAATTCCAGGCTGCTCACCTCCGGCGGCACATCCTTTTCCTTGAGCTTGTTCTGCAACGTCACCAGATCCACCGGATACCCCTTGTCATTGAGTTCCACCATGGTCTCAAACAGAATGCCATACTGTCTGTTGTAAAAATCCTCGCCCATGACAATCTCAGAGGCCACCACGATCGCCTCGCGGTCCATGATCATGGAACCGATCACCGCCTGCTCCGCTTCCACACTGTGGGGTAAGATCCTCTTAATTGCTATCTCATCCATATTTTCCCTTGTTCCTGTACTCCCCGGACCCGTGCCGCGGCCCTGTCAGTCCTTATGCTTCTGTCACTTTCACGGTAAATTTGCCGGTCACCTGGGGATGCAGCTTTACAGCCACCTCATAGTTTCCAAAGCTCTTCAGGCTCTCGCCCAGCAGTATCTTTTTCTTGTCCAGCTCAATTCCGTGCTGTTCTTTCAGCGCCGCCGCGATCTCTTTGGAGGACACGGAGCCGAAGGCCTTTCCGCCCTCGCCTGCCTTGATGCTTACCACCACCTGACGGGGCTCCAGATCCGCTGCCAGTGCCTTGGCGGCCTCCAGCTGTTCCCTGGCAATTTTCTCGCTGTTTGCTTTCTGCAATTTCAGTTCGTTCAGATTTCTGGGTGTAGCTTCCACGCCGATCTTCTTCGGCAGGATATAGTTTCTCGCATATCCGTCGCTGGCTTCGATAATATCGCCTTTTTTTCCCAGCTTTTTCTCATCCTGTAACAAAATGATCTTCATATTCTTCCTCCTGACGGAGATCCTCTGATCTCCTGAATACTGCGCGCAGGTCCTCTGCTTAAATTTCTCCCGTATCCAGCATATTGTCGATGGTGGATTTCAGAACGCCGATGGCTTCCACAATCCCCGTCCCCTCCATCTGGCAGGCCGCTATGGACATGTGGCCTCCTCCTCCCATACGTTCCATAATCAGCTGCACATTGACCTCATCAATGGACCGAGCGCTGATATAAATCTTGCCCTGGTAATCCGTCAGTACAAAACTGGCCTTGATCCCTTTGATATTCAAAAGCTCGTTGGCGGCCTGGGCGCCCACCACCGTGGGACTGGGCAAATCATCGCTGGTACACACGGAGATGGCGAAATTCTGCCTGTAGATCTCAGCCTGGCTTACGGCATCCGCCTTGGCCTTGTACTCGTTGGCATCCTCCCGGAACAGCTTTCTCACTCTGGTCACATCCGCGCCGTTGCGGCGCAGAAATGCCGCCGCCTCAAAGGTACGCACCCCGGCCTTGCTGACAAAGTTGTTGGTGTCAATGATGATTCCGGCATACATGCAGTCCGCCTCCTCGGAGCGTATCCTGATGTTGTCATAAGTGTACTGCAAGATTTCCGATACCATCTCGCAGGAGGATGAAGCATAGGGTTCCACATAGGAAAGCGTGGCGTTTTCTATCGTCTCATTGCCTGCCCGGTGATGGTCCAGCACCACCACCGATTTACAGAACCTCAGTAGATCCGGGCATTCCGTGATAGATGGCTTGTTCACATCCACCACCACCAACACCGCGTTGCCTCCGGCGATCTCAATGGCCCGCTGGCTGTCAATGATCATATCCTCTTCATATTCAGGATTCCTTCGGAACATGTCCAAAAGAGGCTGTATGGATGCCGGAGAGTCATTCAGCACAATATGCGCCTTTCTCTCCAACGTCTGAGCAATCCGATAGATTCCCACCGTGGCCCCGAAACTGTCCGCGTCGGGGTTTCTGTGCCCCATCACCAGCACCGTGTCCTTGGCCGTGATGATCTCTCTCAGCGCATGGGCCTTCACACGGGCCTTCACGCGGGTATTTTTCTCCACCTGCTGGCTTTTGCCGCCATAATAGGTCACACTCTCCGGCGTCTTGATCACCGCCTGATCTCCGCCACGGCCCAGAGCCAGGTCAATGGCATTGCGGGCAAACTCATAGTTCTGCGCGTAGGTCAGGCCGTCCAGGCCTATGCCGATACTGATGGTCACTGCCATCTCATTGCCGATGTTGACCGTCTTGACTTCCTCCAGCAGGTCAAAGCGGTTCGCCTGTAACTGCGCTATGGCCTTTTTCCGGAGAATAATCAGATATTTGTCCTTCTCCAGCTTTTTGGATATACCGTCCAGTCCGGAAATATATTTATTGACTTTCCGGTCAATCAGCGCAATCAGCAGGGAGCGCCTGACTTCCTCCACGCTCTCCAGCGCCTCGTCATAATTGTCCAGATAGACCATACCCACCGCCAGAGACTGGTCGTCCACCTCCTGTAAGGCAATATGTAACGCCGTCTCATCGAAAAGGTACATGGCAATCAGATATCCGTTATATCCTTCCGCCTGGATCATGTCGCTGTGTTCGGCCATTTCCTTCAGAGAAATTCTCTTGAACCGGACTACAAATTCATTGCCCTCATAATGAAGCTCATACTGCGCCTCGTCCAGACCGCTGTCATCCGGCAGCCGGTCCCGGGTGAGAGTGGGGAACAGGCTGGTCAGGGATTTGTTGTAGCCCTTGGGCTGATGCACCACTGACTCAAATGCCGCGTTGGTCCAGATCACCTTGCCTCCGTCATCCAGCAGCGCATAGGGAATCTCCAGCTCCCGCAGAAGTTTTTTCTGAATCTGCCCGTACTCTGTGGCGAAGCTGATCAGTTCATTCATGACCAGGGGCTTGTTGTAAAAATACAGGGTAAGGGTAACCGCCAGGTAAAAGATGGCAAAACATGTCACAATGCCGCCCGCCCGGTAGTCAAGCAGGAAGACTGCCGCCGACACAGCGCAGAGCAGAATTCCCAGATATATAGTAAAATTCAGATATGTCCTTATGCGTCCCTTTAACCTGATATATTTTTTCATATGTCCTGCCATAATTCTTCTCCAGTCGGACGGCGGACCTGACGGCTGCTGTTTTACGTGCAACCGCTTCCTGCCATAAATATGGATATATTGTATCATAGTTTGCCGCATTATGCCACTAATTAATTTGTCATATTGCGGCGATTCTTCCTGGATTCCGCTGTTTATGGGCAAAATAGGGAGATGAAAAATGCGGAGGCCACCTTTTCATGTTTCATATGACAGGGTAAAAAAGACTAAAAACTACTCCCTGCTCTGAATGTGGGTTAATGCAAAAGACAGCTTTGAAATCTGTTCTTCCAAAATAGGCATCTGGTGTATGGCAAAATCTACGCCATTTCCCAACAAATAATTTTCACATAATGTTTTAGCATCTGGCAGATTCATCCCGACTTTAATCATGTCAGCAGCATACTTTATAGTCAGGGGACATGCTTACCGCCATACTGAAAAAGACAAGGAAAGATTCGCTATTTTAGTCGCGAAAGACCATCTATACCAAAACGGTTGCCAGGGTCAATATTGCAAAGATCCTGATATAGTTGCATGGCTTCTGGCAGTCTATCCATTCTTTCATATAACTTTGCCAGCACTGAGCGAGAGTGCAAATTTTTAGGATCAATCTTTATAACTTCCCGCAAAAATTTCTCCGCTTCCTCTTCTCGTCCTTTTTGCCTGGACAGCAG
>CAJUAB010000003.1:159104-253227 GCA_910583845.1 uncultured Acetatifactor sp.
CCCGCAAAAATTTCTCCGCTTCCTCTTCTCGTCCTTTTTGCCTGGACAGCAGACGTCCTAATTCTGTATGAGGATGCAAATTTTTAGGATCAATCTTTATTGCTTCCCGCAAAAATTTCTCCGCTTCCTCTTCTCGTCCTTTTTGCCTGGACAGCAGACGGCCTAATTCTGTACGTGATTGAATATTCTTGGAATCAATTGCTATTATTTCCCGCAAAAATTTCTCCGCTTCCTCTTCTCGTCCTTTTTGCCTGGACAGCAGACGGCCTAATTCTGTACGTGATTGAATATTCTTGGAATCAATTGCTATTATTTCCCGCAAAAATTTCTCCGCTTCCTCTTCTCGTCCTTTTTGCCTGGACAGCAGACGGCCTAACTCCGTGCGGCAATGAATATTAGATGGATCGATTTTTATCACGATAAGGAATTTTTCTTCCGCGGCAAAATTGTTTTTCCTTTCGGACAACCATATTCCCCATTCTGTATAAAGTTTTATTATCAATAAATCGTTTTCTAATTCAGGTGCAAGATTGTCCAGAACAGCTTTGATTGTAAAACTGCTTTCGGAGAGGTTCTTTTGGTACCTCGCCCACAAAAAGCCTAAACACAAATATGTTTTTCCAACGTGCGAAAGATTTAGGCTCCCTTTTTGCATTCGGGAATAGATACACTCCAAATAGCCCCAGTAATCAATTTCGCCGATTGATGGCTTCTGGCCTTTCCGCATTTCTTTTTTATTTATGGTATTCGTTAAAAATGTTTCGATTTCATTTTCATCCATACAATCCAGCAAATCAAATATCACGGAATTAATGGTGACTTTGCTTTTATTAAAAAGGAAAAACAACTCTGCAATGACATCATGTTTAGGCTGCAGCGTCTCGTTTCTCTCCTGATAAACTACCGGTTCCACATGCTGCGGTACAAACCGCTCACACAAGCGCGTTCTCAATTTACGCGCGTTTAATTCAGCAAAGCGTTTACAGAATAGCGAAAGTGACAATGGTGTATGGAACACTTTCAGAGCCGCAATTACGCCATATAGCTGGATGTCGGTATCTACTTTTCCAAACTCGCTCTCAATCAGATCGCCCCATTCTTCCCAATCTAATTTGATGCTTCCTGGTTTAGACGTAATTTTTTTCAGTTCAAACAAAGTGCGGTAGATCAATTCCACCAAACTGACATACGGCTTCCCATACCGGCCTAATGCTCTATTTATCACAGATAATTGATCTGTCTCACTTATTGCCCCATCTTTTACCAGATAGGAAGTGCTCTTTTTCAGTATGGATTTTCTTCTTTCCACGCTCTCTGAAAAATAGCGAGACGTATAATCTTTTAAACGGTATTCCCTGGTCTGGCCGATGCCTTGCAAGATAACAAGCTCTGCATTTTCAAACCAATGCAGCAATAAATCCTGATCTGGATCAGCAATCAATGTAAGCCTGTTTTCCCGTTCTGCCATAAGCAGATGTATTTTGTGATTATGAGGCCACCTGGCTTGTAAGCTTGCAAAGGATTCTCTCCCCTCAAAGGGATTATCAATGCATAGCAACACACTTTGCCTGGCAGGTGTAAGCTTAATCAGGCAATCAAAGAATTGATCTGCCATTTGTTCCGTTATAGTTTCTTTGTTTGACAGCGACAGCCAGACTGTCAGATGTCCTGCAGAAGCGTTCTGCACTGCTACACGCATCATCAGGCTGGTTTTTCCCTGGCCCCCGTTTCCTGTAATTATAACAGAGGCACTGTTTTGCATAAGTTCCTCTATGGCCTGTACGGCCTCTTTGTGCGGGACGTCCGCATCTGCACTGATGACTTTGAGCATGGTACGAAAATTATTGTTAACGGTAAAGAAATTTTTAATAGTCAATTCATTGCAGGAAATCCTTGCATCTGTGACATTGCAAGGGGTAATCATTGTCGCAATATGATTAATTCCCTGGCTGTCCAGTCGTGCTTTTATCTGAGAAGCCGCTTCCAATATTTGTGGAAAATCAGCCAGCTTCTCAGAAACAATTTCCAGATGGTTCTGAATCATAATATCGTGTATCCACGCTGAAAAATCTGGAATGGTCATCCATTGCTCCATTAAATAGGAAATGATAATTTCGGCTTCTTCTTTGCTTGCAATATGAGAGGAAACCATATCCCTTGCACCAGGCAGCACATTGCGCTGCAAACAGGTTTCCCAATATCCCAGAATATCTCCTTCAAGGGGAATGCCTAATTCCTCCTGCCGGTATTTTCTGTATTCGCAGTAACGTGCATACGCAACGCCCGATTTTTTCCGAATAGCACTCAGTGTTTCTTCAATATGGCTGCTGTTTTTGTTTTTGAAGTGGTCGAAAATTGTTATCAGTGATCCACCGAATCCTATTGATGTATTAAGAGCAGAAAGCCCCTCTGTAATTGTATCTAAAATGCTGACCATCTGATCACTCCTAACCTCCATATAAATCTGCTGATTTTCCAACACATACCGAATTTTAAGGACAGTTGCCATTAAACGGGTTCATCTTATTCTCACACGCATCCTTAGTTTTGTTATGTAGAATATTTTGCAGAATACTAAAGCATGCTGTCGTCTATATTCCATTTTACCACAATTTTCCTCATGGTCTACTACAATTTTCAAGATAATCCACAATTTCACTGATCACTGATCGGAATATCTTTATTACCGTCAGAAGGAGCTTGCGGAACTTAGCATATTGCTTTTCTCAGGCAGCCTTACCTTCCTTAGCCTGATTTGCAATATGTCTTGGAGTATCTCTTGAAATGCCGGACAGTCAAAGCGTTTACCTACTGAAACCGTTGTCGATGTAGTAATGCATAACAGGGATCTGATGTCGGCGTCCCCATTCTTTAATCACAAGCCTCTGATTTTCTACAGACCCGTGGGGATCTCGGATAACATCTCCCTTATACGAAAAGGGCTATGGCGCAAACCATAGCCCTTGAGGGGATTATACTATGTTCCATTTTCCACTTCCACGAGCTCAGGCATACTTATACAAGCAATCTGCTGTCAAACGGCGCAGCACCGAAGGACGTGCAGAAACTCTTGGGCACTCTGACGTAAGTGCCACCATGAATGTGTATGCCCACGCCGCAAGGGAAGCAAAGCGGACTTCCACAGGGCTTTTGGATAAGGTGGCAGGCAATGATTTGATACACTCAGAAAAATCTTTCCCCTGTGAACTGCCCATAAGGTCAAAAACAAGGGAAAGTACATAGCAATTCACTGTATGAGGCTCAAAAACCCTTGAAAAATAAGGAAAGGTCAGGAAATTCATCTGTAACTTCCGATTTATATATTGGATTATAAAATCTCTATCTGCCATTTACAATGTATATTTATAAGTTATTTCTCAATGGGTACACAATTTCGAAAAGGGAGAAAAAACTATGAAATTCCAACAAATGCGGGAAAGCGCACGGATATGCTACAGCCAATATTACGGACAGGAAAACCCGCAGTTCAGCGGGTTTTCCATTGACAATAGATTTTGTTTCAGTAAAATCTGTTCCTATGCCGCCATCTGCATCCTTACTGGAGCAGAGACAGCACACCCTGATTGGCCTGATTGGACTGGGCCAGCATAGCCTGACCGGCCTGGGCCAGAATATTGTTGTTGGAATACTTCACCATCTCCGTCGCCATATCGGTATCGCGGATCTGGCTCTCAGCCGCAGTGGTATTCTCCACCACGTTGTCCAGATTGTTGATGGTGTGCTCCAGACGATTCTGGATGGCACCCAGATCAGAGCGCTGCTTGGACACCAGCTTTAACGCCTCAGATATCGTATCAATAGCAGCTGTAGCCGTATCCTTGGAGGAAACATCCAACCCGTCAACGCCTATGCTTATAGCGCTCATGCTTGCGATCTTTAAGCTGATCTTATTGTCATCCGAGGAATCGGCCCCCACATGAAGGCTCAGCTCCAAATCATCATTGACAGTCTTCTCCACTGTGTACGTATCCAGTTCAGCCTCCGTTACCTCCGTCCCCTGTTCCGCGTCCGCATATAACTTTTTCCCGTCTTTGAGCATATCGGCAATGTCTGACGCATTTACGGCCTTACCGTCCTCATCGTACAACTGGGCCTTTCCTTTTGTCTCCGGAGTGTAGGTATAATCGGCATCCGTTGCGATTACCTCCGGCGTGGTCACCTTCGGAGCTGCTGTATATACTTTGGTCGTGTTGTCTGCCTTAAGAGCGGCGGCAAGTGTTGCGGCTGTATACTCCGTACCATCTTCGGAATATACCTTATTGGTAATGGTCGCGCTTGCATCGGCAAATTCTACTTTATTAGTTGTACCATCCACCGTTGCCGCTGCGCCACTGCCATCATTATTGTCCCAAAGCTGAAAGCCATCTTTCAGGGTGCCATCCTCATTAAAATAGGTATCCGCATTGGCATTTGTAACCGCCACTGCTCCGGTGTCATCCGTTTCCGTGTCCGCATTCGCGTAAAACGTACCGGTTATTGTCCAACTTGCTGCGGTAAAAGTATAGTCTGTGCCGGCAGTCGCCACTGTGCCTGCATCTTTCACCGCCGGAGTCTTGATCACCTTTGCGGCGGGGTCATTGTCCAAATACGCTTTTAATGCGTCCTCGTCATTGATTTCTGTTGTGCCATCCGCCTCATACAGCTTTGTTACGCCTGTTCCGAAAGCCGCGCTGGAAGGTGTGGCGAGATCATCTTTATAAGAATATACGGTTTTGCTGCCCGCCTTCTCATCCCCCTTCAACAAATAGGTCTCGTTGAACTTGGTCGTCGTGGACACGCGGTCAATCTCCGTGATCAACTGCTTGATCTCTGCCTGTATATAACTTCTGTCATCCTCGCTGTTTGTTCCGTTGGCGGATTTTACTGCCAGCTCATTCATCCTCTGAAGCATATCATGCACTTCCGTCAGCGCGCCTTCTGCGGTCTGCACTGCGGATATGCCGTCCTGGGCATTCAGGGACGCCTGGGTAAGGCCTCTGATCTGCTTTCTCATTTTTTCGGAAATTGCCAGCCCGGCCGCGTCATCCGCCGCACGGTTGATCTTATAGCCGGAAGACAGCTTCTCCGTGGATTTGGACTGCGAGGAAGCAGTCAGCCCCAGCATTCTGTTGGAATTCATCGCCCTTAAATTGTGTTGTACTACCATAGTATTACCTCCTTGTTTTTGACCGGGTACATCCGTTTACCCGGTGTTGCCATATATGATTTTCTGTCTGAGTTCTCCCGGCTCTTAAGTCCGCCCGAGCCCTCCCGGCAGTCCCGTGTACTGATCGCGTCCTGTCCCCGGGCTGCCGCTTTATAATAACCGCCGCCCCTAGGTTAGCGGCAGATTATTACCTCTGATTTTCAGTCCTTCCGTTCAGTCCGGCATCCATGCCTTTTTCCGGTCCGGAAAGACATCTTCACACAATGCCTGTGTTTCTGACAATGGAGATATTTTTCTTCTTATATTTCTCCGGGTGTTCTTCCTCCCGATAATAATGAGGCATCCGGGCCCGCAGTTCCGGGTCCTGTATCCTTTTCTCCAATGCCCTGCTTCTGACGATGTTCAACTCTCTGGGCGCGTCAATCATGATGCGCATATGATTTCCCGTGCCCCCCAGAAATACCAGTCTGATATCGTCACCGATCATCACATACTCTTCCGCTGCCACTGACATTCTCAGCATCCTTCTACCTCCCTGCACTTTCCCGTTCAACCGGGGACCTGCCGCCTTGCAGTTGTACCTCTGCCTGCGCGTCTTTCGCCGCCGATATACCTTTTGCAACAATTCATATCAAAATGTTGCATTTTTTCACAGAAAGTAGTATCACTTATCAAAAAAGGAGATTATTATGAGCACAACACAACCCATCAGAGACAGAGAAGCATTACAGAAGTTCAAAAATTATTATCTGCTGAATGAAGCAAATTACCGGAATTATGCCCTGATCATCACCGGGCTGAACACCGCCCTGCGGATCAGCGACATTTTGCGTCTGACCTGGAACGCGGTATTTGACGGAGACCGCATAAGGGAGCACATTGAATTGAAGGAACAAAAAACCGGAAAGACCAACCGCATTCTGCTGAACAGGGAATTACGCGCCGTCCTGACGTGTCTCAGAGCGCAGTCCCAGCATTGTGACAAGGACTCGTTCCTGTTCGTCAGCCACCGCAGGGCAGAAAATCCTCTGTCCAGATACCAGGCCTACCGGATTATCCGCCACGCGGCCCAGATGACGGGTCTCGGGGACAACATCAGCTGCCATTCCCTGCGCAAGACCTTTGGATACTATGCCTGGAAGCAGGGCATCCCGCCCGCTATGTTGATGTGTATTTTCAACCACTCTTCCTTTCAGGTCACACGGCGTTACCTGTGTATCGACCAGGACGATAAGGACGCGGTATTTTCCAATATAAAATTGTGATTCCCGGGTAATGGGCAAGAACGGAAAGACATTTCTGACAGCACATCTCAGAATATATTTTCAAAAAAATAAGAAACTCTCTAAAGTAACAGAAAAAATCACCGATATATGTAATGTAAGCAAGGATGCAACATTTTGATATGAATTGTTGCATCTTTTTATTTTTCCTGTATTTTCTGTTTTTATACATTCCCCCCGAAAAGCAGACCTGGATGTCTGCCGTTTCCGGTTTTCAAGGACAAAAAAATAGCCGCCGCCATTCACAGCAGCGACCGCATACAGCGGAAGTAAGGACATAAAAGAACACCGCGAAACAACAGCCATGCCGTCATTTCGCGGTGTTTCCCGTATTTCTGTCCTGATTGGACGGACCTCAGTCCTGAACGTAAGGCATCAAAGCCACATGGCGCGCCCTCTTGATCGCGGAAGTCAGCGCCCTCTGATGCTTCGCGCAGTTGCCGGTGATCCGGCGGGGAAGGATCTTGCCTCTCTCAGACACATATCTCTTCAGCTTGTTGGTGTCCTTGTAGTCAATCACATTATCCTTTCCACAGAACACACACACTTTCCTTTTTCTGCGGATACCGCCTTTTTTTCTAACCGGGGAATCAGATTTCTCTGCTTTATTGTAAGCCATTTTCAGTGCCTCCTATCTTGAATAATCATCCATTAATTAAACGGCAGCTCCTCGTCTATTCCGTCAGGAATATTCATGAAGCCGTCACCTGCGCCGCTGGGTGCGGGTGCGCTGTTGCCGCCGCCCATATAACCACCGCCGTTGTACCCGTTGTCACTGTTGGCCGCCGATGCGTTCTTGCTCTCGGCAAACTCTATTTCATCTACAATGACACGGACACTGTAAACCATCTGACCATCCTTGTTGGTGTAGTTGTCGTTCTGGATTCTGCCGCAAACTACCACCTTTACGCCCTTTCGCAGATAGCGCTCAATAAACTCGGCCTGCTTGCCAAACGCGGTGCAGTTGAAGAAATCCGCGTCCGGTTCACCCTCCCGTTTAAATCTTCTGTCCACCGCAATGGAAAAACGCGCCACGGAAGTCTGGCTGGCTCCCTGCGAATATCTCACCTCGGGATCTCTGGTCAAACGTCCCATAAGAATTACTTTGTTCATGCCTGATCTCGCTTTCTTTATGCCTCGTCCTGTCTGACGACTAAGTATCTGATGACATTGTCCATAATGCGGACACGGCTCTCGATCTCCGCAGGCACCGTGGGCTCTGCGTCAAATCTGATGAAGTAGTAGAAGCCTTCCTTCATCTTCTGAACCTCATAAGCAAGCCTCTTCTTGCCCCACTCATCCACCTCTGTGATGGTACCGCCAAATCTCTCCACGAGAGCCTTGCACTTCTCAATAATCTGTGCTCTCTCCTCGTCCTCGATCTTAGCGCTGACAACAACGGCTAATTCGTACTTGTTCATTAAAGTTACCTCCTTCTGGTCTCTGGCCCCCGCCTCACCGGGAGCAAGGAATTCATATATCACAGCTATCCATGATAGCATACTGTTTCCCGAAAAGCAAGCAGAAAAATGTAATTCACTGAATGATCTCTTTGACATTCTTCTCCAGCAGCCGCCTCGCAATCATAATCTGATGTCCGCAGCCCCTGCATTTCAACCGGAAATCCGCCCCCACCCGGAGCACCTCCCATTCCCTGCTGCCACAGGGATGCTGTTTCTTCAATTTCAGAATATCTCCTATATTAATGTCCATCTCATATACCTCACAAGCCATTTTCGTGCCGGTGCGCCAATCGGGCAGAGCAGCGTCCGGAAATCCGCCCTTAAAAATGCCCCACCATGAAATCCTTTACCACGCCCATGAACTCCCTCAGCAGATTGTTGGGCAGCGTCCAGGGATAGGCACTGGCTGACAGGCCCTGCACATGCTCATAGCCCGCGCCGTCCGCCAGCCGCAGCGCCCGGAACATATGAAAGTTGTTCGTCACCAGCACCACCGTATTTTCCTGTCTGTTCAGCAGTCTCCCGCTGTACTCCAGATTTTCACGGGTATTGCGGGAGGCTTCCTCCAGCAGAATCCGATCCGGGGCAATCCCTGCCCCCACCAGATAATCGTACATCCCCCTGGCCTCGCTGACCGGCTCATTGCTGCCCTGACAGCCGGACACAATGGCCACCGTCTCCGGGTTCTCCCGAAGATAGACCAGCGCCTGATCCAGCCGCCGCCGCAGGGTGTCGCTGGGACCGTCGGTCTTCATCTGGGCGCCCAGAATGACGCAGTAATCCGCTCCCGGCCGAGCCTTTGCCCCGAACTGCGCAAAAATAAAGCCCTCCACCACCACAAACGCCGTCAAAGCCACGCCCGCCAGAACTCCCCAGCAGATCTTGACCCAGCCGGGAATTTTCTCCGTTCTCTGCCCCAGCAGCAAACCGCCCCAGGCCAGCAGAACCAGACCGCCCAGCCCCCAGACCAGGAAGAACCAGGAGCCAAAGCTCACAAAGAGCAGGATAAAAAGGCAGTACAGCAGGCACAGGCCTCCCAGCCCCAGCAGGATTCCGCCTGCCCGGACGCTGGCCGGGCACTTTTTTCCCCGCCGGTATACATAGATGACTCTCTTCGTCTTATTATAAGGGATCAGTTCGTCCCGTCTCCTCTTGTGCATAATGCCCTCCTCAGAATATTCTATATTCTACTATAACAGAAAAACACAGCCGCCTCAACCATCAAAATACGATTGATTTCTTAAATTTTCTATAAAAAAGTATTTTGTTTTTTTGGTTTAGGTACTTGTTTATATTGTCCAGAAATGCTAATATATAACAAAGTGTGATATGCAATTTACACCAAAAAAGTATCAAAGAAGGAGAATCCGTATGGCAAAAGAAATGATTGCAATGATTCTGGCTGGCGGACAGGGCTCCCGGCTGTATGCCCTGACACAGAAGCTGGCTAAACCTGCAGTTCCTTTTGGCGGAAAGTATCGAATTATCGACTTCCCCTTATCTAACTGCGTCAACTCAGGGATAGACACTGTTGGTATCCTGACCCAGTACCAGCCCCTGGTACTGAATGAATATATTGGCAATGGACAGCCTTGGGATCTGGACCGCCTCTATGGCGGCGTACATGTGCTTCCTCCCTATCAGCAGGCGCAGGGCTCCGATTGGTACAAGGGCACGGCCAACGCCATCTATCAGAATCTGTCCTTTATCAAGCGTTATGACCCGGAGTATGTAATCATTCTGTCCGGCGATCAGATCTGCAAGCAGGACTACAACGATTTTCTGCAATTTCACAAGGAAAAGGGTGCTGAGTTTTCCGTGGCGGTCATGGAAGTACCCTGGGATGAGGCCTCCCGCTTCGGCCTGATGGTTGCCGACGAGAACGACAAGATCACGGAGTTCCAGGAGAAGCCCAAGAAGCCCAAGTCCAACCTGGCCTCCATGGGCATCTACATATTCAACAGGGACGTGCTGGAGAAATATCTGATTGAGGACGAGGCTGATCCCAACTCCTCCAACGACTTCGGCAACAATATCATCCCCAACCTGCTGCGGGACGGCCGCCAGATGTACGCCTACCACTTCAACGGATACTGGAAGGACGTGGGAACCATCTCCTCTCTGTGGGAGGCCAATATGGAAATCATGGACCCCGAGACCTCCGGTATCAATCTGTTTGACGAGAGCTGGAAGATATACAGCCGCAACAGCGGCATGACCGGTCACAAGGTGGGGGCCAACGCCGTGGTGGAAAATTCCATGATTACTGACGGCTGCCGCATCAACGGTCACGTAAAACATTCCATCCTCTTCTCGGGGGTGAAAGTCGAGGCCGGCGCCACCGTGGAAGATGCCGTGGTGATGGGGGGAAGCGTGATTCATGCCGGTGCCACCGTCAGACACTGTATTGTCGCAGAGAATGCCGAGATCGGCTTCAACGCCGTGGTAGGCGCCATGCCGGAGAACGATGAGAACGGCGTGGCCACTGTGGGCCCCGGTGTACACATCGGCGCAAGAGCCCTGGTGGGACCTAAAGCCATGGTAGAAAATGATGTAAAGGATGGTGAATCACAATGGTAAATACGAATCTGGATGCCCTGGGCATTATTTTCCCCAACAGCTATGACAACCAGGTTCCCGAGCTGGTAAGCGAACGTCTGATGGCTTCCATTCCCTTTGCGAGCCGTTACCGCATGATCGACTTCCTGCTGTCCAGCATGGTGAACTGCGGCATTGACAATATCTCCGTAATTGTGCGCAAGAACTACCGTTCCCTGATGCGTCACCTGGGCTCCGGCCGCGAGTGGGATCTGACCCGCAAAAACGGCGGCCTGAACATTGTGCCTCCTTTCGCGGAGAAAACCGTGAAGGTATACAATGGACGGGTGGAGGCCCTGGCCAGTATTCTGGAGTTTCTGAAAGTACAGCGCGAAAAATATGTGGTGATCTCCGACGCCAACATTGTGGCTAATTTTGATTTCAACGCCATGATTGACGCCCACGTGGCCAGCGGCGCGGATGTGACCATCGCCTATAAGAGAGAAGAGATTCCCTATGGATTCATGAATCTACAGCCCACTCTGACCACGGATCTGTATTATACGCTGGAGATGAACGGAGAAAACCATCGCGTGACCCAGATCAAGACCAATCCCAAGGAGCACGGGCCTCAGAACTTCTCCATGAATATCTATCTGATCGACCGGGAACTGCTGATCGAGCATATTGCCAACGCTTATGCCCACGGTTTCAGCTATTTTGAGCGGGATATCCTGGCTCCTCAGCTGAACGAGCTGAATGTGTGCGGCTATGAGTACACCGGCTACACCGCGCGGATCAGTGACAAAAACAGCTATTTCAATGAAAATATGCGCCTGTTGCAGGACGAGAACCTGAGCGCCCTCTTCGACCGTTCTCCCATCTACACCCGGGTGCGCGACGACAACCCCACCCGCTATATCGGCAGGTCCAGAGTCAGGAACTCCATGGTGGCCGACGGCTGTGTCATCGAGGGCGAGATCGAGAACTGTGTGCTTTTCAGAGGCGTCAAAGTAGGACGCGGTTCCGTGGTAAAGAATTGTATCCTGATGCAGGACACCACAATTATGAACAATGTGGAAATGGAATATGTCATCACCGACAAGGAAGTGACGATCTCCACCGGCAAGGAACTGAAAGGAAACGATACTTTCCCCGTGTTCATTCCGGCCTACAAGGAAATCTGATCCGATACAAAAGTTGACAAATGACCGGGCAAAACCTGTTTGCCCGGTCATATTCTGATATGCGGGACTCTGTTGAATGTGTTTGTCAGCATATTCACGGAAAGCTCTCTGATTCAAGTCAGGACGGCTTTTCACGGCCTGACTTGAATCTCCGGGCTGTGAGATTTCCGGGAATATGCGGGACTCTGAATAAGAAAGGAAACTCTCATGTCCAAAGAAACAGATCGCTTTATCCAGATCATCAAAGAGAACGACCACATTGTCTTTTTTGGCGGTGCCGGAGTCTCCACCGAGAGCGGTATTCCGGATTTCCGCAGTGTGGACGGGCTGTACAACCAACAGTATGATTATCCGCCGGAGACCATCCTGAGCCATAGCTTCTACCGCAAAAACCCCGGCGAATTTTACCGCTTCTACCACAACAAAATGCTCTTCCCCGATGCCCGTCCCAACATGGCCCACCGGATGCTGGCACGTCTGGAGGAGCTGGGCAAGCTGGATGCCGTCATCACCCAGAATATCGATGGCCTCCACCAGGCCGCGGGAAGCAGGAAAGTCTATGAGCTCCACGGCTCCGTGCTCCGCAACTACTGTGAAAACTGCCGGGCTTTTTACGATCTCGCCTATGTGATGAACGCGGAAGGAGTGCCCCATTGCAGCAAATGCGGCGGGCCGGTCAAACCGGATGTGGTACTCTATGAGGAGGGACTGGACCAGAACACCATAAACGGCGCAGTCAAGGCCATCAGCCAGGCCAGGGTACTGATCATCGGCGGAACTTCTCTGGCTGTCTATCCCGCCGCCGGACTCATCGACTATTTCCAGGGAGAACACCTGATTGTGATCAACATGTCCCCCACCCCCAGAGACCGCTATGCGGATCTGTGCATCCAGGAGCCCATCGGCCAGGTGTTCGGCGCGCTGGAAAATGTTTTATAAACAAAAAATGTCGTTCAGCGTATTCAGTCCGTGGCCCCTCTTGCTGATCACCACCACCCGGTCCCCGGACTGAATGCAGCTGTTGCCGTCGGGAATAAAAACCTGCCCCTGGCGGATGATCATAGCCACCAGAATGTCCTTTTTCAGCTTGAATTCCGGCTGTCTGAAAGCAACTCCCAGCTTTTTACAATTGTCATAGGCAATAAACTCTATGGCCTCCGCCGCCCCTCCGGCCAGCTGGTACAGACACTGGATGTCATTGCCCTTGGCATTGTGTACGGTAACGTTCTTGACAAAGCTCATAACATGGTCCGCCGAAATCACCGCCGGGGAGATGGTGATATCCATGTTGACCTTATTCAGCAATTTCTCATACGCGGTGGCATTGACCCGGGTAATCACGGACTCCACGCCGCAGGACCAGGCAAACAGCGAGATCACGAGGTTCGCGTCATCGCTTCCCGTCAGGGATACACAGACATCCGCTTTGTTCATCCCCTCCTCCAGAAGCACATCCGCGTCCACACCGTCCGCATGGCTGATCTCCGCCTGCGGGAGAAGCTGTGCCAGTTCCTGGCAGCGTTTTCTGTCATTCTCCAGTATGGTGACGCTTCTCTTATTCTCCAGCAGCTTCCGGGCCAGATAATAAGCTACGGTGCCGCCGCCCACCAGCACTACCCGTCTGGCCGGTTTATGCGACAGTCCCAGCTTCATGATGATCTGTGAAATAGCAGTGTCCGCTGTGATGATGCCCACCACATCCCCGGGCTGTATCACGAAATCACCCTTGGGTATATAGAGCTTCTCCCCTCTGGACACGGTGGCCACCAGCATATCCGTGCCGAAGAAACTTTTCACTTCTCTGAGGGGCAGGCTGCCTCCTGGAATAATATTTTTGTCCATATTGATCCGGATAATCGTGGCCACATCGCTGAAATAAGCGTCTGCCTTGACCTTCCCCGGCATGCCGATCTGACGATACATCTCATGAGCCGTGTCCAGCTTGGGATTGGTGATGCAGTCAATCTGGAAGGCCTGGGCGAAATAATCCTTATCTCCCGAAAGCTCCGGCCTGTGAATCCGGGCCACCGTATAGCGTGTGCCGCAATTTTTGGCAACCATACATGCCATCAGATTGATCTCATCCACTGGGGACACGGCAATCACAACATCCGCCGTGGACGCTCCCGCCTGCATCAGGATCTCTTTGGACGCGCCGCTGCCGCAGACGCCGCTGACGCTGTAGAGATTCGTGACCTCTTCCACCCTCTCCTTGTCGCAGTCGATTACCACTGTGTCATGTCTTTCCGCCGCTATCCGCTGAGCCAGCAGAGTTCCTGTCTGCCCCAGCCCCACAATAATAATTTTCATCTGTTTTTCTCCCAGTTTTAGTTCCGCAGGCTTCCCTGCTGTTTAAGTTCCGCAAGCTCCGCCGACATCCTGCTGCCGTTCGCTCTGCCGTCTGACGCGCCGGGCCTTATGCTGTTCGATCAGCTGGTAGCCCTTCTTTACCGTCAGTCCCTGGACCACCACCGTAAACAGGATGGTCACATAAGCCGTGTTCAGCACCACCAGATATACCTCCTGACTCAGAAGCTCCCTGGTACTCATGGCCAGGGCCAGAGACAGTCCGCCCTTCAGCGCACTCCAGGTCATCAGTGACACAAATTCCATCATACTGTAGCTGCTGGGGATTTTGTGCTTGCCCAATAGCACACTGGACAGGGCCACCCCGGCAAAACGGGACAGAATCACCGCTGCCACAGACACCGGCACAATAAAGAATATATGGGAGCTGATATGTACATTCAGCACCGACAGCCCGATCATTACAAACAGAACGGCATTCAGGATATTGTCCAGGATCTCCCAGAAGTCCACATACAGATTGTGGGGATCGTATACTTCCCGCTTCCGTTCCTGTGCCCCCATCACATAGGCAAAATACATACCGCACACCACCGAGGCGATGACTCCTGAAAACCCGAAATGCTCGCAGACCGCGTACACCAGCGCCACATCCAGCACACTGATCAGGATCTGCCGCACCGGCTCCCTCGTCAGCTTCATCAGCTGCCCCAGAAGAAAGGATACGGCCAGCGCCACAACCAGCGCGCCCACCACCTCCTTGAGCATCACCACCAGAAAATTGCTCTCGCCGCTGTGCCCCACGATACTCTTGAAAAATACAAAGAGCGCCACGCCCGTACCGTCGTTAAAAAGAGATTCGCTCTCGATAACGGATGTCACATTCTTGGACAATCCCAGCTTGTTCAGGATGCCGGTGGCCGCTATGGGATCTGTGGGGGACACAATACATCCCAGCAGGATGCACAGCCATATATCCACCGGCACTTGAAACAGCCTGGCCGCCCCCCAGAATAGAGCGCCGTACAGCAAGGAGGAAATCACCGTCGTCAGCAGCGCCAACAGACTGATGGCTTTCAGATTCTGTCGGAATTTCCGCAGATTCACCTTACTGGCCCCGGCGAACAGCATAAAGCACAGCACAGTATCCAGCAGGTACGCCTCAAACTCAAAGCTGGCGATCTGATGCAGGGGCTCCGACAGAGATTCCCCGGGCACCAGCATGTCCACAAGCAGCAGAAGTACGCTGATTACCAGTGAGAAAAGAACCAGCGATATATCGCTCTGCAAGTGAATCCATTTTTCATTGACCAGGCCGATGCCCACGATAAAAATTAATATGACAATCACAAAACCCATAACGCTCATAATGTCTCCTCCCCGCAACAGACCCATGAAAAAAAGCCCCAATCGCCGTCTACAATCAAGGCTTCCTCCCTATTTCTTTCTCCTGCCCCGCTTTTTCAATCTCATTTTTTCCCAGACTGACAGCACAATCAAGCCCGCTCCCAGCACGGCAGAGAACATCCCCAGAAGCAGAAGCATATCGCCCACAGGGGCAAAAAACAAGTCCATCACATTGCTCCGCATGTTTACGGCTCGGTTTACCGCGTCCGCCAATAGCTCACAGGCCGCCGCCGCCACACAATCCAGAACACCAAGCGCCAGAAGCGCCGTGCCGTAGATTCTGTGCCCGCTGAAGCTGCGCCCGTTCAGAAACCACAGGCCCACACATCCCCCCGCTGCCAGCAGCGCCGCCAACGCCAGAAACCAGTCGGACAGGAGCGCGCCCGCCAGACCGAATATCCCCGGCTTATTTTCGCGGTAATGATCCAGAATAAATCTCTCATCCAACCCCAGATTGTCCCACAATATTTCATACCGCTCCATGTCTTCGGCGGTGACATTATACCCTAAGTCCCGGCAGATCTCCTCCCTGCATGTCTCTTCCAGCGCAGCGATATCCGCGAAGTCAACACGGCCCTTTCCGTTTTTTTTCAGCAAGTCTTCGCGATAATCCCGTATTTTTGCCGCAATGAAATTTCTGGTGTAATCCGCATCCAGCAGATTAATGGCCCCCTGCTCCTCTATACCGGGAGTCTGCACCATCACCACAAAGAACTGCGCCATGGACATGCGGTCTGCGATCTTTGTGATCTGCATCTGAGAAAGCTCCCACTCTGTCGCCAGGGTTTCAATGGCCTCATCCCGCAGTCCATAACGGAGGCTTCCGGCAAAACTGCCTGTCAGGCCGATCAGGCACACAAATATACTAAAAACAATCGTACTTACTGTTCTCTTTCTGTGGTTCATTATGATCCTTCTCTACTCTCTCCAATATCGTAGCAATACCAAAACGCATTATCAGAGCTATCGTAAAAAAGGACCCCGAACTTGCGGGATCCCTTAAGAGGTGCGAGCCGGATTTGAACCGGCGATAACGGTGTTGCAGACCGGGGCCTTACCACTTGGCTATCGCACCATACATAAATGACTCCAACGGGAATCGAACCCGTGTTACCGCCGTGAAAGGGCGATGTCTTAACCGCTTGACCATGGAGCCATATCACTGGACGGCATTACAAAATCTGGAATGTTCTCAACCAAAATGTGACCTAACAAATGTATGTTACCACAGGATCACATTTTTTGCAATAGGGAAATTTATTTTTTTCGAACCTCCGGCGGCTACGGCGGACTCCCCGGCGGAGGTTCGCTTCCCTGCGGCTCCGTTTCCCTGCCGGCCCACAGGCCCCGCTTCGTCAGGCCGGAACCCCCGCTCCGCCGCATACGCTTATTTTGTATCAGGGCATTTGATCTCATCTCCGTCCAGATACACTTTGTCTATACAGATATGCTCGTCAAAGATTACCAGATCCGCCTTCTTTCCCGGCGCCAGCGCGCCGATCTCCTCCTCGCCCAACGCCCGGGCGGGATTGCGGGTCATCATCTTCACCGCCTGCCACAGCGGAATCCCTGCCTCCTGATACAGGACGCGGATCAGACGGTCCGCGGTGGCCACACTTCCGGCAAAAGAGATGCCGTCCGGCATTCTGGCAATGTTCCCGTCAGACCACACGGTCTGTCCTCTTCTCAGGCTGCCCAGCTTATACTGTCCCGAGGGGAGGCCCGCCGCCCGCATGGCGTCTGTCACCAGGATCATATGATCGGCTCCCTTGGTCTTCAGAATCAGCCTGAGCAGAGACACCGGGAGATGCATGCCGTCCCCGATCACCTCCACATCCAGCTTGTCCGATAAAAGCGCCGCCTCCAGGACGCCGGGCCTGCGCATACCGTTTTCCCGGACAATGGTTGACATGCTGGAATACAGATGCGTGACCATGGTATAGCCGTCTCTCACGGCCTGTTCCACATCCTCCAGCCGCGCGTCGCTGTGTCCCACGGAAAGCAGTACGCCCGCCTTCCTTGCAGCCCGGGCCACTTCCCCGATTCCCTCCAGCTCCGGTGCCGCGGTCAGTATCCGAAGCGCTCCCGCTCCCTTTTCAAGCAACCAGTCCGTCAGCTCCTTCTCCGGCTTTCTGATATACCTGGCATCCTGCGCCCCCTTCATGCTCTCCGCGATGTAAGGCCCTTCCATATGCAGCCCCAGCAGACGCGGCCTGCGGGAACAGCGCTCCGGGCAACGCTCCAGTCCCTGCCCACGGCCCCGGTCCTGCTCACAGCCCTGTCCCCGCTCCCGGCAAAACTCCCTGTAAAGGGCAAAAACCTTCTCCATCTCCTCTGTGGAGGCAGTCAGCGTAGTGGGGCAGACCGCGGTTGTGCCATGCCGCAGATGCGTCTCCAGCGCCTGCTGCCAGCTTTCCCTCTCCCCATCCATGAAGTCGCCGCCACCGCCGCCGTGTACATGTATATCGATAAAACCGGGGGCCAGATACTTTCCCTCCAGGTCCACCACCTCGTCGGCCCTCTCCCACAGGGCACGGTCCTTTTTTCCCTCCCCGGTCCCGCGCCGCCCCCTCTCCTCTGGCAATATATCAAGGATTCTGTCCCCGGCCGCCATCAGCTTTCCCTGTTCCAGTATCCCGTTGCTTAATACAATTTTCCCGTTTACAAACAATGTATGCTTCATATCCGCCCTGTGCCTTTCTCCTGATCCCGTCCTGCCCACTTTCCGCTTCCGTCCTTTTGCCCCGCGTTTCCTTCCAGCTTTCCCAGCAGCACCCTGCCAAACCACAGCCCAAACCCCAGCGCCAGCATCCCCTGAAGCAGCAGAATGCGCTGGGCCGGCGCGACGCGTACCGCTCCCAGCTCCCAGTCCCGGGGAAAAAGCTTCAGCAAAAGGGCGCTGAGTCCCTGCCCGCACAGCGATCCCGCGCTGACCAGCATCAGATACCAAGACAGGTAAGCCGTCCTGTCCTCCCGGGGAGTGAACAGGTACGCCATATTGTTAAAATACAGAGTTCCCCCCGCAAGTATGACCTGATAGGCCAGCATGGCCACAGGAAGCAGCCAGAGATAATTATCCCTGGTCACCAGCATATGCAAAAACGGATACAGGGGAAACAGCAGGAACACCTTCTGAAACGCCTCCAGCCAGGAAGTCCGCAGCAACAGCCTGTGCCAGAAGGGCATGGCCGCCGCCGTGGTGATAATGCTCATGGCCTGCAATACGCTGATAAACACATAACCTGCCCCCACCTCCTTCAGCAAATAGGCGTTGGCGCTGTACAGCGTCATGGTGGAGACCATCATCCAGGCGAACACCGGCACCATGGTCAGGCAGAACCTCCGATTGGTAAAAGGCAGCGTCAGCAGCCTGACACCTTTCACGCTGCTCTTTGGATACCGGGGTTCCCGGGGCAGGAGCAGCAATGCCGTCTCCGCCAGCGCCAGCGTGAACGCCGCCAGACGGATCATCCCCATCCAATATAACTGCCTGCCGGAGGCTCTGGCCGCATCTGCCAGAACACTGGCCCCGAAGGTGGCCAGCGCCGTAAACACACTGTTGACAATGCCTGATATGGCAAAAAAGCGCCCTCTGACCTCCTCCGGCAGAAAACCGATATGCCATGCCGGGAAACCGCTGGCCACCAGAATATTGAGGCCGTTTCCCAGCAAAAGGATGCCGGCCATCCCCCACGACAGACCGCTGCCCGACGCCCGCCCCGGCAGAAGCGTCACGCACAGGATCACCAGGACGTGATACAGCAGCCTGACGCTTCCCAAAACCAGCTTCCTTTTCCGGAACCGCTCCAGCAGAAGAGGGGAGAGGGGATACAGCGCGCCGGCCAGCAGGGGCAGGCTGGTCACCATGCCGATCTGCGCCTGGTCCATCCCCGCGTACAGCAGAAAGCCCGTGAGAAATACCCCTGTGGTAAATGCCGTATAGATCGCTTTCAGACATTCCGCGCCAAGAATGCACAGCCTGGCTCTCCCGTCCGGCCGCCCCATGGCAAACAAACTCTCCGTTTTCATATCCTCTCCCCATCTGTATGTCCGGGACTCACTCCTGCCTCGCGCGGCGGGCAAATTCCTCCAGTACGATCATCCGTCCGCCGCGCAGCCGGGATTCCTCCGCCGCCAGCGCCATATAATGACTCTCCACGGACTGCCTTAAGGAGGTCAGCGTCGCCCTGCCCTGGTTCCTGCTCTCAAACAGCTCGTGCAGCATCCGATAGTCTCCGCCGCCGTGTCCGGAGATGGTCTCCTGCACATCCATCCGGAAAATCTCCTCCTCTCCGCCAAAGCGATGAAGCACCAGGGTCTCCTCCTCCAGATTGCCTGTGATATCCCCCTCTGTCCCCATGACATGGATGGTCCTGTGATTGTCACGGTTCAGCCCGCACATATGAAAGCTCACGGTGACGCCGTTATCCATCTCCATGGTGACGGACTGATTGTCCACCACATCATTGTCGCAGCGATACACGCATCTCCCATAGGGACTGGTCCGCAGCTCTTCCAGAAGCCCCTCTCTGGAAGGCTCTGCCATGACTGCCTTCTGCATCCAGCCCGCGCCGTTTGTATCATAGCCTGTCACCCTGTCCGTGACATAGATTTTCTCCGCGTCGTAGGGGCAGGCCGCTTTCACCGGGCAGCCCTCCATGCAGAAGCGCGGGGCCCCCTCCGGCGCGTTCTCCTCCCGGAACCAGGAACGGCTTCCCATGGATGAGATCCGTTTGCAGCGGCTGTTTGTGAGCCAGACCAGCAGATCCATGTCATGGCAGCACTTTGCCAGAATCATGGGACTGGTCTCCCCGCCTTTTCTCCAGTTGCCCCGCACAAAGCTGTGGGCCTGATGCCAGTATCCCACGTTCTCACTGGCCTGCACGGAGATAACCCGTCCCAGCGCCCCCTCGTCTAAAAGACTTTTCAGCTTCCGGTAAAAGGGCGCGTAGCGCAGTACGTGACACACCGTAACGCTCCTGCCCGTCTCCCGGGCCTTTTTCAAAAGTCTGTCGCACTCCGCCGCGTCGGCTGATACAGGTTTCTCCAGCAAAAGGTCATATCCCTTCTCCAGAGCCATACAGGCGTGGCGCACATGCTCCGAATCCTGGGTGCAGATAAATGCCATATCCGCCATCCTGGGCTGCCCGAACATCTCTTCCGCCGTGGAAAAGCAGCGCTCTCCGGGCAGGCTGTACTCTCGCCGCATCTCCTCAAGCCGCTCCGGAATTCTGTCGGCCACCGCCAGCAGCTTCATCTCCTCCGGAAATTTTTTGGAAAAGGGCGCGTAGGTAAGTCTCCCCCTGCCTCCCGCGCCGGCTATCACTACGGTTGTAGCTTTCATTTTTACCTCTTTCCGCATACCGCCGGCTGTGCCTGCGGTATTGCACCAATTGGTATTTGGAAGTTTTACTTCCAAACTTACCTCCATCCGCATATCATGGACACAGCCCATGATATGGCATCAATCAGCATCCGGAATCTTTTACTTCCGGGCCTCTCCCCTCGCTTTCCATCTGTCAAAGGAAACCAGCTCCTCTACCGTCACCGGGCGGTGCTCCCGTATACTCTTGTTGGCGGCCACGCCGATCAGCACGGACATGGCGCCGTCCCTGGAACCGGCGAACTGGCCCAGGGGGTCCGGCAGATCTCCCCGGAACAGCATCCTGAGGAGCCTTTCATCCCCGCCTCCATGGGCTCCCGTCTCCTTTTTGAGATCATAGGTGGCCGTGCCGCCCTTCCTGTCAAAAATCCTGATATGGAAGCAATCGTCCCCCGCCTGGGTTCCCGTGTCAAACTGACAGGCCTCCATCCGCCCCTTGGTGCCGCTGACGGACATTTTCCATCCCTCATAGGGCGCGTGGGCCACCAGAGAGTAGGACATGAACGCGCCCTGCCGGTATCGCACAGCCAGGGACATCGTGTCATAAATGTCGATCTCCTCCGAGAAAACGCAGCGGTCCCGGTAATATCCGTCCTCAGACTCACAGCCGTAATACATCTCTTTTACCCAGGACACCTGGCTGTCCCGAAACGCATACGCGCAGTCCCCCGCGCCGGGACATTCGCAGCATCTCTCCCCCCGTTTTTCACCGGCGGGACCGTAAAAGCGAAGCGCGCCGTTGGCATAAACCTCCTCAGGGTCCTGGCCGATAAGCCAATTGACAATGTCAAAATGATGGGTGGACTTATGTACCAGCAGGCCCCCGCAGTTTTCCAGCTTCCTGTGCCACCTGCGAAAATAGTCCGCTCCGTGGACCGTATCCAGCATCCACTCAAAATGCACGTTGAGCACCTCACCCACCACACCCTGCTCCAGCAATTCCTTCATTCTGGTAAACAGAGGCATATACCTGCAGTTAAATGTCACCGTGATCCGACGCCCGTTGCGCTCCTCCGCGTCCAATATGGCATTACAGCTATCCGCGTCCATCGTCATAGGCTTCTCACAGATCACATCCACTCCCCGGTCCAGAGCCTTCACCACATATTCGCTGTGAAAGCGGTCCACCGTGGTGACGATGGCGCAGTCCGGCCTGACCTCCTCCATCATTTTGTCAAAATCCGTATAGACGGGTACATCATAGGGAATCAGGCCTTCCACATACTGCGCCCGCTTCCGGTTTACGTCCATGATGCCCGCCAGATGGGCCACGTCGCCGTACCGCTCCGCGATTGCCGAGGCATACATCCAATAGCCTCTCCCGCCAGATCCCACCAGAACATATTCTTTCATTGTTTGATTTCCTCCTGTCTTCCTTCGTGTTTTTTCAATGCCCTGTCAAAAAAAGCTTCCGCCTGTCTGCCGCTGAAAGCGTGGCTCCCCGGATGAATGTCCGTCCAGAGCCGTTCCTCCGCCCCCGCCGCCTCATAGATCTTTTTCACATGAAGATACCCCTTCCACATATCCTGAAAATAGAAGCAGGTATCCGCCGTGCCCATCTCCAGCAGCAGGTATCTGGGGGCGATCAGCCCGCCCACATCATCCGTGTCCATCCACTTGAGGAGCTCCGGCAAAATCTGGGAGCCGCAAAAGTTCCCCCGATGTACCCCGAACGCCGCGAAGGGATTGATATAGGCGATCACATCCGCCGCTTTGATCCTGGGTTCCACCGCCGCCGTAAAGGCGGTGATCGTGCCGCCCTGGCTCATGCCCATCATGCCGATACGCTCCGGGTCCACCTCCGGCCGGGTACACAGATAATCCACGCAGCACTTCATATCCCAGATATTCAGCATCAGCGGATACAGCCCCATAATGCCGCCCTTCAGAAAATTCACATTGCAGGTGTCGCGCCCCAGGGCATCGTCCCCGTCCCTCCTTTCCCCAAATCCCCGGAGATCCGGCATCAGCGTCAGATAACCCCTGCGGGCCATCTGCGCGCCGTAATCATAATTCATCAGTTCAATATCCGCCCGATGCGCCGGTGTGGACACAAGCCCCGCCACCGGGTCCTTTCCGAAGCTGCCATGGCCATGCACACAGATCAGCGCCGGCTGCGAGCGGTCCTTTCTGAAATGCTTCGGGATCAACACCTGACAGGGCACCGACATATATGCCTCCGTGTCAAACACCACCCTCTCCCGAATAAAGTCATCCTCCGTCGCCGAGTACTCCACCTCCGCCTCCAGGGGAACTTTTTCCGGGAATTCTCCCATAAGCTCCAGCAATTTCGGCAGCGCCCGTCCCTGCCATTTCGGAAAATCCATGCCGCAGCTTCCGAAACGCAGCGCGGGCGCAAGCTCCTCCGCCCTCCTGTCCCAGTACGCCTGCATGGAAAACTGTCTCCTGCTCATACACACCTCCCGGCAAAGCCTCTTTACCGCGTCCGCCCTACTCCTTCACCGCGCCGATCATCATACCCTTGATAAAGTATTTCTGCAGGAAGGGGTAAACGCACAGAATGGGAACAAGCGCCACCACGATCACCACATATTTCAGCTGCAGGCTGATCATGCTCATCGTGGCCGAGCCCGCGACCTCCCCCGCCACACTCTCGTTGTTGATCAGGATTTTCATCAGGAAAACCTGCAACGGCTGCAGATCCTTCCGCCCCGGCAGATAAATCATGGCGTTGAAATAACCGTTCCACTGGTGTACCGCATAATAGATAATCAGCACGGACATGATGGGCATGGAAAGGGGAATAAATATCTTGCGCAGTATGGTCCACTCCGAAGCGCCGTCTATTCTGGCGGACTCATACAGGCTGTCGGGAATTGTGGACAAAAATGTCCTGGCCATGATGATATAGTAAGCCGCGGCTCCCGTGGGCAGCACAATGGCCCATCGCGTGTTATAAAGTCCGATTTTGTTGATCAGCAGGTACATGGGTACCAGCGTCCCCGAAAAAAACATGGAGAGGGTAAAGAAAAACGACAGCTGCCTTCTCAGAAAGAATTGGCGTCTGGACAGCGGATACGCCGCCATCATGGTGAGGGTGGTGCTGATGGCCGTGCCCACCACGGTATACCATATGGTATTATAATAAGAACGCCACACCTCCTTGTTGCGGAAAATCATCTCGTAAGCTTTCAGGGAAAAGCCCTTGGGAAACAATGTCACCAGATTGGCCACCACAGCCTCCGGCGCGCTGATGGACATGCTGAACACATAGATCAGCGGGTACAGTGTGACGCAGGCGGCAAGAAAGCAAAACACATAGGTGCAGCAGGTGAAAATCCTGTCCCCCGGGGACATCCTGTGATGAGAATCCCGCCCGGGTCTCTTTTTTTCCATTACCATAAGGACACCTCCGAAACCTTTCTGCTGAGTTTGTTGGCAAATATCACCAGAATCAGATTGATGGCGGAGTTGAACAGCCCCACTGCCGAGCCAAAGCTGTAGTTGCCCTCCACAAGGCCTGTCCTGTATGTATAGGAGGAAATCACATCCGCCACATCCAGTGTGACGGGATTGTACAGAAGAATGATTTTCTCGTAGCCCACGCTCATCAGCGTGCCGATCTGCATGATAAAGGTAACTATAACGGTGGGCAGGATGCAGGGAATCGAGACATGGATGACCTGCTGAATCTTGCTGGCTCCGTCCACCCTGGCCGCCTCATACAGCTCCTGGCTTACCCCCGTCAGTGCCGCCAGGTAGACGATGGCGGACCAGCCAAAGCCCTGCCAGACCCCGCTGGCAATAAAGACGGTGCGGAACCACTTCGGTTCCATGAGGAAATTGATGGGTTCTCCGCCCAGCGCCCTGATCACGGAATTGATAATACCTGAGCTGGGAGATAAAAAATTGACCAGCATACCGCAGATGATCACCGTGGAGATAAAATAGGGGATATAGCTCACCGCCTGCACCACTCTCTTATATGCGCCATGCTTTAAATCATTGGTCATCAGCGCAAACAAAATCGGGATGGGAAATCCCCACAGGATGCTGTAAACGCTGATCAGAAGCGTATTTTTCAACACCCTTGTAAAATAGGGCGAATTGAAAAACTGAATAAAATACCGGAACCCCACCCACTCGCTTCCCATAATTCCCTTCACCGCCGAATATTTCTTAAAGGCGATGATGTTTCCGTACATGGGATAATACACAAAAATCAGATAATGCAGCACCACCGGCAGAATGATCAGAAGCAGCGCCTTATCCCGCCGGATATTTTTCAGCAGCCGCTTTCCCCAGGCCCCCGCCCGCTTCCCCCATGGCTGCTTTTCCTTTCTCCGCACATTTTCTTTCAAAGATACCTTCTCCCTTCTTTATTAAAGCTTCGTCTCTGCGCAACAGGACCCCAGCCCCCTCTTCCTCAATGGGCGCGGAGGAGGGGGCGGCCCTTTTTACTGCTGGGAGGTGAGACGGTCATACTGCGCCTGCTTTACAGCCAGTATTTTTTCCACGCCCAGTTGTTTTACATATTCCACATAGCTGTCCCAGTTCTCGTCGATATCGGCGGTGCCAACGGTAAACTTGCCTGTCATCTCCCAGATGTAAGTGGACAGGTCGCCGGCCAGGCCGCTGATGGACTCGCTCTCCTCCTCCGTGGCGGGCGGAAGCGTCATACCCGCCACCATATAAGGCCTGGTGGCATCCGTTATATCAATAATCTTCTGCTGTAATTTTTCCGGATAGCTGTACAGCATGGCCTGCTCCCGCTTATCGGATTTGAGATAGCACAGCCCCAGCTGGCAGCCATAGGAGCTCAGGACTTCACTGGCGGAAAGACCGTCCGGATTGTTGGTCACTTTCTCGGTAAAGCTGTATGTTCCGTCGTTCTCCTTCACATAGGTGTCTCCCTCGATGCCGAAGTTCATCAGTTCCTTCCCCTCTTCGCTCATCATATAATCCATGAGGGCTACCGCCACATCGGGGCGTTTACAGCTGTTGGTCACCACATATCCGTTGACTGTCATATCGCCCACCACCTCGGTCATCTGCGCGTAAGGACCCTTGGGCGGGAGCACCGGTATCAGCTCCGCGTCCTCCACGCCGTTGGACGCCAGCGCCGCCTCCAATGTGGCAATACGGGAAGGATACGCGGTAAACGCGCCCACCTCGTTGCGGGCTACCTTCTCATACAGCTTGTTCTCATCTCCCAGCGTCAAAAATTCCTCGTCCAGCAGCTTCTCCTCATAGAAGGCATTCAGCCATGTATAAAATTCCCTGGCTTCATCGCTGATAAACTCATACTGCATCTGACCGCTCCCGTCCGGATACCATCCGTCTGACTGGAACAGATGCAGCCCCCAGGCATTTGCCCAGTAAGTGGTATACCAGGCATGTCCTCCCGCGGAGAAGGGAACCTCATCGCCGCTGTCTCCATTGCCGTTGGCATCCTGATCCCGGAACGCCCTCAGGACCGTCATCCAGTCGTCAATGCTCTCCGGGACCTCCAGATTCAGGCGGTCCAGCCAGTCCTTGCGGACGATGAAGCAATAGGGGGCGAAATACGCGCTCTCATTCAGGGTATTCACCGAATAGATATGTCCGTCCGCCGATGTCAGCGCTTTTACATTAGGAAATTCCTCATAGGCCTTCAGGATGTTCTCGCTGTTCGCGATATAGCTCTCCAGGGGCTGAATGGTTCCCTCCCCTCCCAGCTCCGCCAGGCTCAGGCCGTTTGGCAGGAACATAATATCGGGAAGTATTCCGCCGCCCGCGCCCACTCTCAGCTTCATAACCTCCACATACTGTTTGGACGCCGTCACATCCCAGTTGATCTTGATGTTGGTACGCTTCTGGATTTCCTCCCACACGGGCAGGTTGTCCGCCAGGGAGGCCACCGCCCCGTCAGGTGTGGCTATGGTAAGCTCTACCTGCTCCGCCAGAGGAAAGGTGATCTTCCCGGCTTCCTGACTGTCCGGCGGGGCTATGCCTCCATTATTGCTCTGCGGTTCTCCGCATCCGGCCAGACACCCCGCGGTCAGACTCAGGACACTGGCTGTGGCCAGGATTTTTCTCCAATTGTTTTTCATCATTTGCTATACCTCCTGTTCATTAAGGGTGAATCGGCAATGTCATCCGGGACACACTCTCCGCACCCCCTCTGACATCATCTGTTGCTTCCGGGAACCGCCGCCCGCTCCCCCGCTTTTATAACCGCGTGCCTGCAAAGCTCCCGGGTGTGTTTGGCTATTCCTACAAACCGGCTGTGTGTTTATCATATTCTGCTCCGGCAGAATATACAACATTCCATTTTTGCAGGCATACAAATCTGTCTGTTTTGCCAATTACGTCCCCCTGGTTATGGCGTCCCTGACAAGAATTGTATCTCCGACAAAAACGGTTTGTTGCGCCCTCCGTCCCGGTCATAATATAATGAAAGCTGTAAACAATAAGGTTTGCGATGTCAGACCTGAATCACATATTCCCAGAAGTGCGCCGATCTGATATAGTAAAACTAAAACAGCTCCATGGGCTTTACCGCCCGCTTGCGCATACGGGAAATGTGCAGACTACCTACAGGAGGAAACCGAAATGAATCTACACATCAAAAAGACACCTGAGCAGCTGGGCGAGAAAGCCGCCGGGCTGACCGCGGCCCTGCTGCGCGCGGCCATCGCGGACAATGGCTGCGCCCGCCTGCTGCTGTCCACAGGCAGTTCCCAGTTTGAAACGCTGGATGCCCTGGTAAAGGAGGATGTTGACTGGGGCAAGGTCACCATGTTCCATCTGGACGAGTACGTGGGGCTCCCGGAGACGCATCCGGCCAGCTTCCGCAAATATCTGAGAGAGCGCTTTCTGGCAAAGGTGACTCTGCAGGATTATCATCTGGTGGACGGAAATCCCGATTCCATACCCGCGCTGTCCGCGGAGCTGAACAAGGCTCCCATAGATGTGGGCCTGATTGGCATCGGAGAAAACGCCCACATCGCTTTTAACGATCCGCCCGCGGATTTTGATACCAAAGAGAGCTATATTGTCGTCAATCTGAACGAAAGATGCAAACAACAGCAGGTGGGGGAGGGATGGTTTCCCACAACGGCCCAGGTTCCCGCCCAGGCCATCTCCATGACTCCCTGGCAGATCATGCAGTGCCGCCATATTATCTCCGCGGTCCCTCATAAAGTTAAGGCAAAAGCCGTGGCTGATACCTTGAGCCACGACACCACGCCGGAGATCCCCGCCACCCTGTTAAAGACCCATCCCCATTTTGACCTGTTCCTTGACGCGGAATCCGCTTCTCTGATTCCCGACTGATTCCAAGCGCCCGCAGGTCCAAGGAGGCCCTTATGAAAGCGTTTCGTTTTTTCAGACATTCACGCACGTACAGACGCATGTTCTTACATAATTACGCGCTATATGCGGCCTCCTCCCTCTTGCTGCTGCTGGCAGCGGGGCTGTTCGTATTCTATCAGGATGCCCACACCGTCCGGAATAATACTCTGCAGGCGGCCGCCAGTCTGGCCTATTACGCGGACGACCGGCTGGCTGCCTGTCAGAAGCTCTCCGCCTCTGTGGGGCAAAGCGAGCGGCTTCTGAGCCTCTCCGCCAATGCCGCCACGGACCTGGATTTTTCCCGTCTGGATTCCACCACCCTTTTCGCGGCGCAGCATGACCTGGTTTCCGCCAAGGCCCTCAACCGGTTTGCGGCCACCCTGGGCGTCTATCTGTACAACAAGCAATATATCGTGTCCGATTATGGCACTCTCGCTCTGGAAAGCTTTTATCAGAGCATTTTCAACATGAGTCCCGGCGTCTTTTCGGAGTATCTGCGCCCCCTTGGCTCCGGCAGCTATCTCTTTCTCCCCCGGGGCGCCGTGGAGGCGACAGGTACGCCCCTGCACCCCCTCATCGTCCTCTCCGTCATCGACGGCCACAGCAGAAGGTATGGCAACCTGTTTATCTTTCTGGACGAGAGACAATTGCAGGAGGATATTGAACAGCTGCTCAACAACGATGACATGGAGTACTACATTTTTGCGGGCGATGGCCAGCTGATCGTAAGCAGCCGGGACATGGAGCCCGAGGAATTTTCCCGGGCCTTCTCCCGTCTGGAAAACGATGGCCACTACCAGTCCGCTACCGGTAAATATGCCGGCTGGACGGCCTTCGCCGGTTATTCCGAAAGTTATCTGCGACAGCGCCTGGGCATCAAGCTCTGCTTTCTGGCCGTCACCTGGGTACTTCTGCTGCTGCTGGGACTGATTCTGGCCCACACCATATGCCGCAAGAATTACGCGCCGATACGGGAGCTGGCGCATATTGTCAGTTCCCCCGAGGCGCGGGTCAACGATGAGGATATGGAATACGAGGTGCTTAAGTCCATCATCTCCTCCATCTTCAAGGACAAATCTCTGCTTGAGGAACAGCTTCTGATCTACAGGCCCCTTCTGGTCAACAGCATGCTTCTGGAGCTTCTGGAAGGAACGCAGCCCCGGACAGAGGTCCTGCCCGGTCTGAAAAAGCTGGGCATAGAATTTCCCTGGCCCTGTCATATGTGCTGCTGTATTCTGACCCACTGCGCAACCCAGGATTTCCTGATGAATGTGGCGCAGACAATACGGGGAGAGGAGACCAGCTGTCTCTATGCCGCCTTTCGCAAGCGCTTCGGGATCTTTCTCGTCAGCGCGGCCTCCCCGGAGAAATGCAGGGAGGCCTGCGCCGGACTCCTGGCATCGGTGAATCAGGTCAATCCGGACGCTTTCCTGGGAATCAGCAATGAGGTGGAGGATCTGGAGCGGCTTGGCGACGCGTGCCAGCAATCCCGGGAAGCGTTGGAATATCTGCCCTCCGATCCCTCGGAGCGTGGGATTTTCTGGAGTCAGATCACCGCGTCCGGCGTTCTGAAGCTCTCTCCCCCGTCCTGCCTCTCCGCTCTCCCCAGCGCTTTCGGCGCGGGACAGTACACGGAGGCGCGGAGCAGCCTCAATCTGTATTTTCAGGCTGTCACACGCTGCGGCCCTGTAAAAAAAGAGCATCTGACCCTTGCGCGGGATCAGCTGTTGGCCGCCATGTCCAGGGCCGGGAAGGAGCAGGGATTATATTTCAATCCCGTTCCCTTAAGCACCTGGACGCCTGAGCAGCCGGAGGCTCTGGAATGTCTGCGGGAGCTGGCCGCGCTGGCCTGTGACGGGCTGGAACAGGGCATTCTGAAATCCAGAGGGCAAAAACTGTTGAATTCCGCCCAGAGCCTGACGGATTATCTACAGCTGCACCTTTTTGATGAGGACCTGTCCCTGAGCAAGCTGGCCGATGCCTTCCAGCTGTCCGAGAGCAGTATGAGCCGCCGGATCAAGCAGATCACGGATTGCAATTTTTTGGATTATGTCAACAGAAAAAGAATAGAATACGCCTGCAGCCTTCTGGCCGGGACGGATCAGTCCGTCAACGATATTGCCAGAGCCTGCGGATACGTCAATGATATTACATTCAGAAGACTGTTTAAGAAATATATGGGGATCACTCCCGGAGATTACCGGAGAAAAGGAAATTAGCGCGGCTTATATAGCCGCGCTGACTATTCCAGGGGAATGCCGGTCGCCCTGTCGGTCAGATTCCCGTTTCTCTCCTCTATATATTCCCTGAGTTCCCTGCCTCTCTCCGCCTCTTTCGCGCTTCTTCCGAAAATGGCCGCCTGGAACTCCAGAATACGCCCGTCAGACACAAACAGCCCGCTGCCGGCGTTCCCGCGGGGCTTTTCCGCGCAGTGTCCGAAAACGGCGCCGTATTCTGTGGGATCGCTACAGGCAAGCGTGATTTTCTGTCCAAAGTATGTCTGTATTCTGCCATTGAGCGCATGGGACGCGGCGGCTGTGATCAGGATGGATAACCCCGCTCCCTGGGCCTCTCTGGACAGGAGCCCCACCTGCTCCGCCTGGTCGGGAAAGCATTCCCGGAATGCGGCCATATTGTCAATAAGCAGCACCGCCAGAGGCATATCCGTATATCCGGCCTCCACATAGGAGGCGAAGCTTCCCACGCCTCTTTCCGAAAACCTTTCCTTCCGTTTGGTGATCAAGGTATGCAGCAAGCTGAAGAGATTCCTGCATTTCTCTTCTTCATGGGATGTAACCACCCCGCCCACATGCCGGGAGTTTTCAAAATTCCGGAGAACCATATTACCGCAGTCCACCATATACAGATTGACCTGCCCCGGAGAATACTTTCGTATAAGACCGTAAGCTATGGTTTGCAGCAAGGTGGTCTTTCCCGTCTGCGCCGATCCCACTATGTAAACATTGTTCCCGGAAAGCTCCAGCTCCACCATTCCCTGCCGCTGCTGCTCCGGATCATCGTACCACCCGATGGGTACGGAATATTCCAAAGGACCCGCGTCCTGATAGCGCAGCTCCTCGGTCTTTATGACCGTCTTGAGCGCCGGCAGGCATATTTCCGGCAGCTTCCGGATACCGTTGTCCGCGCAGTAGGAGCTGACATAATCCACGATGGCATCCAGCTGGGAGCGGTTTGCTCCGTCATGGCCGTTTCTCCTACTGGTGTAAATCAGCTTCTTTTTGCCCCACCGGTTCCGCTCATAGACCTGGTACACATTCTCCTTCGCGTCGTTGCCCTCCGGGACATCCGCCCCGCTGTACGCCGATTGAATCAGTTCAAATAGCTCGTTATTGCCCACCTGGAAATAGGCCCGGCCGGGTTCCACGATCTCAGCCGCCAGGGGCGTCTTGATCACCTCGCTGCTGTCCTCCTTTGTCTGTGTCTTCAGGCAAAGCCGGAACCTGGTGTCTGACCAGAGCTGGGCATTCACACCCGCCGGCTTCCGGGTCGCGAGAATCAGGTGAATGCCCAGCGCGCGTCCGACGCGGGCCGCCGTCATCAGTTCCTTCATGAAATCCGGGTATTCCGCCCTCAGCTCGGCAAACTCATCCACGATCATGATCAGATGGGGCATGGGCTGCCGCGCCCCGTCCGTCTTATACAGCTTTATATAATCGTTTATATGGTTGACCTTCGCCTCGGAAAGCATTTCCTGCCGTCTGACAATTTCCGCTTTTATGGATAGCATAGCTCTTTTTATGCCGCGTCTGTCCGTATTGCTGACAGCTCCCATCAGATGGGGAAGAGCGGCAAACCGGTCAGCCATCCCGCCGCCTTCCATGTCTATGATAACGAATCCCACCTCGTAGGGATGATACAAGGTTGCCATGGACAGGATATAAGTCCGCAGGATTTCACCCTTTCCAGAGCCAGCGGTTCCCGCCACCAGCCCATGGGGCCCATGCCCCCCGGCCCCATCGCTGATATCCAGCAGGACAGGCTCATGATTGCTTTTCACGCCGATGGGCGCTGCCAGCGTCCTGTGTACCCGGGCCTCCTTCCAGCGCCGTTTTAGATCCAAATCCTCCGCGGAAATGATCCCCAGCAGTTCAAACATGGTAATCTTCTTGGTCAGCTGCCTCTCCAGCGTGACTTCATCCACATGGATGGCTCCCAGTTTCAGAGCCGCTTCCTCCGCCATCCCGTTAGTGACAGCGGGATAAGAAAAGGAAATGCCCCGGTCCCCGTTATGGGTACTCAGAATCTCCCCCTTCTCCCCGTCCAAAAGCCGGATGATCTCCGTACAGCCCAGGGGGATTTTCTCCTCATGCTCTTCCAGGAAAACAAATGTGAATCCATACGCCGCACAGTTCTTGACGTATTTTGACACAGGATAGGTCGCGATCATGGAGGCGTCCGTCACAAACACGATATAGCGCTCTCCAAACGCGCAATCCCTGTTCACGGCCAGCATCGCCTCCCGCTCCGACAGAATCACATAGAGATTCTCCAGCAGAAGATTTTTGCTCTCTTCATCGCAGACGATATTCCTCACGTCCAGCTTGTCGTTGCTGACGTTTCTCAGCCAGCGCACCCATTGAAATTCCTGTATGTATTCCCCGTCCAGCAGATAGACCAGCTTTACGTCCCGGTAAAAATGTCTGACGGCCAGGTCCAGCGTCATATTGCGCAGCATCTGGCAGAGCCGCGGTCTCTCCCCCACGATGCCCACGCCGCAGGCACGGTCCAGATCCACCACGATAGGGGCGTTCTCCATATATCTGTACTTCTCGGCAATCTCCGCTGGAAGCATGGTGATGGGGTCCGTGGTATCCACAAATTCCTGTTTGGAAAACAGCACCTGGTTGGCCGACTCGATGGCGCCGGTTCCCAGATACACTTTTAGGAAATCCCCGTCCTCCGGCTCCTTTTCAAACAGCCTTTTCCCGAAATCCATGGCCTCGCGGATACTGTCCTCCAGAGACGGATGAATCAGACGCAGAATGCGCAGTTCGTTATCCCTGCTTTTCCGGATCAGCGCTTCCTTTTCCGCGATATACTCTCTGTAGGCTCTCTCCCGCCCCTGGACCTCCTCCTTGTACTTCTTCTGGTCCTGAACATAAGTGACAACGGACATGATCGCGCCCATGCCCATGGATACTGCGCTGTAGGCCACCAGTGTGCCGCCGCCGTCAATGATTCCCCGCAGGATGATCGTCATGGCCAGCATGACAATCGTGGGGATCAGGGTCAGTATGATACTCTTTTTCAGCGGGTTTGGTTTTGCCACCGGCTGCTGGATCTGTATCCTCTCCGACGGAATCTCGCACTGGATTCGTGTGTTCCTGTTGAACTCGGGGTATTTAAACACCGTTGTCCCGGGCCGGGCCGTCTCCTGCCGCAGGCCGTTTACGGTAACGCAGCCGTCTTTGGTGGTATAAAGCGATCCCGCTTTATAAAAAAAACTGATTCCCACAACGGAGATAAAGTCAAAATCCTCTATTTCCTTCTTCTCTTCCACCCTTTCCCGGTTGACATATACCCCGTACCGGCACCCCGTGTCGTACAGGACTATGCCCTGCTCCTCCCTTTTCAGCAGGAAAGCGTCTTCCCCCACGTGGGGATTGTCCAGGCGGATCTGCGCCTCCCTGCTTCCGCCCACTGTCACCTGTCCCGAATCTTCCATAAATATTCTTCTGTCATAGTTTTTCTCTTCATAGTCGAAGTCTATGCCATATTCCAGGCCAAACGCTTCATGATCCGAATTGTGATAGCAGACCTTTGCCACCAGGCCGTGTTCCAGCCGCAGGCTCATCATTTTTCTCACATCGCCCACATCAAAATATAAATTGTCCGAGCACAGGACGCTCCAGCAGCCGTCCAGGATCTGAAATTTCAGCTGTATCTCACCGAAAAATAATTCCTTTCTCAGCCTCACCTGGGATTCCGTGACCGTCCCCACCAGAAGCGACTCCATATCCGGGGAAAGCTCAATCTCCTTGTACAAATTTCTGTTGGAAAGAATTACCTTGTATCTCTCGTTCATCTGCCCGTCACCCATTCGCTTATTTTGTGTAATATACGGCACTTCCGTTTCTGAGTCCAAATTCCCGCAATGTCTTGTTTCCTTTCAGCAGCGCAATCGGATTTTCCGCCTGTAGATAACATTTCTTTATATCGCTCTGGTCGATCCCCAGCTGATAGGCGCTGTTCAGCGCAAGCACCAGCTCATTGGCTGTCATGTCCAGCGGAACGTCCACGTCGGCCTCAAAACCCTTTTTTGTTATGGCAAATCGGATGATAATCGTCGCTTTTTCCATTGATTCCTCCACGCCCGGACGCCCCGGTCCCAATCGGTTTATCCGCTACAATATCAGAAAAGCCGTCTTTTTAATTCCCTCTTTTTCCGAGAGCTCCTCACATCTGGGGATGCCGTTTACGGCAAATCTGTCCACATACTCATTGACGGTGAACTTGAGTGTCACATTTGGCGATATCAGCGCATTATAGGCGTCTTTATCAAATTTATTACACACAAAGATATATTTATCGGAATTTGTGCCGTTGATATTGGAGATCAGCGCGTTGACCGCCATAACCGCGTTGACGCTCTGCTCCGTGACAATAATCACCTTGTCCGCCGCGTTGAGCAGCCTGGCTTTGTCCTCATCCAGCGTACACTCGGCATCTATCACGATAAAGTCATAATCCCCGCTCTTTTTCGCCGCCTGAGCGATTTTACCGTATACCGCGTACTCCAGGCCCACGGACATCAGCGCCGCCTTGAACGCGGGCATATAGCTGAATGACTCCTTCCGCAGGACATGCTTGATCTCCTCATAGATCTGGCCCGACGGATTCAGCAGCTTCATATAGATCTCGGGAGATGTGACAGGCGTATCATTATCCAGCATATACTGAAAATTCTGCATTCTGCTGGCGTTTATATACAGCACCTGCTTCTCATAGTACTTTGTGAGAAATGTGCTTACCCCCATGGCGACGGTGGTCTTTCCCGCACCGCCGCTGGCGGAGGTGACGAGAATGATCTGTGTCTCCTGTCTCCCGCCGCTTTCCAGATTGAAAGCCCCCTTGCTCTTCCCCACAATCTCATTGAATATTTCCTTCACGCTGGTGTATTTGTACAGCTTATTGACATTCAGTTCTTCCGTTCCGCTCTGCTCGTTCTGCTCTGTCATCACAAATATGTACCCGATATTGTGCTTGAGCAGCGACGGGGTATACAGTTCGTCCGACAATATCAGTATTTCGGCCTTCTGCGGCACGGAGAACAATTCCGTAAAATACTGTGTGTCCGTGATGATCTCCAGATCTATGCGGTTAAAGAACTCTTTCACAAATTTCAGCTGCAGCGGTACGATATAGTTCCTGTCCCCGTCCGCTATAATCACTCTCGGTCTCGACATTTATGCACCTCATCCTCTTTATACAATCTGGAAATCGCTGTCCGCCAGACGGATGATATCACCCTTTTTGATCCGCTGCCGCTGCCCGGGAGACAGCCTGACGCGATTTACGTAGGTGCCGTTGGCGCTTCCCTCGTCCGAAATATAAAACTCCCCGTTGTTCCTGCTGATTCTGCAATGCTTCCTGCTGATCATTCTGTTGAAAGGAATGACCGCGTCCACCAGTCCGCGCTTTTTTCCCAGAAGCGTCTCGGCCTTGTCAATCAGAAGTTCAAAATGCCCCGGGGCGTTCATGGCCACGATGCGGATACTGTTTTCCCGCGGTCCTGCGTCCGCGGCGGGCGTATCCATGAGCGGCGGTATTCCCGCGCTTCTCGATTTGTTGTACACATCCTCCAGCGTCAGCGACCCGTTGCGCAGATCACGCACGAACTGATTCAGTCGCTCGCCGGGCGCGGAGACCACGCGTCCGATCAGCTTCACGATGCTTGACCGCAATTCGCTTTCGTACTCGGCATAGCTGTCAAAGGCCCTCTCGCTGACAGGGATGTATACCAGCTTTACCTTCAAAGTATTCTGTTCCACAAACACCTTATCCCAGGACAGATCAATATTCTGGCAGTCCAGGAAACCGTTGTTCCGCACCTCCAGTATATCCGCGAACAGATTGATGACCACCAGGATCAGCATATCCTGTGTAATGCGGGCGAACATGGAGGATATGGGTCTGTAATCACTGGTCACATAGTACAGCGCCAGCTTGCCATTGCGCAGCATCTTCATACATTGTACGAAGATGCCGCTGTTCTGGCTCTGTAAAACCTTATAATCCGTATTGACAAAATGGGCGCTGTTCTCCAGTACATATTCAAAATTGCTGCCGCATTCGACCTCGCTTATAATGCCCCGGTCTTTAAGCATGTACATATAATCCCACCTCTCCGCTATGCTCTTGACGAACGTCTTCTTCTCCGTCCGAACGCCACCGCGCCGCCCGTTCCCGTTCCGGCCACCGCAGCCGTTCCTCCGATGCTTCCCCAGAAAAGCACCTTGTCCGCGTACCAACGGACGATGACATTTGTGGAGATGGTGACAGAGTGGCTGAACGCAAATGCGCTTATGAAATCCATCGCGTCCGTGTCGGTCATATTGCCGGCCAGATCCCTCACCACCAACCGGACCTTCTGGGCCTGGGGATTCTCCGCCAGCATAAGGCTTCCGGAATAATTCTGCTCGTCCCCGGTGAAGTCCGTGATGTCTTCTTTCTCCTTTCCGTCCACATACACGGCTACGGACGCAAGGCCCATGGTGTCGTAGACGCTGTACTTGATTTCCAGACTGGTGGCATTGACGATGGCATTCTCCAGCCCGGTGATACTGTTGATCTCCGGAGCCGTACTGTCCACCCGGAACAGGATCGCCTTGTCCGCATAGTTGGTGTTCTCCGGCGTATTTCCGGTCTGGTCCCGGGAGGACACCGATATCTTATATACGCCGTCCTGGGAAAAGTTTTCCTTCGCGATGGTATATTGATACTGATACCAGCCCTTGTTCCCTGTCACAGCCACATCATTGATTTCCGGCGTGACCCTGTAATCGCAGTCCTCCAGCGGCCTGCCGTCTCTGGAGATTTCGATGTCGAGGGACTGGCTCACCAGGCGGTCCGCGTTGTACTCCGTAATCAGCAGATCCTCTTCCACCCTCTGTACATACGCTCCCCCGTCTCCGATCAGCCCCACAAGATAATCACTGTAATCATAGACCGAACCGTATCTGTTCACGGTAAAGGTCGCCGTCTTTTCCACGGTATGGCCCGCCCTGTCGGACAGAGTGACCGTGACCGTATAGATCCCGTCATTCTCCGGTGTGCTGGAAAAGGTGTCAAAGCTCCCGGAACCTCCGAAGGCATTGGTCGTCACCTGCTCTCCGATAAACGCATGGGTCACATCCATATTTTTATTGCCAAAGTTTGTACGGGTCAGCAGAATTTCGTAATCCTCAAAATTGGTGTCCTCAAAGCTGACCGCCAGTACCACCTCCTCTTTAAACGCTTTTCCGTCCGCCTCCACACCGTTGACGGTGATGACTGCTTCCTCAATCTGTGTGTCAATCGTCATCTGCTCCGACATATACTGCTGCATGACATTTCCGGACTTGTCGGAGCCGGTGATCTCCACAAAATAATCTCCGTCTCCCGTAAGCGTAAAGGTTCCCGTGTGAACATCCGTGTTGTTGTCATTCCACACCGGCGTTACCGCGTAAGGCGTCCCGTCCCGGGTCACGGAAACCGTCACATCCTCCGGATAGAAGTTGGCTTCATTGACAGTGATTGTGGCGTCTATGTCACCGTCATAGTAAGCGATATTGTCGATCTCCTGCACCGGCGCGTTATACTCCACAACGGCCGTGGGAGCTATATTGTCCACCACAATCCGCTTTTCGTCCCGCTGAAATCCGGTCTGATTTCCCGCCCTGTCCGTGGCACTGACCTCAACCGTACCGTTAAACTGATTCCCCGCCGCCAGCGCTGCCTGCGAGATCTGGAAGCTGGCCGTCGCCATGGCTCCCCCCTCCGAAAAGCTGATCTGCGCTTCCTCTATGGGCTGCTGAATCAGTTCCGCGTTGACCGAGCTTACCCCCTCCGTTTTCAGATAGCTGTAGCTGAAATCATGTACGCCGGAAATCCTGTCCACGGCTGTAACATGTACCGTCATCTGTGCATTGTAAAAGCCGAAGCTGATGTTGTCCAGTATGGTGTCCAGTACGCCGGCGCTGTAAGATACCTCCGGGTTTTCGGGCATGGAGGTGTCGACTGTAAAGTAATCCGTGGGATAATCCGGCATCTCGTGCAGAGCCAGGTCTGTGTACGCAATGTCAAACGAATAGTTGGCGTCTCCCGGAAATACGATGGTCGCTGTGTTCCTGTCCCCATCGGAGGTCCAGCCGCTGGTCCTGTATAAGGCACCGGCATTCAGCTCGTTGCCGGCCACGTCCGTGGCATTGATGATATATTCAATCTCCTCCGCGTTAAAATTGTGCTCCGTGATTGTGAGTGTGGCGCTCAGTTCCGCGGGGAAATACTTTCTTGTAATTCCCTGACTGTCCGCCAATGTGTTCACCGGATTCTGATCGGAATATTCCACTTCAATAACCGGCAGTATCGTATCTATTACAAACACATCGGATCTGTAGGCCCCCATTACATTGCCGCTTCTGTCCGTATAGCTTACGGTAAATACATAGTCCCCGTCATTGGCATGACTGTCCGCCGCGTCAATCACATAGGTTCCCACATGTACATCCTCAGAGACATCTGTCCAGACCGGCATGACCCGCACCGCCTCTTCGTCATCCTTTGTAAGCATTACCATTACATCCTCGCTGAAGAAATTCGATTCTGTAACCGTAAACGTAGCCGTCAGCGCCTTGTTATAATACAGCTTGCCGCCAAATGTTTGATCAGGCGTGGTATACTCCGCCGTTATGACAGGCGATACGGTATCCACCACCAGCACGTGACCGCTGTCCGTGCATTTTTCGCTCTCATTTCCGTACCGGTCGGTGGCGGTAAAGGCCATACTTCCCCGAAGCTGCCGGGCCTGCTCCCCGGGCAGCGTCACGGACGCGGTAAACTTCGCCTTATCCAGCGCATCCTGCACCGCGTCTACCCGCGTATCCCCATACCGCTCCACATTCTCCGGGCTGGCCCCCTCCTGGCGCGTATAACTCCATGTAAAGTAATCCACGCCCGCCGTCTCATCATAGGCTGTAAAAGTGACAGTCACCTGGGGATTGTAGAACCCCAGGGTAATGGCTCCCAATACCGTATCCATTACGGAAGTGGAATAGCTGACCGACATTCTGTCCGCCGCTGGCGGAGTATGATCCACCACAAAGGGCTCTGTAACGACCTCCTCGGCCGCGGTCAGCGCCAGGTCGTCGTAATTGCACGTCAGGACATAGATGGCATCCGCGAACTGCTCCGACACCTGCGCCCTGTGTACATCTCCCTCATGTTCCCACTCACAGCTTTGCAGATAATTCTCCAGATCTTCCACCGGCACACCCTGATCCGTGATGGTCCTGGCTTCCGTCAGCACCGTGATATCGCTCTGTCGGAAATTATGCTCTGTCACGGTGACAGTGGCCGTCTGCGGGTTTTCCGCGCGGAAGTCATCATAGGCAAACTCTATCACCGGCGCTGTGGCATCCACCACCACGGTCTCCGAAATATAAGAGGGCATCTCGTGACCGGTGCGGTCCGCATAAGTCATACCCACAATATAGTCCCCATCCTCCGTCAATGTAAGTCCGGCGGTATACTCTCCCACCGCGCCGGCGGATTTCCACTCAACAGCCTGTTCCCGGGTCTCTTCCCCGTCCTTTGACACGGTGATGCGCACATCCTCCGGGAAAAAGTTCTTTTCTGTTATCCGGAACACAAAATCCACAGGACCGGAAAAGTAATGTTTTGTCCCTACCTTCTGGCTGGTTCCGCCCTCGTCTTGCAGTCCGAAGCTGACGGTCTGATCCGGCAGGACAGTGTCGATCACAAGCACACCGGAGGTATAGACCTCCATGGTGTTATCGCTTCTGTCCGTATAGCTTACCGTAAATACATAATCCCCGTCATTGCCGTGGTCCTGCGGCGCTTCAATCACACAGGTTCCCACATGCACATCGGCGGAAAGATCCCTCCAGACCGGCAGAACCCGAACCGGGGCTTCCCCGTCCTTCGCAAGCGTTACCACCACATCTTCCTGGAAGAAATTTGCCTCTGTAACCGTAAACGTCGCTGTCAGCGCCTTGTTGTAATACAATTTGCCGCCGGACGTATCATCGGGCTCCGAGTACGCCGCCGTGATGGCCGGCGCTATGGTGTCCACCACCAGCACATGGCCGCTGTCCGTCAGTTTTACGCTTTCGTTCCCATATCGGTCCGTGGCGGTAAAGGCAATCATTCCCCGAAGCTGCCGGGCCTGCTCCCCGGGCAGCGTCACGGACGCGGTAAACTTCGCCTTATCCATCGCATCCTGCGCCGCGGCTGTCCGCGTGTCCTCATACCGCTCCACATTCTCCGCGCTGACACCCTCCTGGCGCATATAATTCCATGTAAAATAATCCACTCCCGCCGTTTCGTCATACGCCGTAAAAGTAACGGTGACCGCCGGGTTGTAAAATCCAAGGGTGATAGCGGCCAGCACCGTATCCGTAACGGAAGTGGAATAACGGACCGACATTCTGTCCCGGGACGGCGGCGTGTGGTCCACCACAAAGGGCTCTGTTGTGACCTCCGGCGCCGGATTCAACGCCAGATCACAGTAATTGCAGGTCAGGACATAGATGGCATCCGCGAATTGTTCCGACAGCCGCGCCCTGTGTACATCCCCCTCATGCTCCCACTGGCAGTTTTGCAGATAGTTCTGCAAATCCGACGCCCGCACATCCAGTCCCGTAATGGTCTTTGCCTCTGTAGTCACCGAGATATCGCTCTGCCGGAAATTGTGTTCCGTCACGGTGACGGTGGCCGTCTGGGGACGCTCGCCGCTGTAATCCTCATAATCAAAGGCAATCACCGGAACCGTGGCATCCACCACTACCGTCTCTGAGACGTAAGTCCGCATCTCATGACCGGTACGGTCCGTGTAAGTCATGCCCACCACATAATCGCCGTCCTCCTCCAGAACAATCCCGGCGGTATACTCATCCGCCCCATCCGTGGGCATCCACGTCACAGACTGCTCCCGGGCTTCTGCCCCGTCCCTGGACACGGTGACATGTACATCCTCCGCGAAGAAGTTCCTCTCCGTTACAGTGAACGCAAAGCGCACGGGACCGGAAAAGTAGTGCTTGGTCCCCACCGTCTGGCTGGTTCCGCCCTCCTCCCGCAGTCCGTAGGCAACACTGCGCTCCGGCGGCATGGTGTCGATGACAATGGTCCTGGAGGTACAGACCTCCATCGCGTTGTCGCTCCGGTCCGTGTAACGCACCGTAAATACATAATCCCCATCCCCCGTATGATCCTCCGGCGCTTCAATCATGCAGGTTCCCACATGCACATCCGCCGAAATATCCTTCCATACAGGCATGACCTGCACAGGGTCGCCATTGTCTCTGACAAGCATCACGATCACGTCCTCAGGGAAAAAGTTGGCCTCCGTAATTGTAAATGTGGCCGTCATCGCCCGGTTATAATACAGTCTGCCGCCGGACGCATCATCGGGCGCAGAGCAGGATACCGCGATCACCGGGGCCACGGTGTCCACCACCAACACATGGCCGTTGTCCGTCAGCTTTTCACTGACGTTTCCATACCTGTCCGTCGCGGTAAAGGCGATCCTTCCCCGAAGCTGCTGGGCCTGCTCCCCGGGCAGCGTCACGGACGCGGTAAATTTCGCTCTGTCCACAGGGTCCCCTGCCGCGGCTGTCCTCGTGTCCGCATACTGCTCCACATTCTGCGCGCTGGCACCCTCCTGGCGCTTATAATTCCATGTAAAATAATCCACTCCCGCCGTTTCGTCATAGGCCGTAAAGGTGACGGTGACCGCCGGGTTGTAAAACCCAAGAGTGATGGCCGCCAGCACCGTATCCTTTATGGACAGGGAGTAGCTGATTGACATTTTATCCGTCTTCGGCGGGGTGTGGTCCACCACAAAGGGGGCCGTCCTGACCTCTGCCGCCGGGTTCAGCGCCAGGTCACGGTAATTGCAGGTCAGAACGTAGATGGCATCTGCAAACTGTTCCGAGATCCGCGCTCTGTGTACATCGCCCTCATGCTCCCATTGACAGCTTTGCAGATACTTCTCCAGGTCCTCCACCGGCACGTCCAGCCCTGTAATATCCCTGGCCTGGGTAGACACGGAGAGGTCACTCTGCCGGAAATTGTGCTCTGTCACGGTGATGGTGGCCGTCTGCGGGCGCGCCGCGCTGTAGTCCGCATAGGCAAAGGAAATCACCGGAGCCGTGGTATCCACCACGATGGTCTCCGAAGTGTAGGGCTGCATCTCATGTCCGGAGCGGTCCGTATAAGTCATACCCACCACATAATCCCCGTCATCTGCCAATGTGAGCACGGCCTCATACTCCCCCGCCGCATCCGTGGGATTCCACAAAACCGACTGTTCCCGGGCCTCTGCCCCGTCCTTCGACACGGTGATATGCACATCCTCCGCCAGGAAGTTCGCCTCTGTAACATGAAATACAAAGTCCACCGGACCGGAAAAGTAATGCTTTGTCCCTACCGTCTGGCAGGTTCCGCCCTCATCCCGCAGCCCGTAGCTGACGCTCCGGACAGGCGGTATTGTATCCACCACAAAGACGTCTCCCTCCCGCAGCAAATCCGACACATTTCCCGCCCTGTCCCTGGCGGATACCTCCAGATACCCCCGCAGCTGCTCCGCGTCTCTCTCCGGAAGCGTCAGGGACGCCGTATACCTTGTGGGATCTGTCTTGTCCCGCACCGCCGGGATTTCGCCGCCGACAGTCTTTACTGCGCCATCGGGAACGTCCACGCTTCCAGGGACACCTGCGGTGCCGGGAGCGCCTGTGCTCACATACGACCAGCTGAATGTATCCACGCCCGAAGTATCGTCCCTTGCGGTAAAGACTACCGTGATCTCCCCATCGTAATATTTTACCCCGTCCTGCATGTGCCCGTCCGCCCCGGGAAAACAGATCTGCAGGTCATAGGGTTTCTCGTTGTCCAGCTTCTCCAGATCAATTGTGATGGGAGCAGTGATTCCGCCGGTGCTTTCATTCCTGAGATAGATGATTCTGCGCTTCTCACCCTGGTCTCCCTTTTTGCCGGTCCCCTCACCTCCAAATACCACACTCGGGCCGTACTCGTTTGTAACCTTGTCCCTGGCTATAGTATATCCCTCCGCGGGACGGACGATCACCGCCGTATTATACCATCCGTCGGACAGATTTTCCGGCAGGATTTCCTCTCCCTCCGGATTATATTGGGCGTAGGCCCCGTCCGGAATCCCTTCCGTGGACAGGACAATGGTGTAGCGCGCCTTGCACCTGGCGTAGACTTCCCGGCTTTCCGATTCATATTCTTTGGTTCCCGCTTCTTTCAGCGCAGTGATGACAATCGAAAGGCTTCCCCTTTTTTCCAGGGCCTCGCTCAATAGTTTCAGATCTTTCAGCGTGACCTGACCGCTGTCGGAGAGTTCTATTCCTATATCCTCAAAGCCGCCGGGAAAACCTGTCACCTGTCCCTGGTAGGATATGGCCCCATTGTCATCCTCATGGCTCTTTTCCGCCGCCTGCGAGGCAATCGTGTCCTTTGTCCCCAGGGTAAAACGGACTTCTCTGTCCGCGAATCTGATCAGATCCTCATCCGTAGCCCGGACAGACAGCACAAAACTTTTTGACACACTGACATAGTTGTCAGTCTCCGCTGTGGAGGCCGTGATTCTGATGATATGGCCTGACCGGATAATGGTCAGTTTCCCGGCATTTTCACCACGCTTCACGATGGACGCGATATCCGCGATGTCCGTCTGATCCTCCCCCGCCACATTTTCCACGGTGTACATGATATCCTGCGGCCCCAGTTCATTACAGCTCACGGAGAAATTGTAAACATTGTCCCCCTGCCTGTCAAAATCCACGGTGTCTGCCACAGGCTCTTCCACAAATGTAAGGAGCGGCTCCGCTTTCGCAATACATACTTTCGCAGGAGACAGTTCAATCTCCGTGTCCTTATAATTCTCCCGTTCCACCTTCAAGCGCACTCTGTAGCTGCCTGCGTCACAGGCCCGGGGCCTTTGCGCTTCTGTCAGCTCCATCCACTCCGTGGGCTGCGGTTCGTCTCCCGGGCCCAGGGCATAATAGACCCGGTCTCCCTCCCGAAGCCCGTTAATCTTTTCCAGCAAATCCTGTTCCTGCCCGTCATAAACCAGGCCGCTGCGCAGAGTTGCCGACAGCCCCTGAATTGGCGCTGCCTTTACTACCGCTGTAAAATCCTCCTCGTATACTTCATAGTTGTCTCTCTCCACTCTGACATGGACGGCATAGTCACCGGCATTCCGGAATGCCGGTACCCGCACTGAGTCAGGGCCGTTGTAGACGAAGTGGATGTCCGCGGCCGTCCCGCCTTTCAGCCAGGTACAGGTAACTCTGTCCCCGTCCTCCAGCCGGGAGAAGGTCAGGGCTGGATGTTCCTTTCCGTCGTAGTCCGAACTATAGGGAATAGCCCCCACGTCATTCAGAACCGCCTTTCTGATAATGGCCGTGAGTTCTCCGGACTCAAACGGTTTATATCCCGCTCTTGACACCTGCACATATACGGCGTATTCTCCCGCCGCCTTTCCTGTCGGCACATTCTCCTGCCAGTTGACGCCATCTGCGGAATACCGGATCATGTCCCCGGCCTCCTCACTGCCCGCCACTGTGACAAGCTCCTGGTCCAATTTGTTATATACGCCGTCCAGTGCCTGTATTTCGGGGAGTTTTCTGAGCGTTACCGCCATTCTGGCTTCCAGGGGCTGTTCCGCAACCGTTTTTACACCGAATCCCTCCTGGGAGATCTCCATGGAGATTGTCATTCCTTCAGCAAAATCGGGAATCTCTATCTCCATTTTTCCATGGATATTCGTGGCACCGCTTCCGGTTATATCCGGCAACGGCGTATTCCCGTTCCCGCCGCTTACGCTGTCCCCCGGTGCGGGCCCGTCAGCGTCCCCTGACGCTCCGGCGCCGTCCCCCGACACGCTCCCGGCAGCGTTCCCTGACGCCTCTGTGCCGTCCCCCGACACGCTCCCGGCAGCGTTCCCTGACGCCTCTGTGCCGTTTCCCGGCACAGACCCTGCGACACCCCCTGATGCCTGCGCGTTATCCCCCGACACGCTCCCGGCGGGGCCCGCTGAGATCTTGTAGCTGACGGAAGCTCCGCTCACAGGAACTCCGTCTATGTCTGTCACCGTGATAACCACTGTCTCTCTGTCCGCTCTCACCTGCAAATGGGAATCCCACAGCAGACTCAGCACCATCAGAAAAGACATTACGATGGCCAGACGCTTTTGTACACTGTGTCTTTTTAACATTTTATCCACGATCCACATCTTTTTTCCCGGTGCCTTTCTTTCCACCCTGGTTATCTTTTTTTCCACCCTGATAAGTTTTCTTTTTGCCCTGATCAGCTTTCTTTACACTCTGATCCGCTCTCTTTACATTCCTGTCAGTTTTTCTCCCGCGCTGATCCGCTTTCTTTCCATCCTGACCGGCCTTCCTTTCTCCCTGGTCAGCTGCCTTTCCATCCTGACCGGCCTTCTTTTCTCCCTGGTCAGCTGCCTTTCCATCCTGATTGGCCTTCTTTTCTCCCTGGTCAGCCGCCTTTCCATCCTGATTGGCCTTTTGTTCCCCTTGGAGGGATTTGCTTCCTCTGCCCGGCCTGCTGCCAATCAAAAGACGCGCGTGAAAAGCCATCGTTGTGATGAAAAGCACCACATAAGCCCCATAGCGCTGCATAAACCATTTTCCGGACCACACAAGCAGTGTCACGACTCCCGCCGCGACGACAATGTCCAGCGCCACTGCGGCCCGGCCCACAGGGAAGTCCGGCTTTGTGTTCTCTCTCTTTTTATTTCCGGCTTTTCTCTCCGCTCTTTCGCTCCCTGCGTCCAGCCTGCGGGCCAGAACCAGCAGTGTATAGCCTCCGATTCCCGTCAGCCAGAACAACACGCCCACGGTCCCAAGGGCCGCTCTGACATTTTCCCGGTCGGCCCTGCCTGCCACAGGCATCAGCAGAAATGTGCCGGAGAAACAGAACAACAGAATCGCGGACAACAGATAGTACAGCCGTCGTCTTTTCATCCGATTCACTCAATCACCTCTTTTGTGTGTATAAATAATATTTCTTCCAGTAACTCTATTTTTACGGCAGACATCCGGCGCTGTGGGTTCCCGCTGCCTGAAGCCTCCAGACTCCCCGTGTCCGCCAGCACTTCCGTTTCCCTGCTCTGCTGCGCTGTTTCCCTGCTTCGCCGCGCCGTTTCCCCGCTCTGCTGCACTGTTTCCCTGCGCCGCGTCCCGGCTGCGCTCTCAGCCCGCAGCGCCGTCTCCACGCCGCCCCCCTCGCTTCTGTTCTTCCTGGCCTGTCTCCCATCAGCGGGAGAGTTCTTCCCGGTCTGTCTCTCATCAGCGGGAGAGTTCTTCCCGGTCTGTCTCCCATCGGCAGGAAAGTTCTTCCCGGTCTGTCTCCCATCGGCGGGAGAGTTCTTCCCGGCCTGTCTCCCATCAGCGGGAGAGTTCTTCCCCCTGTCTCTGACAGGACCTGCGCCCCGGGAATTCTTTGACGCCTCCTCATTATTTCTGCGTGTGCGCTCTATACTTTTTTTTGCCGTTCTCCCCGACAATTCTCCCGCCACAGTGGGAATATGAAACACAAACCACAGGACAACAGCCAGTATGGCAAACACACCGGCGGCCAGGAACGAGATAAGCGAGATCACGGATAATGTCTCTGCCATACTTAAGCCCTCTCTTGCGCATTCCTATACGCCCTCTCAATCGCCTCTCTGTAGGCGTCATAATTGTCCAGTATTTCCTGCTGTAGTTTCTGAGACTGTTCCTTCTGTACGGTCAGGGCGGCGGCGCGGTCGCGCACCTTTTCCAGCAGGGACAGGACCTCCTCCTGTTCCACGTTCACCTGGACAATGTTGTTTCTCTGATCATACAGGAGCATGAATGCTCCGTTATACAGGGACAACTGATCATAAGCCCCGGCACTTTCCACACTGCTCAGGGCGCTTTCTATGGTAGTAAATAAAATCTCAAAGTTATCCCTTGACGCCTCCTCCACCGTGGAAGCGCTTAATATGTATCTCTTGTAGAATGAGCAGATATGGTAATAGCAGTCCGACAAGGTCTTTCCTTCAAACTCCGTTCCGCTTTCATAGTTTTCCACGAAAAAGGAGTATGCCTTCTGCACTCTCGTGGAAAAGCTGTATCCGCCGTCATCCTCCGTATAATAGTTGAAATACATCATACCGATTTTATATTTCAGTTCGGCAACATCCGTACCGGAATCGTCAAAGGAATCCTTGTGGGCATTGTACAGCGCGAGAAATTCATCGTTTTCCGCCTTGCTGAATCGCCCTTCGTCCTCGTAGGCCTGGAGCAGATACAGATAGGCCGATGTGCGTTCCGGATAGATCTCTATCGCCCTTTTGTAGCTGGCGACCTTGTCCTCCAGAGAAGATGCCGTGGAGGTGGATACCAGCACATCATAGTCGCTGTTATTGATGTAATCAGACATTCTTCCGCAAACTATACCCGAGATCAGACAGAGAATCGCAAGAGTAAGCGAGGCGCTGAATATGCGGAGTTTTCTCTTCTGTTTTCTCTTATAGTCCTTGGTGATCAGTCCGGGATGCTCCAGATCGTACAAAATATCCTGACAGTTCTGGTATCTGTTTTCCGCCGCGGGTTCCACACATTTGTTGATGATCAGTTCGATGCCCTCGGACAATTCCGGATTCCACATCCTCACCGGCGCGTATGCCTCCCCCGCTCTGGGATCGATTCCCGTGAGCAGATGATGCATCGTCATCCCCAACGCAAAAATATCCGACCGGGCATCCGTCTGGCCGCTGTACTGTTCCGGCGGCGCATACCCCTTGGTGCCAAGCAGGGTGGTGTCTGCCAGCCCCTGCTCCTTATACTCTCTGGCTATTCCGAAATCAATAATCTTGATATTGCCTTCCGGCTTCAACATGACATTGGCCGGTTTCATATCCCGATAGATAATGGGAGGCTTCTGTCCATGCAGATAGATCAGCGCGTCACAGATCTGCTTTCCCCAGTCTATGACCAGTTCCTCCGGCTGCGCGCCGTACTCCGCCAATATCTTGTCCAGCGACAGGCCCTCAATATAATCCATCACGACGTAAATCGTCACATTGTTTTCTATAATATCCACGATGCGGGGCAGCGCCGGGTGATCCAGCTTTTTCATCATATTGGCTTCCGCCAACAGACTCTTCACCACCACCTCGTCTTCTTTTCCCTTCCCCTTTTTCCGGATTTCCTTGACTGCCCACTGTTTGTTCAGATGCGTGTCTCTGGCCAGGTATACAACGGACATACCGCCCTTGCCGATCTCAGTCAATATCTCATATTTTCCACCAATAATCAAACCTGCCTCAGCCATGTGTGATCACTCCCAGTCAGCTCTGATCAGTATTACGGATATATTGTCCTTTTCCTGTCTTTCCTTCGCAAGCTCTATCAGACGCCTTGCATTTGTGTGCATGGCCTCCCTGCTCACACTCCTGGCGGGATTGAAAGCGTCAAAGATCTCCCGCTTTGCCACCTCATTCCGAAACCCGTCAGAACAGAGCATATAAACGCCTTTTTCCGTACGCCCCACCAGCACGTCCGGCTTCAGCAGATCGGATGCACCCACACATTGGAGAAGCATATTTCTGCGCTTATCCGTTCTGGCCTGTTCCGCCGTCATGTCTCCCCGCTCTATCTCCTGGGCCACAAAAGTCTGGTCAGCCGTTATCTGCCGGATACCTTTTCCGATCTGATAGGCCCTGGTATCTCCCACGTGTACAATCACATATTGTTCGCCCACGAACAGCATACCTGTAAAGGTCGTACCCAAAGAAATTCCCCTGGCCTGTCCGTACTCCAGAATCCTGGCATTCAGCTCTTTCAGCATCAGGGACCACCTGGCTCCGATCACCCGCATGTCGGGATTCTCCAGCTCGTATGCCAGTTCCTCTCCAAACCACTGCAAAAAGGCCCGGATTACCGTGGCGCTCGCAAGTTCTCCTTTTTCCAGTCCACCCATCCCATCACAGACCACGGCCATGAGCACCTCTCCCCCGGAGTATTTCCCATGTCTGACAACGATGCTGTCCTGATTGGTTTCCTTTATTATTCCGACATCCGTATCTGCCGTAACAGTAAAATGCACGTTTTCACCGTCCCCTGCTATATCCTGAACTCAAACTCCTCATCAGCCAGCTTCAGATGATCACCGTCAAATATTTCCATCTCCTGTTGTGCCGGGATTGGCCTGCCATTTATAAATGTCCTGTTGGTGGACTTCAGATCCATGATAAAATATCTGTCGCCCCGGGTGACAATATCCGCATGGGTCCTGCTGACCTTTTCGTTATCCCGCACGATATAATCCGAAGAATTTTTTCCCTTTCCGATCCGGAAAACAGGCCCGGTAATCCAGATGACCTCGTCTGTACGCAGTCTGCGCAGCGACGCGGATCTTTGGGGCTGCTCCTGTAGCAGGCCCGTGGCCTCCTCATCCTCCAGAAGACCCGTGGCTTCCTCGTCCTCCAGAAGGCCTGTGGCCTCCTCGTCCTCCAGAAGACCCGTGGCTTCCTCATCCTCCAGAAGCCCTGTGGCTTCCTCATCCTCCAGCACTCTTGTGGACTCCTCATTGTCCAGCAGGCCTGTGGACTCCTCATCCTCCCGCGACCCTGCGGATCTCTCACGGTCCGGCCGCCCTGCGTTCTCTCCACGGTCCCGTGGACCTGCTGCCCCGCTCCGGCCCCCACTACGGTTCTGACCATCGGCCGGCTGATCCGGCGCAGGGCTGCTTTTCCGCGTATCATGCCTTTTTATAGTGCTGACAACACTTTTGTCCTCGCTCTTTATAAATCTCTCAATCCTGTCCCCGTCATAGGTATTCAGGCTCTTGATAAAATACACAAATCGGGATATATAATCCATATCGTCTTCCTGGGCAGAAGTCACGGAATAAATGACGGACTCCATAAAGGCAAATATATCCGCCCCCTCCCCTGCCTGTTCCAGCGGAAGATAGATAAACAGTACCTCCTTTGTGGTTTCATTTATAAATACATACCGGACATCCAGAATTAAATGACCGGCCGCCAGGGAATTGGCTTTCAGTTTTTGAAAGATGACCACAATCTGCTCCATGATAAACAGAAAATCATACTTGTTCACCGGCTTTTTCAGTCTCTCCGCCAGGCTGATTCCAACCGGACCCGAATACTGTATGGCATTCCTGCCCAGACGTTTTGGCCTCAGCAATCCTCTGATATTTTTGTCCGAAAACAGGGTGAATTGTCCTTCATCCAGCTTTTCCTTCAGCGCAAGCCTTGCCTTCACGATCAGCTGATATCCCCGGGTCTTAACCTTATACTTTGCCATATTGCCAATCATCCCTTTATACTATCCTGGAGTTCATTTCAACAGTTCGTCATAGGTGGTGTTGAGTTCGTCCCTGATCGCCCTCAGCTGTTCTACCTGCACATGCTGTATTCCCCGCTCTATTTTCACAAGACATTCCCTTGTAATGGGGATTCCCTGCAAATCCAGGAGGCGGACCAGCTCGGTCTGTCCGATTCCCTTGGAAACTCTTATTTCCCTGATATTCTTCCCTATATTCCCTCTGCAATCCTGCTTAATCTTTTGTTCCAACAGTTCCACCTCTTTTAGAGATATTTTATTACATTTTTGAGAGCCATGGGACTCATTCCAGTCCTATTTACTTACAATAATATTGTACTGTGAATAATGGAATCCCCTTCATATACTCTAAAATACCGTTATACGAAAAATACCTCCGGGATTTTCATCCCGGAGGCACTGCTCCTGTCATTCCACCATATTCCTGATGCTTCCGTTCTCGTTTACAAACTCCTCCAGCAGAATCCTTTTGCCGCCGGAGCGCCGGGACTGCTCCGCGGCCAGAGCCATATAATGGCTTTCCAGAGACTGTCTCAGGGATGTCAGGGCCGCCCTGCCCTGGTCTCTCGCTTCAAACATATCGTGGAGCATGCAAAAGTCTCCGCCGCTGTGCCCGGAAGCCGTCTCCGCCGCGTTGATCCGCAGAGTCTCCTCCTCTCCGCCGAATCTGTGAAGCACCAGTTCTTCCTCTTCCAGGTTTCCGGTGATATCTCCCCTTGTCCCCATAATATGGATGGATCTGTAATTATTGCGGTTCAGTCCGCACATATGGAATCCTACGGTCACACCGTTTTCCATCTCCAGCGTAATGGACTGATTGTCCACCACGTCATTGTCACAGCGAAACACGCATCTGCCGTAGGGGCTGGTCTGCAAAACGTCCAGAAGTCCCTCTCTGGTGGGCTTCACCATGACCGCGTTCTGCAGCCAGCCGGCCCCCTTCGCGTCATAGCCTGTCACCTTGTCGGTCACATAGATTTTCTCTGCGTCATATGGGCAATCCTCTTTTACGGGACATCCCTCCAGGCAGTAGCGGGGCGCCCCCTGCGGCACGTTTTCCTCCCGGAAATAAGAGCGGCTTCCCATGGAGGAGATCCGCTGGCAGCGGCTTCCCGTAAGCCAGACCAGCAGATCCATGTCGTGGCAGCATTTCTGTAAGATCATGGGGCTGGTCTCACTGCTGTTTCTCCAGTTGCCCCGCACAAAGCTGTGCGCCTGATGCCAATAGCCTACATTTTCGCTGGCCTGTATGGAGATAATCCGCCCGACCGCGCCCTCCTCCAGAAGTTTTTTCAGCTTCTGATAAAAGGGGGCATACCGCAGCACATGGCAGACTGTCACGCTTCTTCCCAGCTCTTCGGCCTTCTGCAGCAGCCGCCGGCACTCCGCCACATCGTCAGACACCGGCTTCTCCAGCAGCAGATCATATCCCTTCTCCAGGGCCAGGCATGCGTGCCGCACATGATCCTTGTCCTGGGTGCAGATAAAAGCCATATCCGCCAGTCTGGGCCGCGCGAACATTTCCTCCACCGAGGAGAAACAATGTTCCTCAGAGAGCGCGTACTCCCGCTGTATCTCCCGGAGTCTCTCCGGAATCTTTTCCGCCGCTGCCACCAGCTTCATCTCGTCCGGAAACTGTTTGGAATAAGGCGCGTAGGTCAGCCTTCCCCTGCCTCCTGCTCCGGCAATCACTACTGTTGTCACTTTCATCGTTTTTCCTCCTGTTATAATCGCTGCGCGATGGCTCCATAGAGTTAAGTCCCTTACATACTCTGAATGAGTTCGTCCAGATTTTTCAGCAGCTGCGCATCCGGTTCCTGATGATGGATGAAGGAGCTGTTCATTCCGTTTTTCCTGATTCTGTCGATCCAGAGCAAAGCCGCTTCCCTGCTGATCTTCTGTTCCAACATACCGTAGTAAATATACGCAAGTTCATTTGACACATTGGTGTTGAAGACCGCGGGATCGTCAGAATTAATACAGACAATCAAATTCTGCCGGTCATTTATACGGTCCAGCTGGTACAGCTGATTCTCTTCCATTCTGTCCAAATCCGCAATCGCCATATTGGAGGACGGATTCACTTCAATTACAATTCCCATCCTTCCAAGTTTTTCCTTCAACATTTTCTGGACTTCCTCTACAATCAGTACATCCTGTTCGGTGACCTCATAATGAATGGGCTGTTCCATTTCTTTTACAAACCTTTTACAATGTCTGGCCGCTGTGAGCAGTCGGGCGTCCCAGAGAATCTTCTCTCCGCGAAACAGCTTGTCGCACAGACCCTCTTTTACTTTTCGGGTATAAGCTTCATCTTTAAGCCGACATTTGTAATCCGTAAACAGTCTGTGATATCCCGCCAGCAGAGTTTCTATCCCAATCCCCTCCTGCTCCTCTTCGTCTCCGGTTCCGCCGTATATTCTTCCCGCCAACCCGCAAATCCGCTTCTCGATATACGCCAGAATGGTGGCCTGAAAATGACCATAATTTCCGCTCAGCATATCGTATGCCCAAAGGTAATTCTCCAGCGCCTCAATACGCGGTATAATAATCACCGGATTCTGGTTTTTCCACTTTCTGGGTTCCATTCCCAAAGCAATTCCGTGGCCAATTCTGTCCCCTGCGTGGAACTTCAGATATTCCACCGCTTCATCTATTCTGCGCAGCCCTGACAGAATATGCCGGAAATCCTCCCCCGCATGAAAAGTAAATCCCAGACTTTGCATATAGTCGCCTGCTCTGCTCTTTCTTCCGATCCGTTCAACGCTGCTGTCCCGCGCGTTTTCATAGATGGGCGCGAACACCCAGACCGGTGTGGAATTTTCCAGGCTCGCGGCGTCGATTCCCACCAGATACCTGCTCAGTTCCACAAATTCCGTCCTTAGACGCGTAAATGCCCCAATCTGCCCTTCATATTCCTCCTGCCGTTTGCCAAACAGGAGATAGGTACAGTCATCTTTTCCATTCTGAACGCATTTTTCCGGGACAGAATCATCCGGTCTTTTCAGAAAGTGTATCACCAGCCCCACCTGGGGAAGACGCCGGTATGGAATATATTCCTCTCCTTCCTGCACACAGTAATCCTCTGTCAAAATTTTCCGGTAGGCTTTCAGGAAATCCAGTACCTCCTGTCTGAATCGCTTTTCCGATAAGGGCATGGACGAGCGAAACTCAATTTTGTGTAAATCCTGATTCTGTAACTGCTCCCGAATGGCCTTCTCCCAGAAATCATGGATATTCGCATGGTTCAATGCCGAATTTACACTGTAATGGGCCTGCTGAAAATAATCCAGCCCCTTGATGGTCTTCTGCTGTACGCTGATATGGAACAGATAATTCCTGAACCGCAAATACTGCATGATACTTTTCTGTCTTCTCTTCTTTTTTCCCTCTCCGGCCTCCTGTTCCTCACCGTCCAGCATGTCCTGCAAGGCATAATATAAAAATACATTTTCATCCAAAGTGTGCAGATCCTGTCCGAATATCCGCATGCACAGCCTGTCCTGAAAGGACTCCGGAGGCAGATATTTTTCCAGGACCTCCCACTTTGCAAAGTAAAAGTCCGTGATCTCCTTCTCTGTCTGATTCTGAAATTTTTCCCTAAAATAATCATCCAATTCCTGCCCGTGGGCGAAATCCTCCATAAAGCTCTCCAGTTCCGCCACTTCTTTTCCCTGTATTTCCAACGCCAGACAGGCTCTGGCGATTCCGCAGGCCAAAATATAAAAAATGATTTTTCTGTTTTGTTCCTTTGTGCCGTTCACAAACTCCCTGCCCCAGAAAGACTTCGCCCTCTCTGTCGTCAACGGCTCCATCAGAGAATCCCATATGCTGGAAAAGGTCCTGGATACCCCCTTATGTAAATGATTTTCGGCAACGCCCGCCTCCAGGACTCCGGACAGCTGTCGGTCGGCCACTTCAATGTTCCCGTAAAAGTAGTCCAGACATCCTGCATCCTGTCTTTTCTGATTCTCAATCATATAAAGTATTGCAATGACATCCATGGGGACATGACAGTTTAAGCTGTGGAACAGTGCTACCTTATTGTTGCCCGCAAATCCGCCAAAAAGTTCTTCATCCCCTTCATTCCTCCAGTATTTGAAAACAATCCTTCCATCCCGGTGAGAAATCAGAGTGGAAGCCATTTTCCGCATGATGTGCAGATAAAGCTGCTGTCCGTCCTCATATTTTTCCGCGGAACAGAGAAAGCACTTTTCAAGGTACAGGTAAATCTCATCATAGGAATAGATATTGTAATTCCGGCGAATGTACTCCACTAACTGCGCTTTCAGACAGCTTCGTATCTGCTTCGCCTGCTCTTTCAGACAGCTTCGTGTCTGCTTCGCCTGCTCTTTCTCTTCGCTGTTGACCTCCCGGATATATTCCGAGATGAGGTCCCGCCGGAATACATCCATCGAAGCAAAGGGATAACACAGGACACCCAGGAAACGGTTGATGGAATCATTGATCATCGTTTGCTTCCTTCCTTTATTCCGGCAAATATTTCTTCGTACTCCTCAATGCTGATTTTTGTATCCGCATTTTCTTTCGCCAGCTCCCCGTTCAGTCTGTCCACAAATGTATTCATAATCTGCTCGTCCGATCTCTGATACGCGTCAGACAGCACGGTGGCAATTTCAGCCAGAAGAGAGGCGTCCCGGGATATGCCCTCCGCGTCTCCCACAAACCTTTTATATTTATAATAGCACTGGAGAAGGAAAATGAAATAGGATTCGTTGTACCAGCTGTAATCGGTGCCCTGCGGCAAATCCAGAACCGCGTAGCCAAGCTGCAGGGAGTCCAGCACCTTCTGGGCTTCCGCCCTTCCATACCAGACCTTGTCGTTTGCGGCCAGTTTCCTCAGTATTTCCATTATGTCTTCATAAACCGCATAGGGCATATTGTCTTTGAAGCTATGCCCCGACAGCTTTTCCCAAACCTGCTTCTTGGTCTGCTTTGACTTGGTCTTGCTCACGCCGTCTTCAGACTCGCAAAAATCTTCCCAGCTTTTCACTGCGGCGCTTGTATTCAGCCTCCATTCGCCTCCGGGCTTGGGTTCCCAGGTTTTCTTTGTTATTTCCGATTCTGGTCTGACTAAATTTCCCGCATAATCTCCATTGTAATACAAACACTTTTTTATTGCCTGTAGATATCGGGCAATCTCACTCTCCAGATACGCAACCGCCGCTTCCGCCATTGTCTCTCCCCACAGCTTCCCGCGGTCCATTGCTTTCAGAAGGGCCACTCTTTTTTGGATATCTTCGGGTTCAACAGGCTTTCCATCCCCTCCCGATATCCCGTCGCAGGAAAATTCCACCCATTCTTCCTTTATGGAATCACTGTCCCCCTCTTCTTTTAAGTCCTGCGCGATTGTATTCATCATCACGCGCTTGATCCGCTGCTCCTTCTGCAGCGCCGCCCATGTCACGCCGGTTGCATCCGTACCGCGTTCAGCCCTATACGCCGTATCCCACAGTCCGTCAAATAACCGCATCACTTCATTCTGTGTTCTGGAGACTGACAGCTGGTCCCGGATATATAAAAATTCCATTGTGTAAACAGGGTAATACTGCGCAACCTGGTCTGGCACAGGGATTCCGTTCATATTGGCGGTGGATGTGATTGCTTTCCAGAGAGCAATGATGACGCTTTGCCTGAGTTCCACATCATCCTTTTGGGGCGCGCTCTCCCTCTTTATCTGGTTTTCCTTCTTGTCCGCGATTTCCTTCTTGTCCGCCCCCTCCTTCTGTGTGGGGGTGTTGTCCCGGTACAGCTCCAGCGCTTTTTCCAACGGCAGGTTTTTATAATAAGCCAGATTCAACGTCAAATCTCCCTTTACAAGAAAACATCTGTTTAATCGGCCCAGAGACAGCTCTCTGAAACGAGCATTGCCCGGATTGAATTTGCTGTCCTCCTCCCAGCCCAGATCACCCACATCCAACACCTTTTCCGCTATATCCGGGTGGAAGAAAAAGTCCTCCATGGCTTTGTTCTTGAGATTAATATAATACTCATTCTCACTCGTTATCTTGCCATACTCCTTTTCATACAGAAGTCTTGCCGCAAATTCCACCAGCAAAAACAGCGAGAAACGATCTGCCGCTTCTTCGATTTCATAAGGGTCTGCCTTTCCCTCCTCCTGTTTTTTAGCCCTGCCTTTCTTATTTGCAGCCTCGGGGTCCGGATCAACCCGGCGCTTCTCATAAATAATAGAACGGGCATTGTCAAAATATACCCTGCTGGACGCCAGGTCAAAGCCAATGGTGTACATGCTCCTTTGGATCTGTTCCCGGTATTTGTTATAAATCTCTTTTGAGGAAACAATCGTATCCAGCAGCATCTTTTTCTGCTCCAGCTTCCTCTGCTCAGCCCTCTTCCCTTGTTCAAGGATTTCTTCGGGGTTTCCATCCTTTTCCTTCTGCGCCTGCGCCTCCCTATATTGTTTTCTTTCCCCTGCAATGTCACTCAATACATTGTAAACATTATTAAGGCCTCTGGAAGTATTGTCAAACAAGCTATATGTATAGGGCAGCGGCATTTTCGTCTCTTTTTCCATATAGCGGAAAAACGCAGGGGCTACCCAGCCCTCCAGCGCTTCCTCCAGCAAATCGGACAGGCTTTTCGCCCCTCTCTTTTCCTCTCCTACAACATAATAGCCCGCTCTCTCTTCCAGGGACCAGCGCTTGATATTGTGTCGGTAAACAGGCGGAAGGATTTTCTTCAAATATTCATAGGCCAGCTGCTTTTTGCTGCTCAAAACGGTTTGATTTCCAATCCTCTTGCCCAGAATATCCTTTTCCAGCGCCTTTTCCTGCCGGAGAAAATCCATCGTCAACGCCTCCTCGAATGTATCCAGATCCCCGGATATCAATGTGACGATGTTTTCATTGGATAAATAGGAAAGTAATGTTTTGACCACGTCCGCGCAGCGGTATGTACTCAGGTCAATATCGTCTATAAACACAAACAAAAGACCTTTTCCCTGATCTGATTTGTTCATCAGCTTCTCAATCAGCTGGTAGAATTTACGTATAAATTCCGTGTCCGAGTTGAAAACCTTCGCGGAGCTCGACACATATTGATTGTCTGTGGTGTACTCATGGATCAGGATGTCGCGGTACTCCTTCTGAATATAGGTATACTGCCGGATCACCTCGTCGCAGCAGCTGCGAAGATCGCTCTTTCTGACGCAATCGGCATTTTTCCCTTTGGACTGCTCTCTGTCCTTTACATCCACCTCATCACTGAGCATCCCCAGAATCGTAGCCATCAGCGTACTGGACTCGGACATATTTTCCGGCACGACAATGGGAAGAACAATATCGTTGTTTTCCTTCCTGTGTTCCTGTAGCTGTGCCCTGATTGTCTTTAATATGGAAGTCTTTCCCGCTCCCCTTACACCGATAATGCCAATATTGTTTGTCTTCTGATCAATATCCCGTTCTTCCTTCTTCTCTTCATACCCACGCTCCGTATTTTTCTCGCTTCTGAACTGGTCAATCTGCATATATATCTGATTATAGGTGGGTAAAATCAGACGGACTTCCTCCGCCGTCAATTTTCTGGCCCCAATTTTGTTTTTTTGCATGTTCCCCGCATTCATCCTTTCTCTATATAGTACTTTAAGCAGGCGCTTATGAAATGATCCTGCGTCTTTCTAATCATTTATATTATAATCATAGCATTTTTTTAACTTATGTCAAGCAATACATTTGTCCCCGGGAAACAAAGAAATATATGTAATCCTGCATTACACCTGTACGTCAGGCTGTTCACAGCCACCCGGCGCGCCGCTTCCCTCTGCTATTTTTCCTTTCGTCATTTGCGCAGAACGCTTTACAATTTTCTAATTTATCCTTTCAACATAAGACATTATTGACTTTTATCCGAGTCCGTATTATATTCGCTTTATCCGAAATCGGATACAAGCGAAACCATGATCAGCAAGAGCTTTATGAGGCTTGCCCCTGCGGCCTTACACTGGCGTGAAAGGTTGTTGATCCATTATGCAGGCGGGCGCAACTCATTTTTCAGAATAAATGACCGGAAGCAGGACGCACACTGTCGCCAAAGACATCACCGCAAGAGTGTTCGGTGGTAACGGTGCTGAAATATGTGTAAAACTCTCCTTTTTGATATGGAAATGGTGTGGAAACAGACTCAAAACAATGCTATATTTAAGAAACATCAAAGGAGCCAGGTATGAATTGGATAGATCAGCTCAATCAGTCCATTGAATACATCGAAAATAATCTGGAGAATACAATTGACATACCGACAATCAGCCGGATCGCCGGTTGTTCGCCATACCATTATCAGAGAATTTTTTCTCTGATCGCTGAAATCACATTGGGAGAATACATCCGAAAACGCAGGCTGACGATGGCCGCTTACGAACTGCAAAACAGCAAAGTTTCTGTGATCGATACGGCATTAAAATATGGATATGATTCTCCCACGACCTTTACCCGGGCATTTTCCAAATTCCACGGAGTGACTCCCAGACAGGCGAAGAAAGCCGGTGTTTCCCTGAAGGCGTATCCGAAAATCTCATTTGAAATCGCTGTAAACGGGCGGGGAGAATTAAAATACCGCATTGAAAAAAAACAGGGGTTCCGGTTTGTCGGAATAAAAGAAACGGTTTATAATGATGGCGTTCAAAATTTTATACGTGTTCCCGAAATGTGGGCAGAAGCGCGCGAAAAAGGAATGATTGAAGACATTTTTAAACTGTCGGACGGAAAACTCTGGGGCGTCATGGGTGCTTTGGCAAACTATACACAGGATACGGTTGACTATTATATCGTTGCCACCAGCGATGAGGCCGTGCCGGAGGATATGGTGGAGTTGTATGTGGAGGAAGGTTTGTGGGTCATCTTCCCCTGTTATGGGCGAAAAAATATTCAACCTGTATGGAAAAGGATTTACGGCGAATGGTTTCCGGGATCGGGATATGAGCATTCCGGCGGCGTGGAGATTGAATGGTATTCCGATGGCGATTTAGATGCCGATGATTATCTGACTGAGATATGGATACCAATCAGGGAGGTAAAAAAACATGGAACTTTCAAAAGCGATTTTGACAAGGCGGAGCATACGGAACTTTCGGCAAGGCAATGTCCCGGATGACAAAATACGGGAGCTGATAAAAGCTGCCGTTTATGCGCCGAGCGCCGGAAACTGCCAGCCGTGGCATTTTTATGTGGTGAAGGATTCCGGCATGAGAAAAAGGGTGTATGAGGAGGCTTGCCCACAGGAATTTCTGGCAGAGGCGCCGGTCCTGATTATTGTGTGCATTGACCAAAATGATAGCGCGGGCCGTTACGGAGAGCGGGGCCAGACATTGTATAACATCCAGAATACGGCGGCGGCAGTACAGAATATATTATTGTCCGCCACGGATCTGGGGCTTGGGTCATGCTGGTGCGGTGATTTTGATGAATCATGCCTGCGGGAAATTTTTCAGATGAACAACGGAAGGATTCCCGTCGCCATAGTGGCTGTGGGGTATGCGGGATTTGAGCCTTCCGCGCCGAAAAGAAAGCCGGTCGATGAGGTGGCTGATTTCATTGGGGAGTGGGCGGAATGCGAAGAGGAAGAACCCTCTGAATCCAGAAAAATAGAGCACTGCGACATGGGCGGAACCATTTTTCATGATGTGAATCTGTATGGAGTGGAAATATCGGATGCCAATCTGGAAAAGGGGAAGATATCTGACTGTAATCTGAGCAATCTGGAAATATATCACTGCCTCCTTGACGGAATGAAGGTGAATGGAATTGATATAAGCAGTTTGCTTTAATATCAATGGTCCTGCCGGGGGGACAGGATTCCCTGTTTACAGGAGCCTGAACTCCCCTGCGGTAATCTGCTCCCCAAGATGCGTACTCAACGGAGTATTTCCTGATATAATCCCCCGGATTTAAGGACCGGGCCAGGAAGCCGCAAATCGCCTCCATAAGCGTCCCTGTTACTGCCGCCTGGGCGGCTTACGGACATTGCGCTTGCGCTCCGCCTCATAATCATGGAGCTGCCCCGGCTTATCCCGGGGCATACAGCGAAAAACCAGATTCATTACATGAGCCTGTATACTCGGCATCTTCCTCATCTCCCTTTGATGATTCTTTTGATTCCCCGCAGGAAATGTCCGTTGGCCATATCCAGCAATCCCTGCATCAGTCCCCCTTTCATACCGCCGGAAATCTGCATACTGCGCAGGGGGGAACCGGCGGAGGAAGCCATCAGCATCCGGAATTCCGGGTTTTCATAATCCGCCCTGCCTCCAAATCCTTTGGCAACTGTCGCCTCCACTGCTTTATACATGATTTTCATAATAAAGGAATCTTCCTTCATCTCCTCCACAGTGTTGTCCATGGTAAACTGACCCCTGACCGGCCTCATCGCTCCATATGCCTTACCCATCACGGTTTCCCACTCTTTTTGTGAAGGCTTTCCCTGACAGGTTTCATACCAGCTACCCGCCTGCCAGTCGGGAACAGAGACGCTCCCGCCTCTCTTTTCTATCACAGCGGACAGGCCGCCGATCCCTATTGAATAACTGCCTTCCGGAACTTTCCAGCCCTCCTGCCAGATAGCAAAGCTGCGTTCCTCCAGCACAAAAGAGACCTTTGTACTCTCCCCCGGCTGCAAAAACACCTTCTGAAAGCCTTTCAGTTCCCGCACCGGGCGGTGCAGACTGCAACGGACACCACTCTTCCCCTCAGGCGGCGTGATATAAAGCTGCACTACCTCTGCGCCGGGACGGTTTCCGGTATTTGTTACCGTTATGGAAACATCGCAGCCTCCATTCCGGTCAGTTTCAACATTATTTTCAGCCTTTTCGCTGATTTCTAAATCACTATATGTAAAATCGGTATAACTCAATCCGTATCCAAAAGGCCAGCGAACCTTTACACCCGCTTTGTCATAATACCGGTAGCCTGCATAAATACCCTCCTGATACAAGGCGTCTTTGTATCTGCCGAAAATCTCCGAAGACGGAACATCCTCATAGGTAAGAGGCCAGCTCTCCGCCAGCCTGCCGCAGGGGCTGATCCTGCCGTAGAGCAGATTGGCAATGGCCTCTCCCCCCGCCTGACCGGGCAGCCCCATATAAAGGACAGCCTTCACCCGATCCGCCCAGGGACACTCCACCGCACAACCGCAGAGCAGTACCACGATTATGTTGGGGTTTGCCTCCGCCACAGCCTCAATCATGCGCAGATGCCCCTCCGGCATTTTCATATTCTCCCGGTCAAAGCCCTCCGATTCATAGCGGTCGGGCAGGCCGGCAAACACCACCGCGGCTTCTGCATTTTCTGCCGCCTTTACCGCCTCCGAGATCATGGTTTCGGTAGTGTCTCCCCTGTCGTCACAGCCGGGGGCATAAACCGCACCGGGAAGGAAGTCAAGGGGCTGGCTGACCTTCATGGGGTTAATATGGCTGGAGCCCGCCCCCTGATAACGCATTTTCTTTGCCATGGCTCCAATCACCGCAATCTTTGCGTTTTCCATCAGAGGGAGTATCCCTCTCTCATTTTTCAGCAGCACCGCCCCCTGCTCCGCCGCCCTGCGGGCCAGGGCATGATGACTGTCATAATCGCATTCCCCTTTCTCCTGCAAGGTCTTTTCAGCCCGAAACGCCAGTTTCAAAACACGGCGGACGGAAGCGTCCACACTGCTCTCCGGAAGCGTACCCTCCTTTACTGCCCGCAGCACCTCCTTTTCCATATAGCTGCTGCCTCCGGGCATATTCAGGTCACACCCGGCCCGGAAACCTTCCACCCGGTCATTCATGGCACCCCAGTCCGTGACCACCGTACCCTCAAAGCCCCATTCCTCCCGGAGAATATCTGTCAGCAGCTCCTTATGATCGCTGCAATGCACCCCGTTCAGCTTCGGATAAGCACACATGACAGTGGATGGCTTTCCCTCTTTGACTGCGATCTCAAAAGCGGTCAGATACAGTTCCCGCAAGGTGCGCCCGTCCAGAATGCTGTCGGAATTAAACCGGCTTTTCTCCTGTGAATTGACGGCAAAATGCTTGAGGCTGCTTCCCACGCCCTGCCCCTCCACCCCCCGGATGAACCCCGCTGCCAGCTTTCCCGCCAGATAAGGGTCCTCGCTGAAATATTCAAAGTTCCTCCCGCACAGGGGATTTCGTTTCAGATTTGCCCCGGGGCCAAGCACAAGCCCCACGCCCTGCTCTCTGGCCTCTTCGCCCACGGCTGTTCCGATGGTTTCCGTCAAACGAAGGTCCCAGCCTCCTGCGATGGTCACCTCCGCGGGGAAGCAGGTTGCCGGGCGGGATTCGTTCACCCCCAGCATATCTGCGCCGTTTTCCCGCTCCTGCTTTCTGAGCCCATGAGGGCCGTCGCACATAAACAGCGACGGAATACCGTATTGTTCATATTTTTTTGTCTCCCAGAAGGACGCCCCGGAACAAAGGGCGATTTTGTCCTCCAGGGTCATCTGTTTGATTATTTTTTCTATATCCATTCTTACACCCCTTGCGCGCTTTGGCGCGCATACCAGTTTACTTTCAATCCATCAAGCATGCCGCCAACGGCGGCACAAACAATCCATGAAATCGAACAGGAAGAATCGCCGCTTACACCCCTTAAAATATGTGTGTGCCGGGATTCAGTACAACTGCGTCCCTCCCCGGCAAAATAACCGTAGCGCTGCAGTTATCCGGAATCACAACGGTATAGGTGATTGTTTCATTTCCGCCAGCCTCACCGTTCTCTCCCTCCCGGTCTCCCTCTCTTACCCAGCCGCTCTCCACTTTCCCGTATACACTGTGATAGGCCGCTTTTGCATAAGTAAAGTGTCCCCCCGGCCTGGGTGCAATGGTAAAATGATTCTCCCCGTCCACCCGTATGCCGCACATGGTATCGAACAGCCATCGGCAGACGGCACCCTTGGAATAATGGTTCAAAGAGCCAATACCACCGTTTACCGCTGCGCTCCCCTCCCAGGCCTCCCATACCGTGGTGGCACCGTTTTTCGGCATAAACAGCCAGCCGGGCATCTCTTCATTCTCCAGTAACCGATAAGCCGCCTCCAGGTCCGTCTCCGTCAGCACATCCAGAATCAGCGGCGTGGACAGAAAACCGGTTCCCAGACGCCAGCCGTAATGCTCCAATGCCTGCAGCAGTCTTTCCCGCGCATATTCCGCCTGCTCCTGCTCCAGCAGGTCAAAGGCCAGGGGCCGCACCAGCCTTGCCTGTCTGTCGGTGTCCAGACTGTAAGCAGCGGTCTTCACCAGTGCCTGATAGGATTTCCGGCATCCGGCAGCAAAGCTGCGATACCCGCTCGCCTCTCCCGGATTTCCCAGCGCAGTTTCGATCTCCGCCATACAGTCCATCACATAAGCCGTATAAGCGGTGGCCACCTCCGGGTGGGGAACGGCGCAGTCCTTCCATGTCATATGATGGACTTCATCCGGCTCCGCCCACTCCCCATAAGCCTGACCGTAATTGGAAAGGTACTTTCGCTCCTCCCCCATAAGCCCTGTCCGTTTTGCCGTGGGATACCATCTGCCGCAGCGTTTCTGCATAAAGGCGGCATAACGGCGCATTCCCGGCAGAAACTTTTGAAGGATTTCCGTATCCCCATACTGCTTCCATAATACATAAGGCATAATGACCCCGGCATCCGCCCATCCCACGCTGCCGTCCATGGCCTTCATGTAAGCGTCCGTGCCGCCCTCCGGGGCAATCTGGGGCAGCTTGCCGTCTGGCTTCTGCCAGTCATAAAGGTCACGTAAATATTTCTCCCCAAAGCTCCTGTAATCGAACAGGAAACTTGCCGTGGAGCAGAATATCTGGGCGTCCCCGCTCCAGCCGTGGCGCTCTCTGGTGGGACAGTCGGTGGGCAGGTCGGCATGGTTGTTCCTGGCGCTCCACACGGTATTTTCCACAAATTGGTTTAACAGCGGGTTTGAGCTTTCAAACCAGCCCGTGCGCTCCAGATCCGAATAAACCGCCATGGCGGTAAAGTCCTCCGGCCGGATCTGCACATCGGTTTCCACACACACAAACTGAAAGCCGAAAATGGCAAAGGCGGTCTTATACTCGTTCATCCCCTCCTTACAGGTATAAAGGACCTGCTGCAAAGGAGTGGTAATCTTTTTGTTGGCACACTGGATATTTTTCTGGGTAAATTCCCCGTTTTCGTCCAGCAGCTCCCCAAAGCGTAAAGCTATCCTCTGCCCGGCCTCCGCCCTCAGGGAAAAAGACACATAGCCCGCAATATTCTGACCGAAATCCAGCACGGTACTTCCCCCGGGGGTTTTTATGAGTTTTGCAGAGAGCTGTTCGTGCTCCGTCACCGGCACATTGTTGGAGGCCGTGGGCGTTACCCCATGAGCCGTCTCCTTTGCCTTTCCCTGATAGCCGGGAGCCATGCGGGCATCATACACCTCGCCGTCCTGGTTATCCGCAAACCGTATGGGGCCGTCATTGCTCCAGTCCCAGCTTTCGTCTGTGCAGACGGTCTGTATCGAACCATCCGTATGCGTAATCTCAAGCTGCGCCAGCAATTTGGTCTCTGTGCCATATTGGTTGCGTCGCCCCCATGCCCCGCAGCTTCCCCGGTACCAGCCGTCCGCAAGCCAGACCGTCAGGATATTTTCCCCGTTTTCCAAAATTTCCGTCACATCTATGGTCTGGTACTGCACCCGTTTGCGGTAGTCCGTGATGCCGGGTGCCAGGACAAAATTCCCCGCCCTCCTGCCGTTCAGCCATGCCTCATACAGACCGCAGGCGGTAATATACAGCCGGGCCTTTTGGAAACCGGAAACAGAAAAATGTTTCCTGAAACAGTCCACAGGATAACGCGTTTTTTTGTTTACCCTGTAATTTCCGGTAATCCACTTTGCGGCCCACCTGTGGATGCCTGTCTCCAATATCGCTTCCTGCCAGTCTCCCGGATTCCGATCTTCATCCCAGAGACGGATTTTCCACAGCACCCTTGTTCCCGGCGGAATCGGTTTCCCGCCCCAGCGCACCCGCATGGAGCTGCTTTCCACCCTTCCGCTGTCCCAAAGCATCCTGTCCCGGTGGTCTGCCGCAATGATCTGCCAGGCCGTCTGTTTTTTCCCGCCCTCACAGTTCCAGTACAGCCAGGGAGCCGCAGAATCAATGCCCACGGGATTGATAAGATATTCTGTTTTCAGCCGGACTGCCTGCATGTTACCCCTCCTTCCGTCTGGCCTGGATCTCCGCCTGCTTTTTGCCGATGTCCTTTTCCACACTGAGGAAAATCAAAAGGACCGCCAAAATAATGCCTGTAAATACCTCCAGCCCTACAAAACCAAAGATAATCGCATTTTGCACTGTTTCTGTCTGTGCCGCCGCCACCGTAACGCCATCCACAAGCTCCGGCGCAAGATATCCTGCATGGCTTAACAGGCCGTTGAACAGCCCGGTACAGATTCCTACCATAGCCACCGCTATAATATTGTATACAGACATGGCAATTCCATCGGAGCGGAATCCCGTCTTCCATTCCAGGTGATCCAGCACGTCGGCAAACAACGCCATAAACACATAGGCACAGGGCAGACCTCCAATATTTTTAATAAACTGCCCGATCAGCATGACCGTCATATTCGTTGGAAACAACCAGCAGACAGCCCCGCCCACAGCATAGAGGATAAAGCCTGCCAGCGTGACATTCCGTTTACCGAATTTCTTTGCCAGAGGCCAGACGGCAAAAATACCGATTCCCATGGGAATTCCTCCGATGACGGAAAGCATGGTTTGAGTAAAACCGTCATTATAGGTTCCCAGAACATAGTTGCAGAAATAGACCAGGCTTATATTTTTAATGCTGGTGCCTGCTGTATAGATCAGAAAATAGGCATAGATGATTAACATATACTTATCAGTAAAGATGGCCTTAAGCTGTTTGCCGAAGGGCACGGTCTCATTTTCTCCCGCATTCTGTGCCTCCAGCGTCACCCGCTCTTTGGTAAAAAAGTACTCCAGCAAAGTCAATGGCAGCGCCAAAACGGAAAGCACACTCATAAGTACAATCCATTTCCTCTGGTCTACCCCGAGCATAGGCATGACAACCATGGGGAACACCAGGGCAACCAGAATACCGCTCATCATAATGGTGGTAACCTGGTTGAATACGGATAATCCTCCCCGCTGCGTGGTATCCCGGGTGGACAGCGGCACCATCAGATTATGGCTCATATTGAAAATGGTATAAGCAAAGGAATAAAACAGGTTATAGGATACCATGACCCAGATGATCTGAACCGTTTCAGAAGCACGTGGAACGGTAAACAAAAGGATGCCGGAAACCGTCAGCAAGGGGGCCGACAACAGCAGCCATGGCCTTGCCTTTCCCTCCGGTGTACGGGTGCGGTCGATCACATAGCCCATAACTACATTGGTAACAGCGTCAATGATCTTGGACACAATGGGAAAGACAACCAAAAATGCCCCGCCCCATATGCTCCCCAGTTTCAAAACATCCGTATAATATACATTCAAATATGTAGCCAGCACTGCGTTTAAGAGCAGTGCCCCTGCGGGGCCCAGCAGATACCCCAGCCATTTTTCCTTAAAGGTCACATTGTCTTTGCTGATTCTTGTTCTTGGAAACTGCAATCCTGTCAGCCTTTCTCGTGTCATATTGAAACCTCCCAAATTTTTGGGGATATTCCCCCTGGTTTTGTCTATATCATACAATGCCCGTGTCCCTCTGTCTTGTAATTCTGTCTTTTTTATGTTAAAATATGCAAAATGTTTCAGGCAAAGTCTCGGAGGCGCACGAGAGATTTTGCCCTTTAGAGCCATCGCGCAGCGATTGGGAGATCAGAGGATCTCCATCAGGAGGAACGGATATGGATTATGATTATCTGGCCAGATCTCTTGCAGCCCTCTCCGGCGTGCCGGTACGGCTTTATGCAGATGGGCAGTTCACAGGACTTTATCATCACACAAAATTCAAACCTGATCTTGCCATTATGGAAGAGGTTCATATCTTCCGCAACCCCGGTAATGTCAGCTACTACATGGATGAAAATTTCCTTTACTATGGCTTATTCCGATCCGTGAAGGACGGCGTTTCCCTGGTGATGGGTCCGGTGACACAGGTTACGGTAGATGATACTATGGCGAAAAATGTCCTCCGTACCATGGGGGAAAATATCAGCCGGGCAAGGGAACTGACAGACTATTTTGCAGCCATTCCCGCCTATCCCCTGCAAAATTTTCTCCAAATCCTCTGCACGATCAATTTCTTCCTTAACGATGAGAAGCTGGACGTCAGCCAGCTTCTGTTGACAGGAGAAGAGCTCCCTGTGCTTCCTCAGACTTCCAACCTGGAAGCCGAAGAGCCTCATACCGTTTATAACACAGATGAAATTGAGTCCATCATGCTCTCCTGCGTGGAGTATGGGCGGGTAGATGAGATTAAAAAACTTTTTCAGCGCCCCGTGGCAGGGCGCGCCGGGTCTATGGCCTCCGATGCCCTGCGTCAGGAAAAAAATCTCTTTATCTGCACTGTCACCCTCGTAACCAGAGCCGCCATCAGAGGCGGCTTAAGCCGGTCCATAGCCTTTTCCCTGAGTGACAGCTATATACAAAAGGCTGAACTGATGAACGACTATGCCAGCTTAATATGTCTGAATGCCAGAATGGTAGAAGATTTTACAAGGCGGGTGGAAACAGTAAGGTGCGGCATCGGCGCATCGCAGCTCATTCGCAGTGCCAGAGAATATATTCTGCTTCACTTGGACCGGAACATTACCACTGCGGAACTTTCTCATGCCATGAATATGAACCGCACCTATCTGTGCAAACGATTCATGGAAGAAACAGGCCTGACAGTCAATCACTTTATTACTGCGGTGAAAATGGATGAAGCCAAAAGGCTTTTGGAAATTACAAAGAAGACATCCGCTGAGATCGCCCAGATTCTGGGCTATTCCACCCAGAGTTATTTTCAGAATGTGTTCAAAAAATATACCGGGCAAACGCCGGTAGAGTATCGGCAGGAAAGTAGCTGACAGTGGATACTTTCCTCGCCTTATAATTCGGCTTTGTAAAACACCCTATGCAAATGGTTTCAATTTCAATGGGCGCACAGGAACTCAAAAAGGCGGTACAGCCCTTGTAATCGGGGCTATACCGCCTGATCTACAACAACGCAGGTTAAGCCGAGTGCTCTACCCTTGTACGACATGCAACCGGAAAACGCTTTGCAGAATGTTAAGTCCGCTGCTCTCCTTCCATTGTCAAAAATCTCCGTGACAATATACCCCATCTTATGAAGGGCTAGGCCAATTACTATGATATCTTCAATATCCAGCTTTATGATATCAAAATCTTGCTGTAAAGTTTTTCGTAATAGTTTTGAAACTATCTGGCTCTATCTCATTCAAGCCGAATTTTGTCCGGGCCGTAATAAGCAAAGAATAGTATTTATCATTAATAACTTTTTCTTGTCATTGTATCTCTTAAGTTCTTTTTTACCCTTTCAATAGAACGCTTTCTATTCAAAACCATAGCAGCCTGCAAAAAATAGATGTGCCAAAGTTCTGCCATGCAGCACAATCCACGTTTGCTTTCGGTTTACATATCCCTGCCTTCTTTTTATCGGCACTTGCTTTTTCTGATTTTTATAAATTATTCTTTAATAGAGAAAGCCCGCAAACGCTGAGGTTTACGGTGATAAGGAAGTATGGAAATTAACTTATCATTAACGCTGGCAAACAGGGTGCAGGAAATAAACAGGCATTTTCCTTTTCGGAATGTATACCTGTTTATTTTTTATCTGATTAGTTGTAGAATAATAGAAACAGAAGAAAGGAAATAAGTCTATGAAAAAATGTCTCTAAAAGACCAATTAATTGTAAGTGTCAAATCATAATCTTATCAAAAGAGGTCTAAAAAAATATATACCGCTGACTTGTACCCGCAATCACAAATGTTTGTTTCTGTTCCTCCCGGTTCGCTCCTTTCTGCGTGGGTGTTGTGCAGGTTAATCCTCGATATCCGTCACCTGCACTTCTGCGTAAAATGCCCTTTCCTTCCCCTGAATCCATGCGTCATCCAATACTCTGTATTCTCCCCGCAGGCGGATATCCTCCGAAGAGCTCCCCACCTCCACACCTGTCACACCCTTTTCTATCTTCCAGCGCATGTCCCTGTCCAGAAAGGCCATCTGGCTTGCGGCTGTTTTAAAAGTCACCTGCTTTCTTTCTCCCGGTTCCAGCGTCACGCGGGCGAAACCTGCCAGCTCTTTTACCGGCCTGGTCATGCTGGCATACTTGTCCGAGAGATATAACTGCACGATTTCCGTTCCCGCGTATTTCCCGGTATTCACGATTTCCATATGAAGCACAGCCGCCTCGTCCGCCTGTATTTCCTTCTTTTCCATCCGCAGATTCTCATAGGAAAAACTGGTATAAGAGATTCCATGTCCGAAACAATAGCGGGGCTTATGGGGCAGATCCACATAGTTGACAAAGCCGATACTGGCTCCCTGATGCCAGGCCGAGCCATAAGGATGGTTATAATAGACCGGAATCTGTCCGGCATGATATGCCACGGATACCGGCAGCTTCCCGCTGGGGTTATACTCTCCCAAAAGCACATCCACAATGGCCTGGGCGCCTGTTTCTGCCGGGTTCCACGCCTCCAGAATGGCATCCAGGGTCTCATCCGCTACATCGCTGGAGACCGGCCTTCCGTCGAAATGGATTCCTATCATCGGTTTTCCGTAAGCGGAAGCCTTTCTCATAAATGCGTCCTGGCACATGGGCAGATTGATATTGCTGGCATCCACCCCTTCTCCCATGGAAGCCATGGAACAGGTTCCGTGTTTTCCGCCTAAAGTGAGAATGACCAGATCCGCCTCTTTAACCGCCTGCAGCGCCTCTTCAAAGCCGCTCTCGTCCGCTCCCGCAATGGGATAGCCATGGGCATACAAGATTTCCGCATCCGGCATCCGGTTCCTCAGCTCTTCCAGAAGGCTTGCGCATCCCGGCTTCTGGCGGCGCAGTATCTGCTCAAAGGTTTCCGTCTCATCCGACTGGATATTCGTTCCGGGAATCCGCGCTGCGTCCTCTCCCGCATTCCAGACAGTACCGTTTACCCCGGCGATGGAATTGGCTACCGCATAGACCGACTCCATCATGCACATATGGGTGTAGCCGCCGAAAAACTTCCTGGGACTGTCCGCATGAGGGCCTACAAGAGCGATTCGGTGCAGCTTTCTTCCATTCTCTGCCCTGCCTGTCCTCTCCTGCCTAAGCGGTAAAACCCCATTGTTTTTCAGCAGCACAATAGACTCCCTGGCAGAGCGCAGGGACAATTCTCTGCCTTCCTCCCTGCCGAAAATGTCCTGCAAAGACTTTCCCTGCAGCGCAAAAGGATGCTCGAAGAGCCCCATCCGAAACTTCGCCTCCAACACCCGCAACACCGCCCGGTCCAGAACCTCCATGTCTGCTTCCCCTGATGCAAACATGTTTCTCAACTCTTCCCCATAGCCAGATGCACTGGGCAGCTCCATATCCATGCCAGCCTCCATGGCAAGGAGCCCCGTATCCGCCATGGTCTCCCCGATATGCTGTACTTCATGGGAATTTCCGATTCCGCCGTAATCGCTGACGCAGATGCCCGCAAATCCCATCTTTTCCCGCAGCAGGCCGGTAAGAAGCCTCTTCGACACGGAAGCCGGTTCTCCGTCGATGGAGCAGTAGCAGGGCATGATTCCTTTCAGGCCGGACTCTGCTATGGCCGCCTGAAAAGGCTTCCCGTAAATCTCTTCCAGGAGCCTTTGCGGCGTATCGCTGTGGGTGCCGTGGATGCCGCCCTGGGAATTATGGAACGCCAGGAAATGCTTTGCCACGCTCTCCGGTCGCCTGCCGCCGCATTCCACGCTCTGCAGCCCCCTCACATAGGCGACTCCCAAAGCGGAGGCCAGGGCAGGGTCTTCCCCGTAGGTCTCCCCCTGGCGCCCCATTCTGGAATCTCTGGAAATGTCCAGTACCGGCGCAAGGACGTGGGTAAATCCGCAGGCGCTTTCCTGCTCCCCCACCACCTTTGCAATCTGCTCTTCCAGTTCCGGATTCCAGCCGGAGCCCCTGGCAATCCCCGAGGGAAAGCTGGTGCTGTCCTGGATAAACGCCCCGCAGAGCCCCTCCATATGGAACATGGCCGGTATTCCATGGGGACTGTTCGCCATCACGATTTCCTGTACCCTGCGCTGCCAGGAAGCCACTTCCTCCAAAGTCTCCGCCCTGCGCATCTCCAGTGTGCTCACATGGCCAATTCCGTAAGGGGTATCCGCCGCTATTGTATCGTAATCCAGATAAGTCTCCCCGAAGGGGAAGATACTGTTCACCTGTGCCATCTTCTCCTCCAGACTCAGGTCTTTCAGCAGCTCCTGTGCACGTTCCGGGGCTGTTAGCCCTGCACCCATATATCTTTTACTCATACATTTCCTCCGTTGAAAATCCGCTCTGCCTGCGTCCTCCAAGCCAATTCCGTTATCCGCCTTCCTTATACGAACTACCGTATCTGTTGCTAAGACAGTATTATCCGGAATCTATACTGCACGCCAATCAAATTTGCAGCACAACCCGACTACAGACCGCCAACCAGGTACTTTTCCAGAAACATCACTGTAAATCCTGGCGGTCTGCAGTATAATGTGATGTTTTCCACAATTTCCTTCTAAACATAACTGCTTCTATTCTGTTCACAAGCTCCTTCAATACTGGAACAGTTCCACCATATGGCAGGTAATGCCCCGCCCCATAACCGTTATCCCTCTCTCATCGCCGTTTTGCGGCTGCCAGGGCTGCCACCTGCCCTCCACAATAGTTCCGCTTTCCTTTCGCAGGAAATCCGCTTTTCTGCCAGTCCCCTCCTTGGCGGTAATCCGAAACCGGGACATCATCCCCAGAATCAGAAAGCGGTTGGGAGCCAGTTCCAGTATCACCCCCGCCGCAGGCGGGCAGGCGTCCGCTTTGGGAAAATAGGTGATTTCCACATCGTACTCCGAAAACCGGTGAAAGCTCCCCAGGTCATGCTCATTCTTTTTCAGATAGCTCCTCATATGGGGTGTCCCCCGGTACTCCAGATACAGCGGCATCAGCTCTTTCAGCATGCGGTACACATCGCTCAGCGCCTCCCTGCTGCCCCGCAGGTCAAAGGAAAGCGGATCCATCTTCAACTCCGCAATCAGTTCCGGCGGCGGGGCGGTCACGGCCTCCGGCGGCGCTCCCAGATCCTCAATGCCAAACGGTGAATAGCAAAGGGCATTGTAATGGGTGACGGCATACAGGGCATAGGAAGCTGTCACCACATCCTTCCGGATCTCCGGAATCATCAGAGGATTTCCCTCATAGCTGTACTCTTCCATCACATCCGGCACATAAGGCACATAGATATCCGGCGCCACGCAGAACAGGGAGGGCGCAGTCTTTTTCCAGATCCGGTGCATCTCCCGCACAGGCCCTCCCGAGGGGTAGGAGCCGGGATACCAGGGATGCTGTTTCAGCCATACGTTGACAAAGCAGGGAAGGGGATATGCTTTCTGCCCTGCCCGGGTAATCTGCTCCAGGGCGGCGGCGAAATGATATGCCATGAAGCATTCCTCCGCATCCTCCCCGAAGACCTCCCGCCAGCTTCCGGCTTCCTGTCGGTTTCCGGCCTCTTGTTCCTCCTGCAGAAGCAGGGGCGGAACCTGTCCCTCAAAGGCTTTCTGCGCGGCCTGGCAGTAATCCCTGGACGAGCCCAGAAGCCCCACCTCATTCTCCACCTGCACCATGATGACTGTGGACCTGCTGCCATCTAGCTTATAAAGATGCTCCATCATATGGGAAAAAGCCCTGGCATCTCTTCTCACAGCTTCCTGACAAAAAGGTGAAACCGTATTCAGTTTCTCTCCGGTGGCCTTTTCCACCCGGAAATAAGTCTCCGTATCTTTCTTCACCCATCCCGGCACATACATGGATTCGGCGTTCTTCCACAGGCCGAACCACAGCAGGACCAGGTGCATTTCCCTCTGGGAAGCCTGCCGGACCAGCCCCTCCAACACCGTAAAATCATAGCTTCCCTCCTCCGGCTCTATGGTCTCCCACGCTATGGGAACTACCAATGTATTCAGATTCATTCCCTCCAGATACGGCCATACCTTCTGTTCCATATAGGTAAGGCTTGCGGAACTGGAATTGTGAACCTCCCCGGCAAGCGCAAAGAAGGGCCTGCCCTTTACATAAAGGGTGGGGATCCCTCTGTCGTCCCGAATCTGCGGAATCTGTGTTTCCATTGTCCTGTCCCTTTCTTCTGTCATGACAATCAATCTCCTATCTCAACGATATTACTGACTTTTTCCTGCCATACTTTTGTCTGTCATAATAAGCAGATGCCCCACTGCCGTCTCCAGCGCCTCTCTGTCCACTCTGCCCTCCTCATATGCCTGCAGGATTTGAGCGATCACAGGCGGTCCGCCGGGCATTACAATATCATTTCCTGCGGTGACAGCATCCCCGCCGTCCACCACTACATCCATGTCTCCCCAGTCTGTGACGACGGCTCCTTTGTACCCCCATTCCTCTCTCAAAATACAGGTACACAAGTCCCTGTTTCCTCCTGCAAATACCCCGTTGATTTTGTTAAAGGAAGTCATGATACAGGAAATACCCGCCTCTCTCACAAGCATTTCAAAGGGCTTCAGATACAACTCTCTCGCCACCTGTTCTCTGACAATGGAATCCGCCGCGTCATAATTCTTTCCGGCATTCCCCCGTCGGAAGGTCTCCTGTTCATTCAGCGCAAAATGTTTCGGGCACACAAGCACCGGATGATTTTCCTGTACCCCCTTTGCCACAGTACAGGCGCATACCCCTGTCAGATAAGGATCTTCCGAAAAATACTCGAAATTCCTGCCTTCCAGAGGGTGCCGCTGCAGGTTCACCGCCGGAGCCAGCCAGATATCCACCTGCTGTTTCTCGCATTCCCTGCCCACTGCATCCCCAAACGCGTACCACAGCTTCTTATCGAAGGAACAGGCAAGCAGCATCTCCGTAGGCCATGCCGTCTCCCCGATTCCCGCTGGCCCGTCTTTATAAAAAACAGAATGGATGCCCAGGTCGGGAATGGCGGGAGATACATAGCCGTTAAAACCGGTGGGATGGTCATTCACCGTAAACGGCTTCCCTTCTTCATCAAAAATCGTTTCAGGATCCCTGCCGTCCCCGAATGCGGAAAACGGAACCCCCGGTCCATACCCCACGCAGAGTGCTGCCAGCTGCTCCAGAGACATGGACTTTATCGCAGCTATGCGTTCCGCTGTCAAATCCGTCCAAACAGTTTTCTTACCTTTCAGGGCACGGGCTGCTTCATCCGCCAAAATGCTCTTTTCGGCTTCCCTGGCCTTATCGTCATCTTTCCAGGATAAGCCGGCCAAATCCTCCGGCTCCAGGAAAATCCTACATTCGCAGGATGCCCCCGGCTGCTGCTCACCGGTTCTTCTTAGGAAAGGAAGCTTTCCTTCATTGCAGGAAGCAATCTTCACACGGTTCGCACACTGCTCCACCATGATTTCCTGCCCCACCGTCACCTCCGCCCCACAGACTGTGCTTCTGGAAGAATTTCCAACCCGTAACCAATAACTTCCGGGGCAGATTACCCAGGCCGCCTTTTCCTCCGCATAAACCGCAAGTTCCTTCCAGTCCATCCACAGTTTCAGGGTTTCCTCTTCCCCCGGCTCCAACAATCCGGTTTTTTCAAAACCCTTCAGCTCCTGGACTGCCCGTTCCCTGCCGGTTCCCTCTACAGCCAGATAGAGCTGAACTACCTCCCTGCCTGCCGCCCGGCCAATGTTTCCTACCGTCACTGCAATCTCCACACCGCCCGGTTTCTTTGTAACCGCCTTCGGTATGATCCGAAATTCCGTATAAGAGAGCCCATGCCCGAATGGAAACATCGGTTCCACACCAAAGCTGTCAAAATAGCGGTAGCCCAGATAGAGATCCTCCTGATAAACCGTCACCGGGCTCTTTGCAAATCCCACACTGCCGTTCTCCCGGGCATCCAGCCCATAGCTTTCATAGTCCAGCAGCTTTTCAGGATGTTCCTTATCCCAGGAAAAATGTGCCGCAGTCGGATAATCCGTATAGTTTTCCGCTATGGTAAATGCCAGCTTGCCTGACGGATTCACCCTGCCGGTCAGAACATCCGCTATCGCCGCAGCGCCCTCCTGTCCGGGAATTCCGGCAAAGAGGATGCTTTTCACAGCAGGGTACTGCCTGCTCCAGGACAAATCCATCATCCCGTTTACATTCAAAATCAATGCCACTCTGGGAAAAACCGTACACACCTTCTCAACCAGGCTCCGCTCGGAATCCGTCAGCATATAATCCCCCTCCGGATGTCTGTCGCACTCTTCGCCGCCGGAATCCCTCCCCAGTACCAGCACCGCCGTATCGGTAAATTCCCGGGCCTTATCAAGAAGCTCCCCCGGCACCTCCGCTTCCGGCTTTGGTTCATGATAGCGGCCGAAAATTTCATACATAATCCCACTATTCACCGTCAACCCCGGATTTGACCAGTCGATCTCCTCCTCCCGGGGTTCCAGACACAGGCACTCCTCATAAAAAGCCTTCAGGCCTCCCTCCGCTGCGATTCCCCGCTTTTCGCATTCCCCCAGAATACTTTTTGCCTCTTCCAGGCGCACTGAGCCGGAACCGTTTCCCGAGAAAATCAACCGAAGCTGCGCCCTGCCGAAAAAGGCGGCCTTCTGCCCTGGCGAAAAGGGAAGAAGCTCTTCCTCATTTTTCAGCAATACCATGGACTGCGCTGCAATCTTTTCCGCTAATATCGTGTTCTCCATATCCTGTCCCTCTCTATCCTCCCAGAAATGTCACCCTCTGGGACAGCCTCCGGGAATATCAAAAAACACCGAAACTTCATCGTTTTCATTGAATCACTTTCAACAAATGAGCCGCAATCTCTTTTGCTCCCTTATCGTTGGGGTGTAAAACGCCATCTGCAAAAAGATCTTTTTCTGCCCCCATCAGCTCCATTCCCGAAAGAACCGATATGGACGGATATTTCCCTGCCTCTTTGGCAATATACTCCCTCCACAACTGCAGCGGCATACAGGCCTCTACTGTGGATTCATCCATTCTCGGCAATGGCGTCACAACGTATTTTTTTACTTTCCCGTATACCCTTTCCAGTTGAGTAAAAAAGTCTCTCATATTTCCTGTCAGCCGCTCTTCATCCCTAATATCTGCCCAGTCATTTGTCCCATAGGCAACCACAATCTCTTCCGGCACAAATCCCGCATCCTCTAAGGTTGCAATGCTTTCCGCCCGGAACACATATCCGCATACGCCCTGATTAATCAGTTCCATCCTTTTCCCCTTTGCAACAAGCACTGGCCATATCCCCCCGCTGTGCATGCAATTTGCCCCCTGCGTAATGGAATCTCCTAAAAACAGCATCTTTTTGTATGTTTTTATCGTATTCGCTATCGTTCCTTCCACACACAGGTTCCGTACAGCGCTGCCAATCATAAATGGGAAGAAAGCATTGACTTCCTGAACTTTTTCGTCCGGATTCTCTATCTCAAAAGAAATATTTCCTTGCTTCCATGGTATACTGAGCACCTGATTTCCATTTACTTCCACATCAAAGCTGTTTCCGTAAAGCACCTCCTGATTTACCTGCCAGTCCTCTTCCTCATATTTTCCTTTATCCGGCACACCGCCCGTTCCATATCCAGATGCTATTCTACATTCAAAAGATATCTTTCTGGCATCTGTTGACAGGGATAAGCATATCCCTGCATCTCCCAGCGCACACATATAGAATCTCCAGTCTTCTCTATACGCATTTCGCTGATTGGGCATGAACCTGGAACACTCCACCCACCCTTCCTCATTTTCAGAAATACATAAGGCTCCTTTTAAGAATTTTTTTATTTCCAACTTCATTCTCTATTCTCCCAGTTTGTTTCCGTTCTGGAATCATTTATCCATTTGCACATCTATCCTACCGTTTCACTCATTCAGCGCTTTCAGAACCGCCTCGTAGACTGCCCGAATCTCCGGAGCCGCGCTGATGCCCTCCGCCAGGGTCATCCTCCTGGCATACTCGATCATGGGGTTGGCCATCAGCTCCGGCGCCATCTCCTCCATCAGCCGCCTGCCCTCAGGCTCATCCAAAATATCTCCCAGTGTGCTGTCAAGGGTATATTTCAGTTCTTTCAGGCTGGTTTCCGTCCCGTATTCATAGACATATTCCCCGGAGCCGATTTCGATTGTGCCCTCCTTTTCCGGAAGGCAGATTACCGCGGTTGTGTTTGCCGGTACTTTAATCCTGACGGCAATCTTCCCATTCCGGCAGCTAATCTCGGAAAGAATCTCCCCATAAGGGCTTTCCAGGCTCGTCCTAGACTCTTCGATGCCCCGCACGAACATGGGCTTTATGCAAAATCTGCGGTATCCCGGCTCCAACAGATTGATTCCGCCAATCTTACGGTACATCCAATCGCCTATGGAGCCGTAGGCATAATGGTTCATGGAATTTAAGCCCGGGTGCAGCATGGTTCCGTCCGGCTTTATGCCGTTCCAGTTCTCCCACATGGTAGTCGCCCCCATCTTCACCTGGTACAGCCAGGAAGGACAGTCTTCCTTCATAAACAGGGTAACCGCCGTCTCATGGGCTCCGTTTTCCGACAGGGCATGGCACAGCCAGGGTGTTCCCACAAAACCTGTGGTGAGATGATTTTTATGGTTCTCAATGTTCGTGACTAAAGTTTTCAGGATGGTCTCCCGGTCCGTCTCCCTGGCAAGGTTCAGACACAGGGACAAGGCGCAGGCAGTCTGGGTCTCGCTTACAATCCGTCCCCTTGCTGTAAAATATTCCGTCCGGAAGGACTCCAGCGTCCTGTCGTACAGCGCCCTGTACTTTTCTTCCTCCTCCTTTTTCCCCAGCACATCGGCTGTCCTGGTTACCAGATCCGTCACATAAAGATAGCAGGCATTTGCCACAAAATACACATCCGTAGCCCCCACGCTGCTCTCTCCCGCTTCCCTGTCCAGAGCCAGCCAGTCGCCATACTGATAATTCGTCATCCACAATCCGTTTTCATTGGTTCTGGCCTGAATATAATCGATCCACTCATGCATGCACTTCCAGGACTCTTCCAGAATCCGCACATCCCCATAAGCCTGATATACCGTCCATGGGATGATGACCGCGGCATCGCTCCAGGCGGCGGAGCTTTTGGTTCCCTGAATGTCCGGCACTACATGGGGCACCCCTTCCTCCAGGGAGGATTCCGCCGCCACATCCCGCATCCATTTCCGGAAAAACAGCGCCGTGTTCCGGTTGAACGCAGCGGTCTTTGCAAATACCTGGGCATCCCCCATCCATCCCAGCCGCTCGTCCCTCTGGGGACAGTCTGTAGGAATGTCGAAGAAATTGTCACGCATACCCCATGAAATGTTCTCCTGCAGCCGGTTCACCAGCTCATTGGAACAGCTAAAGCTCCCTGTCCGGGGCATGTCCGAGTGCATGACGCAGGCGGTAAACATTTCCGGTTTCGGCTCCACAATTCCATCCACGGCGATATAGCGGAACCCGTGGAAGGTAAAATGCGGCATCAGAGTCTGCGGTTCCCCATTCAATATATAGCAGTCATGGGACCGGGCCGTCCGCAGCGTGTCCGGATAGAATCTGCCCTCCCGATCCAGTAGTTCCGCATGCCGTACCCTGATTTCCTGTCCCGGCTCTCCCTGAATTCTAAGCTCCACCAACCCGGTAAGGTTCTGACCGAAATCCGCCAGCCAGTTCCCGTCCGAGTCTTTCCATACCTTTTTAGCAGATAGCCTCTCCGTCACCCGCACAGGCTCACTCTCCTGGGGAACCAATACTGCCCTGTCAAAGGAAACTACCCTTACCTTCCCCTCCTGAATCTCCGGTTTCCAGGTGTCACAGGTCTCTCCCATGTAAATCTCGCTGTAGCGGATCTCTCCTGTCCTGACTCTCCAGCTTTCGTCCGTAGCCACTGTCTTTCGTGTGCCGTCCTTATACAGGATATGTAATTCCGCAAACGCCTCCACCCTGTTTCCGTAGCGGTTCGGCTTACAGTCGTAGCTTAAAATCCCCTTATACCAGCCGTTGCCCACCCACAGCTCCAGGCAGTTCTTCCTGGCTGCCTGCGGATTCTCTCTGCTTTGCTGCCGGGTTTCTTCGGCTGCTGCCTGCCGTGCTTCCTGCCCCTTCCCCCCTGCTATCTGCGCCGTGACATCATAATACTGATACTGCAGGCGCTTATGGTAGCTGGTCCAGCCGGGAGCCATGTATGCGTCCCCAATGCGCTCCCCGTTCAGATACGCCTCATATACTCCGTGGGCCGTCACATAGAGATATGCCCCTGCCACTTCCTTTTCCACAGAAAAGTCCTGATAGAAAATGGGACAGGCTGTCTCCTCCTCCGGGAAATCGTGGGTAATCATCTTTGCGGTAAAGCGTTCCGTATCCCAGATTCCTGTGTCAAAAAATGCCTCCGCCTCCGCCCGGTTCCCATGGTTATCCTCCACAGAAAGGCAGACTTTGTAATGGTTCTCCTCCTGCAAATCTTCTCCGCCATAAGGCACCAGGACAGACTGGCTGTTCTTAACCAGGCCGCTGTTCCATACCACCCTTTCCCCGCAGAATACCGTCAACCGATACCCTGTCTGGACTACATTCTTCTCCGTGGAAGCAATCTTCCAGGAGAACCTGGGATTTTTTACCGATAATCCTGCAGGATTCGTAAGATGCTCTGTTGTGAAATCATATATATTCATTCTTCCTCCTGTTTCCACTCCGCGACCGGCAGTCTATAAAGATAACTTGCACCGCAATCTCTGTGTACTATCACTTTACCTGATCTGGCAGTTCTCCACATCCGTATAGACGGAACTATGCGCTATAACATTCAATATCCTCCTGGCGCAGTTCTGGAGTTCACCCAAAGTAATAGGACAATCCACTTCCCCTATCTTAGCGCCCACAGAATGAATAATCTCGTCCACATCCACCTGACTGCCGGGCATGATCAGGTCATTGCCTGCCTGAATACATGCCGCTGCGCTGGAGCTTCCGTACTTGAATTTCTTACCCGGGTTCATCTCGACACTTCCCGTAGTGCCCCAGTCAGTCATAATAATTCCCCCAAAACCCCATTCATCTCTGGCAATAGCAGTCAGCAGGTCATAACTGTTAGCGGTATGTGTGCCGTTGATAAGATTATAGGAAGTCATGATGGACATGGGCTGAGATGACTTCACCGCGATTTCAAAACATTTCAGGTAAATCTCCCGAATAGCCCGCTCACCGATATGAGCATTCACATGCATCCTGTTGTCTTCCTGGTTATTAAAAGCAAAATGCTTAATAGTAGTGCCCACACCCCTGTGCTTCTGCACACCCATGGTGTCTGCTGCCGCACAGCAGCCCGCAACCAACGGGTCTTCGGAATAATATTCAAAATTTCGTCCACACAGAGGGTTCCTGTGAATATTCATGCCTGGGGCAAGCCAAAGGGTGACGCCCAGTTCTTCCATCTCTCCACCCACAATATCCCCTGCCTCCTCGATAGCTTCCGTGTCCCAGGTCTGAGCCAGTAAAGTTGCAATGGGGATGGCGGTGCAGTACTGGTAATATGTCACTGCATCCTCCGGGGGCTCGAACTTTTTATTCTGTTCCAGAAGCACTCCAAATTCTGCCAAAGGAGAATCCTCACTGCCGGGAATCAGATTACCAATGCTATCCACTGAGAAATGCCTGGAAAGCCTCAGCCCCGCAGGACCATCCGCCAGGATCATGTTCCGGACATTGCGGTCTTCTATCATCCTGGATGTGGTATCTCCTGCCGCCCCGGGACATGCCGCAGAAGCCGTACCAATGACGGAAGTGCCGCCCATGCCTCCTCTGGCTGTTCCCACGCAGAGCTCCGCCATCTCTTCCACAGTCAGCTGTGCCGTCAAATCGTCCAGGAAAGCCTTGCCGGAACGTACATCGTCCATGGTAAGTTTCTCCTTACAGGTGGTGGACAGCTGAGAATCTTCCTTTTGGTACAAAGCTTCTCTGCAAGGGATCATTCCGGCATTGATGGAAATCCGGGGAGCGTTTTCCTTCTGTGTCTGTTCTCCCTCATAGGTGTAGGGAACGGTATCCCTGGCGGACAGGCTCTTCATTTCGCAGTCCAGAGTCAGACGGTTGGAAAGCTTCTCCGTCACTGCCTCTCCGTCCAACACTATAGCGGCCACCACTGCTGTATTCCGGGAGCTGTTACCTACACGGATGTAGTATTCACCTTTTTCCAGAATCCAGGAAGCCCTTTCCTCGTCATAGGAGGCCATACGCCCAGTGGGAAAGGAGACTTCCAGACACTGGGACTCTCCGGGAGCCAATTCTTTTGTCTTAGCATAAGCCGCAAGCTCCTGATAGGGTTTCTCCAGTTTTCCCTGGGGTGCGGAATAGTATACCTGTACCACTTCTTTTCCCGTATATTGGCTTCCAGTGTTGGTCACTTTTACCTGCAGGGTAACATTTCCCCCATCTGCCTTCACTTTTTCCGTCTCAGTCCGAAAGGTAGTGTAAGACAGTCCGAAGCCGAAAGGATAAGCGGGAGCCACATTGAAAGTATCAAAATACCGATAGCCCACATAGATACCTTCCTCGTAATACTCGTCGTCCACATCGCCGTTCATGTGGCTGAAGCTGGAAGCCCCGGGATAGTCTTCATAATGCTCTGCCCATGTGTCAGTGAGTTTGCCGCTGGGTGTCACTCTCCCGGTGAGCACGTCAGCCAGGGCATAGCCCCCGATATTACCAGCCTGGCTCATCAGCAGGATGGCATCAGCCCTTGATTCCCTGCGAAGGAACCTGGTATCAATAACGCTGCCCACGTTCAGGATCAGGATCACCTGTTTAAAATGCGCCCGCACTGTGCGGATGGCTTCTTCCTCCTCCGGGAACAGGCTGTATTCCCCTGCAACGAGCCTTCTGTCCTTCCCCTCGCCGGAGTTTCTGCCTAGGACGAACAGCGCCGTGTCCGCCTCCGCCTTCCGGCAGTCCGCTTCCGTCACCGGCGAGATGGGGGGCTCTTTAAAAGGATTGTTAAAAATGTAATCAATGAACATGCCAATGCCCTGCTCTGCTGCAGCTTTTGCTTTCGCCCCATAAGTCGCCCTTGCTTCTGCGACAGAGCTATCATAGCGCCCTAACCAATCCTTTGTTGTCACTGTAAAGCCCGCTTCCTCCAGGCCCTGCTCCACATTCACTACAGACCTGCTGTTCACGTCCCCGGAACCTGTTCCGCCCTTTACCGTCATCCTGCTGCCGTTTCCAAAAAGGGCAATATTTCCTGTTTCTCTCAGCGGCAGGACACCATTGTTGGAAAGTAATACCATGCCCTGAGAAGCAATCTTCCTTGCCCGTTCCATATTATGTTTTTCCCGCTCACTGATTTCCGAAGTGGTTGATGCAAAATATCTTGCCATATATGCCTCCTGGTCCTGTTTATTCAAATTGCAGCTGATACTGCACACCCGGGATCTGACCGTCCAATGTAAAGCAGACTCCCTCCGCCGTCTTCTGGCCTTCCATCTCTTTCAATACTTTGCCCACAGGATTCAGAATCCGAAGCATGGCCCTCTCTGCCTTTACGCAAATACTTCCTTCCAGGGTCTCCGCGTACAGCTTGCCCCGGAATATGACCGATGTAAATGCAAATCCCATCATCTCCGGCCCGGGCTGGTATACCGTCTCATCCATGCCGGAGTTCCCCATGGCAGTCAGTACATATTCCTTCGCATCAGCCAGCTTCCCATCCTCTGCCGGAAGCAAAGCAAGTGTAATCCTCTCATTTCTGGAATGCACTATTATTTTATCGGAAAGTGCTATCTTCTCTTCGGGCGCTCCGCTGAAGTAGGCACAGTACGGCGTATGGATGCTAAACCTGCTGTGTTCGGGATCAAAGACAATCTCCCCGGTATCAGAGATCAGTCTGCCGTCCACATAACCAGTTCCCTCCGGCCAGATGCCCCATTCCTTCATGGCCTGATCCATAAGTGCCGCGAATCTGCGGTAATCGCCATCCCCGGCAACCGCCCCAATCTGATCAAATACCAGATTCTTCTCTCCCAGATGCACGCCATCCTCCAAAGTCCTTGTCCCCCTGGCCGCCCTCTCCAGACGGTTCTTCTCCGGATACCGTCTCATGACATCACGGTAGGGAGACCAGGCATACCAGACTCCGTGCATTGCCTGTGACAGATCCGCCCCGTTCAGGAACCCTGCGTTCACCGCCACATCCCCGTCTCCCTGGTAGGCCTCCCCGCCATCCAGGAACACATTGCGCATGGCCGTCACATAGGGCAGAAAGGTCATGGGCATAGCATGGAAATTGGGCAGTGTCTTTAAATCGTTCTGGGTATAGACCACGTCCACCCGGTGTGCAGACGGGGCAATCAGGCCCTTGAGGAACACCGTTGCCAGAAATCCCCACTGGCAGACCACTGCCGGGTCGTTATAGACATCAAATACATTCAGGATTTCATCTGCCGGCTGGTCATCCCAGTGCTCTGAGGTATGGTGGTTATAGAGAATCAGCCCGTCCCAGTCGTTCAGGCTCGCATAAGCAATGGTATGAGCAAAGGCTGTGGAGTGGAAAGGATGCTCCCCATACTCGTTCCACTCGCTGAGCATAAAGGGCCTGCCCTCCACGATTGCAACAGAAGCCAGGCTCAAGAGTGTAGTTCCCATAGAGCCGATTCCCTTCTGCATGGTCAGCGGATTGGTTGACACATACTCCATGGGGCCCGCCAGCAGATAAGTATTGTTGTCCTGAAGCGGCAGGATCGGATGGTTGAAATAACTGTTGTTTTCCATCAAGTCCCCGTCCGTGTGGCCGTACACATCCGCTGCCCCCGCCAGCAGATTGCTGCATACAATCGGAACCTTTGCTCCCAGAGAATGGAGGAAGTCCTTCATCCGCTGATAAAACTGGCGGTTCATATGGATGCCGAATTCCATGAAATCCGCATACCGGGCGGGCCCGCAGGGCGCATCCCACTGCCCCAGGGGCTCGTTCACCGGCTGATAGAAATCTCCGTCCACTCCCCGGACTGTCCCCTGTTCAGGGTCTTCCTCCTCCCCCAGGGCACATATGCCTTCAAAGGTCCATGCCTCCTTCAGGCGCTGCCTGGTATGGTACTTCATCAGCAGATAATGGTTAAAGCGCTTCTGCACCTCTTCCTCATAGGGACGCGCATCCTCTGAGGCTTCCCCCTTGACCGTACCCTTGATGGCCGACTCTTCATTGTTGATCTGGATGGTCATCACTGCCGGATCGTCAATCAGAGCCAGCCCCGTATAAGGGTTCACATGGGTCAGCAGCATCCTTGCGTATTCCTGCTGCAGCTCTATCATCCGCTCATTATACATGGGATAGCGTTTCAGGCAGGAGCCGGGATTTCCCGGATAGTCCAGCCCGTCCCCTTCCCTGAAATCCCTTGCCACGATCAGGTCAATGTGCAGATAGATTCCTTTCTCTTTCAGCTTCGCCGCAAAATAGTCGAAGCGGTCCAGCCCTTCCTTATGAAAGCTGCGCCCGTTGCCTTTTTCATAATCCAGAAGCGGCGCTTCCCTGCAGCTGCTCCAGCTCCAGGGTTCTTCCCCTATGGGGGCATCCGCTGCATGAAGCCGAATCACATTGACACCCATGCTGGCAAAGCGCTCCGCCATTTTCTCTGCCGTCTCATGGTCCGGCGTGTTGGATCTGGCGGCCACATTGAACCCCAGGAACCTGGCCCTGGTGCCGTCCTCAAAATAGAAATGTCCTTTCCTCACCTGCACAAAGCCGTGCTTTCCCGCCGGTGCATCCAGTAAATGGGAATAATTCAGCGCTCCTGTATTCAACTCTGCTTTCTGAATCTGAATGTTCTGCTTCATTTGACCTGTCCTCCTGATTCTTAACTTTCCATTTTTATATTCCTGGGCTGCCGCCCTCTCATTTGTTTCCATTCACGCATTAAAACATATGCGCTTTTACGTTCTGAAACTATCTTCAATTATGAGATAATTCAACACTGCCTCCGGCAATTCCTCCGTCTCATCTGCCAACTCCAGTGTCATATCCACTGTGTCGGGAATGGTCAGCATGGCCATCAGGGACTTTGCATTCACCCGGTATCTTCCGCTGACCACTTCACAGGAACCCCGCAGGCCCTTTGCCGCTTCCACAAATCCCATTATCTCCCCGATGCTGTGAACTTTCATTCTGTATTCCATTGGCCACCTCCATTCCTCTCTACTGTTTTTATGTTTATGAAAGTATCCGAAAACAGCTGCATTTGCATACCCATAATTAGGTCCTGTCTTTCAGCTCTGTGCCTTTATCTCTCTCCGGCATAAGCCACCCCGCAAAAACACCACAATTTCATGCGTCTTCCCATCCCGAAAATCCGGCAGCAGATTTCCGTCAATCGGCGCTCCGTCTGCCGTAATCTCCGGGATGCCTCCCTGGATGTGCTCCGGGTTGCGTATCACCACATGGTACAGGGCTCCCCGGAACTGCCTGGTCATCTCCGCATACTCCCAGCCTGCCGGAAAGCAGGGAACAATGCGCAGTCCCTTATAGTCTCTTTTTACCCCCAGGATTCCCTCGTACAGCCCCATCATAGCCCATGCGGAAGTGCCGGTAGTCCAGGACTGATAGGATTTCCCATAATAATCCGGATGGGTTCCGTAACAGTTGGTGAAAACATAGGGCTCCGCCCCCGACTGCAGGGAGGGATTCTTTTCGCTGTCCGGCATGATTTTTTTCAGCGTCCGCAGCGCCTTGTCCCCACGCTCTGCTTTGCAGTCCATCAAAATCTTAAATCCCGTGGCATGGCAGTACACGCCTCCGTTTTCAAAAAGCCCCGGCAGCATTCCGGACATCCTGCCCACCTGTGGCAAATAGCTCTCATAGGGCGGCAGATTCAGCGGAAAGCCGAAGTCCTGCTCCATGCCGTCCACCGCCTCCAGTACCTGCCAAAGACGTTCTCCTTCCGCCACGCCGCCCAATACCGCCCAGGTCTGGGCATTGAGATAAATCTTACTCCCCGTGCTCTCCTGTGCGCCAATCTTACCTTCCCTGGTAAGCGCCCTGGCGTACCACTTTCCGTCCCATGCTTCCCTGTTAATGGTTTCCTTCAAGATCCGGTATTCCTTCTCCAGGAAATCCGCATAATCCCTGTCACCGGCTTCCTCCATCAGCTCCCGCAGCTCCTTTAATGCCAGACAGAACTGATGGGACAGCATCACCGACTCCGCCTCCGGGTCAGTGGTAATATTCAGCGCATCGTTCCAGTCCGCAAAATAAATCCGTACCAGACCGTTTCTGCCCTTGTCCGCAAGCAGCCTGCCCACCGCAGCCTTCACATGCTCCAGCACACTGGCCTCTCCCCCGTCCTGCCAGGAAATCTGCTCCCGGAGCAGCTCCATTTCTCCGGTTTCCTTAATCAGTTCGCAGACCGCCCAGATGATCCAGAAGGGCTGGTCGGAATAACGGGTGTCATCGTAAGGATACCAGGTCAGCACCCCATGACCGTCTCGGAACTGATGCCTTAAGCATTCCAGGATTTCCGCTTTCGCTTTCTCCTGGCGGTAATTTAACAATGCAACTGCGATCTGCAGATTGTCTCGCACCCCCTTTTTCCCCACGATGCAGAAGTCCACCTGCTTTTTTACCCAGTTGTTCATCAGGGCATTTACCTTTGCGTCCGGTGTCCGCACAGAGAGGGCCGCGTATTTCCCGTAATTATGTCCCTGCGCCTTATGGAATTCCTTTTCCACATTTTGTTTGTCCCTATAATAGGCAGCCGCGCGGCATGCTTCCTCACGGGAGGAACTGATACCGAATACAACGGTAATCTCCCGGCACTCTCCCGGCGCAAGCGTAAGTTTATGCTGCAGCACGCCACCCAGAATAAACAGCGCCGCCTCCGAATTGGTGCAGTCCCGTCCCTTTGCCACCACATCCGGCTGCTGGAACAGGGCACAGGCGGAGGCGTCAGCCCGGGTCATGGTATTCGCCGTGCCGCAGAACCGGGCCAGATCGGCATCGTAAGCATGCACCGGCTCCGAGGAAGCCAGAAACCCATGGTATCTGTCATGGGGCGCAAAGGGATGGCTGGAATCGCAGTAGATACCGTTCAGCTCCCTGTCAAACCCTGCCCTCATGCAGCGGTACATTTCATAATAGCGGGGATATGCAAAGCCTTCCAGAGAAAAGCTTACGGCTGAAAAAACGCTCAGCTGCCGCTGCCTTGCATCCCGGTTTTCAATCCGCAGGCTCCATACCTCCCAAGTACCCTGGCAGGGGACGAAAATCTTCCAGGATGCGTGAATGCCCTGCTTTTCCGACTGTAACATCGAATGCCCGATATTATGTATGCATCGGTACTGCTCCACCTCCCGGTTCAGAGGCCCTTCCCCGATATTCCAGCAGGAAGCATCCTCTTCATCCCGCAGATAGACATACCTGGCATCGTTGTCGTTGACCCTGCACATATCCGCTTTCTCATTCAGGTAATAGCTGCGCCCATGTCCAATCTGGGAAATCTGGGCGCAGTAACCGCTCTCGTTCCACAGGTAGTTATACCAGTGCCTGGGCGTATTCGGATTCCGGATGATGCAGGAATTGTTGTCCTCACTGAATGTATATAGTTCCCTCATATATCCTTCCCCTTTCGCTCCTCCCATCTGCACACCTGATACTCTCCCTTCTTTGCACCGCGAAACCTAATCGTATCCGGTGCTTTTCTCATTCAGATTTTTCCTTACGGAATAACTAAATCTTACAATTTTTCCTGTTTTAAATATTGTATATTTCGGTTTAAAATTTTATATTTTGGTTAAAAATAGTCTTTTCATCATTATAACGATATGGTATGCTTAATTTATACTGCACATCAAATAGATTTGCATAATCTGATACCGCTGAATACAGGAAAACAAGCCGGATATGCATCGGCTCTACAGGAGATATGCCGTATGGACTACATTGCTTTCTGTAAAAATTACTTTACTGTTACAAATCTTCCGGTCAATCTCGTCAACGACGATGGGGTGCTGTATTCCTCTCTGGGGGATCTGCTGGGGATACCCGCCTCAAACCCAATCGGCCTCTATCCCAGCGAATACAATCCCGAATTCCGCGCCCAGGATCCTGATATTGTATATGGTTCCGTCCGAATCGAGGCCACCGGAGACTACATCATGCTGGGGCCGGCCTTTTCCTTCACACCCGATGAAGAATTAATTCGCAGGTATATGCACGAATGCGCTTCCCCGTTCCATCTCAGGGAAGAAATAGCAGAAGCCCTGTGTTCCATTCCGCTTCTCTCACAAACGCAGTTTTGCAGGCATCTTGTCTTGATTCATCAGTGTGTGAACGGAAAGCTGATTTCCGTCTCAGAGCTGATGATGCAGAAATCGGAATACCATTTCCGCCGGGAAGAACGACATATGGAAGCAATCACAGAGAACCTGGAACAGGAGCGGCTCCACAAGAACATCCGTCCGGAACAGGAGATCTATGCAGCTATAAGGCAGGGGAACCCGGAAACACTGAAAGACACCCTTCTTTCTCTCAGTACCGGGATCTATGACGGCAAACTGGCACAGACCCCTTTGAGGCAGATAAAGAACCTCTTCATCTCCACTGCCACAAAGGCAACGACTCTCGGAGCCATTCCGGGCGGCATGGATTCGGAAAGGGCTTATCAGCTCATGGATCTTTATATACAGGAATGTGAGAAAATGCAGTCCATAGATACCATTCAGGCCCTGCAGTACACCATGCTGATGGATCTATGCCAGAAGACCGGCGAATACAAGGTGCCTCTTGGGATTTCCTCCGAGGTCAATGACTGCATCAATTTCATACGCAGCCGGGTAAATTCCGCTATCAATGTAGAGGATGTAGCAGAGCATATCCATCGGAGCGTGTCGTACACCACCAAAAAATTCAAGAGCGAGCTGGGCTTTACCATGGGGGCGTTCATTACGCGCTGCAAGCTGGAGGAAGCCAAAAGCCTCCTGGCTTACAGTGATAAGAGCCTGGCGGAAATCAGCAGTTATCTCTGCTTTTCCAACCAGGCCCATTTTCAGAATCTATTCAAAAAACACTATGATGTCACGCCTATGAAATACCGCAGAAAGCATCATGTGCTTCATGCCCCCCAGGAATGAATCGCTTCTTTTCTTTGCACCGGCACCGGCTCTCTGCAATTATTTCAGAATATCGCTTTACAGCTTATTCCCATGCCGGGCCTTTGCAGCCCGTTTCTATCCCCTGCGGCTTCCAGAAGCCTTTTTGTCCTCCTTTTCCCTGGCCTTGCGCTCCTTTTCCGCCTTCTTTGTCAGATATTTCTTATTTTCCGCTTCAAAGTCCAGGCATTTCCTTGCACATCGATCTCTCAAATCCCGAATACGGTTCTCTTCCGCTTCCCTTTCCAGGCTTTCTCTTTCCCGGCGTTCCAGTTCCTCCGGGTCAACCCATTCCTCCCCTCTGGCCAGTACTGCCTGCCGTTTGCGTTCCAGAAGGTCTGCATTGATCTTTGGCAGACGCTTCTCCAGGTCGATGAACGGCAGCACGCATACGTTCACACCGGCACACAGGAATTCTATCCCATAAAAAGCAACTCCCAGAATCGTCAAAGCCATAGCGGGTTGGAAGCCTGTGCTGTTGGCATCAAAGCCCACCAACGTCAGAATCTTCTCATATAACCCGGCCACCGGTGCGTAAAGAACCTGCTGCAGGGTGCCCACAATACCGACTGCCATCAGCCCCTCCAGGCGGTATCCGGAACTGTGCTCCACGCTGTCAAAGCAGGATACCGTCAATGCGCCCAACATATAAGCCGCCGGAATATAGCCCACCTGTTTCAGGAATCCCGCAATATAGGCAACGCTTACGCTGGTAGGGAAAAACAGCCCTAAAAGGCTTGCAAGGCTCACAATGCTATAGCCTGCCAGAGTGGTATTTCGGATACCAAACTTCTTTGTAATAGGATAGATTACAAAAGCACCGATTCCCAAAGGCACCCCTGTCAGAATGGTGTACATCATGAACAGCGACGGATCATGAATGCCGTCCAGCACATAGGAGACAAAATAATACTGTACATTGGTTCCACGGAAATTGTCTGCCAGTGAACCAATGGTTGCAGTAATCAGAAGCAGTACATAGCATTTATCATGAAACAACGCTTTGAACTGCTCCCGGATGGGAACATCATTGGCATTTCCCGTAGTCTCCTGGACATCCTCCACTACACGCTCACGAGTGTAGAAATATTCTATCAATAACAGAGGAATTGCCAGAACCGTCATGCTGCAGATCAGAATCCAGAAAGAATTGAGTGTCTCATCCGGCTGAATCACATAGGGAAGCAGCACACTGTTGATTACCATGCCAATCAAAGTGCCGGAAATCAGCGTCCAACTCAGCTTTCTGGCGTATGCCACTTTCTCCCGGTCTACAATACTGCGTGAGGTCAGAGAAACAATGTTGTTGTTGAACAGATAGTAGAAAGCCGTACCCAACAGCGAATACACTACATAGGTTATGTAAAAATAGACCCAGTACCCGCCCTCCGAACTGGGAACCGGCTTCAGGAACATGAGGATTCCCGTGAAAATCGCTATAAATCCGAAAATCAGATACCAGGGGCGCATGCGTCCCTGGCGGGATTTTGTATGCTGCATAAGATAGCCGGTGACAAGCCCCATGGGCATGGCCGCCAACCGGGTTCCCAATGCCACCCAGTAGTAAAGCGTCCCCAAGTCCTTGTAGGCAGCCCCTGTCACGTCGCCGCCCACCGCCACGGACATTTGCTTCATGATATAGATTTCCAGCAGGGACGCGATGGTATTGATAAGCATGATCAGACCCAGCGGGCCTATCACATGACCCAGAATCAACTCCTTTGTAGTTACAGTTCTGGTGGTGACTTTGCTGTCCATAAAATGTTTATCAAACAAACCACCATTTAAGAACCCTTTGTTTTCCTTCATTTTTCTCCTGCCTTTCCCGCAATACAATATCATCAAATTCTTCTGATGACAGCCGCATGTTTTCGATATTTTTATCATACCCTCTTCCAACACGAAAATATTACAGATTTTGGTTTAATATTGTATAAATGGATTTATTTTGCAGATCTACTTCAAATTAGTTTTCTTTTTTCGTATACCCTGCTTTCTATCAGGTTATTCCAGTTTCTCTTTTTATCGGAACGTTCCGACAATACAAAAAATCCGGGGATCCTCGCCCTGTTAAAAAGGAAAGGTCCCCGGCATCCCAGTCTCATAAATTTTTCACTTCCAGACATCAACTACCCATAAATATTTCTGCCAAACTCATAGGCTTCCGCCAGATGATTTGTCTTATCGATCTGCGGCTTCCCGTTTGTATCGCAGCATCCCCTTGTCATAAAAGCCTATGTAATTCACAATGGCAAATTTATAGTAGGATGTAATCTGCTCAAAGGTCCAGAAAAAATCATCTGCTGCAGTCACTAACAGTGCACAGTCCTTCACCGGGTACTTCTTATATCTTCCCAAAGGAGGCTCCGGGGCTTCCTGGGCGATGCAGTAAAATCTCTCAATGAATGCCTTAAGCCTGGAAGAAATCGTCCAGAAATACAACGGTGTGGCAAAGACAATTAAATCCGCGCTTTCTATCTTCGGGACAAAATCATTAAAGCTGTCCTTCTGTATGCATGTTTTCCCATTTTTCATTTTGTCCGCCCTTCTTTTCACTTTCAAGTTTACTTGTGTGTATTCTCCAATGCAGATACCAATAAATTTTTTGCTCTTGATTCACTTTTACTTCCTGATATACTGCCTGTCTGATTCTGGCACTCCATTTCCATCCGACACATACCGCTCCACTTCCATATGCAAATCATACTTTTCCCGAAGCTGCATGATCTTCTCCATCATGGGCGAAGCATGATGTCTGTCAAGGGCATTCTGGTCTTCCCAGCAGTCGATCAGCAACACCGTTTCCGGCTCCGCCATCGGGAAAAAATAATCATATTTTATATTTCCCTCTTCTCTGCGGATGGCATCTGCGGTTCCGCTGCTTTCCATTTCTTCCGCAAACTTTCTGGCGCTTCCATCTGTCCCCCTGTAGTAAATATTCACGGCTATGTTCAATCTTACATCCTCCAATCTGTAAATTCTCTTGTTCCTGTCAGGCTACCGGTCGTTGTTGGTGTTCTACTGGCATTCCACAGCCTACCTATCCGGCATTTTCTTCAGTTCCGTAATTCCCTGAATTTCTCCAAAGGATTTCACGAACTGCTCCATGAATCCATCCACATCCTCCACCCCCGCAGGAATGGAAAATTTTTCCTCCAGCCAGTTTTTAACGGCTTCTTCTGCTTTTTCTGTTTTTTTCCATGCGCCCGCACCCCTCACATAAAGTTTATCAAACGGGTTCCCATCTGTCATACAGTATAATTCATTTCTGCAGCAAAAGCCATACACACATTAAAAAACGGGCTTCCCTATTGTAAGCGTCAGGAAAATATACTATAATCTCACTCATAAAAATATAGACATTCAGAAGGATGCCGCCATGCCGAATATCAGCTGGAATGCCGCAGATTACAAAGAAAACTTTTCATTTGTCCCTGCCTATAGGGAAGCCATGGTCAGCCTGATCACAAAACAGCCGGGAAGCAGGGTGATAGACCTGGGATGCGGCAATGGTTCCCTTACCGAAAAGAATGCCCGCAGAGGATACCTGGTGACGGGGATAGACGACTCGGAAGAGATGCTCCGGCTGGCTCAAAAAGAACATCCGGGCTTAAAGTTTCTCAGGGGAAATGCCGTCACCTTCCATCTGAAAGAGCAAGCGGACGTGGTTTTTTCCAATGCCGTCTTTCACTGGATTGATGAAAGGGACCAGCAAACCATGTTGTCAAATATTTATCGCAATCTGAAACAAGGTGGGGAACTAAGAGACATGACAGGTTTTCGCCGTCAGTGCTCCGCCTGGTGTTTCTCCTCCTGTCCTCTTCCCAATGCCGCTTCCTGTTATATTGGAAGAAATAATCTACAGCATCAGTCAGCCCTTTTCCCGGTCCATATGCATCGCCTTTTTGCATCCCATGTACCGCCGCCTTCCAAAAAGGGAGGACGACTTCCAAAATAAAATCAGACAACGAAATCCCGGTTAGTTTACAGTTACTTTCGGTTATCACTCACATGCTTCCCTTTGCAGCCACCCGCACTATTTTGTCCCGACCCCAAGCGTTTTTTCCACGAAAAAACCCGCAAACACTAATGTTTACGGGCTTTTGTAGCTACTGCTACCGCTCCCCGAGTAGGGCTCGAACCTACAACAACTCGGTTAACAGCCGAGTGCTCT
>CAJUAB010000004.1:0-62154 GCA_910583845.1 uncultured Acetatifactor sp.
TATCTTACCACAAACGCATACACAATTCCATTAAATTTTGCTTAATCTCCTTTTGCCTTATTCTTTGCAATCATCATCTGCCTTGCCCGTTCCCTCTGCTCGGTACTGACTACCCTCGGCTTACGGTAGCTGACGTGTGATTTCGGAAAGGAATAGGTCTTAGATACTTCGTCCTGCCCTGTCAGCTTGTATGTGTCGGGAAAGTCGGCAACAAGCATGTCAAGTTTCCGCATGACCGCTTTATCCCTTGTGCAGAGGGTGGCGGTCTGTTCTCCTGCGTTATAATTGACAATCGTTTCCTGCTCATATCGTGAAAGTTTCATAGTGCCATATCCCCCTTTCCCTTGCTGTGGGTTCTGTGCTGTTTTCCCTCGGCAACTGTCGGCTGTTTTGCCTGTTCCTTTGCTCTGGCTAACCTTGTCCTTATGGAGTGGTCACGCTCGGTCAGTTTCCGTCTTTTGGTGGTGGCGGTCAGTTCCGCACACGTTTTTTCTGACAGGGCATTTAATTTCTTCAATGTGCCGCTTACTATCTGCTTTGTGTTGCTGTCCTTTATCTGCGGAAGAATAGCGGATAAACTAGCGCACGTTTCCGCTTTGCCCTGCTCCCCAAACTAATAGATTAAGTTGATTTCATCAGCGTTAAAAGGTATCTGAAAATTTGCGCCCTCGCATAAACGCTCCACGCCCACGCACTTAGGGATATTCCTTGTCAGTTCGTAATTATCCCTCGCTGTGATTGTTCCATGACTGTCGGTCTGCCTTACCTCGACTTCGCACTGGCTTTTCTGCTCCAAAACAAGCGATTGGTATTTATCGCTTTCTTTGGTAAACACAGTCTGATGCGCATTGGAGTGTGTCTTGCTACGGATATATTTGTCTGTGGTGCTGTAATAGTCCAAAATCTGTTGTTCCTGCTTTTTATTCATGGTCTTTGCCCTCCTGTGATATGGATTGATTGATATGATTGATTGGTTTCGGTGCTGATATATGGTTTTCTGCCGTTAATTGTCGGGAGATTGTGTTGCGGAATATTGTTGTTGGGTATTTCTCCACTTGTGGGAATATGGGTTCATTTCTTACGGTAATTACCGCATGAAAAAAGCTATAACCGTTACTGTTATAGCCTTTTAAGGATTGAGGAAGTCCCTTTCTTATTTGTATTTGTTTTGTCACCCCTCCGCACTATCCAACACCGGTAAAAAGAAAAGGGGAGACATGATATTTACAAATCCGGTAAAACCAATTATACTGTCTGTACAGACAAAAAGGGCTTTCCCGGCGTCTCCGGATTGTATGTCATACTGTTCTGCCGACGGCGACGTCTGGCCCGCGGCCCTGGATCTTATAAGAAGGAGGTATTCCATGGCCACCATCAAAGAGATCGCCGCTCTGGCGGGCGTATCCAGAGGCACCGTAGACAGGGTGCTGAACAATCGCGGTTCCGTGAATCCCGAGACCGCGGAAAAAATCAGGGAAATTGCCCGGGCTCTGGATTACAGGCCCAATATCGCCGGACTGGTGCTCGCCGCCCAGAAAAAGAAGCTGCGGCTGGGCGTAGTTCTTTTTTCCGCCGAGAATCCTTTTTTCATAGACGTGGAGGAGGGTGTCATGGAAAAAGCGGAGGAACTGGCCGGGTACAACTGCACGGTGCTTGTCAGGCACATCACCTACGGCGTGGAGCAGCAATTGCAGGCCATACAGGAGCTGGAGGAAGAAGAGGTGAACGGCATCGCTCTGGCCCCCTACAACGACGAACGCATACGGAAACGCATCAATGCCCTTTGCGACCGGGGAATCCCGGTGGTGACTTTTAACACGGATATAGAGAACTCCCGGCGCATCGCCTATGTGGGCAGCCATTATAAGCGGAGCGGGGAAACCGCCGCGGGGCTGATGCATCTGATGACCCAGGACAAAGTGCGTGTGGGCATTGTCACCGGCTCCCCGGATATCCTGTGCCACACGGAACGGGTGGCTGGCTTTGTCAGCTCCCTCCGGCGCTATAAATCCGATATGGAAATCGTGGATATCATCGAAAACCACGATGACGAATTTGAGAGTTATGAGAAAACCACCTGGCTGCTGACGGAACATCCGGAGATCAACGCTCTGTTTTTTGCCGCCGGCGGCGTCAACGGCGGCTGCCGCAGTCTGTCCGTGCTGGGCCGGGAGGGGCAGGTTAGGGTGATCGCCTTCGACAAGGTTCCCACCACCAAGGCGCTGGTAAAAAAGGGCGTCATCGCCGCCACCATCTGCCAGCAGCCCAAAGTCCAGGGCTCCAAACCGCTGACGCTTCTTTTTGCCTACCTGACCACCGGGGAGCTGCCGGAAAAAGAGTACAATTACGTGGCGGTGGATATCAGGATCAGGGAAAATATCTGAGATTGATCGGACAAATCCGGTGTTCCGGCTGTTCCCCTCATAAGCAATGTACCTATCATCTGATCGAATGTACCAGAGAACACCATGTGGCAAAGTGTAACCAGTGCAGTGCATTTCCCTGCCAGAAGATTTCTGATCTGTTGAAGCGCTCCCATGAATATCAGCAAAAATGCAGGGAAGTATGTACACGACAGGAATATGCCTGTCTGGCAAAGGCTTTTTTTGACAAGGAAAATAATCTGAGAAAATAAACGACATGCGCAGGCAGTTATTCCATATCGGATACTGCCTGTTTATTTTTTACACGCTCCGGTTTCCCTCCGGTTGACTTTATGTACCGGAATATCGTGACTGTCAATTGAATTGCATTTGTCTTTCCTGCTATAATAACAGCATAAACAGATTGGGCAGCATTCGGGAGAGCAGGTATGAATAAACTAAACTTATCGGATAATATTACCCGGCTTCGGCGCGAAAGAAAACTGACGCAGGAGGAATTGGCGGATTTTTGCGGTGTGACCAAGGCATCGGTGTCCAAATGGGAAAAGGGGATCAATACGCCGGATCTTTTGCTTCTGCCGCAGCTGGCCGCGTTTTTTGACGTGACCGTGGACGAGCTCATCGGTTACCAGGCCCAGCTCTCCAAAGAGCAGATCCGGCGTCAGTACGCGGAACTGTCCAGGGATTTCGCCTTACTTCCCTTCGCGGAGGCGCTGGAGAAAGTCCGGGCGCTGGCTCATAAATATTACGCCTGCTATCCCCTCCTGCTCCAGCTCGGTGTGCTGTATTGGAACCACTATATGCTGGCGGAGACAAAAGAGGAGCGCCAGGCCCTTCTGCTGGAGGCGGCCGGATGGTGTGACCGGATTCTGGACCACTGCCGGGACGCGGGAATCTGTAGTGATGCCACGGTTCTGAGAGCAGGACTTCTGCTCCAGCTCGGGAACGCGGCACCGGCAATCGAGGCGCTGGAATCCTCCGCCGATCCCGGCCGTCTCGCAGGGCAGGCCGGTACTCTGTTGGCGCAGGCGTATCGGTTGTCCGGGGATATTGAAAAGGCCAGAAACTATACGCAGGTAAAACAATATCTGGACCTGCTGGCTCTGACCGGCGATGCCATACTGGCCCTGTCCCTGCACGAGCAGGATCTGCCGCGCTGTGAGGAAATTATCCGGCGCGTAACAGGAATCGCAGAGCTCTATCATCTGGAAGCCCTTCATCCCAATATGGCCGCACAATTTCAATTTCAGTCCGCGGCCGTTTATGCCCTGCATGAAAAAAGCGGGGAAGCGCTGGCTGCTCTGACCCGTTTTGAAAAATGTGTGGAGCGGCTTTTAAACGGACCCCCCATCCAGCTCCACGGAGACGATTACTTTGATGGGCTGGATGTTTGGATTGACCGTCTGCCCCTGGAAGGTATGGCTCCCCGGGATCAGAGTTTTATCCGGCATAGTCTGCAGGAAGCGTTTTCGCATCCTGCGTTTGACAGCCTCCGGGACAGGGATGCTTTCAAGCGGATTGTCCGCAGATTGACCGAAAGCCGGTGAAATGCCGATGCCCCGGATCAGAACGGACATGGCAGCGTGTACACCGCAAATGCCTGACACCGGTTACACTGGAAAGGAGAAGTTTTTCATGTTGAAGATCAGACACCTGACAAAGCACTATAAAGGAAGCAACAAAGGCATCACGGACCTGAGCCTGCACATTGCGCCGGGGGATATTTACGCCTTTATCGGCCACAACGGCGCAGGAAAGACCACTACCCTGAAATGTGTGGCGGGGATTCAGGACTTTGAGGCCGGAGAGATTCTGATAGACGGAAAGAATATTCGCGAAGAACCCCTTGCCTGTAAGCGACAACTGGCTTACATTCCGGACAATCCGGATCTGTATGAGTATCTCACCGGCATTCAATATCTGAACTTTACAGCAGATGTATTTGGCGTAAGCCAGGGGGACCGCCAGGAAAGAATCCGGAAATACGGGGATGTGTTCGAAATTACCGCCTCCCTGGGAGACCTCGTATCGTCCTATTCCCACGGCATGAAACAGAAGCTGGCGCTGCTCTCAGCGCTGGTGCATCAACCCCGGCTGCTGATTCTGGACGAGCCCTTTGTGGGACTTGACCCGAAAGCGACCGTGCTTCTCAAGGATATCATGCGTAATATTTGCGCAGGGGGCGGTGCCATTTTCTTTTCCACTCATGTGCTGGACGTGGCCGAAAAGCTGTGCAATAAAGTGGCGATTGTAAAGGACGGGAGGCTGGCGGCCTCCGGTGATATGGAAGAGATCGTAAAACCAGGGTTTTCCCTGGAGTCCATTTTTATGGAGGTGGTGGATGATGCGGACACAGATCATGATACTGACAAAGCTGGAACTTTGTAACCTGTACGGCCTGAATGCGCTGCGCTTTTCCAAAGACAGGGGAGCAAGGCGAAAGTCCCTGGGAATGTTAGCTGTCTGGGGCTTGCTGCTGATTATGATGGCTTTCTATATGGGCGGCCTGACTTATGGGCTTGTATGTCTGGGCTTGGAGGAGGCAGCTCTGGCGTATCTCATCACCATCTGTAGTTTCCTGATCTTCTTTTTCGGCATGTTGAAAGAGGGGAGCGTCCTTTTCCGAAAGGAGGGCTACGACATTCTGTGCGCGCTGCCGCTGCCCAGGGGAGCCATCGCTGTCAGCCGTCTGCTCAAAATGTATGCGGAATATTTCCTGCTGACTTTGGCGGTACTGCTGCCCGGCGTCATTGTATACGCCTGGAATGTCCGGCCCGGCGTCCCCTTTTATCTGGCAGGCATTCTGAGCATATGGAGCGTCCCGTTGATCCCCATGGCCGCGGCGGTTCTGGCGGGCACGGTGATTACCGGCATATCTTCCCGCATGCGTCACAAAAGCCTGGCCGCGTCCGCTTTGTCGATTATCGCTGTTGTGGGTATTCTGTACGGTGTCTCCCGGCTGTCGGCCCTGGAAGGACACATCAATCCTGAAATGCTGCAAAACCTGTCCGAAACGGTCATGGCTCTGCTTGCGAAAATCTATCCTCCCGCCGTATGGCTGGGCACATCCATAAGCCGCGGCAAAATCTTTGAAGCCATCCTGCGCGCCGGGTTGTCTCTGGCGGTGTCCGTTGCAGTGGCGGCCACAGTCACCCTCTCTTTCCGGAAGATCTGCCAGGGCCTGCACAGTGTCACAGCAAAGCACAGCTGGCAGATGGGGGAACTGAAGGTGGACTGTGTGCTGTCATCCCTGTGTAAGCGGGAGTTTTGCAGATATTTTTCCTCCAGCATCTATGTAACCAATACAATCATCGGCCCCATTATGGGCTGTGTGCTCTCCGGGGGACTGCTGGCGGCCGGGCCCGAGGCGCTTAAATCCGTCTGGCCTCTTCCCGCCTCCCCGGTCCACTTCATCCCTTTTACCGTCGCCGGTATGTTCTGCATGATGCCTGCCACGGCGACCTCCGTCTCCATGGAGGGGAAAAACTGGTGGATTGTGAAGAGCCTTCCTCTGTCCGCCAAAAATATCCTGGACGCGAAACTCCTCATGAATCTGCTGCTGGTTCTGCCCTTTTATCTTCTGTCGGAGCTGCTTTTGATTCTCGCGCTCAGACCGGGGCCCGGAGATCTTCTGTGGCTGGTGCTGATTCCCGCTGTGATGATTCTGTTTTCCTGTGTGTTCGGCATCGCGGTGAACCTGCGCTTCCCCGTGCTGGAATGGGAAAGCGAAGTGCGCGTTGTCAAACAGAGCGCTTCCGCCATGCTGGGGGGCATGGGGGGATTCATCCTGGCGCTTCTGTGTACCCTGGCAGTGGGAATTGTCCCCGGGACATATGTGGGCTATGTCAAGACCGGGGTCTGCGTTGTGATCCCCATCGCCACGATTGCGCTGTACCATCAGAACAACCGTTTTGATATCCGGGAAAAATAGGAGGGAAATACGGCCACGGCATAGCCGAAGCCGCAGACTTATGGGCACACATCCATCCCCTATCTGCGCACCCACACGCTCATCTCGCCCTCCCCCCGGTTGTTCCAGGCGTAGTAGGGCACCATGCGCAGAGTCACATCCTGCTCCCGGGGCGGCCGGGCCGCATGGTATAGCTCCCCGCTCTCTGCCGGAAGGAGCCTCCTGCCGGGCACTTTCAGCACCGTCATGGGATGGCCCATCTCTTCCGAGACTTCCGTCCGGATGTCGGAGACTTGCAGAGTCTGTAAATCCAGCCTGCACAGATGCAGGTCCTTTCCGTTGTCCACTTCCTCCAGACAGTATACAATGGGACCCCGGGCGACGGCAACCTTGCCGATGTCCTCCCGGACTTCCGGGGCCGCCTCCAGAATCCGCACCGGCATATCCATCTCCAGAAGAATCTGGTCGCCGTCCTGCCAGGCGCCTTCTATATACAGGTAGCCATCCCGGTAGCTCACCGCCGCCTGCCGACTCCCGTCACCCCCGCCGGTTCCGGGAGCGCAAAGCGCTCCTGCGCCCTGCCCGGCCTGCATCCCCATGCCGCCATCATTTCTCCCGTCCTGACCGCCGCCTGCGTTGTCCGGGCTCACGCTCCCCTCACGGTTTCCGTCGACCTGCATCCCGCTCTGCCCGCTGTCCTCTCCCGCAAAGTATGTTCTTACCGTCAGCCCTTCCTCTGTGACGGCAGCTTCACCCTGTCTGCCGCCGCAGCGATAGCTTACCTTCATGCCGCCGCTCCAGCCCGGAACCCGCAGAGCCAGCCTGCAGGGCACGGGAGCACTCTGCACTTCGTTCTGCCTTGGAATGTCCTGCTCTGGAGCGCTATGCGCTCCTGCGTTTTGCGCTCCTGCGCTCTGTGTTCCTGCGTTCTGCGCCCCCGCATTCTGGGCTCCCGCGCTCCTCAGCTGTATCTTCACGCTACCGTTCCAGGGCATCCCCGACTCCACCTGCACGCCCAGCATCCTTTTTTCAGTCCTGCTGACCCAGACCTGCTTGGTAAACTCGCTGCCCATATACAAATGTATCCAAAGAGTGTCCACCGGCTGATTCCATTCTCCCGTATCCAGGGGATACCGATCGGCCTCCGTGTACGCATAGGCGGCCACAGAGCTCACCAGCCTGGCGATATTGGGAGGGCAGCAGGCGCAGCCAAACCACTTCTGCCGCACACTCTTGACGTGGAATTTCCGGGCGTCCCTGTGGCAGGCCTCGGGCACTGCCTCCAGGGGATTCACATAGAAAAAACTTTTCCCGTCCAGAGCCATGCCCGCCAGCACCGTATTGTACAGAGCCAGCTCCATCACATCCGCGTATTTTGCCCGGGGTTTCAGCTGCAGCATCCTTCTGGCCCAGAACACCAGACCGATGGCGGCGCAGGTCTCAGAATACGCCGTGTCGTTGGGCAGATCATAGTTATAGGAAAAAGCCTCCCCCATATGAGTGGCGCCCACGCCGCCGGTCACATAGAGCTTTTCCCGGGTCACATTGTCCCACAACCGGTCACAGGCCGCCTCCAGCGCCTGGTCCCCGCACTGTCTGGCCACATCCGCCATACCGCTGTACAGATACATGGCCCGCACCGCATGGCCCACGGCCTCGGACTGCTCCCGCACAGGCAGATGGGCCTGATGATAGGAGTTATCGGTGGTCTTTCTATAGGGCTGTCCGTCGTGGGCCGCCCGCTCTTCTTCCTCCTGCTCGAAATAATAAGGCTGTGTCCCCCTCTGATCCAGGAAAAACTTTGCCAGATGCAGATATTTTCCCTGGTTATCTTCCTCGAACAGGCGCACCAGCGCCATCTCCGCGATCTCGTGTCCGGGATAGCCCTTGCACTGTCCCGGCTCGGGGCCGAAGACCTGGCAGCAGTAATCCGCGAACCGCTCGGCGGCGCACAGCAGTTTATCCTTTCCCGTGGCCTGGTAATAGGCCACGGCTCCCTCCACCAGATGCCCCAGGCAATACAGTTCATGGTGGTCCCGCAGATTGGTAAACGCCCGGTCCATGCCGTTGATAATATAATAGGTGTCCAGATAGCCGTTTTCCATCTGCGCGGCGCACACAATATCTATGGCCTCGTCCGCCGTCTTCTCCAGCTCCGGGTCCGGGTGCTGCATCAGGGAATACCCCACGGCCTCTATCCATTTGGAAAAATCCGTGTCCTGAAACACAAATCCGTAGAACTTATCCTCGTCCGGATGGGCGGGGTCCTGGGGCAGAGCCTCAAATCCCCGGAAGGTGTAGGCGGGAGCCACATAGGCCTGGCCCTTTTCCCGCTTTTCCCGCATCATGCGGCCCGCCACCTTAAAATTGCGCATACAGTAGCTGGGGGCCGCCCCCTCCACCCTGTCGTTGAGAGCTTCCCACTGATAGGGAATCACCTGTGTGCGCACCAGTTCCTGCTCCCTGTGCCAAAAATCGTCTGTCACCCGGATCTGTTTCAGGTCCAGGGGAATACTGATTTCCTTGTGATTCATCTGTGCTTACCTCCATCGTACATCCTTTGATGTCCTGATCCCTGCAAAAGCCTCCCCGCCATCATGCCACGCGCTTTCCGGAAGCATGGGGAAAAATGTGCATAAATGCAAAGATATACGCTTCCATGATTGCCTTTATCTACAGACTATGTTATCATTTCCCTGTATTTCCGCAACACACAGTTTCCAATGAAAGGTGGACAAATCTCAGATGTTGTACCTGATAGCCGACGCCTCCCGGCCCGTCTCCTTTTTATCCGCGGGCAATCTCACCAACGAGGACCAGTTTCTCCATCCCCGGCGTGTTATAGACTCCTATGAGCTGATCTCCGTCGCCAGGGGCACCCTGTATATCCGCTCCGGCGACTGCGATTATTGCCTCACTCCCGGGTGCTTTCTGCTCCTCCTCCCCGATGAATGTCATTCCGGAACACGGCCAAGTCCGGGGGAGCTCTCCTTTTATTGGACTCATTTTCGCTTAAGCGACCCGGAGGCCCGTGTGTGCGGAGAGCAGGAGACCGCCGCTTATTTTCACGACTCTTCCCGCCCGCGCTACATCCTGCCAAAGACCGGAACGCTCTCCCCCAACAGCCGGGTCAATGTCCTGTTCGTACAGCTTCTGGATCTGTCCAGACGCCTGGGCTGCTTCGCCAGAACCCAGTGCGGCTATGCCCAGAGCACCCTGCTGCTGGAACTGACCAATGAATGCTCTTTCCGCCGCCGGCTGTGGCAGCAGGACGAAAAAATCCCCCTGGAGATCGCTGATCTCATGGAATGGCTGCAGCTCAACTATGACGCTTCCGTTTCCGTGGCCGCTGTGGCGGAAAAATTCGGCTATCACCCTTCCTATCTGGCTTCTCTCTTCAAGCGTTACAGCGGGTACACCGTCACGGAATATCTGAACCGCCAACGCATCCGGGTGGCCAAAAACCTGCTGACCTCCACCCCCAGGCTGACGCTGGCCGAGATCAGCGAACAGGTGGGAATCGGGGATGAAAAATACTTCATGCGTCTCTTTAAGCGCTACGAGGGTGTCACGGCCACCGCCTACCGGAAAGCCTTCGCCCAGAAAGAAAGGAACCGCATTTAGTCACAAATGCGGTTCCTCCTCTCTCTTCAGATACAGAAAACCATAAGCCGGGACAGGGACATTCTCCGCCTTCCGCTTTTCTCCGGAAATCAGATCCCTATAGATCCCGTCCGTCTCCCTGATCCGGGCGGTTCTGTCGTGTTCGCTGAAATTGAACAGCCCCAGAATTTTTTCTCCGTCGCAGGCTCTGCCGATGCACAGCACTCCGGGATCAAAGGTCTCTATCGTCCAGGTATCCGCCCGGCCCGCGAACACCTTCTCCGCCTTTCTGATCTTTTCCAGCTGTCCAAGCCTGTCAAAGATCCGGGCCGACACACTGGTCTTGTCCCCAAGCTGCTCCACCCGTTTCCAGTCCATGGCCCCCCGGTGGATATAGCGTGAATCCTCCGCTTTGTCCGGATCTTCTTTATAACGGTAATCATTCTCCTGTCCCACCTCGTCGCCGCTGTAAAGCACAGGAATCCCCGACTGCATAAACATGTACGCATGGAGCGTCACGTCCAGCCGGACAGCCCTCTCCATCGCCTCCCCGTCCTGCCCGGCCGCCGCCTTTTCAATGCCGCACATGGAGGCGGTGGTTCCGCAGAACCGGGCATCCCCCGTCAGCGGATCGGCGTTATACAGCTCTCCCCGGCTGTTGCTGCCGCCTTCCAGCCCCTGAAAGTACTGGTTCAGATACGCTTTGTGAGAGCGTTCCTGAAACCCCTGGCCCTGCAATGTGCCATAGTCAAGCCCCCATCCGATGTCGTCATGGCAGCGCAGATAGTTCAGAAACACATATTCCTTCGGCAGCCCGTTCACAATGTCCAGCTGCTTTTTCAAGAGACCTACATTCCGGGTGGCCACCGTATGCCAGGTGGTCGCCATGGTGGTCACATTATAGAGCATATGACATTCCGGCTTTTCCACGGTCCCAAAATACGGCGTCACCTTTTCCGGCTCCATGACCACCTCGCCCAGCAGCAGCACCCCGGGGCATACGATCTCGCTGATCATCCGCATCATCCGCACAATCGTGTGTACCTGTCTGAGATTCCGGCAGGGGGTATTCAGTTCCTTCCAGATATACGGCACCGCGTCGATCCGCACTATGTCAATGCCCCGGTTGGCCAGATAGAGAAAATTGTACATCATCTCATTGAATACCCTGGGATTTCTGTAATTCAGATCCCACTGATAGGGATAAAAGGTTGTCATGACATAGTGCCCCGCGTCCGGCAGCCAGGTGAAATTACCCGGCGCAGTGGTGGGAAACACCTGGGGCACCGTCCTCTCGTACTGCCCGGGAATATAATCGCTGTCAAAAAAGAAATAGCGGCTCATATACTCCCCGTCCCCCTGCCGGGCCTTTCGGGCCCACTCGTGGTCCTCGGAGGTATGATTCATCACAAAGTCCATACAGACATACATGTTCTTTTTATGGCAGGCGGCGGTGAGGCTTTCCAGATCCTCCATGGAACCCAGATCCTCCCGCACCTTTCTGAAATCCGATACCGCGTATCCGCCGTCGGAGCGGCCTTTGGGAGACTCCAGAAAAGGCATCAGATGCACATAATTCACATTGCATCGCTCCAGATAGTCCAGCCTGTCCTGAACGCCCTTCATATTCCCGGCAAAATTATCAATATAGAGCATCATGCCCAGCAGGTCATTCTGCCTGTACCAGTCCCGGGAGCTTTCGCGGCCTGCGTCCAGGGCCTTTAAATCCCCGCTGCGTTCCTCATAAAAGCGCTCCATCGTCTCCGTCAGTTCGGCAAACATGGAGCCGTTGTCATACAACTCCATATAGAGCCAGCGGAGCTCGTCATGATGCCTCTCCAGCCTCTTTAAATAAATATTTTCCGCATCCTTCCGGTTTTCCATCCTGTTCCCGTCCTCTCTGTCCGTCCCGGCCCTGTTTTGGCCTGTATCCCTCACAGACCGGGCTCCCGGCCCTGCCCCGCCGCCACAAGTTCCATCTGCCAGGCCGTATACTCTCCCTGCTCCAGGGGCATGGGCAGACCAGCCTCCATCAGCGCCGAGCCGTAATATCTCTTCCCCGTCCGCGTCTCCTCATAAATCAGATCCCTTTGAAGCCCTCTCAGCTTCACATAAGTCACCGGCATATTTCCGTGTACTTCGAGCATCACCACGCACACAAGCGCCCTGTCCGCGTTTTCGGAGGTGAACTGCCAGGCGGCATACGCGTCCCGGAAGGGATCGGAAAGCCGGTAATAGTCGCCCTTCCGGATCAGTTCCTGGTACTTTTTATACTGCCGGACCTGAACCCGGACCTCCTCCTTCTCCTCCTCTGTAAGTTTTCCCGGATCAAGCTCATAGCCGAAGGCGCCCGCCATGGCCACCGTCGCTCTGGCGCGCAGGCTCACGCTGCGCCCGGTCTGGTGGTTGGGCACCGCCGACACATGGGCCCCCACCGCGGAAATCGGATACAGGAAGGAGGTTCCGTACTGAATCCGTATCCGGTCCGGCGCGTCCGTGTTATCGCTGCACCAGATCTGGGGCGTGTAATACAGCATTCCCGCGTCAAATCTCCCCCCGCCGCCGCTGCACCCCTCGATCAGCATATCCGGATACCGCCGTGTCAGCTTTTCCAGAAAATCATACACCCCCAGCACATAGTCATAGGCGACCTTCCCCTGCTGGCCCTGCATGGAATAGACTTCCGAAATACTTCTGTTCATATCCCATTTCACATATTCTATATTACCCTGATCCAGAACCCCGCATATGGCCTCAAAGACGGCCTCTCTCACATCCTCCCTGGAAAAGTCCAAGACAAGCTGGTTTCTGCTCCGCACAGGCTTCCTGCCGGGAATCCCCAGTGCCCAGTCCGGATGCTCCCGATAGAGAACACTGTCCTCGGATACCATCTCCGGCTCAATCCATATGCCGAATTTCACGCCGCAGGCATTGACCTTTTCCACAAGCTCACTCAGTGTGCAGCCCAGCTTCCGCTCATTGACCTGCCAGTCTCCCAGTCCGCTGTTATCGTCCTCCCGCTTTCCAAACCAGCCGTCATCCATGACCACCATATCAATGCCCAGCGACGCCGCCTCCCTGGCCAGCCTGCAAATAGTCTCCCCGTTGAAATCAAAGTACGCGGCCTCCCAGCTGTTGAGAATCACCGGCCTGGGCTGATCGCGGTACTTTCCCCGGCAGATATGCCGCAGGATACACCGATGAAACTGTATGGACAGACGCCCCAGGCCCTCGTCCGAATAGCCCAGAATGGTCTCCGGAACCGCCAGCGTCTCCCCAGGCTCCAGAGAGTAATGAAACAGATCGCTCTGCAGGCCCATCAGCACCCTTGTCTGCCCGAACTGATCCTTCTCCGCCTGGCACATGAAATTTCCGCTGTAGACAAAGACCAGTCCGCAGCAGCCTCCGTGCGTCTCCGTAGTATCTTTTTCCGCCAGGATGACGGCCGGATTGTACTGGTGGCTCGACGTTCCCCTGCGGCTCCCGATCTCAAAGCTGCCGTGGGCGATTTCCCGGCGCTGCAGATGGCGCTCCATGACATGTCTTCCCCAGAAGCTGAGCAGCTCATAGTCCCCCGTCACATAATCCAGACAGGCCGAAGCCGCTTTCTCCACCACGATCCCGCTTTCGCCGCAGTTGCTGATCTCCGCGCTCCTGGTAAGGATATCCTCCTCCTCCAGCACCCCGTACAGGAGCTTTACCTGCACCCCGCTGACCGAATCCCCCAGAAGAATCTCCAGAGTCTCCGCTTCCTCCTCTGACGCGTACACCGCCGGAAGCCCCTTGAGCCGATATTTCCCCTTATAGATCCGATGGCTTATATAGCGCAGGTCGCAGCACTCCGATTCATCCCCGTTGCGGATCACCAGGGCGCTGTTCCGATAATCTCCCGTGCCCAGGGCCGGGTACTCCTGGGGGAGCACATCCAGGGAATAAGCCCTGTCGCCCCCCACGTCAAAAGGATTCCCGGAAAACCCTCTGTCACAGTACGTCAGCAGATAATCCATACTGCCGGATATTCTCCCTCCATAATACAGATGCAGGAGAAAGCCGAAAGCATCCACCTTCATCTGATAGGTGGTATGAGCCGTATTTAATGTGAAAACCCGATTTTCCTGTTGATAATGTATTCCCATAATCTCTCTTCCCGCCTATTTTACCGCTCCGTTTGTGACTCCGTTCAAAATCTGTCTCTGACATATTATATAGAAAATCAGGATCGGAATCAAGGACAACAGGTAGGAGGCAAACGCCAGATTATAATTGGTGCCAAACTGCGACTGGAAGTTCAACTGGGCCAGGGGCAGCGTGTTCTCGCCGGAACCGGCCATAATGATCAGGGGCGTCATCACGTCATTCCACACGGCCAGCGCCGTGATGACCGCCACCGTGGCGTGCATGGGAGACATAATGGGAAAAATCACCTTCCAGTATGTAGTCCAGGTGGAGGCGCCGTCCACTTTTGCCGCCTCCTCCAGGGCCATGGGTATGTTGACCAGGTAGCCGGAATACAGCATAATGTTCATGGGCATGTAGAACACCACATACAGGATAATGACGCCTGCCCAGTTGGCCAGCCCCAGCTCCGCCGTCTGCTTGGCCAGGGGCATCATCAGAATGGCAAAAGGCACAAACATACCGCTGACAATGAACAGGTACACAAAGTTATAGAATTTGCTGTGGGCCTTGTTTCTGCCCAGCGCATATCCCATCAGGGAATGGATCAGGATGGACAGCCCCACGGTAAGGACGGAAATCACCAGGCTGTTTTTCAGGGAATGCCAGAAATCCGTCACCTCCATGGCCTCTCTGAAATTGGCAAGGCTCCAGGTCCTGGGCAGCGACAGAATACCGCTGATGCTGTTTGTCATTTCCGACGGCTGTTTGAACGCGATCACAACGGTCAGATAGAGCGGAAAAATGATCGTAGAGAGACCGAGTATCAGCAGGCAAAGCACAAGTCTGTTGGATTTTCCCACGGTAGATGTATGTTTCATAGCTGCTCCTCCTTTGAACCGGAAAATTTCATCTGCGCCACAGAGATCACCACAATCACAATAAAGAATACCACGGCGTTAGCGCTCTGGAACCCGAACTGTCCGCCTGACATACCGTTGTTGTATATCAGATAGGAGATGGATTCCGTGCTCTGGGCCGGGCCGCCCTTGGTCAACGCCATAATCTGGTCAAATACCATCAGAAAATTTTTCACACAGAGCACCATATTGATAGAAAAAAACGGAATGATCAGGGGAAACGTGAGGTAACGGAACCGTTTCCACCCGGTGGCGCCGTCCAGGCCCCCCGCTTCATATACATCCTCCGGAACCGTCTGCAGACCGGAGATATAGATAATGGTGTTCATCGCCACCGCCTGCCAGGCACAGACGATCATCACGCCGATCCAGGCCTTGTCAGGGCTTGACAGAATGCTCGTGCTCAGGGATTTTACGCCCGTCATATCCGCCAGAGCCGGAAGAATATAGGTAAAAAAGTAGTTGAAAATATAGCCCACAACCAGTGAACCCAGGATATTCGGCAGGAAGTACGCGCCCCGAAAAAATCCCTTTGCGCGTATTTTGCTGTTCAGGCCCAATGCCAGAATCAGACTGAGCACATTCACCACAATGGTGGTCACAACGGCCAGCTTGATGGTAAATAAATAGGATTTTCCCACACGGGCATCGGAAAACAGATCTATATAATTGCGCAGCCCGACCCAGTCATATTTTCCAAAGCCCTTGAAATTGGTAAAACTGTATATCACACCGCGGATCAGCGGAATGGTATTAAAGCAGACAAACAGGGCCAGGATCGGTATGGTAATCAGCAAAAAAGTTCTTTTTCTCTCATTTTTCATTATCTTTCTCCTACTATTTAGAGTTTGAGGCCATCCGTTTTACCTGTTTCCGGACTGCTCGTATTCCTGCACCAGGCGAATAATATCCCTGTTATACCTCTGCCAGTTCGCGTCAAAGGTCGCAAGAAAAGCATCCACATCCTTCTCCAGAAGGAAGGTCTGAAGCAGCGCGTCCGCGGACATCTCCGAAGGATAATAGTGGTCCTGATAATCCGTCATGTTTCCCTCTTGGATAAATTCCCGCATCCCGTCCAGCATGGAGGCCAGCCGGAACTCCCCTTTCCTACAGGGAATGGCATTCTGGGCATCAATATATTTCTGCATATTTTCATATGTAAAGAGGAAATCGAGAACCTGGTAGGCCGCCTCCTTATTCTCGCACGCCGCCGTGACGCAGAAGCCCAGGTCAATTCCGGAGTTCAGCGTCCTGCCCTCCCGCTCGTCGCTGGCCGGCATGACAAAGGAATCTATATTCAGATCCGGGTTCACCGACAGAATCTGAGGTGTGGCATAACTGCCAATGGGATACATGGCCGATTCCCCTCTGGCAAAGGCAGTACACGCGTCGTTATAGCCGTAGGCAAAGGGGTCATCCGGTCCATAGGGCAGCAGCGCCAGATATTTCTCCGCCAGCTCCCTGTATTCCTGTGTGAAGGTGGTTTCCCCTTTATTGACCTGTTTTGTCGTGTCCGCGGGGGAGAGCTCCACAGCCATGGCATTCCACGGCGCCAGGCAGGTCCAGGTGTCTTTGAATCCGAAATAGAATGGAAGAATGCCTTCCGCTTCAATGTCTTTACACAGCTGCGTCAGTTCCTCCCACGTCTCCGGGATCTGCCATCCGTGGGCGTCAAACATATCCCGGTTGTACAGAATACCGGCGGCGTTGGCCACATAGGGCAGAATGTAAGTTCCTTTTGTGGGAACCAGTTCCAGGGCTTCGGCAATATCCAGATACCCCTCATTGATCTCCCCCAGCCCCGGGTAATCGGTGATGTCCGCCAGAATTTCCGCGTCCACAAAATAGGAATAATTGATGTCGCCGCCGATCCCGATGATGTCCGGGTAATCCTCCCGGATGAACCGGGTCTTTAAGATGGTCATCGCGTCATTGGGAGAGCTGATTGTCAGATGGATGGAGTCCTGGGAGGCGTTGAACTCGTCTTCCACCGTCTTAAAATAGTTGGCAGCTTCCGGCTTATACTGGACAATCTCGATCTCTATTTTGTCCGAGGAAGCTCCGCAGCCCTGCAGCGGCAGCGCGGCGGCCATGCAGCCCAGCGCCAGCCCCAAGCATTTTAACCTTTTTCCTTTCATGGTACTTCTCCTCTCTTTTTGATAAAAACATCTTAACATATCTTAATGCTACCCAGAATAGCTGCATTTTGGATATTTTATGCCTTTTTGCCGCTTCACGGGAATATATTTGAAATCACCTCGCATTTTGGTATATAATATAGGCAATCCGGCGCTGTCAAAAGCACCGTTTTGTAGTTGTCCATGGTATATAATATGTTTGAGTCGGAAGAGAATATGCCGTTTTACGCACAGTGAGGTATGATATGAGCGAAGTCATTTTTTCCGTCTTTCCGAGCGAAAATTTTGTGGACCTGGGCCTGTATCAGTTTGGCTGGGAGCAGTGCGACCCCTCTCATTCCTTCGGCCCCGCCGCCAGAAATCACTATTTGTTCCACTATTGCCTTTCCGGCACCGGTACGCTTTACGCCCACAATGAGCAGAAGATCACCAATACCTTCCAGATCAAGAGCGGACAGGGCTTCATGATATTTCCCAACCAGATCTGCACCTATATTGCGGATGAAAAGATTCCCTGGGAATATGTATGGTTGGAATTTGACGGGCTGCGCGCGAAGGAAACCGTTGAACTGGCCGGATTCAGCCGGGAGCAGCCGGTATACAGGGCGAGATACAAAGATATTTCTGAAATGATGAAAGAAGAAATGTTATATATCGTAAATCATCGGGAGGAATCCTCTTTTCATTTGATCGGACATCTTTATCTGTTTGTGGACAGCCTTGTCCGTTCCTCCACGGCCGCCCGGATCAGCAAGGGCAGCAGTCTGCGGGATTTTTATATCAAAGAGGCATTTTCCTTTATTGAACAGAATTTTCAGAACGATATTTCCGTGGAAGATATCGCCGCGTCCATCGGGCTGAACCGCAGCTATTTCGGAAAAATCTTTCACGAAAGCATGGGAAAGACGCCGCAGGAATTTCTCATATCCTACCGCATGACCAAGGCGACGGAGCTCTTAAAGCTCACGGGCCTCTCTGTGGCAGATATAGGAAATGCAGTCGGTTATCCCAACCAACTGCATTTCTCCAGAGCTTTTAAAAATGTATACGGCGTATCCCCCCGGCAATGGCGTTATGAGCACGGCGGAAAGGGCCAGTACTGACATACGGCCCATTGTCCGGCGACGCCTCAGGCCCTGTGATCCATGGCATCCTGCCGCTGCCTGTGCCGCCGGGCCAGATCTCCGATGGTCACATTGTCCACCACCCTGTTCACCGCTTCGTAAACGTCTTTCCATACCTGCAAAGTCTCACAGGTGTCACAGCGCTCGCAGACTCCGTAGTCCTCCTCCAGACAGGCCACCGGAGCCAGCGAGCCCTCCGTCAGCCGCAGCACCATGCCCACGGTGTAATTCTCCGGTTCTTTGGCCAGACGGTAGCCTCCCTGAGCGCCCCGTACGCTTTTCACATACCCCGCCCTGTTCAGCACGGCGATGATCTGTTCCAGGTACTTCTCCGAGAGGCCCTGCCTGGCCGCAATCTCCTTGACTTTGATGCATTCCCCGCCACCGTTCAGCGCCAGATCCAGCATGACCCGCACCGCGTAGCGCCCCTTGGTCGATATTTTCATACACATCCGTCCCCATGCAACTGATTCTTTCCGGCCGGACTCCGCCTTATTCCGCAAACATGGCCGTGGACAGATATCTGTCCCCGGAGTCCGGCAATAATGCCACGATTGTCTTATCCCTGTTCTGGGGCCTGAGCGCCAGCATGGACGCCGCGTACAGCGCCGCGCCGGAGGTGATGCCCACCAGGATGCCCTCCTTTTGGGCCATGTCCCGGCCCGCGGCATATGCCTGCTCCGTAGTCACGGTAAACACCTCATCGTACACCTGGGTGTTCAGAACCGACGGAACAAAGCCCGCTCCGATGCCCTGAAGCCTGTGAGGGCCGGGGGCTCCGCCGGAAAGCACCGGCGAGTCCGACGGCTCCACCGCCACCACCTCTATTCTGGGATTCTTGGATTTCAGATAAGTTCCCACGCCCGTTATGGTGCCCCCCGTGCCCACACCCGCTACAAATATGTCCACCTGGCCGTCCGTGTCCTCCCAGATTTCGGGGCCGGTAGCCGCCGCATGGGCCGCCGGGTTGGCCGCATTGTCAAACTGCCCCAGAATCACCGCGCCGGGGATCTCCCGCCGCAACTCCTCCGCTCTATCAATGGCCCCCTTCATTCCCTTGGCGCCCTCCGTCAGCACCAGCTGCGCCCCGTAGGCTTTCAGCAAATTGCGGCGCTCCACGCTCATGGTATCCGGCAGTGTCAGAATGGTCCGGTACCCCTTGGCCGCCGCCACACAGGCCAGACCAATGCCGGTGTTGCCGCTGGTGGGCTCAATGATGGTGGCACCGGGCCTTAAGATCCCCTTGCGCTCCGCGTCCTCCACCATGGAAAGCGCCACCCTGTCCTTCACGCTGCCCGCCGGGTTCAGGTATTCCAGCTTTGCCAGAATAACGGCATCCCGTATGCCCTTTTCCCTCATATAATTCTCCACCTTCAACAGGGGAGTGCGGCCAATCAGTTCCGTGGCGCTGCTGTATATTTTTGCCATAATCGTTTCTCCTTCCATTTCCTACTTATTCAGTATGAATATTATGGAATAAATATATACCGGGAACCGGGATTTGTCAATGGTATTTTGGGGTGCCGGACCCGCATGCGGGCATACTGTCCCCGTGGCGCGCGCTCCGCGCGAAACCGCAGATACTGTCATGAGGTTTCGCCGCCGAACATTTTCATATATTTTTCCGCCTCTTCCAGGGACAAACCGATTTTTTCCTGCATTCTTTTCAGAATGGTTTCATCGTCATATCCGTCTTCCCGCCCTAACTCAATCAGCATTTTCGCCTGCCCCTGAGCCATCCCCTCGCTAAGACCCTGACTGAGGCCCTGACTGAGACCCTGACTGAGACCCTGACTGAGACCCTGACTAATACCCTGACTAATACCCTGACGCACCAGTCTTTCGGATTCTGTTTCAATTACCGTTCCACCCATAATATTCACCAGCCTTTCTTCGTTCCTGTTTCCATTTGCTATATGTGTTATTATAGTATTAACGAATCCCATAAGATCAATCATCTCCACATCCGACAATTCTCCGTCCCGGTGCAGGCGCAGCATCTCATCCCTGAAATATGTCAGATCGTCCACAGCAGGCCCCACATCCTGTTCCGCCGTTATATCCTTTTCATATCTCGCTATGTAAAAAGGGATATATGGAAACAGACGCTTTTCCACAATATATTCTTTGGTAAGCTGCTCCAGGATTACATTGTCCGATTCGTAGTCCACGGACTGCCCGTCAGGAAAAACAAAAGTAATCTTCGTTTCTTTCGGGGTCTTTTCCGTCCTCTTCACATATATCACCGAAAAACGGGGCATGGGGATCGTAGCATGGCCTATATCCCATTTTGCGAACTGTCTCGCCACAATAAACGCGTATTCAGCAATTCTGATCGCCATCGAGCCGTCATCGTAGCTCTGGCACTCAAGAAGATACACTTCTTTTCCGATCTTAATCAGGAAATCCGATATCTGCTCTTCGATCTCCCTGCCCCCGTCCCGGGTCTCACTCTCTGTCAGGTAACCCTCCGATGGCAATATATCCACATGGATGTCCAGCGAATAATTCTTTCCGAAAATGTCGTTAATAACAGAGACAAACAGTCTTTTGTGCTTGCTTTTCATAGTCTTGAACACATTGTCGTAATCATGTGTCTTTTTTTGCATATTATTTTCCTCTCGCAGATCAGACATTGCAGACATACGCGATACGCGCTCCTGATATACCGGTAATTCCGCAGATTGTCCCATCCTTTTTTATCTATATTTTTATTATACTGTCCTTTCATTGTTTTGGCAATATACAGAAGTTTGACCAATCCCTGTAGTTCCTCTTGCGCAGCTTCCTCTTTTTTGATAAATTTATACTATAATCAGGCTGACAAAAAGAGGATTGTAAGATGATAACAGATGGATTCTATAACGTACCCTGCGTATATGAAAAAAAAGAAGGAGATTTCCGCTCTTCCCCCGTCCGGGTATCCGTGCCCGGCTCCAAGAGCATCACCAACCGGGCGCTGCTGCTGGCTACTCTGGCCTCAGGCACTTCCATGCTGCGGGGGGTGCTGTTCTCCGACGACTCACGGCATTTTCTGAAATGCATCCAGGAGCTGGGCTTCGAGACGGAAGTGGACGAAGAGAAAAAAACGGTCCGTGTCAAGGGCCTGGGAGGAGCGCTCCCCAGGGCGGAGGCCAGTCTCTATGTAGGAAGCGCAGGCACTGCCGCCCGTTTTCTGACTGCTTATCTGGGAGTATCCGGGGGGATTTACCATATGGATGCCTCGGAGCAGATGCGCCGACGTCCCATGGCTCCGCTTCTGGCCTCTCTGGAGGAGTTGGGCTGTGAAATAGTCTATGAGGGGGAGGAGGGACATTTCCCTTTCACCCTGAAAGGCAGGGGCTTTGGCAAAAAAAAGATCGATGTGAATATCGGACACAGCAGCCAGTTTCTCAGCGCCCTGCTTATAGCCTCCTGCCTGTCCCCGGAGGACATGACCATCCAGATCCAGGGGGAGCATGGTATGGCCTACATCGGGATCACCACCCGGATGATGGAGCAGTTCGGCGTCCATGCCGCTCCTCTGTACTACTGCGCGGGCAGCGGGGAAAGCCATGACTGCCGCGGATGTGTCAACAGGTCCCGGCCCATGGGCTACCGGATTGCCGCAAGGCAGCACTACCGGGCGCTGGATTATCAGATTGAGCCGGATGTATCCGCCGCCTGCTACTTCTACGCCCTGGGAGCGTTACTGGGCGCACCCGTTCAGGTCATGGGGGTGAACCGCGAAAGCATGCAGGGCGATATTGCTTTCCTGGATATTCTGACCCGTATGGGATGCGAGCTGCTGGAGAAAGAGGAAGGCCTGCTATTGCAGCCCCCGGCGCAGGGACGGCTCCGCGGAGTGACGGCAGATCTGTCCGCCTGCTCCGACCAGGCCATCACACTTGCAGCCATCGCCCCCTATGTGGAAGGCCCCACCACCATCACAGGCATCGGGCATATCCGTTTTCAGGAATGTGACCGTTTAAGCGCTATATCGGCGGAGCTGGGGCGCATGGGTATCCGCTGCGAGACCACGCCGGACAGTATCACGGTCTATCCTAGTACCCCCAGCCCCTGCACCGTCAGGACCTATGAGGACCACCGTATGGCCATGGGCTTTGCTCTGACAGGCCTTCGAACCCCCGGTATGATCATCGACAACCCCGGGTGCTGCCGCAAAACCTTCGAAAATTATTTTGAAACCCTGGAAGCATGTATCCGTCAGTTGCGGATTCAGATACCGTTTTCATCGGAAAGGCCCTGAGCCGTTTTCAGACAGATCCGGACTGGACAGTGCCAAAACCGGGATGATCGGACACCCCCCACAGGACTTTTTTTCTTGCCATATATACAATTTGGGTTTATGCTATATTCTATAGGAAAGCCTGAAGAAATCCCCGGATAGGAGGTACAGCAATGAGTAAAAAACATGTAGTCGTGTCCCTGGGACACGATGCGTTAGGACATACCACCCTGGAACAGCATGACGCGGTACGGCGGACTGCCCGCACCTTGGCGGACCTGGTGGAGGCGGACTGCCAGCTGACCATCACCCACAGCAACGGCCCTCAGGTCAGCATGATCCACAAGGCCATGACGGAGCTTCGCCGCATTTACATTGATTACACCCCTGCCCCCATGTGCGTCTGTTCCGCCATGAGCCAGGGCTATGTGGGCTATGACATCCAGAACGCCCTGCGGAGCGAGCTTCTGTCCCGGGGGATCTCCAAACCGGTATGCACGATCCTGACCCAGGTGACGGTGGACCCCTACGATGAGGCTTTCTATGAGCCCACCAAGGTCATAGGCCGTTATATGTCCCGTGAGGACGCGGAGACGGAGATCAAAAAAGGAAACTATGTCAGGGAATTTCCCGGCAAAGGTTTCCGGCGTGTGATCGCCGCCCCCAGGCCCATTGACATCGTAGAACTGGAAACCATCCGAACACTGGCCATGGCGGACCAGGTGGTCATCGCCTGCGGCGGCGGCGGTATCCCCGTTATCGAGCAGAAACATATATTAAAAGGAGCGTCCGCCGTCATCGAGAAGGACGCCATCGCGGGCAGGCTGGCGGCAGAGCTGCAAAGCGACCAGCTGATCATCCTGACCGGCGTGGACCGGGTATGCAAAAATTACGGAACGGGGCAGGAGACTCCCCTCTCCGTCATGACGGTTTCGCAGGCTCTGGAACTGATGGAGCAGGGCCATTTTGAGCCTGGCACCATGCTGCCCAAGATTGAGGCCGCCATCTCCTATCTGGAGGCAAACCCTCAGGGTGAAGTGCTGATTACCTCCATGAATGCATTAAAAGATGCATTAAGAGGGAAAAACGGGACCAAAATTACCGCATCCGCATGAAATCCTGCAAAATGGCAGTGGATGCCTTATGCCTCTTCTTTCGCTGCTTAGAGATTTGCCGCAGCTTCCACCCCTGATGCCGCATACCCAGAGCAGACAACAAAGCCCCCAGAAGAATGCAGAAATCCGACACATTGAAAACCAATCTGCGAAGGGGCTTCCATTTTATGTTGAAGCTGAAATAATCCATCACATACTGCTGCTTCAATCTGTCATAGGTGTTGCTGAACGCGCCGCCAAGCAGCAGAGACAGTCCCACCCGCAACAGATTGCTTCCGTAGACACTCAGGCTCAGAATGAATATCAGCGTGGCAATCCCTGTGATCAGAAGGGACAGCGCCGTCACAAGCCGGCCCTGCTTTTTTCCCATTCCCAGCATGGCCCCTCCGTTGTGGTGCCTGCGCAGCAGCAGTCTTCCGCCCAGAACCGCCTGTTCCTCCCCCAGCGGGAGCTGTCGCTCCATGCGTTCTTTGATATAGTTATCGCCTCTGAATATCCCCTCTATCAGACTAACAAAAAAATTTGTCATATATGTTTCCCGCCTTCATCCAATGTAGTTCTTTTATTCACTCATTTTTACGATAATCAGATCATCCCGCAGCTGCACATAACCCTCATCCGGATAGCAGGGCATATCTCCCGCGATTGTTCTTGCGTATTCAATCCTATCCCAATCTGCCCGTACATATTCCACCCCCAAATGCTCTTTCATCATCCTCACCAGACGATTAGGCTGTTCATTCACACGTCTCCAGCAAGAGACACCAACGCTGCAATCAAAAACACTGTATTCGGTGGGTTGGATATCATAGCATGATTCATTCAGTTCTGGATGAAGATTTCCCACAAACACTACCTGATTTGGCGGCGCGTATCCCAGATTCAATTCTTGAATTTCCCCCACAACATCCTCCATGATCTCCATGTCGATTCTGCATTTGACATCATCCGTATACCAAAGACGCAATGTATTGCCCATCTGACGGATCGTACCCCAAAAGAGCACAAACAGCACTGCGTACTTCAATAAGACAATGCCCTTCTCCTTTTGACTCTGGAGCAGATATACCATATAGAAGCACAGAAATCCCAGTACAAAGGGGTATGCAATCTGTGTTCTCACTGCCGTTGTCCTGCCGCAATATATATGGAGCAGATGTACGGACGCAATTGTCACTGACAGAGAGACCGCATATAGACATTTATGGACCAGGGTATACTTCCTGTCACACATTACCTTAAGCAAAGCCACCAGCGCTCCCAGAGTGGCCAGCCCCATTAACCACGAATACGGAATATCCAGTCCCATATAAGAATATTTGAAATATGTCTTTAACCCCTCCATAATTTTTGCCGTATCCCATGTATCCCACACCCTCTGCGATCCCAGATAATCGCTTGTACCAAAAAATTGCCTTGTCAGAATGGCATTTATCATATATGCCGCCCCAAAAACCGCAACCTGCCATGCTCCTCTTAATACATAGTCTGTCAGCATTCCCCTGTCCAGCTTTCTCCCTGTGAGAGACAGCAGATACAGCGACGCAACCAGCGCAATAAATACTGCCACCATCGCCTGGTAGGTAGAAAAGGCCCATATCAAGAGTATGGTTTCTCCGATAAAAATCAATAATTTTTGCAGTATTTTTCCCTTATACCAATTCTCGCCGCGGAACAGGACATAACTGAAATACACTACAAAAGTCAGAAGCAGCATGGCCCACACAATCTCAACCCATTGAACGGAAAAATAGAACTGATATACCCATATGGGTGATGTGGCAAAAACCGCGACAAATGCAATTGCAGACTGCCTGCCTATTCTGTTCCCGGTAATACGCAACAGGCCAATCAGCATATACTGCAATATCGAGAACAAAACAATACCGGCTACACCCGCAAAATATGGATTATACCACAGCAGCCCAAATATTCTTTTTGTAAAAACCGCCCCCTGTCTGCCAATTTCCAGCCAGTTCAATGTACTTTCCCTGAAATACAGCACGTCATCGGTATCATATAAATAATTGAGAGTAAATGCATGCTTGCCGTGCAATACCGTGTTTATCGCAAAAATAAACAATAGAAGGTTTTTCTCTATAACGATTCCCTTTTTGTGAACACTTCCCTCTGATCGCATTTCATATTCTCCTTTAACGTAAAATAGCTATCGCTTAGACGATAGCTATTTTTGATACGACTACAGTAAGCATCATAGCACATATGAGAAAAAAAGTCTAGTAATAATTTTTATTTCTCTTATAATTTATATAGTGACAAGAAAAATGATGAGGAAAGGTGAAAAATCTATGGCAAATCAGGAACAGGAACTGCGGCTGGAACAGCTGCACTTTCAGGAATGTCTGGACATCATCGGGCGCAATGTGATCAGATATGAACAGGAATATGAGCAGCGTCACGCCCAGGTGCAGGAATTGTACAAGGCGATCAACAGCGGGGACGTGGAACTGTATAATCAGCTGATGACCGCCAGCAGTCTGGAGGAACACGCGGCCGCCTCCCTGCGGAAGAACCGGGCGGCACAGGATAAACCCTATTTCGGACGCATTGATTACACAGAGAGCGCGTCTGATCTGGAACAGCAGGTCTATATTGGTAAAAACGGCGTATTCCGCAATAAGACGGACGTACTGATTGCCGACTGGCGGGCCCCCATCTCCAGTGTCTATTACGAAAACGAGCTGGGCAGGGGAGAATACGGTCTGCCGGACGAAAAGCCTATCAACATCGACCTGCATCTGAAAAGGACCTACAGTGTGGAGAAGGGAAAACTTCTGGGCTACTATGACAGTGATGTGGCTTCCAACGATGAACTCCTGGTACAGTACCTTTCCAAGAATAAGGACGCGGTGCTGGGAGAGATCATCGCCACCATTCAGAAGGAACAGAACGCCATCATCCGGAAATCCCCCTTTGCCAACCTGATCGTCCAGGGTGTGGCGGGCAGTGGGAAGACCACGGTGGCCATGCACCGCATCTCCTATCTGCTCTATAACTATAAGCACCGTTTTGAGTCCAACGAATACTGTATCATCGGCAGCAACGACCTGCTGCTGAACTATATCACCAGCGGGCTTCCCGAGCTGGATGTGCCCAATATCAAACACATGCGCATGGACCAGCTCTTCGCGCGCCTCTGCGAAAAGGACTGGCTGAAAAAGAACAAGTACCGCGAGCCGGACACCTCACCGGGAACGGATCAGAACGCAGAAGCCTGCTCCACTGCTCCCTGGCGCTGCACACTCTCCTTTATGCAGGAATTGGAATTATACCTGCTGCATCTGCGGGAGTCTCTGGTGGATCTGTCTCCCCTGCAGGATAAGCAGATCGGCACAATCCTGTCGGAGAGCAACAATACCACACTCTTTCAGGAAAACCCTTCCTTCAGCATCTGTACCCTGCTGTCCACTCTGGATGATCGGGTCAAGACCCGGATCAAATTCCTGATGAGCGGGGAAGACAGGGACCGGCTGCAGGCCAAACTCAGGGAATACGCCGGGCACTATAAGGCCAGACGTCCGACCCAAAGCATCTATGATCTTTACCTGGAGTTCCTGGAGTCATGGTGGAATGCCCATAAAGATACGCCTGGTCTGCCCCTTACCGCCAAGGCCTGGCAGGCCCATCTTGACCGGCTTGCACGTCGGGAATATGATGTTTACGATATCGCCGCCCTGTCTCTGATTCACTACCGGGTATACCAGAAAGCGCCCAATGAGGAATTTGGCCTGCTGTTTCTGGATGAGGCTCAGGACTTCGGCATCGGTATATACTATGTGCTTCGGACCTTACTGCCAGCCACCTATTTTACAATTATGGGAGATGTATCGCAGAATATACATTATGATACCGGATTAAACGACTGGTATGAGCTGCAAAAGCTGTTTTTGAAAAACGAGCGGGACCAATTTCTTTTATTGCAGAAAAGCTATCGAAACACCATAGAAATCTCACAATACGCGGGCAGGATTCTGGAAAAGGCCTCCTCGGGCCGTTACAAGATCCAGCCGGTAATCCGCCATGGCGTACCGGTGGAGGAAGCCAGATTCTGGAGCGACATGGAGATGGCGGAGCACGCCGCCGGCCTCATCCACGATATCCAATCCCGGGGCTACCGCACCACCGCCGTGATCTGTCAAAGCGAGAAAGAAGCGGAGGGGGCCCGTCAGCTCCTCACCCCTCTGACCCCCCTCACCGACGGGGCCGCCGCCAATTTTTCCACCGGCACCATGGTACTGCCTGTCCGTCTGGTGAAAGGCCTGGAGTTTGATGCCGTGATCCTCTGGAATCTGGATATGCAGCATGGCCCCGATGACCCCCGGCAGGCCAAACTCCTGTATGTGGCCGCCACCCGCGCGCTCCACGAGTTACATGTACTGAACTGCTGACTTCGCACGGGTAAGCAAAAGATCTGCGTGGCTTACCTCCCTGAAGAAAACAGGGTCTGTCGCACAATACCGCCCTGCGACAGACCCTTGTTCAGCAGAATCCGTACTTTGAAACGAAAATATTTCCGTGGTCGGCATACCTGACGCGGGTCTCTCCAGGGCCCATCCATCACCGGATTATGTCTTCATATTTCAAACGCGCCAGCGTATAGTCCAATACAACTTCCCGGCCATAACCGCCGTGCATCAGAATTTCCAGCTCCGATACAGCCTCCTGAGAAATCCTGGCGAAATCCTGGCGCACCGTATTCATCTGCTGTCCCACGTATCCCATCAGCGTCAGCCCGTCAAATCCGCATACGGGCCTGAAAATATCCATATCCGTCAGTGCCCGCATGGCGCCTATGGCCATCAGATCCGACGCGCAGACCACCATATCCTGCTCCCGGGCATACTTCATTGTAAGCTCCCGGGCTTTTCTCTCAGAAAACTCCCCGTTTCTCACAATCATCTCCAGATCATAGTCCCCGGCCAGCTTCTCCATGCCTCTGATCCGCTCCCCCGTCACATAGCCATTGCTTTTCCCCGCAATATACAACACTTTCTTATAGGGGATGGTATCCATCAACATCGTCTTTTCCGCCACTGCATACTGAGCCGCCGCCTGGTCAATCCACACGCAGGAAGTGCTCTCATTGATCAGGGGGACATCCACCAGCACAATCCGGAAAACCTGCCGCTGGACCAGTTCCTGCAGCACCTGATCCTCCCTGGATATCCCGTATATGATGATGCCGTTGATACTCTGTGAGCGAAAATATCCTATGATCTCTTCCACTCCCATGCCCTCCAGCATGGAAAAAAATACCGTCACCACATCCAGATCATACTCCCTGGCGCTCTCCAGAGCGCCGGCCAGGTACTGCATACTGATCTCGTCTATGGCCTGGGTATTGGTATTCAGATGGATCAGCAGCGCTATCCGCCCCGCCTGTTTGGAGGACAGCGCCGCCGCCACGGCGTTGGGTACAAAACCCAGTTCCTCGATTGCCTCCTTCACCTTCTGTCTGGTAGATTCACTGATATTGGGATAATGGTTTAACACTTTTGAGACTGTAGATACAGCCACCCCTGCTCTTGAAGCTACATCCCTGATTGAAGCCACAGCAGTTCCTCCTTTATACTTCCTGTAAGATCAGACGATTACGAAATCCTGTCCGGGAGTTCCCAGCTTATAACCCGCTGCCCCGTTTTCGGGCCAGCCGCAGACATCGGCCCGGCAGATTCCCCAGCGCCCGCAGCAGCAGCGAAACTACCGCCGATGTCAGAAGAACGCTCAGGTAGATCCAGATATCCAGCCGGACATGCGGTTTGATAAAATAGTACAGCCATCCGTACAGAAAACCGTGCACCAGCCAGATGTAAGTGGATTGATGTCCCCACCATGCCAGAAAAGTGCCCAGGGGAGGAACATAAGCAAGCAGTGTCAACAGGCCATACACAAACGCAGGCACCAATAAGAAGTCAAACTTCGCATAGGCCGCATCCGTCGCCAGCAGCACTCGCAGAACTATGACCAGGCACACCAAAGCTGCCGACACGCAGACCGGGAGCCAGCCGCCGACACGCCGCAGCGCTTTATCTGCCCGCTGATACAGCGCAAACCGGGCCATCAGATATCCTACCGCGAAGATCATCAAAAAAGAGAGCCGCAGGCCGTTCTTCACCGCCAGAACCAGGTTCCAAAGCGCGGGCCAGCACAATCGTCCTGCCACAACAACTCCCGCCCCCGCCAGGGCCAGAATCAGGTAAAAGGTTCTCCTGCGCTTTCTCTCCGCCGGCTGATCAAAGCGTGTCAGCAGCAGATCCAGAAAGGGCAATACCAGCAGCATCTTAGCATACTGTTCCACATACCACCAGGCCCCGTTGTAGGTGGGATTCAGCGCCGTCAGGTTTCCGGGCAGCTGTGAAGCGTCAAAAGGAAGCCTCAGTATTCCAAACAGGATTCCCATATAGAGGAACATCACCAGCCAGAGCTTGCCATACAGCTTCAGAATACGCATGAGCATGCAGCGATACGCCGCCGCCATTCTTCCAAAGAAACGCTCTCCCGGCTGCTTTTCCAGCACATAATACAACCCGTATCCGCTGACAAAAGCAAATATCCCCACGCAGAGTTTGCAGAACCAGGCAATCCGTGCTGCTTCTTCCGCCTGTATAAACGGAAATATGGAATTATATTCTACCGCAAACGAATACAGATGATGATATACCATCATCCAGATGGCGATTCCCTGCAAAATGGCGGATTGTTTTTTTGTAATTCCATTTTCCATTTATCCCGTACCTCCAGATTATCCGTGCATCCACATGGTACTCCCGCAGGCATAAGCTCTGTCCGACTCCCGTTTGCCTGCGCTTTAGCCCATGCCCTGTCCACAGGACTTCTGCTCATTATATCACATTTAGCATGGCTGTGGAATGTTTTTCTTATTTTCCGGTGGCGGCGGGTTCCTGTGGACAGCACCAGAATCCGCGCCCTGCGGAAATATTATTGTCACGAACAGAAATCGGCTGTGTGAATTGCTTCACGCAGCCGATTTCTGTAGTTATACTCAAAATCAATATTTTCCAAAGCCATCTCCGTCAAGAGAAATAATCTGCTCATTTACATTGGGGGCCGTGAAAGACCCCAGGCTGGAGGAAGAAGATGAATTCCTGTTTCCAAGGTTGTATATGGATAGCTTCTCCCGCATCCGGTCCGCCTGATTGGACAGCTCCTCACTGGCGGAAGCACACTCTTCGCTGGTGGCGGAGTTGGTCTGCACCACCTGGGAAACCTGCGTGATCGCCTGCTTGATCTGCGCGCCGCCGGTTGCCTGATAGTTGCAGGCCTGGGCTATGTTGTTGATCAGCACTTCGCTCTGGTTTACCACTTCCGTGATCAGCTCCAGAGCCTTGGCCGTCTCATCCGCCATCTGGGAACCCTGGCTGACCTTGCTGATGGAATCCTCAATCAGTCCGGCCGTCTCAGAAGCCGCCGCGGCGCTCTTGGCCGCCAGACTTCTCACTTCTTCCGCCACCACAGCGAAGCCCTTGCCTGCCTCGCCTGCCCTGGCGGCTTCCACCGCCGCGTTCAGCGCCAGAATGTTGGTCTGGAAAGCAATATCGTCAATGGTCTTGATAATTTTGGAAATACTCTCTGAGGATCTGTTGATATCCGCCATGGCGGCCATCATATCCTGCATCCTCTTGTTGCCCTGCTTGACATCCTTGATGGCATGTTCTACCAGTTCCGCCGCCTTGTTGGCCTGTTCCGCGTTCTGCGCGGTTCTCTCAACAACCTCGTCGATAGAAGCGGTGATCTCCTGAATCGCGCTTGCCTGCTCTGTGGAGCCCTGTGCCAGGGACTGGCTTGCGCTTGCCATCTGGGAGGAACCGATGGTCACCTGGTAAGCGGCCTCGCTGATGCTGCTCAACACATGGTTATTGTCCTCTACAAGTTTTTTCAGGGAATGCCCCAACAGATCCTCTGAAGACTTGGGATTTACAGCCACCGTAAGATTTCCCTTGGAAACCTCCTCGGCAATACCTGCCTGATATTTGATGTTATCTATCACCTTGCGGTACTCATCAATCAGATCTCCAAACTCGTCGTTATTATGTTTTACCATCTCAACGTTGACTTTGCCCTTGGCGATCTCCTTGGCCGCATCGGAGAGCTGGTCCAGAGACACCTTCATGACCCTGACCACCGACATGCCATAGATCACCGTAATGGCAATAGCCACAGCCACAACACAGAGATAAAAGATCACAGCAATTTCATAATACCGATCGGGATTTGTAGCTGTCAGAATCCCCTTGGTACAGGAAATGGCAAAATAGGTATTGATGATTGTCAATACTACCGGAATCACGAAACCGATAATTAACCTTGTCTTGAATTTCATATTTTTCATTGATTTATACCTCTCTCTCTTCTGCTTCCACATTGTTTGCCTGTTCCATAGCCGACGCATCCTCATCATTGATCAGCTTCTCGGGGTCCAGCAAAAGTTTCACCGAATCTCCGACCTTTCCAATGCCGTACACATACTTGTTCTGCGCCTTATCCGACCGGCCAATGCTGGGCGGCGGCAGAATGTTCTCCTCCCTGATTTCCACCACCTCGGCAATATTTTCGATGATCAGTCCCACTACCGTGGACTGCACACTGGTCACGATAATACAGGTTCTGTCATTGTACTCAAAAGGTTTCTGTTTGAACCGAAGGCTGATGTCTATGACCGGCAGTATCTTTCCCCGCAGATTGATCAGGCCCTTGATGTATTCTGCCGTCTCAGGAATTGCCGTTATTGTCTGGTACGGTATTATCTCATTGACGTACTGGATCTTAAGGCCATAATACTCATTGCCTAACCGGAAGGTCATGTATTTGTCCTTCTGCGCGTCACGCCTGTCATCCTCGCTCTGGTCATAGTCCGTCTGCCTTGTTGCTTCACTGTTTACCTCCATGCGGCCACCTCCCTTTCATGCGTTTATTCTATCAATCCCACCGGATCAAGTATCAGCGCGATGCTGCCGTCCCCCAGCTGTGTACAGCCGGAAAGGCCCTTTACTTTCTTGATATAAGAGGGAATGGGTTTCACCACAATCTCCTGCTCGCCTATCAGTTTATCCACAAAGAGACAGATGGCTTTCCCTTCCACTTCAAAAATCAGCATCATGCCGTCTTCCACTGATTTCCGATAATCCTTCAGGCCGTACCACTCTCCCAGCCGAAGCACAGGGTAGCATTCTCCCCGGATCATGATATACTCATCACCGTTGGGCTCATGAATCATCATGTTCTCCCTGACGCTGACAAACTGCTTGACAACACCGGTCTCCACCACAAAGGACGAGGTCCCTGCCTCCATCACAATTCCGTCTATGATGGCCAGGGTGAGAGGAATCTTAAGGGTCATGGTGGTTCCCATCCCGGCTTCACTCTCAATCTCCAGCGCGCCGCCGATGGTCTGAATGTTCTGCACTACCACATCCATTCCCACCCCGCGTCCCGAATACTCTGTCACCTGTTCATTGGTGGAGAATCCGGGCAGTGTGATGAATTTGAACACTTCCTTGTCTGTATACTCGCTGTCCAGCCTGCCGTCATCCAAAAGTCCCTGTTTTCTGGCTTTTGCCAGGATCTTTGCCCGGTCCAGGCCCTTTCCGTTGTCCGTCACGCTGATCCACACTTTGCCGGCCTCCGTCTTGGCAGAGAGAGTTACCTTTCCCTTGTCCGGCTTGCCGCTCTCCTTGCGCTCCGCGTTGGTCTCAATGCCGTGGTCCACCGCATTTCGCACCAGGTGCATAAGGGGATCTGAAATATTCTCAATGATATTCTTATCTACCTCTGTGTGCTCGCCGATCATCTCAAAATCAATATCCTTGCCCAGCTTGCGGGAGACATCGAATACAATACGGTTCATTTTCTGGAACAGATTCGTCAGAGGCATCATCCGCATGGACATAATCACATTCTGCAGGTCCGTGGAAATCTTGGACATCTGTCCCGCCGCCTTGTTGAAATTGGGGAGATTGAGCCCCGGCACTTTCAGATCGGGATTCTGCAGCACCGTTGACTCCGCAATCACCAGCTCACCGATCAGATCCATCAGCTGATCCATCTTGGACACATTGACACTGATGAACGCGTCCTTTGCCCCCTTCTGCTTATCCTTCGCAAGTTTCTTGGGACGCCCGGGCTCCTTGGTCTGGATGACAAAGTCACCGGGAGCCATCTGCGGTTTCTCGGTCTCTTTCTTCTCAGCAGCCTGCTCCGCCTTGGCCTCAATGGCCTCCACACTGGACTCCAGGTCAATCCGGGGCGGCTGGTTCCCAAAATCAAATCCCAGCAGGAACTCCTCAGCCTTACATTCATAGACATCCACTTTCTCGATGTCATAACCCACGCCTATCAGATCTCTGATCTCCGCCTCTGTACACTGCGCCTGGAGCAGGATCTTGAAGCCCTCCTTCAGAATCGTCTCCCCGCTGGACTCATCGGAAATAATATCCTCGGGGGAATACAGCAGATCCTCTGCGATCTCTTTCATCGCGTAAACCACCTTGTAGGCGTGGATATTGGCCATCACGGTATCCGGAGAGAATGTGATATATACCTTATAGAAGCGACTGGCATCCGTGGCAACGGGAGCGATGTAGAACTGCTTGGGCTCTTCATGCACGTTCTCCGGCATCAAAGCGTCCTCCCCCACCCCCTGCTTGAGGGCCTCCAGAAAAGCATCCAGTTCCTTGATGATGCTGCTCGGATCTCCGTCGGCAGTGTTTCCGTTACGGATCTTATCCATTTCTTCTGTGATGAAATCCGCCACTTCCAGCACATGTTCCACCAGCTTTAAATGCGGCACATGCTCAGGATGGGACTCTCTCAGGTAAAAGAATACATCTTCCAGTTTATGGGAAATCGCAGTGATGTTATCAAACATCATAATGCCCGAAGATCCCTTTATAGTATGCATGGTACGGAATATCTCATTGATGCTGTCCTGGTCGAAGCACTCAGCGTCTTTCTGCTCCAATACCATTTCCTGCAACTGCTCCAGAAGCTGTTCGTTCTCAAACAGATAGATGTCCAACATTCCTTCTGTGTTAAATTCTTCAGCCATACTTTCTCCTTTCCTGTAAATTTTTATCAGATTATATCAGGCCCAGCTTTTTCATGGCCTGCTCAAATCTCTCCTTGTCAATGGGCTTGCCCGAATAGATTGTACAACCAAGTTCAAATGCCATCTTCACATTTTTCTCATCGTTGAGCGCTGTGGTCATGATCACCTTCGCCCGCTGATCCTCCGCGATTCCCCTGTCCTTTTCCAGATTCCTGATGCCCATCAGCGCCTGATAACCGTCCATGACCGGCATCATGATATCCAGACAAACCAGATCATAGGGTTCGCCATCCTCCAGCGCCATCATGAAAGCGTCCACGGCCTCCATTCCATCCACGGTGACATCGCACTCACCGTACTTGGACAGAAAACTCACCATAAATTTTCTTGTGACAAAGTCATCCTCAGCCAATAAAATCTTCATATTTACCTCTTTTCTGCATCCCGCAGGCAGCGCCCGCGAATTTGCGTTGATATACCTTCCTGTCAGATTCTACATTCTGTTCAGCACCGCGTAGGCCCTCTTGGCCACGTCCTGCAGTTTTTCCTGATACTCCACGGCACCCAGATCATAAGCCACCTTGGGCATCCCATACACCACGCAGGTGGACTCATCCTGTCCGATGGTCCGGGCGCCTGCCTTGCGCATCTCCAGCAAGCCCCTCGCGCCGTCTCCGCCCATACCCGTCAGAATGATGCCCAGCGCCCTGGGCCCGGCTACCTTTGCCACCGAGTCAAACAGCACATCCACCGACGGACAATGCCCATTGACCTTCGGTCCCGCCTTGCACTCCACCTGATAGACGCCATTTACCTTAACCAGACGCATATGTCTGTCGCCGCCGGGGGCAATCAGCACGTGCCCGGGCTTTACCTGATCTCCCGTCTCCGCCTCCTTGACAATCACCCTGCACTGGTTATCCAGTCTTTTGGCATACATATTGGTGAATCCCGGGGGCATATGCTGCACGATCACAACGCCGGGAATATCCGTGCCGAAATTCTGGACCACGGAAAAGATTGCCTCCGTACCGCCGGTGGAAGCCCCGATCGCCACCACCAGATCCCTTCCCTTGGCGGTAAGCGCCGATGACTGTTCCATCTGATGCATGGCCTTCTGCTTGATCTGACTGATATTCGCGGTGGAGGCAATTTTGATTTTCACCAGCAGCTCCGTCTGAATAAACGCTTCCAGCTGCTCCCGTGACGACACCGCAGGCTTTGCCACAAAGTCTACGGCTCCCGCGTTCAGCGCGTCAAATACTTTGTCACTCAAAGAACTGATCACCACCACCGGAAGCGGATATTGCGGCATCAGTTTGCGCAGGAACTCTATACCGTTCATCCTGGGCAGTTCAACGTCCAGAGTCATGACATCCGGCTTATGCGCGATAATCGCATCCCTGGCCTCATAGGGATCTCTCGCAGTGGCTACCACCTGTATGGCCGGGTCCCGGTTGAGGTTCTGCACCAGCAGTTCCCGGAACACCATGGAATCCTCAACTACCAATACTTTAATCGGCTGCATACATCCATCATCCCCCCTATGCTTTCCTGAATATTGATGGCTGCACCAACTCAAAAGGAATCTGCGTCCGGTCCAGGGTTTCCGTCATGCCAATAAAGAGATAACCGCCCGGCTCCAGAAAATCATAAACTTTTTGAAGCAGCTCATTCTTCGTGTTCTCATCAAAGTATATCATAACATTTCTCAAAAAGATAGTGTGCATTCTCCTCTTGAAGGGAAAAGGAGACATCAGGTTGAACTGGCGGAAGATTACTTCCTGCTTGAGCTCATCCTTGACCTGAAAAGTACCCTCCTGTGTTTTCTTGAAAAAATGCCTCTTCCACTGTTCCGGAATACTTTTGAGATGCTCCTCCGTATAAATACCCGCAACCGCCTGCTGCAACGCTTTGGTGGATATATCCGTGGCCAGCACCTTGGTGTCCCAGGACGAGGCATCCAGTCCGAAAAAATCCTTGAGGGTCATGGCGATCATATAGGGCTCCTCGCCGGTGGACGCGGCACCGCACCAGATCCGCAGATCCCGGGTCCTTTGCTCCCTCTGCCGCAGCTGCGGCAGCACCACGTTTTTAAAAAATTCAAAATGTTCAAATTCCCTCATGAAATAGGTATGATTCGTGGTCAGCAGATTCACCAGCTGCTTCTCCAGCTGCCCGGAACTGTCCTTCTCCATATCGTTCATGTAAGCGTTGAAGCTGCTCCAGCCTCCTGACTTAATGTGGTTTTCAAGTCTGCCGTTCATAATGACCTTCTTCTGGCTCAGGTCAATACCGTAGCGCTGTTTCATATAGCGCGCAATCCTTAAAAACTCCTCATCCGTCATCATAGTACTGTTCCTCCATTGCACTTTCTTTATATTCTTTATGCCCCGGCGTCCGTACAATCATCCCGGTCGACGCCTCGTCTCAGGCTTTTCGCGCGAGTATGTCTGAAAAATGCTTTTTCAAACACGCTCTAGCGCAGCTGTCTGGCAACTTTGCAGAATATGCCGAAAATGTGGGGGTTGAATCTTTGCTCAGCCTCTCGCTGCATAATCTCCAGTGCCTTTTCCCTGTCATAGCCCTGACGGTAGCTTCTGTTTTCTGTCAGGGCGCAATACATACTTGACATGGCGACGATCTGCGCAGCCAGCGGTATCTCATTTCCTTTCTTTCCCTCGGGATAACCGCTTCCGTCCCAGTTCTCATGGTGGAAATGAGTGATATCCTCTGAAATCTGTATAAAATCATTGTAATCGCTGGTAACCTTCAAATCCTCAAGGAGTTTGGTCCCGATCCGGGTGTGTCCCTTCATCTGTTCCCGCTCTTCCTCGCTTAAGCCCGACTGTTTTTGCAGGATCTCCTTGGGAACGCCTATATTGCCGATATCGCACAGCGGTGCCGCGAACTCCACAGTCTCCACAAAGCTGTCCGATATCTGGTCTTCAAACAGCGGCGACAGCTGCATGCTCTGAGCCAGTATGCGGCAATTGTACCGCATCCTCTCTATGTAATCGTCGGCATGCCAGGAGTTCTCCGCCGCCACACCGGCCAGGGCATACAATACGCTTTTCCGCTCCTCCTCCATCTGCCGCAGCTGTTCATTGACGGAAGCCTGCAGGCGTCTGTTGGCCTCCTTGATGCCCTTGGTGGCCTCGTACAGTTTCAGATGGACATTGACCCGGGCCTGCACCAGTTCCGGAATAAAGGGCTTGGTTATATAATCCCCGCCTCCCAGATCAAACCCCCTGACAATGTCCTTGGGATTGTCAAAGGCAGATATGAAAATAATGGGAATACCCTTGGTCTCCACATTGGCTTTCAGTACCCTGCACAGCTCGTAGCCATCCATCTCCGGCATGGAGATATCTGTCAGAACCAGATTCGGCAGTTCTTCCCGGACCCGTTCCAGAGCCTGTAAACCGTTCTCGGCCAGCACGGTCTTGCACCCCATATCCCCTATGATCTCGCCAAGGATCACACGGTTGGTCTCCACGTCATCCACAATCAGGACAACACCCCTTGCACGGTCTCTCATATTCCGCCCCCTTTCTCACAATCAGAATGTCCCGGTCCGCAGTCCGGAATTATATTGCTCAAGATTCCCCTCCGATCAGAGATTTGAGGGTATCCATACCTGTGGCTATTCTGTCATAGTTTTCCTTTTGAATGGCCATCTTAAGCCGCAGCACCGCACGGCTCACCTCCTGGGGGGCATCCGCGGTAAGCTGCCGGATGGTCTCCATAAACATTTCCGCCTTCTCCCAGTTCTCCATCTCCACCGAGAGAATCAATTTGGAAAGATTCTTCTGCAGCGCTTCGAGGTTGGATGCCGTTCCGTAATGAGACGCGTCCTGTTCCTCCCGGGGAGCGCTCTCCGGGACGGATACCAGGGGCCTGGGCTGTACGGAATCTTCTTCCTCCTGCTCTGTCTCCGGGTCACACCCCACCCATACGGAAAAAGAGAACGTGGTCCCCCTCCCCTTTACGCTCTCTACATTAATGCTGCCGTCCATCAGTTCCACCAGCTGTCGGCAGATGGAAAGGCCCAGACCTGTCCCCCCGTATTTCCGGGAAGTGGAAGCATCCACCTGGGAAAAACTCTGAAACAGTTTTTCCTGATCCTTTGGTTCGATGCCGATTCCCGTATCGCTCACCAAAAAGAAAAGCTCCTGAGAATCCCCTGTCTGCGCCGTCTTGATGACTTCCAGCGTAATCTTTCCCACGCTTGTAAACTTCTGGGCGTTGGACAACAGATTGTTCAGAACCTGAACAATCCGCAGCTCATCTCCCACCACATACTCCGGCACATTGGGAGAAACCGTCACAAAGAAATCCAGCCCCTTCTCCGTGATACGCCCCTTGTGGCTGGCCATCACATAGTCTATCGTGTTGCGAATGGAAAACCGGGTTTTCTCAAGCAGAAACTTCCCCGCCTCCAGCTTGGAAAAATCCAGGATATTATTGATAATCTTATTCATCTCTCCGCAGCAGCGCTCAATCAGCTGCAGCTTGCGGAGTTTGTCCTTCTCTGTCTCCAGGGGCATCAACTCCCTGATCTGTCCCGAAATCCCATTCACCGGTGTGCGCAGTTCGTGGGTCACATTGGCCACGAACTCCGACTTGACCCGCATGGCGTCCTGAGCCTCCTGCTTCACCTGCTCCAGCTCATGGCTTAAAAATTCCTTTTCCAGCACATCGTTGGCCATACAGATATAACCGTCCGCCTCTCCCTGGCGCAGAACCCGCACATCCGCGGGAAAACAGGTCTGATTTTTGCGGTACGCTGTCATATGGTGAGTTTCCATGCCAAAAGGATGGAGCGCCCTGAAGCCGCCATCCTCCTTCTGGAACGCTCCCGGGAATACAGTGCCTGCAAAAAGACCCTCCAGCCCCTGGTCATATCCCAGCTTCTCTCTCGCCGCGGCATTGCTGTATGTAATCAGTCCCTCCCCGTCAAACGCCAGAATGATCTCCAATACATTCTCAAAGGGACTCATATCCAAACTCTTCTGACACATAGAATCTTTCCTCTGTCCTCATAACCGGAACTCACCCAAATAAATTCTCCACAAAAAACAACGAACCCCGCATTGTGGTTCCGCTGTTTTTATGTATGGAAACATTAATTCGAAAAATCAAACATTTTGATCACTTCCACTATATTGAAGAAATCTTCCTTGGCCAGCTGGAAGCATTCGATTACATCCGGCGAGAACTGCCCACACTCTCCGCCGAGAATCATCTGGTATGCCAGAGAATTACCGTACACGCCCTTGTAAACCCTCTCGCTTACCAATGCGTCATACACGTCCACAATGGATACGATCTGCGCGCTGATGGGAATCTGATCTCCCACAAGATGATCCGGATAACCGTTCCCGTCCCATCTCTCATGGTGCCACCGGCAGATCTCATAGCAATAACGGTAAAATTCATCTGTCTGTGTCCTGCGGAACTTCTCCAGAATGTCGCAGCCGATGACAGGATGGGTTTTAATCACCTCGAACTCCTCCGGCGTCAGGCGCGCGGGTTTCAGCAGAATCGCGTCCGGAATGCCGATCTTGCCGATATCATGCAGCGCCGAGGCCCTGGCGATGGCGTCAATCTGTGATTTTGTCAGGCCATACTTGGGGAAATATTTCTCCATATACTTGAGCAGTATCCTCGTAAAATATTTGATACGGCGTATATGCTCCCCGGTCTCCAGACTCCTGAACTCTACTACGGAGCTGAGCGCGTCTATCATAAACTCGTTATTGTCCTGGATTTTCTTCTGCTGGGAGAGAATCTCTATCTCCTGCTCCTTCAGACGCACCTCCATATTGTGCTTGTTCTGATACAGTTCCACGATATTGTTCGCCCTGCGCTTTACAATATCCGGGTAAAAAGGCTTATGTATCACGTCGGCTATGCCATATGCATACGCCCTGTCCTCACTGTTCCGGACTGTCTCGCTGGTGATCAGGATCACCGGGAGGTGCTGGATCATATCCTCGGACTTCATATATTCCAGTACGCCAAACCCGTCCATCTGCGGCATGACAATATCAAGCAGCACCAGCACAAGATCCTCATTGGCCTTGATCTGCTCTATGGCTTCCTGACCGTTGCTGGCCTGGAGTGTGACATATTCATCCTGGAACAGGTTATCCAGTATAACCCTGTTTACCTCTTCATCGTCCACGATCAGAATTTTCTGCTTTTCCGTCCTGGTCTTGTTTACCTCTTCCTCTACAATCACGATCTTCTGCTCATCCATACCTTCTAATCCCCATGAATTCTGAAATTTGCCTGCTTTTTCCTTATGAAACACGGCACCCGCCGCCTGACAGGTTCACGAACAATCTTAACATATCCACTCCGGAATGTCAATAATCCGCGCCTTTATCTTTGCGGATGAACCTGCTTTTCCGTCAAGAAAAGTCTCAATTTCCAATTAACCCCATAAAGCGCCCGTAGGCCTCTTCCAACGCCGCTCTCTGCGCTGCCACCTGGTCGGTATCCACTTCCGAAGGTGTCTTTCCCCGAAGCAGTTCCGTGAGAGCCGATACCGGCTTACAGACCGGGTCCAGGCCCAGATTGGCGCTCACTCCCTTGAGTGTATGCGCGTATTTAAAGGCCTCCTCATAATTCCCCTGGTCCAGGCACTCCGTCAGGCCCGCATAATTCTGATCATCCTTGAACTTCAGCAGGAACTTTAAAAAGAGCGCTTCATTTCCCATAAAGCGGTGCAGCGTTCCCTCTACATCCGCGCCGTTCTCGATCAGTTTCTGTTTAAGTGATTCGTCCATTGTACACCGTTCCTTTCTGTTCTTATATCTCTTTCCGGCATTTGCGGAGCTCGCCCCGCTCCATTCCCGTTCCGCAAAAACGGCGTTTCTCCTGTCGTTGTAAACGTCCGATCCTCTGCCAGCGTGTCGTTATTTTATTATATCGGAAGATGGGATGCATTGCAAGAGACATGACCGGTATTTCACGACAAACGCATGAATGTCTATTCTGCCCTAAATCTTAAATTATGGCTTTTTAAATTTTCATCAGTTCTTCTATAAACTGTGCCGGAGCAAAACTTATATTGAACCGTTTTCTTCTTAACGACATTTTTGTTCCTCTTATCTCTATCAGTTTCAACATACTCAGGCACCACTTCCGTATTATATTCTGGTTCTGTGCCGCCGTCTTATCCAACGTCGTATTCGCATCTTCTTTAAATGTTACATCCAAATGCCAATGCATGCTCTCCACCGCCCAGTGCCCCCTTACTGCTCGGCTGAACAGTTCGATATCTTCCCCAAGACTGCTGATATAATACCGGTATTCCGTTTTCTCCGTTTCCCCTTTCTGGATGGTTTTCTTTTCCATCCCTATACTTCTCAGTCCTTTCCACTGTTTTTTCTGATGCATCCATGCTATGTCTTCTGTCTGGTAGTACTCCCTTATCTCTATCTGGCCATGTGCTTTTTCCGTTGTTTTTTTATACCCAGGCCCTTTCTTTAGTCCTTCGCATATCTGCTTGTCTTCAAAATACTGCCGTATATCCGTTTCCAGATTTCCCTGGTTTCCCTTTACTGCCAGCACATAGTCCGCACGTCTCTTCCGAATGGTTTCCACGATTGCCGTCTGCGTCCCCATCGCATCAATGGTAACAATCTGACCTTTTATCTCTATGCTTTCCAGTACTTTGGGGATTGCCGTGATCTCATTGCTTTTTTCTTCCACCGCTTTCTGGCCCAGACAATATCCGTCTTCCCTGCTCCAAGCAGAAACGATATGGCATGGTTTTCTCCCTTCCCTTTTATTAGATCGCATGGTTTTCCCATCCACACAGATGATTTTTTTCAACTTTTCTCCTTCATTGCTGTCCAGCAGTTCCTGCCATTTGCGCTGGAGCTGCTGGAGATTTTCCGGACGTATCATCCCCATGACGCGCTGTATGGTATCATGGGATGGAATCCCGTTCTTTAATTCAATATATTGTCTCAGATATTCCTCATTCCACTGCGCAAAATCTGCAATCTGTTCCCAAGTGTCTGCATTGGCAAGCGTTGCAAAAAGAACAATGATCAAAATGTCCTTTATACTGTGGCGTACTTTTCTATGCTGCCTGACATCCTCAATGATTTCCATCCATTCCAATAACTGTTCCATAGTCCAATCTCCGTTTTTATTTTCATTATAACGGATATTTGGAATCTTTGTTCATTTTTTATTTACTCATGCGTTTGTCGTGCCGGTATTTCCTGTATTTCTCTGCCGATTTTCTCCCGATCCGCGTCCGCTGCGGACTTCTCCGCCTGGAACGGCTGCTGCTCCGCCACTATAGGAGAATAGAAAACAGAAAAAAATCATTGTTTACTTCCCAGGAGCTCTCTCTTCTGGAGAGCGGTAAGCGGCTGTCGAACAAACTGCTGCAGGATGCCATCGTGGAAAGGCTGGGCATAGGCGCGGAGGATTATGAGCTCTTTCTGGGCGCTGCGGAGTACAGGCGCTGGGAGGAGCGCCAGAGAATATTTCATCAAGGGGCAGAGTTGTTTATAGAAGGTGTTTATAGAATATGTTCGTAAACAGCTCTGCCCCTTGATATTATTACAAAAACAGTATATATTATACATGGACTTTTGTACTGTTGGCATGAGCAGCATAGTTCGCACTCTGTAAGGGTATATTGCCATAAGCGGCAGAAGCCGTATTCCATATAGCTTCTGCTGCTATGGATCAAGGGTCGGAAGAAGAATACTCTTCCGACTCTTGGTATGGAAATACAGGAGGGAATGATTATGACAGGGATACGACAATGGAATCCAAAGGGCCGGATAACCGCAATGGCGGTACTCGTGTTCACGCTGCTTCTGGCCGGATGTGGCAAGGAAGCGGCGGGGAGCGCAGAACCGTCGGACAAAAGCGTGGAGGAATCCCCGGAACAGACGGTGTCTGCCGAAATTGACGAACCGGAAACCACAGATCCGGCCCAGGAGACATCAGGGCAATTCCAATATGACGAGAAGCTGTTCGCCCTGGGACTGCCTGTCATAGAGGAGGACCAGGCCGTGGCGGAGGGAAGGACACTTCTGACGCTTCAGGCATCCCTGGTAAATCCCTGGCTGAAATATTCGATCGCGGGCTTCAACCGCCAGAGTACGGATTATTTCGTCAGACTCGAAGAGACCTATGATGAGGACGTCGAAGAGCGGCTTTCCGTGGAACTCATGGCGGGAAGAGGGCCTGATATCATTACCGGAAGTGTGATGAATGTCAGTGAAAGCATCCTGAAAAAAGGAGTGCTGGTGGATCTGGCTCCCGGACTGGATGCCATGGGAATCACCGATGAGGAATATTTTCCGGCCGTCCGGGCGTTACGCATGGAGGATCATGTCTACGGTATACGTACTAATATCCATCCGAACGGATACTGGATGCGGGAATCGGTGCTGGGCGGCAGAGAACAGCCGGATATAGAGACTCTGGTGGAAAAGCTCTATACTTACCCGGATCAGGAAGCGGTGTGGCATACCAATGCCCGTTCCGAGATCATTCTGGAATACCTGCTGTCCGGATCGGAAAACCTGTGGGGAATGATCGACTGGGAAAATGGTACCTGTGATTTCTCCGGGGAACTGTTCGCCAGGATACTTGAGATTGCGAAACACTATGCGGACCCGGAGAGAAAGACCCAGGATGCAGAAGAGAGATGGCTGGTGTTTTTTTACAACCCTGTGCGGGATTCCCGCAAACAGGTGGAGAGCGAGGGAAAAGTTATTATCAACTACCCCTTTGACGATGGGAACCACCCCGCTTACGAGCGCATAGGCGAGGTACTGATGATAAATGCCAATTCAAAGCATCAGGAGGGAGTCTGGGACTTCTTTGCATATCTTCTGGGCGGGGAGGGACAGTGCTACGCGACAGACCCTTCTTCCCTGACAGTCAGTAAGGAGATGTCACGAAATAGTTTTGCCTATTATCTGAACCTGCTGGAAGAAGGACGGATGCAGACCACAATGGATTTTACACCGGAATCCATTGAGGAACTCTACGCATTTACGGAAGATGCGCGCGATATACCTCTGGGCACGAAGGAAATCCTTGACATTATTTATGAGGAAGCCCAGACATTCTGTGACGGAGACAAACCGTTGGAAGAGGTGTGCAACGTTATCCAGAAAAGGGTACAGCTCTACATCAGCGAGACGAAGTAGCCTGTATAAAGACGCTGAAAGAGCTGTCGCAGTTTGCGGCAGCTCTTTCTCGTAGGGGAAAAGAAGCGGGCTTATCTTGCAGAGTTCTGTGGTTTCTGTGTTGCCCCCCTGGCTCTCAGCCGCCCGTGGGCTGTTCCTGCGCGTGTTTGAAGAATAGCTTTCATAAAATGCCGGGAGTCTGACACCCAGTATAAACGTATTTCCGCCCTACCGCTTTTAGTTCCCTTCATCCAAATACAGCTGAACACGATTGTTAATATTTCCAGCAACAGTTTCTGGTGATTTTCCCCCAAGATACATAGCGCTAAGTTCCTCTACAATAATCTTTCTAATCTGGCTGTAACCATAAGGAGATGCCTCGCATGTCTCTAAAAATGCCGCCGCGCGGTGAAGAGCAGTGTCGCTGTCCCCAAACACCGCTATCTCCCGCTTATCATTCCCCATATACAAATGCCTGCCCGTGTCATCCTCCATGATATAGTCTTCTGGAACCAGTTTGCGGACACTCATGCACAACGTCGTTGCCCTGGCCTGTAGTTCCTCCCCCAACAGGGTTTCCAGAAAACATACCGCCACCTCTTTTTGCTCTATGTTGGCATTCACCACCAGCACACCGCCCTCTGCTACCAGGTAGCTCCCACACACGCCCTCGGTTGGATACCCTACAATGTTTCCATCTTCCGCCTCCATGTGCGCAAAGAAATCCAGAAAATCTGTATTATGCGTAAAATACCCCTGCAAAATGTCCTTACCGCCATTCAACCAGACTTCCGCATCCGAAGGAGTGCCGCTCAGATCCGTATAGGTAAGCTCCAACAGCCGGATGAATCTCTCGTCATCGAAATGACACTTTCGCATCTCCCAGTCAATTAAAAAGGAATCTTTCAGACTGGGATTTATAAGGCTCAATACTGTTAGGGACGGTTCCATGTATTTACCCATCCTATAAGGAGGACAACTTCTGATTGCCCCTGTCAGTTTCCCTTTTTCCATCAGGTCAATCACATCCTCCAGTTTCCAGGTATTCCCCGTCCAGGTATCTGTGGCTACCGCAAGCGTTTCCGCCCGAACAGCCACGGGTACACCCACAAGTTTTCCCCCTACCGTTCCTATTTTCAGTGCACCGGGCAGAAGTTCCTCCTGCATATCCTCGGAGAGCAGTTCCCCTATATCCAGCAATAACCCTTTCTCCTCCAATAAAGCCATATCCTCCAACTGTACAAACAGCAGTTCAGGCCCCTTTCCCTGCGAAAGCTCGGCCAATATCCTGTCCCGGTTTTCCTGCGCTGATGCCTCCTCGTATTCATAGCGCAGGTCCGGTGTCTCCATGGAGGCTAACACAGTACACGCCGCCACCTGTTCTTTGGTCTCTCCATTTGCGACAAGATCAGCCACTCGGACGGCTCCATTATTTTCCGGTTTCTGTTCCGTCAACACAGTAAGCCATTCCTTTGTCTCTTCTTCTTTTGATTTCATCAGACAAAGGACAGGCGTCTGCCCCTTCCGCAATGCCAGCAGTGTCTGATAGCGGCTGTCAATTCCCGCTGCCCGTAGGTCAAATATCTGCGTCCGGTTGCCATTTCTGACATTCCAACGCACAATCACATCCGCCGCTCCCTCCTGTGACCTGTAATAGAGATCGTTCTCCAGCATGCCATATATCTGACGGATGTCAGGGGAGGCCGCATCCATCCTTGCCAATGACCGCAGTTCCCGTTTAGCAGTATCCACCCAAAAATATTCGTAGCATTTTTTCCCGTTATCATAGATGGGAAGAATCAATTCCCCTTCCGAGGTGCGCAAAACCCCTGGCATAGACTGTTCAGCCGTGCTTTCATATTCCAATATCATCTCGCCGTTTTGGTTAAACAAAAAGAAACCAAAACCCTTGTTTTCTCTGGGAACAGTCACACAAATATTACCCTTGCCATCACAGCGCCAGTCAAGAGACTGCAATATGGGCTGTAATGCAGGTTCCTCCTCTTGATAGAAACCCTTCTCTAAATAAATATCCCTGAAATCTACACTCTGGGTAACAGTCGCAAGATCCGTATACACCATCCCGTCCGCGGTCTGATAATACAAACCGTTCTCATCCTGTCTATACCCTACCCATCGAAACACATAATGTTCCCCATCCCACATATCCAGATCGCACAGAAACGCAAGCCCTTCCTCCAGCCCCAATTCCTCCAGGGAAATAGCCTTCGCCATGGGCTTTTCAAGGAAGGTATCATATGTTTCCAGAACATATTCCTTCCCCTCTCCTTTTCCCATATACCAAAACAATTCCTCACATACACCGCAATCCAAACGGCTCAGTTCTCCCTGCTTGATCTCCAGGGTCTGACTCTTATTGTGCTCCCAGGGCAGGTATTGTCCTGCCCAGAGAGCCTGTCCCTCCTCCTGTTTTCCTGTTATGGCAAAACCCTCTGTCATCCATGACGCCGTGTCCTCCGTCTGCTCTGGCAGATCGACAGATTGTCCACAACCAATAAGAACTGCTGACATTAAAGATAACAGCAGGGGCTTGATATATCTTTCCATGGTGAATAAATCTCCCTTAATTATATATTATGTTGCATTATCTTGCCGTAAAAGAATCTGGAGGATTTTACTCCGCTTAATAATAGTAATCCAAGCTGTTGCAGTGACTGTTGGAATGGATTTCCTTATGGTGAATCTGTGTTGAAACAGTTCCATGTCCATTGGGACATACCCATGATACCTTATCTTCCGAGTAACTAATCGTACAAGATTCATGATGCAGCACACCATTCTGGTCTGAATAATCTACTGTGTGATGTCCTGTGTTATGCCACAAATGCTCACCATACGACTTTAAAGTGGCTTCTGTACCGTACGTTGCACAAGAAGGGCATGTAGCAGCTAAAGCTGTTATGCTCATAGTCAAAAAGGCCGCCACTGATACTGCTGTCAAAACGATTTTTTTCTTTTTCATGTTTTACATCTCCTCCAATACAATAATTTTACACTTGGTGATCAGCTACTTTATTATATCTGCCCCATTGGTTTCACCTCCTTTCATACCGATCTGCTCTCAAATCTTACTCATTGCATACTACTCGGAAGATCTGCCTCTGAAATTTGCTTTTCCTGATAGATTTATGACTCCGGCAACCAAAGATATCCCTGCAATAAAAAATGTCATACCTATACTTCTTATTACGCACTCCCATTTATTATATATTGCCAGTAAATATATCACCATTTCCGTTACCATAATTTTCCTGCTTATCTGTTGATAAATCATATGTTCAGATTCATCAAGCCTTTTCGCCGGATTACCAACAGGAGCAAGCCGCCATATGACGCATCCACTCACGATGCCATTTACAGTATAAAAAAATATAGTATGTTTAAAGCCCGCAAAAATTGTGAAAGCCATAAATAACATCCCCAATGATACAATCAAGCATCCTGTTTTGGTTGCAGCATGAAACCCACCCGTATATTTTCTTAAAGGAAACAACCAAAACCACACAAGTATCGCATCTCCGACACATCCAAAGCTCACACCGATGATTAATATCAGGATTGCACCCATCAAATCTCCGCCCATGCTCTCCAGACCATATTGCACAATTTCTCGCTCTTCATCTGTCACGATCCCATCCCGGGCAAAAATATTTGTCAGGTACTCTGCCAGCCTCAAAACTTACGCAGTTTTTTTACTGCCTGCGGTTCCTTGGGCTGATAGCCCAGACAGGGGCATGTTGTGTTTGCCTCCATACTGGCAGACTTCTTCGCCATGTTAACTATGGCCTTTTTTACTGCTGTTTTAATATTCTGCATATTCTCTGCCCTCCTTTCAAAAGTGATTTTAGCATAAAAAATGTTGTTGTGCCGTTTGATGTCAAAATTAATGTAGTTTTATGTAAAAACCAATGTCATATATATAAATATCTGCCATTGGGAGAGTGATGAAATGCAGTAAAGTTCTTTTATGCAGATCCCATTTGCTTATATACTAAAAAAACACAGCCATTCAAACAGCCATGCGTTTATCCACTTCCTATGCGTTTTTTGTCTCTGGCATATACAAGCAAGTCTTCACGCTAAAAATATCTTCCGCAATTTCTATGTCCATATCCCCCTGATAGGACTCAACAATTTTTTTCACATTCTTTAGCCCAATACCATGCTGTTCCTTTCTCTTTTTGGTTGAAAAAAATATTTTCTCCCCATTCTCTTGCAGCATATTCACAGTCCGAAAACTATTGTCAATCTGTATTTTCATAATTCCTTTCTTTAAAGAAATATCAACATACAATACTTTTCTATCCGACTGTCTTGCGGCCTCTATCGCGTTCTCCAACAAATTGCCAAGCAGGACATTGATATCAAAGGAATGCTTGATATTCTCCGGTAGTATAACATTTACATCAACCTCCGTTAGCTCTTCTCTGGCCCTTTGCAGCATGTAATTTAAAACACTGTCAATCTCCACATTGCCGGAGGCAACCGCCTCCTCCGGATTACACATAAATTCTTCCATTTGTTGTACATAGCAACTTATTTCCCGCACCTCATACTTCTGCGCAAATGCTTTCAGTTCATTTATATGATGTTTCAAGTCGTGTTCTAACGCTTTTGTTCTTCTTTCGCTTTCCATTATTATACTTAGCTGATTTGAATAAATCTGCACCTTTTGTTCAAGCATTTCCGCCTCATATTTTTTTAAGACAAAATAAAGCGATTGATTGTATAGATAGAGCATGAAAAAGTTTATAACCAGCAGTCCAATACTTACAACCGCAATCCCTACTTCCCGACAAACCTCTGTATAAATTAAAAACAGGATAATGGCGATACTGCACAGCGGCACAATCACAAATGAAAACTTAAAAGTCTGTTCTGTATTATTATGTATCGTGACTATTTTTCCAGCCAAAAACCAACAGATCAAAATCAATAAGACCGTTAGAATTTCGCAAATCTGGCTGAATGTCTGCCCGTCTAGATAATCAGCAAATATCACTACAACTGCCACATCACATCCCATATTTATCATATAAGTAGAACAAGTTACGAATACATTGGTTTTTATGGATTTTGTATGCAGTCTGGCGATTGCACAGATGCCTATTAGATTACAGGCAATATTGATCCATGCCATATGAAATATCCAAAACAGTGCTATATTTGCTATATAGTAGGCGGTGCATACACAAAATACCTTCTTTTTTCCCGCCTCCGATTTACCGGAAAAAATCTCTGAAAAACGATAAATCAAATAAATCCGTAACAAATTTGTCAATGCGCAGATAATGAAATCAAGCATATCTATCCGTCCCTCAAAATTCTTTTTCTGACCTGACTGCGTTTATTCTGGCTGATTGTCAATCTTGTACCATTATCCAATTGGACCATCTCATAGGTATAGCGTAAAACATGTGCCATATTGATAACATAGGACTTGTGTATTTCAATAAAATCCTCTGACAGTTCCTTTATGATCTCATTCAACTTACCATAAAATTCATATGTATCATGTACTGTAACTATGTTTATCTTTCTTCCACTGCTCTCAAAATAAAGAATCTCTCCCTGCTTGATATAAAAATGTTCTTTTCCCTGTTGAAACTCAAATCTTTCACATCTTCTCTTAATTACTTTTATGGCTGTTTCTATCGTTCTATTGATCTGTTTGGGGGTAATCGGCTTAACTAGAAAATCCAGCGGCTGCGTTTTAAATAAATCCTGGGCATAAGAAGTTTTACCTGAGATATAGACAATCTGCAATCCCATATTATCCAGTTCATTGCGGATATAGCAGCCAACTTCTATACCTGTCATCTGATACAGTTCTATGTCAAGGAACAGTATATCCAAATGACTTCCCATTTTCAGATAATCTCGAAGTTCCTCTCCCGTATACCATATTTGCACATTAATCTGAATTGCATTCTCTCTCGCACATTGAATAAGCATCTTCTCCATGGAACCGCAGACATTTTTTCCATCATCGCAAATTCCTATTTCGTACATGGCACACCCCGTGTTATCTTTTTTATTTAATAATACATCTTTTGGCTCTATTTTTCAACTCTGTACTAATATACTCTCCATTTTCCATGTAAACTAAAACTGCTCATTAATGCGCCTTTCTTAATACAGGCTCTTTAAATATCCATAAAATGACTTTCGAGCATCTAACAGACTGTTGAATTGCTGTCAAGAAATCATTGCAGTTTGTGTTTCCCCATTCTATAAACCTTCACGTTCCACAGCATATATTCCGGCATCTTATATATCCTTTTAGAACATTCCTTTAATTCCACAAGGAAAATACTCTCTTCATGTACTGACGTGGTCAGACCGATATATCCTACTGCCAGGGGCGCAAATAGGTTCAGGTTTCGGATGGACTGTAGGGACATGACCCTCGTAGCACAACCTTTTCTTCTCCTGCATTTTCAGGTTCGGGAGCAGAAGCATCGGCTCTGCTGCAAAGCCGTATACCACTGCCAGCATCAGCTCCTTCGATGGAAATTCATGTTGGAAATAATGCTGGAAGATACAAAGTTAAAGCCAGAACGGAGCCGCAATCCTTTCTGGCCTTCTCTTTACAAAACTTCATTGCATCCTCTTTCGCCTGTGTCTCACCCCCCGGTAACTCCCGCCAGCACGTCGAACACCCGGCGCAGGTTCAAGCGTCCGTAGCCCGAGTATGTCAAGTTAGTGTCACGAACTTTTTGAGGTTTTTTCAGGGGAAAAGTCTGAAAAACCGCATAAATTCGTTGGGAGTATGTGGATTTAGTGTCAAGTTGGGTGAAAATTGATGTAGGATTAGTGTCAAGTTATTTTCAAAAATAACAGGCCAGTCTGCCCTTGCCGTCCATATATTCTATAACATGGCTGTTTCTGGTTTTTGTATTGAATTCTGACTCTATCTCGTGTATAATTCATTCATACAAAGAAATACTTTTTCTATAAAACCAATCATGAGAGGAGGATTTCCCATGAGCACTTTAGACGCAACTGTTTCCATGCTGGAAGCAATGCCGGAAGATGCAAGAATAAAGGTTCTGGAATTCACACGGCAACTGTTTACTTCCAGAAAACCGGCAAATCCTTTTGTTCCGGCAGGCCAGGAGCAGATTTTTTCCGACCTTGCCGAATCACGCCAGCAGATTGCAGCCGGACAGGGGCTGAACATGGAGGATGCATTAAACCGAATGGGAAAACAACATGGATTTATTTAATGTAGTCATCTCTCCAAGAGCACTTTCACAGTTAAATCATTATATCGACTATCTCCAATATACCTTGTTAAATGACCAAGCCGCTTATAATGTGTGGCAAGATGCCATGGAAACACGAGATCAGCTTTCAAAAGTTGCTGGGAGCCTGACACCCAGCTCCCATCCCCTGCTGAAAAAGAACGGATATCGCACAATCAGCTTTCAGCGGCACCGTTATCTTATGGTCTATCGCGTGGAAGATCAGACTGCTTATGTGGATGCCATATACCACCAACTTCAGGACTATGAAAATATTTTTGCGGATGCATTGAACCTGCAAAATTAAAAGCCAGAACGGAACTCTAATCCTTTCTGGCTTTTTCTTTTCAAAACTTTCCTACATCCACTTTCTCCCGTATCTCATCCTCCCATAACTCCCGCCAGCACATCGAACACCCGGCGCAGGTTCAGCCGTCTGTAACCCGAGTATGTCAGTAAGCGTCACGAACTTTTTGAGGTTTTTTCAGAGGAAAGGTCTGGGAAACCGCATAAATTCGTTGGAAGTATGTGGAATTTGTGTCAAGTTGGGGGAAAATTGATGTAGGATTAGTGTCAGGCAATTTAGCCAAGAGATGGGATATAAAACAAGACAGATGATAACTGCTCCGCTCTCTCAGCCTTGAAATGATGTCGTTACACCAATAAAGAATCTGTTGCATTCTGTTTTACCACTCCCAACTTTTCACCTGCCCCCTATCCTGTTCGGGAAGAGGCATAAACTCTATGCCATCAATACAATCCTCATACAGGAATTGTTTGATCTCCCCCATGTTATTAGATTCATAGAAAGTAATCAGCAGTTTAGTAAAAGTAGCCTGCAATTCAATTGGAATGGAGATAATACCACACCCGTTTGAAATCATTATGTGATTACCCGCCAACATAGATGTCCGCTTGTTGCCATCTAGAAACATCTGTTTCCGAACAAGGTAGAGCATCATGGTAAGAGCCCTGTCCGTGGGATTGCTAATTTGATCAATTTCTGCCATTTCCTCTTTTATCTGCGATTCAATAGGCATGTCCGGTTTCCATGTTGTGCCCCCAATGCTGACTGGAACATTGCGTAGATATCCGGCCCGGATGATCAGGCTGTCGCCGCCCACACATTGGTTGATCTTACAGACAAAAGGATAATCCGTAGGATAGTCCAGCGTATCCAACACAAACTGCCATGCATGTTTTAAATTATTTACTGCAATGATGTCTGAAACCCTAACTCCTTGAACACTCATCCCATTATATATTGCCTCCGTATCTGGATACGTCACTGCCAGCCCCTCCAGCTTTGCGCTTTTCCAAATATAATCAACAATATTTCGCTTGGCAACAAAAATATTTTCTTCCCGTGTCATATGATATTTAGCATCCATAACAATAAGCCTTTCCTCACAAAACAAATACTATAAATTCCCAGTTCTATATTTGTCACATAACAAATCTATATATTACATAAAATTTATATTACCAGAATAAAAATAGTGCATTAAGTAAGACAATTAAAAAATCAGTACCTTGTATAATGGTTATAAACAGTTTTTATAATTCGATGAATTCATATCGTGCTCCGCTGTTGGCAGCAGGTCAGGGGCGATATTCTGCAATGCCTGGATGCCTGGTTTTTCATCATATGATACGGTTACTGTTTTGGGTTCGTCCATTGGAATGATAAGGTTTCCCTCTGCGTCAAAACACAGGGACACCTGTTTATATACTACAAGGACTTCATGCATTTTGGACTCAAAATCAGAATCCTTGCGTTCAAGATAGTAGGTTATTTTGTTTGGTTTTATCTCATTATTTTCCAGAATTGCCCTTACCGTATTCGGTGATATCCGGTAAAGCCCGGGTTCCGGCTTCTGCACAATACTTCCTTATATGCTTTTGCCGGAACCGTTAGGGCCCACAAAAGCTACCACTTCAGGCCTCTTTTGCGACACGCTCACTATACCGCCCCTTTCTCATTCTTCTTCCTACTTCTAATCTGGTTCCGTCATTGTTCTCCTGATATATGATTTGCGTTTCCCTATCATATGTGACTATTGGAACGTCCAAGGCCCTCTTTTTCTCCAATTCGATTCTCGCTGCCTCATTTACACGCTTTACCACCATCTCGTCAGAAATATACTCCTCCCGTTTCATATTCCGCCCCCCATATATCATATTTTTGAGCCACAAATATAAAAGCATTTATATTCTAACACATATTTCTGAGTTCTACCATTCCATAGTCAGAAAAAGTTTGTAACGAAAAAATTTATAAAGCAACCGTATATGCACAAGGGCCACCGCGTTAATGCAGCAGCCCTCGTTTCCTTTTTCTGTCTCATCCCCCTGTAACCTCCGCCAGTACGTCAAACACCCTGCGCAGATTCAGGCGTCCGTAGCCCGAGTATGTCAAGTTAGTGTTACGAACTTTTTTGTCGAAGGTCTCGAAAAGGCTGATATTCTCACAGGGGCGATGATAAGCAAATGTTATGTTGGATCAAAATTGATGTTGAATTAGTGTCAAGTTGTTTTCTTGCTGATTAATTGAATACTTTTATTGTAATTCTAATTTGGCCCGAACTTCCTTAATATTTTCTGCCATCTCAAGTATTGTTATATGCTTAACAGAACCAGCAAGTCTAGCCATCAGCTTTATAGTAACCTCGCTCAAACCTATTTCTCCTTCCTTATGACAAAACAACTGATTATTAACTACCGATAATGCTTTGTTCTTTGCATTTTCAAGATACTTAGAGGTATTAATTCTATTCTCATCTCCTCTACGCAATTTTTTTAACTCAACTTGAATCAAAACATTTGTTTTATCTTGTTTCAATTCAAACCGCACACTTTTTCCTAATGTATTTGTTTTAAGCAACACGACGCGCCCATAATCTGAACTCTCTAACTTATCACCATCGCCAATACACGATGCCAACTCGCGAAGCAATAGTGGATGAGTATTTATAATCTCGTCTGAGAGAACCATATTCAATGCTATATCAATATTTGCCATATACGCTTCCAACGACAAACGCTTTGTTGGCTCCTGTAATGTAGTCTTAACTATAGTTTCTGAAATAAACTGAGCCAAGCACCTCCACCCTATTTTATAATTATTGTTTATATCCTGCATAAGTTCTATTTCAAAATTAGAAAATCGATGTTGATATGGGGCTGGATTCTTTTTAGTAATAACATAATACGAGATCATTCCTATGCTATACACATCAACTGCTGTATTTCTTGTAAATTTCTCATTTTCTTCTACCTGCTCTGGTGCCATAAAGCCTTGTGACATTGCCCCCAATGCTACAGTTAATTCTGTTGCTCCTTTATGCCACGACAAATCAAAGTCTAAGATTATTACTTGAATTTCATTATCATGTTCTTCATAGTAAAAATTTTGCATCATAATGTTCTCTGGCTCTAAATCTCGATGCAAAATACATTCTTGTAAATTATGGGATTTGTGTATTATCGCTGCAATATATTTTAAAACCTCTAGTTTCTTATGAAGTGAGCAAAGCAAATTCTTCTCAATAGCATCGCGAAGCGTACATCCCTCTACAAAATCCATAACAATACATGCTGGCACTTCATAGGAAAAATGTATCTTTACCATTCCCTCTACATCATGATCTTTTAGCATTTTCATAGATCGAATGCCTCGCCTAAAGCAACTTAAATATTTAACTTTATCTTTTACTTCTGGAAGCAAAATTTTTATAGCAAATTTCTCTCCTTTTTCATTGTATGCTTCATATACATTGCCGAACGCCCCTCTTCCAATTGCCCTCTCTAAGGAAAAGCCATGTAATTTTTTCCCTTCAGCAGTTCCCGGGTCGATATACCACGCAATATGAAGTTGTGCAGAATACAATCTATAAAACTCCTGTAGTTTTTCAATTTGGTCATTAGTCGGTACAATGTCTACTGGGAAAATATTTGTAATATTACCATTTAGTATCTCTCTTAATTTATCTAACCCTAGTTCTAAGCAATCTTTGTACTGTGGAATATCTTGTGGCAAATATCTCTTACCTTGATATACTGCGGGATATTCTATATCCTTTGGGGTATAGAAATACATTAATTCAAGCATTTCCTTAATATCTGAATGTTCTTCATCTTTAGGGTTATACGTAATACAGCTAATCCCGTACTCTCCTAATTTTCTGATATCTATAGCTGAATTGTTCGCTCCAATATAATAATTATCATATCCCGAAATTGAATTTCCAATCGAAATATCATTGAGTAATTGCATAAAACTATACTCTCTTGGATTAAATCCAATAATTACAAAGTTTTTACCGTTTAATAATGTTGTAAATATATTTTTAATTTCTTTGTCTTTATAAACCGCTTTCTTATCTTCTTCTGTAAATACCCAGGAAGATGGGTCACTAATTTCTCCATGTGGGAAGAAAACAAACTTATCATTACTTATTGGAAAATGATTATACTTAATAAACTCATTTCTTGTTGCAAAATCAACTGCTGTGTGATATACATCAGAATATGCATTTAAAATAAGTTTATCAATATTAAAAGTAATAACACCACATACGTCTAATTCCCAAATCAATTTGTAATTATACGGGATCGTGCGTCCTTTATTTGATAGCTTTTACTTAATGTATTTATTATAATTGTTTGCGATCAAGGAATGTTTTAATTTCAAAAAAACATCCCGCAAATTATCTAAATTTCTTAATTGTTCAACTTTTATCTTAGTGCTTTCATCGACATTCTGCATTACACGCTCATAATAGTTAATCATACCTTCTGCTAAGTCTTTCCAAGATGGCAAGCCTGATGGTTGTGACATTCCAGCTCCCACAATAAAAATAAAGCTTTGGGGGTTTTCTTTAATTTTTTTAATTAAGCGCATCAAGTGCTCGTCTTTTGCATCATACATTTTTCTACCCTCTTTCAATTATCATTTTTGCAGATTCATGTCATAACTAACTTTTATATATTTATAATACTACAAAAAAATGACAAAATAAAATCTTCTTTTTACAAGAAATGACACAAAAAGCATCTGGATATAATAAATATGAAAGAAATGATGTTAGTCAGCATACTAGTTGGTAAGTCACTTTTTCCATCTACATTCTACATATTTTAGAGTTATGGAAAACTTGAAATTATGCCCTTATACTAACTACCCCAAAGTAATATTTCTAAAAAGCAAAAAAAACTGCGGTCCGTATCATCCAGATGCTTTGGTGTTTCAGCAAACGGACACTATAAAAGTGTACAACAACTCCACATTATATTTCACAATAAACTGCGCAAAAAAATCCTCTTATGTCCGTTAACCACCACACAAAATATGACGAAAATTTCAAAAAATCCCTTGTCTCCCTTCATCAAAATGAAAAAAGCAACCCCAACTCTGCAAGGTATACGGAGTCTCCCAGTCTGCTCTCGGCAAATGGGTAAAGCAATACTCTACCGTCGAAATAGACGATGGCAATGTCCTCACTGCAAAGCAGGTCAAAGAACTCCAAAAAAGGCAAGTTTATTCAATTATTCATAAAATACTCTTTTGTATAACACCATTCCGAGTCTCTTTTTCCAAGAATCTTAAGAACTATGCGTTAAGTGATCTATTATAGAAATCATTTTTCCTTTTGACTCACCTTTCCCCTTATTTCTTCCACCAACCGAAATACCTCACTCACCGGCCACATCTCCGACGGTTTCCTCTTCCCGTCATCCACACATTTCTTATAACATCTCTCCGCTATCTGGATCGCTCTCTCCTCGTCCCCATACTGCACCAATTTCCTATAAATATCCCTGTCATTCTTAGAATACTCCTGTCCCGTAACTTTCTTAAATTTCTCGGCAAAACGTTCACAACAAGTATAGGACTCCATTATCGTCGGCATTTCTCCAAAATACGCATACATCCATATCTCAAAGCAGGGGTTGGACCATCCGGCGCCCACACCGTTTTTCTCCGCAGTACGTATAATCTCGTCAAAATCCTCCACCCGATCCCTGTCAAAGACAATCCACGGGATACGATACTGAGACTCTTGTTCCATCCTTTCCAGCGCTTTCCTGACCAACTCCACTGTCCTGGCTTTTTCCACCTTAATGACAAGCCTATCTTTCAATTCCGCAGGAATGCTGTCCCGTAGACCTTCAAAATAATTTTTCTCCGTTTCCTCCGTATCTGTCACAATCAGGTAATATCCCAGTTCCGGCACTCTGGCTCCCACACATCTGTTTCTGTCCCGTCTTTTTCCGGCCCTGCTGTCGCTGGGTTTTCTGGCAGAAGAACTCTTTCTTCCCGCCATTTTTCCCTTATTCGTCATCCGCTGCCCTCCCCTTCAGCATCTTCATTGGTTTCAGCGCAGGGATCGCTCCGTAATTTCCTGTCAGATAATTCTTCGCCAGCGCCTCATCCCGCCTTACCTTGTTGCCTTCTTCATCCTTGAACTCAACCAGAGAATACAGTTCGGAAACGCCGTCCTGTTTCTTATTGACCATCCAGATCTCATCCCTACGCAGCAACTCATTAGAATACTGCCAGATATCATGCGTCGTAAACACCAACTGCGCATTCTGCGTATTGATCTCCGGCGACAAAAAAGTCAATATGATATTCCTCACCAGCAATGGATGCAACCTGGCATTCAGTTCGTCAATAAACAGCGTAGAACCGTGATCCAGAACTTCTTTCAGAGAGGGATACAGAGCAAACATTTTCAGCGTTCCGCTGGATTCCTGTTTCAACGGAATGGCTGCCATTTTTCCACTGTCTCCCATCTTATGCAGGGAATCAATCTTAAATCGTTTATTCTGATCCTTCTCATCCTCCTGCTGCATTTCTTCTATATCAAAATCCTGTATCGCCTCATCAAAGGAGGCGAAATATTCCACCACATTGTCCTGAACTTCTCTCTTTTCCACAAAACCGCTGGGAAGAACCCTGGAAAGAAAGTAATTCTCCGCAGGATCTCCAAAGTCCACAATTTCATTGCTCAGAAACCAATCCCTCACCTTTTTCAGTTTTGTGATCCGCAGTTTTGCTCCCAGAGACACGATCAGGGACTCCTTGTTCAAAGATGCCTTAATATTCTCCACATGATTTTTGGAGAAACCGTTCATCTCCAGTTCTTCTCCCTTTTTTCTATAAAAAATTGTTCTGTACTTATTTCTTGCCGTCTTTGCCTTTGAATACAGCCACTCTTCCACTACCTCATCGTTCTTCAAGGAAAAACCGTACTGATATGTTTTCCCCGTATCTTCTGTGTTATCAACATAAAACACTTCAAAAGTGGTCTCCTCGTTGCGGCTCTCCTCGTCAAAGAGAAAGGGCGTTACTTTCACATACGCATCTCCTGTTTTCCTGCGTCGTTCATCTTCATCCCCGAAATTAAAGGATTCATCCACATAATAGGTCATATATTCAAACGCGTCATGCACATTTGACTTACCGCTCGCGTTGGCTCCATAAATCGCTGCCACTTTCAGCAGCTTGTCGTTGGCCGCCGCCACTACATGATCCTCATGCTCCGTTATTTTGGTCGCAGTCAAATCCAAAGACGCCTCATCTCGGAAGGATTTGAAATTCTTGAAATTGAATTGTATCAGCATGGTAGTCTCCTTATTATAAAATCCCACAAATCAACCTTTTTTATATTATAACCTATATTTCAAAAAAATCAACACCTAATTATATTTTTCTTGCAATTAGGTGTTGATTATGCTAAAAATTGCATTTAAATTTACAACTTTTCCAAAATAGTTCCTATCCGTGGGGCAAATATCGCAATCTATAAATGGGGGCTAAAAGAACTTGCCCTGTTATGATTTACTTATGAAAATTGTTCTTTCTCCAAAACCGTATTCTTTCCTAAACATTTTTAACAATGCACGTTATCTCATCCCCCCGTAACCCCCGCCAGTACGTCGAACACCCGGCGCAGATTCAACCGTCCATAGCCCCACTCCCGGGAAGGATAACTGATCTCCGCACTCCTCACCGCCCCCTGGATAAAATAATTCCGTACCTCCTCCGTCTCCGCCAGCAGACTGTTCCCTTCCACCACGGCCCACTGCATGAACTGGGCCGCGGCTCCCGCCGTCAGCGCCGCCGCCAGGCTGCTGCCGGTGCGGCGGCCGTAGAGGGTGGAAATATTTACGCCGGGAGCGGCTATGTCCGGGCAGATCTGGCCCATACGGGCAAAGCCTCTCCCGGATTCCAGAAAGAAACTGTTGTTGGCGTCATTGTAGGTGGAGACACAGATCACCCGGTCGGCCATAGAGGGCTCCGTCAGCGTAGTATACGGGTCCGGACTCAAAAAATAGCACTCCGCCGTCATAAAGTCCGTGATAGGCAGCCACAGATGAAAACTGCCGTTATAAAGCTGGCCGGCCGCCGACACCCGGAAATTCCAGATCCCCGCCGTTGGCTGATACACCCGGAACAGTACCAGCTGCTCTCCCGTGTTGGCCTCCACCAGTACGCTCTGGATCGTAATGACCGTTCGCTCATAGATAAAGCGGTGTGTGCTCTCTCCCTCTACTCCCAGGCGGATGGGCGGAATCGTCTCTCCCCCCGGAGAACGAATGGCTATATTGAATAAATCCGGCACACTGCCCCAGAATTCCATGAGAAATCCGTTTACTCCCTCCGCCACTCGCACCTCCACATCCCTGTAGCTGTCGATTCTGCCCAGGTCCGTGGGAATCTCCCCAAAGAAATGATGCGCGGCATTGCCCTCGTTGCCACCCGCCACCACCATGACCCGGCTGCGATACCCTCCCATACAGCTGAGATATCTGGACAAAAAGCTGTTCCCGTTGTGATCCCCCATATTGGTTCCCAACCCCAGACATATTACCACCGGTCTTTTAAAGGCCTCCGCAAAGGAATCCGCGTATTTGATGGCCAGCATCACATCTGCCTCCGTGTACGCGGGAACATCCTCTGGCAGGAAATAGTACTGCCTCAGATAGGGTTTGCACTGTTTCAGCTTGATAACCAGAATATCCGCCTCCGGAGCCGCGCCCAGATACAGAGACCCGTTTCCCAGGCTGCTGCCCGCCGCCACCCCGGCCAGAGCGCTTCCATGGCCCAGCTCATCCCTGCTGGGAACGACGCTGTAGGGATCTTCCGCCGCCAGCGCCTCATTGATCTGTTCCCGGGTATAAACAGTACCAAAATTGAGCTCTTCCGGAGACGGCCCGTCCTGAATTGTCTGGTCCCAGATCGCCAGAATCCGGGTGGTGCCGTCCTCCTTTCGGAAAATCGGAGACAGATAATCCACCCCCGTGTCAATGCAGCAGAAAATACATTCCTTTCCGGTCAGATTCAGCGGATCTCTCTGTACAGATAGAATCCCGCTGGAGATCAGAGGTGTGGGGTCGAACGGCTCCCCGGTGTTAAATCCCTCCCGCCCCCCTGTGATATCCAGTTCCATAAGCCCGTATACCTTGGGCGTAAACCGATATTGATATGGCCCTCTCCAACGGTTTCGGGCCGTGAGCAGGTTGTCATATATCACCGAGTAACCGTCCCCCAGCGGAATATAGCAGATATCCGTTTCTCCCTGCAAAAGTATGTCCACCGGAAAATCCACCACAATGTCCACATAATCATCCGACAAAATCTTCTCTCTGCAATCCATACATTTGTCCACTTTCATAGCTATCCCTTATAGATACTATATGTGCTTACATCAAAAAGGTTCTGCACATACAAAATCAGGGACATCCGAATGTGCTGGCAGGGTCCCGCTGGCAGCGCCGCCGGCTGTCCGGCAGAGCACCGCAGGTGCCGCCGCCGGGCACACCGCAAAATACCCCAGCAGGAAGTTGCCCGCCAGGGTATCTCAATATTTTTCGTTCACGGAGCGCGCATCCCCTGTCAGGACTGCGCGTATTGCCGGCAGCACCGTTGGCTGTCTGGCAGGGTCCCGGTGGCAGCACCTCCGGCTGTCCGGCAGAGCACCGCAGGTGCCGCCACCGGGCACACCGCAAAATACCCCGGCAGGAAGTTGCCCGCCAGGGTATCTCAATATTTTCCGTTCACGGAGCGCGCATC
>CAJUAB010000004.1:62254-114894 GCA_910583845.1 uncultured Acetatifactor sp.
GCAGGAAGTTGCCCGCCAGGGTATCTCAATATTTTCCGTTCACGGAGCGCGCATCCCTGTCAGGACTGCGCGTATTCCTTCAAAGTCTCACCGCTCTCCAGAAGCAGATTGCCCCGTATGTCTATGATGGGCCCTCCATTGCCCTCGATATATTCGCGGGTAATGGTAACCCGACCGATATTGTCATCCTTTGGAATCTCATACATGATGTCCAGCATGAATTCCTCGATAATGGAACGCAGCGCCCTGGCCCCGGTGTCACGCTTCATGGCCTTCTCCGCGATGGCCTCCAGCGCCTCATCGTTAAACTCCAGTTTCACCTCATCCAGCTCCAGCAGCTTCTGGTACTGTTTCAGAATGGCGTTGCGGGGCTCCTTGAGAATCTTGACCATCATCTCCTGCGTCAGACCTTCCAGCGTGTAGATCACGGGAAGTCTGCCTATAAATTCGGGAATCATGCCAAATTTCCGCAGATCCTCCACCGCCACATGGGACAATATGTTCTTCTCTTTGTCAAAGGCATCCTTCAAGGTGGCGTTAAAGCCAATGGACGCCGTCTTGGTCAGGCGCTCCTTGATGATATCCTCCAGATCGGGAAACGCCCCTCCGCAGATAAACAGTATGTTCCGGGTATTTACGGTGGCCAGAGGCACCATGGCGTTCTTGCTGTTAGCGCCCACCGGCACCTCCACCTCGGCCCCCTCCAGCAGCTTGAGCATGCCCTGCTGTACGCTCTCCCCGCTCACATCCCGGGAAGTGGTATTCTTCTTCTTGGCGATCTTGTCGATCTCGTCGATAAAGACGATGCCCCGCTCCGCCTTCTCTATGTCATTGTCCGCTGCCGCCAGCAGCTTGGAGATCACGCTCTCAATATCATCCCCGATATACCCCGCCTCGGTGAGGGAAGTGGCATCCGCTATGGCCAGCGGCACATCCAGCAGCTTCGCCAGCGTCTTGACCAGATAGGTTTTTCCGCAGCCTGTGGGACCGATCATCAACATATTGGATTTCTCAATTTCAATCTCGTCCATTGTCCCCGTGGCAACTCTCTTGTAATGGTTATACACCGCCACGGATATCACCTTTTTGGCATGCTCCTGTCCCACCACATATTCGTCCAGACTGGCCTTGATTTTGTGAGGGGCCGGGATATCCTTGATGTTGAGCACCGGCTGGACGTTTTCCTGCTTCTTTTTCTTCTTGATCTTCTGCTTATTGGGAATGCCTCCCTCCCCCTGCAGATCCGCAATGTTGACAAAGCGGATATTCGCCATACCGTTGCCTTTCAGAATATTGTCCATATCCTTCTGAAACTGAGGGTCCGTCAGCATCCCCTGATAGTCAAACTGACTCACCGTATCCATGGTTTTGTGCATACAGTCGTCACAGACGCAGATACTGTTGGGCAGCCGGAACATTTTTCCCGCCTTGCTCTCCGGCCTGCGGCATACAAAGCACACATCCTCATAGTCGCCGCCCTTGCCGGAATCTCCGCTCTGACCGCTGTCGCCGCCCCGCTTCTCCCCGGTGCTTTCCTCCAATTCATCCTTTTTCCCGTCCTGATCGTACTTATCCGCCATCCTTATCTCTCCATCCTTTTTTGTTTGTCTGTAAAACGCACCTGATTCCCATGCCGCGTCCATGCTGACAAGCGCTGCTTTTTTCCAGGCTCCCGGCCCGCGGAATACCTGACCGCCCGCAAGTATGGCGATCTTGTTTCGCCCTGGCAATCCGGTCGTGTTTCGAATATCATTCCTGCTCTTTTGCCGGAACATCCATTGAGATATAAAACTTGATTCCGTTGTCAAAATAATAAACCCGGAAAAGATCTTCCGGGTATATTATATCGAATATTCTATTTGCGCACAAGTAAACTTTTTATAAAGGAAAATGTTTACTCGCAGGCTGTCTGTCAAGGTCTCTCACCAAGGGTCATCTGTAACTCCACATCTGTGTATTTGCCGTTCAGCAGACGGTTTACCACCAATGTCACATGCGAGCCGGGTCCGTAATACTGCATCACATCCTGCAAATCCTCATACGACGTGATCTTCTCTCCCTCAAAGCGGATAATCACATCGCCGCCCAGCATGCCCGCGCTGTCCGCGGCCAGACCTTCCTCTGTCTCCAGCACCAGCACACCCACCGGAACTCCATAGAGACGGGAGAACTCCTCCGTCACGGTCTGCAGACTGATCCCCATATAACCGGTCTCTCCCTCCGCCACCTTGAAGCGGGTTTCTTTGGTCATCAGATTCTCGATAATCGGCCGGGCCGCGGAGATGGGAATCGCGAAACCGATGCCGTCCACATACTCGCCGCCGATCTTGCTGGAATTGATACCGATGACCTCACCGTTCATGTTCATCAGCGCGCCGCCGGAATTACCGGGGTTGATGGCGGCATCGGTCTGGATAAAGCTGCCGGTGGACCCGTCGCTGAAGCTCACCTCCCTGTCCAGGGCGCTGACCCAGCCGCCGGATACCGACTGTCCGTATCCCAACGCATTGCCTATAGCTACCACCTGCTCACCCAGACGCAGGGATTCGCTGTCCCCCAGTCTGGCCACAGCGATGGCATTCCTGGTCTCCTCCCCGAGACTGGCTACGGGAATCGCGATCACAGCCAGATCCATATCCGCGTCGCTACCCTTGATCTGGGCCTCCGCGGTACTACCGTCGATAAATGTCACCGTCAGCTTGCTGGCCCCGTCCACCACATGATGGTTTGTCACCAGAATCAGTTCGGTATCGCTCTGGGCCACGATAATGCCGGAACCGCTTCCCTGTCTGTCCTCCGAATACGTGCGCCCCCAGAAGCTCGAAGTCTCCGTATAGTCCTTGACAATGGAAACCATGGACGGCATCACTTCCTCCACCATGTCAGACACATCCGAAGTGACGATATGGGTGGAATCGGTGGTGGTCAGTTTCACCTCACTGCCCGGGGTGGCTGTGGGAAGCACCCCACCCGGCGTACTGGAAAGCTCCTGGGCAGAGTTCCCGAATTCCATGCCGGTGGCCTGTTGTACCGCGTACAGCCCCAGACCGCCGAACAGTCCAAAGCAAAGGCCCATGCAGGCACAAAACAACAGCTTTTTGCCAAAGCCGCCGGAGTGCTTCTTTTTCTCCGGCTCTTTCGGGATATTACCCGGATTCGTCTGATAGGCACCGGTTGTATGATCGCCGGTACGATCACCGGAATAGATTTCATTTTCGTACATAACAGTTCCTCCTTCTATACTGGTTTGTTGATCTCTTATGTCATTCAGTATAGACATCATTTGTGATCAAACTGTGATGAAACTATTAATACCCTGTGAAAAAAATTTTGTCTATTCCACGGTTACAGATTTTGCCAGATTGCGGGGTTTATCCACATCGCAGCCCTTTCCCACCGCCACGTAATAGCCAAAGAGCTGCAGCGGAATGATGGCCAGAGAATTGGCGAAGCAGGGATGGGTCTCCGGCAGATAGACACAGTAGTCGCTGACCTTTTCCATGGCCTTATTCTCCTCATTGGTCACAGCCATGACAAACGCGCCCCTGGCTTTCACTTCCACAATGTTGCTGATGGTCTTCTGGTAGAGCTTCGGCTGGGTGGACACAGCCACCACCAGTGTGCCGTCCTCGATGAGAGAGATCGTCCCATGCTTCAGTTCTCCCGCCGCGTAGGCTTCCGAATGTACATAGGAAATTTCTTTCAGTTTCAGAGAGCCCTCCAGAGAGATAGCATAGTCAATGCCTCTTCCCATAAAGAAAATATCTCTGGCCCCCACATAACGGTTGGCAAAGCGCTGAATCTTCTCCTTCTGGCCCAGAAGCAGTTCGATCTGGTCAGGAAGCCTGCGCAGGTCACGGATCAGTCCCGCCGCCATATCGCTGTCAATGGTTCCCCGCGCCAGCCCGAACCTGATGGCCAGCAGATACAGCGCCGCCAGCTGGGCGCTGTAAGCCTTGGTGGTGGCCACCGCGATCTCCGGCCCCGCCCAGGTATACAGGCAGGCATCCGCCTCTCTGGCGATGGAACTTCCCACCACATTCACGATCCCCAGCACCTTATAGCCCCTGGCCTGAGACTCCCGCAGAGCAGCCAGCGTGTCCGCCGTCTCTCCGGACTGGCTGATGACGATCACCAGACTGCCCTCACCCATCAGCGGGTCCCTGTATCTGAACTCGCTGGCCAGATCCACCTCCACGGGAATCCGCGCCAGGCTCTCCAGCACATATTTCCCCGTGACCCCCGCGTGATAAGCGGAACCGCAGGCCACAATGTGCAGTCTCTTCACTGCTGCCAGTTCCCCGTCTGTCATCTGTAGTTCGTCTATGACCACCGTATCGTCCTGAATCCGGGGAGAGATGGTGTCCGTAATGGTTTTGGGCTGCTCATACATCTCCTTCAACATAAAGTGTTCATATCCGGCTTTCTCCGCAGCGTTGGCATCCCAGTCGATGGTGACAGGTTCCTTGGTGATCTCCTCCTCATCCACTGTGAAAAACTGCATGCCGTCCTTGCCCAGCTTTACGACCTCCTGGTTTTCCACATAGTATACCGTGCGGGTATATTTCAGGATGGCGGGAACATCGGATGCGATAAAACAGCCCTCGGAGGAAGTCCCCACAATCAACGGGCTGTCCTTGCGCACGGCATAGATCTCGTCCGGGTGATCCGCAAACAGTATGCCCAGCGCGTAGGAGCCTTCCACACGGTGCAATACCTTTGTGATTGCCTCCAATGGATTGCCCTTATAATAGTAATCCAGCAGATGGGCCAGAACCTCCGTATCCGTCTCCGAGACAAAGGTATAGCCTCTGCTCATCATCTTCTTTTTGAGAGGAATATAGTTCTCGATAATGCCATTGTGAACTACAGCAATGGTTTCCGCCGCATTCATGTGGGGGTGAGAGTTGGTGTCGCTGGGCGCGCCGTGGGTGGCCCACCTTGTATGTCCGATTCCCATGTATCCCTTCATGGTCTCGCCCCCATGGGTCAGGTTCTCCAGAACCTTCAGACGCCCCACCGCCTTGCGCATCTGGATACGCTGTCCGTCAAAAACAGCCATTCCCGCCGAGTCATAGCCCCTGTACTCCAGCCTGGATAAACCGTCCAGGATAATGGGGGCAGCCTGTCTGCTGCCGATATACCCTACTATTCCACACATATTCTATTTCCTTTCATTTAAGTATAGACTCCTGCTCCGTCTTGCCATATCCTCTTGCCGCGTCAATACCGGCCACATCCCTGCGCCGGTCCTCATGGGCCCAGTACTCTCTGTTGGCCGTGCATCTCAGAATCAGTCCGCGGGGAAGCCGCCGATAATGCTTTCCCAGCCAGTACCCCATGTACTTGCAGCCGCTTTGCAGGATCAGCCCCGGAATCTTTCTGATCTGCTTCTGCCCGCGAAGATAGGCGGCGGCTCCCCTGACACTGCGCAGACCCTCCCCCTCGGACGGAATGTTCTGAAATACTTCCGGATGATCCGCCTGCGACACACCCAGATCAAAATTTCTGCGGAAATACTGTCCGCAGGTATAATTGTGCGAGTGGATTACCCGCGCGTCGGCTGCATAGGCAATCTTGTACCCGGCCTGTATGGCCCCGGCCGCGAAAAGCATATCCTCGTTGAAGATGGCATGCCTGACAAAGCCTCCCAGTTCTTCATAGATCTTTCGTCTGTACGCGCAGCAGACATTGGAACAAAAATAGGTTTTGATCCCCAGCTCAGGCAGATCCTCCAGAGATTTCACGCGGGAGTTCTCCGGATAATTGTATCCTCTCATGTAGGTTTCCACCGGTGCCGCGTCAGGCGCGGGAAGCTGCCGGGCATAGGCCGCCGCCACATGATCCCCCAGCGCCGCCGTCAGGGCCTCGATCAGAGTATGATCCGCCGGCATGGCGTCCTGCGTCATCATGACAAACACATCCGCGTCGGATCTTGCAACCCCTCCGGCCCGGGTGCGACCGTGATCAAATTCCTTTTTCGACAGATGGGTCACCGTCACCCGGCGATGCTGCTCCAGAAATTTTGTGCCATAGATCAGCTGTTCGAAATATTTCTCCTCCGTATTCATAACTATGATACGCCGGACAGGAACCGTCTGTGTTTCCAGCTTCTCGATCAGCCGGAGAAATGACTGGTCCGGCTTATATGCAGGAATGATGACATCTACATTCATGTTCCTTATTCTCTCCTGTTCCCCGCCTGATTTCAGGTCCTTACGCCTTTGCCGCACACTGAACGGGGGAGCTTATGTCAGCTCCCCCGTTTATCTTACTGATTCAGATAAGGACTGGTATCAGACTTGATTATATCACTGTATTTTATCACTTCCTGCGTCACCTGATACTCTTCATCTCCGAACAGGAACTGATGCAGCCAGATCACATTGGACTCCAGATCCAGCGGAATCACACAACTGCCTGCCGCGCCGATGGTTCCGGTGGTGCGCATACCCTCGGTGGGAAACCCGCCCTCGTCCACAATCCGATAGTTGCCGATATTGTTGATCATCGCCAGAATATCGTCCGACTTAATGGAAGTATACACGTTGTTCATCACTTTTGTAAAGAGGTTTGCCAAAGTATTCAGATCCGCGTTCTTTGCCTGATCCTCTATGGCCTGCAAGACGGCCCTCTGACGCTCCGTGCGCTTGAAGTCATCCCCTCTGGTGTAGCGGATACGGCAATAGGCCGCCGCCTGCAGGCCGTTTAACAGCTGGTATCCTGTTTCCGTCACAGGCTCGTAGTCCTCCATATCCCGGCCGGGCATGGTATCCCGGATGATGCTGGCCTGGTAATTGTTCAGGTGCGTGATCTCCTCGTTTGTCTCTATATCAATCCAGACGCCGCCCAATCCGTCCACCACATCGATCACCGCCTGGTAATTCACTGTCACAAAATCCTTGATATCCAGATCCAGATTCATATTCAGCATGGCGATGGCCTGTTCCGCGCCGCCGTTCCTGTACGCGCCGTTGGCCTTTTTGTACTTGTCGTTTCCGATATTCAGATATGTGTCCCGGAAGACGGATACCAGCTTGATCTCCCCTGTGTCCTGATTGATGGAGGCGATCATCATGCTGTCGCTGCGGCTGCTCTTATACAATTCCGCGGAGTTCACCGCATCCAGACCAAACAGCGCTATATTCCAGTATCCCTTCATAACCGGGTCTTCCTTCACCGCGTCATTCACCACAAATCCCTCCTGCGAGGGTTCATACAAAAGCGGACCGCCTGCGACACCGCCATCCTCCGTCCCTTCTTCCCCCGTCACCTGGAAGACCTTGACCACCACCACCAGCATTGCCAGGATCACCAGAATCTCCAGGGAAAAAATGATAATCCGCGAATTTCTTCTGGATTTTTTGGTTCTTCCTTTCGTTTTGTTTGCTTTTGTCGCCATACTTCCTCTCCTTACCTTCCGTAAACAAAATCGGGAATTGCAAAACGTTCTCCGCCAGTGACGGAAGTTTCGCAATCATCTCTGTAAACAAAATATCGCGGCTGTGAACCGCCTCAGACGCACTAATAGGCGTTCTTGTTGACAAAGCCAGTGAAAAAAGTCAGAAATATTATCTTTATGTCAAAACCGATGGTCCAGTTTTCAATATAATAGATATCGCAGTCAATACGCTTCTTGATGGAGGTGTCCCCTCTGAAACCATTCACCTGCGCCCAGCCCGTGAGACCGGGCCGCACCTGATGCTTGACCATATACCTGGGAATCTCCTCCCGGAATCTTTCCACAAAAAGCGGTCTCTCGGGCCTGGGCCCCACCAGACTCATATCGCCTTTGAGGATATTGAACAGCTGCGGAAGCTCGTCAAGACTGGTCCTGCGCATAAACTTGCCGATGCCGGTGACTCTGGGATCATCCCGCACAGTCCAGGCCTTCTTCTCCTCCTCCTCGGACTGCTGTTCCATACTGCGGAATTTATACATATAAAAGGGCTTGCTGTGCAGACCCACCCGCTCCTGCTTGAATATGACAGGTCCCGGACTGCTGATCTTCACCAGGGCGGCCAGCAGCAGCAGCACAGGGGACAGAACCACAATGCCGCAGACAGAGCCCACCACATCCATGGCGCGCTTGATTACCTTGTTGCTGTTGTTGGACAGGGGCACATAACGGATATTGATCACCGGCAGTCCCATCAGATCCTCCGTATAGGGTCTGGTGGGAATCACACTGTTATAGTCCGGAATGAACTTGGTGTGTACGCCTGATTTCTCACAGACATTCACCACATGCTCCAGGTTATCATAGTCCTTCAGCGCCAGCGCGATGGCGACTTCATCAAGCTCGCTGTGGGGCAGAATAACCTCCAGATTATCCAGCCTGCCCAGCACCTTGATCCCCTTGTACAGAGTGCCGCCGGGAACCGTATCGTCCAGAATACCGGCAATCTTGTATCCCCACTGGGGATTCCAGAGAAGCCTGTCGATATACTGCTCCGCCGCCCGGGAGTATCCCACCACCAGCACATGCTTTAAGTTGTAACCCTTTCTGCGGATGGTGCGCAGCATGGAGCGCAGTACCACCCTGCTTAAGCAGGTGAGGAATATGTTCAGCATATAAAAAATGAACATCATCCATCGGGAGTAGTTGATCTCCTGAATCACCACATACAGGATGACAATGTAAAGCGCTATGCCCAGCGTGTTGGCCTGAAAAACAGCGAAAAACTCGTGACGCCGTTTCACTGTGCGCTTGGGACCGTATACATCGCAGAGGAAATACAGAATCACATAGCCGGGAACCAGAAACAGCAGAACCATAAAATAATCCCGCACGGGCAGAACGCCCACTTCCGGGGATCGACCGCCGATTATATAAATTTTGATAACATATGCAAGCGCATAGGATACCACGGTAATCATGACATCCATCAGCACATGCAGCCTGTTAAATACCTTCTGGTTATCCTTAATCATATGGCACCACTCCGTCAGGTCCTCAAGTCTCTCCGATCTCCCTTTATTCTACATGAATCCCGACACAGAAACAACTTAAGATTTTATGAAGATGCGGACGAGGTCCAGCCAGAGAATACCCTGAATGCGGCAGTAGTTTCCCAGATTTCGCCAATTAAAGCGCACTCTGCGGCTTTTTCCGGCGCTGCCAAAGCACCTGACAATTCCTTCTGCATATCCTTTTACATATAGCATGCCCATTTTTTTCTTGGCAAAAAAGGCAGTTTTTATACAAAATCCCAGAAAAAGCAATGGAAAATTCAGTAAAATCTGTAAAAGGGGCATATTTTTTCCAATCAGATACGCGTTGTTGGCGGAGGAGAGTTTCACCTTGAAAGCGTTGTGGCGGGAGCCGGAGACCGCGCTTCCCGCGTGCAGCACCCGGGCCCGGGGTTCGTACACATTATGCCAGCCATGGATCAGGGCCCGGTAGCCTATGTCGATATCTTCCAGATAAGCGAAATGGTTTTCGTCAAAGCCCCCCAGGGAGATCACTGCCTCCCGGCGATACAGGGAAGCGCCGCCGCAGGCCGCGAAGATCCGCGCCGGTTTTGAATACCGCCGCGCCGGCTTCCCCCTGCCCCTGGCAAATGCCCAGCCCAGCGCGTTATAGCGGTCGCCCGCGTCGTCGATCAGGGATTCGTCCCTCATGGAGAGCATCATGGGGCTTACGGAAAAGATCCGCCCGTCGGACTCAATCCGGGCAAGCAGCGCCTCCACGAATCCCGGCCGGATCACCGTGTCATTGTTCAGCAGCAGCACATAGGGGGTCTCGGCCGCCAAAATCCCCACATTGACGGCATGGCAGAAACCGGTGTTCTCCGGCAGCGCAATCACCTGCACCTCCGGATATTCCTGCCGGATGATCTCCAGACTGCCGTCCGTGGACCCATTGTCCACCACCAGGACGGTATATACTGCGTCCCGCGCCGGAAAGTTGTCTCCCGCATATTCCGCCGCTGACGCTGTCTCCCCGTTCTCCCGGCATCCTCTCAGGCTGTCCAGACAGGCGCGAATATAGTCTTTTCCCTGATAATTGGGAATGATCACCGTAACTTTCATTGTCTCCTCTTTCCGCGTCTCATGGCCCCCATGATGCCCCGCTTCCATTCCGCCGTGGAAATGAGCCGGGAGCGGGTTATATTCTTCCGCTCATGGCCTCCAGATCGCACACCATCTGGGGGTCCCAGATCAGCACATAACCGGCCTCCCGCAGAGCCCGGCTCAGCTTCAGGCCCATACCCGCATAGTCATAATCAGCCGGGAGCCCGCGCCAGTTATACAGGCCGTCTATCCCGTCCTCCGTGTACTCCAGCCCCGTCGTCTTCCTGAACAACTCCCTGCACTGCGCGCTTAAACGGATACAGCGCAGATCCAGGGCCGGTGCCTGCTGCACCAGTATGGCGCGGTTCAGATATCCGGTGTACCCGTCCTTTAAGCCAAGGTACTGCACCTCCCCGGCCTCATCCATCATACCGCCCGCTATCCTGCGCGCTCTTCCCAGTACTCTCCCGCCAACGGCTCCCACCTCCGGGCGCTGCGCAAGAAGCGGCGGATCATACTCCGTCCGGGAGAATCCCATATGCTGCGTCATGGACACTTTGGTCTTCCATCCCTGGCTGTCCGCGAAATCCTGCGTGGCCCTCACCCCTGCCTCATAGGCATAGAGCTTGCTCTCCGGATTGGCGGCTGTGGAGGCACTGTGGCATCGCCAATGATACAACACTCTGGGAATATGGACAATGGCTCCCGGCATGCGCATAAGTCTCCCCGCTGCCCGGAGCGCCAGATCATGATCCTGCGCTCCGTCATAGGCCGACCGAAATCCCAACTGCCTCATGAGCTCCGTCTCCATCACCAGCAGATGGCAGATATAATTGTTGGTCATCAGCAAGTCCAGATTAAAATCAGGTTTCAGATTTGGCTCATAGAATGTAAGTCCGTTCTCGTCGCATTTATCCTCATCCGAATACAGCATACCGGGCCCGGTTCCTCCCAGCCTTCCCTGTTCCACCGCGGCCGCCATTTCATAGAGGGCATCCGGCGTCAGCACATCATCATGGTCCAGCAGAGCGATATATTCCCCCTGTACCCATTGCAGGGTCTCATTGGTATTGTCCGCGATGCTGCGATTACCGGAGAGGCGATGATAGCAGATCCGGCTATCCCCATACGCCGATGCCAGGCGCATAAGTTCCTCTCCCTCCCCCGCGTCTCCGATCACCAACTGCCAATGCGGATAGGTCTGCGCCAGAACGGACTCGATCATTTCCCGGTAATAACGCTCCGGCGTATGATAGGCAGGAACCACCACACTGATGGTCACCGGCTGCGCAAAGCAGCGGCTGCGCTGCCTCTCCAGCGCATCCTCCTCCGGAGGAATATACCGGTAGTTATCCTGTGTATCGGGGGAAAAGTGTTCCTTTACCGTGATCAGCGTCTCCCGCAGTCCGTTTCGTTTCAGATAAGATATCGTTTTTTTTAAGTTATGGATATTCAATTTGCCCATATTTTTTCCTTTTATTTCCCTCTTAGAAAAAATTCCCTGCCGGTTTGGCAGCCATAAAATCCGTACTTTATAATTCAGAAATCATTTTTACCTTTAATGGACGCTTTGTTAAAAATTCAGCATTTTCATCCATTGTTGTTCTTGGATGCTGAAATATATCATTCTGTATGTCAACGGGTTCGTCAATGATATACAAATATCCTTTTTCCACCCCATTATGTTCGATCACCCCAGCATCATCATAACTCAAAACACTTGGTTGGTGCGAAAACGCCTCTGCGAGCTCTTTCCACTGTGTAATTGTGCTATTGGTCCTTAACTCTGAAAAAAGCATATTAGAGCCATGATACCAAATACCGTCAGCTTTTATTACTATTTTCATACTTCTTCCTCCATCATTTCCAAGGGAACACTTTTCAGAAAAGAGAGTTTTATATTTACATCTGCTCTGAGCGCGTCTGCATATTACTATTCCCAAGATGCGCGTCACAATTTATGGGAACCTGGAAATGAATCCGCAAACATGTTCTAACACAGAAGTCGCCCCTTGCGGGGCGGCTCCTGAAAGAAAGAATGGATACAATAAAAATGAGAAAAAGTAAATGTCTTATAAAATCGCCTTCAGATCCTCTGTCAGCTTCTCCACTCTGGCCTGGGCGTCTTCCAGACTGTTGCCCACCACGCCCATGTAGAACTTAATCTTGGGCTCTGTTCCGGAGGGTCTTGCGCAGCACCAGCAATTGTCGGGCAGTTCGAAATACAGCACGTTTGACTTGGGCAGACCGGTCTCGGACACTGCGCCGGTCTCCATGTCCACAATCCTGTTCTCCTGATAATCGCGGAATTTCAGCACCTTGGCATCGCCTATGGCCTTGGGCGGATTGTTGCGCAGCTTCTCCATCAGGGCGGCGATCTCCTTGGCGCCGCTGACACCCTTCATGGTGATGGTGTACTGGGTCTCCTTGAAATAGCCGTACTTCTCATACATCTGCAGCATCATATCCCACAGGGTCATGCCGTGTTTCTTGCAGTAAGCGGCAACCTCGCAGAGGCACATTACCGCCACACAGGCATCCTTGTCCCTGGCATGGGTACCGGCCAGACAGCCGTAGCTCTCCTCCAGGCCGAATACATAGTTATTGGAGCCTGTCTGCTCAAACAGCTTGATCTGCTCTCCGATAAACTTGAAGCCCGTAAGCACTTCAATGAGCTTTACATGGTAGCTCTCGGTGATGGGGAAGGTCATATTGGTGGTCACGATGGTGGTCACCATGGCGGGATTCTCGGGCATGGTGCCGTTTGCCGCCTTCTCCCGCAGAATGTACTCCGCGATCAGCATACCGGACATGTTGCCGGTAAACGCTACATATTCGCCGGTCCTGGCATCCTTTGCATATACCCCCAGACGGTCCGCGTCCGGATCGGTGGCCAGCACGATGTCCGCGTCTTTCTCCTTCGCCAGACGCAGGGCATAGGTAAAGGCCTTGGGGTCCTCCGGATTGGGATAATCCAGGGTGGTGAATTTGGGATCGGGGTTCTCCTGCTCGGGAACCACATACACATTCTTAAAGCCCAGTTCGGACAGCACCCTTCTCACGGGCAGATTACCCGTGCCGCACAACGGTGTATAGACAATCTTGATATCGTCCGCCACTTCCTTTATAATCTCCGGATGGATAATCTGTTTTTTCAGTTCTACCATGTAGGCATCGTCAATCTCCCTGCCGATGGTCTGATACAGTCCTGCGGCCTCCGCCTCTGCTTTGTCCATGGTTTTCACGGTGTGGTAGTCCTTGATGGCCTGTACTTCACCGATGATCTCCTTATCCTTGGGCGCGGTAATCTGCGCGCCGTCCTCCCAGTATACTTTGTAGCCGTTGTACTCAGGGGGATTGTGGCTGGCTGTAACCACGATTCCCGCCGTGCAGCCCAGAGTGCGCAGGGCAAAAGAGAGCTCCGGTGTGGGGCGCAGGGACTCGAACACATAGGCCTTGATGCCGTTGGCCGCCAGGCACAGCGCCGCCTCGTCCGCGAAATCAGGGGACATGAAACGGGAATCATAGGCGATGGCCACGCCCTTCTTCTGCGCGCCCTGCCGGATGATATAGTTAGCCAGGCCCTGGGTGGCCTTTCTCACGGTATAGATATTCATACGGTTGGTGCCCGCGCCGATAACCCCACGCAATCCGCCGGTACCAAATTCCAGTTCCTTATAGAAGCGGTCCTCGATCTCCGTCTGATTGTCGCTGATCGCCTCCAGTTCCTTCTTGGTGTTCTGGTCGAAATAATCATCCTCCAGCCAGAACCGATACTCGTCCATATAGCTCATTGCTGATCCTCCTCCATTTCTCTCTGACGCCTTCCCACAGCGCATTTTTGTACCATACCGCCCCCGGGCCCGCGTCGCTGGGAATATTATAGCATAGATTTTTCCATTTTCACAGTACTATTTTTCGGATGCAAAAAAGGCCGCGCGCCCGGCGCAGCCTTTTGCGAACCTTTATTCCTTCACGCCTCCGATGGTGAGGCCCGTCACAAAGTATCTTTGCAGGAACGGGTAGAGACAGATGATGGGCAACATGGTGACCACCGTGGCCGCCGCCCGGATGGTGATGGGAGTAACCGCCGCCGTGCTGTACTTGGCGGAGTCCGCACTGCCGCTCTGCTGCATGACCGAAGACAGCAGTTTCATCAACTCATATTGCAAAGTGGTATACTCGGTTTTCATACGGTTATACAGCATGGCGTCAAACCAGGAGTTCCACTGTGCCACCGCCACAAACAGAGCGATGGTGGCATATACGGGCTTGCACAGAGGAGAGATGATCCTGACAAAAATGGTCCAGTACCCGGCCCCGTCCAGCTGTGCCGATTCCTCCAGACTGTCGGGCAGTCCCGTCATGTAGGTGCGGATGACCAGCATATTCCACGCGCTGATCATGCCGGGCACCACATATACCCAGAAACTGTTGGTCAGTCCCAGATTCCGGTAAAGCATGAAGGTGGGGATCATGCCGCCGTTGACGTACATGGTGATTACCCAGAACAGGGACAGCTCCCTTTTGAACATAAAGCGCTTTCTGCTGACCACATAGGCGAGCAGCGCGTTCACCACCAGCGCGGAAACCGTACCGATCACGGTTCTGGCCACCGTGATCTTGGCCCCGGTCACCAGATTCTGCATTCCCAGAACGGTGGTGTAATTCTTGATGGCGAATTTCCTCGGCCACAGATAGATGCCGCCCCGCACGGCGTCAATTCCGTCGTTGAAGGAGATAGCCACCGTATTCAGCACCGGGTACAGCGTTATGATCACGAACGCGATCATGAACAGCCCGATAATGACAGAAAGCACTCTATCCCCCAATGTATGTTTGATCTTATTCTTTTTCATGATCTGGACCTCCTAGAACAGCCGTTCTTCGCCGGCGCGTTTTGCCCACGCGTTGCTCAGCATGATCAGCGCGATACTCACCGCGCTCTTGAATATACCGGCGGCGGTACCCAGGGAATAATCGTTCTGGCTGATGCCCCATTTAAGTACATAAATATCGATGGTCTGGGACACGCTCTGCACCAGTCCGTTCCCCAGCAGATACTGCACTTCAAACCCGGCGTTCAGCACATTGCCCACGTTCATGAGCAGCAGAATGATAATGGTGGGCTTGATTCCCGGAAGCGTAATATAGCGGATCTTTGCCAGCCTCCCGGCTCCGTCTATGGAAGCCGCCTCATACAGGCAGGGGTCTATGGAGGTGATCGCCGCCAGATAGATGATGGCGTTCCAGCCCGTCTCTTTCCAGCAGTTCGCGAAAGCGACGATGGGCCAGAAATATTGGGTATGGGCAAAGAAGTTGATCGCCTGCTTGATGATGCCCGCCCGCATCAGCAGATCGTTGATGATACCTGTGCTGGACAAAGCGTCGTGCAATATGCCCGTAACGATAATCCACGACAGGAAATGGGGCAGATAGGACACCGTCTGTATGGTCTTCTTAACCAAGGAATTCCGTATTTCATTGAGCAGAATGGCAAAGAGAATCGCCATCACTGTAGTAGTCAGCAGATTCAGCGCGCCCATGCAGAAGGTGTTTCGTATCACCTTGATGAATGTGGCGTCGGAGAAAAGGAATTTGAATTTGTCCAGCCCTATGAACTGGGAACCGAGCAGACCGTTCTTGGGCTTGTAATTCTGAAACGCCATCACCCATCCGGTCAGAGGCAGATAGTAAAAGATCACTCCGTACACTACCATAAAGAAGGATATGATCAAAAGGGCTTTCTGCCGCTTGACTTCCTTCCATGTGATTCGCCTGTCTTTTTTGACTTTGGAAACTTGCGCTCGAGCCATAGCATCACTCCTATTTCAGATATGAAGAAGGGGCGGCAACAGTCCTTTCTGTTATGAAATAACCATTGCCACCTCTCTCATGTAATTACGTAAGGTTTATGGCCATCCTATTTGAAAGTATCCAGGATCGCCTGCATCTCTCCGATAAAGTCCTCCGGCTTGCATGCGCTGTACGCTTTCATGTAATCCGCCCATCCCTGCTCAAAGTCAGGAGCCATGACCACCTTGGGCAGCCACTCATGCTTGCACTCGCCCATCAGCGCCCAGGCCAGACCGCCGGGAGTCTCGGTGGTAAAGTTGTTGGAGAAGCTGTACATCGGGAACCAGGGAGCGTTCTCCTCCACCACGGAGCCGATCATTTCCGGATAGGTGGTCACGCCGTAGGCATTGAAGCAATCCACCAGAGGCTGTGCCATGCCGTTCATGAACTCGGAAGGCTGCTCGGTGGGAACCATGGCGTTCTTGCCATCCTGGCTGGTGCCGCCCCACTGAGGGAAGTAGCTGTAATCACACATATGGGACGCCTTGTAGGCGGTGTCGGCGCATCTCTGCCTCATCTCGTCGGTGCGATAGTACAGGCCGTTCTCGTCAACCATGTAATCGATGCCCTCCACACCCCAGAAACGCAGATCATGCAGCTCCTGATCCATACAGATATCCACCATAAACTTGAACGCCTTGTCAGGGTCCTTGCAGTCCACGGAGATCGCGATACCGCTGGCCTGGTTTACCGTATCACCGTAGGTATGCCATCTGTTCTCCATGCCCGCCTCGGTGGTCAGTCCCAGAGGTACATAGTTGCAGCCCTTCTGATCAAGTCCCTGAGACTTGAAAACATCGTTCACGGTGTAGGCAAAATCCCACCACTGGTCAACCATACCCAGTACGCGGCCGGTGGACAGCTTGGCTATGTACTCGTCATAGGTCTGGGTGAAGCTCTCGGGATCTACAAAGCCTTTCTGATACTCCTCATTCAGCTTTCTGAAATAGGCGATGGTATCCTCGGAAGTGTTGTAGTCTTCCACCGTCATAGTGGCCTTGTCTACCAGCACGGAACCGTCATTGGGGTAGCCGCCCAGGAACTGGCCCGCGTTCTCCAGACAGAAATATCTCCAGTCCTCACAGAGAATGGTATAAGCGATATTGGCCGTGCCGTCCTCCATGGTAGGGTTGGCCTCCATATATCTCTCCAGCAGATCAAAATATTCGTTCATGGTCTGGATCTTGGGATAACCCGCCCACTCCAGCACTCTCACCTGAATCCAGAAAGCCTCGTCATTGTGCGTGGTGGCCTTGCTCTCTCCATAGGTGTTGCCAAAGGGATTGATCCAGTAGATATGGCCGTCCGGCTGGCGGAACTTATCCCATTCCTCCTGGGTAAACCAGGTATCCCTGAACTCGGGATACTTGTCAATATAATCATCCAGCGGCAGCAGCGCGCCCGCGTCTACCAGCATGGACATATCATCGCTGTCAATAAAGTCGGGATATTCGCCGCCCGCGATCAGAGTACCCGTGGCCTCGGAAGCAGTCTGGCCTGTGAGCCAGGTCTCCTTGACCTTGACGCCTGTCTTCTCGGCAATGATCTGGGCAATCTCATTGTCGTCATTCTTCTCGGAGCCGGGCATGGTGATGAAATAGGAAAATTCGGTTATCTCGGTATTGCCGCCCGCGCTGTCCGCGCCGCCTGCGTCCCCCCCATTACCGCCTCCGTTGTTCTCGTTGGCCGCGCTGCTGACATTGCCGCCCGCGTTGCTTCCGCCATTGTCTCCCTCTCCTCCCTGGTCTCCGCATCCTGTCAAAGCGGATATCGCCATAACGGAAACCAGAAACATGGAAAGTAACTTCTTTTTCATAAATCTTCTCCCTCCTGCTTTTTTTGTTTTTGTTTCGTCAGTCAGTATACTTCCTACACAAATATTGTAGGCTCAGGCCATCATTTTCACAACCAGAGAAACTATAGGAAAAACCCCACAAATTATAGATGCACAATGTCCATCATAATTTGTGGGGTTTTTTCGTCATCCTGCACTATTGCCGGTTCTGTTTTCTGAATTTGGTGGGGGTACATCCTTCCATGGCCAGAAATCTATTGATGAAGTAATCGCTGTCCTTATACCCCACTTTCTCCGCAATCTCATAGATTTTCAGGTCCGTATGCAGCAGCAGTTCCTCCGCATACTCCATGCGGATGCGGTTCAAGCGGTCCTTGAAGGATTCTCCGTATTGTTTTTTAAATATCTGCCCCAGATACGCCGCGTTGATAAAATATTTGGCTCCCATATCCTTCAGCGTCAGATTTTCCCGGTAATTCATCCTCATATCGCTCTCGATCTGTCCCAGCACCGCCTGTGACTGGTTCCTGCGCAGCTGCATCAGATAGTCCCCATAATCCAGAAGCATCTTGCTCATGGCCTTTCCGCCCTCTTCCATGTCCGTCTGCTCAAACGCGCAGCGGCTGATAAAGCGCAGCACCTCATGCTGGTCTATATTCTCGTCAATCCCCGTAGCCAGCCGTAACAGCTTGATAAACAGGTAGTGGAAAACCATATTCACCTGATGGCTGTCCAGGCGGTACAGCTCGCCATACAGCTTTTCCGTGGCAGCGGCGATGACCTCCTGCTGATTATGCTTTACCATATGGACCAGTTCGTCCACGCCCTCCCTGTCCACCTGTTTCTCCAGCAGGCCCCAGTCGGTGTCCTCTATATTTTCCAGCTCCTCCCCGGATTCCAGTCCCCGTAGCAGTCTGGCCATCCGCACTGTCCTGACGGAATCCGCGATCCGTTCCAGCCCCTCCACCTTGCTGCCCGCCACCAGACGGACGGGAAATCCCATTCCCCGGGTGATTCGCTCTTTCAGCCGCCCCAGATATTCCTGTTCCGTAAGCCCGCCCGCTGCCGGAAGGAGTTCCTCACTGTAGAGGATGGCCACGTCATGGTTCTCCCCCTGGACAGAGATATCAAAAATACACCGGTACTCCTCCCCCGGCAGTTCTTTCAGGCACTTCTGATAAAGCTGCTTCTGTAGCCTCCTCCTCTCCTCCCCGGGCGGCGCGGGACTCATGGCGCTGTCGTCTATTTCCACACAGATATAGCGACAGCCATGGCATTCTCCCAGATACTGTCTGACGCATTCCATATTTTCCTCGTCATATTTCCCCCGGATCAGAGCGATCATATTGCGGGAAAAAAATTCCTTGGCAATCAGGGAATCATCTCTCTCCCTGCGCCTTTCTTCCTCCTTCATCGCTTTGACTTTCCCCAGCACATGTACCAGCTCCTCACAGCTGATGGGCTTCAGGAGATAATCCATGCAGCCGCACTTGAGGGCGGTTCTGGCATATTCAAAGTCGCTGTAGCCGCTCATCATGACGAAAGCCGCATGAGAAATCCCCTCTCTGCGCACTTCCTCCAGAAAGTCCAGCCCATTCATCTGAGGCATCCGGATATCCGCCAGCACCAGGTCCGGCTGCTCCCGCCGCACGGCTTCCAGCGCCTCCCGGGCGCTGCCCGCCTTCCCGACGATCTCAAATCCCTCTTTTCCCCAGTCGATCAACACGGACAGCCCCTGCAAAATATAGGGCTCATCATCCACCAGCAAAACCTTCAGCATATTTCCACTCCTCCCCCGCTTTCCTGTAAATGACGTTTCCGCAGGGCCGCCGCAAGCGGAATCCGGATGGTCACCAGCGTGCCCACCCCTGTCTCACTGTCCATCTCAAACCTCACCTGACCGTCCAGAAACAGCTTCAGACGCAGGGCCGCGTTCAGCATTCCCACATGCCTGCTGTCCTGTAATATTTCAATGCTGGCCCCGTTCATCTCTCCCGCCAGACGGCGGCACTTCTCCTCCGGCATACCCTGGCCGGTATCCTCCACCTCCAGCACCAGATTCTCCCCGTCCTGTGATACGCGCAGAAACACCCAACAGGCTGACTCTTTCTTTTCCATCCCATGGACGCAGGCATTTTCCACAAAAGTCACCAGCGTCAGTCTGGGCAGCAGATACTGGCTGCATTCGCCGGGCAGACTGATTTCGTAGCACAGCCTGTCCCCAAAACGATATTTTTGCAGCTCCAGATAAGCCTTTACAAAATTGATCTCGTCCTCAATGGGCACATAATCGTTGCCCCATGTGACATTCTGCCGCTGCATCACCGCCAGCTTCTCCACCATGTCAGCCGTCTCATACTCCTTCTTGATCACGCTGTGCATGCGGATGCTCTCCAGGGCATTGAACAGGAAATGAGGGTTTATCTGGCTGTGCAGCGCCAGCAGTTCGGCCCTCTGCCTGGCAAGGTCCTGCTCCTGCCGTTTCAGGCGATTTTTATACTCATTCTGAATCAGATGATTCATACGCCCCGCCATCTCGTTATATGTCCGCATCAGCAGGCTGATCTCATCAGCGCCGCGGACGTCGGAGAGCTGATACAGCTCATCCTTTTTCACCTTCCGGAGCACCTCTTCCAGTTCTGACAGTCTCTCTGTGAAGGAACGGTTGATCAGGTTCATCAGGGCAAAGGGCAGAAAAATATTGAAAAACAGCAGCAGACCGAACAGGGGGATGTTTTTGCGCACCGCTTCATAAGCCACATTTCTCTGGGACATGACATAAATGTCCCAGCTGTTGTCCAGCATGCGGATTGTCTTGCGGACCTCCGCCCTGTCCGCCGTGGAGACAGGCAAAGTCTCGAAGGGCACATAGATACCGCCCCGCCCCTCGTTGGAAAAAAGAATCCGGTCCCCCTCGCAGACATACACGGTGGAGGCATATCTGGCATTGACAATAGCCCTGAGGATATCGCTGTAGTCCCACTCCAGGCGCAGCACGGCCCCCTGGCTGCCCCTGTTCAGATAATCCATGCGGCGGATAAATGAGATGGTTCTTCTCTTCTCCCAGTTGACTTTTGCAAAATCGGAAAATAACAGGATTTCCTTGTCCTGCCCCCGAAATGTCTGATACCAGTTTTCTCCTTCCGCCTTCTCCATTCTCTGGAAGTTCCCTCCGTTGACGATTCCCTCCGCATCGGTATATATCACCACATTACAATCGTTATTGTTCATAAGCAGCGTAAACAGGGAAACCTTGGCAAAACTCAGATGCCTGTTATAGTAATCCAGCGGGGAGGCATAGGTGCTGCTGATGAACTCATTTACCTCCCGGTTCTGGTAGATATCCTGCATCAATGTCACCAGCTGGGCGCTGTAGCTCATGATGGTATATTCCACGGAATCCGCGATATTGCTCATCTCCCTCAGATTCTCCTGCCGCTCCGCGTCCATGATGACGGCCACCACCACACTGTCCGTCAGAAAGAGCGGCAGGATCACGCAGCATATCTGCATGATCCGCAGCTTATGTCTCAGTTTCAGCCTGTTCAGCCAGGCGGCCAGACGGCTCTCCTTCTTCCTCTTCTTCATGACGGTATCCGTTCTACTCCCCCACCTTAAAGGCCGATATCTCCGTTTTCAGACCGTCCATATTATCGCTCAGGGCATGAGAAATGCGATCCAGCTTTTCCGCGCTGTGCAGCAGCTTCTCCGCCATTTTGTGAACCGTCTGGGCACTGCTGGCCGTCTCCTCAATGATGGCTGAGATATTCTCCACGGCGTCGATGGTGTCGCTGCGCTCTCTGTCAGCCGCCTCCGTGCCCTCGGCAATCTGTTTCAATTCCGACAAAAGTTCCGTAATCTGTCCGCTCATGCCCCCGAACACATCTATGACCTGCCGCACGGCTTTTTCCTGCATTTGCACAATCTCCTGGGCATAATCCGCGTCCTTCACGGTCTGCTCCGTATATTGGGTGATCATCTGCACCTGATTGCGGATCTCTCCCGCCGCTCTGTTGGAATCCTCCGCCAGCTTACGGATCTCCGAAGCCACCACCGCGAAGCCCAGTCCTGCGGTGCCTGCCCGGGCCGCCTCTATGGAAGCGTTCAGAGACAGCAGATTGGTCTGTTTGGAAATGCTGCTGATGGTTTCCACAAACTCGTTGATGGTCTGGGACTCCGATTGCAGCTGCGTAATGCTGTCTCCCACTTTCCGCGTCACTTTCCAGGTCTCCTGGGCCTTATCGCCCAGCACCTCCACGATCTGGGCTCCCTGCCCGATCATCCGCTCCGTCCTGTCCGCCAGTTCCCGGGTATGCTCCGCCCTTCCCCGCACTTCTTTGATTCTGTCGGACAATGTGTTGGTCTTTGCCGCGCACTCCTGGGCATGCTCCGCCTGCTTGTCCATGCCCACGTTGATCTCATTGATAGCCCGGGTAATATCCTGGGAGCAGGTATTGATATCCCCTGACGCATCGTCCACCTGATCGGTGGACTGCTCCAGCACCTGAACGGTCTTGTACAGTCCCGTCACCAGATTCCGGTTGTTCCGGATCATGTTGTTCGCCACCTGCGCCAGATCCTGAAATTCATCATTGCCATATGCCTTCACTTCCGTGCGAAGGTCTCCGCCGGCCACCTGATTGAACCTGAGGGATATGGCCTTCATGTTTTTCTGGATGCCGAACGTGATGCCAAAGCCCACCAGCCCTGCCACGATACAGGCCACAATCACCACGGCAACCGTGACGCCTTTGATTTTCTGCGCCTGCCCTGTGATCACGCCATAGGGAACCAGCGCACAGAAATTGATCCCGGCTCCTTCTCCGCTTTTTGCATGGATATACAGATAACTCGCTCCCCTGAAACGTACTTTCCGGGCAACGCACATCTCCTCATTCTCCAGGGCATCCGCAAAGAAATCTGTGCCCGCGAAAACACTCTCTCCCTGCACAAGGCTGCCGGTTTTGCCCTCCTTTACATTTTCGTACAGCAGTTCCTTTCCGCTGTCCGTCACAAACCCGCAGATACTGCCTTCTCCGAAATCTATGGCCCCGAGCCGTTCATACAGGGCGCTGCTGCTGATGTCCACCACAATGTACGCGGCCTTCTTGTTGGTGGGAATCTGGTATACCAAAAACGTGTCCGCAGCGTTCAGAGACAGCACTCCGTCCAATGCCTCATGCCCCTCCGCCCACTGGGAAATGGTCCTGCCGTCCCCGGACCCTGCCTGTATCTCCGCGCAGTATTCCTCATAGATCCCGTCCTGCCGCTCCGCCGCGCTGGTACTGCACATGTCGATGCCCTTCTTGGTTACGATATGTATGTTGTGAATCATGCTGTTCATGTGCTGGATCGCCACCAGACCGCTGCGGGTATCATTCAGAAAATTGGTCTTTGCGATCTGGTCTCCCTCCATGGAACCCAGGCTGTAGCTGACCAGTCCCCCGTCTACCATATACTGCAAGGCCTCTCCCTTAATAAAGGCCAGACTCACATCCACATAATCCATGGCCATCTGGGATACCTGCATACTGGAATCCTTGAACTTTTCGGACAATCCTCCGGCAGCCGCATTATAGGAGATGATTCCTATGACCACCACAAAAAGGATTGGCAGAAGGAAGCTGACAAATATCTTATTTCTGAGGCTGAACAGCCTGCGCGTCCCGGAAGCCGCGCTCCCGTCAGGTCCGGAATGCTTTCCCGGCACCGGCCGTTTGCTTTGTGCAGGTCTTCGACCTGCCGGTCTTTTTCTTGCTTCTTTCTCTTTGATCTGAGTTTTCATTTTTCTCCGCGCTTTCTCTGAATTATTCACCAAATTTCTGTACAATCAGGTAGTGGAAAATAAAAGGGGTACTTTAAGAAAGCCCATCTTTTGGCTAGGCTTGTTGGTTTTGATCTGTAAGAAGTAACGACTCGTAAACATCTGTTATTTTATCATATGTTGCATAAAATGTCCATCAGATTCTCTGCCGCTTTTGCCAAAACCATAAAACCATAAATTCCTCCCGTTATGGGCGTTCAACGGCCATAAAAAACCGAAAAAAAATCCTTCCCCTTGAAAAGAGCAAGGTGGAAGGAATCTTTTCACTTCAATATAATACAGAATTTTGGCGGCATCCGGGCCTGTCCGGAAAATCCGCGGCGGACAGCCGGCAGTCCATGCCCTTCTACAGGGCTGTGGACCTGTACTCAATGGAGACGATATTGTCATCCTGCAGGATAAAGCACAGCTTCATTCCATCCCTGGCATATACAAGCATGCCATTCTCCAAAGCGGCCTCCCCATAGACTTCCTGCAGTTTTTCCAGAGAATCCCCGATACAGATCCCCTCGGCGGTGGCCAGGGAATCGTCTTTCAGAATCACCGCCGACACCAGGTCCCTGTCCTTGGAGGGGTAGGTGTCAATCTCAAAGCCATTGTAAGTGTAGATCTTATCCAGACCCTCGAAAGCGCAGCTGGCCGCCTCGAAGTAGGAGACCGGCTCCCCCAGGGCCTCCAGCACCGGGGACGCGTCCGCGTCCACCTCCACAGTCACATTGTTTACCTTCAGCACATAGCCCCTGGATACCGCCGTCTCCGTCTGAGACACCTGGGTTTCCGTACCGGCCTGCGCTTCGGCGGACTCCCCGGAGCGGCTGCCGGTGGTCACATTCGCCACGTCTCCGTCAATCACCTTCTCGCTGTCCCCACAGCCGGAAAACAGCAGCAGCCCCGCTGCCATGGTTATCGCCAACATCTTTTTTCTCATAATCACTGCCTCCTCTATCAATCGCCGCGTGATGGCGCCGGAGAATGAAGCTCCTCGTACTGCCGCTCCCTTTCCCGCTCATATGCCTCTGTCTTGTCCTTCCAGACCTGTGACAGATGCGCTTCTCCTCTGCGGTCCGCAAGCCCCGCCTCCTGCCGCAGCGCCTCTCCCAGATATCGGGAGATTTTTTCCGCGCCGGACAGGTTCAGGTGCAGTCCCCCGTCATAGGTATCCGTGGCAAAATCCAGCCCTGTCTCCTCCACAAGTTCCAGAAAGTTGATATACAGCAGACCGTTTTCCGCCGCATACCCTTCCATCTGCTCCTCCCACTGGTCATACCAATATGGGTAGAGGCTGGGGGCCTTCACCAGGATCAGCCGGATATCGTTTTCCCTGCACAGGGCGGTCATTTTGTCCAGATAAGTCCAGGCGTTATCCCCGAAACGATAATCCGCCAGTATCCTGCCCTCCGGCACATTCTCCGCCGGTTTCACATCCACCCGCATATAGTAGCCGTTGTGGGAAACCCTGGGCGTGTCAAACATGTACCGCACATCCTCCGCTCCCAGCTCGCTCCATCGGGCGTGATAGCGCAGCAGAGGAAAGACATAATCCAGAAAGTGTTCCTCCCGGGTCATGGAGGCCCGGATAGCGTCCACTTTGGACCGGGACCACCTCATGCCCTCCAGCGTCATTCGATTGTAGGCTTCCCGCTGGGGCTCATCGTACTGCATGGCCAGCACATTAAAAATCACCACCCGGGGCTTTTCATACCGCAGAGTGTCCTCCAGCAGATAGTAAGACTGCCAGATCAGCTGCTGCGCGCTGCCCCTGATATAACTGTTGATGCCAAAATCCTGCCACAGCACCACGGGGGAGAAATTCTCATAGACCTCACAGTCCCCGATGAAGATCACATCATGATCCTTTTCCTCGCCGTAGTACTCCGCGATCAGAGCGCCCTCCACCACATCCGAGACATATTTGGGCGCAAGCAGACGTTGCAGCAGATACAGGCTCGCCAGCACGATCACCCCTGTACCGATAAACTTCCAGATCCTGTTCAAAATATCCCTCTTTTCTCAGGAAATGTTCGTCAGAACTGATTATAAATAAACTGGCTGGCATCATACCCGATTCCGTAGGCCCCCGCCAGCAGCACCGCCAGAAACAGACCGTACCAGAGAAGGAACCGCACCGGATAGGGCTTTGCCGCGATCCTCTCCCGGACGCTGCCGCCCCGCTGCAATAGGCTCACGGCCACCAGCGCCGCCAGTCCCGCCAGCAGCACCCCGTAGTCCACGCCGCCAAGCCCGATGCCCAGAAGCGAGCCGTCCCACAGGATCTGCCAGTTATGTTCTGTAAACAGTGTGCCGAACATCCGAAAGGTCAGCGGCACGTCCCTGTAGCAGTCAAAAGTACGCAGGCAGCTCATCACCAGAATGGTGCGCAGCACCTGGAACAGCCTGAACCCCCCTGTGCCCTGTACGTCAAAGCGGCTGTGAAAGCGGGCATACAGCGGTTCCAGCTCCTGGGAGATCATGAGGACCACCCAGTTGCCCAGACCCCATACCACAAAGTTCCAGCTTGCGCCATGCCAGATGCCGGTGGCCAGCCAGACCGCGAAGGAAGAAAGATAAATCGGAACCCTTTTTCCGATATTTTCCCCCAGACGCGCTCTGGCGGACCTGGAAAGCCTCAACATGGGCTTACAGACGGATATGGGATAAAAGATATAGTCCGTAAACCAGGTTCCCATGGTGATATGCCATCTGCGCCAGTATTCCTTGACAGATTTGGAAAAATAGGGGCGGTTGAAGTTCTCCTTCACACCGATCCCCAATGCCTGCGCAATGCCTATGGTGATATCAATGCCCCCGGTAAAATCCGCGTACAGCTCCAGAGCGTAGAACATCATTCCCACAAACACCCAGGCTCCCCGGTAAGTCCCCGGGTCCCGGATTATGGTATTGACTCCCGTCAGAATCCGGTCGGCAATCACAAGTTTCTTAAAGTACCCCCACAGGATTCTCTCCAGACCGAAGCAGAACCTCCGGGCCTCAAAGGCATGCTCCTCATACAGGCTCCGGGCCAGATCGCCAAAACGGCTGATGGGACCCTGGATCAGCTGGGGGAAAAAGGATACAAACAATGCCAGCTTAAAGGGATTATGCTCCGCCGCCACCGTGCCTCTGTAGACGTCAATCAGATATCCCAGCGCCTGGAAGGTATAGAAGGAGATCCCCATGGGCAGCGCGATATCCCAGAAGCCAAGCTGCCTGTGGCTGCCCGCCGCCCGCAGCAGACCGTTCACATTGGAGATGGCGAAATTGGAATATTTCACCACCGCCAGTATCCCCAGATTCAGGAGCAGGCAGGCCAGCAGCCATCTCCACTGCCCGGCCTTCACCCTGTCCTTATAAGCCTTTTTTTCCTCTTTGGAGAGCTGTTCCCTGTGGGCCTTCAAATAGGATTTCTGCTGCAGGCCCATCTTCTCCATCCGCAGGGCGGCGAGATAAACGGTCGCCGTGGTGGTCAGGATATACAGCAGCCAGGACGGCCCGGCCATAAAGTAGAACAGATAGGAGGCCGCCAGGAGCAGCTTCCACTGAAAGCGTCCGGGAATCAGATAGTAAAGGAGAAACAGGACCGCCATAAAGCCCGGAAACGCGTAGGATGTAAAAAGCATAGCCGGTTATTCCTCGTCTTCCAGTTCCTGGATCAGGGCGTACAAAGCCTCCGCGGAATTAAAGTTCTGGGGGGTGATCTTCTCCGCCGTGATTGTCACGTCAAAGCAATCGTTGATCTCCGCGATGATGGATACGATGTCAAAGGAGTCCAGGATCTTGTCATCAATCAAAGTATCACAGGTCTCAAAATCCACCTCCGGGTGCAAATCTCTCAAAATCTCCAACAGATCTTCCATTTTTCTGCTTCCTTTCTTATATAGAGTTCCGTCCCTACACTACAAGACCCTTTCCGGGGAGTAATTTACAGCTGCTTACTGCGCATCTGTAAATTCTCCCGGGTCTTTCCGTTCCGGGACTGTTTCCGGTCATGAGTTCCGTCCCTGCACTACAAGACCCTTCAATGTCACACGGTCTATTTTGCCGTTGGCTGTGAGGGGCATCTGTTCCAGGCGCACGATACGGTTGGGAACCATATACCTGGGCAGTCTGCTGCGGAGCGCCGCGGCCAGGTCTTTCTCCTCCACAGTCCCCACATAGTATAGCACAATCTTACCCTTTATGTCATCATAGATACAGCCGGACAGCCTGACGCCCTCCACCTGACCGGCATTTACCTCTATCTCCCCCAGTTCAATCCGGTGTCCCATATGTTTGATCTGATAATCCCTGCGGGAGACGAACATCAATTCCCCCCGCTCGTTGTACCGGCCCAGATCACCGGTGCGATAAATCAGCTCCGGATAGGCAGTGTTCAGCGGGTTCTGCACAAACACCTCCCCGGTTTTTTCAAAATTATTGTAATACCCCAGGGTCAGGGACGTGCCCCGGATACAGATCTCCCCGGTCTCTCCCTGCCGCGCCCTCTGGTTTTTCTCGTTTAACAGAAGGATCTCCGTATTCTGAAAGGGACGTCCGATGGGAATGGCCTCTCCCGGCGCGAAATCTCTCTCCACCTTGTAATAACAGCACATCCCCGTGCCCTCCGTGGGCCCGTACAGATTCACGAACTTCGCCTCAGGCAGCACGGCCCTCCAGAGGGCGAACTGCCTGACGGGAAAGACCTCGCTGCCAAAGGCCACGGTCCTCAGATACTTCGGTGTCACCGTCTGAAAAGTGCCGAAAGAAGAGATCATGGTCAGGGCGGACACCACCCAGCATATGGTATTGATCCCATGGTCATTGAGAAACTCCACCAGCCTGACAGGAAACAGAAACAATTCTCTCGGAATCAGGTATGTGGTGGCGCCGAATTTCAGCGTGGGGTACAGTTCTTTCAGACAGGCGTCAAAATAAAGCGGCGTCTGGTTGCCGAACACCGTGTCCTCGTCAAACTCCAGCACCTCAGACAACTGCTCGATGTAGTCGATGACGGAACGGTGGCAGGCCGCCACCCCCTTGGGCACCCCCGTGGAGCCGGAGGTAAACACGATGTAGATGGGGTCCGTGTCAATGGCCCGGCTGCGTATCTCCCTCAGAGCCTCGTCATCCGCCTCCGTCTCACAGATTTCATCGTACAGCACCAGCTTTCCGCCAAAAGCAAATTTCTCCGCAGTCTCTTTGGTTCTGGCATCACAGATCAAAATCCTGGCCTGCACATTGTCCAGTATAAGCTGAATCCTGCCGGCCGGCATCTCCTCGTCGATGGGCACATAGAAATCCCCCGCCGCGATCACGCCGAAGAAAGCCGTAATCTCCCTGGGCTGTTTATTCATAAATACCACCACCGGCTCCTTGTAGATCCCCTGTCGGTGCAGGAATGTGCCCACACAGCGGCTATGCGCATATACCTGCGCAAAGCTCATTTCCTCCCTGTCATCCGCGAACGCAATCTTTTCCGGCTTTACCGCCACAATCTGATCCAGATAATTCAGTACATGATTCTGCATGGTTCCCCCCTGTGTATAAATCGCCTGTTCCGCCCACGGTATCGCTCTGCTCACAGACGGTTAAATTTTATCCTGCCAAAGTGGAGCTTCCGGTTATCAGGTTATCAGATTCTCATATTCCCCCTTCAGGCGGCCGCAGCACAGAACTGCCTTTCTGGCCAGCACCTCCAACACATCCAGAAAGCCCTGCCGCAATACATAATCCCTCTTGATCAGAGACAGTTCCGTACAGGCCAGCAGGATCACCTGGGCCCCCCGGGCGAAGAGATGTTCCGACACCGCCTCAAACAGCGGAAACTCCAGGGGTTTTCCCGCTTTCACATTCCCGTAGATCAGATGCATCACCGCCCTCTGATCCTCCTCTGTCGGCACCACACTGTTGATTCCGTGTTTCGCGAGGCAGTTCTGAAACAGGCTGCTGGCCAGTGTCCCGTCTGTCGCCAGGATACCCCCGCACACAATCCCCGCCTGCTCCAGATATACCGCCGTCTCTTCTATGGCATTGAGAATCGGCACCCCTACCTCCGCCTCCAGCTGCTCCTGAAAAAAATGCGCCGTGACGCAGGGAATGGCAAGGATCTCCGCCCCCTGAGCCGCCAGACCTCTCCCGGCCTCCGCCATCTGCGGCAGGGGATTTTCCCGGCTCTGTCCCAGGATATATCGGGTGCGGTCCGGTATCCGGGGCTTACTGTGCAGAATGACCTCCATATGTTCCTGATCCGTGGCCGCGTCGCTCATCTGGACAATGAGCTGGTAAAAATATGCCGATGCCATGGGCCCCAGCCCCCCCAGCACACCTAATGTCTTCATAATACGCATTCCCCCATTCCCATTCCGGCGGTTCAGAGCGTGAAGTCCCCGGCGCTGCGCTTCTGCCTGATTCAGTTGATCTCCGGATACAGGGTGGGATCATAGTTGTGGCTTCTGTAATGGATAGCGGAGTATTCCATCAGCTGCGCGTCCGTCCACATGAAAAATACCGTGTGGTCCGTTCGGGGAGTGGTGTCAAAATGATACCATCCGTCCCCCACGTCCACCAGGTTCCAGTAATGTTCCCGCTTGGTGGGAATCTTGGCTATATCCATATTCTTGATACCCGCCCTGGTCAGCAGCGCTTTGGCGGTACAGGCATACACATAGCAGTCTCCCTGTCTCCTGGCCAGACCCTCATAGGCCGCCCTCACCCAGTCTCCCTTCTCCGAATGGTTGATATAGCCCACATTCCGCCGGATGTAGTTATAGATGGCCAGCGCCTTGTCCCATTCGCTCATCTCCGGGGTGAGGATGGATGCCAGTACCGTATCCGCCAGCGCATTCACCTCGTCGATGGTATGCGTCCTGGCAATAACCGTGAGCTTCACCGTCACGCTGGCCGTGTTGCCCGCCGCGTCAACCGCGTTATAGATAACGGGATACACTCCCTCCTGCCGCAGATTCACGCCGTCCGTATCCACCGTCAGCTCCAGGCCTTCCGGGCAGTTGTCTTCCACCGATACATTCCTGCGGTAGGAAACGCCGTCCCCTATGTAAATCACCAGATCCTCCGCTCCCCTGATCACCGGCGGCTCCACATCTTCCACCAGCGTGAGTTTTGCGGTTTTCACGGTCTCATTTCCCCCCTGGTCCGTAAAGACGATCTCCACCTGCTGCGTACCGGCCGCGAGCAGATCCGGTTCCTTCCTGAAAGCCGCGGTCACCGCCGTGGCATCCTCCACGCTGGTGACAAAGTCCTCCGCCCTCCTGGGCAGCACCGCGAACCCTTCGATGTCATGAACCTCCACCAAAGGAGGAATGGTGTCCTCCACATGCAGCGTGCAGGTGTACTCTTCCTCATCCACCCGGATAACCACCGGATAATCCCCGACCTTATGATTGTCCAGATCCGCCATCCTGGTGACAAAGCTGCCCTCCGCATCTCCCAGCAAAAAACTTTTCACCCCGGGGAATGCCTGTCCGGCTTCCATTGTGAGTTCTCCGGTCACCGGGGAGATCAGCAGTTCCGACTCCACCACCGTCCTGTTGCCGCCCCTGTCCACCAGCGCCACCTGCACCTTCTGGCGGCCATGCCTGGTAAAATCCGGCTCCTCCGCATAGACCACGTCCACTGCCGTGGCATCCGTGATATTTTCCACCAGCTCCTCGGGCCCGCATTTCTGTCCCAGTTCCAGCTGTACGGGCACAGCCTGCCCGGTGGGAGCTATGGTGTCCTGAATCACCAGTGTGCAGCTGTGGGTGAACCACCCGCTCTTTACCTTCACCTGATATCGCCCCGGCTGCGTGATGGAAAACGGCTGGCTGTCCTCCGTGAAAAAAGCATTCTCATCCTGCTTTTTCAGAAAGTCAGAAGGGGCGACCAAAACACCTGCTTCCACACGGCACAGCTTGTAGGCCAGGCTGTCCACATAGAGCCAGCCGCCCACGGCCAATGCGATAAGCAGCAGAAAGGCCACCCCTGCTAAGATTATCTTTTTCCGTCTGTTCAGTTCTCTCCCGTTTTTCTCCGTCTTCGGCTCACACTCTGTCTGCATCATGCTTCACGGTCCTATGAAATCCCAATGCGGCGCATAAAACGAATGCTCCCGCCCCGTCTTATTACGGGCGCTTCCCCGTACACCAACATATCGGTTATAGTATCACCGATATGCCGTTTTGTCAATTCCCTACTTGCGCAAACTGCATCTGCGGGATGTGCGCCTCTCTCCCCCCGTTTACCCGTTCAGTCCTCCTCCTCCGTGGGGTGCCAGGCTTTTCCGAATTTTACATCTCTGAACAGGGCAGCCAGACCGGTGATCTGCTTCAGGCGCAGAATCTCGTCCCTGTCCATCCCCAGATGCTTCGCGATCCAGGCGTCGGAGCGCCCCAGTTCATGGAGTTCCTTTACAATGCTGCTCATCAGCTCCACATTGTGTGTGCCTCTGGCGCGGTTGTGCCGCACCGTGCTGGCCATCCGCTGGTCTATGGGCTTGTCTATGACGGAGACGGGAAGCATGCCGCCCTCCCGCTCATAGATATCCGGGTGATCCAGCATGACCCGGTAACGGTGAAAACCGTCCACGATCATATAGATATCCTCCTCTTTCTCGTGATAGCACACTATGGGCATGGTATAGCCATCCTCCCTGATGCTCTCATACAGAAGCCGCATCTCCGGCGGCGCCACCTTGTTGGGATTGTAGGTGTTGGCTTTCACCTTGTCTATGGGAACCGATATTACCTGATATACTGGACTCTTATATTCCATGACTTCCTCCCTGTAAAAGCCCCGTGGGGCTTCCGATTGTCTCCGCTACACAATTTCCTCTATACTCTGATATTTCCGCCGGATGGCGTCTATCTGCCTCTGCTGCTCTCTGGTCAGGCCAAACCCCATAAAGCGGCAATTATGGTCATTTTTCAGGATGCAGAAGCACATGCGTTTCCAGCTGGGGATATCCTTGGTGGATTTGATATCATCCGTGTGATCCGGGATTCTGCCCACAAAGATAATTCTGGATTTCTTGTTCAGGGTATAATTGGACACACCGTTGCGCCGGATGGCATAGCCCTGCTCCTGGAGTTCCTGAATGGTTTCCTCGTCCAGTCCGCCTCCGGTCTTGTGCCAGAAAATAATGGAAGTATTGAACTTCTTGACATAGTTGTTCCGCAGCCTCTTGGGCAGGGTGTCCAGCAGAAATCTGGTGTAAGACTCCCAGGTATGCCCTTCGGGCAGGGTGACATTGCGGTATCCCATGGCTTTGGTTTTCCCGTAGATACAGGCAAAATTGGCTCCCTTTACCCTGCCCACCAATTTCACCCAGATCTCCGGGTCGATCACCCGGTAAAGGTTCAGGGAATCCTTGGAATAATCGTTGAAGGGGGAGGCCACGCGCATCTGAGACACTTTCAGCCCCGCCATATAGTACAGATCATACAGATGATTGTAGTCGTAATCAAAAAGATAGTTGGCATGCCACACGTCGCTCTGGGACCAGTCATACAGGGGGGAAGCGCACCATACATCCTTGAACTGCCTGCTGATCCAACACTCCCCTTTGTATCCGTATCTCTTGTTCAGGAAGCCGCTGTACCTCTGCAAAGACTCATCCGCCCGCATACCCAGAAGGCAGACCGTCCTCCCGCCTCCGTTCGCCTCCTTGTACCATCTGCCAAACTGCTTCGCCAGGTCCTCCTGATGCATCCGATAACGGTAGGTGGTAATGGGATTGTTGTCTAAATTGATCACATACTTTTCTTCCGGCATGGGCCTGACCCAGCTCTCCTTTTTGGTATCGTCCCAGGGATACCAGTACATCTCATAACTGCTCAGCGCCGTCCGGGTAGCCATGGGCAGACAGACCCAATAGATATCGGCCTCCTCCCTGATCCGTTCAAATGTGCGTTCAATATACTCCGTAGTCACCGTATACTGGGCCTCGAAATCCTGATGAAATACGCCGACTCTCCTGTGCGGATAGTGCTTCTTTTTATAATCAAGCACCAGGTTCAGTAAAAGACCGCTGTCCTTTCCGCCGGAAAAGGATACATAGATATTTTCAAACTCTTCAAAGACCAGCTTCAGTCGCTGCTGAAGGCTCTCGTACACATCACATTCCTCGTATTCCCTTAGCATATCAGTCCCTCTGTCTCCGATCCCCCGCAGAAAATAGCACAAACTGGGCAGAATAATTACCAAAATTTTCCAGATACTAAAAAACTTTATCACATAATCCGGCAAATTTCAACAAAAGAATCCATGTTCCGCGAGGATTCTTTTGCCACAGGCAAAAAGAAACAGGGACTCGGTTCTGTTCCCGAATCCCTGTTTCCCTTGCTCTATTTACTGTGGTGTCCCCCGTGATGCCCGTTGTGACCGCCGTTACCGCCATCCTCGTTACCGCCGCCGTCATTTTCTGTTCCCCCATGCGACCTGCATCCCTCAATCCGGTCCTGAATCTCTCCCATGGACATGTCATGACAGTCCTCCATGGTGACATTCTGGTCCAGATCCGTCAGTTCCTGACAGGCCCTGTATTTGCCGAAGGACATTTCATACTGATGCGCCACCTCCATACAGTAGCTGTCACTGGTATAGGTGCGTATGCTGTAGGGCTTCCCCTCATCCAGGGAATCCAGTTCCTCCTGCATGGCCTCCGCTCTGTCGGAGATGATGGTAAAATACAGCGTGGCATTCTCCGTCAGATATTTCCGATATCCCTCGTCCCGAAGCAGCGTATCCACCGCCTGCACATAGGGTTTGTTTTTCAGGGAAATCCGCAGCAGCGTATCCTGTCCGTCCTCATTGTAGGCCTCCGTAGTCACCACTCTGCCAAATCGGTTGATTCCCAGTTCTATGGAGGGATTCACGTCCATGCTGATATAGGAAGTGGGCACACTGTACACATTGCGCCATCCCAACCCCAACAAAAGAAACAGGCTCACAGCTGCCGCCAGTATGCAGGAGGGGCCTCTCCGCCATACCGGACGGCTGCGCCTGCGATACTGCCGCTCCAGATATCGCAGGGTGTGGGCTTTTAATGTCTGAGAGGCCCTGATCCCTTCCATACTCTTATGAATCCTGTTCATGACCGCTCACCTCCCTGCTCTCCTTGACCGGCATCTCCAGATTTCCGCGCAATATCCCTTTGGCCCTGGACAGCCATGTGTAGACCGTGTTCTCCTTTTTGCCGAGAATACCCGCGATCTCCACCGCGGAATACCCTTCATAGTAAAACAGATAGATTACCTGCCTGTATCTCTCCGGCAGCTGCAGCACCGCCTCCAGCACCTCCCGGGAGGTATCGTCCGGCATGCTGCCCTTCTCCAGCACAGACTCCAGCGGTACACACCTTCTGCGCGACAGACTGCGCAGCCAGTCCGTGCAGGCATTGATCGTCACCCGCACGAACCAGGCCTTCTCATGCTCATCGTTTTCGAAGGAACCTCTGTAAAGCATATATTTCATAAACACATTCTGAAAAACATCCTCCGTGTCATGCTCATTCTTCAAATGCACAAGGCAGATCCTCCGCACCATGTCGGCATGAGTCTCCACGGCGCGTTCCACATCTTCCGGGCTTCTCAAGGCTTTCCCCTTTCCTGGTTCATTTTCTTTTCAGTAACGTAATAATCCCATGCAAAGAAGAGCCCGGACTGAGCCGGACTCCTCTTTGCATGGGATACTGCGGTGATGCTTTCCCCATCCCCGGTGCCACGGCTTCTCAGCGGTGACAGCCCGACCTGTGGGACCGCCCGGAGTGATGGCTCCTGCCATGACCGCCACAGGCGGCGGTGTAATTCTCCTGTACGGCACAGCTCCCGCCGTACAGACACACGCCGTTTCCGTCACAGCATCCTTCTCCCACGCACACGCCGTCCTGGTAGCAGGCGGCGTACTCGTCATGTACGATGCAGCTCCCGCCGTACACGCACACGCCGTTTCCGTCACAGCATCCTTCTCCCACACACGCGCCGTCCTGGTAGCAGGCGGCGTACTCGTCATGTACGATGCAGCTCCCGCCGTACACGCACACGCCGTTTCCGTCACAGCATCCTTCTCCCACGCAGGCGCCGTCCTGATAGCAGGCCGCGTACTCTGTCGTGCAGTTGCTTCTGGAGTGATTTCCGCATCTTGCGTATGCCACCTCCGATACGCTCCCGGCCAGCATGGCCGCTGTCAGCAGCATGGCTGACACTTTGATTATTCCTTTCATGATCTTACACCCTCCTGTTGAATATTTCAGCTTACACATTGTGCGTAAACTGTTTTGCTGTTTATAGGGAATACGTTTTACCCGGCTCTATCCTTTCATTGCCGTATCAAAAATTTATTTTATTTCGTTCAGATACAGCTGCACCCGGCGCTGGATGATTTCCGCAGCCTCCGCGGCCTCCTTGCGGCCCTCCATAAAGGGCCTGGCTTCCTCCATCACAATACGCCGGATCTGCTCCGGAACGCAGGGAACCGGCTTACAGCTTTCCACAAAGGCCAGATACTCCTCCAGACAACTGCTGCCGTCAGCGTTTTGCGCTATCTCTCCTCCCTTGTACTGCCGGTTTTCCATATCGCTGGAAGCCAGCATATAATAGCCATCCCTCCACTGGACGTACACCACGCTGTCCCGGATCACATCCATTCTGACACAGCCTCCATTGGTCTTAAACTGATTGTCATAGTCCAGCAGCAGGGAGAAATATCGGCTGATCTCCTCCCGGTGCTGTGTACGGGCATTGACCACCAGATAGCCGAGGGAATATGTATCCACGTAATTGCCGCTGCCGCTCTCCGCCGGGAATCCCACGATATGACTGTGTTCACCCAGCCTCTCCCTCTCGCTGGAATACGACTCCAGCCCCCCATAAAGATGGAGAATCTCCGCCGCCGTCTCCCCCTCCCGAAGCAGCCGGGAACGTCCGTCCCTGTCATACCGCACCTCAGCCGTTTGCCCCGCGGACGACTCGCTTCCGTACTTTTTACAGACCTCCAGGATATGTACAAACTCCTGGCTGTCAAAGCGGCAGGTTCCCTGCTCCAGATCCCAAAAAGAGGTGTCCGCGTAAAACAGCAGGAAATATACCATGGAGAGTCCGTCAAGCCACACTCCCGACTGATTCACCGGACACTCCCAGTCCTCCCTGGATTCCAGCGCCTCCAGCAGCTCTTCCAGATTCCAGCCGTCCCCCTCCCATATCTGTACGGGCGTTACCATCGTTTCAAAATGCGCCTCCGGCACGAGCCCTACCAGCTGTCCATTCACGGTGCCCAGTTCCAGGACTCCCGGAATCAGCACATCCCTTGTCTCCTGGGGAATCATATCGGACAGATCACAGAGCATCCCCTTTTTCTGCATCAGCGTCATGTCCTCCCGGGTCACAAACAGCACATCCGGCCCCTTCCCCGCCGCCAGTTCCGCCATGACGCGGTCCCGATAGTCCTCCTGATACGCCTCTCTGCTCTCCAGTTCCAGAGAGATGGGAACTTCCCCGCCATTTTGGGTAAAAGCCGCCGCCTGTCGCCGGAAAAAATCTGTGCCCGCCTCTCCCAACAGGCTGGACAGCCGGATCTGCTCCCTGACGGGAGGCTCCTCATCTGTCAGCACATAGATCGTGCCCTTACCCTGCCGCAATCTGCAAAGCAAAATCTCCCCCTGCTCATTCCAGATCAGGCCGCTGGCTTCCGCGCCGGGGTCAACCCCGTTTTCGTACAGTTCAAAGAGTTCCTCCCGGGTATTATTTTCCGTATCCCAGCGCACCAGACTGTTTCCTCCCAGATAATACAGAGCGCCCTCCTCATCCGTCAGCATGGCGTTTACAAAATCGTCCTGTAAGACTCCCAGGGAAGACTCTCCGCCTCTCTCTTCATCAAACCAGGTCAGGACAGACTTTTGCTCCGCCTCGTCATAACGGCTCAGAACAACCCGGCCGTCGGACAACGCAAAGGACCTTGTCCCATCCCAGGGGTCCAGATTCCAGGGATACAGACTCTGGGAACAGGCCTCCGCAGCCCCCAGAATATTGCCCTCCCAGTCTGTCCTGACCAGCCAAAAACCGTCCTCGTCCTTCATCTTCAGTGAAAGTTCCCCCTCCGCCGTCAAATCCGCGGAGACAAGGCGGCAGTTCTCATGTTCCGGAATGTGAGGCGCCAATATGTGCTGCGTCCATTTGTCCTCTTTGGTGTCATAAGCCTGTAGGCAGAGCCTTGTGGCGCCATCCGCTTCCCGGGATTCCACTCTGAGCATACAGATCTGGCTGCCGGATATGCGATAGCGTGTGCCGCCGTCCCGGTATCCCTCCTCCGGTTCCTCAAAATGCAGAGTCCGCACATCCTTTATGTACAGAGGCTGGGTCGGGAGCACCTCTCCCACCGCTTCCGCCTCCCCTTCCTGAACCAGACCGCCCTGCTGCCGGGCCGGCTCCGCCCCCTCCGCGCCGCATCCTGCCAGCAGCACACAGAAAAAAAGCACCGATAAAACCATTCCCTTCATAGCCGCTATCCCTCCCTGTATGAGTTCCTTCCTGAAACTCTCCCCTGTTCCAAGGCAAGAATAGCACAACCGCGTATACCCGATCAATATACTTAAATATTTCTTCCGATATCCTTAATCGAATCTTAATCTTTCCTGTGTACGCGTAACACAGGCATGGTTTACCCGTCGGCGCCTGTCAACCTCCGTTTTCCGTCCTCTCCGGACACTACCGCCTGGAATCCGGAAGTTTCAGGGAATAATCGCTTCTCTCCAGCGTGAAGTTGGGATTGTAATAGGGATCGCCCTGCTCCAGCAATTCCTTCCACCTCTCCCTGAACAGCGCCGCCTCCTGATCATAGCGGGCCGCATTTTCCCCGTGGAGATCATCCCCCCGGGATTCGGACTCATAGTGATACAGCTCCGCGAAAGGGGTAAACACATTGAGCTTTCCCATTTTCCGAAGGCGCAGACAGAAATCCACGTCATTCAAGGATACCGCGAATGTCTCGTCCAACCCCCCTGCCTGTAGATACAGACTCTTTTTTACCAGCAGACAGGCCCCCGTGACCGCGGATACATTCTGGGCATAGCACAGCCGCCCCATATAACCCAGATCCAGATGATTATGTTTATAATGGGTGTGCCCTGCGGTGCCATGGGCCCCCATTCCAATGACCACTCCCGCGTGCTGGATGGTTCGGTCTCCGTAATACAGCTTGGCTCCCACCGCGCCCACGTCCTCCCGCTGGGCATACATCAGAAGCTCCTCCATCCAGTCTGGAGTAATCACCTGGGTGTCATTGTTCAGCAGCAGCACATAGTCGCCTGCGGCATAGCCCACGCCCAGATTGTTGATCCGGGAATAGTTAAAGTCCCCCTCATAAGTAACAATTTTTACTTCTGCGCCGGTCTTTCCAGCCTCTCCCGCCGTCATGACGCCTCTGTCATATGCCCTGTCCGGGGAAGTTCCCTGGCTGCGCTCCTCCAGAGCTTTCCCGTAATCATACCCCAGCAGTTCCGTGTAGTAATCCTTAATCTCCTGGGAAGCGCTGCCGTTCTCCACGATGACCAGCTCGTAGTTGTCATAGGTGGAGCGCTCCATAATGGACTCCACACAGCGCCGCAGGTCCTCCCTGTGCTCCCTGTTGGGGATGATGACGGATATGCCGGGGCTGCCCTCCACCTGATATCGGATGCGGAATATGGTGGGAAAGGCCCTGGTACTGCTGATCTGGAAATTCCGGAAACCATGTCTTTCCAGGTGATCCGCCACAGCCCGTCTGGCGGCTTCCACCGCGTAGGGCTTGGCTTCTATGTCCGATGCCACGCTGCCCTCGTGGCTCCTCCAGTAATACAACAGTCTGGGGATATGATGTACATATGCCGCCCGGTCCGTGAGACGCAGGATCATATCGTGGTCCTGGCTGCCGTCCAGGCTGGTGCGGAACAATTCCGCGTCCTCCTCCAGAAGCGAGCGGGCAAATACGCTGAAATGCGTAATATAATTGTTCCCGCATAAGGTATCCGGCGCATAGTCCGGCTTGAAATGCATGTTCAGCAGATTGTCCAGATTGCCGCTTCTGAATGTGGCCTCGTCGCAGTAGAGAAAATCCGCCCCGGTCTCGTCAATCGCCCTGGCATATTCATACAGAGCGCAGGGGTGCAGCATATCGTCATGATCCAGCAGACCGATATATTCCCCGGTGGCCAGTTGAAAGCATTGATTGGTATTCCCCGCGATCCCTTCATTTTTCTCCAGCTTCCGATAGACAATCCGCCCCTGTGCCCGCGCGGCATACTCTTCGCAGATCTCCCCCACATAGCCATGCTCCTCATCGGAGCCGTCCCCCAGACAGAGCTCCCAGTTCTCATAGGTCTGCCCCAGAACGGACTCAATCATGTCCCGCAGAAACTTCTCCGGTGTGTTCCACAGCGGCACCAGAATGCTGAACCGGATTCTCCGGGAAAAGACCTCCTGCCTCTGGGCACGGACCGTCGCCTCATCCGGAAAGCTGGCCGTGCCAAACTGCCGGCCTGCCTGCCTCTCCCTCTTTTTATACCGCAGTTTCTTCACCAGATCCCGGGGATGCAGAACCCGTCTGATCCGGGCGGCCTGGCGTATGCAAAAGTGAATGCCCCGGCGAAAGGGCTTGCTCATCTTCCAGAAAGCGCTGTTATGGATAAAATCCAGCTTGGCCTGCAGCACATCCCGCTCTCCCTCCACCTCTGACAGGCGGTCCGCCAGGTAGGCGCAGCGCTCCCTTTCCCTCTCGTAGGCTTTTTTATAATCCATTTCCGTCATGCGTCACATTTCCCCCCTGTCAAAAGTTCCTCCTCCGTCCATTTGGTCAGTCTGCGCCTGCCGATTCTGCTTCGGGCCTGCAAGCCGATCTCATAAGAGCCTTCCGGCACAATCCCCTGCCGCAGAACCACCTGAAAGCCGCACAGCGCTACATTAGGCTGCTCCTGCATGCCATACTCGGCCCCGGCGCTGTACTGATCCTCCAGAGGAATCGCATATGCGCTCTCCTCTCCCGGCCTCCGCAGAAGCAAATATCGGTCATAACATGCGTTGTTATCCCATTTTACCACCACATACCCCCGGACGCAGGGAGCCTGCTGCTTTTCACTGCGCGTACATTCCAGCGCCCACGCCAGGTTTTCCGGCTCCCGCTCCGGACACTGAGCCAGCCGCCGGCACCGGGAGGCCACCTGCGCCTCCGTACGGGTATCCAGATAGTCCTCATAAATATGCGTATCGCCCAGTTTCCTGCACAGGGGCCCGGGATAATAGGGGTCATAATCCAGGTACCCGGGATGCCTGCGGTACAGAATCTGTTTCTCCTGACGCAGCCGCTCCATTTTCTCCCTGGTCAGATCCCCGCCCCGGCTCAAGGACTCATGATGAAAGGCGTGAAAACGATTCAGCACCACATTGTGCCATCCCTCTTCCCGCAGCCGGAAACAAAGTGCCACATCATTGTAAGCCACCTGTAAGTCCTCCGGAAATCCCCCCGCCTGCCAGAAACGTTCCCGCTGTACCATCAGACAGGCGCCTGTCACAGCCGCCACATTCCGGTCCAGGCTGCCATAACCGTAATCCTCCTCCTGCCCGTCCTGGGTAAATTGTAGTTTGTGTACCGGCCCGCCGGGCAGATTGACAATGCCCGCGTGCTGGATTCTGACGGAATCCGGATAATAGAGCTTCAGCCCCACCGCTCCCACATAGGGCCTGCGCGCGCGCCGGGCCATAGCCTCCAGCCAGCCGTCCGCACAGACCGTGATGTCATCGTTCAGGAAAAGCAGCAGCTCCCCAGTCGCCTCTCCGGCCCCCAGATTACACATCCTGGAAAAATTGAAAGGCATTGGCTCGTAGATATATTGCATTCCCCGGGTGATCTTCTCTATTTCCGCCCTGTTCTCAGGGCTGCTGCCGTTATCCACAACCAGAATCTCCAGCGCAAGGCGCTCTTTTCTCCCCAAGCCGTCCCCGGCTTCCTCTGCCTCCATTTGCTCTTTGCATTTCCGCAGAGAATCCAGACATTGTTTCAATTCTCCGGGATGATCCCTGGAGGGTATGATAACCGATACGGAAAGCGTCCGCCCCTCCTGCCGCCACTGCGCTGTGGGGCCCTTCCAGCCGTCTCCGCTCAGATACTCCCGCCGTACATCCCCCTGCGCCGCCTCATGGTCCAGATGGAACAGCATCCCCGGCAGATGGGCGATGGAGCCGCAGCCCCGCTCAAACCCTCCGGCCAGCTGGAGAAGCCGGTGAATCAGCTGCCTCACCTGGGCGGTGTTCTCAAAAAGCACCACCCCTTCCTTTCCCTCTGGCCAAGTATCCGGGGACAGCTCTCCCGCCAGCTCCCCGCGCAGAGCCACCACGCTGCCCAGACTACAGCCGGACAGCCAGGTGTCCGGAGACCACACCGGCCGGAAGCAGGGATCGCGGCGGTGCTTTCCCGTGGCATCCAGGGCATCCTCGTCCCCGTAAAGGATCAGGGTCTCCGGATGCTTTCTGAAATAATCCCCGATCAGGGTATAAGCCTCCGGGTCCATGTACCCGTTCTTTCGCAGTATCAGCCATATTCCCTGTTCCCGCAGCAGAGCCAGCCCCTGCTCCGCAGCGGCGGCGCAGCGCGCCCTCAGAGACGTGGAGTCTTCGTCCCCTTCCTCTCCCTGTATACCCGGATAATAGGGATGCGCCCTCTCATCCCCGTTTTCCTCCACCAGTCTCAACCACTCCTCATAGGAGATCCGCCGCCTGGCCCTGGCCAGCCTGAGCGCGTACCGTTTATTCATCTGTTCTTCCAACACGCTCCTCAGCTTTTGCTTCATTCGCAGTCTCATCCCTGTACCCATTCCCCGCCGTACTTCATACAGATTTCAGATCCATTTTTTCATTGCCCGGGCCACATCCTCCAGCATGTCGGGCGGAACCTGCAAAAACTCCAGCCGTATGTGGAGAATATTGACTTCCCGGGGCTGCAGACGGCCTATATCAATGTTGATGTTCGGATCTGTGGTGGGAAAGACCACCGTCAGATACGTCTCGCCGTCCTCACTCCTGGATCTGATCCGCTTACCGTTCACCGCCAGCACCTTCGATGTGTCAAACGGCACCGGCTCCCCGTTAAAGCGCAGATCCATAATCTTACAGATCCCGCAGTCCATGGCCGGATCAATCCGCATCCTCCGCACCTCGCCGGGAAACTCCAGCTCCAGCTCTATCCTGCCGTCTTCCCCATATCTCTGTTCGAGAAAACGGGAACACTCCTCCGTGTATCCCCCGCCGGTGTCCTCGTATACCTGCACCCTGGTCAGATTCTCATAATTCTCCTGGTTTTCCACCAGCTTTTTCGGGTCCCGGAGTCTGCGCCCCATGCGCTCCCGCAGCGCAGCCATGGAGGCCGTGCTGCCCTCCACATACTGCTGAAAGCGCAGCTCCCGGGTCCGGTATTCCGCCGCCTGTTCCTTTGTGATTCCCAGCGTCTTAAGCGCCCTGTCCAGATCCAGGCGGTTCCGCTTCTCGTTTTCCAGGACATAACAGTATACGGCCCGAAAGGCCAGTTCCCTTGCTTCCATGGGTCTCTCAAAGGTCCACTCATAGTCGATCAGCGTCCATTGTTCTCCATCCACCAGCAGATTGGAAAACACCAGGTCAAAATCCGTCACCGGATACGCCCCGCCGTAGCCGATGAGCTCCACATATCTCTCAAACCAGCGCCAGAATTTCTCCTGATCCCCCTTCTCCAGACATTCGTCCAGCAGTTCCGTGAGAGGTCGGCCCGCCACATAATCAAACTCCGCGTGAAAGTCTTTTCCCTGCCCCGCCAGCCTGCATCTGTTGACGTTCAGACCGCTTCCCTCATAGCGCTGCGTGAGCTTATCACAGGCCCAGGCCATTCTGCGCACATGCTCCGCCGCTTCCTTTGTCAGCGGAAATTTGCGCACCACCGGCCTTCCCTGGCCGTCCGTCCCGATTTCTGTGCGGATCTGGAACTCCCGGGCCCGGTCGTTGGAATATTTCACATATTTCACAGGGAGAGCGCCGCCGATCACCGCCAGATAGGAATTGGCAAACACCGGAAAGAGCCCCTCCTCCACAATGCCGTCAAAGGCCAGTTTTTCATCGAAAAGCACCATGCGGTCTCTGTCAAAATTCCGCAGGTTGTTGGAAAGCTCTCCTCTGCCGGGTCCCCGCTGGTCCGAATAGACATTCGTCATAAACTTATAATCGGGATAGGGGTAATAAAAATGATATTCCGGGGCACCACAGCTTCGGAATATGCCCTCCAGCCCCTGACGGGAAAACGTCCGGGCGCTGCCGACTTCCTGGTAATTCTCTATCCCTGAGAAATAACTGCCCAGATGATCTTCCTTGCAGCCCGCAAAATATTTCAGCCCGTATTTGTTCTCAATGGCAATGAGAATGCGGCCTCCCGGCGCCAGATGCCCCATGAGTATCCGCAGGAATTCCTCATAGGGACGATCGCCGCCTATATATCCCCTGCCATACTCAAACACGCCGATCAGGCAGATATAAGTAAAATCTCTGGGCAGCTGCGGTTCTATATCCTGAAAATTGCCTACATGGATGGTGATATTGTCGTAGTCACTGTGCCTGTAGGCATTGATCATACTTCTCTTTCTGGACAGATCCACGCATGTCACGCTGCCTGCTTTCCCGGCCAGCGCGCCGGTAATCGCGCCGCAGCCGCTCCCCACCTCCAGCACCTTATCCCGGGCCGTCATGGGCACGAAATCCACAATATTTTCCCGCAGCGGAGACAGATGATACAATATGGGCCAGCTTTTCCGCTGCTCGATCAGCTGTGGATATTCCTCTCTGGAGTATTTTCTCACGATCTCCAGCAATTCATCCTCCACCGCGCCGTCGCAGTAGAGATCCTCCCCCGGGTACTTGCTTAAATCCAGTGTGATCTTACCGATCTGTTCCGTCATGTTCAGCCCTTTCCAGTATCCGCGTCCCGCACGGTAATCCGCGAATTCATGTCATAGTATCCCACTGTGTTCTTATCCGACACAACGGTAATGTTAAGAGCATCGTACAGACGATGGTAGACCTGGAATTTGTCGCCCTCGTAACCCGTAAGCCCCAGGGAGAGCAGGTACTCTCCCCCCTGTAGGTTCATCTCCTGGGTAAAGGTGATCTCCTTGACCGATCCCGGCTCCCCGCTGTCCAGATACGCCTTTTCCACCATAGTATTAGTGCCGGTGATCTCCACGCCGATAATGTTCTTCACGGAATAGGCAAAAATCGGGGACGGAATGCGCTCATAAAAAGCCACTTTCATGTGGATGGAGAAAACCGTTCCCTTCATGATGGCGTTGGCCCGTATTCCCCGCTCGTCTGTCAGATACACTTCCAGTATCTCCGCCTGGTGCGTTCCGTATTCCAGGAGTTCAGGATTCTGCCCCGCTTCCGGGCCGCCTTGCCCCGCGTTCTCCCCCTCCTCATACTGCCCCACCAGCACCTGCTTATAGGCGTCTATCATCTTCTTGGGGGTGCCCTCCCCCAGCAGCACACCCTGGTTCAGCAGGTATACTCTGTCACAATATTTGCTGACGCTGCTGAGATCATGACTCACAAACACAATGGTCCTGCCCTTTTTTTTGAACTCCTCAAACTTCCGATAGCATTTAGCCTGGAAAAAAACATCTCCCACGGACAGGGCCTCATCCACTATGAGGATCTCCGGATCAATATTGATCGCCACGGCAAAAGCCAGCCGCACAAACATGCCGCTGGAGTAGGTCTTCACCGGTTGATACACATAGTCCCCGATATCCGCGAACTCCAGTATTTCGGGCAGTTTTTTCTCGATTTCCTCCTCGGAAAACCCGATCATGGTGCCGTTGAGATACACATTCTCAATGCCGTTGTACTCCGCGTCAAATCCCGCCCCCAGCTCCAGCAGGGCGGATATCCGCCCGTTTACCTGCACCTGGCCGGACGTGGGACTCAGCACTCCCGTGATGATTTTCAGAACCGTGGATTTGCCGGAACCGTTGGTTCCGATGATTCCCACCGTCTCCCCCTGGCGGATCGTCATATTCACATCCCGCAGCGCGTAATGTTCCCGATACTTCTTTCTGGTCAGCCGCAGCGCCTCCTTAAAGCGGTCCGAGGGCTTGTCGTACAGCTTATATACTTTATTTAAACCAGTGACCTCTATAGCCACCTCTCTGGTATCCTTTTCTCCCAAACCTGCCTCTTTCCCGCATAGCCGCAGCCCGTCAGGCAGACTCCGTTATGCCCGTTTTATCGCGTAAATCCCGTTCCGTATGCGACGCGTCTTTTCAGCCGGTCCCTGATTCCGCGCCCTGTATCCTGAATACCGGAATGAGAACTTATGTTTCGTCATATCTGATCAGATCACATCCGCGAAATGCACTTTCAGCTTTTTAAAGATGGCGGCTCCCACAAGAAACAGCCCTGCTGTCAGTGCCCAGAAATACAGAGTTCCCGGAATATCTTCAAAAAACCAGCGATGTCCGTAAATGGAATCCCGGTAGCCGTTCACGATATACACCAGCGGGTTCAGTTTCAACAGCGTCACCACCGTATGATTATGAAGGGAGTCCAGGCTCCACAGTATGGGAGTCGCCCATATACCCACCTGTAGGCAGATGGAAATAATCTGAGACAGATCCCGGAAAAAAATCACCACGGCGCAGGTGGTATAGGACATGGCCAGCACCAGCAGGAAGAGACATGCGCCGTAATAGAGCACCTGCACCAGATACACGCTGGGATAATACCCGTATATACAGCCCAGCAGCACGGCCAGCGCCAGGAAAAACAAATGGCTGAAAGTGGCCGCTATGACCTTGATTACAGGCAGGATGCTGATCTTGAAGACCACCTTCTTCACCAAATAGCTGTACTCGATCAGGGACATGGTCCCCTGACTGATGGCCTCGCTGAAAAAGAACCAGGGGACCAGCCCCGCCGTGATGAACAGCGCGAAAGGAACCTCCACGCCGCTTCGCAGTTCCACCGCCTTGGCACCGAATATCTTGTCAAACACCAGATAATACATCAGTACCGTCACAAGCGGCTGGGCAAACCCCCAGATCAACCCCATGTAGGACCCGGCATACCGCTTTTTAAAATCATTCTTGGACAGTTTCCAGATCAGTTTCCGGTTCTGCCACAGCTCCGCTGGCAGTTGTACCAGCCTGGAGGCGAACGCTTTTCTTTTTTCCATAAGTAATTCCTGTTACCTTCCGTATTCTTCCACATAGGCAGACAGTCCGCCCCACTTGGTATCCCTCTCCGAGAGGGTCAGTTCCATCCCCTCCGGTATCGGCCACTGCACCCCGATTTCCGGATCGTCATATTTCAGGCCACCCTCATCGCCGGGGTGGTAGAACTCCGAGCATTTATAGCAGAATTCCGCGTATTCCGACAGCACGAGAAAACCGTGGGCAAATCCTTTGGGCACATAGAACTGCTTCATGTTTTCCGCGGTAAGCAGCTCTCCATGCCACTGTCCGAAGGTGGGAGAGCCCTTGCGCAAGTCCACCGCCACATCAAATACCTCCCCTTTGATCACCCGGACCAGCTTGTCCTGCGGATACTGAATCTGGAAATGCAGCCCCCGCAGCACGCCTTTTTTGGACGCCGACTGATTGTCCTGCACAAACTCCACATCAATGCCCGCCGCCTTATAGTCGTTGTAGTTATATGTCTCCACAAAATATCCTCTGGCATCCCCAAACACGGTGGGGGTAATCACCTTCAAACCTTCAATCCCGCATGTCTCCACTGTAATTTTTCCCATTTCCTTTATCCCTTTCTTATTTAGAGTTCCGTCTCTACTCTCCAGTACCCTTTCCGGGGAACCATTTTCCGCTGCACAGAGCGCATCTGAAAATCGTTCCGGGTACTTCCGTTCCGAGACTGTTTAGAGTTCCGTCTCTACTCTCCAGTACCCTTTCCGGGGAACCATTTTCCGCTGCACAGAGCGCATCTGAAAATCGTTCCGGGTACTTCCGTTCCGAGACTGTTTAGAGTTCCGTCTCTACCTGCCCATATAACTGATATTCATATCCACATTGCCCTCAATGCCGTCGACTGTGCCCTTGGAGGTATATTGCCACATATTGTAGTAGCCGTCATACAGAGGAGCGCTGCGGTATTCCGCGAGCCAGATACAATAGTTTTCCAGCTTACTTACGTCTACCCGGTTGTAATACCAGTTTCTGCTGGCGTACACGCCGGCCTCTCCGCCCGCGTTCTCCACTGTGCGGCAGAAAGCGTCGCACACCAGCGTCCGCTCCTCCACCGACAGCAGATCCGCCCGGCCATTTCCCCCTGCGCCCTCGGTGTCAATGAAAATCGGATAATCCAGGCTGTACTCCCGCACCAGCTCCAGCACCATGGAGGCCTCTTCCACCGCCTCCACCTCATTGATGGCCTGGGTAAAAAAGTACACGCCCACTTTCACGCCCGCCATGGTTGCCCCCTTGATATTGTCCTCAAAATAAGGGTCCACCACCAGACTGCCCATGGATGAGCCTCTGTAGCCTGCCCGGATAATGGCAAAATCCACCCCGGCCTCCTTGACCTTCTCCCAGTCGATCTCCCGGTTCCACTTGGAGACATCTATCCCTACCGCAGTATTGGAAGTAGGCGTCTGGAGCTTCTTAATCTCCGATTTGTCGCTGTCTTCCTCCGCGTTCTGAACACCTGTATCCTCCGCCTCGGCGTCGATGTCCTCCTCCGTCTTCATCAGCAGCGAGATATCCTCTATAAACACATATTCCACCTTATCCTTGACCTGCACTCTCGTGGGGTTGACAGGCACTTTATATCCCTCGATCTCCTGTAGGCTCACATAATACTCCCCGGAATTAAGCCCGCCAATGTATAGTACGCCGTCCTGGTCCAGGTCCTTATACTCTCCCTGGTCCCCCAGTTCCACGATGAAGCTCTGGCCTTTTACAGGCTCTCCCTCGTAATTCACCACCTGCACCCGCAGATCCCGTTCCACGGAGGTGATCACCAGAGACAGCCTGCTTTGCTCTTCCAGCTTCTGTTCCAGCCAGGTATTTTCCTCCGGGTCAAAAAATGTGGCATCCTGTAAAAAGCCGGACAGATCGTCCCCGATCCGCTGGCCATACTCATCATAAGTAATTTCCTGCGTCTGCGACCTGGGCGTGGCTGTGGGCTGCCCGGCGCCCTGGCCTCCCCCACGGGACGGCTCCTCTCTGTTGGCATAGAGTACCAGCAGCGCAGCCAGCGCGATCACACCCATGGAGGCCAGAATGCAGTGACGTTTCAGTCTAGAGTCCATTTGCTACCTCAGTCAGATATTTGCCGTAGTTGGTCTTCATCAGAGGCTCCGCCAATCTCAGCAGCTGTTCCCTGTCGATAAAGCCTCTCTTGTAAGCGATCTCCTCAATACAGGAAATATACAATCCCTGGCGTTTCTGAAACGCCGCCACGAAATCCGCCGCATCCAGCAGGGCGTCATGGTTGCCTGTATCCAGCCAGGCAAAGCCCCGGCCCAGAGTCTCCACCATCAGCGTACCCCGGCGCAGATACTCGTTGTTGATGCTGGTGATCTCAATCTCCCCCCGGGCGGAGGGCTTGACATTTCTGGCGATCTCCACCACTTCGTTATCATAAAAATACAGGCCGGGCACCGCGTAGTTGCTCTTGGGATTCTCCGGCTTCTCCTCGATGGACAGCGCTTTTCCTTCTGCGTCAAACTCCACCACACCGTACTCTCTGGGGTCTCGCACATAATAGCCGAAGATGGTGGCGCCGCTCTCCCTGGATGCCGCTTCCCGCAGTACCCTTGAAAAACTCTGGCCGTAGAAAATATTATCTCCCAGCACCAACGCCACCCGGTCGCTTCCGATAAAATCCGCCCCGATGATAAACGCGTCCGCCAACCCTCTGGGAGTCTCCTGCACCGCATAGCAAAACTCCATGCCCAGCTGATGCCCGTCCTCCAGAAGCTCCTCAAAGACCGGCAGATCCCTGGGCGTGGAGATAATCAGCACCTCCCGGATTCCCGCCAGCATCAGAGTGGACAGGGGATAATAGATCATGGGCTTGTCATAAACCGGCATAATCTGTTTGCTGATGGCCTTTGTCAACGGATACAATCTTGTGCCGGACCCTCCGGCTAAAATAATACCTTTCATATTCGCTTTCTCCTGATCCTGATTTCGCAATTCGTCCGCGGACGTACACTCGACTGCATTGACCCCATGGATGGACACGCCTGCGGAGGACATATTGTTCAAAGTATCCCGCAATTTAAACGCACCGAAGGGATTGCCACATTTCTGCGGCAATCCCCTGGTCAAAACCTTTATTTTTCATACATCTCCGTGTAATATTTCTGATAGTCTCCGCTGGTCACATTCTTCATCCATTCCTCATGCTCGAAAAACCATGCGATCGTCTTCCTGATTCCCTCTTTGAACATGGTCTCAGGATACCAGCCGATCTCGGCCTTTATTTTATCCGGAGCGATGGCGTACCGCCTGTCATGCCCCTTCCGGTCCTCCACATAGGAGATCAGATCCTTGCTCACCAGACTCTTGCGGGGATCGCCCTCCGGCAGCATCTCCTGCAAGGTTTCGATGATGATGTTGATGATCTCTATATTCTGCTTCTCGTTGTGGCCTCCGATATTGTAAGTCTCAAACAGCCTGCCCTGCTCCTGTACCATGTCGATGGCTTTGGCATGGTCTTCCACATAGAGCCAGTCCCGCACATTTTTACCGTCCCCGTACACCGGCAGCTTTTTGCCTTGCAGCGCGTTGTTGATAATCAGCGGGATCAGCTTCTCCGGGAACTGATACGGACCGTAATTGTTGGAGCAATTGGTGATGTTGGCTGGGAAATGGTAGGTGTCCATATATGCCTTCACCAGCATGTCCGAGCTGGCCTTGCTGGCCGAGTAGGGACTGTGGGGAGCATATGGAGTGGTCTCGTAAAAGAAGGCATTGTCATCGTCCGGCAGCGAGCCATATACTTCGTCGGTGGAGACATGCAGGAACTTTTTCCCCTCTTTATAGCTGCCATCCGGCTGTTCCCAGGCTTCTCTGGCGCAGTTGAGCATCACCGCCGTGCCCAGCACATTGGTCTGAATAAAGACCTCCGGATTGCGGATGCTCCGGTCAACATGGCTCTCCGCGGCAAAATGTACCACCCTGTCAATATCGTTTTCGGTAAAAATCCTGCGGATGGCCTCCTTGTCACAGATATCCGCTTTTACAAAGCTGTAATTCTCACGCTCCTCCACACCCTTCAGGTTTTCCAGATTGCCTGCGTAAGTCAGAGCATCCACATTGATGATGCGGATTTCATCCCCATACTTTTTAAACATGTAGTGAATATAGTTGGAGCCGATAAACCCGGCGCCGCCTGTTACCAAATAAGTTCTCATTTTTTACACCTTCCTGTTCATTTTTTACGCCATCAACATGATTTCGTGCTCTCCGGCGCATCTCCCTCCACAATAGCGGAATACGAAACATTTTTCGTTTGTGTCAAATGGGGGCCTGCGCATGATACGGATGACCATCCGGCCATTTTCTGCTTCCAGCAAGAATCATTGTACCATACATTTCCATTTTGTACAACTATAAGCATCAGACTTACCAGGAACCTGCCCCGGATAAGAGAAGCCAGAAGTCCGTGAATCAGATGCCTAATACCCCAGATAGCTCAGATTCAGGTCCACGTCGCCGGTAATGCCGCTGACCTTGCCCGTGGACTTATACTGCCACAGATCATACCGACCGGTATAAGTAGGCGCGGAGATGTACTGGGCAAGCCAGATTTTGTACGCTCCCAGCTGGCTTGTGTCAATCTTCTCGGTAAGCCAGGTTTTATTAGCATAGATGCCCGCCGTATATCCTCCATTCTGTATGGTCTGGCAGAATGCCTTGCACACCTCTGTGCGGGTTTCCACGCTGATCGCGTCCGCTCTGCCGCCGCTGGGTTCCACATCCAGAAACACGGGGTAGGATATCCGATAGTTTCTGATCAGCTCCAGCACCATGGATGCCTCTTCCACCGCCTCCACTTTGTCGATGGCCTGTGTAAAAAAGTATACACCCACTTTCAGTCCGACATCTGTAGCCCCTTTGATATTATTCTGAAACATGGGGTCCACGATCAGAGTTCCTTGAGATGACCCTCGGTATCCGCACCGGATAATGACATAGGACACGCCGGAGTTCTTCACCGCGTTCCAGTCAATTGTACCGTTCCACCTCGACACATCAATGCCCATGGTGCCAGAACCCACTGTCAGCGCTCCGTCACTGGCAAAATGATACTTCACCCCCTGTATGACCTGCTCGCCCGTCACCACATTGCCGTTCAGGTCAAAATATTTCACTACGCCTCCTATAGTCTGCCATCCGGTGTATTTAGCTTCCCCTTTTTTAAAAAACTTATCAAAAACATAGTAGTCCGCATAGAAGGCCTGACGGTAATTGTTGTTCTCCTGCACATACAGTTCGTTGCCGTCCCTGTCCTTGAGGGGCGTGGTTCTGTTTTCCCTGGGGTCCTGCTTCACAGTCACCGTACAAGTCGCTGAGACCGTGTTATCGTTCACCCCGTATCTTACCGTTATATTGGCAGTTCCCGCTCCCAGGCCGGTGACAGTTATGTTCCGGCCAGATATCTCCGCTCTGGCCACATTTGTATCGGAGGATTCCACTGTCAGCACGTCTGTGTCAAACCCGTTCTCCAGAATAGCCGTAAGGCTTATGCTTGCTCCCGCGTATACAAGTTCGGTAGCTTTATCCAGTGTGAGTTTTCTGTCAAAAGCGGATACGGTCACTCTGCAGGACGCCGTGAGCCCGTTTACCACATTTCCCATATTGTCCACGCCGCTGGCGGAATAGGAGATCAGTACCGGCTGCCGGGCAGCGGCCACTGCCGTCACAGTTCCGTTATTGTCTACAATAACCGATGCCGGATCACTGCTGGTCCAGCTGATGGTTTGAAGTGTCACTCCTTCACAGAACACCGTGGCGGCAAACTGCTCTCCCACCGCCAATGTCATACTTTCAGGTACAATTTTTCCCACATATGTCACAGGAGCGGGGGTGGGGGTGGGGGGCAGAGCCGGTGGTTCCGTGGGCTGAGCCGGCGGTTCCGTGGCCGGGGGCTCCGTGGGCTGAACCGGCGGTTCCGT
>CAJUAB010000004.1:114994-116483 GCA_910583845.1 uncultured Acetatifactor sp.
GCCGGGGGCTCCGTGGGCTGAGCCGGCGGTTCCGTGGCCGGGGGCTCCGTGGGCTGAGCCGGCGGTTCCGTGGCCGGGGGCTCCACAGGGGGTGCCGTCTCCGTGGGCATGTCCGTGGGTTCCATGTCTGGTGCCTCCGCAGGTGGTGCCATTGATTTCACGGCTGACGGGTTGATGAACTGCGTTGCCGGTTTCTCTTCCGTCTCTTCCGCGAAACGCGCTGTCTGAAATTCTCCTCCTTGATTCTCCCTGGATAGTCTCACAAAACTGCCGCTCACGGCCAATGTCATCGGGTCTGGGATATTACTCTTTGCCACCTCCGCATAGGAGATCGTAGTACTGGTGCTCTCTACCCAGGCCACGGTATCCTGTAAATAGGATTCCACCACGGTCTCATTGATCTTGGTGTCCTCCTTGGCGACATTGATCTGAGACTCTGTCTTTACTTCATCCGAGACATCGACCTCCTTATACTCGATTTCCTTTTTGACTTCCGCCTTTTGCTCCGCGGTGACCAGTCCATAGCTCTTGTATTTATCATCCGTCAGAGCATTCATTACCAGCCGGTACTGTCCGGGAGTCAGGTTCTTTTTATAGATTATGCCATCCATATCATCGTCCGACCACATAATGGTGGTCCCCCCCGGATCAATAATGTTTACACTGAATGGCACGTTGCTGATCAACTTTCCAGTCTCCTTATTGATAAACTTAATCTTTAAGTCTTTTTCAATAGAGCTGAAATTCATCTGTACGCTGATACTCGGCTTATATTCCTGTTCCTCATAATCCTGTGGCTGTGGTGTCGCCACAGGTTCGGGCGTTGCCATGGCCAGAAGTGCGGCGGCATAAACCTGCTGGGCGTTGGACACGGCATCCAGCCCCTGTCCCCCTATCAGATCGACACCCGCCAGCTGTGCTCCCACCTCTCTGATCTCTTCGGGGCTGCTGCTGCGCATGCGAAAGACAACAAACGCAATCCCCGTGACCAATGCCATCAATAACACCGCAACGCCTGCTATGATAATGAACCTGTCCAGAATCCGGTTGCCTTCATCCTCCTCATCCTCCGACTCTTCCCCGGTATCATCCGGAAGGTACTCCTCCGTATATTCAGGGCCACACTCCTCCTCAGAATCGCCCTCTGACCATTCCTGACTCTGGTTCACTTCCAGGTTTTCACCCGGCCAGTCCGGTTCATATTCTCCATCCAGGTACTCCCCTTCCCGGACAATACCTGATCCTTCCTGTTCATATTGCCCTTCTAGGTTTTCCTCCGGCCAGTCCGGTTCAGCCTCCTCTTCCCGGTCTTCACTTGGCCAGTCCGATTCATATTCCTCTTCCGGTTCTTCATCCGGCCAGTCCGGTTCAGCCTCTTCTTCCCGATCTTCATCCGGCCAGTCCGATTCAGCCTCTTCTTCCCGGTCTTCATCCGGCCAGTCCGATTCATATTCCTCTTCCGGTTCTTCATCCGGCCAGTCCGGTTCAG
>CAJUAB010000004.1:116583-236661 GCA_910583845.1 uncultured Acetatifactor sp.
CGGCCAGTCCGGTTCAGCCTCTTCTTCCCGATCTTCATCCGGCCAGTCCGATTCATATTCCTCTTTCAGATCATTCTCTGTCTGTACTAAATCAAGCTCTTCTCCCTGTTCTTCCGCCACAAGCCCCGGACTATACATCCCCGGTTCCTCATCATCCATGTCTTCTTCCTGATCATCCGCATAGCCCCCGCCATCCGGGTCAGATCCGTCATCATCCTCCGCCGGCCCATCGTCACTGCCATATTCATCCTCAAAATCCTCATACGGCTCTTCCTCGTATTCTTCTGCGTCCCATTCTTCCTGAAATTCCGCTATGATCTGTTCTGTCGTTTTCTTCAGTCTGCCAAAGCGTCCTGTGAATTTTCCCATGTTATTCCTCCCGTTCCGAAGCCCCCGACACTTCGGCCCGTTTTTCTCCATACAGCATTACTGCTATTCAGTATATCATTGACTTTACTTTCGGTTCAAGAAAAAAAGAAATATTCATAAAATCTTAATTTATCCGCAAAATAAGGCATACAGTCCTTTAGTCCTATTTCTTTATGGACAACCCACGGGGAACATAGTAGAATGGAAAAACAGAAAGGAGGGTATCCCATGCGACAGGAATCCACAAAGACAAGGCACCGTTCCGATATCCCGGATATAGAAATCATTGACCTGGACCAGGTTACCGGGGATTCACTTTCAGACGGGGACAGATTCCGTGAGAAAGCCCCGGACAAAAATGAGGAAGAAATCTATGACGTGGGAGCTCCCTATGTGGAGAACGACGAACTCTATGGCAGCGCCCCTTCCTATGAGGAAGAAGACGAACTCCCCGGCAGCGGCCTTCCCAATGAGGAAGAAGGCGAACTCCCTGTCGGCGGCCCTTCCTGTGAAGGGTACGATGAACACTACAGAGACACCCCCTCCTGCGAAGAACCCGATGCGCTCTACGGTAGCACCCCCTCCTGTGAAGAACCCGATGAACTCTATGGCAGCGACCCCTCCTGTGAAGAACCCGATGAGCTCTATGGCAGCGACCCCTCCTGCGAAGAACCCGATGAACTCTATGGCAGCGACCCCTCCTGTGAAGAACCCGATGAACTCTATGGCGGCGGCCCCTCCTGTGAGCAAGACGATAGCCCCTGTGACGACATTCCATCCCGCGAGGGCCGTCACAGACGCTCCGGCAGAGTCTCTTCCTCTAAAAAACCTGACAGAAAACATAACCGTCCTCCATCTCACAGGGAAACCGCAGAGGAAGAGGAAGGAGAAGGCGCGCCTGAACGCTCCGGAGGCTTCTTCCCCCCGGTCATTCTGCACATCCTGTTTGTCTTCATATTATTGTTATGCGTCGGCCTGATCATTTTCCGCTTCTCCAACTGGGGAACCCGCGTACCGTCCTTCTTTGACCCTGACGCGGACTTTGATGACAATGAGCTCATTGAAGTGCTTGACAACATGATCAATGTTCCCGCAGATCAGCGCCGGGATACAGACGGCATCCGCACGGTGGTGCTACTGGGAAATTCCCCCTTTTCCGATCTGCGTGACTCTGAGGACAGCGTTGTCGGCCTGGCCCGCAGCATGACAGACGCCGTCTTCTATAACTGCTCAGTTGCGGATTCCCACCTGGCTGCGGCCAGAGAGACGTTCCTCGCCAAGGAAGCTCCCATGGACGCTTTCAATCTGTACTGGTTGTCCACACTGATCACCCTGCATAATACGGATATCTATGACAGCGCCTTCTCCGCCATGGGAGACGCCGCGCCCGCAGATGCCCGCTATGCCTACGAAACTCTGTCAACTCTGGATTTCCAGAATGTGGACGTACTTGCGATTATGTATGACGCGTCGGATTATCTGGAGGAAAGACCTCTGTACAACCCCTTGAACACCACCGATATACAGACCTTCGCAGGCAATATGGATGCCAGCCTGGAACTGATACGCAATACTTTTCCCCATCTCCGGATCATCGTCATGTCGCCCACCTATGCCTATTATGTGGACGAAAACGGGGAATACATCAGCAGCGATATCCATAAGTCCACCGGCTTTTCCCTCTCCACCTACGCGGGCAATCTGGAACAGATCGCCTACCTCCACTCCGTGTCCTACCTGGACAATATCTATGGCACCGTCAACGAGGAGAACGCGGAGGATTACCTGGAGGACAATCTGCACCTGAACGCCGCAGGGCGCAAAAAGCTGGCGGAGCGCTTTGTCTATGCCCTGGAATACTTCGATTGATTCTTCTTGAGCTTCATCCCCAGACGGTGCAGCCGCCGCGCCGTGCCGGGGGCTGCGGTCAGCGCCAGCAGATAAATCTTATTTTTAGCCGTCAGGTAGGGAGAACACACCGTATCCCACAGGTGCCCCCTCAGGAAACGCACAATCTCCCTGTACTGCCTGTTATCCCGCCTCATCTGCGGAATGGGAATGTGCAGCAGATAATCCAGACGCTGAAAAAGCCCGAAGCGAACAGCCACCGGCCGCATGGCGGGATATTTTTCCTCCACCAGCGCCAGCACCAGATCCGCGTTGCTTACATTGTCGGAAAATACCCTGGAAAAATCATTCTCCCGCACCTTGCGGGTATTGCTGCCCAGGCGGTAAAATACATGGTAGCCGCACACAGGGAGAGATACCACGCCTTCCGCCCGTTGCAGCAGCCGGATCATCAGATGGAAATCCTCGTTCAGCTGCTTTTCCGGAAAGCGGTCCGCCCCTAGGAGCCTCCGGGGCACCAGCTTGGTACAGAAAGAGCAATCTCCCCGGTGCATCAACAGTTCCCTCAGGAACTCATCAGCGGAAAATGTCCGTTCCCTCTCCGGGATCTCGCAAATGCCGGGAAGCTGTCCCCCCTGCTCGTCCACCTCATCTCTGCCCACCTGCACCAGCCAGTTCTCTCTTCCCGACACTGCCTGACGCAGCCGCATATACATATCCGGCTCCACATAATCATCGCTGTCCACAAAGCCCAGAAATTCCCCCCGGGCGTTCTCAATCCCCAGATTTCTTGCCGACGAGGTGCCGCCGTTTTCCTTGTGCAGCACCCGGATACGGCTATCCTCCGCCGCCAGACGATCGCACAGCTCCCCCGTACCGTCCGTGGAACCGTCATCCACCAGCAGTATTTCCAGGTCTGCATAGGTCTGCCGTCTCAGAGAAGCAACGCATCGGGGCAGGAGCTCCATAATGTTATAGACCGGCACAATTACACTGATAGTCGGCATCTTTATACCTTCTCTGTTTTCTTCCGCCTCCATAGATCCTCCTGCTATATACTGCGGCTACAGACACCGCAGATCCCTGCTCAACGGCCCGTCCTCATACTCCGGGAATTTCTGCCCGGCGATTTCCGCCGCGATACATTCATAGAGCCTTTTCGCCGCCACCTGGGGATTCCACAGTGTCCGCACCGTCTCATAAGCGGCAAAGCCAATACGCCGGCACAATGCTCTGTCCTCCGCCAGCTTCCCGGCAATCTCCGCCGCCTGACGGGGATTTTTATGGTCATACAGATAACCGTTTTCCCCATGCCGCACCAGATAGGGCGCCGCTCCCATTCCCTTCCCGGCAATCAGCGCGCAGCCGCTGTTCATGGCCTCATTGACCACAGCCCCCCACCCTTCCTGCCGGTCGCTGGTAGCCAGGAAAATATGGGCCCTCTCCATATAAACCCGGGTCTCTTCGGGACTGCAATATCCCGGAAAGAAAACCTGGCCCCCCAGCCCCAGCGCCTCCGCCTGTTTTTGGGTTTTCCTGCACAGAGCCCCGTCACCGATCATATCCAGCCGGAAGTTCACTCCCCGCTCCCGCAGCTTCTCCGCCACCCGCAGCGCTGTCTCCGGATGTTTCCAGTCGATCATACGGGCCGCCCACAGCAGCCGCAGCTGCCCCTGGGAGGCCTGATCCTTCCCGGCCATCAGCTTCTCCGGTTCCTGCTGCCTGAACGCGGGAAAATATCCGTAGCGGAACCTTTTGCCGCCATAGGCCCCCACCAACCGGAAATCCCCGGCCACATAAGCCCCGGCGCAGAGCAGATACACCCGCTTTTTCCGGTATCGGGTGTGGTCATGCATTTTTTTCCGAAGCCCTCTGGGACTGATAAATCTGTACCGCCCAGTCTTATAGAGCGGCTCGCTGTAGCGCCACACAGGCTCTCCCGCCGCCAGCCTGGCCTCTATATATTTCTCATCCTCACAACCCCCGAAGATCACTGCGTCTGCTTCCTCGATCAGCCGCTGGCAGCCCTTTTCATCCTCCCAGTAATTGCGGACAAAATCCGCCTCCTCCAGATCTTTTCCCCAGCCCATATCCACCCGTTCCTGCTCCATGGGCTCTGTCTGCACAAAAATATAACTTCCGCCCTGCTCCCGGCAAAGCCGGTTCAGTTCATTGCTCACGGGCATCTGATGATGATTGATATAATTGGATACAAAGACAAGACGCATACCGACTCCCCTCTCCCCATATAAAACGCCCTCAGGCCAGTTCCCGGTATATGTCCAGAAGCTGGCGCAGATTCTCCTCCGCGTTGTGGGTCCTCCGGGCATGTTCCCTGGCTTTTCGGGTCCGCTCCGTCACCTGCTCCTGTAGGGAGAAAACCTCCAGAATCTGCTCCCCCAGGTCCCGGCTGATCCTCTGCATCTCCCCTTCCTCCTCCCCAGAAAAGCCCCGGAAAAGCCAGCCCTCCCCTGGGCTGATCATGCTGCCAACGCCCCCCGTCAGAGCCGCCACCACGGGAACTCCCAGGAGCATAGCCTCCCCCAGAGAATTGGGGGAATTTTCGATGGATGAGACACAGACATAGGCATTGCAGCGCAGATATTGCTCCTTCATCTGCCCTGCGTCCTGACTGCCCAGAAACGTCACGGACTCTTCCAGGCCATACTCTTTGATCTGCGCTTCCAATAGCCTGCCGTAGCCTGAGATCTTTACCGGAGCCAGAGGTCCTGTGCGCAGCAGACAGTTTCCGGCCACATACAGATGTACGTCCGGATACCGGCGTCTGATCACCGGCATGGCGTCCAGCATATAGTGAAGGCCCTTGATGGGATAGTCTCCCTGGCTCATAAAGATACTGTGTCCGAGACAGTTCTCATACTGCCATTGCCCTTCGTAAAAGCAGGGACGCAGGGTTTCCCGCAATAAGTGGTAGTTTACCCCGGGATTCCATGTGGCAGTCCAATACCGGTCCCAGTCCGTCCTTCCCGCCACATGGCCCGTGAGACGCACCGCCTCCTGCTCCCACTTCCCCCGGCGGCGGAATTTTTCCTGCTGCCGACGCAGATTATCCCGCTTCACCCAGTCCCGGAAGGTGGTTCTGTCCCGCGGCCCGGGGGGGATATTGGCCATGTATGCCTCCGCGTACACAGTACACAGCCCCTGAATGCTCACAAGACTGCTCCGGGGTCTTCCATAGGCCCGCAGCGCCGCCAGGGTATGGGGATACTCCGTCCCAAAGCAGTGAAGAAGATCCGGTTGAAAATCCCGCAAGATCTCCTCCATGTCCCTCTCCATCCCGGCGTCATACACTTCCGGCTTCGCTGTGTTCTCCCGAAACCCGTAGTATCGCACCCGGCCCGCGCTGCCCTTAAGCAGTTCCTCCCCGGGGGCAACGGGAAAGGCCACGCCCAGCTCCACGGAAAGCGCCTCCGCCTTGTCCAGCGCCTCCATTACCCCGGTAAGCCATCCCTCCTTGTTGCTGCATTCCCGCCCCAATGCCCGGGCGATCACCGGCAGCATGATGTTGCATACCCACAATACTCTCATAGTTTCCTCTTTCCGGATACTGGGGCCCATCCGCCTACAGTCCGATATACACGCCGGGGTCCTGATAGATCACATACCCGTCAATCCGGTCCACCAGCACAAAACCGTAGTCCTCCACATTGCCAACCACTTTCTTTCCCTCCGGCACAATGACAAAATGACTGGAATAGGTCTTTGCCAGCGGCAATATCACATTCATATCCAGCACCTCCGCCTCCATGGCATCGTACAGCGGATTGTCCGCCTGCCAGCGGCTCACCAGCATCTCCCGGCCATAAGGCATACATACAAGCGGCGTATACTGGCGCACAAGGGACAGCATCTCCTTGGGAAATACCGCCATGACCTCCCGCCCTTCCACCTGGATCGCGTCACAGATGTCCACCACCGCCTGCGGCATGTGGTAGAGGTTTTCCGCTTTGTGAAAATGAGGACTGGCATAGATACAGCTGCCGCTGACTGTCACCAGCACGGCGCAGAGCGCCGCAAACCAGTATTTTCTCCTGCTTTTTATCCGGTCATAGACACACACCGTCCCATAGGCCACCACGACGGTCACCGGCAGCAGCCAGAGGAGCCGGTAATAGATCTCGTCCCCCACCGCCGCGTACACCAGACGGGCAAACAGCGGATTGAAATACAGAGCCAGAACCGCCAGGGGGGCATAGAGAAGCAGGACCCGCTTGCGCCGGTCCTTTTCGGTGATCCACAGATATACCAGCGTCAGAAGGTACCAGCCCATGATCAGTCCCGTTCCCATAAAGTTTTGAAAAGATGTGGTAATCATACTCCACATGGTTCCCTGCCCCCCTTATCCTGCGTTGTGTACTCCTTGCCCGGACATTACACGTTCAGGCCATCGCAAAGCATTCTCCGCGAATAACAGAATCGAACACTTGCGTCATGAGCAGTCCCGCATTTGGTCCGGACATCCATCCGATCATTCTCTGCCCTGCATAAGGTCAGGATATGACAAAATAGAGTGCCGCGTATATCAGTGCCGGAATACAGCACAGTGCCGTCTTCACCGCCAGCCCCGGTCTGCGGTACGCCGCCGCGCCGCACAGTCCCGTCACCCCCAGCAGCAGACACATAAGCATCGTCCCCAGTGTGGTACACAGGCATGCCGCCGTCACAGCAGCGCCCAGCAGCACCCAGAGCACCCACAGATCCTTCTTCTTCTCCGCCTGAGCCAGAATCAGAAAAAAAAGCAAAAGCACCATTGGGATCACGATGCATCCCAGAGCGGATTTGCCCTGGCGGCTGCGGGCCAGCATGAAATTCTCCGCCGTATAGATGGAATAGTTTCCGAATATCACCAGGATCGCCGTAAAGCACAGAAACAGGGGCAGCCGCTCCTTCCTTTTTGCAAAAAGCTGCCTGCCGATCTGGTAAAAGATCAGGTAGGTTGTGGGAATCAGCGCCAGTGGCACCGCCACATGGGCCACGCTGACGGTGGGAAGACCGGATATCCTGGCCAGAAACGCGATCCACACCGGAAAAGGTGCCAGGCCGTGGCGCATGTCAAACCCCGTGGCCCCCATGGAATAGGGCATCAGTTCATACAGGGTATTGCTGCTCTCCGTCAGCGTGGAGATCGCCACATAGTACGCGTCATCGCCGTCCTGATAGGTCATTCCCACCGCCAGCACCAGCTGGAGAGCCGCCAGAATCAGAAAAATGCCCCAATATACTTTGTGCTGTACGCTCCCGCCGCTCTCTCCGCTGACCAGGGACAGACGCCACGCCCTCTTTCTCACAAGCCGGAGCAGAAGAAAAGCGCCTGCTGCCGCAAAAGCCAGGGAGAGCCCCGCAAAGAGGCCTACCACTGCCTTAAATCCCTGGGGTACGCGCAGAAAGACCAACGGCACCGTCACCAGCTGAAACAGCGCCCAGGAAAGAATATACCCGCTGGTCCACATAAAGGCCAGAGACGGCTTGCGGCGTTCCATAAAAAATGCCGGGACTGCCCCTGTCAGCAGCGGGATTCCCACCAGCCATATACACAGTATGAAACAGCCTGCTATAATTGCCATTTCCCGCTCCCTTCCTCCCCTGCCGACACGCACAGCGCCGCCACGTACCAGAGGATTGTCACCCAAAGGGTCTTCTTATAATCCATGATTCCGCTTCCGCCGAGTGTGAAGCACAAAATCATCCATTCCGCGCCCGCCAAGATGGGAAGCCAGCATTGCAGGAGCTTCCAAGCTCCAAGCCTCCAAGCTCCGGCTCCCCGGCTCCTTCCTTCCACGGCGCATACCTTCCCGCCTCCGCAGTCGGGCCCCTTCCCACCGGACAAGCCCCATGGCCGTGCCCTGAAAAGCCGGGCGCCCGCAGCCAGAGCCAGCATCATCCACCACCATCTGCCGCCATATGCCACATAGTACCTGGTAAGCAAAGGAGCCCTGCTTCTCATGTGCTCATAGTTGATCCCACTGTAGGAGTCATAGGCCCGGCCTTTTAACTGCATGGACAGAATGGGCGGTGTGGCATGATACGCCGCCAGATCCCAGATTATATTCTTTACATCCGCCCTCAGATTATCCCGCAGGCAGATCCCCGCCAGATCCCACAGCAGGGCTGTGGTCTCCCCGGCCCCGTACTTCTCCTCCAGTACCGGAATCAGCACCCTGTCCACTCCGTCCGCATAAGCGGATACTTCCCGGGCGGTGACCAGGCCGATCCCGTCATGCAGCTCCGGGGGAAATCCCTCATAGATATACTGAAATTGGGGCCAGCCGGTGCGGCTCAAAGCATCTGCCGCCAGCCGCCTGTTCCAATGAGCGGGATTCCATCCACAGTTTACCGTGACGCAGCACAGAAGCAGCGCCCCTGCCGTCAGGACGCAGAACCGCCTGCCCGCCTTCCTTCCGGTTTTTCCTGCCTGCCGCAGAATGCCCCAGAGCATGGGCAGCACAAACCAGGCATACACCGGCAGGATCAGCAAAAGCAACCCCCAGCCCAGCAGCATGAGAGCCGCCGTTTTCCCCACCACTCTCCGGGAAGCTGCCTGCTGCTTCTCTTCGTCCGCGGATTTACAGGCGCTCTCCTCCTTCATTCCATGTGCAAAATTATGTCCTCTCATCCTTCCATCCTGCGCCGCCCCGCAGCTCTCCCGCAGATTCCGGGCACGTCTCCACAGAGCGGTCTCTCCCAGCAGCAGAGAAGTTCCCAGAGACCAGGGCAGTACCGCCAGATGGCACTGCATGGCCTGGGGAATGGTAATCAGGCCCAACGCGCCCAACACCAGAAGCGCCTTTTTCTCCCTATAGAAGAAGCAGGACAGGAGCCAATAGGCCGAAGCCAGGGCCGCCGCCAGCTGTATGCCATACAAAACCCAGGGATAAGAGGCCAGAAGCGCCGCCATGGCCCTGTACAGAATGCCGCTGTAGAAATCATACGCCGCGCCTTTCCCGGACAGCAGCAGACTGCTCTCCTGAAAATTCTGCATTCCCCCCATATTTTTGATCAGCCAGGCCAGCCCCAGCAGGACCTGTATTCCCATGCCCCAGATGAGCGCCGCCCGCAGCACCCCTCCTGCATGCCTTCCCACTTGCCTCATTCATCTGCCTTTCCGCGCTCAGCGTCCGTCCGTATAAAAACCCTGCACCTGGCGGCAAATATAGTCCACCTGTTCCAGCGTCAGTCTGTAGAACATGGGCAGACGCAGCAGACGCTCGCTCTCCCGGGTGGTATAGCGGTCCTCACCGTGGAAACGGCCGAATCTCAGCCCCGCAGGTGCCGTATGCAGCGGAATATAATGGAACACACTGTGTACGTCACGCTCTTTCAGCCAGTTGATCAGCGCCGTCCGCTCCTCAATATCCTTTGTCTTGATGTAAAACATATGCGCGTTGTGCTCACAGCCCTCCGGCACCACCGGCAGCTCAATCCGTCCCGCCTGCGCCAGCGGATACAAATTTTCATAATACCGCTCCCAGCAGGCCATGCGCGCCGCCGTGATCTCCTCCGCCATCTCCAGCTGCGCATACAGATACGCGGCGTTCATATCGCTGGGCAAATAGGATGAGCCGTAATTGATCCAGGTATATTTGTCAATCTGCCCCCGATAATACTTGCTGCGGTTGGTTCCCTTTTCCCGGATGATTTCCGCGTCCTCAATGTTTTCCTGATCCCGGATCAGCAGCGCGCCGCCCTCACCCATGCTGAAATTCTTGGTTTCGTGAAAGCTGAAACACCCGTATTCTCCAAAGGTGCCCAGGGCCTTCCCCTTATAGGTGGACATAATACCCTGCGCCGCATCCTCAATCACGGCCAGACGGTATTTTCCCGCCAGTTCCATGATCCTGTCCATCTCACAGGACACACCGGCATAATGCACCGGCACAATAGCTCTGGTTCTGTCCGTGACAGCCGCCTCGATCAGATTCTCGTCTATGTTCATGGTATCCGGACGAATGTCCACAAACACCGGCGTTGCCCCCCGCAGCACAAAGGCATCCGCCGTGGACACAAAGGTGTAGGAGGGCATGATCACCTCGTCTCCCTCCCTGATCCCGGCCAACAGGGCCGCCATCTCCGTGGCGTGGGTGCAGGAAGTAGTCAGCAGGCATTTCGCGGTGTGCGTTCTGTCCTCGATCCACTCGTTGCACTTTCTGGTGTAGGGGCCGTCACCGCAGATCTTCTGATTCTCCACACACTCTCTGATATACTCCATTTCTTTGCCTGTGTAAGGCGGCACATTAAATGTAATCATCTGTCTTCTCCTTATTTATATTTACAATCTATAGATGATTGCGAAACACTGTCCACGAGTGACGGAATTGATCAATTTAGACAAAATAAGCCTGCTTTCGCTTCTGAGCCCGTTTTTGTATATATTGACCGTGTTAGATCTTTTCTAACACCTATCCCGACACTGGAGGCGGAGAATGTTTTGCAATTGCCCATCCTTGCAATCACTGAAAACCAGCCAAGTGACCCGACGCACCGTCAGGCAGCTCCCGGGACACCACAGCCGGTTTTATCGCTGGTGAACAGATCTTTTCAGTCACCGGGATCTGTCATGATATCTGTTCCGCGCGCCTCATTGGAAATCCGGCACTAACCATCCCCTGTCAGCCGGCGCGCCTTCAGGGATTACGCCGTAATTTCCCCCGCCACCGGCCCAGAATTTTCCCCGCTGTGTCAAACAGCGCTCCCCGGGCCATATCCACCAGGATACCCACGGCAAATACCAGTGCCACGCTGCCCACGGCCCGGGGAGCCAGCGCCCATGGGCTGTACTCCGAGGCGGCCCCCAGCCAGAACGGCCAGAGCGAGCGCAGTTCAATATGTTCATGCAGCAGATAGACCCCCAGGGTATAGGGAGCCACCCGCAGAATCACCCTGCCCATGAACTTTTCCCCCGACAGCTTCCAATCAGAAAACGCGTAAAACAGGGAAATTGCTGCAAACAGATTCAATATATGGTTATAGTCATAGGGAGCGTGAATAAAATGACCCAGCCGTCCGGTCTTCAGATATACCATGCGCACTCCCAGGGTCAGGCCGTAAATCAATACGCAGCCGCCCAGGTAGCACAGCGCCGCCCGCTTTCCCTTTTGCAGAAAAGGGATTCCATACAGCCGCATATAAGCCGCCACAAGAAAAACGCAGACAAACCACAGGCCGTCATATCCCGCGTTATCAATCTCCAGTTTTACCGGCAGCAGGGATTTGCTGACGGAAAAAAAGCACAGCAGCAAAATGATAGTGAGGCCCAGCTGTTTCTGACTCAGCTGCCTGGCCCCCGCCGCCAGCACCGGCGAAAGCAGATACATAATCACATAGGCGGTGATAAACCAATAATGTATCATCTGATTCGGAAGCAGGTATTGTAACAGCCGGTATACGGATAACTCCCCCGGATCTAAAATCCCTGCCGCCAGCAGCACGGGCGGAATCAGAATACTGTAAAACAGCACCTGGCAGATCAGCCGCGCCAGCCGTCCCGGCTTAAAGCCCGTCTCCACCAGAAAATAACCGCTGATCAGCATGTAGACATTCACCGCCACTATGGAAAACGCCTCCAGCAGCCAGGCAATATAGGCCCCGGGGCCAAATTCCTCCGTCAAGGGAGTCAGAAGCTCCCCCTTGGACAGATAATGCAGCATCACCACCATCATCATAGAGAGTATGCGCAGCAATTCTATACTTACAACCCTGTTTTTTTTCAATCGCGTCCTCCTGTCAGAGCCCCGCCCCGGCCGCGCGGCGTCTGGTCTGCACGTCCGGCCCGCCCCTGTCGCACGGCGGCTGTTCCGTCTGGCTGGCCTGCCCAGTCGCGCGGCGGCTCTTCCGCCTGGCTGGTCTGCCCTGTCGCGCGGCATCTCTTCCGCTATGGGGCGGGGTATATTTTGCCCCCTACCGTTTCCAGCCGCCGGTTACATTCCCCTGCACATTATCTGTCACCCGGCTGATAATATACCTGGGACGCCCCTTGACTTCCTCATAGATCCGGGCGATATAGTGGCCGATGACGCCCAGGCTGAGCATGATAAAACCGCCTATGATCAAAATCAGCAGAATCACTGTTGTAAAGCCTTCCACCGCCGTGCCGGTCAGATATTTTACCAATGTCTGCACCGCCAGCCCGATGCTGAACAGGATGGCTACCAGCCCCAGCACCGTCACCATCTGTAGCGGCAATGTGCTGAAAGAGGTCGCGTTGGTAACCGCGTACCGCATCAGACTGAAAAAAGACCATTTGCTCTCCCCGTAAACCCGCTCCTGCACCTCATACTCCACACTGACAGTCTTAAAGCCCGCCCAGAAGGTCAGCGCCCGGAAAAAGGTATTTTTCTCCGGCAGGCCAAGCAACACGTCCACTACCTTGCGGTCCAGCAGCTTGTAATCCGAAGAAGCGTTCATATCCATCTTGATCAGCCCGCTCATTATCCTGTAAAACGCCCCCGCGAAGCATTTGTGCAGGAAGCCTTCCCTGCCCCGGCTGGACTTGATGCCCTCCACCACCTCATAGCCTTCATTCCACAGCCTCCACATCCTGGGAATCACCTGGGGCGGATGCTGCAAATCACAGTCCATAACGATGACGGCATCGCCCGCCGCCAGCTGCAATCCCGCGAAAATGCTGGCTTCCTTTCCAAAGTTCCGCGAGAACTCCGCCCCCTTGACATGAGGGTTGTGCTGCGCCGCCTTCTGAATTTCCCGGTATGTGCCGTCCCGGGACCCGTCGCTGACAAAGACCAGCTCGTACTCTATCTGTTCCTGCGCAAGCAGTTCGGACAGTACCTGGGCTGTGTGGGCGATATTCTGTTCTTCATTGTATGAAGGGAGCACAATGGATAATAAAGCCATGTCCCGTCCCGCCTTTCGCGTTATGATGGCCCGGCAAACCCGGATACCTGTAATCCGATGCGGCGCAAAGAGCGCGCCTTTTATAACATTTCATATAGTTTACTATTTTGAATGTTGCTTGTCAAATTAAAATCACGAAACACCAGCGGTTCCGCCGCTCCGCATTCTGTATATTCTCTTTTCAGCCAGATGCGAAGCTCTCCCGCAAGTGACAGAATTTGTGTTGAAAAAAATCTCACCCAATCCATATAGACCAAACGGGAGCGGAAGTAGATTTGCCCTGCAAATCCGCTTGTATGCGGTGGCTGGGCTTCCCTTATTTGTCTGTCTTGCTCTGTTCCGGTTCCACTTTTTCTCTCCGGAACGTGTTGGAAGAATCATTCCCGCCATCTGCGTCTACAGAGGGCCCTCGGAAGCTGCCGGAAGGCGTTCGCCCCCTGATGCCGGGGACTGCGGGGTATATAGGGAAAAATTGTTCCACCGTACCCCGTTTCTCCGCAGCATCCTCCCTTTAAGCCCTGTTTCAATGATCAAACGGGGTATATACAGAAAAATCTTCTGCCGGTACCCCGCTTATCGCAAAAAAGTGGCTCTGAACGGTCATTTTTTCTGTATATACCCTGTTTTATTAGGAAAGGGGCGATTTTATCAGCTTCAAAGACCTTGCGCAGGGTACTGGAGAGTAATTTTTCCCTCTATACCCCGGTCACCATCCGGATCGGAATCTTTCATATGTGCCTGGGTGTGCCGGTATTGAGCAAAGTCTCCACGGCGATATAAGCCCTGGCCGTTTACTCCCTGTTTTCCGTCTTGATATACATAACGCCATCCATTACGCGAATGGAATCAGCGCCGGGAAAGCTCTCCATCTCCCGATAGGCTTCACTGTAATACATCTCCTCCATGGCTTCCGGCGGCAGAATGTTCAGCGTCGCTCCCAGGTAGTTCTGTATAAACGCCTGATAATTGGCCCCTGTGTACAACAGGCTGTCTCCCCCCAAGCCGATCATACCTGCCGTCACATCCCCGGTGATATCCGTTGCCGGATAGGACCTGTCTCCCACCACCCCGATCATGGCGATGGGGATTCCCTGATAGTACCCTTCTGTCTGCTCTATCCGGTCCAGAAGCCGGATACAGTACGCATAGGTTTTTTCATATTTTTTCTCCAGATTGGAGTATGCGATCTGATCCATCACCCCATAGTTGAATGTCAGCACCACGCCGCATAGAAATCCAAGCCACGCCGCCCATGGCAGCCGCTGGCTGTGACGGCTGACCGCCGCCACCATACAGATGGGCAGCAGCACCCATTGGTACCGCATCAGCAGGTGGTAGGTCACATCCGGCGAGATGACAAGGATCAGATTCATGGCCAGCGGCAATCCCACGGCGGTCACCGCCGCCACGGCAAAAAACCACAAGCTTTTCCACCATCCTTTTTGCCCGCACAGATGAACCAGCACCGCTAGAACACAGACCCCCAGCAAAGCCATGGCTCCCCAGGCGAAGAGATTGTTCATAAATATGTTCCCCTTCAGGGTAAAGGCCAGAAAATCTCTGTACATATACAGCACCGTCTGGAGCAGTCCCTTCCCGGGCGCGCTGCCCATGCCGCTGATGCCCTGATAAGAGGCCAGCTCTTTTCCCTGCACACGCAGTAAAACCTGTAGGATTCCATAGTAGAAGGCCAGTCCCAGCCCGCCCATATACACGTAATTCAGGCATTTTCTGACCTTTTCTCCCACTATGCCATCCGATGCCCCGATCATATAGACGCCGTACATGCACAGCAGCACCGCAAAGGGCAGGTAGGACTGATAAATCCCCAGACTACAGGCCAGGCAAAGCGCTCCCGGCAGGAAGCCCAGCCGAACCTTCTTTGTCAGCAGCACCGCCAGCACCGCCAGCAGCACCGCCAGCATATAGCCATCCATGGTAAACACATACGCGAACGTGGACGCCAGGGAGGGAAATGCCGCCAGCAGTCCGCCGATCACTGCCACCGCCCAGCCCTGTCTCACCTCCAGAAATTCCACCAGCAAGATACCTGCAATGCCCAGATACAGCATGGACAGCAAGCCGATCAGCCAGGGCAGCGTATAATAGGAGGATACGCCACAGGCCACGGTCAGAAACCATCTGCCGGAGGTAATCATGTTCTGATCAAAATACATGCTCGCCAGTCCGTCATGATTGGGGATGTCCCGCAGCATAATGGGCATATGTATGAGCATGCCCGTCAGGAATGTGCTCAGAAAAGCCAGCTTCCACTCCTTTTTGCAGCGCTTCCGTATCCAGTTCCATGTCTCAGCAGGGTTCATCAATTCTTTTGCTCTCCTATTAAGAGTTCCGCATCTGCCCTCCCAGTGCGCCTTTCCACAGCGCAGAATCCGGCCGCTTCGGCGTCCGGGTTCTGCGCTGCTCACTGTACGGGCATATGCTGTCCAGAGTTCCGCATCTGCCCTCCCAGTGCGCCTTTCCACAGCCCAGAATCCGGCCGCTTCGGCGTCCGGGTTCTGCGCTGCTCACTGTTCGGGCATATGCTGTCCAGAGTTCCGCATCTGCCCTCCCAGTGCGCCTTCCCCGGGCACATGCTGTTATTTTTTCAGTTTTGCAGATATTCAACCAGTGCATCGGCTATCTTCCGCCGCCCGGCCTCGTTGGGATGTATGCCGTCCTCGGTGTACATCCGCCAGTCCTCCAGCTTTTCATTGGGATAAAACCCGTGGTAGAGATCCAGAAACTCCACGCCACACTCCCGGGCCACCCCGCGCTGGGCCTCCACATACTCCTCCAGATGCCCGCCGCCAAAGTCATGGTTCTCGCAGAAGTCCACAACGCTCCCCTCGCGGTCCGTAAACCACCAGCAGTAGGTAGGACTCGCAAAGACAATCCGCAGATTTGGATAGCGCTGCCGCAAATGACGTATCCCTGTGCGCATGGCTCCCTCCAGGGTATAGGCATCCTCCGGATCATCCGGATTGCGGATGGGGCTTCCTGTGGTATAGTCGTTCATCCCATAACAGACTACCAGCGTCCCCACCGTGGAAAAATCCACCCTGTCCAGCTCATCCACAATGTCTCCGAAATGCATCGTGACATAGTTCTTTGTGCGGATAGTCTGCTGGCCTCCGAAATCCTGGGCCGCCGCCGCTTTGGCCAGCCGGGAAAAGGATAAACCGTCCCAGTAATAGGCATCCCGGCCCTCCCGGTTCTGCAGACTCATGGTAGTACCACCGAAATCACCGTTGATCACAGGCACTCCCATCTGCTCCGCCACCAGCCACGGTATGGAGGTCTCATCCCGGCACTGTCCCATAATGCTGTCTCCCATGAACAGCACCCGGGCCTGAATATCCTTCGGAGACCTGGCTCCAAGCAGCCAGGGGCAGAATAGCAACAGCAGCAGCATACCGCCGATCCCATAAAATATCTTCTGTTTTCTCCTGTCTGTCTGCGTCCTCGATTTCAAATCGTCCTCACTCCATATTATTCCTGTCTGATGATCTCGCATTTCAGACACGCGTCAGGGTATTCTCATGACACGCCTCCACAAGTGCGTCCGCCAGCCGGGATGCCCCCTGGCCGTCCACCAGCGTTTTTGCTTTCCGGGACATCTCCCGGCGCAGCTTTGCATCCGCCGCGGCCAGCCTTACCAGATGTCCGATCCTCTCCAGTGTTCCCGCTCCATCCTGATGATATTTTCCCGCGCACAGACCGATCCCCTGCTCCCCGGCATATTCCGTCAGCGCCTCCTGATTCTCCGCGTAGGAAAAACACACAAACGGCACCCCCAGCGCGCACAACTCATATATGGTGGTTCCCCCCGCCGTGACCGCCAGGTCACATCCCAGCATCAGTCCGGCCATGTCTTCCACCCGCTGATGCACCGTCACCCGGGGATGGGCCTGCGCATAGTCCGCAAGCCATGCCCCGTGGGGATTACAGGGGCCGGATACCACATGGATCTGGAACTCCCGGTCTTCCAACCTCTCTAAAATCCTCCCCGCTATGTTTTCCCCGTCTCCCCCTCCGGTGGTGATCAGCACTTCCCGCACCTGCGGGTTCACCTGATAATCACATCCCGTGAACTGAGGGCGGAGGGGCGCATAGGATGCCCCGATGCACAGCCTTGTCCCCGGACTGTTTTCTCCGCTTTGCCCGTAAGCCGCCTCGTAACGGGATCTGCGGGCAAAGGCATTGTAATTGATCACCCCGTCCACCGGCCAGATATGTCCCGGCATATCCTCCAGCAGATACACACTGCCATAAGCGCCTAAGGCCCGCAGATAATCTTCTGTGACAAAATAGCTGTCCACCAGAATCATTCCCGGCTTCTGTCCCTTATGGACCAGAGCCTCCAGCCGGGGCAGCTCCGAGTCCATGTCGCGATAGTCCGTTCCCAGCGCCAGCGCCTCATAGCCCCTCTCCCGAACCAGCGCCACCGATGCTTCATCCGCACACCAGAATACCACATGGGCGCGTTCTCCCGTCTGCCCCGCAATCGTCAGACAACGCATCAGATGTCCCACGCCGATGTCCGCGTTTCCGTCCGCCCGGATTGCAATCTCCGCCTTTTTCCCTGCTTCCACAGTCTCCTCCTGTCCCGGTTCGACGCCCGCCCTTTCTCCTGCTTCCACAGTCTCCTCCTGCCCCGGCTCGACGCCCGCCTTTTCTCCTGCTTCCACAGTCTCCTCCTGTCCCGGCTCGACGCCTTCCCCTTCTCAGACGGCTCCCCTCAAAAGCCGCCACTCCCGGGCCGCTTCCGGGCTTATTCTCCCACCAGATCCCAGGCCAGAGGAGTCCCCAGTCTGGCGTCCCGGGTGATCTTCCTGCCCAGAAGCTGCTCATAGTACCTGGTGTGCAGTCCGTCCGCCGGTCTGACGGAGCGCAGATTCTCCGGCGTGAATGTATCCCCTGCCTTCATATCCTGGGCCACAAACAGGGAACGGCTGTGCTCCCTCTCCCGGGCCTGCTTCTCTGACAACTCATAAGTCACCTTTCCCAGCGCTTTTTCCAGGATGCGGATATTGTCCACCATCTCCCGAAACTCCCCGGGTTCCATGGAAAACGCGGCGTCCGGCCCTCCGTCGCTCCTGCGCAGCGTCATATGCTTTTCCACCATCCTGGCCCCCAGAGCCACCGCGCCTGTGGCCACCGCCGTGCCCATGGTGTGATCCGAAAGGCCCGCCAGGCATTGAAAAGTCTGTGCCAGATTGGGGATGGTGCGCAGATTCACATCCTCATAGGGAGTGGGATAGGCGGAACAGCATTTCAGCAGAATCACCTGCTCGTTTCCCTCCTCCCGGCAGGTCTGTACCGCCAGCTCGATATCCGCCAGCCGGGCGATGCCCGTAGCCAGGATCACCGGCTTGCCCAGCCGGGCCACCTTTCGGATCAGAGGTATATCCGTAATCTCAAAGGATGCGATCTTGTACGCCGGTACATCCATATCCTCCAGAAAATCCACACTGGTAAAATCAAATGGCGAGGAAAAAAGAAGCAATCCCATATCCTCCGCCATTCTTTTGAGCCTGGGCTGCCACTCCCAGGGCGTGTAGGCCGTCTGGTACAGCTTGTGCAGAGTAACCCCGTCCCACAGCGTACCCTGGGTAATCTGAAAGCAGGGATCATCGCAGTTCAGCGTGATCGTGTCCGCCGTATAGGTCTGGATCTTGACGGCATCCGCCCCTGCCTCTTTTGCCGCTTTCATAATCTCTACAGCCCGGTCAAAATCCATATTATGGTTGCCGGACATCTCCGCCACGATAAAAGTGGGGGAATCCTCACTGATCACTTTATTGCCGATCCGGATTTCTTTTTCCATAGTCCTCCTCACTCCTCAAAGGAAATTCTTTCATATTTCTTTCCTGTCCGCGCCTGCTGCCAGCGCTCCCGGGTCATCCGCATAAAAGTCACGTCATAGAATACACCGTTCTTGCATATATGCGCTTTCTTCTCCTCCAGCACCTCGCAGCCGCACAGCAGATGCAGCTGGACCACTCCCTTGTTGAGGGTAAACACATCGCTAATCAGCGCCTCTTTGCGCAGTGTGTCAAATATATAGTCATACAGGCTCATCTCCAGCGTCAGCGCCGTCTTTAAACTCCTCAGTTTTTTCTCCCCTACATAATAGGCCCAGCCCAGTACGCCATCCTCCCGGCATAGTCCCGTCAGGTTGATGACACCGGCCTCCTGGCCGTCCACCAGAATCATCCAGTAGCGCACGTCGGGATTCTCCCGGACAGACGCATACCACTTTTTCTGCCCCTCCAGTGTCAGCCGGGGGTCCGTGTTCATGTACCGGGTGATTTCGGGGTCCATGCGCCAGCCCATGATGGTCTCCAGATCCGATTCCCGGATTTTTCGCAATGTCACACTCATTTCCACCTCTTTACGCCGACGCGGTATAAGCCGCTCCGTCCGGCGTGTTCCCGCGGCCCCGCCGCGTCTTCCTACAAGATTGCCAGAATATCCGCGACCCCGGTCATCTCCATGGCTTCTTCCAGCGGCACGGAGATACCCAGCCGCGACTCCAGTTCTCCTATGATCATGACCTGGGCCACGGAATCCCATGCCTCCAGATCCTCCATAAGGGTATTCTCCGTCACCGTTCCCTCCGGCACCTGTAAAATCTCTGTAATCAGGGCAATAATTTTCTCTTTCATGCAAACTCCTGTCCGCCCCTTTTTCAGGCAGATCCGGCGCTTGCGCGCGGTCCTCCTCTCCGGGGCATTATCCTCATATAACCTGTCTTTTCCCGCTTATCTCCCTCTGAGAAACGCCCTGTGACCCGGGACATATCTCCCGAAAATCCCCGGGGAATCAAGTCACGCAGGTTTCATCCATGTCACATGTTCCGCTCGGGCCGGTCTCTCCCGCAGCCGGATACCATATTCCTTCTCCCCGCCGCTCCCCCGGGAAACCAGCTCATAGCCCAGACGGTCGTAGAGCCCCTCCACCGGTTTGTTTTTCGCGGTGGGCACATAGCGTCCCCGCAGCCGTTCATAACCTGCCGCCAGCAGATCCCTCTCCATATGCGCCAGCAAAGCGTCCTCCACCTGCTTGCCCATGACCCGGCAGCTCATCACCCACTCCTCGATCAAAGGCGCCTCCCCCGCCAGATTCACAATGGCGGCCGACACAATGCCGTAATCTCCAAAGCAGTCCTCCACCCTGTACAGATACACCTTTTTCAGGGAATCCGCCACAATATTCTGCATTTCCTCCAGGCTGTACCGCAGGGTAGTCAGATTGAACTGATTGGTCTTGTTCACCAGCTGCACCAGCCGCTCCATATGGGCCCCGGGAGATAGCGCCTGCGCCCGGATCTGTAACCGCCGCAGATACTGCCCGAAATCTCCCACCTGCTCTTCCAGCCTGCTGCGCTGCTCATTCTGGGCATACTGCCTGGTCTTCTCCCGGTCCTCCGCCGTCAGCCGGGGCCTCCGGAAATATTTCTTATACAGCTTTGTCAGCGCCGGGGCCAGCTCCGCCGGGCTTTCGGGGAAATCGGGCACCTCCACCTGAGGCAGCATCTGTCTCACCAGCTCCCTCTCCGCAGGGCTGTCATCCCAGAACACCATGGAATCCAGGCCTAGGTTCAGGCTGTCCGCGATTTCCCTGATATTCTCATGCTTGGGACGCCAGTTGATCCGCCTTATGACGAAGTCCTCCTCCCGCAGCACCATGTGGGGGTGCTCCCGGATCACGGTCAGAGCATCCTCCTCATTGTTCTTGGACACGATGCCCAGCACTACGCCGGAGAGCGTCATCAGCCGCAGCGCCCTCTGGGCATTCTTGTAGGCCAGGCCCCGATGATCCTCCGAAAGCTCCAGCGGCGTGTGCTCCCGCTCCCCCGCCAGGCCTCCCCACAGGGTGTTGTCCAGATCCACCAGCAGCACCTTTTTCGGTACCCCCGTCTCCGTCTCCACCAGACTGCCGATCTCCTCCGCCAGCCTTTTCTGGGCTTCATTGGTGTGAAGTATCCTGCCCAGATACCAGGTTTTCAGGGAAAAACTGTTCTCCTCCCCCAGACTGCCGATGATCCGCCTGTACGGGAAAATGCGGACATTTTCATGGCGTCGCTGAAGCCACATAAGCCCCTGCATCCACTGCTCCTCCAGACGCTGGGCCAGGGTGGCTTCCGGCAGGACATCCCTCTCCGGCCCCCAGAGCCAGGCATCGGAAAGATAATACAGACGTCCCGGCAAAATACAGCTGTCCATCTGCGCAAACCACTCCCGCAGCCGGGGCAGCCGCACACACTGGTTAAGCCGGTCCGGGGCTGGCCCTCCGGGGACGCCCTCTCCCCGGATATCCTCCCGCTCTCCGGCCTCCGTCCCCGTGGTGGCTCCCGGTGTCGCTCCCTCTTCCCGGACATCTGTCAGATCCAGTTCATGGCCCAGCGCTTCCATCAGATCCATGATCAGAAAGGTGATCTCCGGCCCGAAAGCATGGTAGGAAGACTGCCTGTTCATCAGCAGGCCCAGCTCATTGCCGTACCCTTCCCCGTCCCAGACCTGATATTCCTTTTTCAACAGACGGATCACATAACTCATATTTACATTGGACAGAATCGCAATCCCTTTGTTCATCCTCTGCTCCTAACCCGGTCAGACCATAAGCGCTCTCTGACCCCTGCCTTACTTTGTTTCCGGCGCAGGCTCCCCGCCCGGACACTCCGTCTTCACATACAAAAGCATAAAAGGCGCCACCGCCATGACGGGATACAGATACCGAAGCTGTACCGCAGGCCCCAGTACCAGCGTCAGATAGTACCCCGCGATAAAGCTCACCGGCAGCATCAGCATATATTTTCTGCGTATCCACAGATACACCGCCAGCGCCAGCCAGAACCACAGCCAGATTCCGGGAACCATCAGCGCCCGCAGCACCGGGACGTGCAGGTAGACGTTTCCGTCCGCGTATCTCTCCATCAGCTCATGCAGCCCCTCCCACCGGGAGTCCTTGTAGATGCCATAATCCGCCAGTTCCTGCTCCACCCAGCGGGTCTGTATATAGCCAAGCCCCCGCTCCAGACCGTTTTCATTGATATGGGCGTGGCTTACATCCCATATATAGTAATATCCCATATTCACGGCAAATGCTGCATTGACATAATCCCCCGGATAGCGGGCCAGCAGCCTCAGGTAAGTATCCAGAAATTCTCCGGTGCGATACCGGACCACATGGGTATAGGTGTGTCTCTTCACCGGGTCCGCGATGTCCGGCCTGTACTCCCTGTAAGCCTCATCCAGAAGGAAATCGTCTATCAGCCGCCTGTCCTGTTCCTCCATGGAGGCATCGTCCTCCGGCAGCTCTCCCACGCCGCCATGATACAGCATGACCCGGGCCATCTGCTGGATGGGGATACTCAGCATCTCCCGCTTGTCACCCTGCACGGCTCCCGTACCCCGGGCCAGCAGGGAAAGTCCCAGAGCTCCCGCCAAAATCCCCGCCAGAGTTCCGGCCAGCAGCCGCAGCATCAGCCTGCGCCTGTCATGGCGCAGGATACATCCTGCCGCCATAAAGAAAGCGGCCACTAGCAGCGCATACATGCCGTTGTTGCGAAAGAGCACCATTCCCAGAGTGGACAGCAGATATCCTGCATCCCAGCGCCCCGGACGGTTCTCCCCCCGGCGCAGAAGCTCACAGAAACAGATCAGCTGCAACAGAAAAAACACCGTGAAAAACACATCCTTGGTGGCGGTGATACTCATATAAATATGAAAGGGAAACAGGCAGCACCAAACCCAAGTAAGCGCGATCCACAGGGTTCTTACCCCAAGGGCTCTCAGCCAGGCAATCCCCGCCGCGAAAGCAGATGCCAGGCAAAGCATCTGAAAAGCCGTATAGATGGCCATGCCCGTATTGACATTTCCCAGCGCGCTTCCCAGCTTTATAAACAGTCCCACCAGCAGCGTGTGGGCCAGGGGGTGATGGGTTCCGTAGGAGCCGCTGACAATCTGCCCCATCTGAATTGTAATATCATAGGCGCAGATCCCGGGATAGTAGGCCATATACCCCGCCGCCCAGCACAGCAGCATGGAGACCGCCGCCAGCCCGAAAGCACATGGCGGCCCCGGCAGTTTTGTCCTCTTTCTCCCGGAAGATGCGGCCTTTTTGCGGAAGATGCGGTTTTCCAGCGCCACTATGCCAAAGCCGGCCCCCGCGCCCGCCGCCAGACCTGCCGCCAGCAAAGCCGCCGTCCCCGGCAGCGTCCACCGGATATTTCCCTCCCGGGACAGTTTCCATCCGATATACTGGCTGATGGAAAGCAGGGCAAAAAACAGGGTCAGGCCTGCGCGTTTTCTGCGGGTATATCCCTTTTTCCCACCGCCCGGCGTCATCACATGCGCTCCTTCATATAGCGGTATTTTATCTCAGCGATCTCCCAGTCCGTCTGATTGTCTATATCCTGTACCTCCGTCTCAGGCACCACATAGGGAAGGATATTTCCCACCATCAGCTTTTTGTTCTGTTGAAAAGCTGCCGTATAAAACAGATAGAACTGTCCCACATCATGGTAGTGCGGCTCCAGATCCTGGGACCTGCTGTCCATATACTGGGGATATTCAAAGATCAGCCGCCCCTCCTTCACCACCAGGGCCCGCTGGGGCGGATAGGAAAAGCCCACCACCGGAATCAGGGTATCCGCGCCGCTGTCCTCCAGCTGCTTCATGGCGTTTTTCAGTTTTTCCGCCGTCACAAAAGGAGCCGTGGGATAAATACAGCAGCCCAGGTCATAATGTTCCCCCCGTTTCCCATACTCCTCCAGCACTTCCAGCAGCACATCGTTGGTGGTGGCAAAATCCCCCGCGGTCCGCTCACTGCGGTAAAAGGGAACCTCCGCCCCGTACCGGCGCGCGATCCCGGCAATCTCCTCATCCTCCGTGGACACCATCACCGTGTCGAACAGTCCCGCCTCTATGGCCGCCTCTATGGAATAAGCCAGTATGGGCTTCCCGCAGAACTCCCTGATATTCTTCCGGGGAATCCGTTTGCTGCCGCCCCTGGCCGTTATAATCGCAATTTTCCGCATATACGCACCGCCCTTCCATCATTCTTTGGTCTTTTCCGGTCATTCCCTGAATTTTTCTACTGCTTTCGCTCTCCGTCAGCGACTCCCGGTCCTTTCCGTCCGCTCCCTGTCGGTTCTCGGCCTTTTCCGCCCGTTCTCAGCCCTTCGCTGCCGCTTCCCGGTTCTTTCCGTTCCCATCTCTTCGCTGCCGCTTCCCGGTTCTCCGCCGCTCCAGCCTGTACAGGAGAATCAGCCCTATGCCGGACCCCAGGGACACCGCCTCCGCCAGCCGCCAGTACCAGGGGCTGACAAAAGCTGCCCGCACGGTCCCCTCATAGCCCGGAGGGACGCTCACATGCACCGTTTGATTCTCCCCTGCGTACACGGGCAGTCTCTCTCCCGTATCCCGGTCCCAGGCCCGGTAGCCTTTATAATACAGCAGGGGCAGATCCAGGCTGCCATTCTCCCCGCCCGGATTCCGGCAGCTTACCTCCATCGTCAGAGGCCCCTGTTCACTGCCTTCGATCTCCACGGTCCCACCGGCGACAGGAGGCCGCCAGAGCAGCTTTGACGCGTCCGTACCGTAGGGAAGATACTCCTGGCCGGCAATGTACCCGCTTCCCATCCCCTCCGCATTATAGATTTTCACAAATTTCGTTTTGTGTACAAGATCATCCAGCATAAGCATGCTGGTCAGGACCGTAAGCCCTGCCATCACGCCGCAGAAACCGATTTTCCAGCCTGCCCGCGGCTGGTTGAAAGCCGCCCGGGCCAGCACTCCCGCCACCAGCACGGCGCAGATCCCCGCGATCATCAACAGACGCTCCGGAAATTGCAGACTGGATACCAGTGTTGCCGTGATTCTGCACAGGAACTGAATGCCGTTCCAGGGAAACACAGACAGGCTCATAAACATGGCCAGCGCCGCGAATCCCAGAGCGATATTGCCCAGGGCCAGATATCTCTCCCCCAGTCCGCCCCGCTCCCGCAGGGTTTTCCTGCCCAGCATCCGCAGATAACACCACAGCAGCAGGCAGGCCAGCAGACCGAAGCCGATCCCCACCGGCATGGCGTTTACCATTCCTTCCTCCGCGGGAAACACACTGCCTCCGGCAAAGGGATAGATGGAAAACAGATGTGCCGGATACAGCCCCCTCTCCTGTATGGTCCGCTCGTAGACATGATGTATGATGAAATCCCCGGTAAACATATAGTCCAGAAAGGGAACGATGAACCACGCCGCCAGCAGCAGACTGCCAAGGAGCGCCTTGGCAAGCGCCAGAAATGTCTCCCTGCAAAGCACCTTTTTCCACAACAAAACACACAGGAGAACCGTAAATCCCCCCACCAGCTCACAGGTCAGCATATGCGTCTGGACAATCCCCGCCATGCCGACAGTCAGCGGGAGGAAACACCACCTGTAGGCTCTCGCCTTATGATCCTCCGTGAAAACCCGCCAGAAGCCATAGGCGATCAGCGGCAGGAACATCATGCCCAGCGCCTCCCCCAGCGAGCCGCGCATATACAGTTTGTACAGCCGGTACAGCGACAGCGTATAAAGCATGCTGCACAGCAATCCGATATAAGGGTGCCCGAAGATTCTGCGGAAGCAATAATAAGCCAGCCAGGCCGTGGCCAGATTGACACAGAGTATAAACATGCGGTAACTGGTGGTCACCGTAAAGCCCACGATCCGAAACAGCGCCGCCGGAAGAAGCAGCGTCTGCCCGTAGAAAACGGCATCCGCATAGCCGTAATCCTGTAGCCACCGGGGGGCGATCCGGACGGGAAACTGCCCCGACACAATCCCGTCTTTCAGCCCTTCGATCCGCATCAGATGGTATCCCACATCCCCGCTGGACAGAATATAGTCCGTCATCAGGGGCAAAGAGGCGAACACGGTGATCAGTCCCAGGCCAAAGACCACCGTCTTACGGACTTCCCCGATCCCGTACTGCCTGTCAAAAGCGCGCCACAGCCAGACCCCGTCAACCAGCATACTCACCGTCAGCACCGCAAACAGCCAGATCCGCTGCAAGGCATTGTTCCGCGCCAGGATCAGTCCCCGCACGGCCAGGTTCCCGCCGCTGTGGACGGCGCGTATCTCCATTCCCTCCGTATCCCGGAGCAGCCACATCATAAAACCGGTCTCCTGCCGTCCGCTGTAAAGCACCTCCCCGTTGGTAAAAAGATGTCTGAAACCCACAGTGGTGTCGCTCACCCGGCACATATTGACTCCGTCCACGTCCGTCTCATAGAGCAGACGGACCTCATATGTGCCCGCGGGAACGGAAATATTCCGGAAGACCACAAAGTCCTCCTGCAGCGGGACCTCCGCGCCGGCCACACAGGCCCCCCGCTCCGCGTCATATTCCCCCAGTGTGGAGGCCGTGGACGCGTCATATTGATACACCCCGTTTTTGCCGAACAGCCCCGCCGCAGCCAGCGCCACGGCCAGGACTTCCAGAGCCAGCAACACCCAAAACGACTTCCTGCGCTGTATCCCCAATCCGGCGATCTTACTCCCCATTCGCTCCACTGTCTCTACCTCCGTAGTCTCTTCTTCCACCGCCTGACCCGGACCTTAAGCCCGTAATAGTAGAAAAAACGCGCGTCCGACCGCATCTGCAAAGCGATCATCCGCTGCTCTTCCGGGTCCGTGTACTGCCTGTAATAGACATTCTCCTGAAATTCGGGAAAAGCCTCCCGGATGCCCCGGCCCAGTTCCTTCACAAAGGCCAGCTTTCGGCGGGGGCATCCCAGCATATAGGAGAACAATGTCACCGCGTAGTACAATTCCGTAAAACGGTACTGGATTTCCGGATAGTACGTCTCCAGAAATCCCCGCTCCCGGCACTGTCTCAGCATCAGCTGCGCCGCCGCCATCCTGTCCCGGCATTTCTCCTCGGACACATGGTGTACCGTGGAGGACTGGCGCTGGTAATAGTAGTACAGCGGTTCCTCCACCCTCTCAAAGCGGGTAAAGTACAAAGACCAAACGGGCCCCGCGCAGTTGTCCTCATAGAAGATTCCCTCCGGAAAATCCAGGTGATTTTCCACAATTACCCGGCGCCTGTAAATCTTGATGACCATGCTGCCGGAACGCATAATCAATTTTCCGTGCCGCTCCCGGTCAAGCGCCCCGGTCTGCTCCGCCGAGTTATTCCGCACCACCCGTCCCACCTCGAAGGTGTGGGAATCCACCAGGCTGTAGTCGCAGCCCACCATATCCGCGCCGGTCTCCCGGGCCCGGCGCAGCAGCTTTTCGTAGTAGTCCGGCGTCACCCAGTCATCGCTGTCGATAAATCCCACCCATTCCCCCGTGGCGGCCCCAAGCCCCGTATTCTTGGCACCGCCCTGCCGTCTGTTTACCTCATGGGCCAGCACCCGCACCTTCTCCGGGTATCTGCCCTCGTATTCCCGCAGAATCTCCAGGGAATTGTCCGTGGAGGCATCGTCCACCGCGATGATCTCATAGTCGGATATGGTCTGGTTTATCAGACTGTCCAGGCAGAATCGCAGTTTTCCCTCCCCGGCCATATTGTAAACCGGCACAATCACACTCAGTTCCACGGAAGTTCTCCTCTCTCCACCACGGCCCTGCCGTCCTGCACCCGGTACACCAGATCACATTTCTCGATGGTCTGCAACCTGTGGGCGATGATAATCAGGGTCTTGCGGCCCTGGAAACGATTGATGGATTCCATGATGGCCGCCTCGGTGTCATTGTCCAGAGCCGAGGTGGCCTCGTCCAGAATCAGCACCTCCGGATCGTGGTACAACGCCCTGGCGATGCCGATGCGCTGCCGCTGTCCGCCGGATAAGCGGATACCCCTCTCCCCGATGCTGGTCTCAAGGCCCTGGGGCAGCGTTCTGATAAATTCGTCCAGCTGGGCCTCCCGCAGGGCCTCCCAAAGCCTGTCCTCGTCAATTTTCTCCTCCGGTACGCCGAAACACACATTTCTGCGTATGGTGTCATCCAGCATGAAAATCATCTGGGGAATATAGCCCACATTTTTAAGCCAGGCCCGGTAGCGGGTCATCACATCCACGCCGTCCGCCGTGATCTGTCCCTCCTGTACCTGCAAGAGCCCCAGCAGAATATCCACCACCGTACTCTTGCCCGCGCCGGAGGTCCCCACGATTCCCACGCTCTTTCCGATGGGAATTGTCAGGTCCGCATGGTCGAAAATCCTTTTCTCCGTGCCCGGATAGGCGTAGACGATCCCCTTTAAGTCAATCCGCTCCCGCACCGGCAGCTTCTCGTCCGTGTCCGTGGCATAACTCATGTCCACGTTCTCCCCGCTGATCTCCTGCCGCAGATCATCGCTCACCGCCATCAGAAAAGGCTCGCAGAACGCAATCTTGTTCATCTGGTTATTGATGCGGTTGACACAGGGCAGAAGGGCTATGGCCGCCGCGGCGAAAGCCGTCAGGGTGGTGACCATATCCGTGCTGCTGACGCCGTTTGTCATCATATAGATCACATAACCGATCATACAGGCCACGCACACCGTCTCAATGAGCAGCTTGGGCGTCTGGCTGTAGAGATCGTTTTTCCGGGCGGCGCTCACATACCCGTTGCCGCATTTCAGATACTCGTCCACAAAATACTGTTCCTTACAGGCAATCTTGATCTCCTTGACCCCCTGCACCGTCTGGGATATCCATTTCAGCAGGCCGCTGTAGCAGTCCTGGTGCTGGCCCGCCACTTTCTGCAGCACAGGCTTGAGCACCCATTTGATAGCCGCCAGCAGCAGAATCATCACCGCGGCCAGCAGAATCGTCATCACCGCGTCCTTGACCAGCAGAAAACCCACCAGGAACAGAAACACAATACAGTCGGAGGTCAGCTGCAGCAGCGCCAGGATCAGCGCGTACATGTTGTTGACATTGGCCGTGATATTCCGCTGGATCACCGCCGTGTCCGCGTTCAGATAGAACTCATAGCCGCGGCGCAGATAATTGCGCATCATCCGCTCGGAGGTGCGGAACTGATTGGAATAGACAAAAGCCAGCGTGGCCCTCTGTTCAAAAAAGAGGAACGCATTCTTGAGGATATACACCAGCACCAGTCCCAGCATGACCATCACGGAAAACCGCAGCTGTGAACCGCCTCCAAACAGCAGGTAAGCCTCATGGAGCAGCCCCGGCTTCTCGAACGCCTCCCTGTCCATAACGGTCTGCACCACAGACAGAATCATTCCCACTCCCAGGGTCTGCAGCCCGGCGCTGACCACCATCAGCGCCACCAGCCCCCCCATAGCGCGCTTCTGCGTTTTTTCCAACAAAATATTCAGCTTTTTCAGAATATGTCCCATAGATTTATACTCTCAATTCTGTCTGTTTTCCCGGCCCTGATCAAGGGGCCTGTTCTCAGATCTGCTCGTTCTGCCTGTGTACCAGCGGGTCCTCATACTTGTCCATAAACGACTCTCCCAGCCGCACTTTCTCGTCCGCGAACCGGATGGCCCCCACCTCCGTCAGCACCGCCACCACCTTTTTGAAGTGAATCCCCGGGAAAAAATTCAGCATCTCCATGGGCACTGTGGCGTCAAACTGGGGATACTCCCCGAACAGAGTCCGGTAGTCCAGCTCGTCCCTGGGATGGGGTTTTATAAAAATCTTTCCCTCCGGCTCAAAGCGCGCGATGATATCCTTAAAGATCCTCTCCCGGACCTCAAGGCTGCACAGCGGGTCTGTCAGAATCAGAATTTTGTCCTGTCTCCGGACATCCCCTCCCTCCCCGGCGCACAGCTGCGCGCGCAGGCTCTCCATGTCGCGCACAAAAGCTCTTAAAATGAGTTCCTTATCCTCCTGGGTCAGTTTCTCCACCATCTCCTGCCGGGGCTGCTGGATATACTTCCGGTAAGGATATTTGAGAAGGGAAATATCATTGACCTCCATATCCATACAGTATTTCCCATATCCGTTCTGAATAAAAATCAGATTGCATCTCTCGGACAAAAAGGCTTTCAGTCCGAAGTGTCCCCGGTTGTCATAACGGGCCGCGTCATAATTTTTCAGACAGTTCAGTCCGTCCTCCAACGCATGATAGGGAATCTTGTACACGTTCAGATAGTAACCGATGGGGTCCGAATCACAATACACATAGATTTCACCGTACTCCCGCAGATTCACCGGGATCGAGGGGGCCAGGGCCCGGGCGAACTTTCTGGTAAAAAGGACTCTGTTTATGAGATTTTTCACCAGATTCCCCGTATCCTGCCGGTATCTGGCCAGTTCCGGGAAGGCCGTGTCCCGTTTTTCGTCAAACTCCACCACCGCCTCAAACAATCCCACGGCCTCCACCCTTTCTTTCAGCCGCTCGAAATTTATGGACAGATTGCTGAGTACCAGCGTGGCCTGTCCCCGCTGCCCCTTAGGGCGGGTCAGTTCTTTTAAAAATGTCACATATACATGATAATAGGTGTGACAGATATAGATCCGTTCCTTCATATAAAAAAGCCCTCGCATGATTAACCGTGTTGCATTTCGGGATATTATAGCATATTTTACCAGATTGTGAAAGCGTGTAACGGACGAAAAGCCATAAAAGAATAAGCGCCGCGGGACAGCCTGCGGCGAAGCCGGACGCCATCTGTTTTCATGTCTGGCTCTCTCCGGCGGGCTCCAGCCTGTAAATCGCGAAATCATAATACATATAGTGAAACCGGAATGCCAGCTCGCAGCTGTAGAAAGGACTGAAACCGGGCAGATCCCTTTCCGTGAAAGCGTACAGCCAGATCGTCCCCTTCACATCCTCCAGCTGCTCCCACCGGGTAAATACCGTCGTATTCTGAAAGGGGGAGAACGAGGGCAGGTAGCCATAGACCATATAGGGACGCTCCGGGTGATAAATATTCAGGTACAGGGTGTGGATATCCGTGGCCATAATCAGATCCTCCTCCTGCACGTTTTCCTCATAGAACTTCTGATATTCCGCAAGTCCCCTGTCGTACTCCAGCCCTGACTCAGACCTGTACTGCATGACAAAACATATCAGAAAAGTCAGCATCACCGCCGCCCTGATCCTGCGGGACGAAATCTGCCTCATGCCCGCCGCGTACCACAGAGCCAGAGCCCCGAATCCCGGGAAGATATAGCGGCCCAGAAAGCAGGGAGTCACATAATAGGACAGCAGGCAGCCCGTCAACGCGGTGAGCCCCAGAATCCCCATCCCCCAGGCCGGAATACGGCTCCCGCCGCGTCTCATGCCGTCCACCGCGTAATAGCCGAGAAACAGAGTGAGCGCCATGCCCAGATAAACCACCAAAGTGATGGGCGTGTCCATAGCCGAAAACCACTCCTTGCAGTAGTCCATCAGCGTGTACAAATCAGGAATGAACAATTCCTCATTGGCTCCCGCGGAAGTGATTCTGGACTGCATCTGCCGGTATAGGACTGTCAGCCATGCCATGTAGCAGGCCGCCACCGCCAGCCCGCTCCCCAGATACCATTTTATCAGGGCGGTCTTTTTCTGCCGCAGCAGCGCCCCCAGGAGAATCAGATACAGAAAAAGGGTCTGGATCATCGTGAATGTGTGGCTATAGACGCTGCCAATGCTGCACAGGCAGAAACAGATCCATCTCTTTCCTGTGGACCTTCGCAGGATCGCGCAGGCCAGCAGCCCGGCGGCGGTAAAAAAGAACAGCCCCATGGCGTACATCCGGGCATTGCCCGCCTGAACGCACATGCCGGGCATCAGCAGTGAGAACAGCATAAAGTACACCGCCGTCACTTCGTCAAACAAGTATTTCACACCATATTTCCCCAGAAACAGATACGCCTCCATAAAGAGCAGAGAGAACAGCTTCAGGGACCAGAAGCGCGTTCCTCCGCCGCACAGCGTATAGAACCCTTTCAGCAGTACATAGTAAAATGGGGCATGCACATCCTGAGCGGTAATCTCCAAAAGTTCCCTGAGCGGATGGGAGATCAGCGCCGCCGTATATCCCTCGTCATACCACAGATTGTCGGTGACACACAGCGTCCCCCAGAGCGCAAGGCCCAAAAATGGGAGTATATTCCATAAAAAATGGCAAAATTTTTTCTGACTTTGCAAATTCACTTTTCTCACCGCGCCTTCCACACATTTATGTAAGTATACAATAGAGCCATAACGGATGCAAGTATCAGCAAATATACAGGTAAAAATAATATGTTGTATATTTCCCTTCTATCCACTATAATGAATCTGCAAGACCATGGATCGTCCAAATACGGATTGGCGCAGTACCAGACCATACGGGAGCTTCGCACGAGCTACGCTCGGGATATGGGGATAGAGGAAAATATGGAAAAGAAATGGAATATTTTTCATTGTATTTATAACGTGGGACTGCGCTCTGTGCGTTTTCTCACTCTGCTGCTGACAGGCGCGCTGACGCTGTGCAGCCTGCTCTGGGGGTATTACGCGGAGGATATGACCACCCAGAAGTCCGTCGCTCACTGGGAACCCGTCCTTTTACATCTGGCGGGTCTGGCAGTCCTGCTTATATGCCTGTTTGGGCTTATGAAAATCTGCCATCCCGCGGCAGGCAGGCGCAGGTTCCTTCTCCTGTGCGCCGCCATGGCCTGGATCGGTCTCTGGGGCCTGTTTCTGATATTCTGCGGCAGGAATATCCCAGCCGCGGATTCCGCCAGCGTATACTCCATCGCCCAGGCGCTGGCCTCCGGTCATACACAGGTCATCCATCCCACGGACTCCTATCTGTCCTACTATCCCCAGCAGATGGGACTTGTGGCCTTTTATGAAATCATAATCCGGCTCTGGAACCTGCTGCCCATCCCCTATGCGGCTCACTATATCATACAGTGCGTCAATGTGGCAATGGCCTGCGGCGCTGTATTTTTTCAGTATAAGATTACCTGTCTGCTTTCCCGTGACAGCGACAGGGCGGCGTCGGTATATCTGTTTCTGGCCATGCTGAACGCGCCTCTGCTCTTCTACACTTCCTTTGTTTACGGAGAAATTCCTTCTTTCGCCCTTCTCAGCGGAGGACTTTATCTGCTTTTGAACTATTTACAAAAGGAAAAATTCTCCTCGCGTCACGGATTTCTGTCTCTGACCGGCAGTCTTTTGATGCTGGTGTCCGGAGTGGCCCTGCGGAAGAACTCTCTGATCGTGATGATTGCCGCCGTTCTCGTGGTCCTGTGGGAATGGACGCGGCAGCGCGGAGCTTCCCTTCCGGTCTTCGCCGCCCTCCTGGCCGCGGGCTGTCTCACCGTCCAGCCCGCCATACAACGCTTCTATGAATACCGCGCCGGGAATGTGCTGAGCACCGGCGTTCCCGCCATCTCCTATGTGGCCATGGGGATGCAGGAATCCGACCGGGGAAACGGCTGGTATAATGGCTTTAACTTTGACACCTACGAGGAGAGCCATCTGGATACCGCCGTCACTGCCCAGAAAAGCAAAAACGCCATTTCACAATCCCTCTCCGCCTTCCGGGCCTCCCCCGGCTTCGCCTTTCGGTTTTACAGGGATAAGTTTCTCTCCCAGTGGACGGACGGCAGCTATTTTTGCAGGCAGGCCACCGCGGCCCACACTGACGGCCGCAGAGATTTTGTGGAGGAATTGTATACCGGTACACTGGCCGCCCCCTTTATTCACTATTGTAATATTTACCAGCTGTTGATTTACGGCGGTTCCTTTACCTGCATGCTGGTCCTGTTCCGCCGCAGGGCGCAGGACCCTACAGTCGGCCTTTCCTTCTATATGGGAATGATTGCCGTCCTGGGAGGCTTTCTGTTCCATATGGTCTGGGAAGCCAACTCCCGCTATATCTTCCCCTATTTCCTGCTGTTGCTGCCCTACGCGGCTCTGGGTCTGGAAATGATCCCTGCCCTTTTCAGCAAATCAAAAAAAGATCGTTTTCTCTTTTCTGTCTGACAGAATGGGTATATAATAAACAAGGCGCAACGCCATATATGGTTCTATTGCTATAAATATCATAGAAAAGAGGTATCAAAATGGAAAAGCCGGCAATCTGCGGCGGCACCCCCGTCCGCACCATCCCTCTGAGCTACGGAAGACAGTTTATAGACGAGCAGGATATCCGGGCAGTATCGGACACTTTGAAAAGCGACTATCTGACCTGCGGTCCCCGGGTCACACAGCTGGAAGAAAAACTCTGCGCCATCACCGGCGCCAGATACTGCGTGGCAGTCAGCAACGGCACCGCGGCGCTGCATATCGCGGCATTGGCCGCCGGTATCGGCCCCGGGGACGAGGTGGTCACCACCCCCATCACATTCGCCGCCAGCGCCAACTGTGCCCTGTACTGCGGTGCAAAACCCGTATTTGCGGACATCAACCCCGAGACCTACAACATTGATCCCGCGTCCATACGGGCCTGTATCACTCCCAGGACCAAGGCGGTGGTGGCCGTGGACTTTACGGGCCAGGCGACAGAGCTTGACGAAATCCGCGCCATATGCCGGGAGCATGGGCTGACGCTGATCGAGGATGCCGCGCACTCCATCGGCACCCGCTACCGCGGACAGCCTGTGGGCAGTCTGGCGGATATGACCACTTTCAGTTTCCATCCGGTAAAGACCGTGACAGCCGGTGAGGGCGGCGCTGTGACCACCAACGACAGGGCGCTTTACGATAAACTGGTCCTGCTTCACGCTCACGGCATCACCCGGGACCGCAGTCAGATGGAACATCCCACGGATGATCCCTGGTACAACGAGCAGGTTGCCTATGGCTACAACTACCGCCTGACGGAAATTCAGGCCGCGCTGCTGATCAGCCAGCTGGACAAACTGGACTTGTTCTCCAGACGCCGCAGGGAAATCGTGGCCAGATATGACGCCGCTTTCTCCCATATTCCCCAGCTACAGGTACAGCGGGAAATTCCGGAATCCGAAACCACCCGCCACCTGTATATTCTGCGGCTCCGCCTGGAGACGCTGCGCTGCACCCGCAGGGAATTCTTCGACGCGCTGGGAGCGGAAGGCATCCATTCCCAGGTACACTATATGCCGGTATACTGGCATTCCCACTATGAACATCTTGGCTACAGAAAGGGGCTGTGTCCCGAAGCGGAACACTATTATCAGGAAGTCATGAGCCTGCCCCTGTACTATTCCCTGACAGATCAGGATGTGGACGATGTAATTCATATTGTGGAAAAATTGGTGGGCTTTTATGCAAAGAATAGCTGAATCCAGAAAAGGGGGCGCATATTTTGTGGCACCCCTTTTTTATTCCTGGTGATTCTGGATTTGTATATTTATGTCCGATTTTACTTTATCTCATTCAATTTTCCGCAGATGAGCCTTCCCAGGTAAAAACGTCCGCTTTCATTGGGATGAACGCCGTCAGCCGTCAACAGTTCTTCCTCCGCGCAGGACTTCATATGCTCATAGACATTAATGTAATAAAGCCCATATTCCCGCGCCACCCTTACGGCTGTATCCACATACTCCGTCAGTACGCTGCCGGTTTCACTGCCAATACGGGTGCCCTCGTCCCAATAGGTGATATAACTGGGCGACATAACTACGATCTCCGCGTTGGGAAAGGCAGCCTGTAGCAACTCAATCCCTGTTCTCATAGCACCGGCATATGTGGTTATTTCGTATTTGTCCTCCGTTTCAACGGGATTCCCTACAAGGTAATCGTTAATTCCATAATTCAGTAAAAACACTATGCGTCCGCTCTCCATATTACTTTGCAGAAAGCTCTGTATCCCTCTGTAAGCCGGTGTTCCCTCCGGGATATCCCCTGTGCCGCCATTACACAGATTTCCTATCACATCCACTCCCACCACATCCCCGCTTCCCGCAGACAGACAAATTCCCCCATACCCGCAGTTGATGCAGCATGCGCCAGTAAAATATTCCACTACACCGGGCACTGACGAACTATCCGTGAAGTTTCCGAATATACTGTCTCCCAGAAATACCAGCATGTCCCCCTCCCGTCTTCTCACATAGAGCGGCTCGGACTGCCAGTTGTACAAGGTCTCTTCCAGTTCCTTTATCATCTCCCTCTGATTGTCCGCAGTAACCCGATAATGCTGATCACAAAATACATTCAGCATGACCCTGTCAGCAATGCTGGCATTCAGTGTCCCGTTCCCCTGATAATTTTCCTGATTACAGATCAGCCACTCCTGCCCCCCAATAAAAAAGAGTAGTGTGTTTTCCTGCGAAGTTATGACATTCATAGCCCTCTCGTATCCTTCTATGCCTCGCTTTCGTTCTTCCTTTGACAGGAGCTGCCACTCTGTGAACGAGGGATATGCCAGAAGCACTTCCCAGGTAATCTCCTCATGCTTCTGCATGAGGGCCCCGATTGTCTGCTGCCAGTCCAATTCATCCTCCCATGACAGATGCCGTTCCATTTTTACCGGATCAATCCCCAGATAAACCCGCTCCACAGACATATCATCAGAGAGCATTTGCTCCAATATTCCCAGCAGTTCCATGGAGTTTTCAAGCACAGGCTCAATCTTCAGAGTATCCAGTCCCCGATACTTACGAAAGCTCTCCATCTCATAGGCTTCCAGAGAATACATAGCCAGAAATACCGCCTCATATTCTCCCTCTGCCATAGATTCCAGATAGGGCTGACACAACTCCATCTTAACCTGGAACCGCAGATAGCGCCATGCTTCCGCCGGCCTATGTGCGTCCGCCGCCACACAAGCCCCCATTATACTGCGCTCCGCCGGTGGAAACAGAATATATAACACCACTGCCGCCAACCCCAATGCAAGTGTCCATATCATAACAATAAAACTGTAATACCGTCTGGGCAGGGCAACTGTTTGTCTGATCTGCTCCATTTAATCTACACGCCTTTCCATCCCCGGATATACATGCTGCGCTCATAGGCATAAGCCGGATTACCTCGTCCGATAGACACACACGCGTCCATCCTGTCCCACCTGTTCCATCCCCAGGGCCTCACAGCTTCTCTGCAATTCCCCCCCCGCCGGTATAGTCAGATAGAGACTTTGCAGCTGCTCCAGATGTTCCTCCACATATTCCCTGTAGCAGCAGCTGATTCCCCAGCCCTTTGGCAGGGCGTACAGGATCTGCCAGTCCGTGAGCACCGCTTCGCCGTCTCCGGAGCCCGCCGGCACATCATTGAAGGTCCATATCACAGAATTGTCGAAATTGGGGGGATTCTCCTCCTGTAGAACCATTTCCTCCGCAAAGACCTGCTGCCAGTAAGCCAGCTGCTCTATCCTCTCCTGATTGGCAAAATAGATCCGGTAATCCCCGGGCTGGTCCCCCTGGTACCAGAACAGATAGATACACAGCGCTCCGATGATCACCGCCTTTTTGTAGAATCTGGTCTCCATCAGCGCAATCGCCAGAATACCCACGGCCATAAAGGTCAGCAGATGTTTACTTCCCTCCTTCATTTTGTACATCAACAGCAGGGCCATCCACATGCTGAAAAAACAAAAAGCAAGATATCCGTTCAGTAACGCCTGTTTTTTCTTTTTTCTGCGCAAATCCGCCACAAACTGCCACAGCAGGATCAGCAGCATTGCAAGAAAAATCGCAAAAAACGCGCCTTCCGCCAGTCCGCTCTTCAATCCCTGCAATGTAAGCGCCAGAAAAGTCCTGCCCTCATAGTAAATCTTAGCCAGCATTCCCCTGAGGCCGGTGAAGATATGCCCCTGCAAAAAAGGACTCAGCCACTCCGTTTTGAACAGCGGCGTAAAATATGCCGCCCCCAGATCATGCTTGATCAGCATATACCCGCCCGCCGCCGCGGCCGTCACAGCCAGAGAGCCTGCCAGGCCCGCCGCTCTGTGCCTGCGAATCCACAGCCAGGAGGGCCCCAGTAAAAACAGGATCAGATAGGGGCGCATCAGGGTCATGGTGCCCCCCAGCAAAAACAGCAGCGCCACCTTGCCCGCCGTCTCTTTTTCCACCGTGCGGATCAGCAGCCCCCAGTAGACAATCAGCACACTGAAACAAATAATCTCCGGCATACCGCAGAGCATATAGCGGGTGTAGGGCATAAAGCAGCAGAAAAGCAGCGCCAGCAGCCCAAGCTGTTTCCAGCCGGGGTTTGTGAGCAGCACAAAGGCGAGCAGCGCCAATGTGAGAAACAGAATATTGCTGTAGATGGGGGCCATCAGATTCCACCCTGCCACCAGTCCGTAGAGCAGCCAGGGCCACACCAGCACGGGACTCCAGGCCGCGAAGGAGAGTTTCAACGCATGGCTCTCATTGAAGCCAAAATACCCCTGGGGATAACCGTGGGACAAGATCCCCTCCACCTGTTTATAGTAGAACAGCTCGTCATTCCACTCCGAAGCGGGCAGATAAACCTGGGAGAGACTGCCGCCCTGGGCCGCGCAGGCCGCCATGCAGCACAAAACCGGAAGCAGGGCCGCGAGCCCCGCTTTCAGAGTCAGGATTCTCCGGTCCCGGTTCCACCAGTGCCATAGCTTTTTGAAGAAATTCTGTCTTTCAGACGGCTTTTCCATGGAGCCTCTCCCTTCTTTTTTCAGAGTCTTAGGTGATTGCAAAACTCGTTTTCTGGAAACAGAGTTTTTTCAGAGTTCCCCGGAGGGTTGCGTAACTTCCTGTGTATTGAAAGTGTGCTTTGCATGCTCTTTTGTGTTGACGCGCTCGCGGATTACGTACTGCGGAGAATTGTTCATGCTGATATAGATCCGTCCTATATACTCTCCGATCAACCCCAGCATGATCATGATCATCCCCCCAAAGAAGACGATGGCCGACATAGTGGAACTGAATCCGACAGGCACTTGCGGATTTACCAGGCGCTTGACAATCGTATACAGACCGTATAAAAAACCCGCGGCGGCGCTTAAGGCTCCCATGCAGGTGGCAATCCGTAGCGGCTTCACGGAAAACGCGGTGAATCCGTTGAACCACAGGCCCAGCAGCTTCTTTAGGGTATAGCCGGAGCTTCCCTCCTGTCTCTCCCGGTGGTTTACCTCCACATTGGTGATATTCTTGGTGGCCCGCAGCACCAGCCCGATGACATAGGGATAGGAATTTTCATAGCGCACCATATCCTCCACCACAAACCTGCGCACGGCAAAATAGCTGGAAATATATAATTCTCCGGGCTTCTCCAGCATTATGCGGGTCATCAGCTCATTCACCTTACTTCCCAGATTGCGGAAAAGGGAATGCCTTTTGTGGGCATAACTGGCATAGACCGCGTCGTACCCCTCCTCCAGTTTTTCCAGCAGTTTGCCCGCCTCGTCCGCCGGGGTCTGCCCATCGTCGTCCAGACATACCACATAGTCTCCCGCAGATTGCCGCAGCCCCGCCATCAGCGCCGCGTGCTGGCCGAAATTGCGGGCAAAACTGATTCCCCGGATTCTGCCATCCTCCTGACAGAGCCCGCGGATCACCGCCCAGGTTCCATCCGGGGAACAATCGTTGACCAGAATTATTTCATAGTCGTACTCTTTCATTCCCGTCAGCGTAGTGCGGATCTCTGCTACCACTTGGGGCAATGTATGCTCGGAACGATAACAGGGTATTATAAAGCTGACACATTTTTTCATATCATTCATCCTGTATTTCCTTATTTCAGTTCCGAAACCGCTGTCCCAGCTCCTTCCTCCCGGACCCGCAGTTTCGGATTTTTTACGTGTTCAGAATGCCCATCAGCACTATATCCCGATAACATCCGTCTATGCGGACATCGTCCCGCAGACAGGCTTCCCGCTTAAACCCAGCCTTCTCATAGCTGCGGATGGCCCGGGTATTATCCGCGAAAACCCGCAGAAACAGCCTGTGCAGGCCCATCTCTTCAAAGGCGTACCGGATCATCATCCGTGCGGCCATGGTTCCGTATCCCTTTCCCCGGGCTCCGTCCCCGCCGATAAAAATGCCGTACTCCGCTTTGTTATGTCTGCGGTCAATATCCCGCAGATAGACAGACCCCACCGGCCTCCCTCCCTGCGCTTCACAGATGATCATCTGTACCACTCTGCCGGTTTCCACCATGGTACGCGTCCAATGTTCATGGCTTTCTCTGGTAAAAAGTTCCTGATAGATGAAATTCCGGCGCACCGCGTCCTGATTTCGCCAGAATATGATCAGGTCCGTATCCTCAGGGGTCATGGGCCGCAGATATACTGCCATGGCCGGGTCTCTGTACTCACACATCACTCTTTCGCCTTTCCTTTTCAGCTCCGGCTGTCTTTTGCCGTTTTCCGATTCCGCGCAGCGCCCCGCCCAGGCAGTTCTGCGCGGCGGAAATCCCCAGGGCCATATAGGGAATCAGCAAGACGATATAGGGCAGCACATATCTGGACTTGGCCTCCCACAAAATGCTGAACAAAAAACCGCCAAAAACCCCGATCAGCATAAGACACTGCAAAATATCGCTCTTACGCGTCAGGGCTGCGACGCAGTACACCACCACGCCCAGATACAGCACCGTCAGATAACGGTTCGTATAATCCCTGTAATGCTGCTGCCAACTGCCATAGTAGAGTTTTTCCACTATGCCCTTGGGGGGCTGCTCAAAAGTCGCTGTCATCACCAGACTGCAAAAAGTGGGTTCGTTCCACTGCTCCTGTATCTTTTCCTTGTAGAAATCCTTGGTCATGGTCATGTCGGCCCCAAATTCCCGCAGCCTTCCCCGGATATAGGAAAGCGCGATCTCATTGGCTTTCTCCTCATCACTTCCCGCCTCGCCCCGGAAAACGGAATTATTGTACCCGTTATACACACCGGCGCCGCCGGTGGAACTCTGCATGCCCATGGCCACGTACATGCTGGCCGGTATGCCTCCCTCTATCCTGATCCCGGACCGCAGTTCATAGCTCAGGCGCATGGCCCCGATGGCGCCCAGGGGCATCAGCAGCGTCAGAACCGCAACCAACAGCATTTTAAGGCTGCGCTGTCTCAGGCTGTAGATCAGCATCGACAGACATACCGCGATCAGCAGCACCAGCACATTGCTCCGGGCCAGCAGCGCCACGCTCAAAGAAAGCAGCGACAACAGAATACACAGATTTCTTTTTCTATGACATCCCCGCGCCAGCAGCCAGATTCCCAACATGCTGAACCCCATGGAGAGCAATTCCCCATATACATAGTTGACATAGATCCACATAGGGAAAAAAAGCAGATTGCCCACAATCACATACAAAGAAGCCTTCACATCCCCGAACAGCTCATCCACCAGAGCGTAAGAGCTCCAGACAATCCCCATGATCATCAGCACATTGATATATTGTAACAGCCTGTAGCCTCCGCCGAACGCCAGAAATATCTCATACAGAAAGGTCAGTCCGTACTGATGAGGACACATATAGATATAGCCCGTCATATCCCGGAAATTACCGACCTTAAAATCCATGGCATCCAGATACACCTGCATCTGGTCCCACACCGGCGTAATATGGCAGATGGATACCCATATGGCAAGCAGAATCCCCATCCCCCCCGTCACCACCAGGGCAACCTTGCGCGCGCGCCTTCTCTTCGCGGCCTCTTCCCCCCGCAGAACAACCCGCTGCAATAGCCAGGCCGCGGCCAGCGCCCCGCAGAAGACCAGCAGGTTTACCGCCGGGGAATCCGGCTCTATAATGGTCCGCCCTTCGCTCAGGTCCGCAGGATAGTGATGGGTATAGCGGACAGCCCAGTATGCAAGCACCAGACTCACAGGAAGCATCATCCCATGTATGGCTTTTGTACATATTTTTTCTACCACTTCCGGCATCTTTTTCATGCGCTCTTATGATTCCTCCACATTTGCTGTAAAAAGACCGTCCTTCCGACAGGAAAGGGCCCGGCATTCTGGATATGCGGCATTCTTGTCTTCCAACTGATAGATTACAAATTCCACGTCCTCTCCGCAGGAAACCGATTCCCGGGCTTTGAGTTCCACGGCTCCCAGTCTCCCGGCCAGATACGCTTCCAGCCAGGAGATATCCCTGTCCCCCGCCGCAATCAGGCGGACCTGACCGTGCAGCAATGCCTGAGCGCCGTCCGATGCGTCATAGGCTGCCAGGCGCTGCGCTACCAGGGGACTCTGTGTCAGCCAGCCTCCCAGAAGCATGATCTGTTCCGAATCCTTTTTATACACTTCCCCTGCGTAGGCCACCGCCGAAAACACATCCATCAGATAAAATGTATTCTCCTCCGCCTCCAGGCTCTCCGTCAGCAGATTCCACTGCGCCTGCTTTCTCTGCTGTTCCTCCGCCCTGGCGGCGGTCCGCGGAAGCTCCACTGCCGCCGTCATACACAGCAGCGCCAGTCCCAGAGAAACAATTCCCGCGCGGCCCCCCCGGTTTTTGCTCCACCCCCATGCCTCCCGGCTCCCTGCGCTCTCCCGCAGCGTCATGCCCAGCAGCAGACAGAGTTCCATCAGGTAAAGGGAAATCCATATACGCTCCGGAAATCTCCCCCTGGCAATCAGGTAGACCCAGATCAGGCTGCGCCCTGCGAGAAGCGCCCCCAGAAGCAACAGTCTGTCCCAGCGCCTGTGTACGGCCAGCAGAAGCAACAGGATACCATAGCCGCCCGCCCACACCAGACTGTAGGGCCTGCCGTCATAGCGGACATGGCGGTAATAGCTTTCCAGACACTGCCTCAGATATCCCTCTCCTGCCGCCTCCCCTCTCAGCGCGGCCAGGCGTGTCACCGTCCGGTCCAGCACCCGGGCGTCTATCTCCTGATCCAGCACCGTGTCATAATGCGCGAGCACCTGATACTGCTCCAGGCTCAGGCCCAGCTCCTCATATCGCTCCCGGTACCGGTCCGTGGACAAAAAATCCGTATAATCATAAAGGCTTGTCCGGCTGGCATTGTATTCCCGGTAGCTTTGCCATTCCTCACTGCCATACCCGATCCTGTCCACGCCCCAGCATGCGGCCACCGCAAGTGCCAGAACTGCCAGCGGGATTCCCGCCGCCAGATTCCCGCTGCGCCGTCTCGCCGCCTCCAGCCCCCTGTCCAGAACCGCCACCAGCAAAAAAGGCAGCGCCAGATAAAAGACCTGGCTCCTCACCTGATAGCACAGAACCAGCAAAAGCACCGGCAATGCCCGGCCCGGTCCCGCCTCCCACAAAAACAGCGCTCCCCCGGCCAGTATGGCCGCGACAATGGTATAATGCAGATAGAGATAATGCGGAAGAAACAGCCCGGCAAAGAACAGTATGCCCAAAAGCGCCGCTGCCGCCCGGCCCACGGCCCGCTTCTCCCCTGCCGCCTCCACGCACCCTGCCAGAATCCCGGCCCCGGCCAGCAGAACGCACCCCGCCAGAAACAAGTCAAACCACGGCACAGACACCCCCAGCTTCCCCGTGAGCCTGTAAAGCCCCGCCAGCAGACCTGTCAAAGGATATTTCATATATACCGCATGGCCGTCCGGGATGCCTGTGCAGGCACCCGACAGGATGCTCCGCATGGTCACATCGTCATTCAGATAATATACAGGGGCCGTCACCCGTCCCGCCACAGCCATGAGCAACAGCAGAAAAGCCGCCGCGCTTCCTCTCACTTGCCATTTTTTCATCTTTTTGTTTCCCATCGGTCCCGGCCGCCACGGGGGATGCCGCTTCTAGTCCTGCTCTTCCCGGGAGCCCCAATGGGCACCCGCGCATTTCAGACTCTTCTCGGAATAAATCTTGTTCAGATGGTACTCAAAATCCCTGCGGTCCTTGGCCACCTGCACGTCCAGCACCATGCCGGAAAAGAAAGCCTGCATCGCGGCCATAACCAGGAACCCGCACACGATCATCGTGGGGAATCTGGGCACCAGCCCGGTCTCCAGATACTCCAGCCCGATGGGGGCAAACAAAGCCGCGGCCAGCGCCACAAAGAGAAGGGCGATCAGGCCAAAGCATTTCAGGGGCTTATAGTTTTTATACAGCTGCATCATTTTCCGGATTACCCGCATACCGTCCCGGAATGTGTTGAGTTTGGACACGCTGCCCTCGGGCCGGTCCCTGTATTCCACAATGACATTTTCCACCTGCATATTGTAGTTGACGGCGTGAATGGTCATCTCTGTCTCGATCTCAAAACCTTTGGAAAAAACCGGAAAAGTCTTTACAAACTCATAAGAGAACGCCCTGTACCCTGTCATGATATCCTTGATGTTGGCTTTGAACAGACTGTTGATGCAGGTCCGCATCAGGCTGTTGCCAAAGTTGTGAAAAGGACGCTTGTTTTCGGTAAAGTACGTGGAGGAGAGACGGTCGCCCACCACCATATCCGCGTGGCGTCTGATCACCTGATCCACCATCTCCCGGGCGCATTCCAGGGGATAGGTGTCATCGCCGTCCACCATCAGATAGCACTGCGCGTCTATCTCCCGGAACATGCGCCTGATCACATTGCCTTTTCCCTGGGCATATTCCTGACGGATCACAGCTCCGGCATCCCTGGCCAGCCTGGCCGTATTGTCCGTGGAATTGTTGTCATATACATAAACCGTAGCCTCCGGCAGAGCATCCCGCACATCTGCGACCACCTTCCCGATGGTCTTTTCCTCATTATAGCATGGTATCAGCACCGCAATTTTATCCATGGGCATCACCGTTCCTCTTTCCATTATCTTACTTGATTATCTACTATCCGGCCCTTTCTGTCAACCGTTTATGGGGACTTCCCTCCCGCTCCACACCCACCGGCTCACGAAGAGCTGCGTACATTCGTGCAGTGCAGGAGCATGTCTCCGTAGACGCCGGTCCCGCGGATCAAAAATTTGTCCGGTTCCAGACCGTAGCCGCTCAGAATCTCCTGAACCCGGCTCCAGGCCTCGGGGCTGACACTCTGTTTGACCAGAACAATCGCTTCCGGCAATCCGGATATATCCTGTCTGCCCTCCAGTTCGGAAGGTTTCAGCAGCAGCGTCCGTTCGTAGTTCTCAAACTCCAGCAGATTGTCATAGAAGCCATAGCCCTCGTAGACGCAGATACAGGGGAGGTCCCCGTACTCCTGGGATATGCGCAGCTGGGTGTTATAGCCCCGATACAGATATTCCCCGTCATAGGTAAAAATATTGACAGACGCCAGCAGCAAAACCGTGAGCAGGCAAAACCCCCTGGCCCACGGCCCCCTGCGGCAGAGCAGGTACGTCAGAAGCCCCGCGACGGCCATGGACGCGTAGGGGAACACCGGCATGATATAGCGGTCCACCATATAGGGAGACATTCTGGCCGCCAGCAGAAAATACCCCGCCGGGGGAAGAATGAGCAGCCAGCCAAGCCCTCTTCGGGAGCCGCCCTCTCTGTTCCGTTCTCTGAGCCCCAGGACTGCCCCGGCTGACAGCAACAGAGCTGCCGCGATCAGACCCGGTATTTTCTGTCCGAAGACGCGCTGCAAAAGAATGCCGCCAAAGGCCGCCAGTCGCTCTCCATATCCGTAAAGCCCTCCAAGCAGGTTGCCTATGGCCTCCACCCCCCGGCCGCTGGTCAGAATATGCCTGACCCCGAAGGGATAGACCCCCACGCCCACCACGGCGGCAAGCATCATACTGCGGATATAACAGAAGGCTTCCCTTCTTCTTCCCTCCCGGATCAGAAGGATAACCGTCACCAGCGCCAGCAGCAGACAGTAAAACAGAAAAAAGTACTGTGTCCAGAACCCCATGGCCGTCACCAGAATCAACAGCCTGTTTTTCTGTATGAAGCCTTTTTGCGTATGACTGCGTCCCCCCAGCCATTTCTGCAGGTGCAGATACAGTGTGAGCAGGCACAAGAGAGTCATGACGCCGTACATGCGGATAAACAGCGCCGTGGCGATGGCGCCGGAGGAACAGCCATACAATAGTCCGCTGCACAGCCCCCACCACTCCCCGCTTTTTTGATCCACGATTTCATAAGCGGCCAGCAGACGTCCCAGGGCGAACATCAGGATACAGCAGCCCAGGACCGCCGCCAGGTTAAAGACACATCCCATCCAGGGAGAAATCCTTTCCCGGAAGACGGAAGACGCGGTGTGTACCAGCATAAAATACAGCGGGGGATGGTTGTCGTCCTTCACATTGAAGTACACGGACAGGTAATTGAAGGCATCTCTCTCCCCCACCGTGATGTACTCGTGAAACTGCTGCCCGGTGATCCATACCGGCTCCTCATAGACATCCGCTTTGTAGGTGAGGAGCTTGCTGTCCCCCCTGTTCTGCAGTACGTCCGCCACCGTATTTTTTATATTTTCCAGCGTTTCTCCCACACTGTCCCCATAGATCTCCTGCCGCATGAATTTCGCCAGACGGCCCTCGGGCTGGGTGGGCACAATCCAGGGATTGTACTCCGCGTTGCCCAGTTCAAAGGTCAGCAGTTCATCCATGTGGTATCCCTGCTTCTGACTGATATAAAAGCATTGTACCAGAAATACCAACGCCAGCACGGCCAGCTGCCATCTGTTCCGCCCCATTCTTTCCTCCCACTTCACGCTGACTCCTGTCCGCCCGCTCCGACGGGCACAAAACTCCAAAGTTCCTCCGGCGAATCATAGTGCAGTACCACGTAGCCCTGCCGGTCATAGACCACTTCCCCCGCGGCGATCACCGGCACCTGCCCGTACTGCGCCGCCTCCTGGGATGTCAGCAGAATAAAGGTCTCGCCGTCGTGATACCCTTCCTGATAATATTGCACGGGGCTGGACCAGGTAAACATGTCCATTTTATCCATCTCGTGTATATTGGCAATCTCAACCTGCCCGTCTGTGAGCTCCGTAATGATATTGCCGTTCCAGTAGCTGGCATAGCCGAAAGTATAGCCCTGCTCCTCCAGCCAGGCCGCCACCGGCCTTTTATCTTCATTTTTATCCTTATCTATATAGGAATAAACACATTTCGCCGTGGTAAGCCCCAGCGCGCCGCACAGCAGCAGCGTGAGCAGCAGCCTGTCCAGCGGCAGTTTTTCATATTCGTAGTAAACGCACAACAGGGGCAGCACAAAAAGGAACACCGTGATATAGTACCTCGCCACGATGGTGCTGGTGGTAAACAGGAACACAAAAGTGTTCAGCGCAAACGCCGTCACAAAGAAATACAGGGTCAGACGGCTATGGGCCAGGCGGACAGCACCTTCCCGTGGGCTTTCTGTCCTCTCCCGTTCCTCCGAGAGCAGTCTGCCGCACCGCACAGTCAGAAACACAATTCCTGCCAGAAAGCCAAAAGCCAGCATGGAGATCAGGCCCCTGACGGACAGAAAGCCCTTTTGCTCGATATATCCGAACAGCTGCAGCAGATTTCCCACGGTATCCTGGGTCCGCTCCAGCAGTACGCCCTGAAAAACCTTGATAAAATTCGTGACGTCATACATCTGGAACTGAAATCTGCGCCCCAGCACCGTCACATTGATCAGATACCCCGCGCCCGCACACAGGAGCCCCAGAAGACTGTAGCACAGATAGGACCGTCTTTCCCCCGAGAGCACCTGCCGGGCCTGTCTCCAGGGGTGCTGTAGGGAGAATTCTCTTCTCAGCGCAGCGAACTCTCCGCTCTTTACAAGATAGACGCCCGCTGCGGCGCAGAGCGGCACCTGTAAGGCCAGCATATACCGCACCCCTGACAGGCCGCAGATCACACTGAGCGCCCCATACAGAATGCCGGTGAAAGCCCTCACGGACCGTCTTTCCCCCCCGGGCCCGCAAAGACGCAGAAACATGCCAAAGGACAGCAGGATCAAGATCACATGCCACATATAGGTATTACCCATCTGCATATGAGTCAGGAAAGTCTCCGAAAAGGGCAGAAGCAGAATTACCGAGGAGAAAACCACCGTGCTTCTGCGAAGGCCATAGGGCCTCATACAGTAAAAATAGGCACCCAGCATCAGCAGATAAGTAACCGCGTTGGTGAGCACCCGGATCACATGCCAGTCATCCAGCAGATGAAACAGCGGCGTCATGATCAGCTGTGTGTATAACACGCGGAATTCCGTGGAATAATACCAGTTCTCCGTGGCGATCCACTTGCCCTCCCGGGCAAGCAGCCTGGAAAAAATCATCTCCGCCGCCATGTCCGAGTCGATCCAGTGATCCCCCCAGAACAGATTCAGCGCCAGGAGCAGCAAAAACACCGTCCCCAGCAGCGCGTACGCCAGTATTTCCCCCAGGCGTTCCCTCTTTTCCGTACCCGCCCTTTTTCCGTCACCATGATCCATATGTTTTCTCATCTCTGTCCTCATTCACCTGTTTCCTCCGATGCCAGAAACAGCAGGAATTTTTCGTTTTCAAAACAAAGTTCGTATCCATAGCGCTCTATCCAGTCTTCCACAAGCCCCAGCTTGGGGTTTTGTGCAATCTCCGCGATCTGGCGCTCGTCAAGTCCCTGGGCGCTCAGAGCATCCGGTCCTTTCGCAATATAGCTGCCCGGACGCTTTTCCAGCAGCAGCACCGGTTTCCGCTTCTGCCCCCGGGCAATCTCTTCCGCCAGACGCTCCAGATCCGCGACCATGACCTCATAATTGTAAGATGGCAGATCCGGCCAGGATGTGATGGCAAAGGGCATTTGCAGATAGTAGGACAGGGAGGGAATATGTCCATAGAGGATCACTTCCCTGCCCTCCAGCCCTTCCTGCTGCACATAGGCGGACAGACTGCCGATGGCCTCCGCCCTGTCCGGGGAAGTGAGCATGCCTCTGAGCACCGCATTGCCGGCAATGGGAGTATGTAGATTCTCTCCCCCGTCCCCCTCGGAAAACACATAGCCCACGCCGAACAAGACGCCCTGCACGGTAATCATAAAGAGGACGCACACCAGCATGGCCTTCACCGGGAAAAAACCGATTCGCCAGCGGCCCTGTCCGTTTTTTCCCTCCTGCGCTGCCGCGCCCCTCTCATCCGGTATCCACCGGATCAACCGCGTCAGCATCCACAGGGTAACCGGAGCCACCAGAAACAGATTGTTGATGGCGGAATACAGGTGGTTATTGCTGCCCAACGGGGTAATCAGAATAATCAGCATGCCCAGCCCGCACAGCAGTTTCTCCTTCTCCGTGCTCTTTTTGCGCAGAATCGTCACTGCTCCCGCCGCCAGCGTAGCCGTCAGCAGCACGGCTCCCCACTGAAACGCGCTGAGCTTGGTGCTATATTTCAGGTTAAACATATTCCGGGTCATCAGACCGTAAAATCCGCCGAACACACAGGCCACATAGCCCGCATGCTTGATCCACTTCCGCTTCGGGAAATCAACTACGGCCAGTCCCAGCGCCAGAAGAAGGAAGACGCGCTTGCACCCGGCTTTCAGTCCGGATTCCCCGCCCGTGATCAGTTCATAAATGCTCCAGCCCGCGAAGGCCGCGTAGCAGGCATATTTGCCCCACTTCCCCTTGCCGGGAAACGAGCTGTAGGCGAGCAGGCCCACACCGACGATCAGAACCAGGTATCCCAGCCATATGCAGTTTTGCAGATAATTGCGCAGCTGCTGCACCACCATGGAGTAAACTGTATACTCCGACGCTTCCGAGGGCATGGACAACAGACGGGCGATCCCCTGAATGTAGGTGGCCGGTCCATACCGCAGCGCAATCACGGCAATGCCCCCTCCCAGACCAAGCAGATAACCTGCCAGGCATTGCAGCGTCTGCAAGATCGTGGGCCCCGGCTTCTGACGGCGGATCAGCGCCATGGCCCACACCGCCAATATAAGCGCCATCTCCGCCAGGTTGGGAAAACGCACCAGGACATTCAGTCCCAGACAGGCACCCGCGCCCGCAAAAAATGCCCAGGTCCTTTTATGATCTCCTGACAGCGCGTGGTACAGCAACACCACACCCGCTCCCAGCAGCAGATAAGTCAGATAATTGTACAGCAGCGCCGTGGGACACCAGCAGAAGCTGATCGCCAGCATCTCTCCCCAGAAGGTCAGCGTCCGCGAAAGTCCCGCCCTGCGGGTAAAGAAAAAGTACCCCCCCAGCGCCAGCAGGCTCACAAGCAGTCCTGTGTAAATATTCAGTCCCAGCATAGTGCCGCCGCCGGGGAGCAATGTAAACAGGTGCCCCAGCGCGTTGCCCAGATAGGTACTGAGCAGCCACATGGGGTCCATATGGTCCATATAGGTGAAGTTGCCATAATTATAGCCCGTGTCCCACCACTCCGCGCCCACCCGGATGTGCCGGAGGGGATAGAGCAGCAGCACCAGCGGGTATATCCGGCACAGGTTCTTCTTGATCATCTGAACGCTTTTTCCCATAAATCCGAATCCTCTCGTCAACTCTTCTTATCACCGCGAACGTTCTGATTTTTCTTCCTGCCCGGGCTTTATTGACGTGGACGGAGAAAAATGTTATATTAACTTATATTTTATGCATTGGAGGAAACTGTCATGCAGCTCTACAAAATAAAATCCCCGTGGCCGAGACGCCTGCTCACCGCCGTTTTGGCCTATCTGAGCACACTCTCCCTGGCCAGGATTATCTCCCTGAACGGAGAAGGGACCGTCTATTTCGGCGGCAACTATTTTGGCTATAATCTTACTGCCATATTGCTGTTCGCCGTTACCGCCTGGCTGCTCAACCGCTTTTTTACGCGGAAGGACAGGCGGTTGAAGGTTGTATCCTCCATCGGGGGCATTCTGCTGGGAATGGCGATTGTCTATGGCGGATACGCCCATTATGCCAATGATATATTCCGTTCCGTCTCCGAGACGGTTTTCCAGTTTTTTCTGATTATGGGGATCAGCGCCTGCACCACGCCCGTATGCGCGGAATTGTTTCAGCTGCCAGGCCGCATACAGTCCTGGTACGCCGCCAGATGGGAAAAACAGCCCGCGGGGCGCTTCTATCTTTTTATGGCCAGCCATCGCTATTGCTATTTCCTGCTGATGTGGGGGATTCTCATGTTATCCTATATACCGGTATTTCTCAGCCAGTGGCCGGGAAATTTTGTGTTTGACGCCAAATACCAGTTGCGGGAGGTATGCAATAACATATACAAGACACACCATCCCCTGCTGCATACCCTGCTGATGGGAAAGGCCTACCAGCTGGGACTGAAAGCGGGAAATGTCTCCGCGGGCTACCAGCTTTACACCCTGCTCCAGATGCTGATCCTTACCAGCGCTTTTGCTTATCTGCTGTTATATTTCTATAAAAAGGGAGTTCCCCGCTGTATCCGTGTGGGCACGCTGCTCTGGTTCGCTTTGTTCCCCATGCATCCCGCCTTCGCGATTTCCGCCACCAAGGATGTGCTGTGCGCGGCCTTCTTCCTGTACTATGCGATTTTTCTGTTCCGGCTGCTGGTGGATGGGGAACAGTTCACCTGGCCGGGCTACGCCGGTATGATTCTGACAGGCGTTCTTCTGGGACTTATGCGCAACAATGCCGTTTACGCCATAGCGGCCTCGGGAATCATTGTGCTTCTGTATCTGAAACCGCTGAAGTCCAAAGTAACCTTTCTGATCACACTGGCGGCAGTCCTGTTGCTGCATTCTCTCTGCAACCGTGGACTGATCCTGTATACCCATGCCTACAACTCCGATTCGCAGCGCGAGATGATGTGTGTTCCCCTCCAGTGCCTGGCCCGGGTGGCCAGCTATCGAAGGGCGGAACTGGACCCCGCTCTGTACGAGGAAATCTGCATGTATATCCAGGAGGGAGACATCCCCGGCTACAATCCCTATCTGGCCGATTCCGTGAAAAACAATGCCAACGAACATCTGCTCCGCAGCAATAAACTGAATTTTTTCAAACTTTGGATGAAGGTTGGTCTGCAATTCCCCGACGAATATCTGGAAAGCATTATTACCAACACCCTGGGGTATTGGTATCCCCTGAATCAGGGGGTCTATGTCTCGGCGGACATCGCGTTTTATCATACGCTGATCGACACGGAGCATGAGATTGTCAAGCACGATTATTTCCCGCTAGCGACAAAGTATTACAATTATCTGTTCTACCATATCAACTACCGCAACATCCCCATCCTGGGCTACCTTTTCCGCAATGCCCCCTATGTATGGCTTGTGGTGCTGACTCTGCTGTGGAGCATCCTTCAAAAACGCCGCAGCCTGCTGATATGGGGGATGCTGCCCCTGCTGTATCTGGGCACCTGTTTTCTGGGGCCCATGGCCGCTCTGCGCTATATCTACTGCCTGATTGTGTGTACGCCGCTGCTGCTGCACGGCCTGACGCATCCAGACAAAAGCGTGTCTGAAAAATGCTCTCCGCCAGATGTGATGCCCAATGAATGATTTTTCAAACACGCTCCCGGTTCTATTTTTCCAGTTCCACCGTCCTGAGCAATTCCCTGATTTCCTCAACACCCAGCCATTGGGTGTTGTTGCCGGAGCTGTAGGAGAAGCCCTCGGGCACTTTTTTGCCCGTGGGCTGCGCCTTTTGCCGGTCGCTCCACACCATCTGGGGATACACGATAAAGTGCTTGTCATACTCGTAGGTGTGGGGAGCGTCTTCCACTGTCACCATGATTTCATGCAGCTTTTCCCCTTCCCGGATGCCCACCTCCGGCATCTCACAGCCGGGCAGCATGGCCTGCGCCAGATCCGTCACCTTAAAGGAGGGGATCTTGGAGATGAAGGTCTCCCCGCCCCTGGCTTCTTCCAGGGCTTTGATCACCAGTTCCACACCCTGACGCAGGCTGATCCAGAACCGGGTCATACGGTAATCCGTAATCGGCAGCTGGTTGCCGCCGTTTTTCAGAATATTATGGAAAAAGGGAATCACCGACCCCCGGCTTCCCGCCACATTGCCATAGCGCACGATGGAAAAGCATATATCCTTCGTTCCGGCATACGCGTTGGCGGCAATGAACAGCTTGTCCGACACCAGCTTTGTTCCGCCGTACAGGTTCACGGGATTCACCGCCTTGTCCGTGGACAGCGCCACCACTTTTTTCACACCCGCGTCCAGTGCCGCGTCGATCACATTCTGCGCGCCGTTAATATTGGTCTTAATCGCCTCCGCGGGGTTGTATTCGCAGGCGGGCACCTGTTTCAGCGCCGCCGCGTGAATCACATAATCCACCCCCTCAAGAGCTCTGGACAGCCGGTCCCGGTCCCGCACATCTCCGATAAAGAAGCGCAGCCGGGAGGCATCCTCCTTGAACTCATTCTGCATGATGAACTGCTTGAATTCATCCCGGGAATATATGATAATTTTCCTGGGATCGTAATGCTCCAGCACATATCTGGTAAAAGCCTTGCCAAAGGTTCCGGTTCCGCCCGTGATCAGAATTGATTTATTATTCAACATATGTCCATTCTCCTTCATTATTTTATAGCGATATCAGCCACCGCCTATATTTTTCAGATTATAGCATAATTTTCCGCAAATTGCAATTTCTCCCTGCTATTTTCCGCCGGTCTGTCCGCTTCCTATATTATTTCCCCCTCTCATCAGGAAATACTTCATCGTTTCAACTCAAATGGTAAAAATTTTTTCAGGAAAATAATCGTCACATCTTGCACATTTTTACTCAGTGAATTATAATGGTACCTATATATAACGTCAAAAAAGGAGAAATTTTTTATGAAACTTAATTTCAAAGAACTCGAAGTGCTGAAAATCTTACACGAATCCGACCGCGCTCTGACCTCCACCGAGATCGTCAACTCCGATATTGATCTGACTCAGAGCACCGTCCAGGCCGTGCTTCGCAAACTGCTGGCCAATGAGCTGGTGGAAGTACAGGGCGTGACGTACAGCGGCAATGTCCTGAGCAGGACCTTTGGCCTCACGGCAAAGTCCAAGGATATCCTCACCGAAAAATTCCTGCAGGATTACAGAAGTTTCCGCGCCATCATCAACATGCCGGCAGCTCTGGCAGGCATGTTCAACATGAGCGAAACGGAAGCGGAGAGGGATCAGGATATCGAACTTCTGGAGAACCTGCTGGCTGAACTAAAGAAAAAATAGGGTGCGCGCTATGATTCATTTCAGTTTTACATCGGTGCTGATGACTGTAGTTGTCAGCAACCTGTTGTTGGCTGCGATTTCAATGCTCTTCCGCAATGAAGATGTATTGGCGGGAATCGGTTTTAAACTCACCGCGGTATTCTGTGTCATCACTTTGATGCGGTTTCTGTTTCCCTTTGAACTGCCTTTTGCGAAGACGCTGATTTTTCCGGAGTTCATGTCGAACGGGTTGTCCGTACTGCGGCACAGACATAATGTCTTTCCGGGTGTCTGGATATCACTCTGGAATGTTTTTGGCGTGGTATGGCTTGCGGGAACCATTTGCTCCCTGGCCATCCTGTTTTATACGCATTGGAAATTGCGGATACTGGTTTTGCCAAACAGCAAGGATGTCACTGATCAGGAGCCCTATGCCACTATTATCAAGGAGGTCTGTTCCGAGAGGCAACGCCGTAAAATACGTATGCGCACCACCAGGTTTGTGAATGCTCCCATGATTATGGGGCTTCGCAAAGCGATTATTTTGCTGCCCGCAGACATTGACACCTCCGATGAGGATGTCATGTTTGCCCTGCGGCATGAAGTGTACCATTACGTACATCATGACTTATGGTTGAAGTTCGGCGTCAACTGTCTGGTCGCTGTCTATTGGTGGAATCCTTTTACACACCAGCTGCGCAGGCAGATCAGCATCCTTTTGGAGATGCGGGTTGATGATTCCATCATTTCCGAGGGCACGGAATCCACCATAGGTTACATCACCACAATGGTTCACTATATGGGCGGCGATCCGGACCGGGATGATAACCCTTCTCAAAAAACGGGACTGGCCCTCAAGAAAAAATACAATATGTCGCGCCGCTTCCGCATGATACAGAGCAAGGAACAAAAACGCAACCGCCTGCTCTCCTCCGTTATGCTGTTGTTTGTAGTGGGCATGTATATCGGTTCCTATTTGTTTATCTGGGAAAACAGTACATATGGACAAGAGATTTGTGAATCGGACGCCTATATCACTCCGCGGGATGAGGATTGCTTTGCAATCCGGAATGAGGATGGTACTTATACCATTTATATCAGCAGTATTGGATTTAATGAGACCGTGGATTCTTTGGATTTATACAGGGGAATAAAAGTATATTCCAGTAAGGAAGAGTATGAAGAAATGCATAAAAGTCCTTAGGCAGATGTAGATTAGTATTATATAAATATATTTATACAGCCAAAACTCATTTCATCATTTAAAGTGCTCTTCATCTGCTCTGGGTGTCCCATTTCCCTTGGCAGATGCTATTTGTAGATACATATCGAAGGTTCCCTATTAAGGGACTTATATGCTTCAATAAAATTATGTGTCTCTTTAGTTATTGCTTTTACAGATTTACACCTGATTTATTGTGATAGCTTTACTTAACATATGTCATTCATATACTTTATATCTTTATGCACTTAAAATATTCAAAAAATATTATAAAAGTATTTGTCACATCTTGCACATTTTTGCGTAAAGAATTATAATGGTATTGATTCATGACGCCAAGAAAGGAGAGATTTTTATGAAACTTAATCCAAGAGAACTCGAAGTACTAAAAATTCTGCACGAATCTGATCGAGCTCTGACTTCCACCGAGATTGTTAATTCCGGCGTGGGGTTGACTCAAAGTACAGTGCAGGCTGTGCTTCGTAAGCTGCTGGCCAATGAACTTGTTGAAGTACAGGGCGTGACTCATAGCGGCAATGTATTAAGCAGGACCTTTGGTCCCACAGCAAAATCCAAAGATGTTCTCACCGACAAATTTCTACAGGATTACAAGAGTTTTCGCGCTATTATCGGCATGCCAGCTGCTTTGGCAGGCATGTTCAACGTAAGCGCAACGGAATCCGAGAGAAATCAGGACATCAAGGATCTTGAGAAGTTATTGTCTGATCTGAAAAAACAAAAGAAATAAGGTGTAGCGTATGATTCATTTTAGTTTTTCATCCATGTTGATGACCATACTTGTAAGTAACCTGTTACTCGTTTTTATTTCATTGCTTTTTCGCAATAATGATGTATTAGCGAAAATTGGTTTCCGTTTGACGGCGATATTCTGTATCATAACCTTGGTACGGCTCCTGCTCCCTTTTGAATTTCCTTTTGCAAAAACACTGATTTTGCCGGGTATTGTCTCAAATCCATTATCTGCTTTAAGACATCGGCACAATGTTCTTCCGAATGTATGGATTTCTGTCTGGAATATTATTGGCATGATCTGGCTGATAGGAAGCATATGCTCCTTAATTTGCCTATTCTACAATAATTGGAAGTTGAAAATGCTGATTCGGACAAACAGCAGGGACGTTACTACACAGGAGCCTTATATCTCTATTCTGAATGAGTTGTGTACAGAGAAACAGCGTAAGAGAATTCGCCTGCGTACTACCAAGTTTGTCAACGTTCCTATGGTCATGGGACTTCGTAACGCTTTCATCTTAATACCCGCAGACATTGACTCCTCCGACAAGGAGGTCATGTTTGCTCTGCGACACGAAATTTACCATTATGTGCATCATGACTTGTGGCTAAAGTTCGCTGTCAACTGTCTGGTTGCAGCCTATTGGTGGAATCCCTTCGCACATCTGTTAAGCAGACAAATCGGCGTCCTGCTGGAGATGCGGGTTGATGATTCTATAATCTCTGAAGGAAAAGATACCACGATTGGCTATCTGGCCTGTATGGTACACTATATGGGAGGCGACCCGGACAGGGATGATATCTCTTCCCCATATGCAGGACTGGCTTTTAAAAGAAAAAGTAGTTTGTCACGCCGATTCCATATGATAGAAAACAGAGGACACAAACATGACTATCTGTTGTCTACTGTAATGTTACTTATTATGGTTAGCCTATACATAGGTTCTTACCTTTTCATATTTGAAAACAGTACATATGGACAAGAGATTTGCGAATCGGATACTTTTATCACCCCACGTGATGATGAATGCTTCGCAGTTCAAAATGGCAATGGCACCTACACCATTTATATCCTCAGTTTGGGGATTAATGAAACCGTTAACTCTTTAGAACATTATGAGGGAATAAAGATTTATTCCAGCAAGGAGGAATACAATGAAACAATCCAAAATCCGTAAATTATTTCTTGTGAGTGCATTATGCAGTATGTCACTGCTATTCACAGCCCCCAGTTTAACCATACAGGCAAGTGCTGCTACGCCGCCTAGTTCGGAAACCATTTCGCCTCAAGCAGATGTCATTACCTGGGTTTATGAGCGAAGGGGCAACGAAGTATGGAAGTGTTTATATAATACCTCACTGGGTATATGGGTTGGCGATTGGATTTATGTGGGTGAAGTAGGATCAGGTGAGATGCCCTAACCCACGTACGAATGATTCAGCACCCGGTAAGACGCTGTACAAGCTGTGAAAAGACTGGCTCTGAGGCTTATGCCCCGGAGCCAGTTCATTTGAAGGTGTGACTAACGTTGTTTCTTTGAGCTTTCATCCTGAGCAGATTTTCACTTACCGGAAATATCCGGAAACCCAGCATTTGCAAATGTTTACGGTTAGAGGGAAGTAATTTCAGATTAGGCGGTATAGCCCCGATTACAAGGGCTGTACCGTCTTTTTGAGTTCCTATGCGCCTTGCCGTTTCGGTTGCGTGGCAGAAAGGAAATTGATTTCCCCTACAAAGTTGAAAACAATATCTACTTTCTGTACCCGTTTCCCGTCCACCTTTTCCGGCGCATGGACTATGATTTTCTTGATAAATTCATTGACGATTGCGGGGGTGAGTTCCTTTATCCCCACATACTTGCGGATAATCGCGGCGAAGCTGTCAAAATCGCTTTTGTTCTGTTCGTAGGTATCGACTTCCTGCTGGTCTGCCTTGACCTTTTCTTCCAGTTCCCGCTGTTCCGCTTCATACTCTGCGGACAGCTTCAAAAATCTGTCATGGCTGATTGCACCGCTTATGTCGTCCTCATAAATCCGCTTGAAGATACGGTCAAGTTCCGCTATCCGCTTCCTCGCCTGTCCGACTTCACGTTTCCGGCGCTTCATTTCCTTTTCCGTTTCAGCGGAGCGTTGCTGATACATCATTTCATGGAAAGCCATGATGTCATCAAAGAAAAGGGCGGTCACATCAAATATCCTGCTCCACACTATCTGCTTCAACACTTCCTCGCGGATAAAATGAGCCGTACAGTTTCCCGTATTACTTTTATATTTTGCACAGCGGTAATGGTCTTGTGAGCCGTTAAAACTTTTGCAAGTGGCGAAGTGTAATTTGCTTCCACAGTCTGCACAATATACCAAGCCGGAAAACAATCCCTGTCTGTCCGCTTTTGTAGGGCGGCGTTTGTTTGCCCTTAGTTCCTGCACCCGTTCAAAAACGGCGTCCTCCACAATCACTTCATGAGCATTGAAGAAGATAGCCTGCTGTTCCTTTGTGGTTGGAATCCGCTTTTTCAGTTTGTGGGATTTGGAGTAGCTTTTGAAGTTCACCGTATGCCCGCAGTAGTCCATGCGCTCCAAAATACCTACAATGGTACTATCCCTCCAATCATAGGGATTTTCGGGAAGTGCTTTCCCTTTTTTCTTTGCGTAGTGGGCTTTGGCAGTCAGTACCTTATCTTCTTTGAGGATTTTTGCTATCTGCATGGGACCTTTCCCACCGATACATAAATCAAAAATCCGTTTCACCACAGCGGCGGCTTCCTCGTCTACAATCCATTGCTTTTTGTCCGTAGGGCTTACTATGTAGCCATAGGGCGGCTTTGTCAGATGTTCCCCCGCCTGTCCCTGTGCCCGTTTGATTGCCCGTACCTTTTTGCTTGTGTCTTTGGCGTAAAAATCATTGAAAAGGTTACGGAACGGGGTAAAATCGTTGTCGCCTTTTGCGCTGTCTACACCGTCATTGATTGCGATATATCTCACATCACGCTCTACGAAAAAGGAAACAACGTTTAGTAATTTAGATATTTCAAATGTTCCCGACGGAGTTTATATCGGAGAATATGATGTGGATTTTGTTTATGCCAAAGTGGAAGTAACAGTTCAAAACGGAGTAATTACAAATATTGATATTCTGGAGCATAAAAACGGGCGCGGAAGCAACGCAGAAGTTGTTGTTGACAGAATTGTTGAAGAACAGAAAATAGAAGTTGACGCTGGATCGGGGGCAACAGTTACGCAGTAGAGGTTATTTTGCCCTTGATTTATGCGGAGTTGCGGGCGTTGAAATGACGGGGCAAGAGTTTTATATGCTTGCCCTCAAAAATGGCATTCTATTTCGTAACAAAGTTTTTTATATTTAGATTATTTTACTGGAATTAATAATTATAAGTTCTGAAATTGCTTTTACTAAAGGAATTTCTTTTTGTAATTCGCTTTCATCTTTATATGGTTTGTATCGTTCTTGGTTTTTTCCGCTTTTACTATGCACCAAAGAATTTCTTGTAAAATAAACACGCCTTGCTATTTGAGTATATACACCTTGCATATCTGTCCATGGAATAAGCGGAGCATTGCAAAATGCCACTTTAGTAGACTGATAATACAAAACGGCACTAGAATCTATTGAAGATATACGATTCTTTAATTCGTCTATTGCTATATACTCATTTAATACATATTTTAAAGATTCTAGTTCATTCCCCTGCCCCGATTCATCATTCATGCGCAAACGATTTTTAACAAACATAGCCATTTCGTAGATTTTATCATCATTTTTATAGGAAAATCCTGGATTTGTTATTTTATCTCTTAAATCATTAATCATCTTCTTTTTAAATACTTCATCATAAAAATATTCCATTATATGATAAAATGAAATATATTTAATATATGCATCATTTGAAGAAAGAGCCAACTTGTAATAATCTACCACATCACTCATGTACTCTCGCAACGGAGGTGTATCTAATTGTTCAAAATCAATTCTTTCTTTTGCTGTTCGAGTTAAATGAAACATTTCCTCAATATTTGGAAACTCTATTAATGCAAGAGCAGAACGGTACATAAATTGAAATATGAAAGATGTCTTATACTTTCTAAATGCTCCAAGTGATTTACCTTCAGTAGTTTCAATTTTGAGGGATAGTTCACCTATCATTCGTGGCAAAAGATTTTGTAAAGACAATTCTTGCTCATCATTCCCAAATCGACGTATGGAATCAGAGGCTCGCATTAGGTGTGCTGGTAACGGTATGCGACGACTATTTTGTCTATTACTTATATCAGCAATGCTGATTAGTAAAAATGCGCAATATTCCATTGTTGGAAACCCCAATATATATTTAATTCCATTTGTTGTATCATCCGAAACAACCGGATAATGTTCTCTACTCACTAAATAATAATCAAAATCAATCGCCACTTCATAGTGACTTGAAGAATATAATTCTAGATTTTCATTGCCCATACTCATAGCAAGATCGTATAACTCTTTCAACTCAGAATTGCTAATTGTAAAATCAGTTATGTCTGATGTTCCCCCTAAATAATATCTGTTTTGTATAGAAACTCCAATATCATTCTCATTTTCTTCAATATTTCTACAGCCAAACATTCTTCCGACTATTTTTTTAAATTCATAAAATGTAGCCATTTTATTTCTCCATCTTAACAATATTTTTCAATTTACCAAATTTAAATTGACCTAATTGTACCAAGCCGCTACGCGGCAGCTTGCCTAGGTTACCTCATTGTGATATACTACAGCCATGGCAAATTTATCGATATATTTTCTGACAATTCTCCAAATTGAATCCGAAAGAATACTAATTCCATAGCAGAATTGTCAGAAAGCAGTCCCGCATCTTAGTACAATCGTGAAGAATCACATTCAGGGCAGCTTTATCATTTGTGGAAAGTTGCTCTTTCTTTCTGCCCTGAATCTGATACTTCACTTAGGTATTATACCATACATTTTGAAAAACTGCTATAAAATCAAGATAGCTATAATAAGTGTTTAGCAGAAAAGCAGAGAACCGACCACTAATGAAAGTGATGTGTTCTCTGCTCTTGCTGCACCCTGTTTGTCAGCGTTGATAATAAGTTGTTGTGAATACTTCCTTGTCAACGTAAAACTAAGGACTTGCGGGCTTTTCCCACCCCCGGCCTCTGGAATAAGATACAAGGGCATAGACCCCAAAATAGAAGCACTACCTATGGGTAGATTTTGCATTTTCTAAACAGTCCAGCAGGCTGAAATTCATCGCTCGGTTTGCTCGGTCATAATTCCCCAACGAATACCAAATCTATCAACAAAAACAACCCGGCAAGAACTATAGGGCGTTGCTTCCATTTGATATATTGTCTTACTTCCTTCTTTCATGATTTCATATGCTCGTTGCACCTCTTCTTTTGTATCATACATAATAGTAAGAAAATTGGAGTAGCACGTTTGAAATTCGATATCCACATGGTCACTCATGATAATTCTTTGATTATCCAATACAAGTTCCGAATGGTATATATATTCTTTTTGATTTTCCTTAAGCAACGGAATATATGCAGGGTCATTCGCCTCTCCGTATGTAATCATACAACTAATCTTTCCATTAAATGCCTTTTCATACATTTGAATTGCTTCCCGACAGTTCCCTCCAAAATTTAGTGTAGGTACAATCTGCATTTTGTGCTCCTTTTCCATCATCTTTCAATTTATTGGTAAATCATCATATTACTCTCTTTCTCTAAATCATCAGGCCATACTCCTGATATAACTCTTTCCGGTCCTGCTCGCTGTCAGCCGCTCTCATTGCATCTTCCATACGCCCATCCGCAAATAATCTTTGCATCAGCGTTGCCATAAGCGTCTCACCCTGCTTCCTGCCACGTGCTTCGCCTCGTATTTCACCCTGCCGCTCTCCTTTTTCTATCAGTTCCTGCGCCACCCAGCACATTGTCATCCGCGCTCCTTTCTGCTTTGCAGCTTTCACATCCGGCAAAAGATCCATATATCTTTTTTCTCCTGTAAACACTGCCATGAGTTCGGTTATCTCTTCCGGATAGTTTAATTCCGTGTCATCTGCCAACGCAGGTTGTCCAAGCCGCCTGTTCCTGAAAAATCTTGCTACCGCCCTGAAATCGCTCTGGAAAGAGGCAATGGCATTGTCCTCCAAAAAAGCAATATCAAGCACATGGATTCGATAATCCTGGAAATATGGCTCCGGCTCCTCTGGAATTGTCCCATCTTAAGTGCTTAATTCATCAGGCCATACTCCTGATACAACTCTTTCCGGTCCCGCTCACTGTCAGCCGCTCTCTTTGCGTCTTCCATACGCCCATCCGCAAATAATCTTTGCATCAGCGTCGCCATAAGCGTCTCACCCTGCTTCCTGCCACGTGCTTCGCCTCGCATTTCTCCTCGTTCTTCGCCTCGCATTTCACCCTGCCGCTCTCCTTTTTCTATCAGTTCCTGCGCCACCCAGCACATTGTCATCCGCGCTCCTTTCTGCTTTGCAGCTTTCACATCCGGCAAAAGATCCATATATCTTTTTTCTCCTGTAAACACTGCCATGAGTTCGGTTATCTCTTCCGGATAGTTTAATTCCGTGTCATCTGCCAACGCAGGTTGTCCAAGACGCCTGTTCCTGAAAAATCTTGCCACCGCCCTGAAATCGCTCTGGAAAGAGTCGATAACGCTGTCCTCCAAAAAAGCAATATCAAACACATGGATTCGATAATCCTGGAAATATGGCTCCAGCTCCTCCGGAATTGTCCCCATCAGATCTCTCAAAGACTTCACTTTATTCCATCTGCTGTCACTGAAATTCAAAACAACGGTTATGACAGGATGCAGTTTTCCCTTTTCGTGTTCTATCTGGTCCTTGTAGCTTGCGCTATCATATCCCATAATTCGCACCGGCATCGTTCTTTCATAACCCGACTGGTTTTCTATTCCAAAGGATGCGATGATCAGGCAGAGTCCTTCCCCATATTTCTTGAACGTATCTCTGCACTGCCCATGCAGTTTCCCCCTGTCGCTCTTGTACACAGACTCCGTTGGCCCGTTCCACAGGTTGCTCTCCTTGAGTACCCTCTTTTGAAAAAGCAATGTGTTCAGAATATCGGCAAACACATCGTTGTGATCCTCCAGCTTCTTTTCCACTAAATCCTTTTCCGCCATGTCTCTCCTTCCCCTGCCTCCGGCAGATGTCGTTTCTCAGCTATACCGGCTGTGGGGAAAGAGATGGCCGTTTCCCCTTAACAATACATAGCAAGGGAATCCGGCCCTATTCTATTATATGTTGTTACCCGGTATATAACCGTGTGGCCAGGCACAATCCTTCAGATGTAGACCGTATCCTGACATGCGTGATTCTTTTATCTTTTATGATTCTATGATAGCATATGTTCTACAAAAAGGCAAGATGATTATTCACTGGCAGACAGGTTTGTGGCTGGTTCCCACTGATCTATTGCGTTCCACACCGATCTGTCCCACATGTTTCATTATATACCTTGACAGGCGAGGTATCTTGCTTTATAATTTATCCATACCCAATGATCGGTGTGTCCGCGTCATCATCCTGCCAGAGCGTGTTGGGGAAATGCTTTCCACGGATGCGCTTTACGGCTTATGAAAGATCCGGGCACACCACGCCGGGGGAAAGGTCGTTCCCATGTCAATCACAGCCGATATCATCCGTGGACACACAGAGACCATCATTCTGGCCAGCCTGATGGAGCATGACAGCTACGGCTACCAGATCAATAAGGATATCCTGCGCAAAACGAATAACCGCTATGAATTGAAAGAGGCAACTCTATACACCGCCTTTCGCAGGCTGGAGCAGGCAGGTTACATTACCACCTATTGGGGAGACGAGAGGGTAGGGGCCCGCCGCCGCTACTATTCCATCACCCAGGAGGGACGCAAGGCCTGCGAACAAGGGCTTCGGGAGTGGAAGGAGGCAAAAGCGGTAATCGACAAGCTGCTGGAGCCCGATGAATATGTGCGCGTTTAACACAACTACTATAAAGGAGGGGGCGCGTTCAAGCGCCCGACATTATGGATAACCTTCGAATCAGAAAATATATGGATCAGTTATTTGACAGTGCGCCCGTGAATCGCCGCACTGTGGAATTGAAGGAAGAATTGATTGCCAATGCCCTGGAAAAGTATAACGATCTGACTCTGCGAGGCTATGGAGAGGATGAGGCTTTCCAGCTGGTCATCGGCTCCATCGGAGATGTGGGACAGCTTTTTGCAGATCTGGGCACGGATGACGATTATTCCCTGACCTACTATCTGCAATGGGCGCGGGAAGCCCAGGAGAAAAAAGCTGTCCTGACTGCCATATCCGTAGGACTTTTCCTGCTGGCCGCAGTTGTACTGGTAGTCTCCTTCCTGCTGTATTGGTACAATATGAAATTCATTTATATTCACGGCCAGAACATGAACCTGCTGGGAATTGGTCTTGCTCTCCTGCTCTGCGTTGTGCCGGTCTCATTGCTGGTATACGCCCGCAAGATTCAGCCTCCCATGGAACTGGCTGATTATACAGTCAGTCAGGCCGCTATAAGCCGCGAGACCAGGAAGCAACGCCGCAAACGCTTTAAACAGATCAAAGGCAGTCTGGAAGGATTGATGTGGCTGCTTATTGTAATCTTTTATTTCCTTGTCAGCTTCGCCACCCATGCCTGGTATATTACCTGGATTGTTTTCCTGGGCGGGGCAGCGGTAGAATGCCTGCTGGACGCGCTTACCAAGATATTCTTTCCTGCGGATCAGGAATAAATACGAACAGAAAATTTTGTATATGCAGGGACTACCATATACATGAAATATCATAAAAGAAAAAAGCGCATGGTTAAAATGTATAAGCCATGCGCTTTTGTTCAACCCCCAGAGTGTGCTTGAAAAATGCTTTGTGTCAGATGTGCGCCTCCATCTGCGGGAGATTTGGGCCGAAGGCGGACGCATAGCAGGCTATGGTACTTGAATGCTGCACAAATATCACACAAATGTGGGGACGCGGTTTACCGCCACGGATGGCAGGGATGATAATCCGGGCACTCTGTGCCTGGCCATGTATCATTCGAAGCGGAACCATTCAAAGTCAAAATCACATCCCGGCAGGAACACAAACACTACCTTTTGTCGTCCTTTTACTGGCTGTAAGTCAAAGCTGTGGACCGTGTAGTCCTCCTCATGAGGAAATTCCACGATCTGGTTTATGCTCTCCTCGCCCAAAAAACGCACATGGATGGTATTCTTCGCCAGCGGTGTGCGGCCGCAGATCGTAATTCTGCTCACACCCTTCTCTCCGAAATCCATGTCCTCGTATTCCATGGACACATTGTTGCCGATTCCCTCTATGGCCCTCTCCGTCACGGAGAAGCTGTCCCCGTAAACCTGCCGGTTCTCCACCACATATAAGCGGGCAAAGGCCTTGTTTATCCGGGTAAAGCTGAAACCGCCCAGCTCCATGGAGGACTTTGTACAGATGCATAGCGTAGTCTGACCGCGCAGACGCTTTTTCAGTTTGTAGGTCTCCGGCTGGAACACCTGCCACTTGCTCTGCTTATGGTACACACCGTCATACAGCAGTTCGCTTCCTTCCGCTCCGGGCATTCCCTCCCAGAACTGAATAAACTGGGGATCGTTGGAGTTGGCAAAAACTGATACCGTAATCTCATCCGAGCCATAATCTCCAAAATCCAGACCGGAATACCCCACCGCGCTGAATCCCTCCCGGGCAGTGGACGCCGCGTTTTGTATGCCGCTGAGAACCGTGCCCTGTTGGCAGTTGAACAGGCCTCCCACCACAAAGGTATAAGGGTCCATGGTAGCGGGGCCCATATCCATAACGGAAAATTCCATCTGGGAGATGAGCTTCACTTTGTCTGTACCGTTTTTCACCATACATCGCACATGAAATTCCCCGTCTCCCAGGGCCGTAATGACGGCTCTGTCCCCCTGTGCCTCCACACTGGCCACATTGGTTTCTATGCCGGAGGCGTTGACCGCTTTCCAGATCAGCTCCTGATCCGTGGCAAAAGCAGGATGGCAGACAGCCTGTAAAGTAACCTGCTTTTTGTCAGGCCCTAAAACAGTCCAGGGGCGCGCCACATTTCCAGACTGACCGGCCTCAGATATTCCCCTCGGACTGCGCCCTTCTTCCGGTATCGGAATCAACTCCAGCTTGCGCACAGGCACAAAGCCCACGGGTACCTGGGCCAGGGGCATGAAACGGTTCCGGGGAAGCAGCGCCCGGCCTGCCTCCATCCCGCCGGGTTTCACCTCTATGGACAAAGCTGCGCCCCGCAGAATATGCTCCGTCCCCGCCTGCTGTATGCTCCGGGCCAAGCCGGTTTTATCATCCCGGGTATACGCCGGCAGTTCACCCAGATGAACGCTCTCCCGGGCATCCCGGACGATAACCCGGATTTCCCCCGGGCAATCCTCCGCAGCGACCATCGCCATCAATTTGCCGCTGAAAAGTTTGCGGACAGTGCCCTTATAGGGATCATAGTCCGTGCTGTCCCCATTGTCCAGACCCACTAACCGCCCCGGACCGGTCACTTCCACCTCCACATAATCACAGGCGTTTTCCACCGGACAGCCCTTTTCATCCACGGCGGAGATCTCCACGAAGAGCATATCCTCCCCATTTGCTTTCAGCGTCATGCAATCCGCTCCAATGACCTGCAGCTCCTCTGTCAGATTCCCCTGCCAGGTCAATATACGGTCGCCCTGCATTTTTTCCGCCTTCAATACCAGCGCTGCCGAATCACCGCTGGTGCTGTGGCACTCCCGCGCCATTTCCCGGCCATCCCCATCGTAGGCCACCGCGCAGATCGTGCCGGGCCTGTACTCCAGCCTGTAATTACCGGTCAGCGTTCTCCCCGAGCCCGCCTTGTGGCTCAACTCACAAATACCGCAGGATTTCCCGTCCGCAAACAATTCCACCCTGGGCTGATTGCTGGCAATCCGCACGTCAATAAGCTGCCCGGGATTGAAGTCCCAATAGGGAAAGAGATGCACAAAGGGATCTTTTGTCCCGTCGGTCCATTCCCCCTTGTAAATAGAATAAGCATCCTTGGGAATCCCCGCCGTGTCAATCTGTCCGAAATAGCTGTTCTTGGTCTGATAGGGCGTGGGTTCTCCGATATAGTCAAAGCCGGTCCACAAAAACTGCCCGCAGGACCAGGGCGTGTCCCTGTCCATGGTAATACAGTACTCCTCGTTGGCCGCTCCCCAGCTGGTGGCGCTGTTGCCCAGGGATGAGCATTGCTCGTCCTCGTCTGTCAGAATGGACCTCTCCAGGGGAAAATGATAGATTCCCCGGCTCTTTACCACAGAGGCCGTCTCGCTGCCGTAGATCACCCAGTCCGGATATGTCTCATGATGTCTTTCGTAGTAGCGCTCCGCATAATTATACCCTGCCATCTTGGTGATATCCGCGCATTTCTGCGCACCCTCCCAGGGCATGTAATTGCTGCCGATGGTGCAGGGCGCATTCCCTCTGGGATCATGTTCCCTCACATAACCCACCAGCCTGCGGGTAATCTCCTGTCCGTGTTCACTGGCATGTGTGTCATAAATCTCGTTGCCGATACTCCACATCAGCAGGCTCACATGGCTGCGGTCCCGTCGTACCCAGCTGCGCACATCCGTTCCGGCCCAATCCACAAAGAACCTGGCATAATCATACTGGGTCTTAGGCATCTCCCACATGTCGAAGGCTTCCGCGATTACCAGAAAACCCAACTCGTCCGCCAGCTCCATCACCTCCGGCGCAGGCATATTGTGAGAGGTGCGCAGGGCGTTTACGCCCATGCCCCGCAGTTTCAGAAATTTCCTGCGCATGGCCTCTTTGGAAAAAGCAGCCCCCAGAGCGCCCAGATCGTGATGTTCGCAGACGCCGTTCAGCCGCAGCTTCCTGCCGTTTAATAAAAATCCTTCCTGCGGTGTAAATTCCTTGCTGCAAAATCCTACTCTCAGGCTTTCGCTCTGGATCACCTGTCCGTCTTCCAACAACTCCGCCTGCAAAGTATAGAGATAAGGGTCCTCCACATCCCACAGATGGGGATTACCCACAGCATAGCAGCTGTCAAACCGGGCTCCATGCTCCAATCTGCGACGGTCCGGTGTCAGCACCACCTTATCGTCTGTAAGGGCATTTTCTCTGCCGCAATCCAGGACCTGCCGCCATACCAGGCCCCCTTGCCCCTGTTCTTGATGCTGTTTTCCTCCGGCAGCACAATCCGTTTCCGGTCCCTTTTCTCCCCCGGGCTCCATTTCCGCATCCTTGCGGGAAGCATCCCACAGAGTATACCGCAGCTGAAATTTTCCCTCCGGCAGCTTTGGCGCTCCGCCCCGGCCGTCAACCAATTCCGACTCGATGCGCAGCTCATAGCCATGTTCCGCCCTCCCGGCAGATACGTAGATACCATCACTGGCTATATGTACCTCCGGCACCGTCAGCAGCCACACATTCCTGTAGATGCCCGCGCCGCTGTACCAGCGGCTGTTGGGGGATTGATGCACCACCCGCATGACCAGCAGATTCTCCCCCTCGTGCAGAAAGTCGGTCACATCGTACTCAAAGGTGGAATAGCCGTACTTCCACTCTCCTGCCAGGCAATCATTGATATAGAGAGCGGAATCCATGTACACTCCGTCAAAGCGCAGATGTATCCTTTCACCCGCTTTCTTTTCCACTTTCCAGTTTCTGGCATACCAGCCTATGCCGTCCTCATACAGCTTATCCGTCTGCCAGATCAGCCAGTCATGAGGCAGCGCCACCGGACGCATATCCGCCTGCCAGATCTCCTTCCGCTCATAAGGTACCTCCAACGGGGTCCTGGCAAAACGCCACCCTGTATTGAAGAGTTCTCTCCGATTCATATTTTCCCTTTCCCGCATATCACGGGGGCTCCCCGTTTATTGCGCTCAAACAAATTTGGACGTGTCAGAATCAGGTTCACGGCAAAAAATGTGCTGAATGAAGGAGGCACAGCGGGCCGTATCTGATCAAATCACATCTGTGCCATCAGTGTCTTCATATTTTCTTCGATATCCCCATGGAACACTGCCGAACCGGCTACGATCACATTGGCGCCTGCCTCCAGTGGAACGGAAATGTTCTCTGCCGTCACGCCTCCGTCGATCTCCACATCCACCGGCAGTCCTTTTTCCATGATCGCCGCTCTTACCTGCCGGATCTTTTCCGTGCAGGTGTCTATATACTTCTGCCCGCCAAAACCGGGTTCCACCGTCATCACCAGCACCATGTCCACCTGTTCCAGCCACGGAAGAACCTTCCCGGCCGAAGTGCCGGGCCTGATGCTGATTCCCACTTTGGCACCGGCCTGTCGGATAGCGTCTATGGTCTCCTGTACATGCTCTGTGGCCTCCAGATGGAAAGTCACCAGATCCGCGCCGCACTCCACAAATTGCGCGGCATACCGTTCCGGCTCCCGGATCATGATATGTACGTCGAAAAAGATATCGGTCCGCTTCCGCAGAGATGAGATCAGCGGCATCCCAAAAGAGATGGAAGGCACAAAGACACCATCCATCACGTCTATATGCAGATACCTGGCACCGCAGCGCTGTACCTGTTCGATCTGCTGTCCCAGCTGCCAGCAATCCGCAGCCAGAATGGAAGGAGATAAAATATTCATTTGTTTTTCCTCAACATCCTTGATTGGTCAGAGTATGTCTGAAAGATGCTTTCCGCCAGTTTGCAGACACGCTCCCGTATTGACTTCATCAATATTTTACCAAATTCCCTCCGCTGCCGCAACTGTTTTCTGGACAGCAAAATTCCTCTTTACAGATCCAGGTGGCCGGAGGGAGAGGCAGACCGCCGTCAGCACCGGTACGCAGAGAACCCCCGGGGCGCAACTCCCGGGGGTTCCCGTCAGGCGAAACCGATCTCACTGCATGGATAACATCTGTTCCGCCACATCCTGTTTTAAGATCTTCCATGCGTCCTCATGATCCACATAATACAGAGGACACTTTTTACCGCCGCAGTCATAATGCCGCAGAATATCCTCCGTTTCCAGATCATATGTATCCGTCAGCCACGCCAGGAGGCTGATCAGACTGTCATAAGTTTCCTGGGTAAACTGGCCATTGTCGTATTTATAGCAGCACTCTATGGAGATGGAATCCTCATTGCGGCTCTGCACCGCGTAGTCTATCTCATCCAAGGGGATGATCTGCAGGATCTCACCTTCGATCCCTATGATAAAGTGGGCGCTGGCCCCCGGTACGTCATGGTTGTCCTTAAGGTTCTCAAAATAATTGCGGTTATTGGCGGCACTGGTTCCGACATTGGCAGTATAGTGTACAAAAATACTGTTCACCTCCGTCAGGGGATCTCCCGGCCGGGAATACTCGCTGACCGTCAGGTAATCCTCCGTCCAGGACGGATGACGGTTAAACTGGCTTTCCGGAATCCCCTGGATGATTCCTTCCACCACCCTGTCTTCTCCTCCCTCCGCCAGCATCTCAGGTATAGTCTCCATGCCTGTCTCCGCCTCTGTGCCTGTCTCTGTACCCATCTGCCGGATTTGCCAGATGGCAAAGGCAAAACCGCTGATCAATATGCACAGCAGCACCGCCAGTAGTTGTTTCTGACGGCGCAGACGCTGCTTTCTCTTTTTCAGGAGCGCAGCCTGCCTCTGTTTTTCCTGCATGGTAAGCGGACGCCTGCCGGCTGCCTGCGCAGTCTGATATTGCCTGCTTTTGCCCTGTGTCCTTCCTCCGGATGCCGGACCCTGCCTTCCGGGAGTCCCCTCCCGTCTGCCGCTGATATTTTGCTCCTGTCGGCTGCGCCTCTGTGCGTCCCGCCGGTTCCCCGATATCATATCGGCCATTCTGTCCCTGCCCTGCGCGTCTGCCGTCCGCCGTCCCGCCGCGCCTTTTGACTGCTGCCGCACACTCTGTCTCAGGAACGAAAAATCCAACTCTTCCTCCTCGTCGTACACTGCCCCCATACCTGGTTCCCTGCCCTCTTTCTCTGTCATTTCTGAAACCAGTATAACAGGAAAATGCATCATAATCCTCTATTATTTCTTAAATTTTCTTAAGAATTTATTGACAGGCCGCCTGCGTCAGGACACGGCTGCCTGCAAATAGAAACAGAGCTGCCGTATAAAGCAAACAGCCTTTGCTTATACAGCAGCTCACATCCTGCGCAAATAGATTACAGAAATTCCTTAACCGACTTATATACGCCCTCGGCATCCAGACCGTATTTAGCCACCAGGGCCGCGGCGGAACCGGACTCACCGAACACGTCCTGCATACCCAGCTTCTTCACGGGAGTGGGCAGATTCGCGCACAGGCAGTCACATACCGCGCTGCCCAGACCGCCGATCACGGAGTGCTCTTCCACTGTCACTACCTTGCCGGTCTTTTTCGCGCTGCTCAGAATGATTTCCTCATCCAGCGGCTTGATGGTGCAGATATTCACCACTTCCGCGCTGATGCCTTCCGCCGCCAGCTTCTCCGCCGCGCCCAGAGCGGAATCCACACAGATACCGGTAGCCACGATGGTCACATCGCTGCCTTCCCTTACCACTGTGCCCTTGCCGATCTCAAACTTATAATCCGGCCTGTCATTGATCACCGGCACTGCCGCACGTCCAAACCGGATGTACACAGGGCCTTCATACTCCAATGCCGCGCGTACCGCCGCCTTGGCCTCCACATCATCGGAGGGGCACATGACCACCATACCGGGAATCGTCCGCATCAGCGCCAGATCTTCGTTACACTGATGAGTCGCGCCGTCCTCGCCCACGGTGATACCGGCATGGGTAGCGCCGATCTTTACATTCAGATGGGGATATCCCACGGAGTTACGCACCTGCTCGTAGGCGCGTCCCGCCGCGAACATGGCAAAGGAACTCACAAAGGGAATCTTGCCCACGGACGCCAGTCCTGCCGCGATCCCCACCATATTGCACTCCGCGATACCGCAGTCGACATGTCTGTCAGGATATGCTTTCTTAAAAATACCTGTCTTGGTAGCGGCCGCCAGGTCTGCATCCAGCACTACCAGCTGCGGAAACTCTTCGGCCAGTTCCCTGAGCGCGTTGCCATAGCTTTCACGAGTTGCGATTTTCTTGATTGTGTCTGCCATTACGCCTGACCCTCCTTCTCTAATTCTGCCGCGATCCTGTCCAGATCGGCCATAGCCACCGCGTACTCCTCATCGTTGGGAGCCTTGCCGTGCCAGTCTACGCTGTTCTCCATGAAGGAAACGCCCTTGCCCTTTAAGCTGTGCATCACAATGCAGGTGGGCATGCCCTTGGTTTCCCTGGCCTCCTTGAACGCGGCCCTGATCTGGTCAAAATCATGAGCGTCAATATTGATCACATGGAAATTGAACGCCTCAAACTTCCTGTCAATGGGGTAAGGGGAGCAGACCTGGTCAATGGGGCCGTCAATCTGCAGGTTGTTATTGTCCACAATCACACACAGATTGTCCAGCTTGCGGTGTCCGGCAAACATGGAGGCCTCCCACACCTGCCCCTCTTCCAGCTCTCCGTCGCCCAGCACGGTATATACGCGGAAATCCCGGTTATCCAGCTTTGCGCCCAGCGCCATGCCTACCGCGGCGGAAATGCCCTGTCCCAGAGAGCCGGAGGACATATCCACGCCGGGAATATGTACACAGGGATGACCCTGCAGATAGGAGCCGAGCTTGCGGAGCGTGGTCAGATCCTCCACCGGGAAATACCCCCTGTTCGCCAGGGCGGAGTACAGGCCGGGAGCCGTGTGTCCCTTGGACAGTACAAAACGGTCCCGGTCCTCCTTCCGGGGATTCGCCGGATCAATATTCATCTCCTCAAAATACAGGAATGTAAACATGTCTGCCGCCGACAACGATCCGCCGGGATGCCCTGCCTTCGCGCTGTGTACCGCGGTGACAATGCCCTTGCGAACGTCATTAGCATGCTTTTTCAGCTCTAAATTGTTCATTGCTTCCTCCTTCTGCCACCCCCTGGCGGCACAATCTTTTTCTGACTATTATACTAGCATAAAACGGATTCCCCGTCTATACAAAGTGATAAAATTTCTTGGATGTGTTCGAGCACAGTCCATTGTCCCCACTCTATTGCTCTTTCTGTCCGTAATAGGCGTTGGCTCCGTGCTTGCGGTAATAATGCTTATCCTGCAATTCCTGCGGAGCGGGCTGTATCCTTGGATTGATGGTCTCCGCGCGATAGGCCATCTTGGCCACCTCCTCCAGCACCACGGCATTGTGTACCGCGTCTTTGGCATCCTTGCCCCAGGCAAAAGGACCGTGGTTTTTGCACAGCACGGCGGGCACTGCCATGGGATCTTTGTTCAGACGTCTGAACTCGCTCACGATCAGATGTCCTGTGTTCTCCTCGTAAGCGTCCTCAATCTCTTCTCTGGTCAGGCATCTGACACAGGGCACCGCGCCGTAAATATAGTCGGCATGGGTGGTGCCGTAGCAGGGGATGTCCCTGCCCGCCTGGGCCCAGCTGGTGGCATAGGAAGAATGGGTATGTACCACGCCGCCGATTTCCGGAAACGCCTTGTACAGCTCCAGGTGGGTAGCAGTGTCCGAGGACGGATTGTATCTGCCTTCCACCTTGTTGCCGTTTAAGTCCATAACCACCATATCCCCGGGCTCCAATCTGTCATACTCCACTCCGCTGGGCTTGATGACGAACAGGCCGCTCTCCCTGTCGATGGCGCTCACATTACCCCAGGTGAAGGTCACCAGGCCATAGCGGGGCAGATCCATATTTGCCTCATATACTTTCTGTTTCAATTCCTCTAACATATATTTGTCCCCCTGATTTAATATTCTGTCTGTTCCAGTGTCGCTCCGCCTCTCAGTTCAGGCCCTCCACGGCCGCCTTCTCCGCGGGCAGAGTCGCCTTGTACTTCTCTATAAACGCGTCAAACCCGGCCACATCCTCCGCTTTGGGCTCGATCGTAGTGCCGCTCTGGCCCGCGAAGATCCTGTCGGACAGATAATCCGGCAATGTCTCCTTGGCTGCCTTCTCCGCCATAAAGCATGCCAGCACCGCCATGCCCCAGGCGCCGCCCTCACTGGCGGTATCCATCACTGTCACCGGCGCGTTCATGGCCGCCGCCATCAGCTGCTGTCCCACCACCGGCGTCTTGAACAAACCGCCGTGGCCCATCAGGGAATCCACCTTCACCTGTTCTTCCTTCAGCAGAATATCGTTGCCGATTTTCAAGGCCGCCATCGCGCTGTACAAATGGCTTCGCATAAAATTCGCCAGGCTGAATCGCGCATCGGGAGTGCGCACAAACATGGGTCTCCCCGCGTTCAGCCCTGTCACCGGTTCGCCGGAATAATAATTATATGCCATCAGACCGCCGCAGTCGGGCTCGGCCGTCAGGGCCTCCCTGTACAATGTACCGTACAGCTCATTCTTATCCGGCTTCACGCCGAATTTCCCGGCGAACTCCTCAAACAGCCCCACCCAGGCATTCAGGTCGGACGTACAGTTGTTGCAATGTACCATGGCCACAGGGTACCCGTCCGGGGTGGTCACCATGTCGATCTCCTCGTGAACCCTGCTCAGAGCATGTTCCGTCACTACCATGGAAAAGATGGAGGTGCCTGCGGAGATATTGCCGGTACGCACCTTGACGCTGTTGGTCGCCACCATGCCGGTCCCCGCGTCTCCCTCCGGAGGGCACATAGGCACACCTGCCTCCAGTTCGCCGTCAGGGTCCAGGAGCCTGGCTCCCTCCGCCGTCAGAGTACCAGCCGCCGCGCCGGCGGGCAGCACCTTGGGCAGGATGTCTCTTAACTTCCAGCCAAATCCACAGTTCGCCGTCAGATCGTCAAACTGCGCCACCATCTTTTCGTCAAAATCGCAAATCCCGGAATCAATGGGAAACATACCGGAAGCCTCGCCCACCCCCAGCACCTTCTCCCCGGACAGCTTCCAGTGTATGTAACCTGCCAGAGTGGTGAAATACGCGATGTTCTTTACATGCTCCTCGCCGTTTAAAATGGCCTGATACAGATGGGCGATACTCCACCTCTGCGGGATATTGAAGTTAAACACCGGCGTCAGCTTTCCACAGGCTCCGGCCGTCATGGTATTTCTCCAGGTACGGAAGGGCACCAGCAGTTCTCCGCTCTCATCAAAAGGCATATAGCCATGCATCATACCGGAAAAACCCAGCGCTCCCAGCCGGGTCAGGGACACACCGTACTTACTCCGCACATTTTCCTTCAGGCTCCTGTAGCAGCCCTGCAGCCCCTTCCAGATATCTTCCAGGCTGTAAGTCCAGATATTGTTCTCCAGACGGTTCTCCCAGTCATAGGTGCCCATGGCCGCCGGCTGATGGGTTTCGTCCACCAGTACCGCCTTGATGCGGGTGGAGCCGAACTCAATGCCCAGCACCGCCTTCCCTGACAAAATCGTTTCCTTGCTCATATTTACCCTCCTGTTTTCTTTATTCCTGCTCGCAGCGGGCCAGGCAGAAAAACCGTCTGTCCTGACGTCCGCCGCCGCAGGTTTTCCCTCTCCGCCCCATAAGGCGGAGATCTGTTTTCTGCCTGTATCGGACAAACCATTGCCCATACTTCCAGTATAGAGCCTCGCAGGTCTTTTGGTCAATATACTTTAGTAGGATTTTAAATATTTTAACAGATTGCGCCCGCTCCCCTCCGGCGGACAGTTGCAAAACACCCCGCCGACAGCCGCATGATGGACAATGTCTGTCGCATATAATGCATCAATACCCGCTTTCATGGAGCCTGCCTTGAAAAAACATCACAAACTCACCTGGCGGCAGCTTCTGACTGGTACCGGACTGCTGCTGCTTTTCGCCATCCTGACCTTCCTCCTGTCCGGTTCCCGCCGCAATGAAGAGAAGTTCCGGCATGCGGCACAGGAACTGTTCCGCCAGGAGATGATACATAATACTCTGAATATGCACTACACCATCGCTCATCCCGAGGATTTCGGCATCCTGGAATATGAGGCCCGGCTGCCCGGCTATATCCCCGGTGTGGGAGAGTCCCAGCTAAAAGAGATGGAACAGCAGGTACACTTCTGGAAAAAAATGTCGGACCGCGGTCTGGATGACCAGGACGCCTACACCCGGAAGCTGCTGGCCCTCTCCCTGGAAAATTCCCTGGAAATGCAGTCCCACGCTTATTATGACGAGCCCCTCTCCCCCGCTTCCGGCATGCAGAGTCAGCTTCCCATCCTGCTGGCGGAATATACTTTCCGTACCGCGGAGGATGTGGAGGACTACCTGACGCTTTTATCCCAGACCGGCCAATATTATGACAGCCTGCTGGTCTATGAGCAGGAAAAAGCAGCAGCAGGACTGCCCATGAGTCAATCCACCATCCGTAAAGTGCGCCAGCAGTGCGGACAGATTCTGACCGGGGAGAGCCTTTCTCAGGGCAGCCACTTCCTGCAGACCACCTTCCAGGAGCGGATCAACGACCTGTATATCCGCCGGGAGATTGACCGGAAGTCGGCCCTCTCCGCCATACAACGCAACAATGAGCTGCTTTCCTCCGTGCTGCTGCCCGCCTATGGAAGGCTGGACCAGGGACTGTCGGCGCTCTCAGAACAATACGAGACAGAAGCCGGAGCATCCGGCCGTTCCGACAATGTCCTGCCCCGGGGGCTGGCCGCATACCCCGAAGGGCAAGAATACTACCGCCAGCTGCTGATCGCTGAGACCGGCAGTTACCGTTCCCCTGAGGAGCTGTATGAACTGCTGAAAAATCAGCTGCTCTTCGAGCTTAACGCCCTGCGGCAGCTGATTGCGGAGCACCCCTCCTGCGCGCTCCCTTCCGCCCAGGATGAATGCCTGACTGCTTTCCCCTGCACACAGCCCTCACAGATGCTGGAGGATTTGCAAAGACGAATGTCCCGGGATTTCCCCGGCCTGGACATCGGCGGGCAGCAGCTCCCCACAGTGACTGTCAAGACGGTGTCCGACTCCCTGGCCGATTACACCGCCCCGGCCTTCTATCTGACGCCTCCCCTGGACGACACTTCCGCCAATGTGATCTATGTCAATGAAAAAGACAGGCCAAATGCTCTGGAATTGTACACCACTCTGGCCCACGAAGGATATCCCGGTCATCTGTACCAGTCCGTATACAGCCGCCGCTATCTGGCTGAAAAGGGAGCTGACCCGGTGCGCCAGCTTCTGAGTTACGGCGGCTATCAGGAGGGCTGGGCTCTCTATGTGGAATTTATCGCCTTTGATTATGCCTGCGACCTGCTCGGTGAATGCGGGAAGCAGGATGCCTCCTGGTACATCCAGGCCGAGAAGACCAACCGCAGCCTGTTGCTCTGTCTTTATTCCCTGTTGGATCTGATGATTCACTATGAAGGGGCTGAACGCGAACAGATTGCCGCCGTATTGAATAACTTTGGGATCAGTGATCCCGAGGCCGCTCAGGCAATTTATACTTATATCGCGGAGGAACCGGCCAATTATCCGCAGTACTATATAGGGTATCTGGAGATACTGGAGCTGAAGAAAAAAGCCCGTGCCCAATGGGGAACGGACTACACCGACCTGCGTTTTCACACTTTTTTCCTGAATATGGGGCCGTCTGATTTCACCAGTCTTGAGGACGCGCTGAAATCCGCACCCTGATTTGCGCGATCACTCCTCCGCCATACTCTCCAGATATCCCCGGTCCCACAGAAGTATTTTCAGCTTCCGGGCCACTTCCACCGCCGGCCGGGTGAAATACTGATTGGTCATCACCACCCCCACCATGCGGTCATAATAGTCTCTGCCGGCGTAGACCTCCTGTACCGCCTTGATCCCCACCGGGCCGTCATAGCGCTTGCACTGGAACGCATAGGTCACGCCCCCCAGTTCCGCCAGAATATCCACGCCGTAATCCCCGCTGCCCCGGGTGACCTCCACTTCCAGAAACCCCACCCGGCGCAGCAGATCAGCGCAATAGTGTTCGAATTCATGCCCCTCCATCAGATCCATGTCGCAGAGCCGCCCGCGTCTGGCTCTCCGCAGCGCCAGCAGCGCCGCAATTGCGCACAAAACCAGCGCCAGCACGGCAACGCCTATGTAAATTGTCTGCTCTGACATTGTGTTCTCGTCCCTCCTCCGGGCCGGTAAAAGGCTTTACCGGCCGTCCTCTTGCGCAATCCTGTTCCTGTAATCCGCAAAATCTTCCGCCCTGGCCGCATGTTTGAGCCATTTTTGTAAGACATCCCCATTGCCCTGCGCAGCTATCCTCTTATATATATCTTCCGGAATTTCACCCAGATCTCCCAGCAGGCTCAGGATCGCCTGCCTGCTTCCCTGCAATTCTCCCTTCGCCATTCCTTCTGCCATACTGTCTTCCCTTATGGCATCTTCTATAGCCCACTGATCCCGCTGCGCTTTCAGACGCGCCTCATATAAGGTTCTAAACATCTTTCTCAGGTTCATCGCTTTTACCTCTTCCACTGCCCTCATAACGCCCGCGTTCCCACTTTGCATCTGTTCCAGCTCCTCCTCATTCTCCACTCGAAACAAGCGAATCCAATCATCCAGCCTGTTTCCTGCCAACTCTCTGCGCAGTTCGATGACATGTATCTCAAACTGATCAGAATACAGCCTCCCCTCCCGATCCCGCATATGATAGACTTTATGGCAGCCGGAATTCGTATCTCCGGGAAAATCCAGAATGCTGATCACAATACACTTTTTCAGCCTGTCATACCTCTGTCCCATAAATAAATCTTCTGTGTACATCTTTGACAGATAAAACAGGCTGCGCTTGTCCCAGTAAGCCAGACGTCTGACCTGTAATTCCACATTGATTCTGCTACTGTCATTGAGCAAAATCCGAATGTCCAGAATACACTGCTTTTCTTTGCGGTTTCGTCTGCTCAGAAAAGTGTTTTCCAAACGTGCGGACCGTATCTCCGTCAGAGGAATATCAAGCACGTCACTGATAAAGTGTCTGCGCACTTTCTCACATCGCATCAACTCCTTAAACGCAATGTCGGATTTCGAAGAAATAAAAATCCTCTGTCGCTTTTCTTTCTTATTCATCCTGTTACCTCCCGGCGCGCAGGAGACATTACACGATATCCTTTTTTTCCTGTCGAAATCTCCTGCTTGTTTTCAATTGTGTGTTGAATTTAAGCATAGATATTCGATACTCTGAAAAGTGAGCAGAACCGTCTAAAGTGATAAGAAATATATGCTTGAGAATATCATAGCATCTGAGGCATGAAATTGCAACCGTCTTATAAAGTTCACTTGCTTTTTTCCGGTGGCCGTTTTATGATAATCCATGGTAGCTGCACAAAAAAAGAAAGGTCTGATTCCTATGGAACAAATGTTATTCAGCTTAAATGCCACCGTTCCCATTTTCCTGGTCATGGCAGTCGGCTTCGGACTGCGCAGATTACATGTGGTGGACGAACCCTTTCTCAAAACACTGAACTCCTTTAACTACAAAGTCACCCTTCCCGTACTTTTGTTCCGGGATATCGCGGAGGCCGATTTTTACAGTGTGTGGGATACCGGGTATGTCTGCTTCTGCTTTCTGTCCACTCTGGCCTGTATCAGCGTCATCTGGCTTCTGGCCTGGGTTCTGTACCGGGACAGAGCGCGGCTGGGTGAATTTGTCCAGGCATCCTACCGCAGCAGCGCCGCTGTTCTGGGAGTAGCTTTCATCCAGAATATTTACGGGACCTCCGGCATGGCCCCGCTGATGATCATCGGCACCGTGCCCTTATATAACATCGCCGCAGTACTGGTTCTTTCCTTCACAGCTCCCGCCTCTCAGGGTTTATCTGTGAAAACCCTGAAAAAATCTCTGGCTGATATCGCCGGAAATCCCATTATTCTGGGGATTCTTCTGGGCCTGGCCACCAGCCTGTGCCGGATATCGTTTCCAGCGATTATAGAAAAGACCGTTGACAACATCTCCGTGCTCGCCACTCCGCTGGCTCTGATTGGACTGGGAGCGGGATTCGAGGGACGCAGAGCCCTGAAGCTGCTGAAACCCACTTTGGCCGCCACGCTTATAAAGCTGGTGGTCTTGCCTGCCTTCTTTCTGCCGCTGGCTGTCCGCCTGGGCTTTCGGGATGAAAAGCTGGTGGCCCTGCTTGTTATGCTGGGGGCTCCCACCACGGTGAGCTGCTACATAATGGCAAAAAATATGGGACATGAGGGCGTACTTACCTCCAGCGTGGTAGTGGCCGCCACCTCCCTGAGTTCCGTGACCCTTACCGCTCTCCTCTTTGTGCTCCGCAGCATGGGATATATCTGAACTCTTCCGCTCTGGCGGCGGTTACACTATTTTTCTGTCCCCCGGCAAATAGCGGCACTGCTCAAGTATCTGTAAAAAGTATCCGCCGCAGGACTTCTCCCCCGTCCGCCGTCCGAGACAATCTGTATGGACCGTCCGGGGAGTTCTTCTTCCACGGGTATCCGCACCAGCCGTCCCTCCTTCAGCAGAGGCAGCGCCAGCCCCTCCGCCACAAAGCCGATCCCAAAATTGTTTTCAATCAGAGGAAGCATGAGATCCGATGTAGCCACTTCCATATCGAGATCCATGTCCACATGATGTCTGATAAAAAAATCCTGATACAATTCGTAAGTCGCAGTCCCCCTGCCCAGGCCAACCCATGGGTAATCTCTGATATCCCGCAGCTTCGGGGACATTTTCGCAAGATTTCCATATTGTCTTCCCGCCACCAGCACCTCCCGGAAATCCAACACCTTCTCGCGGTGCAGATTCTCAGGAACCTCAAAGGGCGTGGTGACAACGGCAAAATCCTGTTTGCCTGCCGCCAGTTGTCCAAGGGTCTCCGGAGTGGTATGATTGTGAATCCTGATTCTGATGGCAGGATATTCCGCTTTGAATCCATACATCGCCTCCAGCAGAAAAAGATGAAGCGCCGTCTCCGTAGCCCCTATATCCACTGTTCCGGATCTCCGGGCATCCTGCCCGCATATCTCCTCCTGCGCGCCCGTCAGATGCCGGTAGGCCACTTCCACATGCGCATAGAGACGTCTGCCCTCCTCCGTCAGGCTGATTCCTCTCGCCTCCCGGACAATCAGTCTGCAATTCAGCTGTGCCTCCAGCAGTTTCATGATTCTGGTCACATTCGGCTGGTTGCTTCGAAGCGCGGCTGCGGCTTTGGTCATACTTCCATACTTCGCCACATAATAAAAGATCTTATAATATTCAAAATTAATATCCATCTATATTTTATATTCCTCATATACTAAATATACATTTTTAATATCTTATGCCGGATAGTATAATCCTTTTTGTGAGAATTGTAAAGAAAGTCCATGATCCGCATGAAAGCGGCAGATAGTCAATGGCGTTCCAGGCAGCCGGAAAGGCTTCGGGGAAGCTGTGGACCGGGTGCGCTGTGGATCAGGAAAGGATGGAACTGTCTATGAATAAAGATCTGACTGTGGGGCATCCCCGAAAAGTTCTGTGGTCATTCTGCATGCCCATGTTTGGCAGCATTGTATTTCAGCAGCTGTACAATATAGCCGATTCTCTGGTGGCGGGCAAATGCATCGGAGAAGGGGCTCTGGCCGCCGTGGGCAACAGCTACAATATCACGCTGCTTTTCATCGCCTTTGCTTTTGGCTGCAATATCGGCTGCTCCGTCATTGTATCACAGTTGTTTGGAGCCAAAGATTATAATGTTTTGAAAACCTCCGTCTTTACCGCCCTGATCGCCAGCGGTGTTCTGTGCGGTATCCTGATGGCTGCCGGACTGCTCTCCTGCAACGCGCTGCTGCTGCTCATGAAGACACAGCCGGAGATCATGGCCGACTCCTCTCTGTACCTGCGGATTTATATTGGGGGACTCCCTTTTTTGTTTTTCTATAACATTGCCACCGGCATATTTTCGGCGCTGGGAGACTCCAGAACCCCCTTTGTCTTTCTGGTCTTCTCCTCATGCGCCAATATTCTGGCGGATATTATATTTGTAAAATCCTTCTCCATGGGCATCGCGGGAGTCGCATGGGCCACATTTCTCTGTCAGGGGGTCAGTTGTGTGTTATCGCTGGCGCTGCTGCTGAAACGGCTGGCGAAGTTAAAGACAACCGGGAGCGTTGCTGTATTTTCCTGGCGGATCTTCCGTAGAATTTCCCTCATAGCCATTCCCAGCATTCTACAGCAATCCTTCATTTCTGTGGGAAATATGATGATCCAGGGATGTATCAACAGCTTTGGCGTCAGCGTGGCCGCCGGATATTCGGCTGCCGTAAAACTGAACAACCTGGTGATTACATCATTTACCACGATCGGCAACGGAATCTCCAATTTCACCGCGCAGAATCTCGGGGCCCGTAAATTGGAGAGGATTGGAGAGGGGTTCCGGGCAGGACGGAAACTGGTGTGGTGTCTGTGTGTCCCTTTCTGCATTGCCTATGTCGTCCTGGGAAAATATCTGTTGCTGCTGTTCATGGATCGGAGTTCCGTGGAGGCTTTATCCACAGGCAGACAGTTCCTTTGGGTTCTGTCCCCGTTCTATTTTGTAGTTGCCCTGAAGCTGGTGGCGGATGGCGTTCTCCGGGGAATCAGCGCCATGGGACAGTTTATGGCGGCTACTTTCACCGACCTGCTTCTTCGTGTGGCGCTGTCCTTTGCCCTCTCCGCCCTCACCGGCTCCCCCCTGGGCATATGGTGTTCCTGGCCCATCGGCTGGACTGTCGCCGCCGGGCTGTCCCTATTGTTCTACCATAAAAAATGTCAGTCTCTCAAGGTCTGATAAACCGGTTCGCGAAATACGGCCTCACCTCTGCCGGAACATCGTGTGTCCGCCCTGTTCTTCCTGAAAAGCTGTATTGCCTCTTATACCATTCCCCTGGCCAGCACCAGACTCATAACCGCGCTGACCGTCAGCGACAGCAGAGCGCCGGAGAGAGTGTAGCGTGTCTTTGTGACTTTCGCTGCCAGATAGTAGACACTCATCGTGTAAAAGCAGGTTTCCGTACAGCTCATCAGAATGGACACCAGCATCCCTGTATAACTGTCCGGCCCGTAGGTCCTGAACACATCCAGCACCAGCCCTGTAGCTGCGGAACCGGAAAAAAGTTTGATCAGCATCACCGGTACCACCGCGGAGGGGATTCCCACCGGCTGCGCCAACGGGGCCAGCAGGCCTGCCAGAAAATTCAGAAAACCGGATGCCCGCAGTACTCCCACCGCCACCAGCAGCCCCACCAGAGTAGGCATGATATCCACTACTACCTTGAGCCCATCCTTAGCACCTGTAAGAAAAGCCTCATAAACCTTGACCTTGGACACCACGCCATATCCCACTATGTAAAACAGAAGAAGCGGAATCACAATATCCGAAATATGACTGAGTACGTTCATGTCACCCCTGTCTGCCCGCCTGACAGAGGGGTCCGGTTACAATCGGACCTCCTCCCGGGCGGCCGGCAAAAGATATTTTATAAATATATATGCCGTTCTTTTTTCAAGATACCATCCCGCCGGGCTTCCGTCCCCCTTTCCTTTTCCGGAGTGTGCCGTAGGCGGCTTCTCTTTCCGCGTCTCAGACAGCCGCAGATGTTTCCCCGGCCTCCTTCAGTTCCTTTTTGTTGAGATACATAAGTTCATCAGCCCGACTCCTGGTCCTGTCCAGATCGGAGTCCCTGTCGGCATCGTACTGTGCGAACCCGATGGCAATCTGCATGCGGACCGTCTGAGAACGCTCATTATACGCCGCCTCTTCCTCCGTGAGGCTCTTTATCAACGCGCGGATTTCCTGCTCCGATGAGTTTTCCATTACGGCGCAGAACTCGTCCCCTCCCATCCTGTACACTTTTCCGCGGGATTCAAAGGTTCTCCTGATCAGATCCGCGGAATCGGTCAGATAACGGTCCCCTTCCATATGCCCCAGTGTGTCATTACATGCTTTCAGGTTATTCAGATCGAACATCACCACAAATACATTCTCCTGAAATGTCCCCTTGCGTATATCCTCCGCATAGGCATTGCGGTTATAACATCCGGTTAAGATATCTTTTTCCGCCAGTTCCTTGTATATCTCCGCCTTTTGCAGTTCCGCAATTTTCTCGGCGGCGTCCGAGGCCACCTCCATACCCAGAATCATAATGTAGGCGAGAAGCCCGAACATACCAAAGATCTGCATATCGGCAAGCTGTGTATAATAGGCATACAACTCCAGCCCCACTGCCAGCGCCAGCACCGCCAGGCCTGCCGTATTGAGCCCCACATGCTTTCCCCGCCGTCTTCCCCTCATTTTTTTCAGTATACCCAATAAAAAGTAGAGCAGGTCCCCCACCAGCACAATGTGGACGATCCACACCGTCTCCTTGAAATCCGCTATATTCAGCCCCTGTAGGATCATCATCAAAAACATGCCGCCCATGGCGAACACTGCCAGAAATTTGTGGAGATACCGCCCTTCCTTTACAATATAGTGCTTCACAAAGAACATAAAGGTAACTCCGATCAGCATAAGCAGGATGTAAGTCAGGTAAGAGGCATACGCTCTGTTGTCAAACAGAATCATCACCGGCTTTTCTTCCGTGAAGGCCCAGATCCCTATGAGCACCGCCGATATTCCTATATAAAGCAGTTCCAGGGCAACCTTCGTTTTCCGGCAGAGAAACAACCAGTAGACAATCATACAGATGCCGATAATCACCAATAGAAGGCTCACGCCCATGGCAAAAACAGATTCACTGACCAGCTGGCGCAATAGATCCACGCCGTTCCCCCTGTAAAAGATGTGGCTGTTCTCTTCCCCCGACGGATAAACCGCCTTCACGACCACAACAATCTCCTTTGTGTCCGCGGAAAACTCCATCATATTCCAGACAGCGCCGGAAGTATGCCCAAAAACCGTGTCCGCTCTGTCACGCCGATAAATCAGTTCGTTGTCCGCATAGACCTGAACCTCCTGATGGTTTGTATAAAACAGAAAACAGTAATCCCTGTCCCCCGGCAGATCACGGAAAGTATAGCGCTGTATTCCGTCATCTGAGATTTCATGGCTGTCCGGCACAATTTCAACACAGGACTTTTCTTCTCTCAGGTAATATTTTTCTTCTTTGACCGTAAATCCCGCGATTATCAGCAAGAATACGTGAATGCACAGAAACACGGTATATATGCTCTGTAATGTTATTTTATTCTTCATTTGCTCTCTCAATCCCCTATTGATCCACGCCCTTCGGGCTGTCATCGGTTTTCTGTTGACTCCGCGCTTTGGTTGTTCCAATTGTTCCGCTGCTTCCCTGTATATGGGGGCCCCTCTTATATTACCTTCTGAACTTTTATAATACTCTTTTTAACCTCTCTTTACAATCAAAAATCGTTTTTTCATATTCCTTTTTATTGATATTTGAGGCAACTCTTTTAGAGCGTGTTTGATAAATGCTTTCCGTCAGATGTGGGGATGCGGTTTACCGCGGCAGATGGCGGAAATGATTTTTCTCATAGCCAATTTTCTGCCATTTTGCAGATGACTTTATCTGCAATAATAAAACGGAGAGCCCTCACACTCTCCGCTTCCTACTATCCTTCATTTTGCAATACACCACCGCCGCCACCGTACTCACAAATGTCGCCACAATCGCCGGCGCAATAATCCCCGCCGGGTCCACACTCCCGTACTGCTGCCGATAGGCAATCATATTCACCGGTATCAGCTGCAAGGATGAAATATTCAATATCAAAAATGTACACATTTCATTGCTGGCAACCCGCTCCCGCTTCCCTTTCTTTCTGTCCGTAATCCCCGAACCATCCGTCATATTTCCTCCGTCATGCACACCTGCCGTTTCCCTTCCGTAGCTTTTCACATTTTCCCCTTCCGGCAAATACCCCGGCGTTCCTCTCTCTGCTTCCAGCTTCGCCAGCTCCTCCATGGCCTTAAGCCCCGCCGGAGTACAGGCCCACCCCAGCCCCAGGACATTGGCGATAATATTGGTTGCTATGTATTCTCTGGCCTTATGCTCTCTGGGAATGCGTGGAAACAGAAAGCCCAGCAGCGGGTTGATCCCCCTGGTCAGCTTCGCCACCAGTCCCGCCTGCTGCGCGATCTCCATCAGTCCCATCCACAGAGCCATGACTCCCGCCGTGGTAATACACAGCGAGATCCCTTCCCCCGCGCTGTCCAGCGCGGCGTTGGTGATAGCCTCCAGATTGCCGGTAAACGCAGCATAGATAATACCGATTGCGATCATGGCCGCCCACAGATAATTCAACATAGTCCCTCTTTCCCTGCCTTCCCCACACAGACAGATTATCTGGGTTTATACCAGCATATTCGGACTACGCCCCTCCTAGAACAGCCCACCCGTATTTCCCCTTTGGCGGTTTTGCGCATCTGACGGATGCCCTGCCGCAAACCATTTAAAAAGGACAACCGCCTGCCGGTTGCCCTCCGCCGCTCTATTTATTGAATAACCCCTTCAAGGCATCCACCGCGTCTGACACATTTTCCACTGTCAGTTTGGCCTTGACGCCCTGAATGACCTGATTGATCACTTCATCCGGCAAATCCACCCCCAGGATGCTCTCCAGGGCCTTTACGGGTTCCTTCTGAAACTGCTCCTGCAGCTTCTTGTCCTTGGTAATGCTGTCCACTGCTTTTTTGATCTGCTCTTTTATATCCATGATATGTACCCTCCTGTTTTTATGGATGTCCTTATTATAGCAGATGCCCTGCCATATTGTAAAGGAAGAAATGCTCTACTCACCGATTCGCAGCACGGTAAAGGACAACGGCGGCAGTATAATACCCTTTAAGCTCTCCAACCGCTCCTCATGGGGAACAATTTTTCGGGGTTGTGTAATACTGTTATAAGCCGTCTTTTCGGGCCCCGTCAATATGGTGGCACAAATGTGACGCCTGTCCGCCCCTATTCCGGGAAGCTCCAGGTCCAGCTCCTGCTGCCCTTCTCCGGAATTTACAATCTTGAGCAGAATCTCCCCGGTCTTCTCCCTGCAGCTGACAGAGTAATAGACGCCCCGGGCAGCCGCGTCCCTGTCCAGACGGGTTTCCAGCATAAAGTCGCCCATATTGCAGGCATACATCTTCTGCACATAATAGCTGGGGCTTCCATAGCAGGCCGTTCCGTCAAACCAGATCATATCGGGAGACCACTGGGCATAGCCCAGCCTGGCAAACAGCGGCGCGTAAGAGGCCAGGTAAACCACATCCGCGTTCCTCTCCACCCCGGTGAGGAACGCCGCCTCCGCCAGCGCTCCCTCCAGCGTATTGGCCTGGGGCATGTTGAACCCGCTGGCAGGATGGGCCGCATACTCACCGGAGAAAACCTTCACTTCCCTGGAGTAATTGTCGTAAAAATCCACATGATCGTATAGCCACTGCGGTTTCACATAATAATGCTCGTCCACGGCATATACAAAATTCTCCTGATTCCCGTGGGCATGATAAAATTCCCATGCCCTGTCATATCTTTCGGAGGTGACATCCGGCCCGGCAGACCCGATCAGCTTTATGCCGGGAGCCTGCTGGTGTATGGTCTTCTCGAAAATCTCATACCGTTCAAAAAAATCCGCTTTTTCCGTCTGCCACTGCTCATTACCCACACCCAGCAGAGACAGGCCAAAGGGTTCCCTGTGCCCCATGCGCGCCCGGACCCCTCCCCAGGGAGTGCTTTCCTCCCCGTTGGCAAACTCAATCAAGTCCACCGCGTCCTGTAAAAATTCCTGAAATCCGGGGCTGTCTATGGTCACCATCTCATCGGACTGATACTGACAGGCAAATCCCACGTTCAGCACGGGCAGCGGCCTGGCGCCGATCAGCTCGCAGAGCAGAAAATACTCATAGTATCCCAGCCCCAATGTCTGATTGTAGTGGCTGTAATCACTCTCATACTGATTCTCATCGCAATTGCCGTGTACGGCCCAACGGTTCCAGTTGTTTTTCCTGGCCCACACAGGTTTCAGGGAATCCTTGAACCGGTAGCGGTTAGCCAGTGTATTTCCCTCCACGATACAGCCTCCGGGAAAACGCAGGAATCCCGGTTTAAGTTCCTTTAGCATCTCAAACAGATCTCTTCGGAAGATGCCGCAGACGGCGTCCCCGGGGAACAGGGATACAAAATCCAGTTCCACTGTGCCGGGCGCGGACAGCGTCAGGACAAAACATCCCTTCTCCACATCCCTCTCAGCCCGCATACACGCTTCATACCTGCGAAAATGATTAAAGGTCTCCTCCCGTCCCTCAGCGGCGGAGATCCGAACCTGGGCGCACCGTGCGCCGTCCTTTTCCACAAAGGCCTCAAAGTCCCCTTCGAACTTCACGCAACGCGCCCAGAAAAGCAGCTTATATTCCAGATCCTTCTTTAAATAAATGCCCTCATAGGCTTTATTCTGTAAGCCCTCTCCGGCCTGCTCCGTCCGAAGGCGCATATAGTGAGGATTCTCCTCGCAGTGAGGGCTGCCGGTAACAGGCCGGGCTGTCCCCTTCGCCCCGGAGGGATACATGCTCCAGGCATAGCTCCCGTCATACTCCGTCTGATAGTCCCCGGCGTCTCCCGTGGCCTTCACGAACTCAAAGCAGCGGTTCTCCAACATCTCCGCATACAGCCCGCCGTCCGCCGCATAGTTGATGTCTTCAAAAAAAAGACCTATCATCCCTTTATTTACTTTTATTTTTTTCTCAGCATTGATGTTAATCTTCATATGTCTGTCTCCCTTTTGCCCACAGGTTGAAAAAACAGCCCCTCACGGAGAAGGGGCTGCCTCATTCTGACAATAAAATCCTCAGTATCCATTATTCCTCTACGCCGTTATCCTTCATCAGCTTGATGATGTCGCCCACGGTCTCAATACCCTCCAGATTCTCAGAGGGAATCTCAATGTCATACTCCTCCTCAAACGCCATTACCAGCTCAAACAAATCCAGGGAGTCTGCGCCCAGATCGTCTTTGAAAGAAGTGCTCTCAGTAATCTCATCCACATCCAGATTCAACTGCTTCGCAATGATCTCTTTTACTTTTTCCAACATAGTCGTAACCTCTCCTTCAGTCAGGGTTTTTCCTGATACAGGATACCCTTTTTCTTAGTAAATCATTACCCTACTCCAGGCAAAAGCGACCGGGCTGTCATCTTCCATGCCATTCGCAGGTAACAGAGCTTTTGCTTTCTGTAATATAAAGCTATAGAAAGTATAGGAGTTAATAGACCTTTTGTCAAGCCCTTTTACCAGTTTTCATCCAGATACAGCCGCAGCTTCTGCGGATGATATGGGCCGCAGTCCGGACATCCCCGGCTCCGGCGTAAAAAGCCCCCGCCGGGATACCGTTTGCAGCTACTTCTCATAAATATCATACTCCCTGCCTTCCCGTATAAACACCGGAATGACATCCAGCGGAGCGGGCACAGTGACTCTTCCGCCGCCTTCGTACACCGCTCTGGTGCTGGCGTCCGTCCACTTGCAGCCTGCCGGCAGATATACCTGCCGTTCCCGTTTTCCTTCCTCCATCACAGGAGCCACCAGCAGATCCGGTCCGAACATATAGGCGTCTTCCATGTTCCATGCCTCCTTATCCTCCGGAAAATCAAAGAACAGGGGGCGCATCACCGGAGCGCCGGTGGCGCTGGCCTGCCGCATACATTCCCGGATATAGGGCCGCAGCCGTTCCCGGATAAAGAGATATTTTTTCAGAATCTCATAATTGTCTTCCCCAAAACTCCACACCTCATTGTCCTGTCCGCTGGTGAGCTGACGGACGCCGTTGATAAATTCCTCCTCCCGCTCATACCAGGGCGAGCGCTCACCGTGCATGCGGAACACCGGGCAGAAAGCCCCCCAGGCAAACCAGCGCACCAGCAGTTCCCTGAAGGAAGGGTCCTGGATATCGCCCCCGATAAATCCCCCGATATCCGATGTCCACCAGGGTATCCCCGCCACACACATATTGAGGCCTGCCTGTAGCTGTTCCCGCATGGCCCGGAAAGAGGAATGGATATCCCCGGACCAGGTCAGCACTCCGTATTTCTGACTTCCCGCCCAGGCACAGCGCACCAGACTCAGGATTTCCGTCTCCCCTGCCTCTTTCAGTCCGTCGTAAAAACCCCTGGCATAGCCCACCGGATACACATTGCTGCACTGCAACGCGGGACCGGCATAGTACCGGTAATTGTCAAAATCATACGGGCCGTACTCCGGCTCCGCCTCATCCAGCCAGAAGCACCTGATACCCTTGTCATAATAGTTCTCCCGGCATTTCTCCCAGACAAACCGCTGCGCGCCCGGATGGGTGGCATCATAAAACACCGTGTTGCCCATCCAGGACATATGGTAAGCCATTCCCCTGTCCGGGGCCACCAGATACCCCTTGTCGTTCATCTCCCCAAAATTCTCACTGCGCTCGTCGATGGTGGGCCACACGGACACCACCGGCTCGATGCCCAGCTCCCGGAGCTCCCGGACCATGGCTTCCGGGTCCGGCCAATCTCTGGGCTCGAACTTGAACTCCCCCTGCCTGGTCCAGTGAAAGAAGTCCACCACAATGGCATCCATGGGCAGTCCCCGCCGCTTGTGTTCCCTGGCCACGGAAAGCAGTTCCTCCTGGGTACGGTAGCGCAGCTTGCACTGCCAGTATCCCAGACCGTACTCCGGCATCATGGGACTGTGGCCCGTCACATCGGCATACCGCTCTTCCAGCTCAAAAGGCGTGTCCCCCGCCACGATATAGTAATCCAGCTTTTTGGTGCTCCTGGCATGCCACTCCGTCCGGTTGGTGGCGAATGTAACCGTTCCAATGGCGGGATTGTTCCAGAAAAAGCCGTAACCTCTGCTGGAAATCATAAAGGGGACGCTGGACTGGCTGTTGCGGTGAGCCAGCTCCAGCATCGCGCCCTTTTTGTCCAGATGGCCGTCCTGATACTGGCCCATGCCGAAAATTTTTTCGCCGTCATAGGCTTCAAAGCGCGCAGTCAGTTCATAGTCCGTGCTGCCCGGGATGGGCTTCAGTTCCCGGGCGTCAATCCGCAGGGAAGTACAATAGCGGTTGATCCTGTTCCGGTTGCGCCAGTACTCCTCCGTCAGCAGTTCCCCCCGCTGGTTATAGTAACTGATCCATCCCTCGGGGTTCACCACCGCCCTGATCCTGCCGTTTACCGCCGTATAGATCCTGCCGGTCTGATGGTATTTCGCGTACTCCTCCGTCGCATACCAGGGGTCCGTGGTGTCGGTTTCCTCCACCGAAACCTCCATCCGGCAGTCTGCTATGGGTTCTGTCAACGCCCAGTCCCGGGAGTCCATCACCGCCTCCCCGGTCATACGCACCCGGAAGGCATCCCTCCCCCATGGCTCCAGCCACAGTGTCTTTTTTCCGTCAATGATGACGATTCTGTTCTGCTCCACACTTACCTGCATCTTTTTCTCCTCTCTCGTCCGCGCGCATCAGACAGTCGTAAACGCGATCACCTGGAACTTTCATATATTACCTACGAGCGATCAGATTTTCTTCCTGCCCGGCACATGCTGCCTAAGTACGGGATAGGTGCCGGACCGGAATTGGAAAATCGCAGCGCTTGTGAGTATATATACCCCAAGATCCCCTTGCTGTCAAGCGGCCCATGGACATTCTCCCTCATAAACCATAAAATCCACGTTCCGCCTGAGCATTATTCCAAAAAAACGGACCGAAAACTGCCACGAAGCAATTACCGGTCCCTGATATGAAACAACTACTCTTCGATCAATCTGTGTTTTTCGATTCTGATATGGCGGTTTGCATATTCTTTTGCGTTTTCGTTATGAGAAATAATCAGAATGATTCTGTCCGCAAACTTATTCACGATTTCCTCATACACCCTGTCCGATGTCTCTGTGTCCATGGAGCTTGTCACCTCATCCAGAATCAGCACATCCGGATTTTCCACAAATATGCGTGAAACCATGATTTTCTGCTTGTCTCCTCCTGAGAGATTGGCCCCGTCAGGCTGTATATCCATATCCTTTATAATCCCGTGGTCCATAAATTTGTCAAAAAATCCAAGTCCGGCCAGCTTCTCATCTATTTCCTGCCTGTCACGTTCTTCGCCCATAAAAATATTGTCGGCCAGCGACCCACATATGATAGAAGGCTGCTGCGACATATAAAATATCTTCTTTCTCACCGAGCCTATGGAAAGCTCCTCCATGGGTATATCATTCATAAATATGCCCTGCGAATGATAAAAGCCCACCAGCAGCTTGGCCAGGCTGGATTTGCCCGTTCCTGTCTCGGCGCTTATAAACACCACATCCCCTCGACTGATCTGTAGATTTACCTTCTCCAGCAATGTCATGCCGTCATATCCCACAGACGTATCGCGGAAGGAAATCCTGTCTATCCGCTCTATCTCCCGGCCCTGATCCTCCTCGGCCGCGGTCTTTAACTCTTTCTCTATAAAATCGTAAGAGGCGTTTACATCTTTCATATTCAGATTAATACGGACCAATTGGCTGACATAGGAAAAACATATGTCCACCATCATGACCACCACCACAAAATCGCTGGTTTTAATCCGCCCTGCCGCCATGAAAAAGCCCATCAGGATATACATGAAGTACTGTATATTGGTGACAATCGCGCCGAGTATCGCGCTTACATTCCCCGCGAACGCGTTGACTTCCGCATTAATTTTATGAATATCATATACGTCTCTTCTAAGGAGCTTCAGGATTCCCGTATGCTCGTCCTTTTGCTTGATATAGTCTATATTTTCACAGACAGAGTATATATTGGAATATCCCCTGGCCGTGATATCCTGCATTTTAACACATCTTTGAGACAACTCTTTGTTTAAACGCCGGAATCCCAGATTCTGCACCAGCAGCATTACTCCCAGAATAATCAGCATCCATATACTCACTCTGCCTATAACCCATATACTCACAAGGACAACAATCCATATATTGACAAACATGGGCAGCGTCTTCAGGATCAGATCCGAATAATGGTTTACCGCAGTATCAATCTTGTTTATATAATAAGTCGCGCCGTTCTTATTCAGGCTTCCGTAATTCATCTTAAAAAGATGTCCGAATAACTCCAGTTGCAGCTTTGTTTTAAATGCCAGTATGTTTTTCTTTTCCGCCTTGACAATCAGAATATTCATAATCAGGTTCAGGCCTGTCAGAAGTACCGCGACGATCAGACTGGTCATATTGATTCCGTTTTCCGAGAGATAAGAAAATGAAATCGGTATGACCAGCGCAGAAAATGCCCTGAGCAAAGTCAGTATGGACACAACGATAATTGCGCCCATGTTCTCTTTTATGATCTCCTTAAATTTCCGCATACCTTTGTTCCTCCCAGATCCGATCGCATTGTTCCATCATTTCCCCGCGCTCCGGCCATTCCATATCCGGCATACAGATATCCGGCACAATGCCCCCGCTTTCGGTTTTCATTCCCGCAATCCTGTATTTATATTGTGGCAGGCTGAAGGAAAACCCATCCACCTGAATATTTTTGCATATAACATCTTTTCCATATGTTTCTGTCCCGATCAAGACCGCTCCAAAATAATGTTTACAGAGACGGATAAATATCTCCGCCGAGCTGGCGGTACAGCCGTTCATTATAATGGCAACCCTGGGGCGCTTCGCGCCTTTTTCTCCCGTCACCACAAAATTGATGATCCCCTCCGAGGGATATGCCGTTCCATTAAGTTGATATGACTTGAAGATTTTTACAAATACTTTTCTCATATCTGACAGCTTACCACCCTTGTTGTTTCTAAGATCCAGCAACACCCCGTTCCCGCTGTCCTGCCAGACTTCATACCCGCCGTGCGCTTCCCTGTGAAAGTCATAGATCTTTATATATGTCATGCCTCTGTCCCCTGCGCATCGTTCCAGTTCTCCATCCCAGGCATTATTCAGATCAAGCCTTATGTCCCTCTTAAACATTTGTACTTCGGCATTTCTGATCCTTACAATATTCAGAGATACATTTTGCCTTAATTGTTTTCCGTTTATTTCCTCAGGCAAAAAGAACTGCGGGTTCACTACAAGGTCATCTCTTCTGATATCCACACCTCTCAGATCTGATACCCTCCTGACCCTGTAAATACAGGGATACACCTCAACAGCCTCGATATTTAGCAGATGTAGCACCGAAACCTGCGGCTCTTTACACCGCAGGCCGTTGATATCCAGATTATTGATCAGCATTTTAGCCATTCGTCGGTCAAACTCTCTCTCCAGATCCCTGTTCAAGGAAATATCCTGCAGTGCCTCCAATACCCCTTCAACACAAGCCAGTTTCATGTTCTTCTACCTTATAACTCCTTCCCAAACAATTTTCTTATGTTCTCAACACATTGGTCCTTATAATGTTCACACATAAAACGGTTTGTTCTGTTTACATCAGAATATATATTATATGTAATTGCCTTGCAGCCCCCTCCGCAAATATACTTATATACACACTCCCTGCACTTCGGAATATCCAATATGCCACTGGAAATTCTGCGTCCGGATTCTGCCTGCAGTACCCTATCCTGCCAGTCCTCGGATAAAATTGAACCTATTTTGAATTCCTCCTTCATCAGACTCTGGCAGGGATACAGATCGCCATTGGAGTCGATCGCTATAGTGTCTGCGCCCGCACCGCATAAGACCATATCCTGTAGCCGAAATTCTGCCGCCCCCGAGTCTACATACGGGATAAAATCCCCAAGCTCATCCTTTGAATTAGGCAGACATACATTAACTATATGAGAAATGCCCAACCTGTCCTCCAGAAACCTGGTCATCTCCTGTAGATCCCCCCTGTTGTTCCTCGTCAGGACAGAACGGATTTTTACTTTTTGTTTCAGTGCGGAAGGCAGTTTTTCAATGTTATCCAGCACCCGATATTCTGCCGAATTCTTTCTGTTTAAATCATTTCGTTTCATGTCCAATGAATCCAGACTCACAATGATTTGATCTACACGATCCAGCACCTTATATTTCTCTTCTGTCAGGAGCGTTCCATTTGTCAATAATATCTTCTTCCCGCTTATGCAGGATAACATTTCCAACAAATCCTTATTGAGCAAAGGCTCCCCGCCCGTAATATTATATACGCTGACCCCAGCCGCCTCCAACGCTTGGATGACTTTAACCCACTCCTGAAGCGAAAGTTCTCTCCCCTCACGGTTCAGATTATGCCTGTTATAGCAATATCCACAATTCAGATTACACTTCTGCGTGACATGGAGATATGCTTTTGTCAGTACACGGTCCCTGATGAGTTTTTTATAAAACGGAAGGAAATTGCTTTTTTCAAGTTCTTCATCAGACCTGAAAAGAATTCTCTTATCACATAGAAAAGTGACGAACTTTACAAACCGATCATTGTCCAGCTTATTACTTTCAATAAAATCATTGTCATACTGACTTCCCGGAAGCTGGTCCAATATACATTTCAGATAATACAGATTCAAATAACTTAACTTTATTGCCCTGTTTATATTTCCGAAATACACAATATGGCTTGAACCACTTTCGACAATTACATAATCTCTATCGTAAAACAGAACCATTTGTTCTCCATTCTTTATAAAACAGATTTTGGCACCTGATCCCCAGGTGCCAAAGCCATCACGACATTAGTCATGCTCCCTGTCCACAACCGCTGCCTTTCCCGCAACCACAGCCACAGCTGTTGACCACCATTGCCTCTAAATCCTCAAAACCGACAACCTCTCCAAATACGTCCACTCCTTCTTCCTCTTGTGAGAAATCGTCAAATGTCACATAATCATGCATATTCCCACCTCCTCATGTAAATATTTTTAATGATATTGCATTTTTATTTTATCATGTCGGTATGTCTTTGTCAATATTTTTCTTTTTGTAATTTATAAGTTCACATATATTTGTTGCAATTTCCTGATACCATATTGTTATTGGATTTTGAAATGCCTTTTCCGTGGATGCCTTGCTATTAATCTGCGACGATATCCAATCCAATATGCCATACCCTGTTTTCAATAAAACGGGGCTTACAATGGCACAGCCAAAAAAATCATTCCCGCGGCTCCCCATAGAGCACCCCTCTGGAACCGGTGGCTATAAAGAATCTTCCAAACACTCTCTTATCCCCGTCCATACTGTTGATGTCGCCGTACATCTGCTTCTCCGTATTCAGGCACTCATAGGTCCGCCCTTCGTCCAACGTTCTGTAAAAGCCATACTCCCCTTCAAGGATGCCGCACAGATAGATGGCTTTGGGTTCGCGGGCGTAGTCACCGCCGGGACGCCCCAGCCCCAGGCCCAGCCGCATACAGCTGTCCCCCTCCTGACTGAGGCGAATGCAGGTCAGACAGTCTGTGGCCGCCTCATAGACCATCTTCCACATGCCCTCCCGGCCCACAGCAATGTAGAACACGCCGCTCTCCCCGGCTGCTCCCCGGATTTCCGTGCCATTGGCCGTGTCAATCATCCCGAAATCACAGGCCGGAAACCGGGCAAGAACCTGTCCCTGCGCCGTCCGCGCCTCATCCGGCTCCTTTTCAACGAACACAGCGCCCCCGTCCCGACTGATATAGATCTGTCCGCTCTCCCCGAATCCATAAAAGAGCGACGGGTTCACCCTGTCGGAAAACACCTTCATGCAGGTGCCGGAAAACTGCCCTCTCCGGCGCTGGGACACCTGCCGCACCGGCACAGGGTTTCCGTCCTTCCCCAGCACCTTCACGGCCGCGAAACTCCTGCCGCCGTCCTGGCTGGAGATCACCAGATCCATGGGCAGCCAGATTCCCTCCGCGATGGACCATACAATATTCCTGCCATCCGGGGACATGGCAACCCAGCCCGGATTCACATTAGGCCGCTCGATCTCTCTCATGGCGGCGTCAATCTTTTCCCCCTGTCCCCAGGGCATGGGAATACGCTGAAACGTCTGAAAGCCGTCTTCTGTGCGAACCAGTCCCCCCTTGGTCAGCCCCCGCCAGTTGCCCCGGGCTGTGATGAGGGCCAGATTGCTGTCCCTGTCCGACAGGTCCGCGTTGATGCAGGTAATATACCGATTCCCCTCCGCGTCATCGAAGGAGTTGCGGCAGGGTCTGGTCAGGTCCCGGAAGGCAAATCCGCCCAAATCCCCCACGATATCCACCAGCTGCACCTCTCCGCCCACAGGTCCGTACACATTCAGATGCACGGTCTCCTCAATGCCGTCGCAGTGGTCATGATACCGCGGATGCTCACTGAGCAGGGCATCCGTGGTAAACACCCCTGTCCCGGAGTTAAACCACAGCTCGTTGGGATCAAAGGGATTGATCTTCACATCACTCTCCCAGTGCAGCAGACTGCGGTCCCCGTTGTACTGGGGCATCATGTAGGAAGTGTTAAAATACAGGTCTCCCACGGTAAGGCCATCCAGACTCACTTGCCAAGTCTCCCCGTAATCCCGGGATACATAGAGGCATTCCGCGTCCCTCTTTTCCTTGCACAGAGTGGCACAGGCCACCAGCCCCGGCATGCTCTTGCAGGTGCTGACGCCCCCGAAGCCGTAGTCCAGATATCCGCCTGCCCGCAGGCCCTTTTCATCCGGCGTGATATCCGTATAACCGCTGATCCGGCCCTCCGAAAAGTCATAGCGCAGCACCCGGCCGCCGATGGTATCCCCGGTATCGCAGCTGTACCCCAGATCCACAATATAATTCCAACGGCCCGTAGCACACATGGTCACAAAGAGATGACTTCCGTCAAAGGCATACCGCTGGGCCACCAGGCCATTCATCTTACTGTCCTCTATAATCGGGCTCTCCGGCTCCGCAAGAGGCGCAAAACTCCCGCCCCCGTCATAGGACACATACAGACTGTGTCCCCGGCGCGTGTCATCCACCCGGCTGGTGTACCCCGCCGTGCCCGCCACCAGTGTCCGGCTGTCCCCCGACACCCAGATAAAAGTCATATAGTCCTCCGGCACCGGCAGCTTCTCCCAGGTCTCACCCCGGTCCCGGGTGCGCAGCAGACCTCCCCTGGAGCTGGCAAAATATAAGGTGTCGCTGTCCACAGGGTCCACCACCAGGCGCTGCCCCGTCCCTCTGCCGCTGAGATTGCCATGCACCATGACAGGAATCCGCATATAGCGAAAGGTTTCCCCGTAATCCTCGGATATGGACAGCTTGCCCGTTTCCTTACTCGCCGTGCCGCTGGCAATATACAGACGCCCCGGTTCATGGTCATCCAGGGCGATGGCCGCCGGATAGCACTCGTCCAGATCTTCCATGGTCACGTGGTCAATGAGGCTCTTCCACCTCTTTTGCTCCCGCTCATAACGATAAACGCCCCCTATATCCGTTCTGGCGTACAATATGCCCGGTGTCTGCTGATGAAACAACAGTCCCGTCACATAGCCGCCTCCCGGAATGGGAGCGTTGCGATATTCATAGGACAGCTTTTTCGTAATCTTCATATGGGAATCCTGCCTTTCCGTCCGCCATTCTCAGATGACGGACCATCACGATACTCGTTAGGTTCATTCTCCCACATATGACCGGAAAAAGCCACATATTTTTTTGTTTTTTCTTTGTTCAGCGCTTCCGCCGTATCCGCTCTTCAGCGAATTTCAAAGTCACTGTCCACATTGAAGAGCAGGGCCGAGAGTTTTCCGTTATCCATGGCTTTTTCCCCGCCTTTCTCTCTCGCCTGGCAGACTACATTACAGATGGCGCTGGTGCCCACATATTCCCGGTAGATCTCATTGGTGGCCTCCCCGAAAGCCCCCTCTTCAAACAGGGAAAAAATCGCGTTGTGCAGCGGCCAGTAGTCCGACAGCTGACTCTTATAGCAGGTGACAGCTTCCCGGCCCTGGGGCATGATACTCACCGTCTCCGCGTAGGTAATCTTATTGAAGGCGTTCTCGGCGCATATCTCCGGCAGAAACGAGTAACACTCCGCCGCCAGAATGTCATCTCCCAGCGCCTGCTTAAGCCGCTCGGGCAGACTGTCATACTGTTCCTGATCCTCGCTGGCATGAAACATCAGCGCGGCCGTTTTCACTTTCTCTCTCAGAGATTCCCATCCCGCCTGTCCCAGATAGGGGTAGGGCTGCAGCGTCTCCTCCTCCTGCCGGATAAAGAAGAAGGCCTTGTGGGACGCAAAGTATCCGGTGTCCCAACCCCTCACCATATCAGCCACCCGACTGCTGAGGGCATCGCTTTTCACATCGTCTACCCGGCATTCCGCCGTGATATTTTCACCGGATCTGGAAGCGTACACTTTCACAAAACAGAGTTTCTGGTTGCCCAGCCTTTTTATGACCTCTTCCTTCAGCGCGTCCCAGTAGATCCGGGCATTGCCTGCCTGCGGGCAGTTGCCCATTCCCACGATGTTGCTTATGTACACTTTCCAGCGGTGTTTTTTTCCGACAAATTCCGTCTCCAGGTCCTCGCCGCCCTGTCCGCTTTCCATCTGCGCGATGCCGTCCATAAAGGAGAACAGAAAGGAACCGCATGCCATTCCCAGCGCCTGTTTCGTGTCGCTGCCCATGCCGGCGCTGCACTCAAACAGGTTCTTTCCCCACTGCGGCGCGGAAACATGAAAATCCACCACTGCCCCCCTCTCGTCCACCTGCTCGATGACGGGAGTGACGGTCATCTGCCATTCGGGACATACGACATGATCCCCCTCCACACGGTCCGGGGTCTGCAAGCACTCATGCAGGCTGTCCAGCACATGCCGCAGGGCATTTTCCGGATTGGTCAGATCCGGCCCGGCAGCGATTTTCTCCCCCTCGCTCTTTTTCTTACCAAAATTCCACTTCATAGTACACCTCCAGCATAATCCTGTTGATACCCGTCAGTCCCGCTCCGTTTCAGCTCCCATGGATTACGGGACCCCGCACATATTCTTTGACGCCTCCCCGCAGGGTAATTCTTTGAACGAAGTATACCACAGGGACCGCCTGAATGCAATCTGATCATCCAAAACACGAAATTTCAACTCACCTTCCATTCTCCGGCCGTACGCCCGCCACCGATTCCCTGTACTGAATCGAGCAGTCGATGGTGATGGTCCGGGGTCTGGCATCAGGCTGCTGAAACCGCCTTTTCATCAGCAGAACCGCCTGCTCCGCCATAAAACGCCGATTCACGTGGACTGTAGTGACAGGCGGGTCGGAAATCTCCGAATAAAGCACATCGTCAAAGCCCACCACACTCACTTCCCCGGGCACCTTATAACCTGCCGATTTGAGCTGCCTGATCAGAATATAAGCGGCATGGTCATTATTGCACACAAAGGCCGAGGGCATATCCTCGGGCAGCAGAAAAGACTCCCGTATACCATGCTCTCCCCGGTCATCGATCCGGCACTGAGCCGCCAGATCAATCCCCTCCTCCAGCAGAGCCTTATAATACCCCAGATAGCGGTCATTGACGCTGTTGGTATAGTTCAGATTCCCCACAAACGCAATCCTGCGATGTCCCATCTCGATCAGATAGGAGGTCAGATTATAACTCGCCTGGAAACTGTCGGAGACCACCGAGTCCGCCTCCACTCCCCGGAAACGGAAATCCAGGCAGAGCACAGGCCGCCCCGTCCCCATCAGGAACAGAACATACTTCCTGGAGAATTGTCCCAGCAGCATAATCCCGTCATGTTCTTCCACCCCGGCATTGATCACATGGTTTTTCTCATCCTCTCTGCTGACATAGAACAGAGAAAATTTCATGCTGTTTTCCCATTCCTGTTCCTGCAAGCGCCTGTACAGTCCATTATAAAATTTCTCATTGGGTTCGAAATACACTTCGGAAAACAGGACGGCAATCCGATACTTGACACGCCGCTTATACTCGTATCCCATCTCGTCCGCTTTTCTTAAGATGATCTGCTTCGTCTCTTCGGAGATATCCCCGCTGTTCTTAAAACATTTTGATACCGTCATTTTCGATATCCCCAGCTCAGTGGCTATGTCCTGCATCGAAACCTTTTTCAAGTCCTTCCCTCCCGATCTCCTGTTCACCCGATCTCCTGTTCGTACCGCATAATCCCCCTTGTCCTTCCGTTCCCGTCCATTACCTCATAGAGCACATCCGTATGCGGGAGCTCGGGACTGTGTCCGTCAAAACACAAATACACGCCGATTTTTTCCTTTTCCCATATTCTCTGATAATACAGCAGACCGTCCTGCTGCCGGATTTCCCCATACTCGCCCATGCTGAGGGACAAATGCCTCTTTCTGATATCCAACAATTTTCTGTATGCGCGCGCCAGAGAGTCCCGGTCCCCCTCCCGCTCCCATTCCACCATTCCCCGGGAATAATCCCGGGACCGCTCTCTCGCGTACAGAAACGCCGCCTCTTCACTTTCTCCCTCCGCCAGCTTTTTATCATATCCGTATCTGCCCTGAATATCTTTCAGGTCCCGGAGACTTTCCACCGGCACATCCTCCATAGGGATTTCCTCTCCCTGATACAGGAACGGAATCCCCTTGGCGGTCAGCAAAAAGACCGCCAGCAATTCCGCCTTTGTGCGGTCTTTGCCGCAGAGCCGGTTAAAGTGCCGCCTCATATCATGGGAGCTGAAAAACAGAGTGGGGTACACCCCCTCCGCCTCCATCCTTCTCATCTGGTCCGCCATGAAGGCCGCGTCCAGCTTCTCCATGCTGCCCAGATTAAATTGAAAAGCGGAGTCCAGCAGCCCGTCCCCCACATAGGATTTGATCAGGCACAGATCATCCTCCCCGATCTCCCCCAACAGATATTTGCCGGGATACGCGTGTACCACACGGGAAATCTCCCTTATGGCCTCATATATCCCTTTCTGGTTTTTGTCATAGACATGGCGCGTCACACCGTTTTCCACGGGATTATCCGCATGAAACGCGCCGCGGTCTGTCTTCAGGAAATTAATCACATCCAGCCGGAAGCCGTCCACTCCCCGGTCCAGCCAGAACCGCAGAATGTCCGCGCATTCCCTTCTCACCTGCGGGGAGGACCAGTTGAGGCATACCTGGTTTCTGGAAAAAGCATGATAATAATACATTCCCGCCGTATCGTCGTACTCCCACGCGCTCCCGTCAAAAAAAGATTCCCAGTTGCACGGAATCTCCTTCTCCCACAGATAGTAATCCCTGTACGGACTATGGGCGGAGCGTCTGCTTTCCTGAAACCACGGATGCAGATCGGAGGTATGATTCAGGACCATATCAATGATCACCCTGATTCCCGCCTGGTGGGCCTTGCGCAGAAGCATATCAAAATCCGCCAGCGTCCCGAAAGCCGGGTCCACATTCCGGTAATCACGGATGTCATATCCGTTGTCCACTCTGGGGGACGGGTAAAAGGGAGTCAGCCATATTCCGCTTATCCCGAGCTGCCTCAGATAAGGGATTCTGGAAATCACTCCCTTTAAGTCCCCCGTCCCGTCACCGTCGCCGTCGCAGAAAGACGGCACATATATTTCATAAAACACAGTATTCTCATACCAGCCTGATCTCTTCATACTATTATACACGAATCCGCGCCCTCCGGCATTTTTTATGATGGCATGTGCGTATGCCGCACATGCCATGGGATGCCATCCGGCCCTTTCCTGCCCCGGATAAGGTCATTATGACATATACGCACCGCACATGCCATGGATGCCATCCGGCCCTTTCCTGCTTTGATTAAGGTCATTATACACCAGAGAACGGATCGGGCACAACCATATATTGAATTTCGCAGTCGGAAACACCCACGTACAATACCGCTTTGCCTTCCCCCCGCACCAGGCCGCCGCTGAAAAGCACATCCTCCAGATCCGGACGTTTGCTGGGCCCCGGCAGAAACTCGCGTCTCTCCGCAAGTATCCCGGGCTGCGTGTGCTCTCCCGTCCGGGGATCAAACACAAAAGCCATGGGGTAATAGTGGCGCACTTCCTCGGGCTCAAAACAGGCGATGTGTCCCAATACCCCCACTCTCCCGTCAGGGAGCAGACAGGCTTCGTTCACGCCTCCCCATTCCTCCTCGCCAAACAGATCCAGCAGCGGCGCGTCCTCCATCGCCCCGGCTGTCACCCCCGCAAAATCCTTCACAATGGTAAAGCCAATCTTCCCCCGGCCCCCCTTCTCCCCCTGGGGTCTGGTAAATATGCCGATGCGGCCATCCGCAAGCTCCACCAGGCGTACATCCTTCATGCCGTCCGGCCCCTGGGAAAGTCTCTCCAGACGCTGCGGGCCTGTTCCGTAATAAAATACCGTATGCCAGCACATGCGCCGGGGGTCTTCCGGATGAGGAAATACCTCCGTTCCTCCCAGAACATAATGCCCGAGCACTCTCGTTATGCTGGGGTCCTGCAGCGGGTACCGCTCCCAGCCCTCCGCCGCCTGGTACACATCCTTCTGTGTCTCTTCAAAGAAAACGGCCTGAGAGACCTCGCTGTCCCTTTTTTCCACCCGGGCGCAGATCATGCGCTTTCCCCCGTATTCGAATGGTGCCGTGGGATTGTACACATCATATCCCTCCACGCCCTTAAATACCGGGCGCACGGCTGCCACCTCCCCCGCACACTCCCTGTGCCGTTCCAACATTTCCCTGATTGATTCCATATTTCCTCCTATTTTATAATCGCTGCGCGATAGCTCTAAAGGGTAAAGTCGCGCGGCCGCTCTCCCTGAGAGGAATTTTCATTCGAGCTTGCTCTCATGCAAATTCCTCTCACGCGCCCCCGGGACTTTACCTCAATCGCTGCGCGATGACTCTAAAGGGTACAGTCGCGTGGCCGCTCTCCCCCCTACTCCTGTATCGTCTCCATACAATGAAGTATTTCCTCCAGCGTAAACTCCGCCCGGGCAATCTTATCGTCCGCCGCCCCGTAATAGACAGACAGGCTGGAGCCCTTTCGGACGCATCCGCATGCGAATACCACCCCGCCGAAAAAGCCCTCCCGCTCGTACGGCTCCTCCGGCTCCAGCACCGGCTTTCCGGATCTGGCGACTATCTTCCCCGGGTCCTCCAGATCTGTCAGCATGGCCCCCAGACAGTAGCGGTTCTTCACATCTGCTCCATGGTAGATGTGCAGCCAGCCCCGCTCTGTATAAACGGGCGGCGCCCCGCTGCCGATCCTGCCGTTCTCCCATCCCTCTTCATGCACACCGCAGACATGCCTGTGTTCCCCCCAGTGTATCAGATCCGAAGAGGAAGAGATCCAGATATCCGGGGTACCGATCTCGTAGGGCACAGGTCTGTGGCAGGCATAATAGAGGCCGTTTATCTTCCGGGGAAAAATGGTCACATCCTTATTCTCAGGAGGAAAAATCGCTCCCACCCGCTGATACTCCACAAAATCTCTGGTAAGCAGCAGCCCGGGCATGGCCCCCAGCTCGGAGACAGCCGTGTAGGTGATACAATATCGCCCCTCCTCCTCCATATAGGTAATGCGCGGATCTTCCATTCCCCATCTCTCATACCGTCCCTGAAACGGCAGGGCCGGCTGCCCGTCCACCTCAAAATGAATACCGTCCCTGCTTCGCGCCAGACGCAGGTGTGAGATAGAAGTCAGATATTGAATCTTTTTGACCCCTCCGGCATTCCTCTTGAAAATCATTCGGGAGTCGCTCATATCGTACTTTTTCTCAATCTCCTCCTGACTGATCCTCTCTATCCTGAGTCTGTCCTCGCGCTCGTCATATACAGGGACGCACACATGCCCCTTCTGCTGTTCCCGGCAGGATTCTGCCACCCGGCACAGCAGAATATACTCATCTCCCAGCATGGCAGCTCCGCAGTTAAACACACCGTCCACTTTGAGAAAATCTCTGGATGGTCTTACATCCGCCGGAATAATAATGGGATTTCTCGGTTCTCTGATCATATTCTCCACTTCCCCTTTACTGATATAGACTTCCCGGATTATCGTCATGGTTCCCTATTCAAAATTCAGTCGTATGCCCGTTGTGTCCGTCCTGCCGTCGGACATCCGCACGGTGACATTCACGTTCTTGCTGCCGGTTCCGTATTCCTCCGCGCGAAATTCCACCTTCTCCCCCGCGTTATACCGGGTTTCCTTTCCGTCTATCTCCAGCACGATTTCCGAGACAACCGTCTCCGGGTCGGTGGACACGGCCCGTACATCCAGTTCCACCTTCCCCCTTACCTTGTCGTTGTTTTGAAGCCCGCGGATCTGTGCCGTCACGGTGTCGGAAGCGATCCAGACATCGCCCGCCATATATTGGCCCGCCCCATGGGTGATCTGCGTCCCGGCGGGCAGCTCCACAATGACAGCCGCCTCCCCCGGCGCCAGCTCCAATACGGCGCTGCTCTCCACGCCTTCCAGGATAACCTGCTTCCTGACGCTTTCAAACAGATCCCACTTGCCTTCCGGCAGCGTGTAAGTCACCTTCTTCGTCTGACTGTGGGGATTGTACAGAAGGCAGGTGGCATAGCCCTGCTGCCCCGCCGTCATCCCGCCGCAATGAATCCTGAGTATAGCCTCCACGTCCGTGGATTCCACCACGGCCGCGAACATCCCGGTATGCGCGCCGCTGTAAAGGGACAGATCCGTCTGCGCCCAGCCGTACACGGTGGGATCTCCGCCCACCCAGGGAGTCTGGGAGTTCCCGCTCTTGCGGATTCCCTCAAAGGGTACCGCCTGGCCGGATATCCTGATAAATTCCATGGCAGCTTCATTTCCCGTGGACGACTGCTTTTCCGCCGCCGTCTCTCCCGGGAAAAAGTACCGGGCCGCCGCGGCCGCGTTCAGATACCAGATGCCCATAGCCCGGGCGTACCGGGTATCGTATTTCGCCAGATCCGCAAGAGCATAACCTCCCGCGAAGGTATTCATGGAAAAAGCGTATCCCCCTCCGTCCGTGGTGCTGCCCATGAGGCCGTTCATACAGTATTCCCCCCAGCTTCCGGAGATACATCCCCAGCCGCCCCGGGGAATGGAACCCCCGTTCAGTACATCCGCCAGAAGACGATCTATATTATAATCGCTTCCCTGCCGCGCATTCATCCTGGCCGCCAGCGACGGGGCGAAATACAGAAGCACTTCATAGAGGGGGCTTCCCTCATATTCCTCCAGATAATCCAGACAGCCCGTCACCGCTTCCCCATACTCCTGCCTGCCCGTCATCTCATAGCCGAGCTGCATCAGCACCGCGATGCCCGCCGCGCAGTCCGGCTCCTTCCAGACGCCGTTCTCATAGGGCTGCATGACGCTGAAATCAAATCCGGTGTAGTCAAAGGCACCCGTCTCCTTCATGATCCGGTAGGCCTGATACCAGCTTTCCACCGTGGTCAGCGCATCCTCCCGTATCTGCTCCTCCTGGGGATAATAAGCCGATACCTGCGTAAACAGAATAGCGGGATACAGCATATACCACATGGACGCGCCCTGGGAACTGCCGCCGGGATTGTTCAGCACAACTCCCTCCGCCGGGGAGAAATACGCATGCAGCTGTGCCACATAATTATTTCCGTCCTGACTGCTCTTATCCACCCCCAGCAGCGTGGCGCTGAGAACGGAGGCCACCGTAGCCACCGCTTCCTGCCCGCCGTCCCTGCCGGCGCGTCCGTCCCCCACATAGGCCGCGAAGCCAAAGGTGTCATGGGTGGTGTCCTGCCACATAAGCGGAAAATACACACCTTCTCCAGGTTCCCCAAACAGCAGCCTGTCATAGGCAAGCGCCGCCGCCTCATAGTCAAACCACTGGTAATTGTCCGGAAGCTCACTGGCATATCGGGCAATGCGGGAAACCTCTTTCTGACCGTTCATCTCTTTTCCATCCTCTTCCTGCGCGCGCTGTCCGCACGATATGCATGTCATCATCATGGCAAATGCCAGAATAATTGCCGTCCATTTTTTCATCATTCCATCCTCTGTTCCTGCCAGCCTGTGCCGGAGGGGGCCGGGGCCCGCAGATTGCAACGCAGGGTGAAAGTCCCCCTCCACCCTGCGTCAGATCCACCCTCTATTTTGTATTCAGCACCAGAATCTCAGATACGGATACCGTTCCCTCGGGGCCGCCCGCGGGATAAATCCACAGCTTGATCTTGCACTGCTCTCCGTAGATGCCCACGAAGTCTTCCCCGAGCGCCTCCTTCAGATCCACGCCGGCATACTTGTTCCATTTTAAATTGTTGTCATTGATCACATACAAGCCCCATTCGTGATCGGCAATGGGATTCTCGGGCACCACCTTCATACCCCAGTTATACCCGTCGGGATTCTCAAAAATCTTTGCCAGGATCACGGGCTCTTTGGACAGGTCAATCTCAAAATATCCGGATTCCACACCGCCCCAGCCATCGGCCGCGGCCTGAATCGTCACATAGCCGTCGGCATCGTTGGTGGCCGCGACACTCCCCGCGCCGCTTCCCTCGGAGGGAGTCTGCATGCTTCCCCAGGAGGCGATATCCTTGTAGGTGAACTCCTGAACCGGCGTCCATCCGCCCCCTGCTCCGCCGCCATCGTTTCCACATGCGGTAAGGCATCCCGCCAACATCACCGCCGCAACACCCAGTGCCAATAATTTCTTTTTCATTTTAAATCCTCCTTATTGTTTTATGGTTCCGTGCCCGCCCCTGCGGGCAGGCACAAGTTCTATTGCTTAACCCTTGATGCCTCCCATCTTCACGCCCTCCATAAAGTACTTCTGGGCGTAGAGCAGAAGAGCAATCACAGGGATTAACGCCATGAAGGATGCCGCCATCAGCGGTCCCCACAGGGTCTCGCCGGTCATGGAGCTGAACGAGGCCAGCGCCAGCTGAATCGTGTATTTTTCCTGGGAGTCGATATAAATCAGCTGCCCCAGCAGATCGTTCCAGGTTCCCATAAAAGACCAGAGGCAGATTGTGACCAGCGCCGGTTTGGCCAGCGGCAGAAACACCGTGCGGAATACTGTCAGATTCCTGGCCCCGTCTATCCAGGCCGCCTCCTCATAGTCCCTGGGAACTGTCTCAAAGTACATCCGCAAAAAGAATATGAAGGATGCCGATCCGCAGAACGCCGGCAGAACCAGGGGCACATAGCTGTCCGAAAATCCCAGCCCCGACCACACCATGAAGGTGGGAATCATTGTCACCTCGTAGGGAAGCATCATGGTTGCCAGCATGATCATGAACATCGTGTTACGTCCCTTGAAATCAAACCGGGCAAATCCGAAAGCCACCAGGGCCGATACAAACACTTCTCCCACGATCTTTGGAATCGCTATGATCAGCGTGTTCAGCATACACTTGAATATCGGCACCACTTCCAGGGCCTTCACGTAGTTTTGCAGTGTGATCCTGGAGGGCAGCCATCTGATGGGCACGGTGAATATCTCATTCTCCGCCTTGAAGCTGGTGCTGATCATCCAGGCAAAGGGCAGCAGCATGATAACCGCCCCCAGCGTCACTACAAGATACCAAAGCACAAGCCTTACTCTTCCCATATGCGTCCCGGTTTTTTTACCTCTATTTGTACCCATTTTCCTTCTCCGTTCCAGCGGCTATTCGCTGTATACCCAATATTTCTTAGTCCAGTTGACCACAAATGTCAAAAGCAGAATGATGACGAACAGCACCCAGGCCAGCGCCGTGGCATATCCCATCCGATAGTGTCCGAAGGCTTCCTCATACAGATATACCATATAGAAGTTCCCCTCTTTGCCGGCGCCTCCCAGCACATAAGCATCCGTAAACTTTCTGAACGCCCCGATAATGCCGAGAACAAGATTGTAAAAAATGATGGGCGTCATCAAAGGAACCGTGATGTACCGCACCTTCTGCCAGGTGTTAGCCCCGTCTATCATGGCCGCGCCGTAGAGATCCTCCGGTATGTCCTTAAGCGCTGCCAGATACGTCAGAAGTCCGCCCCCTGCCCCCCATACAGCCATGATCAGATAAGAGGGCAGAACCCAGTCCGGGTCGTAAAGCCAATCCGGCCCCTGTATGCGGAAAAAAGCAAGCACACCGTTTAATAATCCGTAGCTGGGGTCAAGAATCCATTTGAATACAATGGCCACCGCCACGCCGGACACAATGGCCGGCATGTAGTAGATCACCCTGAACACGCCTGTCCCCTTATGATTTTTGGAAACCAGAACCGCAATGGTCAGGGAGGTGGCAATGATGAGGGGAACAGCGATCACAGCGTACCGCACAGTCACCCACAGGCTTCGGATAAATTCCTCCTCCTGAAACAGGGTGATATAATTTCCCAGCCCCACAAACTCCGCGTTGCCCACGATATCCCAGTCAGTCATACTGATATATACCGCGGCCACCATGGGCAGCGCCGTGAACAGACACAGTCCGATCAGCCATGGCAGTATGAAGTAAAATCCTGCCCTCTGCCTTTTTTGACTCATAATCACTCCAATCCGCACGTCCAAAGCGCGCTTTCCCAAACTTCCTTCCGCCGTAGACCGCTACTTACGTTTGCCCACCAGTTCTTCCGAGTACTGCTGTATCTCATTCATCTTACCCTTGTAATCAAAATCCGCATCGTTCAGCAGAGAGACATACAGGTTGTACCAGAGCTTGTCATTGATGTCGGACCACTCGGGGATATAATTGGCTGAGCGGGCGTATTCCATGGTGTAGGCGATGGTGTCCATGGCATCCGCTTTTCTGGGATTGATCTCCACGATATTATCCAGCGAATCCTTCACCGGCGGGGCGATCTTCCACTCAAAGAACGCCTGTGTCACCGCTTCCAGCGCCCGGTATGCCAGCTCGTTACCTTCCAGCGACTTGGCCATCACCGTGGACGCGGTCCAGTCAAAGCTCCAGGCCCCGCCGTCGTCACACATGGGCATGGGCGCATAGCCGATCTCAAACTGCTCGTCCTCATTCATGGCGGCAATTTTCGTCTCAAAGTTGTCCTGCATGCCGCCGAAGTACATAGCCACTCTCTGCTTTTCAAACCACACATTGTTGTCGCCCAGGCTGGCCACCTCCGCGTATCGGGGGCTGAGATTTTCTTTCACTATGGTGTGCAGATACCCCATACCCTTCTGCGCCGCTTCGGAGCCAAGCAGAATCGTCTGCCCGTCCGCGGCAATGATATCTCCGCCTCCCGCCCATATAAAGGTCTCAATATTGGGCCAGCCGTCCACCACGGTTCCGTAGACTGTGTTTCCGTTGTACTGCTTCCCGCTGAACGCCCGGCATACGTCCAGAAATTCCTCCCAGGTCCAGTCGTCCGTCGGATCGGGCATGGCAACACCAAGCTCCTGAAACATATCCTTGTTGTAATAGACGATCAGCGGATTGGCGATCCAGGGAAGCCCCCAGTAAGAACCGTCGTACATGGCGGACGCGATCACGCCCTCGTAATACAGATCCGGCGTCAGAACCTGACTGTTTTCAAACTGCTGGGAGATGTCCGCCAGCGCGCCCATCTGCGCGTATTTGGATATCAGCTCCTGTGTCATCCAGAAAAAATCGGGACAGTTCTTTGCCGCGATCTTCGTGGAAATCTTCACATAATAGTCGGAGGGAATGCTCAGAACCTCAATCTTAAATTCTCCGTTGGCCTCGGCATTCACCTTGTCAATGATGGCCTGGAACTCTTCCAGCTCCGTGCCCGCCGCCCATGTGGCGAAAGTGAATGTGTTTTTGTCCTTTTCCGCCTCTCCGCAGCCGGACAGAAGCCCCGTCAGCATTGCCAGCACAAGCGTAAGTCCCAGTGTCTTCCTGACCGATAACATCTTTTTCACTTTACTCCTCCCTGCCTTTCTCTTTTCATTTTGTAACTTTACATTTTGTAAGTTTATAATACCACATCTGGTAGATAAGTCAAGCATTTATTTGCAATTTGTACATTTGAATAACTTTTACGTCCTCTATTCTAACATAATGCACAATTTCGGAGTGGTTTTGTAACTGTACAATATATTTTTGATCTATTGATTCCGCGTACAAATATACTGATAGCAATATTGGTGCTATGTTGTATTCCAGCTTTATATGTGGACGGAATCTATTCTCTGACTAATGATCGCGTAATGAACACCATTAGCCATATTCCGCGAGACCCCATCTTTATAAAAAGGGCGGAAGCAGCCTTGCGCAAAGCCGTCTCCGCCCTGTTCCCCATGAGGCCGTCGGCCCCCGGATACTAAATCGTATTGCTTGTAAAGAGATTTTTCACATGGGCCACTTCTTCCGCGGTGGCCTTGCTGGCGGGCACATAGTAGGATTTCTCACGGGCAATGCCGTACAGCTCCTCCTGGCTCTGCTCACAGGCATTGCGAAACTGCTTCAATGTCTGCTTGAGTTCCTTGTTCTCCGTCTGGGGAATCATCTCGGCGTAGCGAACCAGCTCCCCGTTGATCCCCGTCAAAGTATCTGCTACCATTGTCTTTTCCTGCATCTGCATGGTCTGTTCCTCCTGATTTAAGTTCCGCCTGTTCCCTTCAGCCGCGCAATCCCATGACGGACATCCGGTTGCTCCGGGTGCCGGAAATTCCTCTGCGCGTTTTCCGGGAATCTACTGTCCTGAAGATCTTCCGTTTTGCGTTTACCCCAGAAACTTCATCAGCTGCTGCTTGTTCTGCATGGCTGACTGGGCGCCTTTCTCAAAAAACTGCTTGACCTGGGAATCCTGCGCCGCCTGGGCATATTCCTTCATCTTGCAGTGTGTGGTGTCATAACCGCCGATCAGATGCCGCAGGTTCTGTAATTCAAGTTCCGAAATATTGGACATGTCTTTCCCTCCTGTTTGAGCTTTGCCTGTTCCCTCCTGACACATTTCCTGCGATCCACACCCGGCAGCCCGGATGTGATCCAGTGCGTCTTCCGGGAATATGCTGATTGTGAGTACCTGTTCCGCATATTAAAAACTGCGGGGTTGTATTCCAGAGATAGTATGTGTTCCTGAAAGATATCCTATGCGCGCAGAAAAAAATGGTTTTTTTCGAAGGGTAAAAATTTGCCTCCCTGACCATGCCCTTCACAGGCATTATCAGGGAGGCGTTCGTCAACTGTTCCCCTTTATTCAAATTTATTTTTTCTGATTGTTTTTTTCATAGGAAAATTCACCGAATCCGCCTGTATGAACCATCGGCAGCCCCATCTGCGGGATCAGCAGATCCAGACTGTCCCGGATTCTCAGCAGATCCCCATGAACCAGATACCCGGGAACTGTCCTGCCCCGGAAAATGGTCTTCCGGTATTTCTTCCCCTCCGCTTCCAGATATTCCTTCACATCAGCCACCAGGTACTCCATGCCCTCCGTCCTGTCATCCTGATAGTACATCATATGCTCATCCCGGTCCCGGATCAGGCACAGGCGGCGTTCACGCCAGATACTTCCTCCCTCCCCGTCCGGCATCTCACAGCGCCACACGAGAGAGAGCCGGGCAAGCCTGCCCGCCAGATAATCCGCCAGAACTTTTTGCGCCAGGGCCTTGTCCTTCTCCCCGGTCTTCTCCTCCGTCTCCTGTCCCTCCAGATCCACATAATTCACGGAAAACGGCAGCTGCGGGATATAAAAACGGTCAGGCAGCTGATTCCTGGCCTGCTCAGGCGGATATCCCCCGAACTGCCGCAAAGCCAGCCGATACCTCTGCCTGGTCTCAAAGCGGTAAATCTGAGGCGCCCACATCATACTTGCGGGACGCGGATTGAGGGAGGCAATCTGCCCCAGAATATCCCCCAGCAAGCTCCTGATCAGACGCAGATTCTGGTGTACCAGATAGTCTGGCAGCATCCCCAGTCCAAAGGGCACATACGCCACCTCATCCGACTCCACCACCGCGTAGACCTCCGGCATACTCACCAGAGCATACCAGCTCTGATTTTTATGGTCAAAATAGAAACAGGCATACTGCTTTTTTTCTTTGAGGAACAGAAGACTCCTCTGTTCCCAGATCAGCTCCAGGCGATTGGCTTTATCCGCAAAATATTTCTCAAAAAGCTCCTTGACGATCTCCTGGGTAACCTGCCCTTCATCTACGGTTGTGGGAACATTCCACTGGTTTTGGAACTTAATCCGTTCCGGTAGCGCTTCCATATAGAGCGAGAGCGCCCTGTCCTCTCCCAGTTCCCGCAGAAGCCTCTGCCCCATCTGTACTGCGCTTTCCACGCTGGGCGCATTGTATGTGCCGCCCGGCAGAAACAGCTGCTGCTCCTCCGTCTCCTCATAGAGAACCAAATCGCCGCTTTCATAGATATCGCAGCCATACAACCTGATTTGGCCTTCCGCCTCTTTTTCCTGATACAAGGTGCAGATGGGCACATTGTCCTGGGCAAAGCGGCAGATCTGTCCCGTGATACAGTCCGCGATGACGGGGACTGTCTTCGGCTCCAGGGGCAGAACGGACAGACGCCTGATCAGTTCCTCATAAATTTCCTGATGCGCCTCAAAAGCCGCGGCCGCTATGGGCACAAGCAGCCAGAACATTCCGTCATCCGCGATCTTTGCCAGTTCCTCCCCCGGGAATGGCGGGACCAGGGGGCTTTCCTCCTGTCCCCAAAGATATTCTATATGCCGTGGGTGAAAACGGATATAGAGCACATTGTCCCCAAAGCGAAGCCCTATGGGGTGATCGGCGTCAAAGCCGCCCTCCCCGGGGTCCGTCAGCCGCTTTCCCCACTCCGGCGAATAGGGCATATACCAGCCCAGATATTTCGGCAGAATCCAGGTTTCACGCAGCCCCTGGGCCAGATGAAACGCCACGTTCAGATAGTAGCGCAGCCAGGGTCTGTCATGCAGATCATATACCCCCCTGCGCAGAGGAGCCTGCGTATCCTCCCGGAACTCTTCCTGTATCTTCTGATACTGCCTTGCCTGCTCAATCTGCTCCAGAATCTGCCTGGCGAAGGGAGCTTCCCTGTGGACACTGTAGTACTCCTGCAATTTTTGCAGCAGATATTTCCCCCTGCTTCTGCTGGTCCAGTAGGGCAGAATCTGTGCTTCCACAAAGGCCTCATCCTGCAGGGCCAGAAGCACATCCTCCCGTTCAAAGAAAGCGTCCAGCGACGCCCGCTCCCGGGAGTCCTCCCCGTCATTACCATAGAAATACATCCCGCTGATTTCCTGCATCAACTGCATATAGTTGGCCCGGGGCTTCTCCAGAAGCTCCGGCACCCGGGCGGCCACAGCCTCCCGCAGTTCCCCGTACCACAGCTTGTCCCTGCCCATGGTGGCGCTCTCCAGATGCAGATGGTTCCAGGGCACCTTGCAGACCCTGGCCGGAAGCTCTCTGCCGCCAAAAAAACGGGCAAGGAGCTTCAGAGACCTGGGGTGTCGCTGAGACAGCTCATACTGTCGGGAGTCCCGGATGGGCCTGTCCGATATATGATGGGGCAGATAACCGTCGATGATCTTTCCCAGCCGCAGCATGTCCCTGTCATCCCAGCTGCCCAGAGCCAGCACCAGCAGTTCCCGATAATCCCCGAATCCCGCTGCCAGCGCCGGATCATTCCCCTTAAAACGGGGAACGGAAGAAGCCGACACGGCAATCTCTCTGATTTCCTCTATACCGTCAAATATGGCGTTCTGCTCCATCTGGAGCGAAATCCCCACTCCCGTTTTGCGGCCCTGGAGGCCATAAGTGATATAAAGCTCTGTCAGAAATTCCTGGCCGGGAGGAAAAGCCTCCTGATTCTCCCGGACTACCTCCAGCATCAGCTCCGCGAATGCCTTCTCCCGATAGCCCTCCAGGAAAACCTCCGAATGAAAATAATCCGACCAGGCAGTCCTGTCTTTTCTGCGTTTGCCGGTGTAGAGTTCCCGGAACTGCCTTATGCCCTCGCTGTCCCGGAAGGGATTTTCTTCTGTGAAATCCCAGCGAAAGCCCTGAGATGAGTCGGCTGTTCCCCGGCTGCTCTCCCTGTGCCCGTTTCCTGAACCGTTCTCCCCTGTATCCGCCGTGCCGTGGCTTCCGCCGCTTCCATTGTCTCTTCTGTCCCGGCTGTCCTGCTCCTCTGTACTGCTCCGTCCTGCCGTCTCTCCAGCGCTCCGCTCCGCGGTTCCCCTTGAGCCTGTTGTTTCTTCGGCCTCCTGCTCCGCGGTGCCTCTTTGGCCTGTTGTATTTCCGGCGCTCTGCTCCGCGACATCTCTTTGGCCTGTTGTTTCTTCGGCGCTCCGCTCCGCGGCGTCTCTTGGGCCTGTCGTTTCCCCGGCGCTCCCATGATCTGACACAGGTCTGCTCATCCTGTCTCCGCTGCCGCCCGCAGGGTCTTGCGATCGTTCCCGGACATAGGCAAGCGCCGCTTCATAAGCCTCCCTGACCCGGAGGAACTCCTGCGGATGTTCCTCCGGGTTATAGATCCTGGCCTGCGTTGCATAAGCTCTCCTGACGGCCCGTTCATCCTGGGTCGGCTCAATCCGTAAAATATCCCACATCCAATCCATCTGTCCTGTCCCCTCCTGAAATAGAACCCGTCCGCTGCCCGTTTTGTACAAACGCGCTCCGGATCATCTTACACCAAACACAGAATCCCATGCCCGTTCCAACGCGTTCAGCCGGGTCCTGGCATAGCCTCTGACCTTCTTGAGCTCAATAGGACTTCCCTCCCTGATCGCATACCTGTACGCGTCCAATATCCTGGCCACTTCCTCCCGCTCACTGCCCAGCAATTCCTCGTACAGGCGCTCCGCCTTTGCCATCAGCAGATGGTCCTCCTCGCTTCCCGATGCCACATAGCGCAGCTTCTTAAGTTCTGCCACCTTTTCCTGCACTTCCTCCTCGGAGAGCTGCACATGGGGATTCATAATGACCGTCTCCCTCCTGTCCCCGCCGCTGCTCTCCGCGTCCACATGCAGAATGCCATTGATATCATAGGCAAAGGTCACAAAAACGGAATGCTTTCCGGCAGGGCCGGCGGGCACACGCACGGTAAGCTCTCCCAACTGCCGGTTCTCCGAGGCATAATATCCTTCCCCCTGATAGATCCGCAGTCTGATATGCGTCTGATTGTCGCTCAATGTGTAGAAGGTTTCACTGCGGCTCACGGGGAGCATGCTGCTTCTGGCAATCATGGTGGCCATATGAGGATTCTGGTCCTTCACATCATTACACACGGCGATACCCAGGGAAAAAGGGCATACATCCGTCATCACCATATCCCGGAGTTCCTCCCGACGGCTTTTGATACCTGCGCAAATCCCGGCCCCCTCCGCCACCATATAGTCCGGATTGCCTGCCACCACCGGACGCCTGCCCATAAGTTCCTCCAGATAGTCGCCCAGCACCGCCAGTCGCGCTGATCCCCCCACCAGCACCACATCGTCCAGCTTGTCCGGAGTCAGATGGCTGTCGCGGACCGCCCGGATAATCACTGACTTGATCCTCTCCAGATATGGCTGACAAATCTCCCGCAGAAGTTTCCTGGACAACTCCATCTCATAGGGCCGGTCCAGTGTCAGGCAGAGCCTGGGCAGCCTGTATTTGCCGTTCTCCCCATATGTACCCTTCCGGGAGAACGGAATTTCACTCATCTCCCGGGAGAAGGTGGATTCCGCCTCCGGCTCTTGAGAAAATCCCGGCACCGCCCCTTGGGACGAGCCTGCTGCCGTCTCCTGCCCTTGGGAAAGTCCCGGCCCTGCCCCTTGGAACAAGCCTGCTGCCGACTCCGGCTCTTGGGAAAGTCCCGGCCCTGCCCCTTGGGATGAGCCTGCTGCCTCCTCCGGTTCCCGGGACAAGGCTTTCTTGGCAGCCTCAGCCTGGTAGAGCAGCGCTTCCCTCTGTTTCACCGGCAGCGCCTCAAAATTCAGAGAATGTACCCGGCAAAAATACTCCGCGATGGCCCGGTCAATATCATCTCCTCCCAGCCGGTTATCGCCGGCGATGGCCACAATCTCGATAATATTTTCAAAGCACTCCACAATGCTCACATCCAATGTGCCCCCGCCAAAATCCAGAATCATCAATCTGCTGTCTCCGTATGTAACCCCCAGATTATAGCGAAGGGCCGCCGCCGAGGGCTCATTGATCAGCCGTTTCACCGGTATCCCTGCCAATTGAGCTGCCAGCTTGGTAGCGTTACGCTGGTTGTCATCAAAATAGGCGGGCACACTGATCACCGCCTCCTCGATCTCCTGCCCCAGATATGCTCTGGCCTCCTCGTACAGCTGCCTCAGAATCAGCGCCGACAGTTCATGGGGCAGAAAAACCCTGTCGCCCAAAAGAATTTCATGATCCGTTCCCATAAATCGCTTAAAGGAGACTGCCGTCTGTGTCGGATGCAAAAGCAGCCGCTCCCTGGCCGCCGAACCGGTGAGAACGCTTCCGTCCTCCAGAACGCTCACCGCGCTTTTCGTCATGTACTCCCCTAGACTGTTGGGAATCAACTCCGTATGACCGTTTCTGTATACACAGGCCAGCGAGTTGGTGGTTCCCAGATCTATACCTATCACCATGCTAAACACCCTCCCTCATCCTGCTGTTTCGCTTTCCCTGTCAACACTCTGCTTCCCGCAAATGCAAAGCCATATTTTCTTATCTTCTCCTTTGCAATTCCTCTGCCTCGCAGCTCAGACGCGTATCTTTTGTTCTCTATCTGTTCCAATGCTGACGCTACCGCATTTTCCAGCGTTTCTCCCCTTCCCTCGTGGACCGCCTTAAACTCTATCACAAACGCATCGTCATTCGCGCTCATTGGTTCCAGCATAATGTCATACCGCCCCAACCCGCTCTCCTTGTTGGACAGCGTCTTATCCACGTAAAAATTATTTCTTTCCCGCATCTTCTCAAAATCCTGCCGTCCAATGCTCACTGTCCTTGGCATATAAGCGCTCCTTTCTGGCAACTCTCCCGGAAATGAACAATCAGATCTGATGACGCACCACGCCATACTCATCGTCCAGCCGATAATAGGGGCAGGACTTCTGTGTATCCGTCAGGAAACGGACCATCTCGTCCTCATCCAGATTCACAAGACAGTAATAACAATCATCCTCTTCCTCATATACATAATTGACACAGCTGTCACAACTTGACGTCATAAGCTCCTCTCCTCCGCCCCGCATTCCACATGCAGATACTGATAGATCTCTCTCCTGCTTACGCCACGGTCCTTTGCCACCTGTTTCATGGCCGCTTTTTCCTCCATTCCCAGAGTACGATAGTATTCCATATGCTCCTCAACGGATTTGTCCCTCCAGGCCGCCATGTCCTCCTGACGTTTCTGCTCCAGGCTCTTCCCCTCGACTACCAGCACATATTCTCCTCTGGGCTCCTGCTCCTGGTAATAGGCCAGCGCGTCTTCCAGTGTGGTGGGCATCACTGTCTCAAAGCGCTTGGTCAGTTCCCGGCACAGAGTGATCCGACGCTGTCCCAGCGTGCGATAAAGTTCCTCCAGCGTCCTCGTCAGATGATGAGGTGCCTCATACAGAATAATCGTGCGGCTCTCCTGGGTCAACTCCCGCAGCACTGCCTCTTTCTCCTTCTTTTCCGCGGGCAGAAAACCTTCAAAGCAAAATCTTCTGGTCGGCAGCCCCGAAAGCGTCAGCGCGGTGATGCAGGCAGCGGGGCCGGGCAGACTGGTGACCGGAATCCCCTGCTCCAGACACATGCGCACCAATACCTCACCCGGGTCGGAGATCGCAGGTGTTCCCGCGTCCGTAATCAGGGCAATGTTCTGCCCCGCCATCAGCTGACGCACCAGCTGACGGGCTTTTTCAACTTTGTTGTATTCGTGATAGCTGGTCATAGGCGTATGAATCTCAAAATGGTTGAGCAGCTTCATGCTGTTGCGGGTATCTTCCGCTGCGATCACGTCCACCATATGCAGAGTTTCCACCACCCGCGGCGTCATATCCCCAAGATTTCCGATGGGGGTGGCGCACAGATACAATGTTCCGGCCATAATTTTTCTCCCATGATAATAGATCAAAAACCATATTTCTCGCGCATTTCTTCCGTGTAAACCCCCTGTCCGCTGAATATAACCAGGGGCTTTTCCACAGTCATGCGGGATTTTCCGCCCCGCACCGCCTCAATCAGCACCATGTTGGGTTCTTTGTCCAGATAAGGATGCACCAGCCGCATACGCTTGGGCTCCAGTCTATGCCGTACCAGCGCCGTAATAATTTCCGCCAGTCTGAACGGCCTGTGTACCAGATAAAAATGTCCCCCCACCCGGAGCAGTCTGGCGGTCTGGCTCACCACATCCTCCAATGTGCAGAGAATCTCATGTCTGGCGATGGCCTTGGACGCTTCCGGGTTGGTCAATCCATGCTGCCCTGTCATATAGGGGGGATTACAGGTAATCACGTCAAAAGAAGCAGACGAAAAATATCTGTCTGCTTCCCTGATGTCTCCTGTCACAATGTGAATCTTCTCTTCCAGACCGTTGAGCAGCACACTGCGCCTGGCCATATCGGCGCTTTCCTCCTGAATCTCCAACCCGGTCAGACGGGCCGCCTCCGTCTTTGCCTCCATCAATAGGGGGATAATCCCCGTGCCGCTGCACAGGTCCAACACCAGCTCCCCCTTCCTGGCTGTGGCAAAGCCCGAAAGCAACACTGCGTCCATGCCGAAGCAGAATTTCCCCGGGTGCTGAATAATCCGATACCCGTTTCGCTGCAAATCGTCTATACGTTCCCTGTCCTTCAATACAACCGCCCCGGATTCCTGCGCTCGGTCCATATTGACTCCCATCTGCCCGTTTTGTCGGACATCCTGATATTCTATTCCCATTCCTGGTCATCGCGTTCTCTTCGCTGACGGCTGCCCTGATTCTGACGGCGGCTGCGGTAATCGTTTCTGCGCTGGTTCTGGTCACGTTCCTGGCGCTCTCCCCTGCCCTGACGTTCGAACCTGTTCTCCTGACCTTCCTGTTGATCAGTCCCCCGGTCGTGGCGGGTGTTTCCCTCATTGTGCTCATACCGGCTACGGCGGTTCTGCCCATATTCCCGATCATAACGCTCGCCCCGCTCCTGATTTCCGTAACGTTCACTTCTCTCCTGGCTGTTGTCACGCCCGCGGCGCTCGCTTCTCTCCTGACCTCCGTCACGCCCGTATCGCTCATTTTTCTCCTGGCTGCCGTCACGGCTGTAGCGCTCGCTTCTCTCCTGGCCTCCGTCACGGTTATAGCGCTCGCCTCTCTCCTGACCTCCGTCACGGCTGGTGCGCTCGCCTCTCTCCTGGCCTCCGTCACGGTTATAGCGCTCGCCTCTCTCCTGGCCTCCGTCACGACTGTAGCGCTCATTTCTCTCCTGGCCTCCGTCACGGCTGGTGCGCTCGCCTCTCTCCTGACCTCCGTCACGGTTATAGCGCTCGCCTCTCTCCTGGCCTCCGTCACGACTGTAGC
>CAJUAB010000004.1:236761-244759 GCA_910583845.1 uncultured Acetatifactor sp.
CGTCACGGTTATAGCGCTCGCCTCTCTCCTGGCCTCCGTCACGACTGTAGCGCTCGCCTCTCTCCTGGCCTCCGTCACGGTTATAACGCTCACTTCTCTCCTGGCCTCCGTCACGGCTATAACGCTCGCTTCTCTCCTGGCCTCCGTCACGGTTATAGCGCTCGCCTCTCTCCTGGCCTCCGTCACGGCTGGCTCGCTGCGGCCGCTCCTCACTGTCCTGCTGCGAATTTTCCTGCCGCCGGTCACGGCCTGTACGCTCTCTTCGGTCCGTCCTGTCCTGGCGCTCTGTCCGGCCCCCCCTGTCCTGACGCTCCCAGCGCCCGCGTCTGTCCTGCCCTGCATCTCCGGAATGCTGGTTACGCTCCTGTTTCCCTCCCTGGGAGCCGGACCTCTCGCCCTGTTCCTGGCTCTCTATATGGTCTTCCTGTTCCATTCGCTCCAATTCCTGCAATTCCTCTTTGGACAGGTCCATCTGTTCTTTTTTTCCATGACGTCGTTTGAAGCGCAGCTCCTCCACCGGATATTCCAGAATCTCTTTCTCGTCATCCTTGTCAACGATCACTTTTACCAGTTGACGCAGCACATTGACACTGTGTACTTCCCCCCGCAGGCCGTCCTCTGTGGTCACAAAATCCCCAATGCCGGGAAGTCTGCGGTTTAACTCTTCATAGGTGTCTTCCTCATGCTTGAGGCAGCACATCAGCCTGCCACAGACACCGGATATCTTGGTGGGATTCAGAGACAGATTCTGTTCCTTTGCCATCTTGATGGATACCGGAATAAAATCTGACAGATGGGTGTGACAGCACAGCGGTCTGCCGCAAATCCCGATTCCCCCCAGAATCTTGGTCTCATCCCGCACACCGATCTGACGCAGTTCAATACGGGTTTTAAACACTCCCGCCAGATCCTTCACCAGTTCCCGGAAATCAATACGACCATCCGCAGTAAAATAGAACAAAACCTTATTGTTGTCAAAAGTATATTCCGCATCTATCAGTTTCATCTCCAGACCATGCTTCTGGATCTTTTCAAGACAGATCTTAAAGGCATCCTTCTCTTTCCGCTTGTTGGCTGCCTCCTGCTCCTTGTCTCTCTCGTTGGCGATTCGCAGTACCGGTTTAAGAGGCTGAATCACCTTGTCATCTTCCACTTCCCGGGCATCGCTGACTGCCGTGCCGAACTCAATGCCTCTGGCAGTCTCCACAATCACGTTTTCCCCTCTCTTTATATCAAAATGCAGCGGGTCAAAAAAATAAATCTTACCCGCGGTGCGAAACCTGATTCCAACTACTTTTATCATCTATATACCTCACTCTGCTGACCTGTTCGCGCATCTTCCTCATTTTATCACACACCCCTGTGTATGGAAAGAGGAAAATTCTTACCCGTTTTCCTTCATTTCCAGGAAAAGAAGTTCCATTGCCAGGTCAAAATTCACATTGGCATCCAGACGCCTTTTCGCTTTGTCCAGGGCCCGGATCACATTTTCAATTCCCTCATAGCTGCTGCGCCCCGCCACCTTGCGGATGGTCTGGATTTCCTCCCGGAACACCAGATGATTGACATCCGCAGTGGCCTTGAACAACAGTACATCCCGGTACCAGATAGCCAGAATGTCCAGATAGTCATTAACCTCCAGCCTGTACTCACCGATCCTTTTGATCGCCATGACAATCTCCGGGATCTCCATGTCCTGCACATATTTCAGCAGCCCCAGCGCCTCACTCTTTACATTTTCAAACTCCTCGCTGGAAGCCAGCGCTTTGGCTTTTCCCACATTGCCTCTGGCAAAGGCCACACAGACATCCGCCTTATAATCAGGTACCCGCAATTCCTCCATCAGATACTTTTTCATCAGTGAGTCCCTGACAGGCTTCATGTTCAGCAGCACACAGCGGCTCAGTACCGTGGGCAGCAATGTGTTGACGTTGGACACCAACAGTAAAATCACCACATACTCCGGCGGTTCCTCCAGCGTCTTTAAGAGCGCGTTCTGCGCCTGCGGCGTCATTTTCTCCGCCTCATTGATGATATATACCTTATATCGGCTGCTATAAGGCTTGACAGCCACATTGTTGTTTACCTGGACGCGGATATCATCCACGCTGATTGTGTTGGGCTTTTCATGGCTTACATACAGGATGTCCGGTTGATTCCCGGAGAGAGCCTGTTTGCAGGAGCGACATTCGTTACAGGGGTCTGTTCCCTCCTGTTCACACTGTAGCGCCATGGCAAAAATTCTGGCAATAAACTCCTTGCCGGAGGATTTTTCCCCGTTGATGATATAGGCATGAGATACTTTTTTCGACTCCAGCGCCCCCTGCAAATGCGCCTTGATCTGCTCCTGCCCAATGATATTTCCGAATCCCGCCATATTGCCCCTCCTGTTTCCGCTTCTGTACATTCCCTGCCTTTGTCACATGAATATATCCAGCAGCAATCCTCTGATCTCTCCAATCTTGGAGAGTATTGCCAGGTTATCCTTCTCATCCTTCATCAGCTCCTGGGCCAGATCATCCAGATTCTGATCCACCAGCCGCACAATTCCATAGACACGGTGTCTCCCCTTCCTGTCCAGAAAATTTTCCCTGGAAAAAGAGTGAGAGCGGCTGATAATTTCATTCATAAACTCCTTGACCAGCCCCCGGTAATGTTTCATATCCCGCAGGTCCTTGCGCTTTGCCAGCTTCTCCCCTTCCGCGGTGATCTGCGCCATCAGGCCGTTCAGCCTCTCCTGTAATTCGGCCTCCTCGATATGGCTGGCCAGCGTAAATTTGAAATTGCCGTCCGTCTGCGGAGCAGGAGCGGTGCTCTCCACCGGTACGCTGCTGCTTACCTGATTTACTTTTATATCCATATCAATCCCCTCAAATATCCGGTCAGCGATGTGGCATCAGCCTGCCGAACTGCCTGCCTGCTTTATATATGTATGAATTTCCTCAAGGCAGCTTTCCAATTCGTCATTGTAAAATCTTGTGGTAATACCCGCCTCTTTGATCCGTTCTTCGGAGAAATCCTGACTGTCCGCCAGAAATCTGCGGCACATTTCCTCATATCTGGGATGCTGTTGAGCCCGTTCCCGCTGTAGGGCCCTGCTCAGGCGCTCTCCGTCGTCCAGTTCGATGAGCACCGGCAGCACCTTATCCGGACCATAATAGTCCCGAAGACTGTTATACGCCTCCAGGGTTCCGATCAGACAATAATTTTCCCCCGCCAGATCAATCCCCCTGTCCGCCACCGTAAAATACCGCCATAAACCGTGAACCGTACTGTAAGACCTCTCTTCGATAATCCTGCCTTCCGCCCGCAGTCTTCTATACTCTGCCTCATCTGTGAAGAAGTATTCCGTACCTTCCTGCTCCCCGGCCCGTATGGGCCGGGTAGTATATGGCACTATGGGACGCAGGGCCAGCCCGGGGTCTGCCATCAGACGCTTATATATGGTATCCTTTCCGGAGGAGCTTTTCCCCATCAGACATATCAGTTTTCCCATAATGCCTATCTGACCTCAACCACTCTGATCATATTGGTGGTTCCCGACTTGCCCAGCGGCACCCCGGCCGTGATGACCACCAGATCTCCGGACTGAATATATCCTGCTCTCTTTGCCTCTTCCACCGCCGCGTCAAACAGCTCCTCCGTATCATCCTTCTCCGGCAGCAGCAGAGGCTTGCAGCCCCACAGCAGATTCAGCTGTTTACACACTCTGGCGTTCACGCTACAGCTGATAATCGGACAGGACGGCTTGTATTTGGCTACTTTTGTGGCTGTAAAACCCGACATGGTCACGGTAATGATAGCGCTGGCATGCAGGTCCATGGCCGTTGTACAGGTGGCGTAGGAGATAGCTGTGGTGGTATCCGGATTACCCTTGGAAGCCAGTTCATCCATTCTGCCCCGATAATTCAGTTCTTTCTCCGCGCACTCCGCAATGCGGGCCATGGTTTCCACGGCTTCCACGGGATATTTTCCCGCGGCGCTCTCACCGGAGAGCATGATGGCGGTGGTCCCGTCATAGATGGCATTGGCGATATCCGTCACCTCCGCTCTGGTGGGACGGGGATTCTTGATCATGGATTCCAGCATCTGCGTGGCTGTAATGACATGCTTTCCCTGGAGCACTGCCATCTTGATCATTTTCTTCTGCAAGGCCGGAATCTCCTCGATGGGAATTTCCACACCCATGTCGCCTCTGGCCACCATCACACCGTCCGACACCTCCAGAATCTCCTCCAGATTCTGAATCCCCTGCATATTCTCAATTTTTGCAATGATCTTCATATCACTGTGGTGCTCGTCCAGTATCCCGCGCACCTCCAGAATGTCCTCCTTTGTTCTGGCAAAGGAGGCGGCCAGAAATTCATAGCCCATCTCGATTCCGAAAAGTATATCTTCCCTGTCCACCTGGCTGATATAGGGCATGGACAGAACAACGCCGGGCACATTGACCCCCTTATGGTTAGATACCGTGCCGCCATTCATAACCGTACACACAATATCCGTATCCGTAATTTCGTCTGCGCGCATCTCTATCAGTCCGTCATCAATCAGAATATGGGTGCCCACATTGATATCTTTTTTCAGGTTCTTATAGGAAATGGTGGCACGCTCACTGTTACCCTGAATTTCCTCCGTGGTCAGGACAAATTTCTGCCCCGCTGTCAGTTCCGCCCTTCCCCCCTCAAAGTCTCTTAATCGGATCTCCGGTCCCTTGGTATCCAAAAGAGTCGCCACCTGTAGTCCGAGTTCCTCCCTCGCCTTAAGTACCATTTCCAGCTTCACTTTCTGCTCCTCATGAGTCCCATGAGAAAAATTGAATCTGGCCACATCCATGCCCGCAAGCATCAACTCCTTTAACTTTTCTTCCGTCTCGCAAGCGGGACCGATGGTACAAACAATTTTTGTCTTTCTCATCACAAAATCCTTTCATCTTTTCTATATTTATCACAGGACCGGAAGCCGGCAAAAATACCTCCGGGCGCTCTGACCTGTTCCGGCATGAATCGGTGTGCTTTCCGGAAGCATGTTGTTATATCCCTCCCTATATTTTAACACTGATCCGTTCATCTGTCCTGCTTTTTTTCATTGATCTGCATACCGTTTTCCCTTGATGTACGTTTTTGCATGGAAGAATACCACCGTATGCACGACGCTGCCTCCGTCCTGTCATTTCCCCGGCCCTCCTGGACTGTCTGCGGATTATGGGAACCGCACGGACCACAGATCGGACCGCCGCTCTCCCGGAAATGCTTCTGAAACTTCTTTCGGGTATCTCCCTGCTGTCCCTGACCGGGTGTGTATGAAAGATGCCTTCCGGCAGATGGCGGGAATGATTTTCATACCCGCGCCAATACTGCCAGTGTCGGCTGCGCGTCACGCATGCTGATCCCCTGCACCTTGAGACCGTCCGCCAGATACTGCCCGATCAGCCTCCTGTCGCCCTCCTGTATCTTCTCGCCCGGCACCAGAACAGGCGTACCGGGAGGATAAATATTTACAAACTCTCCTGCAAACCTGCCCACAGCATCTCTCAGCGCGACCCATTCCACCGGCTGATCCCAACACTCTGAAAGCGGTATACTTTCTCTGCTCTCCTCCGCTCTCATTCCGCTGGTTTCTCCCTGTGGCTCTACTTTGCTTTCCTCCGGTTCCTTCCCACCGGTTTCCTCCCTTACCGGCACCCCCCTGCCTTCCGACTCATCACTTCCGCATACCGCCTGCGACATCCGTCCGTCAAGCTCCAGCAGAGCATCCGTCAGTCTCTCATAACCCGATGCCTTATCTCCTATGGTAAACATGGCCAGAACATAGCTGTCACAAGCCATCTCCATCTGTAAACCGTATTTCTCCAACAATACCCGATATAACTGTTGACCGTTCATCTCCGTACCCTGTGTGGAAATGACTAATTTGCCTATATCCTGATGCCTTTGGTATTCCGTCAGAGGCAATGAGGCAGGCGGCCATATGGTCAGAACCCTGCATGCCGCCAATTTCTCCAGCATCCGTTTCCAGCTGTCAAACATTCTCTGAAACAACTGCTGCCCGTCCTCCCTCGCCAGACGAAGAGCATTGTCAATGCTGGCCATCAGCACATAGGAGGGGCTGCTGCTCTGGTAAATACGCAGAAAACGTTGAAGCAGCCGCCGATCCACCAGCGAACCGTTTACATGAAGCAGCGCTGTCTGCGTCATCGCAGGCAAGGTCTTATGGACGCTGGTAACCACCAGATCCGCCCCCGCCTGGCTGCTTCCCCGGGCAAAAGCGGAATGAAACCCCAGGTGCGCGCCATGGGCCTCGTCCACAATCAGCGGTATCCCAAATTCATGTACGATCCCCGCAATCTCTTCCACCTCCGCGATCCGCCCTTCATAGGTGGGAGACACGATCAACACTCCCTGAATATCCCTCCGCCTCTCCAATTCCTCCCGCACTTGCCCGGCAGTGACCGCCTCACAGATATCTACCTGCGACAGCCGTTCCGGATACAGATAGGAGAGCCGTAGCTGGCGGAGATACGCGGCATGATAGATTGATTTATGACAATTTCGGGCTATCAGCAGTCTGCCTCCTCTGGGAATCGCCGCACTGACGGCGCTGAGTATACCGCAGGTGCTCCCCCCCACCAGATAATAGGATTCCCCGGCTCCATAGGCCATAGCCGCATATTGCTGTAGTTCCCGCAAATATTCCTCGGGCTGATGAAGATTGTCAAAACCTTCTATCTCCGTGATATCCAGCCTGGCCAGACGCTCTGGCATCGCCCCCATGCCATTTCTTTTATGACCCGGCATATGGCAGGGATAAATTCCCGACTCACTATAATTTTTCAGCTTCTCAAATAGCTTATCCAAATGATACCCCTGCCCTTTATCATCTTTCACGGATTGCAGAACGCTTTTATCTCTTGGTCCTCTGTCTCACATCATTCTGCATTTGCATATGCCGTCCCCTCCTTTTTAACCTGTCCGGGACAACTCTCGTCCTCATCTGCTGCCACAGATCTGATGGCTCCGTGTCCGTGCCGAAGACGCAGAGTTTCCAGAGTAGAGCACCATTTGTCCGCCATCGTCACGATCCATGCTTCCCTGCACATGGGCGGCACTACCGTCAGAGGCCACATATGCTTCTTGATGATATCTCTCTCTCTGGGTGTCAGACGATATTCAGCGGTGGCATTTTTCAAGGCAATACCGGGATGATAGAAACCGTGAAGATTATGAATCTGCACATGCTCCTTGTCATGCCAGTCATACAGGAAATAGTCATGCAGCAGCGCCCCGCGGATCAATTCTCTGCGGTTGCAGCGAATATGCAGTCTGGCCAGCTTCTCACTGAGATAGAGACTGCACTTGGCCACATCCATACAATGACGGTTTACTGTCATAGACCCGTGCTGTACATGCTGCCTGGTCCTCAGAAAATTGGAAGAATGCAGAATATCTGCCGCATCTTCTCTTATGGCATGATATAGCCGATGCTCTATCTGATAGCGCCGCCGAAACCGCTCCGCCTGCTTCTCATTGCGCCGCCCAATGCGGCTCTGCCAGTTTCCCTTTACTCCGATATCCATATTCTCCTTTCCGTGAACATCACACCATCGTTTTTTGATCTACAAAATCAAATAGTCTGCTCCAAAATGAAACAGATTCGTCAACTTATCACAGCCCCCAATACAGACTGCATCAATCCATTGCCAGGCAATCCTCACAATTCCACCACATTCAGGTGCTGCAAAGCGTTTAGATCAGACTCCAGGCATTCTGTTTCATATCCCACCTTACAGTATAACATAAATATAGCGGCAGAAAAAGGATGTTTTTACCTTTTCCGCCGCTTTTTCCAATAAAATAATGCCCAGAACCGGAATCGAACCAGTGACACGAGGATTTTCAGTCCTCTGCTCTACCAACTGAGCTATCTGGGCATGGCCTAAAGCCGAGTAGCGGGGACAGGATTTGAACCTATGACCTTCGGGTTATGAGCCCGACGAGC
>CAJUAB010000005.1 GCA_910583845.1 uncultured Acetatifactor sp.
AAATTTGGTACTGTGGTAGAATCTTGCTCTTAGAAAGTGGCGGCTTCCTCTGTGTAGGCTTCCCTCAATACTTTTAGTGCCGCAAGCGGGGATTTTGCCAAAGTTGCGGCGATATTTCTCCCGCTAATACCTACAAACCAGTAAAAAGCAAAATGGACGTTGATTTTTGTAAATTCCCCTCTATTCCTTACAACACCACGCAAGCCGGAATAGGCGGGAATTTGTGAAAATTTCTTTTCGCTCGCCCTCCACGGACAGCCTGCGGTTTTGCCAAACGGGAGAGGGAATTTCTTTCTATTTCCCTTTGCACGGCATAATACTGGCGATTTTTGAAAATGCCAAAAATGGGCGCAAAAAAACAGGAAACCTTTTCTTGATTTCCTGTCTTGGTGTACCGTTCTATGTAGCGGCGGTTATTCAGTTTTGGGGTATGGCTGTTCGTCAAAACGGAACTTGAACAATGCGGCAACAAGCCGGGATTTTATGCTGTCCTCGGTATCCCTGTCGATATGCCCGTTTTCAATGGCGGCAATTCGGATTCGCTTGCTGTAATGCCGTAAAACCTCGTCCACGGCTTCCGGCTCTCCGCTGGTCGCCCGGACAATCGTTTCATAGGGTAAAAGGTTCGGATTCCCCATGTGAAAGCACCTCCATTTCTTTGTGCAGAAGCTGTAAAGTCCTGCGGATTTGATACCCAGTCGTACTCCGGCAGCGTCCGTACATTTCCCCGATTTCCTGCTGCGTGTAATGCCCGAAAAAGTAAAGGAAAATGATTTCCCGGTTCTTCTCCGGCAGAGATAACAGGGCGGCGGCAAGTTCCCCATTGGTGAGGATAACTGTCTGACCGCAGATTGTAATGGGGTATTCTTCATAGGGTGCTTCAAAATATTCGTCTGTTGTGCCTAAAGGGTAAAACTTTTCTTCTGTGAGGTATTCAAGGGATATTTCTTTTTGCCGCCGTCTGCTCCTGTCACGCCATGCGTTGATAGCCGCAAAGCGTATGACGGTCTTGCAATAGCCATTGAAAGTATACATGATGTGTTCCTTGTGTGCTTCTGTACAAGGCATAAACGATTCCCCCTTTCTCCCACATGGGATTATGCTATGGTTTAATAGCTTTTTATGATGATAATGGGTGACAGTAGTTTTGCTGTCTCCTCTTATCTGCTCAACTGTGAAAACAGATGGTGTGTCAACGGCGGGCATAGCCCGTTCATTTTACTGTGGACTAGTTTGATTAATATATATTGCATTTTTTTGTTTTCTTAATTCTATCCCCACTAGCACAACAGATAGCACAAACGCTGAAAAATCAGCAACAGGTCCCGCAAGCAATACTCCCATAATTCCGAAGCGAAGCGGGAGCAGCAAGGTAAGCGGAATCAAGAAAAAGGTCTGCCTTGTTAATGCCAGCAGAGCACCTTTTAACGCTTTTCCTATTGCCGTAAAAAAGCTGGAAGAAAGCAACTGTACACCATTTACCAACACCATGAAAAGATAGGTGCGCATGAACAAAACGGCAAATTCAAAATACAGCTCGTCGCCGTCTCCGAACAATGAAATGATAGAATGCGGGAAAAATTGAAATGCGATGAAACCAATAGCAGAAACAACGAGGTTCCATTTTACTGCAAGCAGATAAGCCTCCCGTACACGATGATATTGCCTTGCCCCATAGTTGAAGCCGATAATCGGCTGTGTTCCCTGCGAGATTCCCACAACAATCGCAAGAAGGATAGCATTTGTTTTCATAACGATTCCGCAAGCAGCTAAGGGAATATCCGTTCCATATTTTGTTAATGCGCCGTAATAAGTCAACGAATTGTACTGAATGATTTGAATCACGGTAACTGCAATCTGGTTTGAGCTGCTGCTGATTCCCATGCTGCAAATTTTCAGGCTTTCTCTGATGTCCAATAAAAACGACTCTTTTTCAAAATGAATTGTTTGGAAACGCCATAGATAACGGAGTGCGAGTATGAAGGAAAAAATTTGTCCAATGACCGTTGCCCAGGCTCCGCCGGCAATTCCCCAATCGCAGGCAAAAATAAAAATGGGGTCAAGAATGGTATTGACAATAGCTCCCACAACCATGCAGACCATTGAATACTTTGGTTTTCCGTCTGCTCGAATCAAATTGCTCATGCCATTCGTTACGATGAGAAACGGCATTCCAATCAATGTGATTCCGGCATATTGCTTTGCATATGGAAAAACATCTGTCGTTGCCCCAAATGCCTTTAGGAGCAAAGGCAGCAGAGCTTCGCCAATCAACAAATAAATAATTCCGAAAATCCCCATCAGAACAATACCATTTCCCGCTGCTTTGGCGGCAGCTTTCGGCTCTTTGCGTCCAAGACAGAGGGAGACACGGGAAGCACTTCCAATTCCGACCAACAGTGCAATGGCAAGGCAGATGGTAGAGAACGGGTAGGCAACATTGGTTGCTGCATTTCCCAAATAGCCGACCCCTTGACCAATAAAAATCTGATCCACAATATTGTAGATTGAGCCGACAAGAGACGCAACAATACTTGGAACAGCAAAATTTTTCAACAGCGTTGAAATTTTTTCATAGCCCAGCGGATTTTCAGTCATTGAATTCCTCCCCCTTTCTCTCTATATGGAGTTCCGATGTGATATTTTTGCCCGCCTGCATTAAGAAATCCATAAAAAGGTTCTGATTGGATTCGCTTATACCCTGCAATAAAAGAGCTTCTGTCTTTTCGCATATCGTCTGTATCTCGTCAATAATAGACAATGCTTTTTCTGTAGGATACAGCTTACACGTCCGCTTATCCTTATCATGGGGAGAGCGTGTAATCATTCCCTGCTTTTCTAATGCCGCAACCGTCCGTACAACATTGCTCGGATGAACATAAAACATATCCAACAAAGAATCTTGTAGAATACCGGGCGAATGGCAGATTTTGATTAAGAACATATATTGACTGTTGTTGATTCCAAAGGGGGCAAGCTGTTTGTCCAAATAGATTTTGTAAAATCGGTCTGTTACTGAAAGCCATTTTAATAGTCGCATAGATATATTCCTCCTAACCGCAAGTATTATACAGCAAAATGCGTGCGCACGCAAGTATTTTTTTGAAAGTGTGAAGTATCATTATTTTTGCTGCTCACAATTATTTCCAAATTAAGATATTTAATCCTTATCATGTTTTTGTAGATAGGTATGAGAGGATTCCGCAGTAGTCGGCATTGTGGGAATGTGTATAACTGGCTGTCTTATGGAATTGTGGGTAACTCTGTTTGCAGGACGTGGGAAAGCTGCACTTTAGCTTTTCCATGTGCTGTGAATAGGGTTATCCATGATTCCATAGCCTGTTATGCACATTTCCATAATGCTTGTCTTTTGGTCTTTGGTTCGGAATAGTGTAGTGCTGGCGGTCTATCTCTTGTTTTCGGTTGCTTGCTTCTTTACCGTACATGAGCATTATGTCAGGGATTGATGTTTTTGCAAGCGGGTATCTCGGTAGAATATTTTACTTTTGCCTGAAAAAAACCGGCAACGAGCAGGACGCTGTGGAGCTTGCAGGGGAGATCAGCCTTGAAGTGGTGCAGACGCTTTCAAAGGGGAAGGAGCCGGAGAGATTTGATCCCTGGCTGTGGGCCGTGGCACGTAATCGCTGGGCGAGATGGGCAGCAAAGAAATACTACAGGACCCCTGAACAAGTCGACATTCAGGAGTACGAACAGCTTCTGCCCTCGGAGCAATGTCTTGAGGAGGACTTTATCCATTCCCAGGAACTGACATGGATTCGCCGGGAACTGGCTTTTGTCCGGTCAGAGTACCGACAGATTCTGGTGGCGCATTACTTCGAAGAGAGAAGTGTCTCAGAGATTTCCCGCCGTTTCGGTGTTCCGATAGGAACAGTGAAGACGAGGCTGCAAAACAGCCGCAGGATACTGAAAGAAGGTATGAGTATGGCAAGACAATTTGGATCAAGAAGTTTTAACCCCGAATCAATTTATTTCAGCGCATCAGGCAATCAGCCGTCAGGGCTGCCTTGGTCAGCTGTAAAGAGAAAAATTCCCGTGAATATTCTCTGTGAGGCAAGCAATAATCCCAGTACAGTGGAAGAACTCTCCATGGAACTTGGAATCGCCGTACCCTATATGGAGGAAGAGGTGGAGATACTGGAGAAGGCTGAACTGCTTCGGAAGCTTGACGGGGGCAGGTATATTACCGGCTTTTTCATCTCACCCCGGGAGTGCCAGAATGAGATAAACGAACTCTCCTGCCAGTTTGCGGAGAGGTATTGTAATGACATATGGGCGCTGGCGGGCAAAGCGTATTCCAAGGCCGGAGAGTATGGCCTGCGAAGCGATGCTGTCAGCGATATGGATGCGCAGGCGTATTTCGCGTTCTATATTGAGCAGCAATTGTCAGAAAGCATGCTGCCGCCGGGGATTTTCTACAAATATAGACGAAGAGATGGCGGAAGCTGGGGCTTTATCGGGAAAGAACAGGGGGCATTCTGCCGCGTTCCCTACATGTATTTCAACAATAATTGTGTGCAGATTACAGGAGAGATATCTATCCTGTGGCACGGATACCAGTGTAATGATACTGCCTACGGGAGGAGACCTTACAGCAAAGACACACCGGAGCAGGATAGCCTGGCGTTTATAAGGGAACTTGCTCTGACGCCGGCTCATGATCCGGAGGATCTTTCTGTAACGGAGACACAGTATCTTAAAAGTCTTCTGAAAAATGGATTCTGCGTGAAGAACGCGGAGGGGGAAATTCGTGTGGCAGCCCTGATATTTGCCGGGGATGTGGCACAAAACTGCCGGGAATATTATTGTGCGCTGCCTGAATACCGCAGTCTGGAAGAAAAGATGAAAGAATATATGCAGTCAGTGAGAGCAATCATTTCCCGATATAGTGTGCCGTATCTCAAGGAGGATTTTGAGTATTATGTGGGAATGTCAACAGAATTGAGACACCTTCTTGCCACATTATGGAAAAAGGAGGGACTTTACAGAGGAGGAAATGCCCAGTTTATGGCGCTTTACTGTTAGCGTTGCCCGCACAGGGGTGGGACAGGACTCACCCCTGGAGGATGGGATATGTCCGGCGGACCATTTGGTTCAATTATGCATCAGAGATTAACATTTTTGTCAGTGTGACGATATATAATTTGGAGCATGTTTGAAAAATCATTTCCGCCACCTGTACGTCCCACTTTGCGTGATATTTGTGTCCAATTCGGGTACATAGCCCGCTGTGCCCCCACATTGGGCACAAACCTCCCACAAATTGTGACACATATCTGACGGAAAGCATTTTTCAGACACGCCCTGAGTCGGCAGACTGCGCTGCTGTAAGGCGGATGTGCGCAATACATATGGTACAGCGTAGAAATGGATTTCACTGGTATATCAGGGAGGATATGAGTATGACGATGAACGTTACGCACAATTACAGCCAGTTTTACAAAGGGTCGGAGCCGCTGAAAAGCTATGGCTCCGGCGGGGAAGGCCTGATGGTTCCCAAGGATACTCTGGTGAAGTATGAGTTCAACACCACGGATGAGCATGGGAACAAGATTATGGCTCCCCTGTCCAGGGAGGAAGCTCTGCGGGTTATGAAGGAGGTTTCCGGCCAGTATGGGGACAATGTGCTGATATCGTTTTCAGGAGACGGGCTGCAGGCTCTGGCCCGGGATCTGCAAGACCAGATCCAGAAGGGCGATTGGAAACTGAGCGAACAACGCAAAGCAGATCAGGCCAGGAAGCAGGAACTGATGGAACAGAGCATTGTCCATCTGGAAAATACCCACAGACTGATAATCCCCAACATTCAGACCAATGCCAGGCTCTACGACAGTCTGGAGAGCGCGCCCGAAGAGGTTGTGAAGGCGGCCAACGGCATTATCAAAAATTATCTGATGCCTCACGATGTGTCCGGGATGACGGAGGAACAGCGCAGGGACGCCATAGCCTTTGGGCTGGAAGAGGCCAGGTATCTGGCGCGGAACTATCTGGATGAGCAGCAGGGGGCGGATTTTCTGTCCGCCATGGAGACCATCGCCAGATATGGCATGAACGGGACGGTATCGGAGAATGGCAGAGTGACCTACCGGATTGAGAGGGGACCGGTGCTGGGCGCGCCGGAGGATTATGTCAGCCAAAGTGATATTCTGAAGGATAAGGCTCCGGATCTGTACAGAGAATTACAGGATTTGAACAGGGGCATCGGACAAGGCGAGATCGGCTGGGGCAGGAGATTTATCGAGCTGCATCAGCGCATTGAGCGGAGACTGAACGGATATTCGGGAACAGAGTACCAGGGAAAGAGGCTCACCTTTTATGAAGAAGCCGCCTATGAATACCGGTCCTGGAAAAAAGCCATGGATGAGACAGCCCTTCCCAATGCCTACAGCGATGTGGACTATCGGGATATGAACTGCTTTTTCGGCAGCCTGAAATTCCAGGGCAGTCTGGGAGAAAGCTGGATGGCAGAAGCCCGGCAGCGTTTCGCCAAGTGGCTGGAAGGCCTGTAAGGCCACGATTGGAGGCAGGAATGATGCGGTATGATCTGCTGATAAAAAAGACCTCTGTACATGATAATGTAAAAATAATAACGGATACAATCGCCCTGGCCCTCAATGAGACGAACAAGATGCTTCCCTACATGGACCGGGTCACTAAAATTCTGCCGGAATTAAAGGATGAGATTCACGGTAGGATGACCTGTGATTCTATTTACACACAGGTGGAAAAACTGCTGATCCGGCGATTGGAGGAGGCGGATGGAGCAATAAAAGATCAGATGATACATTTTGAAGATCTGGCCAGGGAGAAGCTGACGGCGCCAGTTCTGCGAATGCTGGAGCTGTTTGAAATACAGCATATGGGCAGCCGTGTTTTCCGCTGCTATCTGGGGTTCTATAATCCATTTCCAAGAAATGTGCTGACAGGAGAATACTGGTTGTATTATGGCATTCCGGATGATATTTTCCTGCGGGCTTCTCTGCATGAGATCAATCATATGATTTTGTTTGAGAAATGGAAAGAGCTTTATGGATACAAAGAGGAGAAGGAACCGGAATATCCGGATATTCTGTGGTTCCTGGAGGAACTGGCGATAGAACCGGTGCTGAATGACAGCTCTATACAGGAGCTGCTTCCTATACGGCACAGGGCATATGATTCTCTCAGAGCCATAGAGATAGAGGGGAAACCGATAACGACACAGATCCAGGAGATCTATGACGCCAGGAGCAGCATGGGAAATTTTCTGGAGGAAGCATACTTTTTTCTGCAAAGCCATAGTAAAGAGCTGTGTTGAATGTAAGGAGCGTCAGCATGTGTTTAAAAAATGCTCTGGCAGAGGGACGGATATGTTTATATACATTGTAAAGCAGCTGGCCGTCATGTCGGCAGTTCTGCTGATCTACCTGCCGGTGCGCAGGCCCTGGCGGGATCAGTCGGCAAGAGCGTGGGTCGAGGGGGTATTTGTGGCCTTTATGGCGGGATTGCTGGCACTGGCCTTGCAGGGGCGATATCTGGCTCCGGCCGCCATGGCAAAGTATGCTGCCGGGCGGTTAGAAAGCGGCGAGGGGATCAATCTGGTGCCTTTTCGCAGTATTTCCGGATTTTTCCCTGCATATCTTTCTCGTCAATATTTTGGGCAATATTGGAATGTTCATGCCCTGGGGGTTTGGACTTCCTCTTCTGTGGAAGAAAAAGCAGACCATCCTTTCCGTGGCGCGGCACAGTGTCGCGCTGCCGGTTTTCATAGAGACAATCCAGCTTTTCATTGGACGCAGCGTGGACGTGGATGACCTGATTCTGAACTTCGTGGGAAGTTGTCTGGGGGCGCTGCTGTATCTGGCGGTGAGAGGACTGTCGCCGGGTGTGGCGGGACTGGCCCGTTAAAAGGGCTGGGAGAAGGAAAATCCGTTGAAAAATATGGGATTCTGTGTTATTGTGTATAGAGAGTAACAGGAATCTTTCCATAGAAAATATGTGGAAATTATATGCGGTGAGAAGAGGATGCCATGCAGCGGATACAAAACGACATCAAATCGGGGCAGTTCCAACCCGTGTATCTCCTTTTCGGGGAGGAGCGCTATCTGAAGCGCCAGTATCGGGACAGGCTTAAGGAGGCGCTGTGTACTCCGGGTGACAATTTGAATAACCATTTTTACGAGGGCAGAAATGTGTCTGTCGGAGAGATTATTGATCTGGCGGAGACCCTGCCCTTTTTGGCGCAGCGCCGGGTTATTTTTCTGAATAACAGCGGGCTTTTCAAGACGGGCGGCGAACAGATGGCGGAGTATATAAAAGCGCAGAATGAGTCTACCGTGCTGATTTTCACCGAGACGGAGGTGGACAAACGAAGCAAGCTGTTTAAGACAGTTCAGGCCCAGGGCTGCGCGGCGGAGTTTTCGGCGCAGGATGAGAAGACCTTAAAACGCTGGGTGGCAGGTATACTGGGAAAAGAGGGAAAAAGGATTACCGAGAACACGGTTATGCTGCTTCTCAATAAGACCGGTACGGACATGGAAAATATTTACATGGAACTGGAGAAGCTGATTTGCTACTGCATGGACAGGGAAGTGGTGGAACCTCAGGATGTGGAGGCGGTCTGTACTACCCGGGTGTCCAGTCGTATCTTTGATATGGTTGCCGCCATTGCGGAAAAGCGTCAGAAGGACGCGCTGGAACTATACTATGATCTGCTGACGCTCAAGGAGCCGCCCATGCGGATTCTTTTTCTGATCGCAAGGCAGTGCAATCTTCTGCTCCAGGCCAAAGCCATGAAGAGCAAGGGACAGTCAAATAAGGAGATTGCGTCCGGCCTGGGTGTGCCGCCCTTTGCCGTAAACAAATATCTGGGCCAGGCATCCCGCTTTAAATCTTCCACACTGCGTCAGGCGCTCACCAGATGCGTGGAAGCGGAGGAAGCGGTGAAAACCGGACGTATGAATGATGTGATGAGTGTGGAAGTGCTGATCATTTCCGTGTTTGAAGAGGAAGGAAAATGCTGAACAGCGCAATATAGCCGGCAGAGCCGGCAATAGACAGATCAACGACAGTTGGGTGAGAAAGAGGGTTGGATGATGGACAATACATCGGGAAGAGGAAAAAAGCAGACTCTGCTGGGCAGCGTACTTGCGGTGGCGGTGCTGATCATAGTCAGCCTGGTGCGGCTGCCGGAGAGCGGCGGAGATACCGCGGGCGCGGAGAATACCGCGGAAATCAGTTCGGCGGAGGCAGGAGGCAGCGCCCCTGAGAGCTCTATGGCTATGGAATCTTTTCCGGAAGAACCGGAGCCGTCAGAAGCAGGAGAGGAGAGTACCCTGGAGTCCGTTCTGGAGGATGCGCAGTCTGTCGGCTGGGCGGAGGACGTGCCGGAGGTATTGTACTCCTTCCGCAATGAGCGCCTGTTAAATCAGCACTATGAAAAGCATGGAATGGAAATGGGCTTTGCCACCGTTGATGAGTATGTGGAGGCGGCCAACGCAGTGATTAACCACCCTGACGCGCTGCATAAGCTGGAGGCCGAGGACAATGACGATGTCTACTTTCTGGAAGCCACCAATGAGTTTGTGGTGGTGTCCACGGACGGTTTTATCAGAACGTATTTTATTGCCAGCGGAGGGATTGATTACTATAATCGTCAATAGACCCGGCCTGGGTTTAAGGGAGTTTTATCGGACATCCTATCTACTATGATTGACTCATAAATACAGAACATAATAAGGTATCAGGAAGAATGTGCCGCAGGGAACCGGTCCGAAAATCCGGATTATGTCGGAGCAAAGCGGGCGAGTGTCCAGGCGGGGCCGGGGAGAGGCGGAGCGTAGCTTCCGGATGCAGAAAGAGGGTATTATGAGAAGATCGTGGACGGATCAGATTTTATGGGGAATGGCCGCAATTGTATTGGCGATGACAGCGGCCTTGTGTATTGTCGGCAGTATCAGAAGCCAGGCCGCGGATACGCAGAAGGTCCGGGAGGCATACTATGAGCAGTCAGAGCGGGAATATTTAAGCCGGGTGCGGGAATTTATGGAAGAGCAGGGGTATCGGAACAGCGGCATCACGCTGAACCGTGTGGTGGACAGCGACGGGCAGCGCAGCTATAAGGTGCTGGTGCATCACGGCGCGCTGGACAGGCTGGAAGAGGCGGCGCAGGAGGAAGTGCTGAGACAGATTGAGGATTTGGGCTTTCAGGACGCGGACTGTATTTTTACCGCGCGGATACTCCGATAAGCCATATTGCAGGAAGCAAAAGCACCTTCCTGCAATCGAATACGGCGCAGAGGGCGCGTCGTTCCATGGAAATGATAGAGGAGGCAGAGGGATGGCAGAGAGATTTATACCCAGGGCACAGGAGATTTACAGACATTTTAAAGGAAATCTGTACCAGGTGGTAGCCGTGGCGGAGCACACGGAAACCAGGGAACAGCTGGTAATCTACCAGGCGTTATACGGGGATTTCAAGATATATGCCAGACCTCTGGAGATGTTTTTGAGTCCGGTGGATCTGGCAAAGTATCCGGACGCAGGCCAGGAGTTCCGCTTTCAACTCCAGGGGCCGGATGCGGTGAGGCAGCGGGTTGATCACAAAGGGACGGAGATTACCTGCAATGCCCCGGAAGCCAGCGTGTCTTTGGGTAAGCCGGAGGCCGGGCCCCAGATTGTGACCGCCGGGGCGGAGATAAAGGGGCAGGCGGCCGCAGAGAAGCCGGAATCGGAGGAACCGGGGCTGGACCCCCTGGTTCTGGAGTTCCTGGATGCCCGCACCTACGAGCAGCGGCTGAATGTGCTGGCGGCCCTTCATCACAGGATCACGAACGAGATGATTACCACCATGTCTCTGTGCTGTGATATTGAGGTGGAGGGGGACGATGTGGAACAGCGCTATGAGGACTTGAAGCAGTGCCTGATTACAAAGGAGCGCTTTGAAATCAAGCGGTTGATGTGAGTCTGCCAGAGCATGGGAAGGATCGGAATCAGAAAACACAATTTGCACAGGGAAACGGAATGAGATACGAAAATATAGTCAAGGGGCGTTTTATTCTGCGCCCCAATCGTTTTGTAGCATATGTGGATGTTGATGGCAGACAGGAGAAAGTGCATGTGAAAAACACCGGTCGATGCCGGGAGCTTCTGGTTCCGGACGCGGTGGTATATCTGGAACGCAGCGGCAATGCTTCACGCAGTACGGCCTATGACCTGGTTGCGGTGGAAAAGAAGGGGCGCATGGTCAACATGGACTCCCAGGCTCCTAACCGGGTAGTACTGGAATGGCTGTGGACCAGGCAGCTCTTTCCGGATCTGGTATCCGTCCGCCCAGAGACCGTTTATGGCAATTCAAGATTTGATTTCTATATAGAAACGGTCAAGGAAAAAATATTCATGGAGGTAAAGGGCGTGACGCTGGAAGAAGAGGGGGAAGCCCGGTTTCCGGATGCTCCTTCCGAGAGAGCCGTCAAGCATGTGGAGGAGCTGGTCAGGGCCAGGCGGGAGGGCTATGGGGCCATTGTGCTCTTCGTGATTCAGATGAAGGGGGTGAGTCATCTGGTGCCCAATGCCGTGACGCATCCGGAGTTTGCCCGGGCACTGGGGCAGGCGGCCGACGCCGGGGTGCGCATTCTGGCCTACGACTGTGAGGTTACCACGGACAGTCTCACGGTGGCGGACGCTGTGCCGGTAGATCTGACGGCCCCTGCCTGCGGCGGGCGGAGCGCCCCCGCCGCTCTTTTGGAAAAATTTAACGGCATTTCAGGAAATATTAAGGAAAACCTAAGAAAAGGTGAACTGTCAGCGATTGCGCGACCGCTGCTGAAATGGTATGATATGCACAGACGGATTCTTCCCTGGCGGGAGGACCCTGCCCCCTATCATGTGTGGGTGTCGGAAATCATGCTGCAGCAGACCAGGGTGGAGGCGGTTAAGCCATACTATAAGCGTTTTATGGAAGAACTGCCGGATGTCGCCGGTCTGGCGGAAGTTTCTCAGGAGAGGCTGCTGAAGCTGTGGGAGGGATTGGGATATTATTCCCGCGCGCGCAATCTTCAGGCGGCGGCCCGGCAGATTATGGAGGAGTATGGCGGACAGATGCCGGACACCCGGGATGAGCTGCTGAAGCTGAAGGGAATCGGCAGCTACACTGCCGGCGCCATCGCTTCCATCGCCTACGGAAAGCGGGAACCGGCAGTGGACGGCAATGTGCTCAGAGTGTTATCCAGACTGCGCATGGACGATGGCGAAATCACGGACCCCAGGGTAAAACAGCGGGTGGAACGGGAACTGAGACAGCTGTTGCGGGATACTGAGGAGCTGACACGTCCCGGTGATTTTAACCAGGCCATGATGGATATCGGTGCCCTGGTGTGTGTTCCGGGGAGTCGGCCTCATTGCGGAGAATGTCCTCTCAGGGAATGCTGCATGGCGCATGAAGGTCATTGCGTGGAAGAGTATCCCCGAAAAGCGCCGAAAAGGAAACGCGCCATAGAGGAGAAAACGGTTCTGGTCATCCGGGATCGCAGTCTGGCCGTGCTGCGCAGGCGTCCGGCCAGGGGACTGCTCGCGGGCATGTATGAGCCGCCCGCCCTGGAAGGACACAGGACGGCGGAGGAAGTCACCCGCTATCTGGCGGATTATGGACTGAAAATTCTTCGGATTCAGAATCTGGCGGACAGCAGGCACATTTTCACACACAGGGAATGGCATATGTGCGGCTATCTGATCCGGGTAGACGAACTGGAACCCGGGCCGCGCATGGGGGAGACAAAGGAGTGGCTGTATGTGGAGCCGGGGGAGGCCGGGGAACGTTATCCGATTCCCTCCGCCTATGCCGCTTACCTGCCCTATCTGGATATCCGTCAGGAAAAGCCGTCTGCCGGGGAACAGGCAGAAATATAAAACATCATGTGCGCCGTCCGGAAATCTGCGAAGCGTACAATAAGGAGTAGACGACATGAAGCTGTTATCCATTGTAATACCCTGCTACAACTCAGAGAACTATATGCGAAAATGTATTGATTCCCTGCTGCCCGGCGGTGAGGATGTGGAGATCATCATTGTGGATGACGGGTCCCATGGGGACCGCACAGCGGAGATCGCGGATGAGTACGCGGCTCTGTATCCCACCGTTGTCAAGGCGGTGCACCAGCTGAACGGGGGCCATGGCGCCGCCGTGAACACGGGCATCCGGAATGCCACCGGCCTGTATTTTAAGGTGGTGGACAGTGATGACTGGGTAAAAGAGGAAGCCTATATGCAGGTGCTGGAGACGCTGCGGGAACAGACCGGCACCAACAGAGTTCTGGATATGCTCATCTGTAACTTTGTCTATGAAAAAGAGGGAGAAAACCGCAAAAAGGTCATGAATTACAGGCATATCCTGCCCACGGACCAGCTTTTTGGCTGGGAGGATTGCCATCACTTTACCAAAGGGCACTATATACTGATGCACTCGGTTATATTCCGCACAAAACTTTTGCGGGAATGCGGTCTGGAACTTCCGGCACACACCTTTTATGTGGACAACCTGTATGTGTTTGAGCCGCTGCCCTATGTGGAAAATATGTATTATCTGGACGTGAACTTCTACCGGTACTATATCGGGAGGGAGGACCAGTCGGTCAATGAAACCGTTATGATTTCCCGTATAGATCAGCAGATCTTTGTCAATAAACGGATGATTGACTACTTTACGGAGTTAAGCGAGGAAATTCGGGCGGACAGACGTCTGTATCAGTATATGTACAATTATCTGGAAATCATCACCACCGTCTCCAGTGTATTGCTGCTTCGTTCCGGCACAAAGGAGCACCTGGCCATGAAAAGGGAGCTGTGGGAGTATCTGAAAGGGAAAGACAAGAGACTGTTCGGCTCCATGCGCCGGGGAATTATGGGGGCCACCATGAACCTGCCCGGCAGAGGCGGCCGCAGACTGGCGGTGGATGCCTATCATATCTGTCAGAAGATATTCAAGTTCAACTGACCAATATATGCCTGTGACAAAAAAAGAAGCGAGATGCATCCGTTTTTGTGGATGCCATCTCGCTTTCGCGTCAGGCGGCAGAGCGCCATATCAGCCCTGGGCCTGGGGCCTGGAGTCGTCCCTGTTGCGGAGCGCTCCCCTCATATTGGCAAGCAGATCCTGGCGGTATACCAGCACGTACATGGCGGATGCCAGTCCTATGCCGGTCAGCACATCGAACATGGAGTGCTGTTTCAGAAACATGGTGGACAGAATGATGGAGATACACAGCGTCAGCGACGAATTCCGGAGCCAGCGCTTTTTCCCCAGCGAGCATCGGCACAGGGCCACATGGGCGCCGATGGAATTGTAAACATGAATGCTGGGCCAGAGATTCGTGGGGGTGTCCGTTCTCCACAGGCCCGCGACCATCCGGGTAAATATGTTGTCCCTGGGCATGATGTAAGGGCGCAGATGGTGGCCGTTGGGCCACAGGGTGGATATTACCAGAAACAGCGTCATGCCTGTAAACAGAAAAATGCATGCCCGCCAGTAATCCGGTTTGCTTTTGAAAAACAGGAACAGCACCACGGCGCTCACATACAAAAACCACAGATAATAGGGAATAATAAATACCTCGCAGAAAGGAATGTGGTCGTCGACAGCCATGTGGATGACATGATAGTGTCTGGTTACCGTCCGTTCCAGGTAGCAGAACCAGGTCATATAGAGTATCCCATAGAGTATCAGAGGAATGCCATGCTTATATTTCCGGTAGAATTTTAACGCTTTTCCCATATTGTCTTATCCCCTTTTCTCAAAAAACGGAATGTGTTATAACGCTCCTAAATATATCACAAATTCATCTTTTTTCAAGAGGAAAAAAACAAAATTCAGAAAATACAAAGCATTTTTAAGATTTTCTTCAGATATACATCCGCAATGCCTGACGCTGGCAGGTGACGGTCAGACAGTCGCTGCGGCGTGAGACTTCTCCGTCCGTGTGTACCCACAAAGGGGCGGAGGTACGGATTTCCACTTTTTGCGCGCGGTAGGCCGTGATACCCCGGAACATATAGTGTTTCCCGATGAAGGCGGTGGGCAGCGCCACCAGAATCAGCGCCTTGGATAAATCGCCCACCACGCACAGATCCAGCAGGCCGTCCCGGTAGTCGGCCCGGGGCGCGAATTTGAAGCCCCCTCCCTCATACATATGATTCATGAAGGCTACAAACAGGATCTTCCGGATGGATATGGGGTCCTGGCCGTCTATGCGGATCTGGCAGGAGACGGCCCTGCTGGCAAACAGCTGTTTCAGGGCAATCCCCAGATAGGTCAGCTTGCCCAGGCCCACCCGGTTCAGAAAGCCCTTCATATCCGAACGGTTGGTCTCCTCACAGACCGCAGCGTCAAAGCCGATGCCGCTGCTGACGATGAAGCGGTGACTCAGGCCGTCCCCATAGACGGCGGTGCCGATGTCCACGGCGGTGGTTTCCTCCGCCTCCAGAATCCGTTTCAGCGCCTTCAAGGGGTCCCGGGGGATGGGCATGTCCCTTGTAAAGTCATTGCCGGAGCCGATGGGGATATAGCCCAGAGTCACCTGCGAGAGATCGTCAATACCCTGCAGGGCCTCATCTATGGTCCCGTCCCCGCCCAGAATCACAATACGGTGGGGGTCCGGGGAGGAAACTGCGGTAATCTCCCTGGTCAGTCGGGTGATATCGCCCGACTTTCCCGAGAAATGCGCTTCATAGCAGATCTGAGCTGCCTGTAAATAAGGCTCGATAACCGTATCCCACAGTTTTTGCCCTCTGCCGGACCGGGATACGGGATTCAGTATAAAATGATATGGCTTTTCCATCGTCTCCTCCTGATTCAAGCGCCGCGCCATGACCGCTCTGGTACGGGGATGGTGAGGGTCGAACTCACAGATCGTCGGGAACCGTGTTCCCCACCGCGTTACCATTTCGCCACATCCCCATAAAACCAGGGATGCCCCTGGCTGCTTTTCTGATTCTACCATATTATATCTGTTTTCGCAAGATTGTCCCAAAGTGTGTCTGAAAATGCTTTCTGCCCTTGAAAACCTCCGGAAAAGTGACAAAATTCCTTGCAAAGTGGAACAGATATGTTATACTTTCATATGTATATGCATTTTTGGGATCAAACAGCAATAGCAATAACAGGAGGAGAGCATATGTATTCATTAGACGAAGTGAGAAATGTCGACCCCGAAATTGCCCGGGCCATTGAGGACGAGCAGGCGCGGCAGAACAGTCACATTGAACTGATCGCGTCCGAGAACTGGGTGAGCAGGGCCGTGATGGCCGCCATGGGAAGTCCGCTGACCAACAAATACGCGGAGGGATATCCGGGCAAGAGATATTACGGCGGCTGCGACTGCGTGGACGTGGTGGAAAATCTGGCCATTGACAGGGCCAAAGAACTGTTTGGCTGTGACTATGCCAATGTACAGCCGCATTCCGGCGCCCAGGCCAATATGGCGGTGCAGTTTGCCGTGTGCAGACCCGGCGACACGATCATGGGCATGAACCTGGACCATGGCGGACATCTGACTCACGGCAGTCCGGTGAACATGTCCGGCAAATATTTCCATATTGTTCCTTACGGCGTCAATGACGAGGGCTTTATCGACTATGACAGGCTGCGGGAGATCGCGCTGGAGGCAAAGCCGAAGATGATTATCGCCGGAGCCTCCGCATATGCCAGAACCATAGATTTCAAGAAATTCCGGGAGGTGGCCGACGAGGTGGGGGCCGTGCTGATGGTGGATATGGCGCATATTGCCGGTCTGGTGGCGGCAGGCCTGCATCCCAGCCCCATTCCCTACGCGGACGTTACCACCACCACCACGCACAAGACACTGCGCGGTCCCAGGGGCGGTCTGATTCTCTGCAATAAGGAGGCTGCCGACAAGTACAACTTTAACAAGGCCATCTTCCCCGGCATTCAGGGCGGCCCGCTGATGCATGTGATCGCGGCCAAGGCAGTGTGCTTCAAGGAAGCGCTGGGCGATGCCTTCAAGGTATACCAGCAGGGCATCATAGACAACGCGCAGGCGCTGTGCAAAGGCCTGATTTCCCGCGACATCCGGATCGTATCCGGCGGCACGGACAATCACCTGATGCTGGTGGATCTCACAAGCTACGGCCTCACAGGCAAGGCGGTGGAAAAGCTGCTGGACGCGGCGCACATCACCTGCAACAAGAATACCATTCCCAACGACCCGCAGTCTCCCTTTGTGACCAGCGGTGTGCGTCTGGGAACTCCCGCCGTGACATCCCGGGGCATGAACACAGAGGACATGGACCGGATCGCGGAGGCCATTGCTCTGGTGATAAAGGGCGGCGAGGAGAAAGTGCCTCAGGCGAGAGCGATCGTACAGGAACTCACCGACAGATATCCGCTGAACTGAGGTCAGGATTAGTCACAGAATGCAGGCGGTCAGGCGCGGACCTTCACGGCCCGGACTGCCTGCGTACAAAGGGTTTGACGGGAGATGAGGAAAAAGATGTTTTTGAACAGGAGAAACAAATCAAAAATATGCCTGGGTGTGCTGGCCTGTATCGCCGCAGTCGGGATGTCCGGATGCGGCACGGGGGCCCAGGTGGGCGGCGCGGTGGACAGAAATCTTGACATGGAGGGCTACAGCAGGGAAGAGAGCAGCCAGCCCCGGGAGAGTGATTCCCCGCAGGAGAGCGTTGCGGCTCCGGAGGAGCCGGCGGGCGGGGAAAGCACGGGTGATCTGAACGAGTTCGGTCTGGACCCGGAGACCATGGATATTGTCAAGTACAACGTTTATGTGGAACTGAACAATACGATTGTAGAGATTATGGACAATATCAGCAACTATTTCCTGGTGGTGGACACGGCGGAGGAATTTCGCTTCCGGGATGACGCAGAGTACAACTATGGCTATCGGATCAAGGGATTCAACCTGGACGCAGTGGAGGACGCGGAGCTGGTATATGGTATGGAGCCCTCCTATGAGACATTGGACGAACTGGTGGAAGCCATGCTGCCTTCCATGAGGGAGATTATGGAAACCTTTGACGCCATAGACGATTCCGAGTATACCTACGAGGAGAACCAGTACCAGCAGCCCAAGGAAAATCATACCCGGCTGATGGCCTGCCTGGATGAGTTCACCACATATGCCTATGAATATATGGACAGGATTGACGTTATCGCGGATGAGAGAAGCGCGGCCCAGGAGGCGAAGATGCTGGAGGAGGGAAGGCTGATTATCTATCATTTCAGCCACATGCTGACGCTTTCCTCTCAGATACTGGATGAGATTTACGATCAGGGGATTGACGATTACAACCTGACGGAGCTGGATCTGACCCCCATCTACCCGCTGTTTGAGGAAATGCAGGCCACGGCGGCGGCCTATGATGAGGCGGTGAGCGACAACAACCAGCTGATGATGGAATCCCTGTCCAACCGCCAGGTATACGCGGGCAACTGGAACGGCCTGGTGCAGGCGTTTGAATGGATGATCAAGCAGGTGGAGAGCGGAGTCCCCTACGAAGACCCTTCCCATGAGTATCTGGGCGGCCTGCAGCACATCTATGTGGTTCTCTCCGACCGTGTGGAGGATTACAACGGTATCTTTGTGGATTAGTGCAGCGCATTTTTCCAATTCGCCGCAGGCCAGGCAAAAAAGTCTTGCGTTCACAGAGGATTCGTGCTAAAATATCTTTCGTTGACGTACAATTGTGCGCAGGAGAAACACATCATGAAGGATAACGTCAAATACTATATGGTGCGCAGGAAGGCGATACCGGATGTGCTCCTGAAGGTAGTGGAGGCCAAGAGCCTTCTGGAATCTGAAAAAGTGGATACGATACAGGACGCGGTGGACGCGGTGGGCATCAGCAGAAGCTCCTTTTACAAGTACAAGGACGATATCTTTGAATTCCATGACAACGCGCGGGGGACTACCATCACACTGACTCTCCAGATCAGGGACGAACCCGGGCTTCTGTCGGATGTATTGAAGATTATCGCGGAGTACCGGGGGAATATTCTGACCATACATCAGAGCATTCCCATCAATGGGATCGCCTCGCTGAGTATCAGCATACAGGTGCTGCAGACTACCGGGGATGTGGCTGGAATGATCCAGGAACTGGAGAACCAGCAGGGTGTGCGTCATGTAATGATCCTGGCGAAAGAATAAGGGCTGCTGCGGCGGCGGAATGTGAGGAAGATATGATCTATGTAGCGGTATTGGGCTATGGCACTGTGGGCAGCGGCGTGGTCGAAGTCATTGAGAAAAATAAGGATATGGTGAATAAAAAGGCCGCGGAACAGCTGGAAATCAAGTATATTCTGGATCTGCGGGATTTCCCCGGGGACCCCTGTGAACAGAAGGTCATCCATGATATGAACACAATTCTGGAGGACCCGGAAGTGTCCATTATCTGTGAGACCATGGGGGGCGTAAAGCCGGCGTATGACTATACCAGGGCGGCGCTGCAAAAGGGCAAGAGCGTGTGTACCTCAAACAAGGAGCTGGTGGCCGCCCATGGTCCTGAACTGCTGCAGATTGCCCGCGAGCACGGCTGTAATTATCTCTTTGAGGCCAGTGTGGGCGGAGGCATTCCCATTATCAGACCCCTTAATTATTCCCTGACGGCGGAAAAGCTGGAGGCTATCACGGGTATCCTCAATGGCACCACCAACTATATACTGACAAAGATGGAGAAAGAGGGGGCGGACTTTGCCGCAACACTGAAAAAGGCGCAGGAGAAGGGATATGCGGAACGAAATCCCGAGGCGGATATCGAGGGTTATGACGCCTGCCGAAAGATCGCGATCCTCTCATCTCTGATGACCGGACAGAACGTGTCTTATGAGAATATTTACACGGAGGGTATCACCGGAATTACAGCGGACGATTTTGTCTACGCAAGAGCCGCGGGTAAGTCCATTAAACTGCTGGCCATGAGCAGGGACACGCCGGAGGGTACGCTTGCCATGGTGTCCCCCTGCATGATCGGGGAGGAGAACCCGCTCTATATGGTCAGCGGTGTGTTCAATGCGGTATGTGTGCGGGGAAATATGCTGGGCGACTCCATGTATTACGGAAAAGGGGCGGGCAAGCTCCCCACTGCCAGCGCCGTGGTGTCCGATGTGGTGGACTGCGCCCGGCACCAGGGCAGGACCATCATGTGTTTCTGGGACCGGGAGGAGGCGAAGCTGGCGGATATCGGGGAGATATCGCGGGGCTTTTTCGTGCGGGCCAGAGGAGATGCCGCAGCGGAGGTAGAGGCGGCTTTTCCCGGCGCGGAACGGATAGAGACGGCGGAGCCGAGGCAGGACTGCGGTTATTTTATCCCGCCCATGAAGGAAAAGGAGTTCGCCGCCAGGTATGAGGCTCTGGGAGACAAAGTCCTGGGGCGTATCCGCCTGGAGATGGCGTGACAGGTTCCGGAGCGTGTATATTATAGGAGGAGAGAGGATAAGGGGTATCATGAGAAAGGTAGTGAAATTCGGCGGCAGTTCTCTGGCCAGCGCCGAGCAGTTTAAGAAAGTAGGAAATATTATCCATGAGGATGCGGAGAGAAAGTTTGTGGTGCCCTCCGCGCCCGGCAAACGGTACGACGGGGACATCAAGGTTACCGATATGCTGTATGGCTGCTATGCTCTGGCGGACGCGGACCAGGATTTCAGCGCGGAATTGCAGGCCATCAGAGCCCGCTATCAGGAGATTGTGGACGGGCTGGAGTTAGATCTGTCCCTGGAGGAGGAATTTGCGGTAATCGGGAAGATGTTCGGAGAGAAGGCCGGCAGCAATTACGCCGCCTCCCGGGGGGAATATCTGAACGGTATTATCATGGCACAGTACCTGGGATATGAGTTTGTGGACGCGGCGCAGGTGATCTTTTTTGACGAGGAGGGCAATTTCGACGCGGACAGGACCAACGAAGTGCTCTCCGCCAGACTGGCGGGCTGTGAGGCGGCGGTGATTCCCGGCTTTTACGGCGCGATGCCGGACGGCTCCGTGAAGACATTTTCCAGAGGGGGGTCGGATATCACCGGTTCCATTGTGGCCAAGGCCGTCAAGGCGGATGTTTATGAGAACTGGACGGATGTGTCCGGCTTTCTGATCGCAGATCCCCATATTATCGAATCCCCGGAGTCCATTGACGTAATAACCTACAGAGAATTGAGGGAGCTGGCATATATGGGAGTGCCCGTGCTGCACGAGGACGCGATTTTCCCGGTGCGTCAGCAGGGTATCCCCATCAATATCCGCAATACCAACGCGCCGGAGGACGACGGAACCTGGATTGTGGGCAGCACCTGCCAGAAATCCCGGTTCGTGATCACCGGTATTGCCGGAAAGAAAGGTTACTGCTCCGTTAATATCGAAAAGGATATGATGAATTCAGAGATTGGCTTTGGCAGGAAAGTTCTGCAGGCCTTTGAGGACAGCGGCATTTCCTTTGAGCATATGCCCTCCGGTATTGACACGCTTACGGTGTTTGTCCATCAGGACGAGTTCATACACAAGGAGCAGAAGGTAGTGGCGGCGATTCACCGCCTGGCGGAGCCGGAATCCATTGAAATTGAATCCGACCTGGCTCTGATTGCCGTGGTAGGCCGCGGCATGAAGTCCACCCGGGGCACGGCGGGCCGCATTTTTTCCGCGCTGGCCCACAACAATATCAATGTAAAGATGATAGATCAGGGGTCCTCGGAACTGAATATCATCATCGGCGTGGCCAACGAGGACTTTGAGAATGCCATCAGAGCCGTATACGACATCTTTGTGATCGCGCAGCTGTAATACGGCGGAACATACAGTACAGATCAACCTGCCCGGCTTTGCAGCCTATCCGGGCAGGTTTTTTGACGATAGAAGGGTCAAATACAGAAAATAATGGAGAATCTGTCGAATTTTGTCAATATTCAGGACGTGAAAAAGAAAATTGAAAATAATAAAAGATTTTTGAAAAAATGTGTTGACAAATGCAAAAAAACTGCTATAATAAAATCATACAAAAGAGATCAAGCAACGATTCCAAAATAAACACAGGAGGAAGGGCCAATGTACTAATGATAATGGAATCAAAAAATACAACAGGAGGTAAGGGCCATTGGACAGCATAGTTTGAAGCGGGCGCATCAAGAAACAGTTGATGTGCCCGCTTCCTTTTCGCGTTTATTTTTGCAGCTGACATTTCCCGGCGCACCGGCAGGGAAATCTAATTTCTTAATTTTCTAGAAATAAGTATTTTTGTGTAGAAAAAAAGCACATGATGGGGTATACTTTTGCTGTGTATGCAGTGTAGACAGGTGAAGTGATCTTAGAAAGGCTTTGGATGCAGATGGATAATCAGCAGGATAAATTGCAGCAGCAGAGGGAGGCCCGGCGCAGAAGAAGGCAGCGCAACCAGATACTGGCCTATGCCACAGTGCTGGTTTTGATCGCACTGATAGCCGTAGGTATCGTGATCGGAGTCAGGTACCTGAAGCAGTGGCAGGAACAGAGACAGCAGGAGGAACAATGGCAGCAGGAGAGCATGCAGGAACAGCTGGAGCAGCAGCTGGAGTCGGAGGAGGAGAGCATCCAGGCTCCGCCGGAGGAACCGGAGGCGACTCCTGAACCGATTCCCGAACTGACCCCGGAGGAGAAGCTGGACAATGTGATTAACGCCATGATTGAGGCCATGCCCCTGGAAGACAGGGTGTCCGGCCTGTTTTTTGTCACTCCGGAGTCCATTACCGATGTGAACGCCGCAGTGCGGGCCGGGGACGGGACCAGGGAGGCATTGACCCGGTACGCGGTGGGCGGCATTATCTATGACAAAAAGAATATTCAGAATGCGGAGCAGTTTCGTGAGATGCTGAGCAATACGGAGCTTTACAGCAAGTATCCTCTTTTTCTCGGCATAGAGGAGGAGGGCGGCAACGTCAGTCCGTTGGCGGCGGCAGGCCTGATTGACAGACAGGCCTCCGCTGCGGATATAGGCGAGGGAGGAGACCCGGGGGCAGCATATCAGGCAGGCAGCGGGCTGGGGGCGGCGCTGGCGTCCTATGGCATCAATGTGGATTTTGCCCCTGTGGCGGATCTGGTCAGCGTGGAAAAGAGCGTGATGGCAGGCAGAGCTTATGGCAGCGATCCGGGGGCAGTGGCAGCCTGTGTGAACAATATGGTAAACGGTTTGCAGGAACAGGGAGTGACTGCCTGTGTGAAGCATTTTCCCTGCGGCGGCAGTGTGACGGCCGACACCCATGACGGCCTGGCCGCGACGGAGCGCAGCGCCGAAGAGGTGCGAGGGCAGGAACTGGAGGTGTACAGGAGCAGCATGGATTCCGGCATCCGGATGGTTATGGTGGGGCATACGGCGGTGCCTTCCTTGACCGGGGACAATACTCCGGCGTCCCTGTCCGGCATTATCGTCACGGATCTGCTGCGCAACGAGATGGGATATAAAGGTGTGATTATCACGGACGCCATGAATATGAAGGCGATTTCGGAGTATTACGGCTCCGGACAGGCGGCGGTGCTGGCTCTGAAAGCGGGCTGCGATATGATCCTGATGCCGGAAGATTTTGAGGAGGCCTATACTGCCGTTCTTGCGGCGGTTCAGGACAACACCATCTCAGAGGAGAGAATCAATGATGCCCTCCGCAGGATTTACAGGATAAAATGCGCGGATCGTCTGAGCCAGGAGTGACAGCGCCGGAGGGGGCGGCGCGCCCCCGGCCTGTCGGCGGGAATGCTGTAGTTGTCTGTTTTGTAGATACAATTTCCATATTTTCAAAATAAGGGGTTGACAAACATGTGAACCTGTTGTATAGTATATTTTGTTCAGAGTGATCTGGCGTATGCGCGAGTGGCTCAGCGGTGGAGCACCTCCTTGCCAAGGAGGGGGTCGCGGGTTCGATTCCCGTCTCGCGCTTTTTTTATACCTGTTATACGGGCCGAAGGTGTTTGTGAGATTTTGGCATTTGCTGTGAGGATTTACCCCGCCGTGTGTGGCGGGGTATTTTACTGTCAGCGCTTAAGGCGGACCAAGGAGAGACAGATGCAGACATTAGGAAGAATTATCAGCAGATATATGCGGATTATTACTTTGACATTGGTGCTGGCCCTGCTGATTGTAATTGGCAGCATGGAGACAGCCAAGGAGCAAAGGAACGCTTATGAGAATGCCGCAGGGGCTTTTTATCAGATCGAACAGACCCTGGAGCGGAATGAGGAGGAACTGCGGGAGATCGGGCTTGAATACAGTGCGACCTGTCTGTACAATGCGGAGGCCATCGCTTACCTTATCCAGGATAATCCTTCCGCGATGGAAAGTACGGAAGAACTGAAAAGGATCGCGGAGTTTATGGAGGTGGACGAAATCCATATTTTTGACGAAAGCGGCTGTATAATCGCCGGTACGCACCCGGACTATTTCGGTTATACCTTTGACTCCGGGGAGCAGATGCGGTTCTTTGCGCCCATGCTGACGGACAAATCCCTGAAACTTGTCCAGGAGGTCACGCCCAATACCGCGGAGGGCAAAATGATGCAGTATTCCGCGCTGTGGAGCAAGGACAGGCATTTTATCGTGCAGGTGGGTATGGCGCCTGTGCGTCTGATGAAGGCCACGGAAAAAAATGAACTGTCCTACATTTTTTCCATGCTGCGGATAGACATGGAGGCGGATTACTACGCGATTGACGCGGACAGCAGAATTATTGTGGGATCTACGGAACCGGGGAGCGTGGGAAAAAATGCGGAGGATATCGGCTTTGAATTTGCCGCTGTCCAAAATCACCGGGACGGCTTTCATGTGAAGATAAACGGAGTGAAATCCTACTGTGTTTTCACCCGGATCGAGGGGAATTATATCGGCCGCGCCATACCGTGCCGGATTCTCTACAGGAGACTCCCGGCCAACATGATGTCCCTGGCCATATGCCTGATTCTGATAGCCATATTTCTGTCCTATGCCGTGATCTGGTGCATGAACCGTTATGTGGTGGAAGGAATCCAGGGGGTAAATGAGAAGCTGCGCATGATAGCCGGAGGTGATCTGGAGGAGAGGATCGGCATTCAGAGCAGCGCGGAGCTGTCCGAACTGGGCAGTTATATCAATGAGATGGTTCACAGTCTGCTTGCCAACAATCGGAAAATGTCCTATGTCCTGAGTAAGACGAACATGTGCATCGGTGTATATGAATACAGCGAGCAGAGTCCCAAAGTACGGTTTACCGAGTATATTCCCCGGATTTTTTCTCTGGATGAGGAGTCGTCGCGGCGTCTGTCGGAGGACAGAGGCCTGTTTCAGGACTTTCTGGAGCGAATCCGCGAGCGCCCGGTTCTGGGGGAGGAAGGAGTATTCCGGCTGGACGGGACCTGCGAGCGCTATGTCAGGCTGGAGGAAGTCCACGAAAACAATGAGACGTTCGGCGTTGCCATCGACATGACGGCGGGCGTGGCCAGACGCAGGGAGATTGAGGTACAGAGGGATATTGATTCCCTGACGGGACTGTACAATCGGCGGGGACTGGAGATGCGTCTGGAAACTCTGTTTGCCGGGCCGGAAAAGCTGGGACATTACGCCGTGATTATGATTGACGCGGATGGGCTGAAAGGGATCAACGATACTTACGGGCATGAAAAGGGTGACGCGTATCTGTGCAGAATAGCGGAGAAGATCAATACTTTTGACCCGGAGAACAGTGTTGCCGCCAGACAGGGGGGCGATGAATTTGTCCTGTTTTTGTACCGTTACCAACAGGAAGAACTGGCTGAGGCTGTCAAAATGCTGGAATTTATCCAAAGACATTGTCTGGCTTATCTCGATGACGAACTGCGCGTCAAGCTGGAATTTTCCTTTGGCTGTGTGATGGCGGAGGGCAAAGCGGATTATCGGGAACTGTTAAAGCAGGCGGACCAGCGTATGTATATGAATAAGAGAGAACGGAAATTGCAGAGAGAATAGGGTGCTTTTTTAGAAAAAACAGTTGACAAGTGGAAATAAAAGGATTACAATTCCTTGTAAACAGATAGGAATTATATAGAAAGAAATGAGGACATGCTTATGAACAAAAAGAAATATGCGGACAGAAATTTCAGATTTGAGACATTGCAGCTCCATGTGGGGCAGGAACAGCCAGATCCGGCGACAGATGCCAGGGCGGTGCCCATTTATCAGACGTCCTCCTATGTGTTCCGGGACAGCAACCATGCGGCGGCGCGTTTTGGATTAAGCGACCCGGGCAATATTTACGGCAGGCTGACCAATCCCACGGAGGATGTGTTTGAAAAGAGGATTGCGGCCCTGGAGGGGGGCGTGGCAGCTCTTGCGGTGGGCTCCGGTGCGGCGGCCATCGCGTACACCTTCCAGAACCTGGCGCATGCGGGAGATCATATTGTGGCGGCCAGGAATATCTATGGCGGTACCTATAACCTGTTGGCGCATACGCTGGCGGAGTACGGTATCACCACCACCTTTGTGGACCCGTTCAACTATGAGGAGGTGGAGGCGGCGATCCGTGACAACACGAAAGTGCTGTTTATAGAAACCCTGGGCAATCCCAATTCTGACGTGGCGGATATCGAAAAGCTCGCGGGCATCGCCCATGCCCATGGGATACCGCTGGCGATAGACAATACTTTCGCCACACCGTATCTGGTGCGCCCCATAGAATACGGCGCGGATATCGTAGTACATTCCGCCACCAAATTTATCGGGGGGCACGGGACCGCCATCGGAGGCGTGATTGTGGACGGCGGAAAATTTGACTGGAAGGCCGGCGGCAGGTTTCCCGCTCTCACGGAGCCTGATCCCAGTTACCACGGCGTGAGCTTCACCGAAGCGGCGGGAGCGGCCGCGTTTGTGACCAGGATACGCGCCACTTTGCTGCGGGACACCGGGGCCACCCTGTCCCCCTTCCACGCCTTTCTCTTCTTGCAGGGACTGGAGACTTTGTCTCTGCGGGTGGAGCGCCATGTGGAAAACGCTCTGAAGGTAGTACAGTATCTGAAAAACCATCCCCAGGTGGAGAAGGTGCATCACCCCTCCGTGTCCGATGACCCGGAGCAGCAGGCGCTGTATCGGAAGTATTTTCCCGGAGGGGGCGGCTCGATCTTTACCTTTGAGATCAGAGGGGATGCCCAAAGCGCCAGGGACTTTATTGACAATCTGGAACTGTTCTCCCTGCTTGCCAACGTGGCGGACGTAAAGAGTCTGGTGATTCATCCCGCTTCCACCACCCACTCTCAGTTAAGCCGGGAGGAGCTGGCGCAGCAGGGAATCAGACCCAATACAATCCGGCTGTCTGTCGGGACGGAACACATTGAGGATATTATTGAGGATCTGGATGAGGCATTTAAGGCCATAAAATAATTTGAAAAATTTTGAAAAAAAGGATTGCTTTTTTCACGGGCTGTGTTATACTGTCCCTATGGGGCATTAGCGCAGCTGGGAGCGCGTCACACTGGCAGTGTGAAGGCCACGGGTTCGAGTCCCGTATGCTCCACGCGAAGTATTGCCAGTCGAATACCGGGGCAGTTCGACGAGAAAGGAATATGCTCCGACAAAATTGTCGCAGATCAGGGCTTTCACCGGAAAACCAAGGGTTTGCGGCATTTTTAGTCCTGCTTTTTATACAGGAAAATTCAGGAAGCCGGAATACGGTTTTCTGAGTCACATAAATATATAGTCTACACAGAGAGCAAAGAGCAAGAGTGCATGTGGGACTCTAAACAGGTGAAACGGAGGAGGAAAAGTATGAAGAGGTTGTTGGCGTTCCTGCTGGCGGCGATGCTGGCGCTGGGCAGCGGGATGACGGCTTATGCCACGGGGATCGGAGACACTGTCTCGGGAGGAGATAACCTGGGGTCCGTGTCGGGAGACGATGCTTTTTACGGCATGGAGAATTTGAAAAGTCCCAGGATTCAGGGGCCTGTCGGTCAGGTGGACGTGTGCGTGGGCGCGGCGCTGATTCTGGAGAGCCCGGTTACTTTCGCGGTGGAACTGACAGATCCCCGGGGCCAGGCCATGAGGGGCGAGATTGTGCTGGGAGCGGATAACGCCCGGGAAGCCGGGGCCCGGGAGAGCAGGGTGAGTTTCAGCCAGCTCGCGGAGGGAGAGTATACCCTGACTGTGAAGGCCAGGGGTTTCGCTACATATTCGCAGACGATTTCCGTGGAAAACAGGGCATACGCCGTCCACCTGATGACAGGGTTTCTGGGCGGGGTAAATTACGCCCGGGGAGCAATGCATCCCGGCGTACTGCTGGCGGGCGACGTCAATGGGGACGGCAAAATGGACGCGGCTGACAGGGACGCCCTGGTGGATGCCATTGACAGGGGGGCCGCTCCGGAACTGGCGGCGGATTTAAACGGTGACGGTGTGGTGGATCTGGTGGATCTGGAATATTTCGCGAAGGGTTATGAAGACACCAGAGATACCCAGGCGGGAGTGGAGCGGTTCATTCCCAGGGAAATGATACGGCCTGCCCAGGGGGAAGGAACCCGGGTGGAAGGAGATTTGCAGGGACTTTTGGAAAACAGGGAGAACGTCACGCTCACCGCGCTTGGCGCGGACGGCAGCGCGGTCGCCATCTCCAGGGAGAATCCTGTTTCCCTGGAATTTTATCTTGCGGACGCGGGGGAGGCAAACCTGGCTGATGGAGTCATTATTGAGACGGGCGGGGATAATCCCATCAGCAACGCTGTTATCACAATCGTGTATACGGACGAATCCGGGGCGGAGCAGACAAAGGAGATCCCGGTGGATGACGGAGTACATTATCTGCTGACGGATTCTTCCATAAGAGCAGAGCGGGACGGCAGCGGCAACATCCGTCTGCATCTGGGGACTCAGGTCGCGGTGAAAAAGGTGACGCTGACCATCACAGGAATGCGGAAGAACAATAATCTTGCCGAGATATCCAGGGTGGAATTTGTAAACGGCATGGAGGAGAGGATTCCGGAACCCGAGATGGACATACCGCAGAATCTGCGGGCGGAGGCGGGAAACAAGCTGATCAGCCTGGCCTGGGACCCCTGTGTCAACATTACGGGTTATGAAGTTCAGATCATACAAGGGGACAGCCAGGAGACGGTAATGGTCACCGGCAATGCCCTGGATATCACCTCCTTCGGCGGCAAAGAACTGGCGAATTATCTGGAGTACCGAATCCGGGTGCAGTCGGTCAACGGTACCTGGCGCAGCGGATACGGCGACGAGGTGACGGCGGTGCCCCTGCCAAGCGGCAAGCCGGATAAGCCGGACAATGTGTCGGCAAAGGGGCAGTATCAGAGCGTGGCGGTGTCCTGGAAGAACATGAAGGATACTCTGACCTATAATCTGTATTATAAGGAGAGTACGGCCGGGGAGTACCAGAAGATTGAGGGAATCAAGGAGAACAGCTACACCATCACGAATCTCAAGGACTTGACAGAGTATACGGTATATGTGACAGGTGTCAATGAGTTTGGCGAGAGCGGTCCTTCCCTGTCCGCGGCGGCTACCACCACGGACAGAAATCCTGCGGTCATGCCCAGATACAATCTGATCAATGTGGGCAATCCCGGGGAAAAGGGCGCGCATATTGTCGGTGCGTCCATGAGCGCTACAATGCAGAACAGCCCTCTCGACACGGAGGCCGGCACAGCCTGGGGTACGGTGGACCACGATCCGGCATCGTACTATTTTGCCAACACCTGGGATGTGGGAGGCTTTAACCCCATGGGGGCCAGACATGGACTCATATATGAGTTTGATCAGGCATACAAGCTGGATACTTTCGCTTTTTACGACATGACTTCCCAGGACACAGGGTATTTTTACGCCAAGGTGCGGTATTGGGATGAAAATGGAACACAGACGGATGTGGCCGGTGTCTCACTACAGAGAAAGCTGGACGCCGGAGGCAGGACTTATTATGTGATCAAGCTGCCGCAGGCCGTAAACGCCAAGAAGATACAGTTCGGTATCGCGCGCTATTCGGCTTCGGGGACGATCTCTATTGCCGAAGTGTATTTTTACTACTATGACACGCTGATGGATGATATCATGTCCCTGTATCAGGATGACCTGCACACGGTGCTGCGTCCGGAGGTGACCCAGGCGGATATAGACGCGCTGCGTACCCGGATCAACACGGTGGACCCGGTGAGCGGGGAGTATCATCCCGACAGGGAACTGCTTGAGCGGGAGCTGCAGACGGCCGAGGCCATTCTGCGGGACGGCAGGCTGAACGCTTCCGTGAGGATTCACAGCGGGATTACCACCAAGGATGTGGGCAGAGGGTTCAGCGGTCTGAACGCGTGGCAGCCTTTGGGTGTGACGGCAGCGGCCCAGGAAGAGATCATGGTGTATGTGGGCCACAGCACCAAGAAGACAGGGGAGGCCGCGAATCTCCAGCTGGTGTCCACACAGTACCATTCAGAGGCGGCGGGTGTGAGTACCGTTGTGGCATCGCTGAAAGTGGGCGCCAACAAAATAACCGTTCCCAAGATAGGAAGCACGACGGGCATAGAGTCCGGCGGCGCGCTGTATGTTCAGTACACGGGTGACGGCCGGGACGGGCAGTACGCGGTGCGTGTCAGTGGCGGAACACAGGTTCCGCGTCTGGATCTGTATCAGGTGACGGAGGAAAGCGAACGGCTGGCGAGAACCAGGGCTTATGTGGAGGAACTGGAAGCCTATGTGCAGAAAATGGAGGCCACCCACAGCGCGGTTCATGAAGGTTCTCAGAACAATCAGGTGAAGTATGCCTACAGCGAGACCGACTGTATTTTGGGGGCGTCCGATATTCTGCTGGATACCATGATGCTTTCGCTTCCCGCCAGACAGATTCTGGGCGGCGCGGGCAGCGGCACGGCAGAGCAGAAGGCGCAGAAAATACTGAACTCCATGCAGGCCATGGAAGATATGATGTACCTGTTCTATCAGCACAAGGGGCTCAACGCGTCCGCGCCGGAGGCGCTGGACCAGGTTCCCAAGGGACACCTGAACATCCGCTACCAGAGAATGTTCTCGGGAGCTTTCATGTATGCTTCCGGCAATCATATCGGCATTGAGTGGGGGTCCGCGCCCGGAATGGTGAGTTCCGTGCCGGTGACCGCTGACAGCGAGGGCAGATATGTGAGCGGAGCTTACTTTGGCTGGGGCATTGCCCATGAGATCGGGCATTGTATCAATCAGGGCGCATATGCCGTGGCAGAGGTTACCAACAACTATTTCGCAGTGCTGGCACAGGCCCGGGATCAGAACGGAAGTGTCCGCTTCCAGTACGACAATGTATACAGGAAAGTTACATCGGGGGCAAAGGGCAGGGCGTCCAACGTGTTTACCCAGCTGGGTATGTACTGGCAGCTTCACCTGGCATATGACAGGGGATACAATTACAGAACATACGCGAACTACAGTGAACAGCTTGAAAATCTGTTCTTTGCCAGAGTGGATACCTATGCGAGAAGCGCGGCCAAAGCGCCCGCGCCGGGCAATATAGCGCTGGCTCTGTCGGGAGACCGGGACCAGGATCTGATGCGTCTCTCCTGCGCGGCGGCGGAGAAAAATATATTGGATTTCTTTGAGCGCTGGGGCATGACTCCTGACGAGGAGACCCGCAGGTACGCGGGCCAGTTCCCTGAGGAGACCAGGGCCATCTGTTACGCCAACGATGATGCCCGGGTATACAGCCTGCAGGGAGGAACCAGCTCATTGAACGGCACTGTGGAAGTCGTGGGCGATAATGTCACGGCGTCCGTTCACGCGGGAAGGCCTAACCAGGTGGATATCACTCTGAGTTCCAAGGGCATTCCGGAGGCGGATGTGCTGGGCTATGAGATCGTGAGATGTATGATCAACGGCGGGGACACGGTAAAAGAGGCAGTGGGATTCACCACGGGCGATTCTTTCAGCGATACTGTCCCTGTCAACAACCGGGCGGTCTGGTATGAGGTGACGGTCATCGACAAGTACCTGAACCGTTCCGCGGCCAGGACACTGGAGCCCATCAAGATCGGGGATGACGGAAGCCTGAACAAGGAGTTCTGGACTGTCAGCACACAGAATCTGACGGCGACAGGAGTGACGCAGGGTGAGGGAACCGATGATTCTCCCTGCGAACCCGAGGCGGAGAACCCCGCGGACAAAATGATTGACAATGACACGGGGACCGTCTATACGGCCACGGCTGGCGGCAACGCGGAGATCACCATGGAATTTAACAGGACCTTCACGGTTACGGGCTTGAAATATACCGCTGTAAACGGGGTGCCCGGCGCAGGCTACGAAGCGCAGGTCTGCTGCAATGGCAGCTGGTCCAAAGTGGCGGAGGGAAATCTGGACGCGTCCGGAACAGGTACCGTTTACTTTTCCAATGAGGCGCAGGAATATGTGAGCACCTATGCGGCCACAGCCGTGAAACTGATCCTGCATGCCGCGGATGGCAGCCAGATATCCATAGCGGAACTGGATGTGCTGGGAGTCACCGGGGATAATGTGAATTTCAGGCGGACGGAGGATGGCACGTTGGTGATCGGACGTCTGGCCACAGCTTATCAATTCGGAGACAGAGACACGGATGTGATACCGGAGGGCTCCATTGTGTTCGGCGGTTCCTATAAGGGGAACCCCGCCTATAACGTGCTGATTCTGTATGATCAGGATGGCAATATCGTGGGCGGAACCAACGCTGAAGGAGAATTGCAGGCGCAGCAGGTGCTGTTTGCGGATGTGCCTGCGGAAGATGATATCAAGAATGTGTGGGACGGGACATGGATTTACTGGATAGAACCCGGGAAGCAGACCGATCTCACGGGACTTGCCAGAGTGCGGGCGGAACTGTACCGTGTCAATAACGCGATGACGAACGAAGGGCAGCGGCTTGTGAGCGATTCCCTGTTTGAGAACATGCCCGCCACGCTGCCGGATATCGAACTGGGCAAGTGATAGCAAAAATAATGGCCGAATGCTCACGGGCGATGAATTTCGCCGCTGTACCATGGCGTTTTTCGCTCGTGAGCCGGTAAAAAAGCCGATTTCGTTGGCCGCGGATATTGAATGTATGTGCGATGATCGCGCACAGATAGGAACTGTCATGAGAAAACATATAGGTATTGTAATGATTGTCCTTCTGCTGCTGGCTTTTCTGCCTCCCCTGCGGGTATGGGCAGCCAGCGGAGACGGAGTGCGGCTGGATGAGGGAGGCACTGTTACAATTGTCTCCCAACATGCGGCCAAAGAAGGAGTTTCCACCCTGGGCTTTTGCCTTTCGGTGGAATCGGCAAATGCGGCCGGAGTGGAATTTCAGTTTGGAGAAAGCGGGGCCAAAATAAAGGACTACCGCTATGATGAGGCCACAGGGAGCCTGAAAGTGTATCTGGCAGGGACGGAAGCGCTGTTTGCGTCAGGGACGGATGCCTTGACGGTGGGAAAAATAAAAGTGCTGGACGGGAGCGGCAATGAGATGAATGCTACAGTCAGCGTTGTGGAGAACTCCTTGCAGTACGTGTACGGTACGGAACTGAAAACCATGCAGGGCGTGGAGCTTCCGGGGGCAGTGCAGATCGGCCCCGCTGTTGTGCAACCGCAGCCGCCTTCCGATCCGCAGCCGCCCTCCGAACCTCAGCCCCCGGCAGAGCCTCAACCGCCGTCGGAGCCTCAGCAGCCATCTGTGCCTCAGACACCTGCGGTGGTGCCTCCGGCAGCTCCGCAGCTTCCTGTGGTATTGCCCACGCCCAGACCGGCGCAGACGCCCAGGGCCACGGAGGCACCCAAAGCCACTGAGAGCCCCAAACCGACGCAGGTTCCTGTGGAGAGTTCTCAGATGCCGGACTCGCAGCCTCCGGAAAGTGAGTCGGAGGTGCCGGAGGAAAGTGCTTCGGAAGACGTTCCTCAGCTGGAAGAGGATGACCTTCTCGCCTCGCCTTTACCCGTTGACGGGAAGGCATCGGAGGAGGACTCCAGGGGAGTCAGCATATTTGTTATTATAGCGGTGGCAGCGGTGCTGGTTGTGGTGATTGTAGAGGTGATGGCTTTTGTGGTATTGAAAAAGCCCCGCAGGCCTAAACGCGGCGGGAGACGGGAAAACGAAAATTAATATTGTATGCGGATAGAAACCTGCTGTATGGGAAACCGTGCAGCAGGTTTTCGAATGACAAGGATTTATCTGACTGGAAATGACCGCCGGAGACGGGAGTAAAGAGGTGGGAACCGGGAAACGTTTTACAGGGAGGTGATAAAAATGCTGACACAGATATGGAACATATGCGGAAAGAGTAAAAATAGTATACAACATACAACATTAAAACATTATTGCATATGTGAAAAATATATATAGAAGTGAATAAGTTAGCAATATTTGTTACTCAAATAGCACTATTTAGTTAGCAGGCCCCCTCAAAATACTGTACGCTGTATACGTAGAAGTGTTACAGACGGATGGAAGGACTCCTTTGACAGCGATTTGGCCACTCACTGCTCTCAGGTGAATTGCATTTGCCTGTAAAATATTAATATGAGGAGGTAATGAAATGATAATGCGTTTCTATCGCAAACTGTCAGTGCTGATGGCAGGCTGTCTGGTGCTGGGAAGCATCCAGCTGACCGGAATAACCGCACAGGCATCCCAGACGGGTGAAGATGCAATTACCTTTGCGGAACCGGATACGCAGGGTACCGTTACGGGAAACGACAGTGAACTCCCTGATGAGGATATCCCAAATGAGGCCCCCCCTGGTGAGGAAACCCCTGGAGAGGATATTCCTGATGAGGATGAGAACAAAGTATTGGAGATTTTCCCCGATAATATGGCTATATTCAGTATTGAAGGGGCGGAAACTTTTGCGGCTGCGGAACTGGGAGCCTACGGCCGCTGGAATAATACGCCTGTGGAACTGACGGACGGGAAGCTGGTGCTATCCTTTTCCAAGGCGGACGAGGAGTTTTGCCTGGATCTGCCCAAATCCTTTGATATGTCGAACTGTGAGAGCATAACGGTCAGGACGGCGGATCAAGGAGGGGGCATAGCGGTAAAGGTCTATGACAGCGGAAAAGATGAGCTAAAGGCCTATTATGCAAACACAGGAAAGGACGAATATACCTTTACACCTGATTTTACCGGGGAGGCAACATGCATCGGCATTATGTCAAACGGCAGCAGCAATACATATCCGTTTACGACAGAAATCGTCAGCCTGTCCATTAAAATGAAGGACGCGCCGGAGGAGACCCCCGGGGACGGTACATATGCGGCTGCGGAGCTGGGAGCTTACGGCCGCTGGAATAATACGCCGGTAGAACTGACGAACGGGAAGCTGGTGCTGTCTTTTTCCAAGGCGGACGAGGAGTTTTGCCTGGATCTGCCCAAGTCCTTTGATATGTCGAACTGTGAGAGCATAACAATCAGGACGGCGGATCAAGGAGGAGGCATAGCAGTAAAGGTCTATGACAGCGGAAAAAATCAGTTAAAGGCCTATTATGAGAACACAGGAAAGGACGAATATACCTTTACGCCCGATTTTACCGGGGAGGCAGCATGTATAGGCATTATGTCAAACGGAAGCAGCAATACATATCCGTTCACGACAGAAATCGTCAGCCTGACCATTAAAATGAAGGACGCGCCGGAGGAGACACCCGGGGACGGTACATATGTGGCTGCGGAACTGGGAGCCTACGGCCGCTGGAATAATACGCCTGTGGCACTGACAGACGGGAAGCTGGTGCTGTCTTTTTCCAAGGCGGACGAGGAGTTTTGCCTGGACCTGCCCAAGTCCTTTGATATGTCGAACTGTGAGAGCATAACGGTGAGGACGGCGGATCAAGGAGGGGGCATAGCGGTAAAGGTCTATGACAGCGGAAAAAATGAGTTAAAGGCCTATTACGCAAACACAGGAAAGGACGAATATACCTTTACGCCTGATTTTGCCGGAAAGGCAGCATGCATTGGCATCATGTCAAACGGCAGCGGCAATACATATCCGTTTACGACAGAAATTGTCAGTCTGACCATTAAAATGAAGGACGTACCGCCTGATGTTACACCGGGAGATAATAAATATCCGGCGGAAAGTCTGAAAGCCTATGAGCGTTGGAGCAAGACGCCTGTGGAACTTACGGACGGAAAATTAATACTTTCCTATAACAAGCAGTGGGACGAGTATTGCCTGGATCTGCCCGAGATGCTGGATATGGCTCATTGCGAGAATATCACAATCAGGACGGCAGACCAAAACGCTACATTGACCTTTAAAATGTATGGCAGTAATAATCAAACAGATGAATTGAAGCCATATTACAACAATTCCGGAAAGACGGAATACTCCTTTGTACCTGACTTTACCGGAAAGGTTGGATCTGTCGGCATTATGTGCTCTGATGAGAATAACATAAAGACCGATGAGAGCCAGGAAAAGAACGATGCCTATGACGTTCCGCATACAGTTCAGATTGTCAGCATTGAATTTACAATGGACGGAGAAGTTGAAGAGATCCCTCTGGGAGAAAATCTGATTCAGAATCCGGACTTTGCTGATCCCGATAACCTGGATGTGTGGGGAGCGGAAAAGGGAGATGCTGTTATCACTGCGGAAACAGCGCAGGATGCCGTTGTGGGAGAAATCAAGACTTACGGTAAGATTACCAACCGCGGTTCCAACTATAATTGTTTCGCGCAGGATATCACGCAGGCAGTGACGAAGAACACGGAATATCAATTCAGGTTCTATGTGATGCTGGACGCGGGCGACTACAAGGACGCGCCGGCGGAGCAGAGGACCGTGGAGATGGCGCCGTTTATCGTTTCGGACGGTACGGCTAACTATTCCTGTAATCTGTCCGGGGACTCCAAGAAGGTTCTGGAACCCGGCGTATGGACTGAATTTACCGGGACCTTTACTCCCTCCTGGACGGGTACGCTGGACAAGGTAATCATGCGTATACTGGAACAGGGAACGCAGTATGGCAGCGGCCCCGGCGTAAAGGGCACTTACTATGCCACCGGCGTGGAACTCCGGGAAATGATTGTGCCGAAAAAGGAGATTCAGGAGGATGTTCCCGATCTGAAAGAAGCTGTCGCCAAGGAGATGGGAGACGACTTCCTGATGGGCGTTTCCATTCTGAACTCCGAACTGTCGGACGATCTGCTTATGCAGCTTGTCACCAAGCATTTTAACGCCGTGACTCTGGGCAATGAACTGAAACCGGACGCGATGTTTGGCTATTCCAGCACTTGCCCCGGCACGGAAACAGCGTCCATAAATGGACAGCAAATTCAGGTTCCCGTGCTGAACTACAGCCGTGCGGAAAAGACGCTGGATGTCATTTATGACTGGAATCAGGAACATCCGGAGGATATCATCAAGATTCGCGGACATGTACTGGTATGGCATTCCCAGACACCGGAGTGGTTCTTCCATGTGAACTATGATGCCGATCAGCCTTATGTGGACAAGGATACGATGAATCTGCGGCTGGAATGGTATATCAAGACCATGGCGGAGCATTTTACCGGTCCGGGCAGCAAATATAAAGATATGTTCTATGGCTGGGACGTGGTCAACGAGGCGGTCAGCGACAGCACCGGTACCTACCGGAGCGACAAGGAAAATTCCAGTTGGTGGGCGGTGTACCAGAGCAACGAATTTATTCTGAACGCGTTTACCTATGCCAACATGTACATGCCGGCCAGCGTGGAACTGTACTATAACGATTATAATGAATGGTTTGTAAACAAACGCAACGGCATCGTGCAGCTCCTTAAGGATGTCAAGGCCAAAGACGGAGCCAGAATCGACGGAATGGGCATGCAGGGGCATTACCAGACAGGCGGTTCTCCCACCGTAGAGGAATTTGAGGCAGCGGCCAGGGCCTATTGCGAGGTTGTGGGCCAGATCCAGGTAACCGAGCTGGATATGGCGGCAAGCAGTTCCTATGACGGAACCAAAAATACCCTGGCAGCGGAATACGAGAGACAGGCCAAACGTTATCAGGATATTTACAACACGCTTCGGCGCATGAAGGAAGAAGGCTGTCGGGTCGGCAGTGTTACAATCTGGGGTGTGATTGATAAAAACTCCTGGCTGCAGTCGTCCAGTTCGGTGGGCGGAGGAACGGATGGAACCAGAAAGCAATGCCCGCTTCTCTTTGACGACGACTATCAGGTGAAGCCTTCCTATTGGGTGTTCGTCAACGCGGAGCCTTTGAAACCGGTCATCCGTAAGCTGGCAGTGATCCAGACGGCCAGGGAATCTTTCGACTCCGGCGTTGAGCAGAGTTTTACCCGTAATGGCACCGCAGTGAGCTTTACGCCGGTGTGGAACGACAAGGAAATGCTCGTGCAGGTGAAGGTGACAGATCCCGTGAAGGATGCGGAGGATAAAGTGACTCTGTATCTGACGGGCGCAGACGGAGCCATTCTGTCCGCGGAGTGTGCCCGCGCCGACGCGGAGGAAACAGAAGACGGCTATATCGCCGTGGTGCGTAAGGAACTTGCCTCCTCTCTGCTGAAAGCGGCGACGACAGTGGGATTTGATATTGTCGTGACCAACGGCAGTCAGAAGGCAGCCTACAATGACACAACTCTCTCTCAGGCGACCAGCAGTGAATATTATGCGGTTGCGACGCTGAAACCCTATACGTATATTCCCATGGGAACGGCAGTGGTAGACGGTGTAAGGGAGAACAACTGGGATACGGCGGTGACCATTCCCCTTACGATCCGTGCAGGGGCTGAAGCGGATGCCCAGGCAAGCCTTATGTGGGATCAGGAGTACCTGTACGTATTCGCGCAGATTAAGGATGCTGTTCTGGACAAGACCTCAGGTCAGGCCCATGAGCAGGATTCCCTGGAAATCTTTATTGACGAGAACAATCATAAATCCGCCGCGTACGAGGAGGACGACAAGCAGTACCGCATTAACTACATGGCGGAGCAGAGCTATAACGGTAAAAAGTGTACGGCTGAAAACATTCAGTCCGTGGCGAAGATCACCGATGACGGCTATATTATTGAGACAGCTCTCCGGTGGACGGACATTGTGCCTGCCGGAAATATGGAAATCGGTATTGAGCTTCAGATCAACGATGCGGCAGGCGGCAAGAGGATCGGTACTTTGAGCTGGTACGACGAGTCCGGACAGGGCTGGTCATCTCCCGGGGTGTTCGGTACGGCGATACTGAAAGACTATATTACCAAGCCGGATGATAGCAAGCCGCTGGATGCGGAGGGACTGGAGAATGTTGCCGGAGATCTGGCGGATCTGCTGGAAGACGCATATGCGCCGGAAGAGTTTGTAAAAGAATATGCCGAAGCGTTCCGCACTCTGGTAACAAAGAACAGCGACAGCCTGCCTGAGGACAACGCCGGGCTGCAGGAAGCGCTTGAGGAGTACGATGCGTTGATGGAAAAGGCTGCGGGCACCAGCGTGACAGTGGACAGCACCGATGAAAGAATCCCTGACGGAACTACAATCAGCGGCGCGATGCTCAGTGTTCCGGCAGGAGAGAAAGCTGTTCTCCGGATCAGCGAGACGCAGGAGGACGGTTTGCCCGGCCTGGATGAGTACAGCAATATCTGTGCTTTTGATGTAAAATTGCTTCTGGGTACCAAAGAATTACCTCTCAGAACACCTGTAATTCTCTCCATACCGATGCCGTCGGGAGTGAATCCTGACAGCGTAGTGGTATTGCACTACGAATCCGGAAACGACAGCGCTCCTACAGAAGTGGAAGCCGTGTACGCGGATGGCATGATCACATTTAAGGCGGAGCATTTCAGCACTTTTGTAATATGCAGTACTGCTTCGGAAGAGCCGGATACGCCGGAAGAGCCCGACACGCCGGATCAGCCGGATACGCCGGAAGAGCCCGACACACCGGACCAGCCGGATACGCCGGATCAGCCCGACAAGCCGGACCAGCCGGATACGCCGGAAGAGCCCGACACGCCGGACCAGCCGGATACGCCGGATCAGCCCGACACACCGGATCAGCCGGATACGCCGGAAGAGCCCGACACGCCGGATCAGCCTAACAAGCCTCAGAAGCCGAATACACCTGCTTCTTCCGGAAGTAGCGATAAGAGTGCCTTGTGGGATATCACAGCAGACTGGAAACAGATTACCGCAGATTTGAATAAGGAACTGTCCGCATGGAAGGCTGACAGTGAAAATCAGTTACTTTATGCGCGGACAGGCAGAGGAATTATTGTTCCGGCTCATGTCTTACAGTTGCTGGAGGGTAAAAACTTCACATTGTCCATGGGTGTCAGTGAGGAACTTTCCATCAGTATCAACGGCCTGAATATTCCTCATGCCATTGTGGACAGAGACCTGGATCTCACCGTGGCACAGGACCGGAACGTGATTCCGACAGCCGTAATTCAGAAGGAGTGCGGGAATGCTCTGACGTATACACAGGTTTCCATGGTAAACCGCGGGAGCTTTGGAATGGCCGTCAATCTGCATTTCTCACTGGGCAGAGAGAATGCTGGAAAATACGCGAATATGTATCGCTATGATGTGCAGACCGGAAAGCTGGTCTACGCAGGTTCCTTCCCTGTTACGGACAAAGGACAGGCAATGTTCTGCATCGGGGGCGGGGCGGATTATCTGATCACTGTTACGGAAGCCCAGCCGGATCACAGCTATACGGTAGTGAAGGGAGATACCCTTATCCGTATTGCCGCCAGATTCGGAATACGGGTAAATGATCTTTTTGACGCGAATCCGCAGATCCGGAATAAGAACAGAATTTATGTAGGGGAGAAGATCAAGCTGCCCTGATCGATAAGAGTCACAAAATACGGGGGCGGGCATTTCCTTTTGGAAATGCCTGCTCCTTTTATGTGGGTTTGCGGCGTTGATGGGAAAACCGCATAGACCCATTTGGCGTTCTAGGGACTGATTTTTTTTCGCAGGAGGATCAGCGCGATCACATTGGGAAATACCATCACGGCGTTGACCAGATCCGTACATTCCCACACAAGCTGCATGGGGATTACTGCCCCCACATAGACCATGACGATGTATACCAGCTTGTAGTGCGGGACAGCGCCAGGCCCCCAAAGATATTCCGCCGCTTTTTCTCCCATGTAGGACCAGCCGATCAGGGTAGTCAGGGCAAAAGCCGCCAGAGACAGCGCCAGGAACACTTCTCCGTTCAGAGGCAGTCCCCAGGAGGACAGGAGAGGCAGGGAGCGGAAGGCGGCGGCCGCCAGTCCCGTCTCATTTACGCCCGCCAGAGATGCGGGATGCAGCAGCATATTGGCCACGATGACCAGACCGGTCAGCAGACACATGACCACAGTATCCCAGAAAACGGCCGTCATGGACACATAGGCCTGATAGGAAGGGGAAACCGCGTCGGAGGAGGCAGCGCCGATGGCGGCGGTTCCGATCCCCGCCTCGTTGGTGTACAATCCTCTGGCGATGCCGTAGCGCGCCGCCAGCAGCAGTCCGCCTCCGGCTACACCCCCCAGAGCGGCCCCGGGGGAAAAGGCGCTCTCCAGAATGTATAGGCAGGTCGCGCCCAGGGCGCTGCGGAAGCGCCAAAGCAGCGCCATGCAGCCGGCTATGTAGAGCAGCCCCATCACGGGCACCAGACGCATACAGACCTGGCTGATACTGCGGATGCCGCCGATCAGGACCAGGCCGGTGATGACGGCGGCGGCCATGCCCACCAGGTGGGGGGACAGTCCCCAGGTCAGGGAGGTGGTCTGTGTCAGAGAATTGGCCTGGGTGGTGCATCCCACCCCGAATGCGGCCACCACGGTGCAGAGGGCGTAAAAGGCGGCAAGAGGCTTACAGTGAAGTCCCTCGCGGATGACATACATGGGGCCGCCGATGTGTTGACCTTCCCGGTCATGCTGTCTGTAGAGGACGCCCAGATAGCATTCCGCATAGGCGGTGGCCATTCCAAGCACACCTGTGAGCCAGCACCACAGTACGGCGCCGGGACCTCCCAGAGCGATGGCTGTGGAAACGCCGATGATGTTGCCGGTGCCCAGTGTGGCAGCCAGCGTGGTGGCCAGCGCGCCAAAGGGGGAAACCCGGTGACGGGGAGATTTTTTCTCCCGGGAATGGGCGGCGGCATCGGAGGATTGTTCGGCGGGCAGGTTGTCAGGCTCCGGGCGCAGGGACATGCGGATGGCCCTGCCGATACGCCGCTGCGGTATGCGCAGGTGAATGGTAAAGTACAGATGGACGCCCAGGAGAAGCAGCAGCAGGGGGCCGTTCCACAGAAACTGGTTGATGGCTGTCAAAAAACGCACGGAGATTCCTTCCGGGCGACACTCCCCGCGGCCTGTTCGCATGACGGCATACAGGTCGACATAAGGATTGACGCCCGTTGTATGATCGCTTTCTACAGTATATGGACATCGTTTCCACTGTATGCGCTGAACCGTACTGCAGCGTGAGCAGTTTCTGTCTCCGGGAACAGCTGTCAGGAGTTTTTTTCGGGGGACTGCGGGTGCCTGCCGCGGTTCCACACCCGGCTGGGCTGGGCCCGAAAGGTGGGGTAGCGGAGCAGCAGGGTTTTCAGGGCCTGCCAGTTGAAGGGATACAGGGGCCAGAGATAGCTGTATCCCCCGTAAGTGGGGGTGGTGGCAACGGACAGTGCAACCAGCGCCAGTCCGAGAACAAAACCCCACAGTCCCCCCAATCCTGTGACCAGAATCAGAAACAGCCTGTAGAGCCGCAGCCCGTCGGCAAATTCGGTGCTGGTCAGGGAGAGGGTGGCCAGCAGCGTCACCGCCGCGTAGAACAGCACTTCCACGGAGGCCCAGTTCAGTTCCACGGCAATATCTCCGATAATCAGGCCGCCCACGATGGACAGAGAGCCCGAGAAGCGGCTGGCGCTGTGGGAGGCAGAGTATTTGAATAGGTCCAGAATAAACTCCACAGCCAACACATAGAAGAAGACGGTGACGGGACCGGCATCTGCGCTGTCAAGTAAATGATATCTGGCGGATATGTCGGGATAGCGGGATGTGATCAGCAGGAAAAGAGGCATCAGCACCAGACTCGCGGGAATACAGGCAAAACGGGCCAGCCGGAAATAGCTGCCTACCAGAGGGCTGCTGTAATAATCGTCCGGACTCTGGGTAAACTGAAAGACGGTGCTGGGCAGAATCAGCACCGTGGGAGAATTGTCCACGATGATCAGAACATGTCCCTCCATGAGATAACTACAGGCCACATCCGGTCTCTCTGTCAGATGCATGCTGGGCAGCGGATTGTACCAGCGCTTTTTGACCAGGAGCTCTTCCAGGCTTTTCGCTCCCATGGTCAGGCTGGAAACCTGGAGCCGGGACAGACTGTCGGCGGCCTGTTGTACCAGTTCCGGGTCCGCCAGATCGTCCACATAGGCCAGGGCCACATCGGTTTTGCTGTCTCTGCCCACAGAGCACAGCCGGAATGTCAGGCGGGGAGAACGAATCCGGCGGCGGATCAGATTGGCATTGAAAAGCATGGTCTCCACAAAGCCGTCTCTGGCTCCCCGCAGAACCGGCTCCGCGTCCGGCTCGGAGATTCCCCGGGCGGGATAACTGCGCACGTCCAGTATCAGGGCCTGATCAAAACCGTCCACCAGCAGCACTGCCGGGCCGCTGAGGAGCTGCCGCAGCAGCTTGTCCCAATCCCCTTCCAGCTGTACCTGGGCGTAGCCGATCCGGGCTTCCATATACTGCTTAAGATGTTTTACCACATTGTCGTTCATATATTCCGGATTTTGCAGATCGGAAAAGATGCGCTGCAAAACCTCTGTCTTGCACATGCCGTTGATCCCCAGCAGGCAGGCCCGGGTCTCGCCCAGCAGCAAGTCCCTGGTGATTATGTCAAAGCTGGTATCAATAGGCAGCAAAGTTCTGGCGGCGGCAATATTTTCTTCCAGGGATCTGGTAAGCATCATGATATAATCTCCTTGTACGTTAGACATGACAGCGGAATTTTGGAATAGTTTTCTACCATAGTATGGCAGACTGAGAGAAAACTTATACCATGTGGGCCTGCTGCTCTTGTATTTTTATAAGGATTGTGAGATGATATGCATATGGGCTATGGGCTATGGGCTATGGGCTATGGGCTATGGGCTATGGGCTATGGGCTATGGGCGCGGGAGGTACGGCGCAGAAGACAGAACGGGCCGGACCGCGAACGTGCGGAAAAGGGGTAAGTTTTTGATGCAATACGGATGGCTATGCCAGCGGTATGCGGGAAGAGGGAAATATGGAGGATATCTTACAACAAATTGACAGGCTTTTGGAGGAAAATAAAGGACCGCAGGCTCAGATGCTGATGGAGGAGGGCCTGGAGAGAGCGCTTCAAAGCGGGGATCGGGGAGGCGCGGTGACTCTTTTGAACGAACTGATCGGCTTTTGCCGGGAGACGGGACAGGCGGAGAAGTCCTATTATTACGGGGAGGCAGTGCTGAATCTGCTACAGGAGATGGGGCTTTCCGGAACTCTGCCCTTTGCCACTTCCGTACTCAATATAGCCAGCGCTTACCGGGCCGGCGGGCGGCTGGAGGATGCCATGACCTGTTATCGGGCGGTGGAGCAGATTTACAGCCAGGTTCTTGAGCCGGGGGATATGCTGGTGGCCAGTCTGTATAACAACAAGGCGCTGCTGTATCAGGAGATGGGGGAGTATGAGGCCGCATACGCATACCTGGAGAAAGCGCTGGAAATTGCCCTGCAGCACCCGGAGCGCTATTACGAGCAGGCCAGCAGTTATGCCAATCTGGCGGCTACCTGTCTGCAGCTGGGCAAAGAGGAGCGGGCCGCGGAATGTTTTGGAAAGGCGATCGCCATATTCGAGGCGCATGGCGTCAGAGACGCGCATTACTGTGCTGCGCTGGCTTCCCTGGCCACGTACCTGTTCCAAAAGGGAGAGTATGACAGGGCAGAGGCCCTTTTTGTCAGAGCCATGCAGGGCATAGAGGAGAGTCTGGGCAGGACGGAGGCTTATTACAGACTGAAGGAGAATGCCCGGGCATGCAGAGAGGCCGGAAAGGAGCGGGCCCAGGCGGCGGACACGCGCCTGGACGGGAGCGGCATGGCAGACTGCGGCGAGAGGGGAACGAAGGAGCAGGATTTTGCCAGGCCGGACCCTGTGGAGCAGGAGAAAGGCAGGCCGGACTCTGCGGAGCCGGACAAAGGGGGCCGACCGGAGCACCAGGTCTCAGGGATGGAACTGTGCCGGGCTTATTACGAGACCCATGGCCGGGCCATGATTCATGAGAAGTTCCCGCAGTATGAGGCAAGGATCGCGGTGGGCCTGGCAGGGGAGGGCTCGGATTGCTTTGGCTATGACGATGAGATTTCCCGGGATCATGACTGGGGACCCGGCTTTCTGATGTGGGTGTCGGAGCAGGTATATGAGGAGATTGGCCAGCAGCTGCAGGCGGCCTATGAGGAACTGCCCCGGACGTTTCTGGGTTATACCTGTCACACTTCCCGGCAGGGAGCAGGGCGCAGGGGTGTGCAGACCATCAGGAATTTTTACGGAAGATTGCTGGGAATGGAACATATGGAGGGAATTTACAGGGCCATGGAGACAGAGAATCCGGGTCTGATCCCTTTCCGGCAGATGGAGGAAAGCGCTCTGGCGGCAGCGGTGAACGGCAGTGTGTTCCGGGACGATGAAGGCATTTTTTCCCAGATACGCGTTTTGCTCGCGGAGCAATATCCGGAGCGCCTGCGGTACCTGCGGCTGGCGGAGGCGGCGGCCCGGTTCTGCCAATACGGACAGTATAACAGCAGCCGTATGCTGCGGCGGGGGGATGAGCTGAGCTGCCGCCTCATGCTGGGCTGCGCCGCCCGGGAAGCTCTGAAGCTGGTCTATTATATGGAAGGAAAGTTTCCGCCCCATGACAAATGGCTGGCGGAGGGCATTCGCAGGATGGAGAAGGCCGGCGGCTCTGCGGGGCGTGGGAAACAGGGCGGCAGCGATGGCGGTTCCAGGGCGCAGGCTGGCAACGGCAATCGCGGCGGGTATGGGGAATTACTGGGACTGCTGCTGACGGCGCTGGAGAGCCCGGGAGAGGATGCCTGCCGGATCATGGAACAGGTGGGCGGTCTGCTGGCCCATGATCTGTACAGAGCGGGGTATATCAGTGATATTGAGAGTTTTCTGGAGGAGCATGTGGCGGAGCTGCTGTACAAGTCCGGCATCGCGGACAACACGGTGGAGGATCTGGCCGAGGCCATTGCCCGCAAGGAGTTCGAGGCGTTTGACGCGGTGAAAAACGAGGGGGGCAGGGCCAGCTGCCAGGATGACTGGTTTACTTTTTCCATCATGCGAAAGAGCCAGTATCTGACCTGGGACCACGGGATGCTGCTGCAATATCTTTATGATTTTGACCGGGAGCTTGAGCGGGGACACAATCTGATCGAGGAGAAGTATGGCCGGATGATGGAGAGTACCGCTCCCGGACAGTACGAGGAGATGAAAGAGCGGTTTCCGGAGATCGCGCCGGAGAAAAAGGAGATTATCAAGAGGATCGTGGCCATGCAGGTGGCCTGGATGGAGGAGTTCGCGGCGGACTATCCTTATCTGGCCAGTAACGCCCGCAGCATCCACACCTATGAGGACAACGGATGGAACACTTCCTATGAGACATACCTGCGGGGGGAGATCAGCACCTATTCGGACAAGATGCTGGAGCTCTATGGCAGATATATTGCCGCTCACGCAGCCGCGGGGAAGAACCTGGCCCGGGAGATCATGAACCATTCGGTGCGTATGTATGGCTATGAGAGCCTGGAAGAGGCGGAAGAAGGGCAGCGCCGGGAGGCGGAGAAGGGGATGTAGGGAAATATGGAAATCGTTTACAGGAAAGCCGGGCTGCCGGATCTGGACGGCATTGCGGCCCTGGCCCGGCAGGCAGCCGCCCGGATGGCCGATGAGGGAATTGACCAGTGGGATGAGTTCTATCCGCTTCGGGAGGATTTTGAGCGGGACATTATGGAAAATCAACTGACTGTGGGAATGCTGGATGGGGAAATTGCCGTTATGTATACCGTAAACGGGGAGAGTGAACCGGAATATGAAAGCGCAAAATGGAAATATCCCCATATGCCGTATTGTATCCTGCACCGTCTGTGTGTAAATCCCCTTTTTCAGCGTCGCGGGATTGCCCGGCAGACCATGGCGTATATGGAGAGGGAGGCCGCGGAAAGGGGGGCCCGGGCGGTCAGACTGGATGTCTTTTCCAAAAATTTCCATGCCCTGCGCCTGTATCAAAGAGGAGGCTATGATAAAGTCGGAACGGCGCAGTGGCGCAAGGGGCTGTTTTATCTGATGGAAAAATATCTGGAGCGTGTTTGAACTGAATAGTATCCGGTCCTCTGGGAACCATAAAGGTGATCCTGCGACATGAGTCGGGGGATCGCCTTTTTTGTAGAACCGACAGAACAGTACACAGACCTGACAGCAGAAAGGAATGAAAAATATGGACTTTAACGGAACAGCTTACGGCGCAGCGGCCGAAGCGGGATACCCCCTTTCCATGGTACCGCTGGGGCTTGACCTGAATATGATGGAAAATGAGGCGGCGCACGATATGGGGTCCGGCATGACGGAGAGCGAGAAGGAGCAGCTGCTGATGCGGTGCCGGGACGCCAAATCCGACAGGGAGATGCGGCGGATTGTGGAGGAAGAAGTGCCGGAGGGCAGGATCAGCGCATTGTTTGAAGGGCCCGCAGGCGGCTGACAAACGGCGGAGGGGATATGTGGATATGTGAAATCCGGACGCTTTAATGGGAACGGGCGGCAATTGACGAAGGCGCGGAGTCTGTATATACTGTATGAGTAAGAGATCACAGAAAAGTCGGGAGCCGCGCTTCCCCGGACATTGGTCGCCTCCGTACCGCGGACAGTGTCTGCGGTACGGAGGCGGTGATGGACCGGCCTGTGACAGGCGGGTGTATGATTGGCGGATATCGGAAAAACGAGGAGGAGAAAGCATGAGCGAACAATTTTCCAGAACCGGGCTGCTGCTGGGGGAGGCGGCCATGGAGCGGCTGGCCCGGTCCAGGGTGGCGGTGTTTGGCATAGGCGGCGTGGGAGGCCATGCGGCGGAAGCGCTGGCCCGCAGCGGTATCGGCATGATGGATCTGGTCGACAGCGACACGGTGAGCGAGAGTAACCTGAACCGGCAGCTGGTGGCCCTCCACAGCACTGTGGGCAGATATAAGGTAGATGTGATGGAAGAGCGGATCAGAGATATCAATCCCCGGGCGGTGGTCCATACATACCGGTGTTTCTTCCTGCCGGAGAATGCGGAGCAGTTTCCTTTCGGGGAATACGACTATGTGGTGGACGCGGTGGACACCATAACGGCCAAGATCGAACTGGTTCTGAAAGCGCAGGCGGCGGGTGTTCCTGTGATCAGCAGTATGGGGGCGGGAAATAAGCTGGACGCCAGCGCCTTCCGGGTGGCGGACATTTACCAGACCAGCGTCTGTCCTCTGGCCAGAGTGATGCGCCGGGAACTGAAAAAAAGGGGTGTCAGAAACCTGAAAGTGGTTTACTCTCAGGAGCCGCCGCTGATGCCGGAGCCCGGTGAGGAAATGCCTGCGGAGGGCAGGCGGGCGGTCCCCGGAAGCGTGGCCTTTGTCCCCTCTGTGGCAGGGCTGATTCTCGCGGGGGAGGTGGTGAAGGATCTGGGACTGGCCGCGGATTAAGCGTGCTGCCTGGCGCTCCGGCGGAGGCCGGACGGCGCGGCCTGTTTCCGCAGGCACGGATTACATAGAGGTATTCGCTTGTGTTCGCCGTGGCAAAGGCCAGGGGGCCTGCTTCCGCAGGCACGGATTATATAAATCCGCCGTCCAGGGTAATGATCTGTCCGGTGAGGTAAGCGGGGGCCTGGATCAGCAGCAGGGCCAGCTTGGCCACCTCCTGGGGGCGGCCCAGGCGGTCCGCCGGGATTTCCTGCCGCAGGACCTCCCGTTCCTCTTCCGTAAGGCAGCGGTTCATATCCGTATCAATCACACCGCAGGCGATGGCGTTGACCTGGATGTGACTGGGGGCCAGCTCCTTGGCCAGGGCGCGGGTAAAGCTGTTGACTCCCCCTTTGGCGGCGCTGTAGGCTACTTCCATGGAAGCGCCCACATTGCCCCAGACGGAGGAAATATTCAGAATATGGCCGCAGCCGCGGGCCAGCATCAGCGGGATGGCCAGTCTGCATGTATAGAAGCAGCCGTCCAGATGGGTAGCCATGACGCGGTGCCACTGCTGCGGCGACATATCCTGCAATAGTCCCATGTGGGCGATGCCGGCGTTATTGACCAGCACATCCAATTGTTCGATCCCGGAGAACAGGGCCGTCACGGCCTCACAGTCTCCGGCGTCCACGGCGTGGCAGCGGCAGCGGATGCCGTGCGCGTTTTCCAGTGCCCGGCCCAGCAATTTCAGTTCTTCGATCCGGTGCAGACAGGTCAGGATCAGGTCAAAGCCGGCGGCGGCGAAGGACTCCGCCATAGCCCGTCCGATTCCCCTGGATGCCCCTGTGATCAGTGCTGTCTTTTTCATATCCGCATTTCTCCTTATCTGCCCTGAAGCCCGCCAGAACCCTTCCGGCAGAGCGGGCAATTAAAATTCCCCGGACGAAACATACGATCCGCAATCCGAGTATAGCATATTTGCCCATTGCTTTTCTACCTGTAAACTGATAAACTCATAGAATAATGGAAAAGATATACAGCGTCTGCCCGGAGCGTGTCTGAAAAATGCTTTCTGCCGGATGTGCGTCACAATCTGTGGGAGAGCTGTACCAGATGATGCCGCATGGCGGGTTATGTAACCGGAATCCGGTAAAAGCATCCCGCGAATGCGGCAGGAATGATTTTTCAAACATGTTCCGGGCAGTAGGCGTGAAACATAAAATCAGGAGGAGATTGCTATGCAGGATGTATATGATCTGATCATCATCGGCTCCGGGCCGGCGGGGCTGTCGGCGGCCGTGTACGGTATGAGAGCGGGCCTTGGGCTGTTGGTTGTGGAGAAAAATTCCATGAGCGGCGGACAGGTGCTGAATACCTATGAGGTGGACAACTATCTGGGGATGCCGGGCTTCAACGGCTTTGATATGGGCGTAAAGTTCCGGGAACATGCGGACCGGCTGGGCGCTCCGTTTATGGAAGCCGAAGTTACAGGCATCACGGACGGGGAAGTGAAGATTGTCCATACCACCGGGGGGGATCTGCGGGCCAGGGCCCTGATTTTGGCCACCGGAGCCCGGCACGCGCGCCTGGAGGTGCCCGGGGAGACGGAGCTGTCCGGTATGGGCGTATCCTACTGCGCCACCTGCGACGGGGCCTTTTTCCGGGGCAGGACCGTGGCGGTGGTAGGGGGAGGGGACGTGGCGCTGGAGGATGCCGCCTATCTGACCCGCTTCTGTGAAAAGGTGTATCTGATTCATCGCCGGGACGAACTTCGGGGGGCGCATGTGCTTCAGGAGCGGCTGCGGGCTTTGCCGGGAGTGGAGATTCTGTATTCGCATGTGGTAAAGGAGATACAGGGACAGGACGAGGTCACGGGCCTGCTGCTGGAGGATTTAAAGAGCGGGGAGCAGCGCGTTCTGCCTGTGGACGGCGTGTTTGTGGCAGTTGGCATACAGCCTGAGACAAAATTGCTGGAAGGGCTGGCAACCTGTGACCCGGCGGGCTATGTGTCAGCCGGTGAGGACTGCGCCACCGACGTGCCCGGGATCTATGCGGCCGGGGATGTACGCAAAAAGTTACTGCGCCAGGTGGTGACGGCTGTGGCGGACGGTGCCAATGCCGTCACGGCCGCGGCGGCATGGATCAGCCGGAATAATTAAGAAATTAAAAAAAATGAAATAATTTTTTGCTGGAAAAAGAAGCCGGTTTTTGGGCTTCTTTTTGCGTGGACAAGCTGAAAAGTGTGATGTTTCCGGCACTTTGCAGGTTTTTTGATATTTTATACAGGGTGTTGACAATTTGCGCGGGGCGTGCTATAGTTAATGACGGATGTAACAATTTTGTAATTATTTATAGGTTGGATGTAACATTTGTTGTGATAGATGGAGGAGAGAATGCTTAGACGTACAGTATACCGTAATCATACTTCCGGCAAAAGGCGGTCGGATAGCAGGCCTTATTACAGAACCCCGGGCTTTTATGGGAGAGTGACAGCATGCGCGCTGTCGGCTGCTTTGCTTTGTACCGGTATGAGGCTGGACGTACACGCCACGGGAATTTCTTCCGTACTGCCCAGCGGCGGTATCAATATCGCGCTGGACAATGGGACGGGCCTGGAGAGCCTGCAGAACCAGACGGGCAATAAGAATATACAGATCGAAACCATGGTGGATGCCGAGCAGGTGGATGAGGCCAAGGCCGCGGCTGTGGCGCAGGAGCTGGCGCAGGAGAAGGCCCGCGAGGAGGAAATGTTCAAGAATCTGGTGATTGCCCAGGTGAACGCCTATGTGAATGTGAGGAGCCTGCCCGGTGAGTCCGGCGAAGTGGTGGGTAAACTGTACAACAACTCGGTAGGTACTCTCCTGTCAAAGGAAAACGGCTGGTATCAGATTCATTCCGGCAATGTGACAGGCTATGTGAAAGGTGAGTTCTGCGTGACCGGCGAAGAGGCCATTTCGCTGGCCCGGGAGGTGGGCACGAGGATTGCCTCCGTGAACTGCGACGGCCTGTTTGTGCGCAAGGAGCCCAGCACAGAGAGCAAGAGGCTTGGCATGGTGGCATATATGGACGACCTGCTGGTGCTGGAGGAGACGGACTCCTGGGTAAAGGTGGATACGGAGGAAGGCGACGGCTGGGTATCCAGAGAGTTTGTGGATTTACATACGGAGTTTGTGGAGGCCGAGTCCAAGGAGGAGGAAGAAGCCAGACTTGCCAAGGAGGCGGCGGACAGGGCGGCAGCCAGGGAGGCGGCCCGGCAGGCACAGGCTGCGCAGGCGGCCCAGAACCAGACGGCGGTGCCTCAGGGCAGCAGCCACGGGATTGACCCTTCCACAGTCACGATCAGCGGTGACAATGAGATGGGAGTGGCAGTCGCCAACTATGCGGTGCAGTTTGTGGGCGGTCCTTATGTATATGGCGGTACCAGCCTGACCAACGGCGCGGACTGCTCCGGCTTCGTGATGAGCGTATATTCGGCCTTCGGCGTATCTCTGCCCCATTCGTCCTCCGCGGACAGGAAACAGGGGTATGCGGTGGACAGTCTGGCAAACGCGCTGCCCGGAGACCTGATCTGCTACTCCGGCCATGTGGCTCTGTATATCGGGGACGGCAATATCGTACACGCGTCCAACAGCAAGACCGGTATCATCATATCCAGAGCGGACTATAAGAGAATCCTGGCTATCCGGCGTATCTTTTAAAAGAAGCGCATCTGCGGGCGGTTGTCTGTAGAAGCCGCCGACGAATACGCGATGTGAAGATTGGAAGTAAAACTTCCAAATACCGATTGATGCAATACCGCAGGCACAGCAGCAGTTGACAAGTCAACTACTAGTATGCGGAAAGAGGAAAAAACATAGGGGAATGAATGAAGAGCATCTTCTGAACGGAAGGTGCTCTTTTTTGGGGGATCGGAAGCCCTGCTGAATATCGCGAAGTGTGCATTCCGTTGTTCTGACGGCTCCGTAAAATGTTAAAAAGGGGCTTGCATATCGGATGAATTGTGCAACTTAGCCAAAAAAACGACGCATACCGGTAAAACGTCATTCTGTAGATTCACTTCCGTATGCAGGTTATCCACCGGTTTACAAATTGAGAAACCGTTAAAATCCACTTATGCACGGAGTTATGCACCTTATCCACAGCTTTTGCGCCACAATAATCCGGAATTGGATATCAAAAACAGGAACGGATGTTTTGGACGTTTTTCCCAAAAATTGCATTTTCAGTCAAAATAGCAACTTTTCTGTTGACAACTCCAATGTCAAAAACATGTAAAAAATTGGTTAAATTGTTGCAAAACAACTCGCAATATGATATACTTTTTATACAATAAAACAGTCAGTAAGTAACTGCCGGGTCAGTGCCTCAGAATGATTGCTGACCGAAATGAGGGAAGGAATCATTCTGCCGGAACAGGTGCTGTCAGGGCGGTTACGGAACTCTTAATCAGTAACTGCCCGGTCAGCGCCGCAGAATGATTGCTGACCGAAATGAGGGAAGGAATCATTCTGCCGGAACAGGTGCTGTCAGGGCGGTTACGGAACTCTTAATCAGAAAGGAATGATCTGTATGAAATTTGTGATTGTTGGAAGAAATCTTGAGGTAACTCCGGGGTTAAGGGCAGCGGTGGAGGACAAGATCGGCAAGCTGGAGAAATACTTTAATCCTGATACAGAGGCCCATGTGACACTGAGTGTGGAGAAGGAGAGACAGAAGATAGAAGTGACGATCCCCGTAAAGGGAAGGATCATACGTTCGGAGCAGGTCAGCAATGATATGTATGTGTCCATTGACCTGGTGGAGGAAATTATTGAGCGGCAGCTGAAGAAATACAAGAGCAAGATTGTGGACAAGCAGCAGAATGCCAGTGCCTTCAGCAAAGCATTTGTGGAAAATGATTACATGGAGGACGAGGAAGTCAAGATCGTCCGCACCAAGAAGTTTGATATAAAACCCATGTATCCGGAGGATGCCTGCGTCCAGATGGAACTGCTGGGACATAATTTCTTCGTATTCTGCAACGCGGAGACGGACCAGGTAAACGTGGTATATAAGAGGAAGGGCGATACTTACGGCTTGATTGAACCTGAACTGTAGAGGACTGGCTGCCGGATCGGGCAACGGCCTCAGGGCCGGGATGCGCAGCATCCGGAGGCGGTTTGACAAAGTCATGGGAGAACGGTTCCTGCCAGAGGGTGCAGGCTGCGAGAGAAGGGCATCCGCATAACCCGGGGCAAAACCTGAATCAGTGAGAGCCGGTTCTGGTCGGCAGAAAAAGCAATAGATTACAAAACACCGGAAGGAAAAGTTTATTTTCTTTCCGGTGTTTTTTGCCTGTAGCCGGTTTGCAGGCAGGCTCCGGAGATAATGGATTTCAACTGTGCGGCGGATAGAGCGCGCCTGGCTCTGACAGGATACCCGATGTCTCTCCGGAGGGTGTCGCCGTTATGGGCGCAGGACGGCATAAGTCAAGTGTCCTTTTCATATATTTCCAGTGAGAAAAACTACCTGGAGAGACAATGGATAAGAGGCAGAGAGCAAAATATCTGACAGGGCTTAAAAAAGGAATTCTTGCGGAAGGTGTTCTGGTAGTGATGGCAGTGGCGGTGCTGGCAGGGCAGCAGGGCCGTCTGGAAGAGCGCAGAGCCGCTAACAATCCGGTACTGGCCATAGAGAAGGATTACATAAAATGGGTGGACTTCACGGTGTCATATGAGGCGCTGTGCAGCGCCTATGACTGGGATGTGAAAACCCACGGCACGGAGCATGAAGTCCACTGGGTGGAACTGTTGGCCTACACGGCGGCCAGAACGGGCGGAGAATTTGACAAGAGCGCGCTCAAGACTATGGAAAAGGCTGCTCAGGCTCTCTCAGAGGGGGAAAAAACGCTGGAAGAGCTCACGGAGAAATTGCAGTATTACCCTTATTATAAGGAGGCGTATGATGCCGCCATCGGCGGGCTGGTGGGGGAATATGAGGAGGATTGCGGGGACGGGCACTATGAAACCAGATATGGGCTGAAAGGATATTTTCCTCTCGCCAGAGGATTTGATTATACGCATTATGATGATTTTGGAGTCAGCCGCAGCTATGGTTATAAGCGCAGACATCTGGGACATGACATGATGGGACTTACAGGGACTCCGATTGTCAGCGTGGAATCCGGTGTGGTGGAGGCTCTGGGATGGAATCAGTACGGCGGCTGGCGCATCGGGATACGGAGCTTCGACGGAAAAAGGTATTATTATTACGCCCATCTGCGGCAGAACTACCCCTATGCGGAAGGGCTGGAAGAGGGAAGCGTGGTGACGGCCGGGGATGTGATCGGGTATATGGGGCATACAGGGTACAGTACTAAGGAGAATGTGAACAATATCGAGATTACGCACCTGCACTGGGGGCTGCAGCTGATTTTTGATGAGTCCCAGAAGGAAGGGAATAATGAAATCTGGATTGATGTGTACCCGCTGACCCGGTTTCTGGCAAAGCATACCCAGGCTGCGGTGAAGGTGGAGGGGACGAAAGAGTGGGTGAGGACGGCGGATATTGTGGACCCGGCGGTGGAGGAGTATGAGGCGGGGAATTCGGGAAAAATGCGGACACCAGCAAAAGAAGACTCTCTGGAGAATAATCAATTGGAAGGACAGGGAGTTGAATAGCAGCCCAAATAGTTTATATGGTTTGTGGAAATATTATGTCTGACGACAATTTCACAAGTAAAAATGGTATTCTGAAGGACGAATCCAGAGTCTCCTGTGAAAATTTTATCACCCAATTCTTTATTTTCTATTTCTGTACCGGGTGCCTGTAGTTTTACTCAGATCAGGCACCCGGTTTTATCAGATGATGGAAAATGAAAGTATAAAGGTCAGTTTTTTCAAAGGCTTTTGATACCGTGATGCAGAGAAGGATGCCTCATTTGGGAAGGGTTTGCTGTGTGGATTAGCCTCTATTGCCAAATGATATCGATGATAACCCGGTCGACGCCCTGTGTTACCACGGGGTATCATCATCGGAAGTCATGACCTGGCTTATTCTGGTTATTGAGGCAGGATATGTGTCAAAGGCATTCCACATTGGAACAGAAAAGACGATTATCAGAAGGATGCCCGCCCATAAAAGATTTCCTTTATAAAATGCTATACTGGTCTTTAACTGGTGTAAATCATATTGCGAAACAGCTCTGCACATGGTAAAATGAAATCGTTTTTAGGGCATAGGGCGATGGGACAATGTAGATACCTACGCCTGCCATGGGGGAATACCTGATTCTGTCCGGAAAGCAACTTAAGGAACAGACGGATTCTGGAAATGGTCATGGAGTTCTGGTAACGGTTCTTCTCGGCAGAGCGCATGTAAGAGAGCTTAAGACGGTATCTGGAAAGCTCGCAGAGAGCGCGGATGTCTGCGGGAGGGATGAAGGAAGCTTTGACATTGTCAAAGCGGAACAGATTAGCTATCCGTTTCGCATCGCGTTTGTCGGTTTTTTGCCTTTGATGGCTTTCACATATTTGGGATGTGTAAGGCAGACATCGTGACAGCCCTGGGCGAGAAGCCAGTCGCGCGGGGCGGTGATATCTGAGTTGGTGAAGTTGAAAGTGTGGAGAACTGTAGGTTTTGCCATCCAGCAAGGCTGGTGATTCATGACTGAGTAATGTAGAGCAGTGGACGATATAAAGTTTTTTAACCATGAATCTGGTTAAGCACAGATGTGATTGTAATAATCCAGTGCAGCGCAGAAACATTTTTGAGGGGACGCCTCCCAGCCGAAAGCTATTTGATGCCAAGTTTTATCAAATTTCATAATACACCAGTAGTATGGATTTTGAAAGTTATCATGTTTATGCTCTGTCAGAGATATTTTGACGGTATACTCGGATTTCATTTACAAATGGCCTCACGCGAAGTATAATAAAAACATATTTCTTTTATGAGGCTATTATATACAGGATGTTGGGAGAATATGCATGTTTGATGATAGAGAGAAAGAAGATTTAAAAAAACTGATTCAAACGGGAAAACGACATGGGGGTCGGCTCAGCTCCATGTTTCTATCCAATTTTTTTATAGGATTTCCGTCTGAAAAACAGACGGAGGATAACTATAATAAAATGATAGATTATCTGGAAAGGGCTGGAATTGAAATTATTGACGATGGCTCTGGAATAGAGACAGAAGATGAGCCATCATCAATGCCCAGGATACGTCCTTTTGATCCAAGTAAGATCGACATTGACATGCGGACGATGGAATTATCCAGCATTATTACACGTTTAAAATACGGCGAAATTAATATGAATACGGATTTCCAGCGGAAAAGTGGGTTGTGGACAGCTGTACAGAAGAGCCAGCTGATTGAATCGCTCCTTTTGCGCATTCCTATTCCGGCGTTCTATTTTGACGGCGGAATCAAGGATAACTGGTTGATTATTGATGGGCTGCAAAGGATTACCGCATTAAAAGAGTTTGTGATAGATGAAACACTGTCGCTTACGGGACTGGAATTTTTCAATGATTTGGAGGGAACAAAGTTTGCGGAGCTTCCAAGAGCTTTGATAAGGAGGATAGAAGAAACCAATATCACGGCTTATATTGTAAAGGACGGAACTCCGGCAAATGTAAAATACAATATTTTTAAGAGGATTAATACCGGAGGGCTGGAGCTGACATCGCAGGAAATCCGACATGCCCTGTATCAGGGGCCGGCCACAAAACTTTGCAAAAAGATGGCAAAATGTATAGAATTTCAGATGGCTACTACATACAGCGTTCGGGGCGATAGAATGATGGACGAGGAATTTGTGCTTCGTTTTATAGCGGTATGTTATTATGGAATTGATAAATACGAGGGGATCCCGGATAACTATCTGAACGGGGCGATGGAGTATTTAAATTCGTCGGAGTGTGTGAATGAGAGTGTTATAGAGGAACAGTTTAAGCGGGTCATGAATGCGGCTAAAAGTATTATGGGCAAGTATGCGTTTCGTAAACTGGGAGAGGATGGGATCCGCCGCCCGATCAATAAGGCAATTTATGAGGCGTGGTGTAGAAATCTATTTCTGTTGAAGGATAAAGAGATTGCGTTTCTGGCAAAAAACGGCCGTAGGGTGTATGATGACTTTTTGGAGCTCTCTAATGACTCTGTATTTCTTCAGATGCTTAAAGCCAGTGATAAGAAATCGTTTTCCCAGCGCTTTTTACAGGTGGAAGGGATGCTCAGGAGGATATTACATGATTCGGAAGATTAAGGCGGATAACTTTAAGTGCTTTGAACATATTGAATTGGATATTTCAAATTTGAACCTGCTTTCCGGGGTTAATAGCATGGGGAAGTCCACGCTGATTCAGATACTCCTTTTATTGAGACAGTCCGATGAACAGGGTGCATTGGAGAGGGGAATATATCTGAACGGAAAATACACCAATCTGGGGGTGGGAAAGGACATTCTGTATACAGAAGCAAAGGAGAACAGGATAAAATTCTTAGTAGAAAATGACGGCCGTTCTTTGGAAACAATATATGACTATAACAAAGCGGCAGATTTCCTGGAGCAGATAGCCGAACTCAGTGTGCGCACAAAAATGGTACTGGGAGATTGGAGTTTGTTTGGCGATGGTTTCCACTATATCGGAGCTGACAGACTGGGCCCTCAGAGCAGCTATGAAAAATCTTATTATGAAGTATGGGAGAATAAGCAGGTGGGAAATCACGGGGAGTATGCGGTACATTATCTCCAGACCCATGAGCTGGAAAATGTGGAAAATGAGTGTGTGTTGTATGATGGAGAAGACAATATTCGGCTGTTGAAGCAGGTGGAGCGTTGGATGGGAGAAATCACTCCCGGCGTTTCGCTTCGCATGGAAGATTATGGGCACAGTAACCGTATTGGGCTTATGGTACATCAAGCAGGCAGCATGGGGGCGGACTATTTTACGGCACAAAACGTGGGCTTCGGCATTTCTTATGTACTTCCGGTGGTATTATCTTTGCTGGCGGCAAAGTGTGGAGATTTGTTGATTCTGGAAAACCCGGAAGCGCATCTTCATCCTAAGGGACAAAGGAAGATGGGAGAACTGATGGCGAGGGCGGCGCAGGGAGGGGTGCAGATTATAGTGGAGACCCATAGTGACCATGTCCTGAACGGAATACGTCTGTGTGCCAAAAACGGAAAGGTGGATCCGGAATGGGTAAGGTTATATTATTTTACCAGGCAGGGAATACAACAGGATGGAGAGCAAAAGATTATACCAGTAATAGAAAATCCCATATTAAAATCCGATGGGAGGCTTAGCTTTTGGCCGGAGGGATTCTTCGATGAATGGGATAAAGCAATTGACGACTTGTTTTAGGGGATAATACAATGCAGATGATTTTAAATGAGCTATCTGCCCAATTTCCGGTAGGATCCAAGGAGAAGGGGCGGCAGCTTATGAACCATTTCTTGACAACCTGTTTTGAGGTAAAAGAGATTATACATAATGACAGTATTCTGCTTGACCAAGATTACAGATCTTTTGAACTGGCACCGGAGTACCGAATAGAACAGTGGCGAAATGATTCAGCCGTGGATGTGGAAAATAAAAGAAGGTTCCGTACACTCCTGAATAAATCGGTTGTTTATAATTCTGAAGAATTCGAAAAAGAGCGGGAATGGAATTTCAGAGCCGAGTTTCAGCATAAGGAATATGTTTCTAAGGGATGTCTTTTGGCATATGAGTCTGGCGGTGTGGCGGTCAGCTTTTTGAGTGACGAACATTGGAAGATATCTGAAATTGAGGGAACTTATACAGAGCTTGTAGGAGACGGTGAGCTGAGAGAAAGCAAGGCTAAGGTTCCGAATGTGTCTTTTGATGAAAATGTTAGAATATTTCAGAACTGGTATGAACATAGAAAAGAAGAACGTCGGTACACTGACATTGTATGTGGGCAAGATATTTTAAATTGTGCGAAGAGTACATTTCCTAATTTAGTGTTTTGTGAAAATGCGGTTCAGGGATGCCGTAAGAATGTAGGAATATCTGAGGCTGGGCAGGTGTACCGGCGTCTCTTGGAACTGCAGCGTGCAGCGGAGAAAATGGATGAGAAATTTGAAAAAAATTTCTTAACTAACGCGACTCCGGAATCAGGTGCTACTTTAGAGAGATTTGCAGAGGAGCATACCTTTCTGCTTCCCAAGGGGGATACACAGTTATTTTCTTGGCATGTCAGATACACCGGAGGATATGCAGGCAGGATATTTTTTCATCCGGTTCCCGGGAAGAAAATCATTTATATAGGGCACATAGGCCATAAGCTGCCAACAGTTCGGTATCATTAGTGCTCGCGTGACTCACGAAAAATATTACAAAGTTATAAAAAGTTCCACCTGTGCGGTTGGACGCTCCAAGGAGCATCCAACCCGACCCCCACATTTGCAAAACCCGCGCTTATGCACGCCTGCGTCTGCTTGCGCATCCGCATTTTGCTTATTTTGGACGAATATGGAATGGCCCAATGGAAACAAATGGACGAATTGTTTGGATTTATTCGACGTGAGCATGTTATCAGAAATTAGTGGGAGACTGAAGAAATTCAGAAGATTTGCGGAATTCTGTTGAGAAAAGACAATTATGGGGGTGAGGATTGGAATTTTAGGAAAAAGGTTCTCTCTGATCTGGTCGGTAACATGTTTTATGAAAAGACTGGCTCCCATAGCATTGTATATGAGAAAAAGGCGGCTGCTTTATATCATCAGTATGTGAGGGATGACAAATATATATCCTATCTGGAGGCACCAGTTGTGTGCCATGATAAGGTTATTCAGATTTTATTCTGTGGATGCTGATTTCAATCAAACTGGAGCGTGATATTTATGGATAAAACGTTTGCTGACCACTTAAGGCAATTGTGTAATGATTATTTTTATGACTATATGGATACACCGCCGTGCCCGGTATCGTCTTATGAAAGGATGAATTCGCTGCTCAAGGGAACACGAAAGCCTACAATGGACGAACTGGTAAAAATCTCTGAGGTTTATGATGTAAGCATCAATTATCTTTTGACGGGGGATGGAATGTTTCCAAGCCTGCATAGAATTAAGAAAAAAGAGGCGGAAAAAATTCTCAGGGAAATCGAGGAATTAAGACCGGATCCAGATATGTGACATTATATTGTGTTGACAGGGTTTGAGTTTTTACGCTTTCTTTTGAAAATTGTATGGGTTGGTCATATTATATTCATGAGCGCATTCATTCTTGACAATGGAAGCAGCGCTTCTATTGTATGATGATTGAGCAGGTGGAGGTGTATGCGGAGGACAGAGTTGAAATAAGACGGAAAATAAAGGATTTTGTAGAAGAATAGCGGGTTCTGGCAAAGATGTTACAGAGTTGTTAAAAAAGTTTAGTCTGTGCTTGACACAACCATATATGGGGCATACCGGCTACAGTACGAAGGAAAATGTGAATAATATCGAGATCACGCACCTGCACTGGGGTCTGCAGTTGATATTTGACGAGTCCCAGAAGGAAGGGAATAACGAGATCTGGATCGATGTGTACCCGCTGATCAGGTTCCTGGCGAAGCATACCCAGGCGGCGGTGAAGGTGGAGGGGACGAAGGAGTGGAGGAGGACGGTGAATATCGTGGACCCGGCGGTGGAGGAGTATGAGGTGCAGCAATCTTGTCAGTGAAATCGCCAGTAGGATAAAGAATTGCAGAGAATATCAATTTAAAAGGGCAAGCTGAAGCCTTAAGGAGATAAGAACAAAAGGCACAAAATTCATGTGGGCATTATATCTTATTAGGTGAATGCTCGCTTTTTGAAGATCTCAAATTCTCAAGTGCTTGCGAAACATAAGAAAATAATATAAAAAGAGGTCAATCCTTTTTGTGGGGGTAATACCTCCTGTCCTTCAAAAGGCACTGGGGGATAATGGCATAGACATTCCCCCTGAAAGTTGACCATCTGTTCTGCCTGCCCAGCTAAGAACCATTTGTTGGAAATATGAGCGAATCGTAAAAAGGTGACCGGATTTTCCGGTTCCTACCATACATAATCCGTTTTATTACCTTGATTTTATTCACACTTCCCTCTGCTAAGCCATTGTTATACGGATAGATAATTCCATTTTTGATAGCTGTCGAATCTTTCAATATCCCCTCCACGAATGACTGCAGTTCAGATATATCGTGCTTCTTGGCAGACTCTATCCACGCGTCCAACTTCTCAGGTTTTTTGGAGAATATTGCAGTGTGGAATTCCTTTACTAGGGAATAAATAGTGCTTAGCAATGGATATGTCTCCACTGCCTGCTTATACTGGCCGGCAGTGATTGTGGCGACGTCTTCCAGCTTTTTATAGATCAGCTGGCAGAGGGATTTCCTTTGGATGAATTCAGACTGGGGCTTGTCCTGTTCCTCCTGCTCCCGCATCCGCGACCTTTCTTTTTGCATGAACATCCTAAGGGATGCAACGCTTCCCGTATATCCCTTTTCACAAAGAGTCTTATGGATCTGGGGATATGTAAGCCCCTCGCTCCGGAGATCTATGACATCTTTCTCGTAGGGGGCCAGCTTGCCAGGGATCCGTGCATTATAATGGCCATCTGTAACGCGATAGCCAGGGTTCAGGTAATTCTGTATAGTTTTACATGTATGGTGCATCATAGCCGAAATCTGTTCAATCGGATACCCATCCTGTGCCAGCTTTCTGGCTTCATCCACTTCCCGCTGCTTCTGCTGTAGTGCCAACTGGTGCTGCCTTTCCCGGGAGATTGCCCTGTCCTGCGGAATCTCAGCCTCCGGAATGGCAAGATATTTTCGGATGGTTGCAGGAGACGAATGCAATAACAGTGCGATGTCGGATACCATCAGGCCCTCTTTCCGCTTCTTATGGGCAAACTTGATCCGGAGCGGCCTGTTTGCAGTATTGTATAGTGCCGCCATCTTCTCCGAGACTGCTTCAGCTAGCGGAATCTCTACTCTGGCGGGAAACTCCCTGATGAGATACTTGTTTATGGCGTCAGAAAGTCCCTTTATTAGATGGAACCGGTCGCTGACCTGTACTGCCTCTGGATGCGAATCCGTTGCGGCTGACGAATAAGTGGATGCCCCATCCCTGGACACGACCTGGATGTTTGGAAATGTTGCGAGCCATCTGCTGACATCAGCGGTCTCCCTGGAAGGAATCATGTCGATTATCCTGTGGCTTTCAAGATCGACCATCACTGTCCCATAGGAGAACCTTTTACGGAGCGCAAAATCATCCACACAGACCTTTTTTACGGAAGCTTTATCCACAATGGACGGCATTTTTTTTAAGCAGGCTGCAGATGCTGCTCTTGCACACAATGACATTTTCGCTTTTCAAAAGCCTTGAGGCATTCAATGAACTTAACTGTGTCGAAGTATGGATAATATTCTTGACCAGCCGGTCTGTCTTCTTTGCCTTTTGGGCAGCAAAGGGGTGTCTCTCAGCAAACGTTTTATGCGGACAGTCTGGATTATAACAGAAGAATTTTCGTGTATCCACTAATAAGATGACCTGCTTATCCTGGATTGGCAGATCCTGAATCTCCCTCTGATATGTTGAATGGACATGCATGCTTTTTGAGCCGCAGAATGGGCATGCCAGCTCTTCTTTTCTAGATCGTATATGAAAAACAACCACCGTATCTTTAATGCGGTATCGTACTAGTTCGTAATCCTGATTGAGCAGTTTTATGAATTCGTCCATATGGCATTCACATCCTTTTACCGAACTTTGAGCATATTATAGCACTTTAACACATTAAAGTCAACAAATAATGGAAAGAACCTATCTACCGTTTACGTAAGTTGTATGGAAAATGAAGGAAAATCCGTTGCGAAACGCAAGGCTTCATAGTATGATAGATAAAGGAAGAATACATTTAGCATAGAAAAGAAGCAGCGCTATGCTTTAGGGCAGGTGTATTATAAGGAAATACATGATTAAAGCAGGAATCAATTGTCGAGAATAGTTTTGATAGAGGAGACATCATATGGAAAAGTCAATTCTTGAGATATATAACAATATTAGTGTACAACAATATAAAACAGACATGGGATTTAGGGCATTGGTAGAGGGAGTGCACGATAATCTGTTTGTAATTCCGGAATATCAGCGAAAGTATCGGTGGAGCAAGACACAGGTTGAAGACTTGGCTACATCTTTGATCAGGCAATTTCCTATACCACCGATATACACATATCGAAATGAAAAAGGGCAGTTGGAAATTTTGGACGGGCAGCAGAGAGTAATGAGCCTGTATTTTTACTATATAGGAAAGTTTTTTAAGAATGAAAAGATGAGTGTATTTGACTATCAGGAGATAGATGTGGATTCTGCAGGCAACTTTGTGGCGGCACTTGAAAAGAAATATGAAATTGTACCATCAGATTTTTATATGCAGATTGGCAACGATAAGTGTGATATCAGCTATAAGAATCTGCCGGTCGAGTTGCGGAGAAAGGTGGATTACTTAAGCATTTCTGTAGTGGAAATAAAGATTTCTGATTTGGAGAAGAAGGATGAGATATTGCATAAAATCTTTGCAAATCTGAATAATGGGGGGAAGCAACTATCCGATCAGGAATTGAGGAATGGAATATATCCCTGTCCTTTTAACCGGGCGATGAAAAAGATTAATGAAAATAACGAAAACTGGAGAAAATTAAGAGGAGGAATGGATGAAAAAGGTGATGATTTGGAGATGTTATATCGCCTGTCAGCATTAAAGACATATGTTGTGTATGAAAAAAGTGAGTATAAGATTGAGGGATATAAATACTCAACCAAGCAGATGATTGATGATTTTGCAAAGAAATCTTTTTCTTTACAGGAGACAGAGATTGCGAAATATGTAGACAGCATAGAAGACTTTATTCTTCGGTTAAATATATCCAGGAAGTATTTTCAGAAGAAAACGTTAATAGAGGGGTTATATGTGGTTTATGAAAAGAGACATATACAATGTGTGGTAACAGATGAAATCTGTGAAGAAATACTCAGAAAAAGATCTTTTAAGGATTCTACAGCGGGTGGAACGATATCATTACCCAATATGAATAAAAGGTGGAAAGGTATATATGACGTATTATCAAAATGCAATCCGTGAAATAGTAAACATAATATTGGAAAAGAAACTGACTTATGAGAATACTATTATTATTGGAAATAACTCTAGCGGAAAATCAGAGTTATTAAAGAGACTATTGCAAAGATCCGATTTTGCACACTGGTATTTTATTGACTCAGTGAATCGATTTTTTAATATAGGGCAGATATTCAAAAGGTCTGGGGAGTCTGGAGATATTCGATTTTCAGAGCAAATCACAGAGCACAGGCTAAAAGAAGATAATTATAATTTGAGAGATACGTTTTATTACACAGGAGTGCCGTCAGAAATAGAAAATTTTTATTTTGATTTTGAACTGGAATTAAAAAGACTGATTAAGAGCTTTTTAGGAGTTGAATTGGAGATAAGGCAGTCGAAAGTAGACTTTAAATTGTATTTGGATGGGATTGAATCTTGTCTTTCCAGTGGATATCAGGCATTGTTGCGTATTTTTATGGAGATGGAATATATACGGCAAACCATGAAAACGGGTGTCGTAGTGATTGACGAGATAGACGAGTTCCTTTTTGCATATAATTGTGCCCGCATTTTTGAATTTCTGAAGCATGAGTATAAAAATTTTACTTTCATTGTCACAACACATTCTGCAGACTTAATTGCCAATGCTATGAGAGCAAATCTTGTTTTAATGTCAGAGGGTGGGTATGAATTATTAGATGCAGGTGATTTCAACAGCGTATCTCAAGTCTATAATATTTTTAATAGTATTTTTCATGACAAAAAGACAATGAGTGATAAAGAAGTGATAGATGCGTCTTTAAGAAAATTGCTAAATAATAAGGTGGCTGGAATATGGAAAGAGAAAGACAGTAATGAACTTCTGTCTATCAAGAATGAAGTTTTAACAAAAGCCCAAAGAGTACTGATTAGACAAATTGAGGAGTGGTAACATGGAGGAAAACATCTATGTATTGGATATGCCGGACTTTATGCCAGCTTATGAGCAGAATTTAGAATATGGTTACCATGGAACAAGGGGAGACAGATTAAAACAATTGCTGTTGAATACAAGTGATTATCATTGTATGTATTGTTTTGCGTCCTTAAAAGGAGACAGAACCGATTTGGGTGAAATAGAGCATTCTGTTGAAAAGACACTGAGTAGCCATCTTGTTGAGTGTGTACCTAATATGGCTGTTACGTGTGAGAATTGCAACCAGTCGCTAAAACGGAGTGGAGAAAAGCAACGCAAAGATAATATAGCGCCATATATAGAAGAATTTGAAAAGAATCTAAATTGCCAGGGAGCGAAATGTAAGGCATTGTGTAAAGCGTATGCCAGGTTGAGGAACCAATATTGTAAGCTAAACAAATTAGTTTTACAGCCATTTAGCGTGAAGAGCGATGCTTTTGGAATGGAATACAGATTGCAATATGATGTTATGAGGGCAGAATTTATTCCCAGCACAAGATATTGCTATAGCGATAAAGATATGGAGATTTTGGAATATCATATCAGACAGTTTAGACTAAATGATATCAATTACAAAACCCATGCATTGATGGAATTTGTAGAAGATACTATTGAAGCGGATGGAAAGTATAGTAAGCAGAAAAACAGATACTCCAATTACATTGTAGATTTGTTTATTGACAAAATAAAAAATTATCCGCCAGAGAAAGTCCTGCGAATATGTGAAAAGATTTACATAAATTATCAGCTTCAGCATATAACGATGAACTGACTATGGACATTATCTTTGATAAGAAATTAAGAAGAAAGAGAAGTTACATTCCATGATAAAGAATTGAAAAAAGTAGGGTCGCATTATTTTCTGGAGAACAGAAAAATAGAAGGAGAGGCACATGCTGATGGGGAATGTAGAGCAGACAGAAGTACAGCACATGCAGGAGCGCATATATCACTTGGAAAAAGAAAATCGATATTTGAAAGATTTGCTGGACAGAGCAGGAATTTCCTATGAGCAGACACCCACTGAAAATCAGACACAGGAAGATGCTTTTGACCCGAACCAAGGAGTCAGAATACAGCATGCGGAAATTACGGACGAGTTGGCGAACCGTTTCTTCTCCAGATTCTGGGGACGGCAGGACGTATATAGCAAGCGCTATGTGAAAAAAGGTACCGGAGAAGCCGGGTACTATCCACAGTGCAATCATTTCTGGTCAGAAAAATGTCCCCGCAAAACGGGAAAGAAGATTAAGTGCAGGGACTGCACCAACCAAAGCTGGAAGAAACTGGATATCGCTGTGCTGAAAAAGCACCTGGAGGGAAAAGCAGCAGATGCATCGGATGTGATAGGAATTTACCCATTGCTTCCGAATGACACCTGCCGCTTTTTGGTTTTTGATTTCGATAACCATGAGAAGGATACAGACAAGGAAAATGCCTGGAATGCGGATGAAAAGTGGAGAGAAGAGGTGGAAGCCCTGAGGGAAATCTGCTGTCTGAACGGAATTGATGCCCTGACAGAGCGCTCCCGTTCCGGCAGAGGAGCCCATGTATGGATATTTTTTCAGAACGCAGTTGATGCATCCCTTGCGAGAAAGTTTGGATTTGCACTGTTGGAGAAGGGGGCGGAATCTGTTAATCTGAAATCCTTTGCATATTATGACCGTATGCTGCCGGCGCAGGACCATATTCCGGACGGCGGAAAATCGGGAAAGCCCGGATTGGGGAATCTGATTGCGTTGCCCCTGCAGGGACAGGCTTTGAAAGAGGGAAACAGCGCATTTATTGATGAGAATTGGAATGCATATCAAGACCAATGGAGCGAGTTATTCCGTAGGCAGAGGCTTTCGAAAGAATTTATGGAGACATGTATCAAGAACTGGCAGCCGGTGAATCCGTTTGAGGAGACTGTAGAAAATCAGGATGGTAAAGGCCAGGAGCAGCAAGGACAACAGAGCCAAGGCAAGCAAGATAAGGAATGCGTGAAGCCATGGGAACAGAACCGGGAGTTCCTGGCAGAAGATGTGGACGGAAAACTGATGCTGACCCTCTCAAATCTGATTTATGTGGATGCATCCAACCTGAAGCCCCGCATTCAGAACCGCATTCGGAGGATGGCGGCTTTTGCGAATCCTGTCTTCTATAAAAATCAGGCCATGGGACTATCCAATTTCGCAAATGGCAGGTACATTTATCTTGGACAGGATGAAAACGGGTATATCGGGATTCCCCGGGGACTGCGGGAAGAATTGGTTGAAAAATGTGAGAAGGCAGAGATTGCCTGGGAAGAGGAGGACGCGAGGGCACATGGAAGCGAGATTAAGGTGGAGTTTAATGGCCAGTTGAGGGAGACACAGGCGGTGGCCGCTGAGAAGATGCTTGCGCATGAGACGGGCATTTTGCGTGCTGCCACAGCGTTCGGAAAGACCGTCGTCTGCAGCTATCTGATTGCTGCAAGGAAAGTGAGCACACTGATTCTGCTGGAATCCTCTTCTCTGATAGAACAGTGGCAGGAGGCTCTGCTGAAATTCCTGATGATAGACGAGGAACTGCCGGAATATCGGACTCCATCAGGGCAGACGAGAAAGCGTAAAAGTATCATCGGCAAGCTACAGGGAGCCCATGATTCCATGACAGGGATTATTGATATTGCCATGGCGGGCTCCTTATATAAAAAAGGGGAGTTCCATCCCAAACTGCAGGACTACGGGATGGTAATTGTAGATGAATGCCATCATGCCGCTTCGGATACCATGGTGGGCATTCTGCGTGAAATGAAGGCGAAGTATGTTTATGGTGTTACCGCCACACCAATGAGAGGGGATGGCCTGGAAAAAATCACTTACAGGATGATTGGGTCAGTGCGGTACAGCTATGGCGCCAGGGACATGGCAAAAGAACAGGGAATCCGTCATTTTGTCTATCCCAGGTTCACAAGGACAGTGAGTCCGCACAGGCTGGGAGAGCAGATGCATGTGAATGAAGCGTATAAGTTAATCAGAGACAACGATATGCGCAATGAGCAGATTGCAGCGGATGTAAAGCATTGTATTGAAAAAGGAAGAAGTCCGGTGGTTCTGTCCAAATATAAGGATCATACCAGGCTGCTATATGAAAGATTGAGGGAATATGCGGACAGGGCATTTCTCCTTTTGGGAGACAATCCGAAAAAAGAACAGAAAAAACTGATAGAGGAGATGAAGCAGGTATCCCGGGAACAGTCGGTCCTTCTGGTGGCTACAGGACAGCTGATTGGCGAAGGCTTCGATTACCCCAGGCTGGACACACTCATCATGGCCATGCCGGTTGCGTGGAAGGGAGTAGTGGAGCAGTACGCAGGTCGGCTGAACAGGGAATATGAGGGGAAAGAAACGGTAATTGTTTATGATTATGTGGACAGGCACATACCGGTCTTTGATCGAATGTATGCAAAGCGGCTGCGGGCATATAAGCAGATTGGGTATGAGATTTGTACTGGGATTGAGACGGCAGAGGTAAAACAGACAAACGCTATTTTTGACATTGACAATTATGGAGCTGTTTACAGGCAGGATTTATTGGGGGCTTCAAAAGAGATTGTGATTTCCAGCCCGGGGCTTCGCAGGGATAAGGTGCATCAGATGATAGAACTGCTTGGCGAAGAGCAGAAAAAAGGTGTGTTGGTCACGATTGTGACATGGCATCCGGATACTTATAAATTTGGCAGCAGCGAGACCCGGATGAATCTGATGGAGGAACTGCGGCAGGCAGGCTTTCAGGTTCGGCTGGTGGATGACAATTGCGAGCATTATACGATTATTGACAGGAAAATCGTGTGGTACGGAAGCGTGAATTTTCTTTCCAAGGAGGATGCGGAGGACAATCTGATGAGGGTGTGCAGCGGGAAGATTGCGGAGGAACTTCTGGAGATGACCTTTGGCGGGGAGGAGAGCCCGGAGGCCTGGTAATCACATTGGCAGGGAGCTGCTGAAAGTGGGGAATGGATTATCAATACATTGTATGAAAGGTAGAGAGGCCATACAAATGCATAGAACAAAATATATACAACAGATTACAGACCAATTGAATAAAATGTCCGAAGAACAGAAAAACCAGTGGATATTATCTCAGGCAAAGTTATGCAACGAAAGCCAGCGGCAGGGTTTTTTACAATCACTTACCGGAGAAAAGAAAGTTCCATATATGCCTGTTCAAAGGGAAATCGATGAATTCTGCAGAAAAGTAGAAGAGGAAGAGATTTATGTGGAATATGAAACGCATTACTATGAGTTTGATGATGACGGAAAATATATGGACGATTGGAAGTCATGGCATAATGATCCTTTCGGAGCTATGCCTGTTTTGGACAGTATCCTGATGGGATGTCACGATCTGCTTATTCTGGGAGAATATGGAATGGCGGCGGACATACTGGACAGGGTCTGCAGACTGAAATTTAAGGTTGTGGAAGCAGTGGACTCGGATGAGTATGCCGATGTGGATGACAGACCGTTTACACTGGCTGGCGCCTGTAAGGAGGGGAGGCTTTCCAGAGAGCTTCCGGAGATTGGACTAGATTGGGTCAGGGCATCTATCGGCAGGGCGAATGAGATGGGAGACAGTGCACCCGTCGGGGAGGTGATTGATATATTGGAAAATCCTGTCTGTAAAAATGTACATCCCCATATGCTGCCGGATGATGAACTGTTGGAGGGAATATTTTCAGATGAACTGCTGGTACAAATGGAAAAAATATTGGCAGGGGAGATTCAGAAAGGGGAAGAGATTTTTCAGGAGACGTATGCCGAAGTGCGTTATTCTCATGAAAAGGTAAGGTTCAGGAAAGCCATTATCAGGAAGAAAGAGATTTTGCTGAACATTCAATTGAAATGCAGAAAAGAGATACCAGGACAGCGGGAGGATATGTCTTTTGATTGTCAATGGAAACGAATAAACGAAGTGTACGCTTTGCTTCCATACGAATATGGGGAATACGGGTATGGAATCAGAAATCGGTGGGAAGTTGATGAAATTCAGAAGATGTGCGCAAGTCTGCTGAGGAGAGACAATTTAGGCGCAGAAGACTGGGAGCTCAGGAAAGCGGTTTTATCTGATTTGGTCACGCATAGATTTTATAAAAAAGTCAACTGTGAACAGATGATGTCTGAACTGTCGGAGCGGTTATGTGGCAGAAAGGAGGAATTTCTGGCATTTGCGGATATGCTGAATCAATCTGGCGAATACGAATATAAAAAGGAAGCGGCCTCTCTGTATCATCAATATGGAAAAGAGGAGAAATATATAGCATTTCTGGAAGCGCATTTGGGGAAGGAAGGAAAGACCTATGCGGCATTGGTGGATTGTTATCAGAGACAGGGAAATATAGACGGCGCAAGGAAAACTGCCAGACTGGGTTTGGATCAATGCAGGGATGAGCTGACGGATTTGTTCATCTGGCTTCTTGTTGATGCGAGACAAAACGGGGATAAGGAAAATTACAAAAAGCTGTATGCCAGTGCAAAAAGACGCAAGGGCGTAGATATTAAAAAGATTGACAGAGCATTAGAGTCTGGAGGAGCCTGGTAGGTGAGTTGGTTGAACTTCAGAAAAGCTGGCTTTAAAAGGAGAAGAATTTCATGGATGTACGCACAATACTGGAACAATTGAGGCGTGAAACGAAAAAGTGTTAAAAAGCTGTCCTGTCGGGTGCGACAGTGCCTGCCATGAGTGTCTGATGCATTAGGGAGAGCGTCAGTAGAAAGGATTGAAATAGAAGGTGAAAGATAGCCGGATAAATGATACGACATCATGGAGACAGTGGGCAGAAGAATGCTTTAAATGCTTTGCCATAAACGTAATGAAAATATCTATGAACTGAAATAAACCGTTGTCAGCAGAATTGGAGTATCAAGAATTAGTTGGTGTATCAAAGGCGGATTGACAATGGAGCAGGCAATAGCGAGGCTCTTGAAAATCCACAATGTCTGCATCGCAGAGTTTTTCAGCCGAATGGGGATTATTGAACAGTGGGAAAACCGGCATTCAGAGAATGATTCAGGGATGCAGGGAATATGGTGTTCGGGAGCCGGAGCTTGTTGACATGGGAGATGCTTTCCGGGTAAATTTCTATCGCTCTGGCACAAAAACTGGCATAGAAAATAGGAAAACTGGCATACAAACCAAAGAAAATGGCACAGGAAATAAAATCACTGGCATACAAATCAAAGAAACTGGAACAGAAGTAAACCAAATGAGTTTTCTAAACACTTTGTCCGAGACGGAAAGAAAGATAGTGGAATTTATAATGGAAGCCCTGGTATTACACAGAAAGAAATAGCGCAAAAAATAGGGATGTCCAAAAACGGCATAAGATATGCAATGGACAAATTAAAGAAAAGAGGAATTCTTGAACAAGAGGGAGCTACAAAGAGGGGGAAATGGATTATCAATATATTGCAATGAAACTCCCCGCAGCAAGCTACGGGGAATTATCTCATCTTTGGGATTAAAAACAGCCGTTATAGTACTTTCTGCATGTGCTAAATCACATTGAAAAATAAATGATTTAACGACTGGACGCGTATGTGGAGAACAGAGTAGAAATAAGGTGGAAAGTGGTAGATTTTGTGGAAGAATGGGGAATGAATGAAAAGTTGTTACGGAATTGTTAAAAATTTTTAGTCCTATCTTGACACAACCATATATGGGGCATACAGGGTACAGTACCAAGGAAAATGTGAACAATATCGAGATTACGCACCTGCACTGGGGACTGCAGCTGATTTTTGACGAGTCCCAGAAGGAAGGAAATAACGAGATCTGGATTGACGTGTACCCGCTGACGCGGTTCCTGGCGAAGCATACCCAGGCGGCGGTGAAGGTGGAGGGGACGAAGGAATGGGTGCGGACGGGGGATATTGTGGACCCGGCGGTGGAGGAGTATGAGGCGGGGAAAGAGATAGTTGAGAAAAAAGTGCCAGAGGAGATATGGTGACTTGTGGGGGGATAAAGGCAAGCGGCATTTTGCAGTATAAAAGTCAGGTAAAAAAGAGAAGGATAATATATGTGCCACAGATCGTGAAAAAATCAGGATTTGTGGCATTATGTTATTCATAAAAATGAAAGACTCGTGAAGCATGGATACAGGCTTTCGAGTTCATAAAGAAGATAATTGAGAATATTCCGAAATTGTATTTGGGCAGCAGAACTCGAACAACTTTATATTCCATATTCTTTCTTGATCTCCGCTATGAACTCCTTTGCATCCTGGCATTCACCGGAAGCGATCTGCCTGTGGGAGTCTCTAAATCCTGGTATATATCTTCAAGGCTTTTTAAGGCAAATGGGCATTTTGCTTTCTGCCACTGAATAAGTTTTTAGAAAATTTTGAATTTGGGCTAAATCAGCCTTCGGCAAAATCCTTATCATAGAATCCTCTTTTTAAAGTAATTTTCAACAACCTGTGTCATAGCGTCAGCTCCTTCCTTTGAATCCTGTATAATCCCCGCTGGAATAGAGGGTGCCCAGGTACTTGCTGAAATTGGTTTCCCGCTGGGAGCGGAAGGTGTCCGCGTAAATACTGGCGCTTAAGTTGTTCAGCTCCATCTTGGCGCCGTTGCGGATATTGATGCAGGTGATGCGGATGGAGGCATACAGCAGCAGGAAGGACACCAGCATCGCAATACCCACGATAAAGAAACAGGTGTAAATGGAGATGCCGCCCCGCTGGTTTTGCAGGAGGGATAATATTCTGCCGCTGTTCCTATGTGTCTGGCATCTGCCGTATACCTCCGGTACAGGCTTCGACGGCCTGGAATGCACCTCTTTTTTCATTGCTGCCTCCTTCCTTATTTCCAGTAATGTTCGCTGACGCCGGCCCCTTTGGAGACGATCCGGATGTGTACCAGATTAAAGTTCCAGAAGCCTCCCAGCTTTGCGTTCCCCGTGATGGTGATGTAGAAAGGGCTGCCAAGCTGGATGGCCTGGTTCATGCCTCCCGGGGTAGGGGATTTGTAGGAGGCATTCACTGTATAGGACAGGCTGTCGGCCCCTGTGATCTGGGAGCAGAGGAACTGGAACAGGGCTTCCGTTTCCCCGCTAATCCCCCCGGAGAGCTGGATCTGCTTCACCATCTGGTCGGCGCAGTGGTCGAGCTGCTGTTTGGTGGAGATAATGCCGAACAGGTCGATGATGAAGGCCAGCAGCAGGACAGTAATAAAAATGAAGATCACTGTGCTGAAGCAGCTGGCTTCTCCCCGTTCGCTTTTCAGGAGCCCTGCCATGGCCTGGCGCTTCTTTAAAGAAGGAAAAGGCTTTTGGGGAAGCAGTGCCCGTCTGGCTGTGCCGTAACCGGGCCTATGCAGGGAGCTGCATATATCGGTAATGTATGAAGCCCCTGTGTTTTCTTTTGACAAAGTGAAAATCACCGCCTCTCTAACGAAAACAGCCGCTTCCGGAATCAGGAAACGGCTGTGTTGCATATTTTTGACTGTACCAAGTATAACAGATATGGATTTACGGGGAAAGAGCAAAACTGTGCCAATGTTGTGCCAATATCATTTTTGTATTAACACATAAAGTTATAGTACACTGTTTCTCTTTTAATCGTTTTGCTTTTCTTTCTTTGGATGATAGCTGTTATTAAAGCAGCCATGAAGGTAATTAGTTCCGCAACAAGAAATGAGAACCAGATTTCTTTCAACAGAAATAATTTCGAAGGGACAACCGCGTAGAAAACGATTGCCACAGCGCCCCTCGTGATGGAGCCGATAAAAGCGATCCTGGCATTATCTGTGGCTGAAAAATATGTCACTGACAGGATGTTGTCTCCGGCAAAGAGGAAGCCCAGAAAATAATACCTTAACCCCATATAGGAATATTCTGCCATCAGGCAGACCAGGAATCCTTTCTGTAATAAATTGTTTACTTGCTTTTGCTGCAGAATAGCGACATACTTTATTTTTGCTATCGGGAATATAAGTTTCAGTATTGGAAAGGCTTCGGCATTATTTCAGATTTTAATACACGATGTTCTTGCATGTGTATATTTCTGGCAACAAACCGGATAGCAATAACCGCATTAACAGATGCTATGAATGGCGCAATCGAATTTACTACCAAAAAAAAGAAATATTTTCATGGCGTTATTCAAAATAATTCTTTATAATAGAGTTCTGATTGTAGAGTTATATTTTTCAGCTGTATATGTAGAAGTGGGAAAATTTATTGATAGAAGGAAAATAAATAACCTTAAAAGATTGCCATGACGAGTGCTGTAAAGTAAACTATAAAGAATAGTTGGCACGAATATAGCTGAGAACGACAGAAGAATAATTTGAGGATAAGAGATAAGACAGGCTGACAGGGGAGAATGTTATGAAAAGAAAGAGATTTGGAAAGCTGCTTGCAATACTTTTATGCGTATTTGTTCTGACATCCTGTAATATAGAAAACGGAAATGAAGATTCTGGAAAATATGTAGAGGCTTCTTTGTTCTGCGATGTGAGCTTTTGGGAATATCCTGTCTGGAAAGTACAGGAGGGAACCATAACAGGGGATATTACAAGGAAGACAGGACTTGCGCTGGATGTGATACAGCCCACACAGGACATGGATACGCAGCTGCGGCTGATGCTGCTCAATGATGAACTGCCGGATATCGTCTCAGTGACGGACAGCATTACTATAAGCCAACTGGTGAGCTCAGGAAAGGTATGGAGGATTGATGAATTTCTGGAAACCTATAAACCGGATTCTCATATTTTGCAGGATTTTCCGGAGGATATCAAGAGGGAACTGATCCGGAGGGATGGCGCATGGTATGCTTTTCCCTCTCATATCAATTCCGCTGATGCCAGAGAACGGTGGAAAACAAGTCCTTACATGGAGCAGATTGTGAGATACAATGACAATAATGCCATTATATGGAATAAAGAGCTTTTAGAACAGGCCGGATTGGAGACAGAAAATCTGAGAACCCAGGAGGAGGTGCTTGCTGCTTTTCAAAAGGTGAAAGATATGGAGCTTCAGGTGGAAGGAGAAGATGTGGTGGTGCTCTTGGTAGATGGGAAGGATTATCAGGACCCCACATTGAAATATCTGGAGGGGACTTTCGGGGCGGAGTGGGTTGATGATGAAGGAAACTATAAGGACATTCTTTTGCAGCCTCAGACAAAAAAGGCGTTGGAATTTTTGAACACTTGTATACGGTATGGCTTTGCAAGCCCGAATCAGCTTGCCATGGAGACGGCAGAGACGCAGAAGTTGATGCAGAGCGGACGGGTCTTATGTTTTATTGGGAATGTGGCTAACACAGGAGTCAGATTTGATGGCTGGATTTCAACAGGAGTGATTCTCTCGTCGGACGGCAGCAGACCTGTCCTTGGAAAGAATATGCGCGCAAGTACAGGATGGATTTCAACCTTTATAGCGCGGGACTGTGAAAATCCGGAAGAAATAGCGGTATTCCTGGATTACATGACAAGTAAGGAGGGATTGTCACTATGGCATTATGGGCGGGAAGGGACAGATTATTATGTAGGAGAAGATGGCTGTTACTATGAAATGAAAACACAGGACGCAGTAGCGGCAGAGGAGGAACTGGGGATCTGGTGGATGTTTTCCAATACTGCATGGCACAGGAGCGTACAGGCAGTTTCTGATGAGGATATATGCTCGAATCAGGCGATGACAGCCTATGGCATGAATCCCGAAACCGTCCTGTATGATTCGTCCCTGTTGATCTTGCCTGCTAATTTGATTTCATCGGAGAGCGCGGAAGGGAAAATTGAGAAAGCGGTCGCGGAGTGGAAGGAAAGTCAGATTATGAAGGTAGTGCTGGCGGAGAGCGAGGCAGCGTTTGAGAAAGAATATGAGACGTTGATACGGGGGCTGTATGACAGAGGAATAGAAGTGTTGGACAAGCGAAGGGGGGAGGGATATCGGGCAAACTGCCAGGAGTATGGAAGCAGTATCCAAAAGGTTAATAAGGAAGGGGAAACAGAAAGATGAAGCGTTGGTCAAGTAGAAGCCTGGTCATGCAGCTTTGTCTGTTTTCCGTGGGAATTTTGTTTTCTATGATGGCGGCATTTGTGGTTACAAATGTATATGTCAGAAACAGCGCAAAACAGAATATGTTGAATATGAATGAGAAAATACTGTTTCAGATTCAGGGAAAGCTGGAGGACTATTATAATAAAATAAACCATGAAGCGGTGACGTTGTCTTATTCGCCTACTACGAAAAGATATTTCAGACAGACTGAGTTGGATCGGGTCATATCTGCAAAGGACATGGAGACCGTGTTTGCGAATATTATGCTGTTGGACGAAGACATTGCAGGGATTTCCCTGTATGACAATAGTTTTATTCGCATTGCGTCTGTAGGGAAAGAGCCAAACAGGAATATTGCGGCGGGAGAGCTTCCGGACAGAATAGAATTTGGGGATTCTTTCATGGAGGAACAGTCCGGAAGTATATTTTTTACCGTTTCATATCCGGTATATGATTTGGAAAACTGGCAGTATGGGAGTCAGGTAGGGGCGGTGGTGCTGGTTATAAAAACCGACAGTCTGAAAAATTTCCTGTCGGACTCCGGAGTTACCCGGAATACGGAGTTATACCTGCTGGATGATAAGGGGGAGATTGTGGAATCTTCTTTGGAAGAAGACAGAGCAATCCAGGCAAAGTGGCTTCAAGATGATGCGGGCTATCAAGTGCGGAATCTGGAGACAGCCATAGATGGCTGGCGCATAGTCAGCAGGATACCAAAGAAAGAGCTGTACAGCGGAGCGGGCGGCAGCATGGGACTGGTTATAATTGCTTATGGTATAGCTTGCGCTATGATTGGTATTATGATCTGGTTTTTCTACAGGAATTTTATCCGGCGTATCTACAAAATGGATCAGTTTATCCGGGAAGCGGCTCATGAGTCCGGAAAGCGAATGGAGGAACAATGGGAGGATGAGATCGGAAGGGTGGTCTGTAGCCTGAATCAGATGCTGGATGACCGGGAGAGGATGGATCGGGAAATTCAGGATTCACAAAAGAGAATGTATGAGGTGGAACTGGCGGAAAAGCAACTTCAGATCTTAGCATACAGGAACCAGATTAATCCTCATTTCTTATATAATACCTTTGAGTGTATCAGAGGTATGGCGCTTTACCATGATATGGACGATATTGCGGAGATTACAATGGCATTGTCAAAGGTATTCCGTTATGCCGTGAAGGAGGAAAATATCGTTACGGTCAAAGATGAACTGGATTATATCAGAGAATACGCAACCATTATAGAATACCGTTTTATGGATAAAATCGAGGTGGAGATTGATGCCGAGGAAGAGATTTTGCAAAACAGGGTGATCAGGCTTATGCTTCAGCCGATTGTGGAAAATGCGGTTTTTCATGGACTGGAGCAGAAGCTGGACGACGGATGCGTTACAGTTACGGTCCGCCGGAAGCTGGAGCGGTTTATTATGTTTCTCATAGAAGATAATGGGTGCGGCATGGAACAGGAAAAGCTGCGGCAGCTCATTGGCTCTCTGGAGGATGGAATGGACAGGAAGGGAATAGGACTGGCAAATATATATCAGAGGCTGCGGTTGTTTTATGGGAAAGATGTAGTGTTTGAGATTAAGAGCGAGCCGGGGAAAGGTACAAGAGTAATGATTGTAGTTCCGGATAATGTGGAAAGCGGGTGATGTCATGCAAAAAATTTTTATTGCGGATGATGAAATGTGGATTATCATGGGATTGAAAAAACTGATCGAAAAGTCGGGGAAGCCTTTTTCTATCATTGGTGAGGCTAACAATGGTGTGACTGCTTTAGAAGAACTGGAGAGGAAGATGCCAGATGTTTTATTTACGGATATCAGGATGCCGGGACTTAATGGGCTGGAACTACTGGAGAAGCTGAATGAGAAGGGATATGAGCTGAAAGTGGTTTTTATTACGGGCTACGCGGATTTTGAATATGCCCAGACCGCTCTGAGACTGGGAGCTTTCGATTATCTGGTAAAGCCCATTGATCAGGATAAGCTGGAGGAAGTGCTGGATCGCTTGATGGAGGAGGACGGCGGCACCGGCGATATGAGCATGGAAGCAGATGTCAATCCCACCACAATTCAGAGGATTATTAAGGAAATAAAGCAGAATTATGCAAACGACATTACTCTGACGGACCTGGCCAGGAAATATGGCATCAGTACCAGTCATTTGAGCGGACTGATCAAGGAGGAGCTGAGGATGTCCTTTTCTGAATATATCGCAGCCAGACGGGTACAGAAAGCTAAGGAGCTTTTGGCGGACGAGAAATTATCCATTGAAGAAATCGCGGAACAGGTGGGATATTGCGACTATTTCTATTTTACGAAAGTATTTAAGAAAAACGCGGGCATTTCCCCGAGCAAGTACCGGAAAAACCTGCTAACATAGCCGGATATGCAGGATGCCGGAAAAAACGGCGCAGACCGAAAATATTACTAAAATACCGAAATCGCTCCATGTTAATCGGAATCAATCCCTCTTATAATGTATGTAAAGCCAGGAACTGAAAGGCTTATAAACATTGATAGGAGGGATTTTTCATGAAAAAGAAAAAGATGGCGCAGGTATGCGCAATGGCACTCACGGGTGCGATGCTTCTTGCAGGCTGTGGCAATGACGCAGGACAGGCTTCCGGCTCCGGAAGCAGTCAGAACTCTCAGGATTCTCAGACACAGGAGGACAGTCAGGAGGAAAGTTCCCAGGCTTCCGATGAAGGCGGCGCGGCAGACGGAGAACAGGTGGAAATTACGTTTACCCACTGGGGCGGTGACGGTACTTATGAGGGAGTGTATCAGCCCAGGATTGAAGCTTTCATGGATAAGTACCCTAACATTAAGGTGGAAGTGATTACGGTTGCCGATGACTATGAGACCAAGATTCAGACTCAGTTTGCAGGAAATAAGCTTCCCGATGTATGTCAGGTGGCAGAGAATGGTATCGGATTCGCTACAAAGGGAATGTTCCTGGATCTGTCCGATCGGATTCAGTCAAACGGGATCGACACAGACGCGCTCTGGAGTCATGTAATTGATCAGTATACATATGACGGTCAGATTTTCGGGCTTCCTGACAGAGGCGGATGTACCATTATGTACTACAATAAGGATCTGTTTGACGATGCGCAGATTCCCTATCCTGACAAAGACTGGACGTTGGATGACTATTTTGATGCAATCCAGAAGCTGACAAAGGATACGGACGGAGACGGCGTTGTTGACCAGTGGGGAACCACCTCCACTCATTATCAGGCCATCTGGGGCTATATGTTCCAGGCCAACGGCGGCAACCTGATCAAGGACGGGCAGGTAGTGGTAAATTCTCCGGAGAATCTTGAGTTGCTCACAAAATACAATGATGCTTACCAGAATGGATATGTAGTATCTTATGAAGAGCTGGAGCAGGCAAATCAGGGCGGCGACGCTTATTTCCAGCAGGGTAAGCTGGGCATGAACCTGACAGGTATGTGGTGTATCAAGGGATATTCCGAAGAAGAAGGGCTGAATTTTGATATTACTACCGTGCCGAAAGGAATCCAGGATGCGGGATGGCCGATGGGAAGTGCCCTTGCCATTTCCGCAAAATCTGATCCTGCCAAACAGGAAGCAGCATGGACTTTCATTCAGTATATGACTTCCGCGGAGGCTCAGGCTATGTTGGGCAACGGCATTGCGGACTGCCCCGCTAACCTTGAGACACTGGCCAGCGATGCTTTCGTGAACCAGCAGGTGAACGGGAAAACTCTTTCCCTCGATATTATCGGAACTTCCATGGAGCGTGTTACCATCGACGGACTGTTCAGAGGACCTTACTATCAGGAAATCATCGATGAGGCCAGGAACCAGATGAAGGAGATGCTTCTGGGCAGACTGACACCGGAGCAGTGCCTGGAAACCATGCAGAAGAATTTTGAGGAGATACTTTCCCGTTATTAAAAACCATGTACATGAAGTTAAAGTGATCTGATACCCGGACGCGGAAAAGCAGAGCCAGGGGGTCATGTAAACAATAGAGCTCCTGCCCCATAAGGATTCTATTGTCATGAATCAGGACAGCCTTGTGACGCAAGTTATGCTGCACAAGGCTGTTTTCATAGTCGGGAATCTGTAAATACTGTATTCCCGGCTGCTGACACTGATTGAGACGTATGCAAAATAAGATTGGAGGTAACTATGTCAGATAAAAAGAACAGAAAAAAGGTGCCTTATACAGACAGGGCAAGACGACAGAGAAGATGGTTCTTTTTCTTTATTTCTCCGTGGCTGTTTGGTTTCCTGGCTATGACACTGGGCCCTATGATTTATTCATTTGCCATGAGTTTTACAGACTGGGATATGTTTACCCAGATGAACTTTATTAAATTGGATAATTACAAGCGGGCATTTACGGACAGCCGTTTCCTGACGAGCGTTAAAAATACATTTATTTATACATTTATGAGTGTGCCGGTCAACCTGCTTTTGTCAGTGGCTATGGCATATCTTTTGAGTTTTCGGCTGAAAGGAATGAAAGTTTTTCGGACAATTTATTATATTCCGGCAGTAGTTCCCGCAGTGGCAAGCTGCGTATTGTTTAAAAATATTCTTGCGACAAAGGGTATCCTGAATCAGGGTCTTGCACTTTTTGGCATTCAGGGTCCAAGATGGCTGCTTGACAAAGAATGCGTTCTTGGGGGATTTGTAATTCTGGCTCTGTGGACGGTGGGCAGTACCATGGTGCTGATGCTTTCCGCTATCAACAGTGTCGGGGAGGAATTGTATGAGTCAGCCCATCTGGACGGAGCTACCCGGTTCCAGATGTTTAAAGGGATTACGATTCCCCAGATTACCCCGATTATTTTCTTTAACCTGATCACGGGGATCATCGGTGCGCTGCAGACCTTTACGCAGGTCTATATGTTGACGGACGGCGGGCCTGATTATGCCAGCTCCATGATCGTGCCCTATTTGTATAAAAATGCTTTCTCCTATTACAGGATGGGCTATGCTTCCTCCATGGCATGGATTTTATTCGCAATCGTAATGGTATTTTCCCTGCTGGTGATGAAGTCCTCCAGTCTGTGGGTGTTTTATGAAGAGGAGGTAAAGTAATGCTTGATAAGAATCTGAAGATACATAGAAAGCTCATAATATATGCTATACTGATTGCTTTTGCACTGCTGCTGAGCCTCCCCTTTGTATATATGCTCAGCATTTCGCTGGCCACGCCGGAATCCAATGCAAAGGATTTATTTACGATTATTCCCCATGAATTTTACTGGAAAAATTTTACGGATCTGTTTTCAGACGCTTTTGGAGGCTCCCGGCCTGTGGGAAGGTGGATTTTGAATACCCTGTTTATTGTGATTATGAGCATATGCGGGCAGATCATCTCCTGTTCCATGGTGGCTTTCGGCTTTGCCAGGATGCAATATCGGCACAAGAATAAGATTTTCATGCTGCTTTTGGCAACTATGATGCTGCCGGGACAGATTACCATGATTCCCGTGTTTGTCATGTTTACAAAGCTGGGGTTATATGATACCGTATGGCCGTTGATCATCCCTCAGTTTTTTGGCTCGGCCTACAACATTTTCTTTACAAGGCAGTTCGTGACAGCGGTTCCGGGACAGCTCTATGAGGCGGCGGAGATTGACGGGCTGAATTATTTCGGAATTTACCGCAAGATAGTCCTCCCATTAATCAAGCCGGCATTGTGCGCTATTGCAATTTTTACATTTAATTTCGCGTGGGGAGATGTGATGGGACCATTGATCTATCTGCAGGATTCCGATAAATTTACTTTAGCATTGGGCGTGGCCAATATGTCTGCTGCAGTGAATCCTACCGGAGCCTTGAATATGTCGGTGGTAATGGGGTTATCTCTTCTTATGTCAATTCCTCAGATTGTAATTTATTTTGTGGGACAGAAATATCTGTTCCAACTGAATTTGGGCATAGGGAACAGTGGCTCGAAGTAAATCTGACGAGAAAAGGAATCCAGGCAGAGAAAATGCTGCCTGGGATTTCTTGCTGTAAAATCAGTGCGAGATGGTCGGAAGAGTATCTTTTTGTGGAGGTATCCGTATGAAGATGGATTTTTATAAATTTTTTGGCTACTTAAGTTGGCTGAATTATATTTGGTGGCTGCTCGAATTGAATATCGTAATGCTTGCGGTGAATCTGTCCCTGGTATTGGTGCTGTTCCTGGCAGAGGCAGATATGTGGGCGCTGCCTGTATTGCTTGTCACTGGAATTACAATAGGGCCGTCAACGCTGGCTGCCTTCGAATCTATGCCCTATATTGAGGACGGAATTGTAAGGCATTATTTCAGAGCGTTAAAAGGAAGTTGGAAAAGGTGTCTGAAGATATGGATACCCATATGGCTTCTGGCGATAGTGATGACGGCGGATATCATGATTCTGGAGAAATATCAGGTTATGGAGCCGTTAAAATGGTGTACGGTGATTCTGTTGCTGTTTCTGGCTTCCTTTGTGCTGGGATTCTTTCTGGTGTGGGCACAGTGGGGACAGAAAGCAAAGGATGCCGCAGTTCTGGCCTGCAAAATATCTTTTGTAAAACCCTTGCGTTTTCATTTGAATCTGTTAATCTTATTAGGAGCAGTGGTTTTGCTGAGTCAGAAGCAGATTTATTTACTGCTTTATGGCGTGGCTCTGTCGGCATTTCTGATTCATAAGAATTTTATGCCCATAGCGCAATTCGTGAATCAAAGACCGGAAAATCAAGATTGCGAAGCATGTTCCGGAGATGGAAAAGCCGCTTTATCAGCAGGGAGCTCGCTGTATCCTGAAAGCCATGGAAGGGAACTTCTGTAACTGGAATGAAGAAGAGGATGGGATTCTGGGGGCAGGAAAGATTTCTTGATCTGGCAGGATATAAATGCAAGGAGGAGAAGGATGGCTGGATATTTATTTGTACATTTTATCGGAGAGGGAGAGGATGAAGAACAAGTCTACTTTTCCCTGAGCCGTGACGGACTGCATTGGCAGGATTTGAACCGGGGTGAGCCGGTCCTGTATTCCCGGACGGGAACCTGCGGGGTACGTGATCCCTTTCCAGTGAGGCATCCGGAGACTGGGAAAATCTATCTGATTGCCACGGACTTGCGGATTGGGGCAGGGACGAGTTGGAAAGCGGCAGGGGAAGAGGGCAGCAGGAACCTGATTGTATGGGAGACAGAGGACCTGGTGCATTGGAGCCGGGAGAGAAGCTGCCTGATAGGGCTTCCGGAGGCAGGATGCGTGTGGGCTCCGGAGGCGGTGTTTGACAGGGACAGGAAGGAATTCCTGGTGTTTTTTGCCTCCAAAACCAGGGAAAATGGGGAGAAAGAAGGGAAATTTCGGATTTATGCCACTTACACCAGGGACTTTCAGGACTTTTCGGAGACCTTTCTTTATATGGAAAAGGAAAACCATGTGATAGACACCACCATATTAGAAAGCGGAGGACGTTACTACCGCATATCCAAGGATGAGACTACATCAAGGCTGATTCTGGAGGTTTCGGATTCGCTGTGCGGTGAATTTGTGCAGATTCCGTCCCATACGCTACAGACATTGGAGGGTGTGGAGGGGCCGGAGGGCTATCTGCTCCCGGATGGGCGGTGGTGCCTGATTGCGGATCAGTTCTGGGCCGGGAAAGGCTATCTGCCCATGGTGACGGACAACCTTGCATCGGGGGAATTCAGTATACTTTCGCCGGAGCAGTACGATATGGGCAGGACGAAGAAACGTCATGGCGGAATCCTACAGATTACAGATGAAGAATATGAGCGTATGTTGGATTGGTATGAACGTAAGAATCCTGTAATCAGAGGTCTGTATGCAGATCCTGATCTGTATTATGAAGATGGAAGCTGGTTTCTGTATCCCACCACAGACGGATTTCCCCATTGGTCGGGAAATGAATTTTATGTATTTGAATCGGAAGATGGAAAAGTGTTTCAGAAGACCGACAGAATCCTGGATGTGGCATCGGCCGAGGTTCCCTGGGCGGCAGGGAGCGCCTGGGCTCCTTGCCTTGCGAAAAAAGGGGATACCTATTATTTCTATTTCTGTGCCAAGGACAGGAAGGGGGATTCCTGTATAGGCGCTGCGGTGTCGGATTCTCCCAAGGGACCTTTCCGGGCAATGGACAAACCCATGGTGACCATGGAAATGATGAGAGCAAATGGAATCCGGATGTCTCAGACAATCGACCCCTCCATATACCGGGAAGGGGAGGAATGGTATCTGCTGTTTGGCAACGGTGATGCTGCCATAGCGAGGTTGTCGGAGGACATGCTGCAGATTGAGGAAGCATCGCTTCAGAATCTGAAGGGGCTGAAGGATTTTCGGGAGGCAGTGACTGTTTTCCGACGGAATGATCTGTATCATTTTACATGGTCCTGTGATGACACGGGGAGTGAGGATTACCATGTAAATTATGGAGTGTCAGATTCTTTGTATGGAAAGGTGAAGTTCGTCCGCACTATTTTGGAAAAGGATGCAGACCGGAATATTCTGGGGACAGGACATCACAGCATTTTTCAGATGCCGGGAGAAGACAGATATATCATAGCGTACCACCGTTTTGCTACGCCCCCTGAGAAATATCCGGAGGGAAAGGGCTGGCATCGGGAGGTGTGCATCGGAGAGATAGTTTTTGATGCGGATGGGCTGATTGCGCCGGTGAAGACCATACAGTGAGGATTGCGGCTAATTGCGGTTGTTTGCGGCTGCGGTAAGGGACTGCGGATGTCACAGAGGCACCGGGAGATCTAAAAGCGGTTCCGAATGGCCGGATGTCCTCCGTTGATACAGGCATTCGGGATGGCGTTTACGGAACCGGACAGGAAGAAAGGAAGAAAATGGAACAAAATCGTATTACGATTGAGACACGGAAAGAGGGCAGACCCATAGGGGATTTGTTTGGTATCTTTTTTGAGGATTTAAATCACGCCGCGGACGGTGGATTGTATGCAGAGATGGTACAGAACCGTTCCTTTGAGTTTGGGGAGATAGACAATCCGTCTTATCATCCGCTGACTGCATGGGAGAAGGTGGAGAGGGACGGCAGGGCAGAGGTTACCGTTTTGGAAGGGGATGCGGTAAGCGCCAGAAATCCTCATTATCTCCATATGAATATTCAAAAGCCGGGAGCTGATGTGGGCATCCGGAATTTGGGATTTGGAAAGGGGATGTGCTTCCGGCTGGGGAAGAAGTACCTTTTTTCCTGTTATGCCAGAAGCGTGGGAAATACGGAATGCGCAATACGGGTTACCCTGCGGGATGGGGAAGATGTCTGTCTTGCGGAGGGGAAATGGGCTGTAACGGGGCAGTGGGAAAAGCATACGGCCGTTCTGGAGATTGCAGGCGGGGTCGGGGCTTCCGGGGCAGGAGAATCAGGGGTATCGGGAGGAACAGAGGGAACAGAAAACGCAGGGATAGCGAGAGCAGGAGAAACCGGGCAGGCAGTGGAAGCAGGGAAACTGGTCACGGAAAAGGGGAGTCTCGCAGTCACCGTCTTAGAGGGCAGTGGCGTTGAACTTGATTTTGTATCCCTTTTTCCGGAAGAAACCTATCTGGGCAGGAGAAACGGCCTCCGCCCCGACCTGGCGGAGGCGCTTGCAGAGTTGAAGCCGAGGTTTATGCGCTTTCCGGGAGGCTGTCTGGTCCATGATGGCAGCCTGGATGAGAATGCCAGGGATTCCCTGTACCGTTGGAAGAATACATTGGGGGCTTTGGAAGACAGGCCTGCCAGAAGAAGCAACTGGAGGTATAACCAGACGCTGGGACTGGGATATTACGAATATTTCCTGTTTTGCGAGGATATTGGCACTAAGCCGGTGCCGATTCTGCCGGCGGCCTATGATCCCCATCATAAGAGAATGGCTCCCCTGGAGGAACTGGGGCCGTGGATTCAGGAGACCCTGGATTTGATTGAGTTTGCAAACGGAGATGAGACCACACGGTGGGGAGCGGTCCGGGCAGCTTTGGGACACAGGGAGCCTTTCGGACTGGAGTATCTGGGGATTGGCAACGAGGAAGTAGGAGAGGGATTCAGGGAGCGTTTCCCCTGTTTTGTAAAAGCAGTAAGGGAGAAGTATCCTGATATTAAGATTATCGGCAGCAGCGGGCCTTTCTGTGCGGGCAGCGAATATGATCTGGGATGGAAATGTGCCAGGGAGAACGGTGCGGACATTGTGGATGAGCATTACTATATGGCGCCGGAGTGGTTTCTGGCCAATATACACCGGTATGATTCCTTTGGGGAGGCGGCACCCTATGTATTCCTGGGGGAATATGCCAGCTGCTCGAATACGGGAAAGAGCGCGCTGGCAGAGGCTGCGTTCATGACCGGGCTGCAGAATGCCTGCCATGCAGTGAAGATGGCATGTTATGCGCCGCTTTTGTGCCACAGGGACTATGTGAACTGGAGACCTGATATGATCTGGTTTGATAACGGGCAGGTCTGCAGGTCGGTGAATTATCAGGTACAGAAGCTGTTTATGAACCATCAGGGAGACGAGCTGCTGGGATATGAGCTAGAGACCAATTTGGAGAAAGAGGTATTGGCGGATCTGGATGCCCGGAAGGAAGGCGCTGTTTATTTCTGGGGAAATGAGGCAAGAGTAGCTTTCTCGGAGATTATTCTGACGAATGAGGAAACGGGGGAAGAGATCCGGTATACAGACCGGGAGGTAAAAGCGGATAAGCTGCCGGTGCTTCTCGCGGAAGCTGCTCCACGGAATTTCACCTTGAGATTTCATGCGAAAGAGCTGGAGGGATTCAAGGGATTTCGGGTGTATTTTGCATGGAAGGATGAGCGGAACCGGATGGGCTGGGTCCTGGGCGGATGGGAGAACCAGGATGCGGCCCTGATGGAGGAAGTGGACGGAAAGAGCAGTTTCCTGACCCAGAGTCAGTTTTCGGTGGTTTCCGGGCATGATTATGAATTGGAGCTGCGTGTGCGGGGGAACCGGGTAGAGGGCTGGATAGACGGGGAGCTGTATCAGTGGACGGAGCTGAAGCCATTGGAGATAGAGCCCTTGTACCTGACAGCCAGCAGGGATAATGGTACGGGGGATATTATCCTGAAAGCCGTGAACCTGCGGGAAGAGGCTTTTGAGGCGCAGGTTTCGCTTCCTGGTACAGAAATGCAGAAACTGGTCTGTGATACCTATGTGCTTCTGGAAGAGGACTGTGCGGAGAGTGCAAAGTTTCCGGGGGTGGAGACGGCAGAGATAAGCCGGTATAAGAATGTTGTAGAGCTTGTGGGGGAAGAGAAGGAGTTTACAATTTCATTTCCTGGAAGAGCGGTAACGGTAGTGCGAATAAAAGATAAAGTTGATTTTGTTTAAAATAGTTTTGATATAACAACAGCCGCTTCCGGAGTCTGCGAAGCGGCTGTATGCCTCGTAAAGGGACTTAGTTTTTATGCTTGTTTTTCCCTGTCTGGGTGACGGCAGTTATTACAATAACCATAAAGGTAATCAGCTCCGCTGCCAGGAATGACAGCCATATTCCTTTCAACAGGAATAATTTTGAAAGGACAACCGCGCAGATGACGATTGCAACGGCACCTCTCATGATGGAGCCGATAAAAGCGATCCTGGCATTGTCTGTGGCTGAAAAATATGCCACTAACAGGATGTTGACCCCGGCAAAAAGAAAACCTAAAAAATAATATCTTAACCCTATAAAGGCATATTCGTATAGCAATGCGTCATTTGTACTGTTGAATATCCTCACTAACAAGTCCGTCATTCCCCAGATACAGGAGATGATTAACAATTCTGTCATCAGGCAGACCAGAAGTCCTTTTCGTAACAAATTGTTTACTTGCTTTTGATTCTCAGAGCCATAGCTCTCACTGATCAGCGGCTGTACTCCCTGGGCAACCCCATTGAATATGGACATTGCCACCACAGAAATATTTGCAATGATTCCATAAGCGGCCACACCGATATTGCCTGCTATTCCCAATATCAATGTGTTGAAGATAACAGTGGTGACAGCAGAGGACATTTCGCCCACGAATGCGGATACTCCCAGCTGGCAGCATGAGAAGACATGGCGGATAGACGGCCTTTTCCACTGAAAGACAATCCCGTTCTTTTTCCCCAGATAATGCGTGCTGCATACAGCCATTGTGACCACAGGGCTTAAGGCTGTGGCAAGGGCGGCTCCGGGGAATCCGAGATTCAGCCGGAACATAAAAAGATAGTCGAAGACAATATTGAACAGGCTTCCGGAAATGGAACCGGCCATCGCGGTGGAGGGGGCATTGTCATTTCTTGCAAAAGCGGTAAAAGTGTAATTTGTCATAAAAAGGGGAGCGGCCATCAAAATGATACGCAGATATCCGGTTCCCAGTTCTGTGAGTCTGTTATCTGCACCAAAAAGCAGCAGAAACTTTTCGGGTATAAAAATGCCAGTGAGCAGAAAGGGGATGCTGGCCAGTATGCTCCATTGCACAGACTGTAAAAAGTAACAATCCGTATCTTCACCGCTTGCTTTTTTTATGCCGTATTTTGTTGCTGAACCGATTCCGATCATAGAGCCGATTCCATAGATAACGCCATAGACAGGAAGAATCAGGTTAAGTACGGCAAGCCCGTCCGCACCGGAGTAAATGGAAATAAAAAACGTGTCGGCCAGAATGTAAACCGACAGGCCAACCATCGCTGCAACGCTTTGCAGTACATATTTTATAAATTTCTTTGTCATATTTTCTCAGTATTCCTTTCCATAGAAATTGTAGCTGCATGGCTGCAGCTGTCTCAGGATCCAAGAGAGGAATACATCTGTTATACTTTATCATTCTAAATAAACTCCAAATCAAATGTATTATATCACCAAACCAGATTTTGCCCGGATACAAATAATCTGACATAAAACATTGAGATTTTATCACAGGAGCCAGTTTGCTGCAAGGTATGAAATGGATTTTTTGAATATTTTCAGGTCATAGCAGAAAATGAGAACAAACTATGGAAGAAGCAAGGAAAGTCGGCCAAATCCCATCGTCACAATGGGATTGTTTCGATAGGTAATGCTGAGGAAAAAGTTTAATAGTGACAGGCTCAAAGAGGCATTGCAGCTTAGAGGAATAAGGATGACTGAACTGGCAGGTCTCACAGGTATTACTAAGCAATCTTTGTCTCTTTATGCAAATGGGGGTAACGTACCTCCCTATGAGAATGTAAAAAAGATAACATTTGTGTTAGGCTTTCCGACAGATTATTTTATAGTGGAAGATATGTGTGCGGCTGCAGCTGACAATACCTGCTTCAGATCACAGGCGGCAGCAACAAAAACAGCAAGAAAAGCGCAATGTATTAAGATGGAATATGTTGCGAAAATGTATAAAGTTTTGCTGAACTATTTTGACTTTCCGATACTTGATTTACCTGATGTAAATTTTGATGATGGCAATAATCCTATGGAAGCTGATTCAAAAGAAATGTTTGATGAGATTGAATGTGTATCGAAACAGGTGAGAAAAGAATGGAAACTGGGGATGGAGCCGGTAGAAAACCTTCAGTATACATTGGAATCCCATGGCATTATTGTGACAGGCTTAAAAAATGTAGATGCTCAGATAGATGCATTTAGTCAAAGAACGCGCCTGGGAAGAGATGTCGTTTTTATCGTTGCGCTGGCTTCGGGAGAAAAACCGGTTGAAAGGCTGCGCTTTGACATGGGGCATGAACTTGGGCACATTCTGCTGCATTCATGGGATGAATATAATGAAGATTTGCCAAAAGATTTATTTAGTGCGAGAGAGAAGCAGGCAAATATGTTTGCCTGCGCCCTGCTCTTGCCGAAAGACCCGTTCGATAGGGATATTGCATCATATGCTACGGATATTGACTATTATAAACATTTAAAGAAAAAATGGCGGGTATCCATGCAGGCTATGATGTATAGGGCAAGGCAGATGGGTGTTATTACTGGAAATCAGTTCAGTTACATGATGTGCCAGGGCGCCTGAACAGCACTATTTTCCAGGGGGCCTTGGATATCCTGTTTGATGGCGGTTATCTGGATTCACATGAACTCAGGGTGGAATTCGCCAGGTATGGAATTTAAAAATATTTGGCTTCAAAATCTGGTCGAGGGAAATGATTATAAAAAGAGCTATCAGAAAATTGTCACATATCGCATTGAAATAACAAATGACTGCGTATATAATAAGATAAAGGATTAATGCTGAAATGCGAGAGAGACAGAATATTGATATAGAGCTGAACATACAATAAGTTATTTAAAGTATGAGAGGGTTCGTAGTATACCCTGTACAATTCAATAGACGCTGCAAAAAAATGTGATAAGATTTTTACATACGGGAAATCGCCATGTTGGGAGGAAACCTATGCAAGAATAGACGGAGGATTCGGTTCATTCTGAGCCAGAGGCGTGACGCGGATCTGTGTACTATGGCGCGCAGGGACGAAACCCGGAATACAGGCGTTATAAAAAGGAGAACAAGTATGCAGAAAATAGAAATCAGACAGGAGCACCTGACCGAAGGAGCCGTCCTGCAGGAGTCAGGACAGGACGTTTCCGTTTTTCAATTTGCCAGGGAAGGAGCAGGATTCTGCCTTCCACAGCTGATGTCCTGCAGAGAGCATTTGCTGACTTTTCGGGCTGAAGTGCTGGAGGAACACAGTCTGGCTCTGAATCTGTCGGTGTATGTGCAAGGAGAGGAGGCACCCGCATTCACCGTCCGCTTTGGCCTGCTGCCGCAGGTTGAAGCACAGGTCTGCCTTGACCTGGACTGGATGGACGCCCGTGAGCTGTTTCCCCAGGCACCGGCGGGCACCCTGAAAATAGTGTGCCATGGCCGACGGGTGGACAGGGAGGAGATCTCAAAGATTGTACTGTCCGCAATGCCGTCCTTCCACGCTGTCAGGCTGAAAATAAAAGACATGACGCTGACGGACACATATCCGGCGGACCCGGAGCTGCCGGACAAAAAGATGGTGGACTGCTTCGGACAGAGGAAGTCCGGGGCATGGGAGGGAAAAACAAAAGAGCTGGAGGAGCTGAAAGCGGCGCTGACGCGGCAGGCGCAGGAGCAAGGCAGCGGTTATCCCTTTGAGGACTGGACTGTCTATGGCGGCTGGAAGAAGAAAAAATTGAAGGCGGGCACAGGTTATTTTTCCCGCGTCAGGGAAAACGGGAAATGGTGGCTGATTGATCCGCTTGGGTATGCGTATTTCAGCATGGGACCGGACTGTGTGGGCCTTGGCGCGGACTGCAGGGTTGACGGCGTGGAAAAATGGCTGGACTGGCTGCCGGAGGGGGATGACGAAGCCTATAAAGACATGTTTTATGAGCCGGAGCACAGAAAGGGACGCCGGAAAGCACGCATGTTTTCCTATGCACAGGCAAATCTGTACAAAGTGTTTGGCCCGGGATGGTATGAGCAGTGGAGCAGAATGATATCCTGCCAGCTGAAAAAGTACGGCATGAATACACTGGGAAACTGGAGTGACCAACGCCTCCTGGGAGTGTTGGACATACCCTATGTGACATCGCTGCCAAAGTTCCCGACCACAGCCGTCAGTATTTTCCGCGACTTCCCGGATGTGCTCAGCGCGGAATACGGGCTTCAGGCCAGGAAGTGCGCGCAGGCGCTGGAGGCCCGCAAAAACGACCCTTTGATGATCGGATATTTCCTGCGCAATGAGCCGGCGTGGGCGTTTGTGGACAATCTGGTGATTGCGGACGAGGTGCTGCACAATCCGGCAAGAACAGCCTGCAAAGACATACTGATTGAAACCCTTCGGGAACGGTATCAGACCATAGAGGCCATGAACCGCGCATGGAACAGCAGCCTGGAGGGCTTTGACAGCCTGTATGAGCCCCGGGAAAAGGTATCGAAATGGTCGGCAGCTGCACATGAGGACATGAAGGAATTTTCCAGGCGGATGCTGCGGGCCTATATTGAGATTCCTGTCCGTGAATGCCGCAGGGTTGACCAAAACCACATGATACTCGGCATGCGGTGGGCGTGGATCTCCGATCCGGATCTGGTGACAGGGTGGGAGAATTTTGATGTGTTCTCCATCAATTGTTATGCCGAAGACCCCACGGACAAGATACAGCACATCGTGGATCTGGGCGTGGATTTGCCGGTCATGATAGGAGAATTTCATTTTGGGGCACTGGATGCCGGACTGCCGGCCACCGGCCTGGAGGGGGTAGTGAGCCAGCGGGACAGGGGAATTGCGTACCGTTTTTACTGTGATCGGGTCGCGGCACATCCAAACGGGGTGGGATGCCATTATTTCCAGTGTTATGACCAGTTCGTACTGGGGCGGTTTGACGGGGAAAACTACAATATCGGGCTGTTCGATGTCTGCTCGCGTCCCTATGCAGAGATGGTGGAACGGATTCGGGAATGCAGCGGCACAATATACCAGGTGGCGGAGGGCATAAAGGAGCCCTGCCGGGAAAAGGCGGAATTTATTCCGATGATCGCGTATTGATGAGATGTAGAGTGTGTCTGAAAAATCATTTCCGCCATCTGTGCGCCCCAATCTCCTGCAAATTGTGACGTGCATATGATTCTGAAAAGGTATTTCGAAAAAGGAGGGCAGGATATGCGTATCGGAAAGTATGACTCCGTAAAAATAGTCTGCGGGGAAAGGGAACCGGAAGGCGTAAAGACAGCAGTTGGAAATCTGGCAAGAGATTTCCGGCGGGTGCTGGACAGTGGTATTGTCAGCAGTTTTGACGAGGGCTTCAGCCCTTTCGTCCACCGTATTATGGTAGGGACGGCGGCGGTGTCGGAGGAGCTGTGCGAAAAAGCGGACGTGGAGCGGCTGCGGGATGAAAACGGGTCTTTCCGCAAAGAAGCTTATCTCATCCAGGAAAAAGCGGGGGAACTACTGATTCTGGGCAGCGACAGGCGGGGAACCATTTACGGAATCTATGAATTCTGTGAGCGGTGGCTGGGGGTGTCGCCCTGGTACTTTTTCGCGGATGTGCCCGTGGGGCAGAAGGAGGCAGTGGAGATTCCGGCAGGGTATGTAAAGGCAGACTGGCCCTCTGTGGAGTACAGGGGTATTTTCATCAACGATGAGGAGGAGCTGGAGCACTGGGTGCAGCGATACATGGGGGAGCCCACCATCGGTGTGAAGACCTATGAGAAGATTTTCGAGCTGCTGCTGCGATTGAAGCTGAATTACATATGGCCCGCCATGCATGTAAATTCCTTTAACGCGGTGCGGGAGAATGGGGCGCTTGCGGACTGCATGGGAATCGTGGTGGGCACGTCCCACTGTGACATGCTGATGAGGAGCAATAACCGGGAGTGGAGGCCCTGGCTGGAGAAAAAGGGCTATACGGATGTGGAGTATGACTTTTCCCTGCCCGGCAGGAACCGGGAGATCCTGAAGGAATACTGGCGGGAGAGCATTCAGCAGAACCGGGAGTTTGAGGTGAGCTATACCCTGGGGATGCGGGGCATCCATGACAGCGGCTTTGAGGTCCGGGGACTTGCCGGGAAAAGCGGCAGGGAGCTGCTCCAGGCGAAGATCGGGCTGCTGGAATCTGTCATCGGGACCCAGGAAACCCTGCTGGAGGAGAACCTGGGTAAGGAGACTGTGAAGACGTTTGTGCCCTACAAAGAGGTGCTGGAGCTTTATGACAACGGGCTACAGGTGCCGGAGGACCTGACTCTGATCTGGGTCAATGACAATTACGGCCATGTCCGGCGTTATCCCAATGAACAGGAGAAGTCCAGGAAGGGCGGAAACGGGCTGTATTACCACAATTCCTACTGGGCCCCGCCCGGCGGCTCCTATCTGTTCCTGTGCTCCATCCCCCTGTCCCAGACCCGGAATGAGCTGAAGAAGGCTTATGAGGAGGGAATCCGGAAAATCTGGGTGACGAACTTCGGGGCCATGAAGCCCCTGGAGCAGCAGATTTCCTTCTATGCCGCCTATGCCTGGGAGGCTGGAAGGGAGGGAGCCGTCTGCGAGGACGAGCAGGCCTTCCTGCGGGACTGGATTGACAGGACCTTCAGCGGAGGTCATGGGGCGGAGCTTGCGCCCGTCCTCACGGAGTTTGACCAGCTCACCAACACCCGGAAGGTGGAGCAGATGGATATAGATGTCTTTGCCCAGAACGCATACGGGGATGAAGCGGCGGGACGTACCCATGTTTACGAAAAAATGTTTGAGACGGTAAACCGGGTCTGGAAGGAGCTGCCCCGGGAGGAGCGGGACGCTTTCTTCCAGATGGTGGCCATGAAGGTTCACGCCGCCTATTATACCAGCCTGATGTATTATTATGCGGACAGGAGCAATCTCTGCATGGAGCAGGGAAAGGAACCGGCCGCCGGGGCATATACGGAGCTGAGTAAAACCTATGACCGGGCCAGAAGGAGCATGCTGTATTATTACAACCATGTCATGTCAGACGGGAAATGGAACGGCATCCTGACTCCGGAGGATTTCCCGCTGCCACGCACGGCCATGCACCCGGCCTGCATGCCGCCCCTGGGGAGGTTTTCGGAGAGGGCACCGGGAAAGGCGGAAGGGTCTCTGAAAGGCTTGGAGGAGGCTCCTGGGAGATCGGAAGGAACTCCGGAAAACGCCAAGGGAGATCCGGAAAGCGTGGAGGAAACTGTGGAAAAATGCGGCGGCAGCTTACCGGGAGAGACGACTGCGCCGGAGAGGCAGGGGGCTGCTCCGGTGATCGTGACGGTGTGGAACGACGCCAGGGAGATTGTGTTTACGAAGCCTGCCGTAAAGTGGATTGAGCTGGGAGCCTACAGGCATAAGGGCAATCCGGCGGGGGATGCGTATGCCGCAGAGTACCGGCTGACAGGCCCCGGCTGGATTCGGTTTGCGGAGGCCGCGGAGTACCGGCTGACAGGTCCTGACTGGATTCGGTTTGCGGAGTCGGGGACTTCGGAGACAAGGTGCAGAGTGGACCTGGAGGAGCGGATTCTGTTTGAGCCGGATTGGGAGAAGGTTTCAGAGTGCCTGCGGGCCATGGAGGACAGGCAGAGGTCAGAAGACTCCGGGGCAGAGGAACCGGCTGTTTTGCCCGCCGGAAGGATAACGGTGGAGGATGCGTCGGGGCGGCAGGTCGCTTCGGTGCCCGTGTCCGTTCATCCCATGGCGGCACTGACCTTGAAAGCCGGAGGAAATGCCCCGGCGGGAAACATAGAGGATGACGGCAGGATCTGCGTGGAGGCTGTGGAAGGGATGTACTGCACCGAATGGGGAACTGCGGCAGGACAGGCAATGTCTCCTGATGCTGCGGAAAAAGCGGACATGAAGAAGTATCCGGAGAACGGAAAGGAATCAGAGGGCAGGACAGAACGCAAAAACAGGAAAGAATTGCCGCAGGGATGGAAGATAATCCCCAATCTGGGCAGGGACTCCGGGAGTCTTCTGGAAGCCAGAGAGCCGGGAGCGCAGGTTTCCTGGCAGATCACAGTCCTCACCGGGGGCAGCCATCTGCTGGAGCTGCACCGATTTCCCTCGCTGGATTCCGTGGGAACGATTCAGATAGGCGTCTGCGTGGACCAGGGACAGATACAGGTGCTGAAGACAGAGTCCAACGACGAGTACCGGGGCACCTGGAAAGAAAATATACGGAATAACGTTGACAAGCTATACCTGAGACTTCCCCATATGGAGCCCGGCATTCATGAAATCACCTTCCATGCCATGAGCAGGTATTTTGCTTTTTCCCGGTTTGTGATTTATACTATGGAGAGAAAGGAGAACAGTCTGGGGAGAGAGGGCGCGGATCAGCGTCTGCCGCAGAGGTTTGATATAGGAGGCTTTGTGGAGGAACATTACGGCAAGGATGCGGCCGCGCTTTTGCCCAGGCCGGTTTCCTACCTGCCTGACAGGTCCCATGGGGACGGCCTGGCCATGGAGGACATCATCATCCAGCCCTCCTCCTGGGGGAAGGCCGTCAGTGCGGAAGAGCTGGTGGGGCAGGGCATGGACATTTTCCGGGAACAGGACGGCAGGCTTTTCATCGAGTGCGCCGCCGCATTGGCCGAAAGCCCTTACGCCTATACGAAGAACCGGAAATGGCAGTGGTGCAACAGCCCCTCCCACGGGGAGACGGGGCTGGCGGTGTACATTCGTCAAAAGGATGGGAAATGGGAATCCGGGCAGGATGCCCCCGGGCTGCGTTATCGCGTGAAGCTCCAGGGAGGCAGTTATGCCGTCTGGGTGCGGGCCATGATGTGGGGGGACGACACTTCCCATTTCACTATTTTGTTGGACGGGGAAGAGATACCGGAGAAGGAACTCTATGGAGGAAACCGGATCTGGCATTATTCCAATGAGCAGGTATGGAAATGGTATCCCATATGGTATGCGGAACTGGACGAAGGGGAGCATGAGCTGGGGATCGTGGTATTCTCGTCCCGTCTGCGCTTTGAGCAGATATACATGACCAGGGGGGAGGAACTTCCGCCCGCCCAGGGTTAAAGGCTTTCTGGCGGAGGTTTTGCGCAATGTTGCCGGGAACCTCCGCCTGCTCTGGGTTAAAGGCTGGTCAGGCACCCGCTGAAAGGGGAACAGTCAGACTCCTGCCCGAAATGAAAGGGTATGAGGGATGCGCACTGTAGAAACGCATCAGAGAGGAGCGGAAAAATATGTTCTTTTTGCCGGGGAGCCCCTGCGCCTGGGTTCGGATTTTCGCCGGACAGCGTTGTCATAACGGAGCATGGCAGGGAGATTCCCTTTACCGTAAGGGACGGCGTCATTTCTGTGGAGGATCAGCCAGGGCAGCCGGGGGAGAGGGTGTATGCTGTCTGCGTCAATGGCGTCCATATCTGGTGCCGGATTTTATATCTGCCTGCACTGGGGAAACTGGCGGAGGCCAGGTGCAGGTTCATTGCCCGCAGACAGCAGCTCCATAAGGAGGGAAGCAGGCTTTCAGTCGCTTATCTGACCTACGACAATGACTACTGCAAGCCGCCAGTGCGGGTGGAGACAGAAATGGAAAAAAGGAACGAAAAGGAGGATATAATAAAATGGTCTATCATGTATCAAAACAGGGAAATGACAGGAATCGGGGGACGGAAGACGCCCCGTTTCTGACCATTCAGCGGGCGGCGGACGCTGCCCAGGCAGGGGACAGGGTGGTGGTCCATGAGGGGGAGTACCGGGAGTGGGTGAAACCCGGAAACGGCGGCCTGTCGGAGGACTGCCGCATTACCTATGAGGCGGCTTCGGGGGAGCATGTGGTGATCAAAGGCTCCGAGCGTATCACCGGCTGGGAGAGGTTAGAAGGAAGCGTCTGGAAGGTGCGCCTGCCGGACAGCATGTTCGGCGGCTATAATCCCTATACCAGAGAAATCGCCGGGGACTGGCTGGTAGCGCCCCAGGAACCCAAAGCACACACAGGGGAGGTGTACCTGAACGGGAAATCCTTTTACGAGGCCTTTTCCCTGGAAGAGGTGCTGCACCCCGTGAAGCGGACAGCCAGCGCCTATGAGACCTGGGGAGGCAGGGAAGAGCGGATTTTGGAGCCGGAACAGACCCTGTACCAGTGGTTTTGCGAGAAAGAAGAAGGCGATACAATAATCTATGCCAACTTCCAGGGGGCAGACCCCAATGAGGAGCTGGCGGAGATCAATGTGCGCAGGTCTTGCTTTTATCCGGAGGTCACAGGGCTGAACTACATTACGGTGCGGGGATTTGAGCTGGCCCAGGCGGCCACGCCCTGGGCGCCGCCCACGGATGACCAGCCGGGACTGATCGGCCCCAACTGGAGCAAGGGGTGGATCATTGAAAACAACATCATCCATGACGCCAAATGCAGCGCCGTGAGCATCGGGAAGGAGATATCCACCGGGAACGGCGCCCACAGCAGGTGGCACAAAAAGCCTGGCTACCAGTACCAGATGGAGGCCGTATTCAGGGGGCGGCAGGCCGGATGGGGGAAGGAGCGCATCGGCTCCCACATTATACGCAGCAACCGGATTTATGACTGCGGGCAGAACGGCATCGTGGGGCATATGGGCTGCGTCTTCAGCCAGATTTACGGGAACGAGATATACAACATTGCCGTGAAGCATGAGTTCTACGGGCACGAGATTGCCGGCATCAAGCTCCATGCCGCCATTGATGTGCAGATCCATGACAACTACATCCACCACTGTACCCTGGGCACCTGGCTGGACTGGCAGGCCCAGGGAGTGCGGGTGAGCCGCAATGTTTATGACAATAACAACAGGGACTTTTTTGTGGAGGTGTCCCACGGGCCCTATCTGGTGGACAACAATATCTTTACGTCACCGTACTGCTTTGACAATGCGGCCCAGGGCGGGGCCTATGTGCATAATCTCTGCTGCGGCTTTCACAATCATTACCCCGTGCTGAACCGCTCCACGCCCTACCACATGCCCCATTCCACCCAGGTGCTGGGGACGGCCCCGGTCTATGGCGGCGATGACAGATGGTATCAGAACTTATTTATCGGCGGCGGGGAAGAAGGGCGCTCCTATGGGACGGCAGGATATGACGGTTCCCCTGTCTCCATGGAAGAGTATGTGGAACGGTTTCTGGCGCTGGGCCATGGAGACGTGGAGCAGTATGAACGGATTAAGCAGCCTGCCTTTGTGGACGGGAATGTGTACCTGAAAGGAGCCAAAACCTTTGAACGGGAGGAAAACAGGTATATGGAGGACTGGAACCCGGGAATAGAGCTGACAGAGCGGGACGGCGAGGTGATTTTGGAGATTGACTTGCCGGAGGCAATGTTCGATGTGCGGACGGAGGCGGTGACTTCGGAAAAGCTGGGCATGACCCGGATTTCCGAGGCACGATTTGAGACGCCGGAAGGGGACGGGCTGACGATTGACTGTGACCTGACAGGGACGCACAGGGGGAAAAAGCCTGTGCCGGGGCCGTTGGAGGGTCTGCATGCGGGAAAAAACAGGGTAGTTGTCTGGCGAAGAGAGTCACGGCATCCGGCAGGGAACGAATGAAGGAGGAACTGGAGACTCCTGGGGACAGGATTCCCGGATATTATTTGTGCGGCTTCTCGGTTAAGAGAAGCCGCCTTATAAAGTGGCCAAGATGCACACCAACTAAATAAAAATGCATGTACACTTGACAAAATCAAAAGATTCTGTAAAATAAGTATCACAAAATACGGAAAACAGAAAATATTTTTAGTGTCAAAACAGGAGGAGGGTAAGAAAGACAGCATTTGTGTCAGGTTTTCCGACAGATTATTTTATGATGGAAGATATGTGTGCGGCTATGACTGACAATACCTGCTTCAGGTCACAGGCGGCAGCAGCAATTATTCCTTTTGGCATAAAGAAACAGACAAAAGGTGAAGAGGGATAGAGAATAATGAATAAAATACATTTTTGAATGAGAGGCTTGACTATGAATAATTTCGAGCTGTCTTCGTATGAGGATATCTATTCCGAGATAAAAGAAATCGCGTACCCATTGAGAAATCACTTATATTTCCCTTAAAAATCATCAAATCACAATCAGGATTTGTTGATTTGGTAAATTACTATTTTTGAGTCTGGAGGATAAATATGGCTGATGCAATTATTTATTTGATAATTTCATTATTGATTTCACTTATATTTATCATACTTGGAATAAGGCAGTATATGGCTGAAAAACCAGTAACAATAAACACGGGCGAGAAACCACCTCGTGAAGATGAATTGACGGATGTTACTGAATGGAATCATAGACATGGCAGAAATTTTATTATTTTTGGTTGTGCGCTTTTTATTACATTATTAATTTTTGGCTATTTTATTGAAAAGCTGGATGGTGTTATGCTCCAGGTGGTTATATTTGTGATAGCGCTGTTTGCTGAGATAGCATGGGTTGAGTTTGAACATAATGTGATGAAAAAGAAAATGATAAAAGATAGCCATAGCCAGTAAATAAAATTTTATCACTAAAAAGAAATATAGTTATTTTTATAATTTATACATTGGGAACACTTTTCCGAAAAGGGAGAAGCTGTATTACAGGAAATATCAGAAAAATTGCAACAAGAGTCTGGCGGTGGGTTTTCTGTCCGCAATCTTCAACAGATGTAAAAAGTTCTATGTGCTGTTTCCAAATACGAACGCACTGCGTTCGCAATTAACCTGGACACATTACCGTGCGCTTTTGTGTGTTGAAAATGATGATGTCAGAAACTGGTATATGGAAGAATGCATTCGTTCTGCCTGGTCAAGCAGGCAATTAGAACGGCAGACATCCACATTGTACTATGAACGATTCAAGCCGGGACAAGGAAGCTGTCATAGCCGAAGCTGAAAAGCTGCTGAAACCACTTCCGGCAGAAGATTCGGAATTGCCGCCTGCGTTGTCCTATGATCGGCAGGAAGAACTGTTGGAGCCCTTAAACGCAATGGGAGCGGAGTATAAGATTGTCGGTGACGGTATGCGGCATTATGTCAGGATGCAGGGGCGGACAAGCAGGGTGGTGGTCTATCCGGCCATGTGGAGTGAAAGCAGCAATTTATTACCGGAGGGGGGAATTGCCCTTGCGGATAAATTGTTGAAATACGCGTCGCCGAAAGCAGATGAGATGATCCGGGCGAAAATAAAGTGAATAAAAGATTTGAAATGCTTTGTATAGGCCAGTGGATATCTGAAAGTGGAGGAGACGGAGTTTTTCGAGGAGACTGGGAGGTGTTATTACACCTTGGCATTGACGAACAAGGAAGTCCGTTTCATGTTTGAAAACATGGTACGGGACTGGTTTGCGGAAGACGACAGCAGTTATAACGATTTTATCAGGGCGCTGCTTTTGGATGATATTAAGGCGATGAATATCTATATGAACAGGGTGGCGCTGCAGAGTTTCAGCTATTTTCGCAAGAGCAACGAGCCAAAGTCAAGTTTACTTGACTTTGGCGACTGCCTGCGAACCAACAGCTTAGCTGTTGGTTTTGATAGCGGGAGCAGGCCGTCCGGAGAGGAACCGGAACGTTTTTATCATGGGTTCGTGTTGGGACTGATGGTGGAACTGGCGGACAGATATGTGATGACATCCAACCGGGAGAGTGGGTTCGGCAGGTATGATGTGATGCTGGAGCCCAGACAGTATAAGGAGGGGCTCCCGATGGGGGATGCAATTATTATCGAATTCAAGGTGCAGGATTCGGATGAGAAGAACCTGGCGGATACTGTGACGGCTGCGCTGAAGCAGATTGACCGCATGCAGTATGCGGCATCCCTGGAAGCAAAGGGGATTCCTGCGGAGAGAATACGGAAGTATGGGTTTGCCTTCCGGGGGAAGGAAGTGCTGATAGGAGCCTGAGGAGAGCAATTTCTGGACGGACTGATAGAGCGGGTGGAGGTATATGCGGAGGACAGAGTTGAAATAAGGTGGAATATAATGGATTTTGCTGAAAAAATAATTATGCAAGTACACCTGACAAAATCAAAACGGGCTTCGCCCCGTATTCTATATTATACAAAGATTTCCGGGCCTGCCAATGCAGGCCCGGAGTCTTTTACAGATTCCTGCCCCAAAGGCGTTCCTCAAAATAGTTCTCCGGCTGGGATGTTGTCGCATAAGGTTTGCAACATAATCCGGTATCTCCATCATGCTTCCCTCCTTATAGTATACCTGATTTGAATCGTTACAGGTTAAATTCGCAGGATTTGTCAGTAAGTTGCGCTTTGTGTAATTGAAATACAATGACTGGAATTTTATAATGGAGCTAAAGGGCGGGAGGCTTCCGATGTGCTGACCGACAGTCGCTTTGAGCCGGAGGGGTGGGGAAGTTCGGCAGAGCTACAGGAGTGTGTGCTCATGGAACCGGAAGCTGACAGACAGCATTCAGGTCTTGAACTGATTTTCCTCGCGCTGGTGGCGGTTCCTGTACTGGCTGGGAGTCATGCCGGTAGCCTGTTTAAACTGCCGCATAAAATGCGTTCCGTTTTCATATCCGCAAAAGAGGGCAAGGGCATCTACGGACATATCGGAGGTGCGCAGATAATAACATGCCAGGCGGATACGGGCAGCAATCATGTCCTGTTTGTAGGTGGTACCGAAAAACTCTTTGTACAGATGCAGAAAATGGGAAACGCTGATACCAGCTTTTGCGGCCAGAGCCCCGGCGCTGTACATCTGGAACGGTGAGTTGATGAGTTGGGTCCTGATCTTGTATAAAGCAGCAAAATACCTGTTATCCTTTCCATGGGACGAATGGGTATGCAGCTGGTTGGCGATGGAATAGAGAAGGGCGTGCATCAGGGAATCCACAACCGCCTGTCCATAAGGGTGGGAGGAGAGCTTTTCCGCCACCACCATTCTGCTGTATTCGGTCAGGGCATCCATATGGGGAAGAGCCAGAGGCTGATTCGTGGGAAGGGAAATCTGCTGTAGGAGATTCTCGTCCCCGTCATGGAGTTCAAAGTGAATCCAGTCGTCATTATAGTGAGGCTCTTCGTGAAAATAATGGACATAGGAATGAGGGGTGAACAAGAGGACAGTGCCCGGGGACAGTTCACTGATTTGGCCTTGATTCTCAAGGCAGCATCCGGACTTGATGAGAAGCAGGAGGTAATCGTCAAAGCCATTGGGACGGTGGATGTCCATGGGGCCCTTGTGCATGGAATCGTATCCGCATATGTTTACTGTAATCATGGAGGCTCCTTTTCTTTATGAATCGACCACTGGAATCTCTCAAACAAAACACAAGAGGGAGGACGGTGCCGTTTTGCATAAAGTGTCAGTTCCTACATTAGAGGAATAAGGGCATTTTGTCAAGGGTGTGCTGACATCCGGCTGCGAAATGTTTTCAAAAAAGGATTGCCGATTGCATTTTTATAGAGGCAGATCCCTGGCAGGAGCGGATACCCATATGTGGTAGGCCGGTCCCGCTGTCTCTGTCATGGAGAAAGGTGCGAAGGCTGTTAATGGGAAAACGGAGGATGGAAGAAGAGGATGAGGGAAATGGAAAATATCGTATTAAGCAGGAATTATTACCAGTTAAACCGGGAGGAGGAATACCGGGTGGCATTGGAAAAGGTGACGGATGTGTCGGAAAAGGAGGGCATCTGTCTGGAACTGGAGCTGTACGGGGAGGATGTGACGGAGCTGGAGGTCACGCTGTTTCCGCTGCATATCGCCAGGCCGGAGTTTTTTCCTGAAATCCGCGGGCGCGTGGCAGTGGCGGGAAAGGGGACGCGCAGGGTGGATATTCCTTTTGAACAGTTCGAATTCCGGCAGATGGTGAGGGCGTTTCTGAACTATCTGGACGGGATCAGCGTGAGGGTGCTCCGGGGCGGCCCGGTGCTTGTAAAGGAAATCAGCGCCTGCGATATGGGGGATTTTCAGGTGCGTGTGCTGCGGGATTCCCTGACGGGGGAGAGCGGCAGCAGACTGGAGTATACCTTCCTGCTTTCCAACCAAGGGGAGGACAGGCGGCTTGTGAATGTGAGCCGGATTCTGTACGGGAAGGAGTGCCTGCCTGCGGAATATGACAGATTTGTGGAGCTGGCGGGAGGGGAGACCAGGGCGTATAAGGTAACGCTGGAGATGACAGAGGACATCCCCCGGGGAGGACTGGAGAAGAGCGAGTTCCTCTTTGTGCCGGACGGGGACGGAAGACTGGGGAGGAGGGTGACGCTGTATGCAGCAAAATCCAGGATGCATCCTTATCTGTTCCTGACCGGGGAGCAGTGGGAGAGACGTACACGGGCGATTATGGCTGACCGGGGGGCTGTGGTTGAGGACGTGTCTGCGTCTGACGGAAATTCTGGGGTCAATGATCATGGTGCATCTGTATCCGGCGCAAATCCCATGGCTGACAGCGCGTCCGGCGGGAAAGGCGGCTCTGAGAGCGGAGCGCTGTATGAAGCGTTCCGGAAGGAGTATGTGGAGAGGACGGAGAACTGGAGGGTGCCGGAGGTATGTCCGGCGGAGGACCATGTGTACCCCAGCTATTCCCAGAATGATTTATTTTCCGCGGCGGTGGCATGGAAGGTGACAGGGAACAGGGTTTATCTGGATAAGGCGATGGGGTATCTGCGGGGGCTCCTGGACGGGCAGAAGGGATATTTGACTACGAAAAGATCCTATTTCCAGTTCGTGGAAAGCAAAGAGGAGTATGCCCGAGGAGATTTCAAGGTGTGCCGGGTCCAGAATGCGGGATGGGTGCAGGAGGCGGAGTTTTTCCATAAGGTGGCAGTCTCCTATGACCTGTTGTATGAGCATTTTACTTTGGAGGAGCATCGGCAGATGGATAGGTGCCTTCGGAATTATATGGACTTCGCCGCGTGGAGGCTTACGGATGGGGACGGGAATAATTTCCAGGTGGCGGAGGCGGGGGCAGGGCTGTTCTGCGCCATGGCGCTGCAGGATTACGGATGGGTGCGGCGTTTTCTCTATGGATATAACGGCATAACGGATCTGGTGTCCGCGGTATTTTTGGACGATGGGATGTATTTTGAGGAGGCATCCGGGTATGTGAGACTTGCGGGGGAACTGTTTCTTGACATAGCAAACGGGGCGGAGAATTTCGGGATTTCTCTGAAAGATGTGAAAATTCCGGCTTCCTTTGACAGAAATATCCTGCATTCTCCCTGGGCTATGCGGGAGAGCTGGGCGGAGGACGGGAAGCCCTTCCTGGGCATGAGCTTCCGGCGGTTTGAGGGGTTTACCCAGCCAGAAAGGTGTCTGAAGCATTTTTTCGACTGTACGGCGAAGCTGCTGACGGACAAGGGGATCTTGATGTCCGTCAATGACAGCAATGAGCAGGATATGACGAAGCTGTACCAGAAGGCATATTATCTGTATGGTGATCCGCTCTATGGGAAGATCGGCAGCCTGGCGGCTACGCCGGAAACGCTGCTTTTGCGGGAGGAGACAGAAGCGTATGAACCGGGGAAGGGATCTCTGCTGTTGTCCGGCGCCGGATTTGGGATTCTGCGTGAGAAAGTCGCGGAGACGGCGATGTGCGGAATGAATCCGCAAGCAGGAGAGAATGGTGAAAGCGGGAGAGCGCCGGAGAGGAAAGCATTGCAGGGGGGCAGCCCGGTTCAGGCAGTGCTTAAGTTCGGAAGCCACGGCGGATATCACGGGCATTATGACAGGCTGAGCCTGGTGTCCTTCCTGAAAGGCGGCAAAACCTTCCACAATAACGAGTATGCCTGGTTCGGATATGATTCCTTCCTGTTTAAAATGTGGGTGCAGACCTCCGTTGCCCATAATATGACGGTGGTGGACGGCAGGATGCAGAAACCCTCGCCCTGCCGGTGCGTGTATTTTGCGGCGGATGAGAGGACGGATGCTGCGTCGGAGACGTTCAGCGCGGTGTGCGCCCAGACTGTCACGGAATGGATTGACCCGCCCTATGGGGGACAGACGCCGTACCCGCTTGTCTTTCCGGAGGAGAAATGCGCCAGGGAAGGGCGTTTTATCCTGACGCCGGAGCAGCCCCGGGAGCAGGGAGCCATTGGGACGTATTCGGAGCCGGTTTTCCAGAGGCGGATGCTGATTTTGTTCCATGGGTACTGCATTGTCTGGGATTATCTGGAGGGACGGCAGGAGCATCGGTTTGACTGTCTCTATCATCCTGTGGGGCGGTTTGACGGGAAGATTCATCCGGAGGAGATGCCTGCGGATGGCGGCATGAAGCGGCATAAATCCGGCAGGGATAATGAAATTGAATGGACATTCCGGGAGCGTTTTTCGGAGGAGCCCTTCGGGGCGGGGCAGTTTATCCAGAATTGCCGCAGTGTGAGAGCGGATGGGACTCTTCGGCTGCACTTCCGGGATGCCGTAGCGAGGGTAAATGGCAACGATATTCTGGACAATCTGCCGGAAACGACCCTGTGGCGTGCCTATCCGGAAAGCGGCGGGGTGACTGTGGGAAAATACCCTCAAAAGGGAGATTCTTTCACGGAGGAAAACCGCAGAGCCTGCGCCGGGTATCTGGACGAGCCGCTGAAGAAGACCGTGAGCTTTTCCGCGGAAGGCAGAAAGGCAGGGTTCATTACAATTCTGGAGGCCGGGGAGAAAACGGGACGGATAAAGACGGTGGAATGCCAGAATTTTAACGCTGTTTTGATAACGGAGACAGATGGAAGCCAGTGGCGCGTTACCGCGGAGGATATGGGGGAAAAGGATGGGGCAGTGCGGGCGGAAATCACCCGGCAGGGCGTAAGCTCGTATGGAAAAATGTTTCCGAATATGGTAGAATAATAAAGAAAACGGACTCAATGCGGGCGGTCCCGCCCGGGCCCGGAGCATGGAATTATTCAAAAATTACCCTTTTTCTAGCTTTTTTTCTATTGAACATCAAAATACGGACGGCTATGATAAAATCATTATATTGTCTTTACAGAAGGAATCCTGTCAGGTAAGGTGTTAGATGAAGGAGACAGTAATGAAAATCTTGATAGCGGACGATGAGGATTATACAAGAGAGGGCTTGCTGGAAGAAATCGAATGGGAAGAATTCGGGATAGACGAAATCATGCAGGCAGTGAACGGAGCGGAGGCGCTGAAAATCGTCAAATGGTTCCGGCCGGACATTGTATTGTCGGATATTCGTATGCCGAAGATGGATGGAATCGCTTTTGCGGAGGAAATGCTGCGTCTGATTCCCCGGAGCAAAGTGATATTTATCAGCGGCTATATGGAAACGGAATATCTCAAGAGCGCCATCAGGTTGTCCGTGGTTGATTATATCGAGAAGCCCATTGATATCGCCCAGGTGAAGAGGGCTTTGCGCAGGGCCGTGGAGGAGATTGCCAGAGAGGAGAGGAGCAGGGAAGCGGATGAAGGCAACCGGGAACTGCGCCAGCAGAAGCTCTTTGAACTGCTGACGCATAAGGACAGCGACCAGAAGACGGTGGAGAAACTGGCAGAGGAAGCGGATTTTCCCATGAACAGCGGGTATGTCTGTGCGGCAGTGCAGTTTCCAAGAAGCAGGAAGGCTGTGGGCGGGGAATTGGATCAGGTTCTGAATATGGTCAGGGAGATCGGGGAAAATGCTCTGGGGATATGGCAGGATGGCGCGAATTTTGAGATCATCCTATCCTGGCAGGAAAGGAATCGATACCGGCTGGCACCGCTGTATCAGAAGATTCTGGACAATTGGCCGGACTGCAGGGTGGCAGTGGGAATAGAGGCCAATGACTATAAGAATATATATAATAGCTGGAAGACTGCCCGGGCCGCGCTGAACGGTGCGTTTTACCAGCCGGACAGAAGGCTCTTTGAGATCGACGAGGCGGTTTGGCAGAAGCGGTTCATGGAACCTGGCATCTATGGCTCTTTTCTCAAAGTCCTGCCGGAGGGAGCCCGGAAACTTTCGGAATGGTTTCAGAGCTTCTTTTCGGATTTGTTTTCCAGGAAATATTACCAGAAGGAACAAGTATATACTCTGATGATATCCCTGCTGACTGCGGTCTTCCGGCAGTATCCGTCAAGCGCCGGGGGCCTGGCCGGAGGGGTTGACAGCGAGGAGCGGCTGCAGGCAGCCATACTGGATCTGGACAGCCTGCAGGAGATTCAGGCCTTTACGGAGAAGATGCTGGAATGCATACAGGAGCATGAGGAGGAAATGTCCGGACACAGCAGAGTGATCCGGGGGATTCTGGAGTATATTGAGGCGCATTATGGGGAAGAGGATCTGAGCACCGCCCGGATCGCGGAGTATTTTCACTTTGCGCCGGCATATCTGAACGTTCTGTTTAAGCAGGAAATGAAGGTAACATTGAAACAGTACTTGAGCGGCTACCGGGTGGAAAAGGCGAAGAAGCTGCTGGAACAGGATTATATGAAGATCAATGAGATTGCGGCCAGATGCGGCTATTCCAATTCCAATTATTTCTGGAAGGTGTTCCGGGATGCTACAGGCATGACGCCGGCAGAGTATCGCAGCAAGGCATGAGGGCATGGGTATGGGGAAAATCAGAGAATGGTTCCGGAATATTTCTCTGAGGGGGAAAATTCTTCTGCTGGTGGTGCTGGGGGGACTGCTTCCCCTGGGTATCGTGATGATGATATCATTTTACGCCATCAGGATGCAGACGGAGGAAAGACTGATTGATGCGCTGAACCAGGGTTACAGCCAGGTGTATCAGGCAGTGAGCGACAGACTGTCCAGACTGCACAATATTTCCTCTCTGTTTGCGGTCAACGATATGGTAAGTCCGGCGCTGCGGCTTGATGACAGGGAGATGGATGTGGCGGAGCAGCTGATGCTGTTTGAGAATATCAATTCCTATGCCTATGGGCTTGAAATGACGCTGGATTCCAGCAATATTGTCTTTTATATAGAAGACAGTTATCCTGTGGTCAATGCCCGGAGCAATCGTTACCGTCCGCTGACAGACGCATATGGCGCCCAGTGGTATGAAAGCCTTCAGGAGAATAACGGGCGGCCGGTCTGGGTCTTGCTGGAAAGCGATGACGGAGAGAAGTCGCAGGCCGCCATTGTCAGGGAGCTGTGGAGCCAGGAGGATTACAGCCATACAGCCGGCATTCTGGCCATTGCGATGCAGCAGAAGAACCTGGAGGAGATGTTGAGGAATTCCTATGAGGGACAGGTCATTTATCTGGAGACCGCGGAAGGCGTCCTGCTGGCGTCAAGCCAGCCGGAGAACGCATATCATCTGTGTATTGCAGAGCGGAATGTAGATGACCCGAAATTCAGGCAGATTACCGTGGACGGCAGTCCCTGCTATGTCCGCAGCTGTCGGATCGACGGCTCTAATGTGTATCTGGTATCCGTTATCCCCAGACAGGCTATTCGCAAGGGGACGGGCATACTGAACGGCAATATGGGACTCCTCTTTCTGGGGGCAGGCATTCTGATGATGGCCGTGATGGGAACCATGACAAAATCGATTACAGGGAGGCTGAAATTGCTGAGGGAGCAGATGCTCCAGATACAGGCGGGGAACATGTGCAAGATGGAGGAAGTTCACTCCAGGGATGAGATAGGACAGCTGATCGGCAATTATAATATCATGGTGGACAGGGTGGACGAGCTTTTGCAGAAGCAGTATGTCATGGGCCAGAAGAAGGTGGAAGCCGAACTGAAAGCGCTTCAGTCCCAGATCAACCCTCATTTCCTGTACAACACGCTGGATATGATAGGCTGGATGGCCCAGAAAAGGGAGACAGAGAATATCCGGAGCGTCGTTCAGGCGATGTCCCGCTTTTACCGGCTGACGCTAAGCAAGGGCGAGGATATTGTAACCATACGGGACGAGATGGAAATGTGCGAGGCCTATATGGAAATCCAGAAGAGACGATACCGGGGACGGATATGCTACGAGGCAGAGGTGGACGAAGATATTCTGGACTGTCTGATTCCGAAGATTACCCTGCAGCCATTTCTGGAAAATGCGATTATCCATGGAATCAATGAAAAGAGCGACGGGAGGGGCGTCGTGATTCTCAACGGATGGATGGAGGACGGGCGCATCACTTTAAGCGTGACGGACGATGGGGAAGGCATGACGGAGGATGACAAGAGAAAAAGCCATGAGGGAAGCCATTACGGGCTGAAAAATATTGAGCACAGGCTGGAACTGTTTTTTGGGGAAAAGATTCCGGTGCAGATCGAAAGCTCGCCGGGGATCGGCACTTGCGTGATCATCATCATTCCTGTGACAACAGGAACGGAAGAGGCAAAAGAGTATGAAAAAGAGTAAGAGAAGGGCGCTGGCGGCAGCTTTGTGCATGAGTTTCCTGACGATTTGGACAGGCTGCGGAAAAGAGACGCAACCGGAGGAAGGGAGCAGGGAGGCAATTGTCAATTTTCGGGCAATTACGCTGGGGAATATGCCGGAGGGAGGAATGGAGGAGATCTACAGACAACTGGATGAACTCACCATTCCGGAGCTGAACTGTACTCTGCGCTTTGAGTTTATTCCATGGGGAAATGAGAGAAGACAGCTGAATATCGTGACTGCATCGGGGGAATATGATTTTATTCCGGGAGGCGTTTTCTCTGATTACAGGACATTGGTGTATAAGAATGCCTTTCTTGATTTGAACGAGTATATGGACGCTGTACCGGCTCTGGCGGCGCATTACGCTGTTTTTGACGCCAACACCCTGAAAAAGTGCGAAATCAACGGAGGGCTCTACGGGCTGCCCCAGTTTGGTCAAGGTGAAATCCAGAGTCTGGGAGAGGGCTTTTTTTACAGAGAGGATCTGCGCAGGGAATGGGGACTGGAGGAAATCCGTGATCTGGAGACCATGGAGGCCTACCTGTATCGGGCCATACAGGAAGAGCGGTACAGGGATTATCCGCCGATCACGGATAACCGAGTGTGGAGCAGCCTTTGGCTTCTGCTTACAAAGGGGAAATATCTGGAGGTAAACAGCAGTCTGGAAACCCCTTTTGTGGTGGTGGAGGCGGATCATCCCTATCAGGTGCTGAACCGTCTGGAGACACCGGAATTCAGGGAAGTATTGGCGTATATACAAAAGTGGCAGAGAGACGGCATTCTGGATCCCGATATGCTGTCCCGGTCCGACAATGAAGGGGAGCTGGGAAGGAGCCTGGTCATGGCGGACAAGAAACCCTGTGAGACAAATAGTCCCATCTGGACTGTGAGCAGCCATTGGATACCGGTTTTATACGAGAGCCATCCCGAGTGGGAATTTGGCTTTTTTCCCTATCTGTCCCAGCATGAACACCATTATGTCAGCTCTCTGGCGGGAAGCTCCGTAATTTCCATTTCCGCCAAAACCACGGAGCCTGAGCTGGCTTTAAAGCTGCTGGAGAAAATACATACGGATCAGAGATATTATTCGCTGGTGGCGTATGGGGTGGAGGGGAGCAGCTATAATCTGGTGGATGGGAAGGTCAGCTTTGACGGGATTCCCGCCGGAAAGCGCTTCGTCTGGTCAGTGGTCACGGATGACACCATGAATTATGAGTCGGTTCCTGTGAATCAAAAGTGGGATGAGGGGACTTATCGTGATGTCAGGGAGTGGAGTGACTCTGTGGGGAAAAGCGCATTGGATTATCCGCTGGATGGCTTTACCTTTGTGTTGTCCGAAAGAGAGGAAAACGCAATGGATCAGGTATGGATACAGTATTTCCTGCCCCTGGTATGCGGATATGGGGAGGATTATGAGCAGGAGCTGGAGGAGACGATTGCACATATGTATGATGCGGGCTTTGACCGATATATCGACAGCATACAGGAGCAGCTGACGGAATTCGAAAAGGAAGCTGTATCTGACTGACTGTAAAAGATTCAGATTTGTCAAAAAAGCTGGAAGTATGGTATCTTCAAAAATTACCATATTTCTAGCTTTTTTTATATAGTTTTCCGGTATTGTGTCTTCTAAAATGATTTCAGAACCAGCTTGGGGGCAGGCTCTCAGGAAGAAAAGGTCGGGGGAAAGAGCGGCCCGGTGACTTGTTGCAGATGAGAGGGAAGGGAAAGGTGACGTGTTTGCTATGAAAGTGAGGAAGCGTAATTCTGGAATCTTGAGAAAAGCAGCAGCGCTTATACTGTGTCTGTTCCTGACAGAGGGAGCCGCATGGCCGGGAGCGCTGGGCGTTCAGGCGGACAATTCCGGCGCCGCGGAGCAGGAAGAGACAAATATACCGGAAGCGGCCGGAAGCGGGGAGACGGTATATTCCCGCTATGAAGCGGAAGTGGATGCGCCTGATAGCGGAGAATACGAGATAACAGTGGAATATGTCCAGCCGCAGGACAATACCAGAGACATCCTTATTGATGTGGAGATAAACGGAAGCCTGCCCTTTGAGGAGGCGGCGGGCATCTTCCTCCCCAGGATTTATAAAAACAACGGCGGCATCAGGACGGATGCAAACGGCAATGAGATAGCGCCCGCGCAGGTGATGGTGCTGGAACCGGTGAGCCATACGTTGATGAGCACTTCCGGCTTTTATGAAGGAAATTATCAATTCCCCATGAACAAAGGGAAAAATAAGATTGAGATTTTGTGTACAAATACGAATGTGGAAATTCTCGGGGTAAGCATTGCGCCGAAGAAAGAAGTTCCATCCTATGAGGAGTATCTGAACGCCCATCCGGGAACGGACACCAGCGGAAAATGCATGGTAATCCAGGGGGAGCTGGCGAAAGAGAAGACCACCTCCATGCTTTATCCCACCTATGACAGAAATAACGCCGCTACCCAGAGCGCGGACGGCAGCCTGAACAGCCCTTCGGTCATTCGCATCAACACGGCGGGAGGAGAGAGGTGGAAGCAGACCGGACAGTGGATGAGCTGGGACGTGGAGGTGGAAGAGAGCGGATATTACAATCTGGGCTTCAAATACAGGCAGAGATTTAAGGACGGCCTGTTTACCAGCAGAAAGGTCTACATAGACGGCGAGGTTCCCTTTGAGGCCATGGAGGGCATCCGGTTCGTGTACGATGAGGAGTGGCAGATCCTGACACTGGCGGATGAGGAGGGCGAAGCATACCGCATCTGGCTGGAACAGGGGACGCATACTGTCAGGATGGAAGTCACCATGGGGATTTTTGCGGATTCCCTCCGGAACATAAACAGCTGTGTGCAGAAGCTGAACGATCTGTATCTGGAGATCGTCATGATCACGGGAACCAGTCCGGACAGCTATACGGACTATTTCCTGAAGGAAAGAGTGGAGAACCTGGAACAGACGCTCCGGGAGAGCCGGGATCTGCTGCTTGAGGAGCTGGATTATATCACTTCTGTCACAGGAGGAAAGGGTTCCGCCACGTCCGCCATCGATACCATGCAGGTTCAGCTGGGGATCTTCCTGAAGGACCCGGAGGAAATATCCAAGCGGCTCGGCAGCATGAAGAACAATATCAGCGCCCTTGGAACCTGGGTGGTGGATATGCAGGATCAGGCGCTACAGCTTGACTATCTGTATCTGAAATCCCCGGATGTGGAAGATCCTGCGGCGGATACAGGCTTTTTCCAGGGACTTGGTTACCAGTTCAGCAGATTTTTCACCTCTTTTTTCAGCAAAAACCAACAGGTGGGCGCATCGGAGGGAGAGAACCGGAGCATCACCGTATGGCTGAATTCCACCATCAATGCCAATGCCAACGGAACCAGTGCCGGACGCGATCAGGCTCAGGTGCTGAAGGATATGATAGACGAATCGTTTACGCCGGAGACCGGGATATCGGTGGAACTGATGCTTGTGCAGGGTTCTCTGATTGAGGCTACCCTGGCGGGCACGGGGCCGGATGTGGCACTGTTCACGGCGGAGGATCAGCCGGTGAACTTCGCCATCCGCGGAGCGCTTCAGGATTTAAGCGTGTTTGAGGGTTGGGAGGAGGTGAAGGGACGCTTCTACGATTCGGCCATGACGCCTTTTGCGTACGATGGAGGATGGTACGGCGTACCGGAGACACAGCTTTTCAATATGCTCTTCTATCGAACGGATGTCTTTGAGGAACTGGGGATAGAGGCGCCCTCTACATGGGAGGAATTTTATAATATTCTTCCGGTTATCCAGAGGAACAATCTGCAGGTGACCACCCAGGATCTGTTCCCTACGCTTCTGTTCCAGAATGGCGGGGAATATTACAATGACAGTCATACGAAGGCGCTGCTGGATTCCCCGGAGGCGGTGAGCGCCATGCAGACTTATACGGATCTGTATACCCAGTACGGGTTCGAGGTAAAGACAGACTTCTATTCCAGGTTCCGTTCCGGGGAAGTGGTCATGTCGATCCAGCCCTACAATATGTATAACCAGCTGGTGGCGGCCGCGCCGGAGATCAACGGAAGATGGGATATGGTGCCGATTCCCGGGACGCCCCGAGAGGACGGCAGCATCGACAGGTCGGCCAGCTCTATCCTGACAGCCACGATTATGCTTGATTCCGCAAAAGACAAGCAGGCGTCATGGGAGTTTATCGAATGGTGGTCCAGAGATGATGTGAAAGCGAGATACGGCATTCAGATAGAGGCGCTGTTAGGCGGTTCGGCCAGATTCACGCCGGCGAATGTGGGCACTCTGGAGAGCCTGCCCTGGCCGGAGGAGCAGTTTACGAATCTGAAGGATGCCATGGCGGCATTGAAAGGGATTCCCCAGATCCCCGGCAGCTATTATACGGCGAGGGCCATCACCAATGCGTTCAGAAGCGTGGTTTACAGTGCGGAACCGGTGCGGGAAGTATTGATCAAGCAGAACGAAATGATAGATTATGAGATCGCTCGCAAACGGTCTGAGTTCGGTCTGGACGGGAAGGAGTAGAGAATGAAGGAATTGATGAAGAAACGGCTGCTGTGGGCCTGGCGGGTATTCTTTCCCCCGAAGGTGAAGAGAGGGCTATCCCTGAAGCAGCAGATCAAGATGAACAAGATCAATTACCTGATGCTGGCGCCGTATTTTATCCTGTTCACCATCTTTACCATCATACCGGTGATAGCTTCGCTGGTGTTGGGCTTCACGTATTTCAACATGCTGGAGGCACCCCGGTTTACCGGGCTCTCCAACTATGTTTCCATCTTTTTAAACGATGAGATATTCCAACTGGCGATCAAGAACACCATCATCTTCGCTCTGCTGACGGGGCCCATCAGCTATGTGCTGTGCTTTATCCTGGCCTGGTTCATCAACGATCTGCCCAGACACCTGAGAACCTTTATGACGCTGGTGTTTTATGCGCCGTCTCTGTCGGGAAATCTGTATATGATCTGGCAGTTTATCTTTTCCGATGACCAGTACGGCCTGGTGAACTCTTTTCTGATGACCTTTATGGATCTGGGCATCATCAAAGATCCCGTCAAATGGTTTACGGATGAGAAATATATCATGATCGCGCTGATCATCGTCCAGCTCTGGCTGAGCCTGGGAGCCGGATTCCTGGCGCTGGGCGCGGGCTTTAAGACCGCGGACAACAGTCTGTATGAGGCGGGGGCCATCGACGGCATCAAGAACCGTTTTCAGGAACTGATTTATATTACCATCCCTTCCATGAAGCGGCAGATGCTCTTTGCGGCAGTCATGCAGATTTCGTCTTCTTTCGCAGTGGGCAATATCTCCATCCAACTGTGCGGGTTCCCGAGCACCAATTATGCCGGACATACCATCATGACCCATATCCATGATTACGGAACGGTGCGCTATGACATGGGCTATGCATGTGCGCTGTCCACGCTGCTTCTTATCATCATGTTGATCATGAATAAGGTCATCACCACTTTGCTGGTGGAAAAAGATTAGGGGGACCAAGAGATGGAGAGAGACAATGCGAAGAACAGACGTGTGAGAAAGAAAGCCAAAAGGGTGAACCGTTCTACGGGGGGAAATGTCCTGGTGTTCCTGATGCTGGTCATTCTGGGAGGATTCATGCTGCTCCCTGTGTTATATACGGTAGTGCAGGCTTTCAAGCCCATGGAGGAACTGTTTCTGTTCCCTCCAAGATTTACGGTGAGCAACCCTACCGTCAAGAATTTTAAGCTGATCGGGCAGCTGATCGACAGCTTGTGGGTTCCCTTTTCCAGATATACTTTCAACAGTGTCTTTGTAAGCACAGTGGGAACCGCGGGCAATGTGATCATAGCGTCCATGGCGGCCTATCCGTTGGCGAAAAACGATTTTCCGGGCAAGAAGGCCCTGTTCAGGATCGTTACGGTGGCGCTGTTGTTCTCCGGCGGCGTACTGGGGCTGGCACAGTACATCATCATGGCGAAACTTCATATGATCAATACCTACTGGGCCCTGATCCTTCCTTCCGTGGCAACGCCCATGGGACTGTTCCTGATGAAGCAGTTCATGGAAGGAATCAGCACCTCTCTGCTGGAGGCGGCGCGGATAGACGGAATGAACGAGTTCCAGATCTACTGGAACATTGTGATGCCCAATGTAAAGCCGGCATGGCTGACCATGATCATCTTTGCTTTCCAGGGGATGTGGAGCATGACGGGCGGCAACTTTATCTATAAAGAAGAGCTGAAGATGCTTCCCACGGCACTGGCCCAGATCCAGTCCGGAGGAATCGCCCGCGCCGGCGTGGCGGCCGCGGCGAACCTGTTGATGTTCATACCACCGGTACTGATGTTTCTGATCACCCAGAGCAGCATCATGGAGACCATGGCGCATGCAGGCATCAAGGAGTAAGGAGGGGATATTGGTGGGACACGATTTGAGGAGCGGATCGAAAAGAGCTTTTTGGAAAAGGCTGTGCCTGACAGCCGGAGCGGCGCTGCTTCTTGCGGGGCAGTGGGGAGGGGCCGGAACGGTTCATGCGGATTATCGGTATGATTATTTTGGCAATGCCATCCCGTCCCAGTATTCCTATGTGGCGGAGACGGATTACAACGGTTTGCAGCTGGGAGTGGGAGCCTTCAACACCCCTACGGATCTGTATGTGAGCGGGGATAACAGAATTTTCATCATGGATGCGGGAAACGACCGGATCGTGGTGCTGAATGGGGAGTACGAGGTTGAGAAGGTAATAGACGAATTCCGGATGGACGGCGAGGCTGTGAGCGTCAAGGGAGTTACCGGTATTTTTGTCCATACGGACGGACTGATGTATCTGGCGGACAAAGCCGCGGGCAGGATATTGGTGGCAGATGAGACAGGAAAGGTGGTCCGATGCATTACAAGGCCGGAGTCCACTCTTCTTGAGGAAAACTCCACTACGACCTTTCTCCCCAGGAAGGTGCTGGTGGACAGCCGGGATATCATGTACATGTTGTCCGAAAACTCCACCCAGGGAGCGTATATGATAGACGCAGGGGGAGAGTTTCTGGGATTCTATGGAAGAAATGAGGTTCAGCTGACCTTCCGGCGGGTTTATGAGCTCACCATGAGGCGCTTTGCCAGCGAGGAACAACGTTCCAAAATGCAGAACTTCATACCGGTGGAATTTACCAATTTCGATATAGACGGCCAGGGGTTCATCTACACGGTGACGGCCTACAGCGAGCGGCCTGAGTCCGATGATATGATCAAAAAGCTGAATCCGCTGGGCAACAACATTTATACCGATCCCTATTATAGCTGGGGGGATATGCCGGAGGGAAATACTTACCACACGGCCTATACGGACATAGCTGTGGATCAGGAGGGCTTTGCCTATGCGCTGGATGCTTACTCGGGCAGGATCTTCTGGTATGACAATGTGGGGAGGCAGCAGGCAATATTCGGCGGCAGCGGCGCTTATCTGGGCGCTTTTACTTCTCCGGTGGCCGTGGACACCCTGGACGGGGATGTGCTGGTGCTGGACAGTGTGAAGAACAATGTCACGGTGTTTGAACCTACCTATTTCGGGGAGCTTGTGAAGCAGGCGTTTCTGCTCTACAACGGCGGTTACTATGGGGAGAGCCGGGAACTGTTCGAGGAGCTGGTGAAAATGGACGCCAACTATGACTGGGCCTATGTGGGACTGGGCCGGGCCTGTTATGAGGACGGGGACTGGGAGGAGGCCAAGGAGTATTTTCGCAGCGGCGTGGCCACGGAAGCCTATTCCGAGGTAAAGGGAGATCTGCGGAACAGGAATCTGAAAGAACACTTTACGGGGATCTTTTTCGGGATTATCCTGGGCTGCCTTGTCATCATCATTGCCGCCAGACTGCTTGCGGCATATCTGAAGGAGAAACAGAAAGCCGCTGTGGACAAAGAACTGAAATTATGATCAGTCAGAAGCCGGAGCGCCCGGGGAAGAGGCGCTGGGCGGGCTTTGCGCGGAACTGAGAATAGGAGGGCGGAAATGAAGAAATTGGGCTATTACAGTTCAATGAGCAAATATCGGTATCCCTTTTATATCCTGCTCCATCCTGCGGACGGATTTCGGGAGATGAAGGTGAATAACAAATTTTCCATGGGCTTTGCCAACGGGATATTGGTGCTGTGGGTACTGCTGGGTGTCCTGGATTGGGGCTATGTGGACTTTGATTTCAAGGTCACTTACAGACAGCTGGACGGGCAGGTCAATATTTTTCAGGTACTGCTTACCACTGTCCTGATCTTTGCCATCAGCGTGGTGGCCAACTGGTGCTTCTGTACGCTGATGGACGGAAAAGGGAGGATGAAGGAAATATGGGTGGCGGGAGCCTATGCCATGATGCCCTATGTGGTTCTGGGGATTGTCCGTGTATGGCTTACCCATGGGATGGTGTCCGGCGAGGCTGTTTATCTGACTTATCTGCATGTCATCGGAGTTGCATGGAGCGCCCTGCTGATCTTTGTCGGGCTTATGGAAATTCATGATTACAGCGGCCCGAAGACATTGATGTCCATTTTCCTGACACTGTGCGGCGTGATGATCATTGCGTTTCTGGTGGTGCTGGTGTCGGGTCTGGCCACGCAGATTTACTCCTTTTTCGCAACGATCTACTTTGAACTGAAACTTCGGTACCTATAGGGCGGTTGCCTGCTTAAGCAGGCGGAAAGGCAAAAAATGAACAGCAGGACAGGAAAATATCAGAAGCTGCCGCCTCATGATGGGGAAAGAAGGCAGAAAAAATGCAGGAAAGCATTGGCAGCGGCAGGGCTGGCCGGGATTCTGGCACTGAGTCTGGTTCTTCCCGCAGGCCGGGGCACAAGGGTGCTGGCCGCAGATCCGGGGGGTGCGCCTGCGGAAGGGGAGACACAGCTTCCGGAGCAGAAAATCGGCAGCGGCTGGGCGGCGGCTTCAGGGGAGGCTGCCGGGATGGGGTATACCTATCTTGTCATGGAAAACAGCAGACTGGCTTTTTATACCAATGAAGACGGCAATATAGGCATATATGACAAGGTGTCGGAAGTGTGGTTTACTTCCGTACCCACGCAGGAAGCCCGGGACGCGGATGAAGTGGCAAAGGCGGTGAATAAAGTCAATCTGGGCAGCGATTATCAGCTGACCTTTATCGACCAGAACGGAGCCACTTCGGTCAAGAACACGCTGGCAGGGGCAGTAAATGACGGAAATGTGAGACTGGAGGACACAGGGGACGGACTGAAGGTCTGGTATTACATTGAAGATGCCGCGGTGACTTTCTCCGCCCTGTACCGGCTGACGGAGGATGGTTTTTCCGTGACAATCCCTTTTGAAGACTTCCGGGAACACATTGAGGAAGGGAGAGTCGCGGAGGATAAGACCACAGTGTCTTACTGGGGAATCAAGGATATCCATGTACTGCCTTATTTCGGGGCGGCAGGCCTGGAAGACGAGGGCTACATGCTGATACCGGACGGCAGCGGAGCATTGATTGAATTCAATAACCAGAAGTCCTCCTACGGCGCTTACGGTCAGGATGTATATGGCAGGGACCCGGTACTGCTGCTGGACAAAAGCCTGAAAAGCGTGAAAAATGTGCTGATGCCGGTGTTTGGCATGTCTTTCGGTGATCACGGCTTTTTGGCGGTGGCGGAACAGGGCGGCGCCAGTACGGCAATTAACGCCATGAATTCCGGAACCATTACCTCTTACAATAATGTGTACATGACATTCCGCTATCGGCAGAGCATGTCTGCAAGCCGGACCGTAGCCAACGGTTACGGAGGGAACGGCGGCCTGGGCAGTACGGTTGTAGTGGATAATGCTTATTCGGGCGGCTCTTACCGGCTGAGCTATCATCTTCTGGATGCGGAGAATTCGGACTATATAGGCATGGCCAGACGTTACCGGGCGTATCTGATCGAACAGGGGATGGAGAAAAAGGATGCGGCATCCGAAGCCTCCCTGTACCTGACTCTGTACGGAGGCATTGAGGATACTGCCTGTTTTCTGGGAGTTCCCTATAAGAGGGTGGAGAAACTGACTTCCTATGAGGAAGCAGAGAGAATTTTAAGGCAGCTGAAGGAAGGAGGAGCGGAGAATCTGACGGTGCGTTACATGGGCTGGCAGGAGGATGGGCTGGAGGCTTCCGTTCCCGTTAAGGTAAAGTACGAAAAGGCGCTGGGAGGAAAAGGCGATTATCAGTCCCTTATGGAATATGCGGACAGGGAGGAAATCCGGATATTTCCGGATGTGGATTTCCTGAATTTCTACCGGAGCGGGGCTTATTCCGTCAATGGCGACGCGATTCAGGCGGCGACTCACGACACGGCTTATCAGTATCTGTATGATCTGAACACCGGAAGTAAAATGACGGAGAACAGATGGCAGATGCTGACGCCGAACTGCAGCCTGGAAGCGTTTGGCAGACTGATGAATCAGAAGGATAAGCTGTATACAGACAACATTTCCCTGGGGGCCGTGGGTTCCACGCTGTATTCGGATTTCACCGCCAGAAGCAATGCCATTCACAGGGATGACACCATGGCTTTATGGTCAAAGATGGTTCGGGATGCAGGGGAAAGCATGGACAGGGTCATGGTGGAGACCGGCAATATCTATGCGGCCATGTACGCGGATTATATCGCAAATGTGACTTCCGAATCCACCGGCTTCAACCTGGCTGACGAGAGCATTCCTTTCTATCAGATCGTGATGCACGGCTATGCATCCTACGGGACGGAACCCATCAACCTGACGGCGGACCCGGACAGGGCGCTGCTGAAGGCTCTGGAAACGGGGAGCAACCCCGGGTTTGCCCTGATTTGCGGAGATTCGAGAACGCTGGCGGATACAAGATATAATGATCTGTACAACGCAAAGTTCGAGAGCTGGGAAGATACCATGACGGCATATTATCAGGAGGCGATCCCTATATTATCCGCAGTGGCCGGATATGAAATCACCGGATATGAGCGCATCGGTGAACGGGCTTACCGGACGGACTACGGCGCAGGCGGTTCCGTATATGTAAATTACGGAAAGAAAGAGGTTCAGGCGGACGGCGTTACGGTAGGAGCCGGAGGCTATGTATACCTGGAGGGAGAAAGGAGATAGGGAAATATGGCTGGCAGACGCAAAGCGAATAAAATGCGGCGGAGAGAAGCGTTGACAGGCTATGCATTCATATCCATCTGGCTGATCGGGTTCATTTTCCTGTTCCTGCGGCCGCTGGGAATGGCTTTCTATTATGCTTTCCAGAAGATGTCCATCACCGCGGACGGCATGGTATTCGAATATATCGGTTTTGAGAATTTCATTTATAAGTTCAGGGACGATATTTACTTTTTCAGCAGCACCGTGTGGCCGGGATTGTCAAAGTTTGTCATAGAAGTGCCGATCTGTGTCATATTCAGCCTTTTCATCGCAATTGTGCTGAATCAGAAGTTCAGGGGAAGGACTTTTGCCAGAGCATTGTTCTTCCTGCCGGTGATTATTACCTCCGGCATTGCCATTCAGGTGCTGCGGTCTTACGGGATGGATACTTCCATGGAAACGGAAAATACCTATCTCTTTTCCAGTAACGGCGTGGCACAGATCCTGAGTTCGGCAGGGCTTCCCCAGGGGATTGTAGATGTCTTCACGGAGATATCAGACCGCCTGTTTGACATCGTGTGGATGTCGGGGATTCAGATTATCCTGTACCTGTCGGGGCTTCAGGGAATTCCCGCGGCGGAATACGAGGCGGCGCAGATAGAGGGGGCCACGGCCTGGGAGTGCTTCTGGAAGATAACCTGGGTGCGCATATCCCCCATCACTCTTGTGGTGGTGGTGTACTCGCTGATTGATTCCTTTACCAATGTATCCAATGTAATGATTAAGTTTGTGTATGAAGAATATTCCCAGCGGGGGAATCTGGGCGGAAGCTCGGCACTGGGCCTGTCCTATTGTCTGGTGGCATTCCTGATCATTATCCTGATTTATGCGCTGACATCCAGACATGTATTCTACGCAAATGAAAACTAGGCGCCCTGAAAAGGGGCAGAGAGGAGCAAGCATGAGTGCAAGTGCAATTCTGGAAAAAATGCATATCCGCGGGGGAAATGCACTGGCGGACGGCGCTGTGAAGAAGCGGTTTCGGAAAAAGGAGCTTTATGGCATGACCAGACGGATCTGGAGTCTGTGCCGTTTCCTGCTGATTTTCGGACTGGGCTTTGTCATTCTCTATCCGCTGCTGCAGATTTTATCCAAGGTATTTATGCCCGTGGATCAATACCGGGATCTGAGCATCATCTGGATTCCCAAGTCTCTGACGCTGGACAATATCAAAAATGCCATTACATATGTCAAGTTTGACGAGAGTCTGGTAAACTCCATGATCCTGTGTCTAAGCTGTGCGGCCATACAGATTGTGGTCTGTTCTCTCACAGGCTACGGATTCGGAAGATTTCGATTTCCTTTCAGGGAACCGCTGTTTCTGATGGTGATTTTGACGATTATTGTACCCACCCAGATTATCTTCCTGCCGTCCTTTGTACAGTACCGTTTCTTTGATTTTTTCGGGATCAGCAAACTGCTGGGACTGATTACGGGGAAAAACTATACGGAATACGCCGTCAACCTGATTGACACCAGATGGTCCTTCTGGCTGCCCTCCTTCTTTGGGGTGGGGCTGAGGTCAGGCATCTTCATCTATCTGTTCAGGCAGTGCTTCCGGGGAATTCCGAAGGAACTGGAAGAAGCGGCAAAGATAGACGGCTGCGGCAGTATCACTACCTATGTGAGAATCATGCTGCCGAACGCAAAATCCTCTATCCTGACAGTATTTTTGTTCTCCATCGTATGGCATTGGAATGAGTACACGTTGACCAGGACATTCTTTCCCCAGAAGCATCAGCCCCTTGCCATACAATTGAGGCTGGCAATTGACAGCATGATGAGCGACCTTGCTACCAGAAATGATCTGGCTTTCCAGATGGGTGTAACCTATGCCGCGGTGCTGTTGTTCATACTGCCGGTACTGATTATCTATATCTTTACCCAGAGATGGTTCGTGGAGGGCGTGGAAAGCTCCGGAATCAAGGGATAAAGTGTGTAAAAATTCTTCATACGGACTGTCCGGGCCGCCGCAGGCGGCATGACGGGAAGTGTGAGAAGAACGATGAGATGCCGGGAGGTTCCAAATCTCACAGGAATGAATGCCCAGGGTGCGGGCATTCTTCCAAGTACCAGGTTCAGGAAGGTTTTATCGGCCATAGGGCCTTTAAAATAAAAGCAACTATATTGTATCACACATTTTAAGGAGGTTTAAGAATGAAAAAGAAAACATTGTTGAGTACGCTGTTGGCAGCTTCCATGGTGATCGGTATGCTGACCGGCTGCGGTGCAGACCCGGCGGAGGGGTCCGGCCAGTCTGTCTCTCAGACAGAGAGTCAGGATTCTTCCCAGCAGGAATCCAGCACGGAGGAATCCGGCAGTGAGGAATCCAGCGCGGAGGAATCTCGTGATTCGGGAAGCGATGCCGCTTACCAGAGCCTTCTGGAGATCGACACATTGGAGAATCCGAATGTGACCCTGGATCACTACTGGGATCCCAACGGAAGAGACAGCTTCGAGATGGCCGCAATCAAGCGCTATGAGGAAAAATACGGCGAAGGAACGGTTACGGTGAACGCCATCGGATGGAATAAGGGCATCGAGACCATGCAGGCGAATACGGCGGCGGGCAATCAGTCGGATCTGATATTCACAGAGGGCAATGCCTGCTTCCCCAGCTATGTGACAGGCAATTACTTCCAGCCCATCACCGAGTACATCCAGCAGGATCTGGGAAGCGACTTCATGGATCAGGCATCCATGGACAATTTCAAGTACAAGGATGAGTACTACGTGTTTACCAACAGCGCAAGGACGAAGCCCTATCTGGTTGCTTACTATATTCCCCTGTTCGAGGACAACGCCCTGGAAACTCCTGGAGAGCTCTATGCAAAAGGAGAGTGGACATGGGATAAATTCCTTGAGTACTGTGATATTCTGACCCAGGATACCGATGGAGACGGCACCATCGACCAGTGGGGACTCGGGCCCCGTTACAAGCTGCAGAACTTTGCGTACGCTTCCGGGATTGTGGGGATTCAGGAGGAAGGCAATGGGCTGCTGAAGGCCAACTGGGAAGAGGAGAGACTGCTGAATTATTTCGAGTTCATCACCAAATTGGAGACCATCCAGGCCAGGGCGCAGAGGAAGGATGACAACGGCAATTTAGTGACATTCAATGACGGATGGCTGGGAACCGGCGCAATGTACATCGAAGCGATTAACCAGGAGCATCTGGCAAACAGGGATGAAAACAATAACAATGCAATCCTTGGCAAAAACGAGGATGTGGGCTTTGTGCCCATTCCCACCCTGGACGGCTCCATGGCTACCACTCCCGTATGGGACAATGGGTATGCGATCCCCAACGGCGCGAAGAATCCCTTAGGCGGCGCTGTGCTTGCGGCAATGATCCTGGATGAGTACGCAAAGGGACTGAGGGAAGAGCAGGCATTGTACATGACCGAGGATGAGATCAAGCTGTATTATGACTGCATGGCAAAGAGCATTCCGCAGAGAAAGAACGATAACCTGTATGAAGGCGTCACCATGAGCTACGGCGAGGAAGAGGCCAAGCAGGGCACACCTGCGGCTACGATTATCGACACCTACAAGAATGTTGTGGCCAGCGAGGTAGAGGCTTATAACGCGAAGGTTCAGAATTAAAGCAGGGTATTTGATTGAGGATAAGGGGCTGCGGCATCGACCGCAGTCCCTTTAGGCATCCGGGTATGTGCGGCTTACAGGGAAGCGGGAGACGCTGTGGGAGCACGGTTTTAATAAAAGGGAAAAGAGGAGAAGAGATGGCGGAATTATATGTGTATCCGGTACCTGAGGGTGTGCCGGTGCTGGAGGATTTCAGAGTCAGAGTCAGGCTCATGGGCCGTGAATGGATGGAAGTGGGCACCTGTCTTGCCAGGATCGACATGCATCATGTGAGGGAGGCCTCCGTGGCGTATTTTGATTTTCAGGGGAAAGTGGAATGCGAGGTGACGAGCTTAAAAGAAGACGTTGTGTCCGCGCAGATTCGTCCCCGGGCGGCAGGGATTGAATTTCAAAAAGAGGGAAACACTGTCCGATTCATGCTGGAGAAGCCGGCGAAGCTCTCCGTTGAGATAAACGGGGACAGATTCCATAATCTGCATCTGTTTGCGGGGAAAGCGGCGGAGGAGAAAAAAACGCCCGGCCTTTTGGTTGAGTCTGATGGGGAAGAGCTGGATCTGGAAGACATAATCCGGCAGGCACCGCAGGTTGAGGGGAGAAAGACGGTTTGTTTTGCGCCGGGGCTGCACAGGCTGAAGGAGAATAAATGCAATGTCCCTTCCGACACCACCGTCATTCTTTCCGGCGGCGCCGTTGTCATGGGAAGTTTTCTGATTTATCATCAGAAAAATGTCTCCATCACCGGAAGGGGAATGATTTACCTGGGGCATGTGAAGAAGCAGACCTATCTGCGGGGGGCGGATATCAGCTATTCGGAAAATGTAACGGTGGAAGGGGTTATCATCATGAATCCGGCCCATTACAGCGTCCATCTGGGCAGTTCCCGCAATGTGAGGATAAAGGATATCATGGCCTTTAGCTGTGAGGGATGGTCTGACGGCATCGATATGATGGCATGCAGCGATGTGGCCATAGAGGATGTATTTATGCGCAATTCAGATGACTGCATCGCCGTATACGGAGCCAGAGGAGATTATAAGGGCGATACCCGGAATGTCACGGTAAAGCATGCCGTTCTGTGGGCGGACGTGGCTCATCCCACTATGATAGGCGTCCACGGGGATTCGGAGAACGGCGGCAGCCTGCTTGAAAACATCAGCTTTGAGGACGTGGATATTCTGGAGCACCACGAGCCCCAGGACGATTATCTGGGATGCCTGTGCATCAATGTGGGCGACGGCAATACGGTACGGAATGTAACCTACAGGAATATCAGAGTGGAGCAGTTCGAGAGAGGAAAGCTGCTGGATATTCAGGTAAAATGGAACAAAAAATACAATCCCATCCCCGGAAACTGTGTGGAGCACGTGGTGTTTGAGGATATTTTCTATACAGGGGAGGGAGAATTTGCTTCGGAGATCAAAGGGTATGACGAGAACCGCAGGGTGACGGACGTCCGGTTTAAGAACCTGAATGTGCGGGGAAAACATGTGCTGAAACCGGAGGAAGGAAATATCCATGTGGGAGAGTTTGCGGAGGAGATTGTATTTGGGTAGGGCCATTCCGGCGCCTATGGGGTCTGTGAGCAGGCTCTGATGTGTGAAATTCAGTTGCGGACAACCGCAATGAATGCATGGGCGGGCATAGAGCATTCGGCTGTTGAAGCAGGTGGGCAGTATAGCCTGCTTGCGCCCTGGAATTATAATTTGTCTGACGGGATATTGTTTTTTATCCAAAATGTAATTTTACGGGAAACGTGCTTTATATTTCAAATAAAATATATTGTACTATTTAGGCCAATATGATATAATTTGATTGCAAACATCAAAATCTGACTAATGTAGCAAAAGAAGGGAGGGACGGAAAACGTATCCATTGCGGGTCGGGATTGATGCGGGCAAAGGCATATTATGTAAAGTATCATTTTGGAGGGTTTGCTATTATGAAAACAAAATGGAAAAAGCTGCTTGGCAGTGTATTGGCGCTGGCCCTGCTGCTGGGAGTGCTGCTTCCGGGCGGCAAGGCGGAGGCAGCGCAGGAGACATTGCTGAACACCTATGGTTCACTGTTCGGCTATTCCGGGACATGCATTAATCTGAGTCAGCTTCGTGACGCGAATACGCTGGCGCACGTAAAGACTCATTATAACAGCATTACACTGGAAAATGAAATGAAGCCGGACGCCATGCTGGGCTATTCCCCGAAACTTATTACGAAAGAGGCGGCTGCGAACGCAGGCTATTATGTACCGTCCTCCTGTACGGAAACCTATCTTCCGGCGATCAATTTTGACACGCTGGACGAGGTGCTCCGGATCTGTTACGAAAACGGACTTTCCGTAAGGGCGCATACCTTAGTATGGCACAGCCAGACACCGGACTGGTTTTTCCGGGTCGGATATTCCAAGGATTACGGCTATGTGTCTGCCGCGCAGATGGATATCCGGATGGAGTATTACATTAAGTCCGTTATGAATCATGTATACACAAGCAAGTACGGCAAAATAGTGTATGCATGGGATGTTGTCAATGAGTATCTGCATGCGGATAATTCCGGCTGGCAGGCGATTTACGGAAATGTAACCACCTCTCCGGCGTTCGTGAAGCGCGCGTTCCAGTATGCTCATGACTGCATCAGCTATTTCGGCTTAACAGATTCCGTCAGTCTGTTCTACAATGACTACAATACATACATGGAAGTGGATGATGTCATCCGGATGATTCAGTATATCAACTCCGACAAGAAGCTGTGTGACGGGGTGGGAATGCAGTCGCATCTGGGGACAACCTTCCCCAGCGTGGAGTATTATACCACAGCGTTGCAGTCTTTTGTAAACGCAGGCCTGGAGGTACAGATTACGGAATTGGATGTTGTCAATAAGGGGAATACAGATCAGGCGAATTACATGTATGACCTGATGACAAACATTCTCAGAATCAAAAAGAACGGCGGCAATATCACGGGCATTACTCACTGGGGTATATCCGATGACGTTACATGGATTAAAGGAGAGAAGCCGCTGCTGTTCTCGACTTTAGGCGTTGCGAAGGATGCGTATTATCGTGTGCTGGCTGCCTACAAGGATGCGGGTTTTGGTATCGGCGGTGGTACGGGAACTCAGCCCACGCTGCAGAACGGCTGGTATTATATTAAAAACGTACATTCCCAGAAGTATTTGCAGACTGCCGGAAATGCAGGCGGAGACAGCGTGAATGTGGAAATCGGCACAGGCTCCGGCGCGGCAGGACAGAAGTGGTATGTGACGAATCTGGGAGACGGGTATATTACCTTAAAGAACGGCTTTGGCTATATGCTGGATGTACAGTACGGAGCCAACGAAGACGGCACAAACATCCAGACCTATTCAGCCAACGGCGCGGACGCGCAGAAGTTCAAGCTGATGGGAACCTCAAATGCCGGAGCATACGGGATTGTCACCAAGGTTTCCAGCGACGGAAAAGGGCTTGACGTTTATAACTGGGGTTCGTCGGATGGTGTAAATGTGTGTCAGTGGACCTATTACGGTGAAGAGAACCAGATGTGGATCTTTGAGCCCTGCAACAATTAAGGACTCAGATACAGGTCAGAGGAAAAGAGGGCTGCCGCGTACGGCAGCCCTTTTATCCCTGCGCTGTAAAGTATATCCGCCGGGCCGATGACAGAACCGCAATCCGGCGGATACTTCCAAAGAGGCACGACGTCCGCGCTTTTTGATCAGTCTCCATAGACTGTCGTAGTGATCTCCCCGGCAGCGCAGTCAAAGGTCACGGCATCGGAACAGGCGTAATGGCCAGCGGCATCCCGCATCTCAAAGACCATGGAATAACTGCCGTCAAATAAAGGGGCCTCTCCGAACGTGGTGTCCGCGGTAACGGTCAGTTCCTCGGCTGTATACATCTCAAAGTCGTCATCCCCGCTGTAGGAGGCTATTTTCCAGATCGTTGTGATCACATCGCCCTCCTCCAATAAACGCAGTTCCTTGCTGGCCATACCGGAGTCATCCAGCCCCTGCGTGGCGCCAAGAATGGTCCATTTTGCCGCGGTGAAATCGTAGACCACCTGTAGATTACAGGCTTCGCCGTTCAGCAGAACGGGCACAAAATAGAGATTATAGTCATCGCCCTCAAAATAGAGCTCCATATAGACCAGATGGCCGTCGACAGCGCCCCATACGCCTCGGAAATTGTCGCAGAACACGCCGTTTTCCCAGTCGGCAATGATGTCGTTGTCGGTGCCCAGCAGCAGCATCTGATCATTGGATTCATCCACATAATACAATGAAAATCCGATGCCGGACAGAACCGTGTCCGCCTCCGGTCCAAGGGTCAGAATGGAAGTTCCCTCATCGTTCAGATCCAGCGGTGCACCATCCCAGTCCATGTCAGCCAGAGTGAGGACCTTTGGCAGTTCCTGAATGTCCAGGAGGGCCAGATACTCGTTGCCGTCCGCTCCCGGTTCACCGGTGAGACCGTAGGAATACAGATGCTTGAAGGCCTGACCTTCTCCCATATTGACATAGCCGTTAAGATTATCCAGATCTCCGCTGTAGGGATAATAGCAGCTCAGGCCGGTGGCCTCCGCGCGGTAAATCCCCCCGATCCGGTACACTACACATTGCTCCAGCGCGTCGGAGACATTCTGGGCAGAGGGCAGCATCCATGCGGTCTGACGGGCAAGATGCCCCAGGTCCACCATATTGGTATACCCCTGCTCCCTGGTGTTGCCGCCGTAGTTCTCGCTCAGGGAAGCCGCGCGGCCCAACTCGGCAAAAAAGCCGGGGTCCTGAGAAGCGGCGGTCAGGGCTTCCTGCCCGAAAGCCTCATATGCTTCCAGCAGCGGGGACAGCCGGGTTAAGTCGGTGAGAGACAGGGTTGTCTGATCCTGAGTGCCCTCCGCTTCACATCCCTCATAATATGTATTGCAGATGGCTATACCCAGATCGTCGCCATCCATGGCCGGATTTTCCGCCAACTCGCCCAGCCAGCCGGAATAGTACCAGCCGTTGCCCGGTTCCACTTCCTCCGAGGCCACCAGATATCGGGAGAAGTTCTGGAAAACAGCCGCTACATCCACTGTAGCCATCAGACAGGTGTCAAAGCCGACCAACTCCAATGGCGGGTTTTCCTGATCCGCAGGCCAGACCGCGTCAAATGCCTGATACATTTCGGCCAGATTGAGTGAATCCAGTTCATAGAGTTCATCAAAAGCCGCTCCGCTCACGGAACCGCCCCCATGGTTTCAGAATGTGACCGCCACCTTGTCCGCCGGGTAGTTGGTATTGGCAAAGTACAGAAAATCGTACAGCGTCCGGGCGTCTCCCATGCTGGCGGATTCCTGTTCTTCCAGCAGCTGGAGACCGTCGCTGTTATACAGCCATCGCTGCAGCCTGGACGGGTCCATATATGTGTTCTGCCAGATGGCGGCGCCGCCGGTCTGGATGACGACGTTGACATTTTCGGGCAGTTGGACCTCCAGCATCTCCATCAGATCGGTGGTGGCAAAGCCGCCGTTGCTTTCCAGATCGCTGCCGCAGAGATACCAGTATATTGCCCAGCTGCCGTCGGCGGGGGTGCCGGCCCCGGCGTCGCTGTCGGAAGCGGTGGAGTCCGAGGGGGAGGAAGGCAATGTGTTCTCTTCCGACGGGGAGAGTTCTGTCGGAGGGGAAGGAGACATAGTTGGTGCTTCGCCTGTGGAAACCGGCTCTTCGCCGCAGGCGGCGAGAGACAGGCACAAGGCCGAAGTCAATATCAAAGTCAGCAATTTCTTTTTCATATTTACCTCTTTTCCGTATACCGGTAGTTGACTTGTGGGCTACACACTTTAAATCCCCAGCAGCTGGGTTTTCTTGGCCGCAAATTCTTCTTCCGTGATAATGCCCTGGTCCATCAGGGCTTTGAAGCGTCTGATTTCCTCCACCGTATCGCCCCCTGTGGCAGGAGTGTTCCCCCCATAGTATGCGGCCGCCTGGCTTGTGGGGGTATCCTGCTGAATCGGAGCGTTGGGAAAAGCGATATCCCTGAGCGCCGTCGCAAACTGTTTCATGAGCTGGACATCCTGCCGGTAACAGCTGAGATAATTGTTGATATCCGGTGCGGAGTTGTTGAACTCAGGCCCATTCATATCCGCGGAGAAGAAGGTCCAATAGGGATGCTCAAATTGAATTTCAACAATGAATTCCTTAAAGGGCTCCGGGATGTCAATATACGGCGTGGAACTGTTGTTGTTGTAGCCCCGGTTCAGGTAATCCTGCATCTCCCGCTGCAGCCGGTACTGATTGATCTGCGGGGCCACCGCCATAGCCCAGTCCGCTACGGAACTGTTATGGCAGATTAATCCGGCGGCGCTGCCCTCGAACAGTGGCGATGCGTCCTCGCGGATGACAAAGGATTTGATATGCCGTCCCTCAAAAATGGTTTTGTCCAGATTTTTATCCATACACAGCAGGCAATTGTGGGTATCAATCAGGAACTTGGTGTCAAACCAGCCGAAATCCACCTCCAGCGAAACCTGAAACCGGTTCTTTAACATCGCGTTTTCCTTGCGGAAAGCCAGATACTGGCGAAATTCCTCAAAACTCATATTCTCCGCAGTGCCGCCGGGCAGGTCTACCTGTCCGTAGCAGTTATTGCATACCAATCTGCCGTCGACAGTCCAGGGCAGCAACGCTTTCACCTTGCCGCCGCAGATGGCGCAAGGCTCCCTTTTCTCAAATAATCCCATGATAATTCCTCCTGGTCCATGAATACAATTGTTTTTCCGGCGCGGACGCCGAAGATGCCGGGATCAACGGATGTTTGCAGCCAACATGCTCCATGTGGCTGTTTCCGTCATATGACCGATCCGCTGTATGGCGGGCAGCGGCTGATTATTACATCTGTATTATAGGCCATTTGCCATGGAATGGAGACCCGGGGCATGAATCGTATCTGAAATGTATTGAATCGACAGTGCGGCGTCCGCACACTGTGATTTCACAGACGTATGTGAAACGCTCTCTGCAAATGGCGTCGGCAGGTGAGGGGATATCCCTGCAAAATATCATATTGTGAAACACAGGCACCGGAGGTATAATAAGATGACCGGGAACCTGAAAGCGCTGTGAACGTAAGGGTCTGAACGGAAGCCGGGGTGCGTTCCGCAAAGACCCCATATGCGGATCACCGCGGGGGTGGAAGGAAAAGACAGAGTGGAGGAAGAATATAATGGCGGATAACAGAGAAAATCTCACCTGGGAAGAGGTTATCACAGAACATATTATACAGGATGAATGGATTGACTTCCGGCGGTCGGCCTACCGTCTTCCCGACGGAAAGGTGTTTGAACCGTTTTACAGCTTCAGCCGCAGGGATTATGTGGTTATTGTGGCATCGGACTGTGACGGCAATTATCTCTGTGTGCGGCAGTTCCGGCAGGGGATTAAGGAGGTCACCACCGAGTTTCCGGCGGGCGGTCTGGAGCGCTCTGACGGAAGGGAATACGGCGGGGGAGCCGCAGTCTCCGGGACGGAGGCTGGGGGAATGAGCGCTTCCGAAGACGCGCTTGCTGCGGCAAAGAGAGAACTTTTGGAGGAGACGGGCTATATGTCATCCGAGTGGACGCATCTGCTTACCATTCCCTCCAACGCCTCGATATCGGACAACTATGCCCATATTTATATGGCGAAAAACTGCCGTATGGCCGCCCGGCAGCATCTGGATGAAACAGAGTTCCTGCATGTGGAGCTTCACACGCCGCAGGAGATCCAGGAACTGATCCGCACCGGCAGATTTCAGCAGGCCGTGCATGTGATGGCATGGCTGCTGGCCGGATCACAGCCGGCCTGACACGAAGTGTCCGGTCCCCGGCCGGAGGGAGCAATGCATCCTTTCCACCAGTGACGGAATTGACTGATTATTTGAACATATAAGGAGAGAAGACGGAATATATGAAAAAAGTGCTATTGATAGCCACGGGAGGCACCATAGCGTCGGGATATACAAAGGAGGGGCTGGCGCCAAAGATAGCAGCTGGGGATCTGCTGCAATATGTGGAGGAATATAAGTCATTCTGTCAGGTGGACATTCTGCAGCCTTTTAATCTGGACAGCACGAATATATACGCAAGGCACTGGCTGCAGCTGGCGGAACTGATCGAGGAAAAGTACGCGCGCTATGACGGCTTTGTGATCTGTCACGGAACGGATACCATGGCTTTCACGGCGGCGGCTCTGTCCTATCTGGTGCAGAACAGCAAAAAGCCCGTTGTGATCACCGGTTCCCAGAAGCCCATCAACCTGCCTGTGACGGATGCCAGAACCAATCTGCTGGACAGCCTGCGCTTCGCCTCCGATGCCAGGGCGCACGGAGTAAACATTGTCTTCGGCGGCAATGCCATCGCCGGAACCCGGGCAAAGAAGGAGCGCTCCAAGAGCTACAACGCCTTTTCCAGCATCAATTATCCCAATGTGGCGGCCCTGTGTGACGGGAAAATCGTATTTTATATTGATGACAGGGACCGGGTGACGGGCCCTGCTGTATTTTACCATAAACTGAATGAGAAGGTATTGCTGCTCAAGCTGATGCCGGGAATGGACGGTTCGGTGCTGGAGCGGTTGTTTCCCTTTTATGACGCGGTGGTGATAGAGGCTTTCGGCGTCGGGGGACTCCCTGAGTACGGGCGGGTTCCCTTTTATACGGAAATACGCCGCTGGACGGAGGCGGGAAAGATCGTCATGATGGCCACCCAGGTGACCCATGAAGGCAGCGACATGGAGGTCTACAAGGTGGGCCGGGTGATCAAGGAGAATTTTCACCTTATGGAGGCCTACGATATGACCCTGGAGGCGACGGTGGCAAAGGTGATGTGGGCCCTGGGACAGGAGGAGCAGGAAAATCCGGGGCCATGCGGACGCTCCGAACGGTTCCGGCGTCTGTTCTATAAAACGGTAAACCATGACATGCTGCTGTATGCGCAGGGGAGTGAAGAAGACGGGGACCTGCGGCAGTGATCCTGACAAATGCTTTCCGCGTACTTCTCACACCGATCTTTTATCGCAGTGTTTTTTTCATTTGTGAGTCAGGAACCTTGTTGATGTCCATGCAGCGTCTGGCATTGGCGTTGACAGTATTCGGCATTGTATCACATATAGCAGGCAAAGAGGGTGTGCCGGAAAGGCAGGGGAAGTCCGACATACTTTTTTCCGCCGTGTCAGGAACCGGCGGCGTCATCCGCGGCTTCTCCCAGCCGGAAAGCCCGGCTCCGCGCAAGGCGCTGTTTCAGGATACCTTCCGTGCCCTCTTCCGTGGGCAGGTAATAGCGGCGGTCTTTCAGATCTTCCGGCAGGCAGGTCATGCGAGCCATTTTTTCCCGGGTGTCATGGGCATAGACATAGCCCTCCCCGTAATGGAGTTCCTCCATCAGTTCTGTGGGGGCGTTGCGGATCACCAGGGGAACGGGCTGGCTTAAGCGGGTCATGGCATCCGCCTTGGCGGTTTGGTAAGCCCTGTACAGGGCATTGGAGCGGGGGGCCAGGGAGAGGTATACCACGGCCTGGGTCAGATTCAGATCGCATTCCGGCATACCGTTGAAATGGCAGGCCTGGTAGGCGGCTACCGCCAGGGGCAGGGCCTGGGGGTCAGCCAGCCCCACGTCCTCGCTGGCAAAGCGGATGAGCCGACGGGCGATAAACAGGGGGTCCTCCCCGGCCTCCAGCATCCGGGCCAGCCAGTAGACGGCGGCGTCCGGGTCGCAGTTGCGCATGGATTTGTGCAGGGCGGAGATCAGGTTGTAGTGCTCTTCGCCTTTTTTGTCGTACAGCAGAGTCTTTTTGCCCATGCATTGCTCCAGAGTTTCCCGGGTCACGGTCACGGAGCCGTCGGGGGACAGCGCGCCGTTCAGCACTGCCATCTCCAGGGTATTCAGGGCCGTGCGGGCGTCCCCGTTGGCAAAGCCGGCGATAATCGGCAGCAGGGAGGGCTCCATATGGACCCGGGCGCTGCCAAAGCTCCGTTTATCCGTAAGCGCTCTGGACAGAAGAGCGGTGAGGTCATCCTCCGTCAGTTCTTTCAGAACAAAGACCTTGCAGCGGGAGAGCAGCGCGGCGTTGATCTCAAAGGAGGGATTTTCCGTGGTGGCCCCGATCAGCGTGATGCTGCCCCGCTCCACAAAAGGCAGAAAGGCATCCTGCTGGGCCTTGTTGAAACGGTGGATCTCATCCACAAAAACCAGTGTGCGGATACCGTAGGTCCTGTTTTCCTGGGCCTGGTTCATGATATCCCTGATCTCCTTGATGCCGCTGGTCACAGCGCTGAAGTTCACGAAGCAGGAACGGGTGCGGCCCGCGATGATGCTGGCCAGGGTGGTCTTGCCCACTCCCGGAGGTCCCCAGAAGATCATGGAGGGGATCTGGTCCCGCTCCAGGAGCTGGCGCAGGATCTTGCCCGGCCCCAGCAGGTGCTGCTGGCCCACATATTCCTCCAGCGTGGCGGGCCGCAGCCGGTCCGCCAGAGGGCCGGCTGCCACCGGCGCGCTGTCTCCCATACCGCTTTGTCCGGCAGAGTTGCCGGGATTCATATCAAATAAAGAAAGCTGATTCATAAGGTTCTTTTCTCCCATATGCCTATATGATCGAAAGTACGTTCTATATATGATTTGATTGTATCACACAAAAACGGAATATGCAATCGGAGAATACGTTAATTACAGCGCGCGCTGGAGCCTGTCCGGATTTCATGTTCCAGCCCGGCCCGCTCTGTCTGGAGCCCGTAAATACAGGATTCAGATCGGCTTACGCGAGGCGGACGGAAGTGGATGATTCTGGCGCATAATTCTTTTGAGAAATCCGTTGCAAAACGGGAAACGGTATGCTACACTAGAAGCAATGGTAATGACAAAAAAATAACAATCATTGCCGAAGCCGCGGAAACAAAGCGAAAAAACAAGTTGGAGGAGAAAGAAATGGCAAAGAAAGTAGTATTAGCAGGCGCCTGCCGTACAGCGATCGGCACCATGGGCGGAACCCTGAGCACTACCCCGGTGGCGGAGCTGGGGGCAATCGTAATCAAGGAGGCTTTAAGCAGGGCGGGTGTGGCTCCCGAGCAGGTTGACCAGGTATATATGGGCTGCGTGATTCAGGCAGGCCAGGGGCAGAATGTGGCCCGCCAGGCTTCCATCAAGGCCGGTCTGCCCATCGAGGTACCCGCAGTGACCATGAACGTGGTGTGCGGTTCCGGCCTGAACTGCGTAAACCAGGCCGCGCAGATGATCATGGCCGGTGACGCGGATATCGTAGTGGCAGGCGGCATGGAGAACATGTCCATGGCTCCTTATGCCATTCCTCAGGCTCGTTACGGCTATAGAATGAACAACGGCACTTTAGTGGACACCATGATCAAGGACGCTCTGTGGGATGCCTTCAACGATTACCACATGATCATGACCGCCGACAACATCTGTCGCGAGTGGGGGCTTACCCGCGAGGAGCTGGACGAGTTCGCGCTTAAGAGCCAGCAGAAGGCAGAGGCGGCGCAGAAGTCCGGCGCCTTTGACGCGGAGATCGTGCCCGTGATGGTCAAGAAGAAAAAGGAGACCATCGAGTTTAAAGTGGATGAGGGCCCCCGCGCCGGTTCCACCATCGAGGGGCTGGCAAAGCTGCGTCCCATCAATCCCGACGGCTTCGTGACCGCGGGCAACGCCTCCGGCATCAATGACGGCGCCGCCGCCATCGTGGTGATGAGCGAGGAGAAAGCCAAAGAACTGGGCGTGAAGCCCATGGCTACCTTCGTGGCAGGCGCTCTTGCGGGTGTTCGTCCCGAGGTGATGGGCATCGGCCCCGTTGCCTCCACCAAAAAGGTGCTGGCCAAAACCGGCATGAAGATCGAGGACTTCGATATCATTGAGGCAAATGAGGCTTTTGCCGCTCAGTCCGTGGCAGTGGGCAGGGAGCTGGGCATCGACGTGGACAGGCAGCTGAACCCCAACGGCGGCGCCATCGCTCTGGGTCACCCTGTGGGCGCTTCCGGATGCCGTATTCTGGTGACTCTGCTGCATGAGATGCAGGCGAAGGGAGCCAAGACAGGTCTGGCTACGCTGTGCATCGGCGGCGGCATGGGTTGCTCCACCATCGTTAAGATCGAGGATTAACAAGACAGATCAGGCCCGGGGAGATGTGTTCTCCGGGCTGTTTGAGAGTACGGAACAGATATTTCCGGGCATGAAATTAAGGAACTGTCAAAGAATTAATCTTTACATCTGACTTGTTTAAATCTTCTTATGCCGCGTTGTCGTCAATCGGCGTACCCCAGTACGCCTCATTCCTCCGCCTTGCATAAAAAGATTTATCCTACGTCATCTGCAAAGTTAATTCTTGACAGTTCCTAAGGAGACAGGGCAGGCCGGAGAGCCGGTATGGATACCGGACCGGGGACTTGCAGAAGAGAGGTGGATATGGATTATATTCTTTACGAGCAGAAGGGGCAGTACGCGATACTCACCATCAACCGGGAGAAGGCGCTGAACGCGCTGAACAGTCAGGTGTTGGATGAGCTAAATGATGCACTGGATGCGGTGAATCTGGACGAAGTGAGATGTCTGATCCTTACCGGGGCGGGACAGAAGTCCTTTGTGGCGGGGGCGGACATCGGTGAGATGAGCACACTGACGAAGACAGAGGGCGAGGCTTTCGGAAAGAAGGGCAACGATGTGTTCCGCAAGCTGGAGACATTCCCCATCCCTGTAATCGCGGCCGTCAACGGCTTTGCGTTGGGGGGCGGCTGTGAGATCTCCATGAGCTGTGACATCCGCATCTGTTCGGACAATGCGGTGTTCGGACAGCCGGAGGTGGGCCTGGGCATCACGCCCGGTTTTGGCGGGACCCAGAGGCTTGCCCGTCTGGTGGGCCCGGGCATGGCCAAGCAGATGATTTATACGGCCCGCAATATCAAGGCCCCGGAGGCATACCGCATCGGACTGGTGAACGAGGTGTACTCCGCCGAGACGGACGCTGAGGGCAATGTGGTGAAGACCGCGCAGGAGGTGCTGCTGGCGGCGGCGGAAAAGATGGCGGCCGGTATCGCCAGGAACGCGCCCATCGCCGTGCGGAATTGTAAGAAAGCCATCAACGAGGGCCTGGATGTGGACATGGATCTGGCCGTGGTTATCGAGGAGAAGCTGTTTGGAGACTGCTTCGAGACCGAGGATCAGAAGTACGGCATGGCTTTCTTCCTGGACAAGAACAAGGAGAAGGTCAAGGAGCCTTTCAAGAACTGCTAAAACGGATTATAGGATAAAAAGGAGGAACTTTACATGAAAGTAGGTATTATTGGTGCCGGCACTATGGGTGCGGGGATTGCGCAGGCTTTTGCGATGACAGAGGGTTATGAGGTATGCTTATGTGATATCAAGCAGGAATTTGCGGATGGCGGCAAGGCCAAGATCCAGAAGAATATCAATTTCCTGGTCGGCAAGGAGAAAATCAGCGCCGAAAAGGGCGAGGAGATCATGGGGAAGATCGTTACGGGCCTGAAGGATATCTGCACGGACTGCGATCTGGTTATTGAGGTCTGCCCTGAGAGCATGGCGATCAAGAAGCAGACCTTTGCGGAATTGCAGCAGATTGTAAAGAAAGACTGTATCTTCGCTTCCAACACCTCCTCCCTGTCCATCACAGAGATGGGCAACGGTCTGGACCGCCCTCTGATCGGCATGCACTTCTTCAATCCCGCCGACAGAATGAAGCTGGTGGAGGTGATCGCAGGCGCGAACACCCCCGCCGAGCTGGTGGAGAAGATCAAGGGTATCGCCACAGAGATCGGCAAGACCCCCGTGGAAGTCAATGAGGCGGCAGGCTTCGTGGTAAACAGAATCCTGATCCCCATGATCAACGAAGCCATCAATGTATATGCCGCAGGCGTGGCATCCGTGGCGGATATTGATGTGGCGATGCAGCTGGGCGCCAATCATCCCATGGGACCTCTGGCTCTGGGCGATTACATCGGTCTGGACATTGTGCTGGCGATCATGGAGGTTATCCATGCGGAGACCGGCGATTCCAAGTATGCTCCCGCCCCCCTGCTGAGAAAGATGGTCCGCGCGGGCAAACTGGGCAAGAAGACCGGCGAGGGCTTCTACAACTACGCGAAATAAAGCGGATTTCAGCGCGTCGGCGCGACATTTGGCCCCGGCGCGCTGAAATGACGGCAATAGCTATGTAAATTTAGATGAAAGTGGAGGATTAAATCATGGATTTTACATTATCCAAAGAGCATGAGATGGCGAGACAGCTGTTTAAGGATTTCGCTGAGAATGAAGTGAAGCCTCTTGCACAGGAAGTGGATGAGGAGGAGCGTTTTCCCAGGGAAACCGTGGAGAAGATGGCAAAATATGGTTTTATGGGCATTCCCGTACCCAAGGAGTACGGCGGACAGGGCTGCGATATACTGACCTACGCCATGTGTGTGGAGGAGCTTTCCAAGGTCTGCGGCACCACCGGCGTTATTGTCTCCGCCCACACTTCTCTTTGCATTGACCCGATTCTGACATACGGCACCGATGAACAGAAGAAGAAATATCTTCCCGACCTGGCCAGCGGACGCAAGATCGGCGCCTTCGGCCTGACGGAGCCCGGCGCGGGCACCGATGCCCAGGGACAGCAGACCAAGGCTGTGCTGGAGGGGGATGAATGGGTGCTCAACGGCTCCAAGTGCTTTATCACCAACGGCAAGGAAGCGGATGTTTATATTGTAATCGCCGTGACCGGAAAGATCGAGAAGAGGGGCAGGATGCAGAAGGAAATCTCCGCCTTTATCGTGGAGAAGGGAACTCCCGGCTTTACATTCGGCACCAAGGAGAAGAAGATGGGTATCAGGGGTTCCTCTACCTATGAGCTGATTTTCACGGACTGCCGCATCCCCAAGGACAATCTGCTGGGTGCGAAGGGCAAGGGCTTTGCCATCGCCATGCACACACTGGACGGCGGCCGTATCGGTATCGCCGCGCAGGCTCTGGGCCTGGCAGAGGGCGCGCTGGAGACCACAATCGCCTACGTGCAGGAGAGAAAGCAGTTCGGCCGTTCCATCGGACAGTTCCAGAACACCCAGTTCCAGCTGGCGGACATGGCTACCAAGGTGGAGGCCGCCAAGATGCTGGTGTACAAGGCTGCCCGCAAGAAGGATGAGTACAGAACCAATCCCAAGATTTCCTATTCCGTGGAAGCGGCCATGGCCAAGCTGTATGCCGCTGAGGTTGCCATGGAAGTGACTACCAAGGCTGTTCAGCTGCATGGCGGTTACGGTTATATCAGGGAGTATGATGTGGAGCGTATGATGCGCGACGCGAAGATCACTGAGATCTATGAGGGTACCAGCGAGGTGCAGAGGATGGTTATTTCCTCCAGCCTGCTTAAGTAGGCTCAGAAGCGGAAAATGACTCACAGGCGGAGCCGACGGTATGCAGAGATGTCCGTCAGGATGTTTCGCGCATGTTTTAAACCGCGCGAGAGCCGGATCGGGACTACGGACCGCGCCGGAGGAGACGGGTCTGTCTCCCCGGGGGATTTCGCGGCGGACCGGGCAGGGCATGTGAGAGTGATTTCAATATTATATAATAAGGAGTGAAAATACAATGAAGATTATCGTTTGTATTAAGCAGGTTCCGGATACCAAGGGCGGCGTTAAGTTCAATCCGGACGGAACACTGGATAGAGGCGCCATGCTGGCCATCATGAACCCTGATGACAAGGCCGGGCTGGAAGCCGCGCTGCGCCTGAAAGATCAGTACGGCGCGGAGGTAACTGTGTTGACCATGGGTCTGCCCAAGGCGGCGGATGTACTGCGCGAGGCTATCGCCATGGGCGCGGACAAGGGCATTCTGGTCACAGACCGTGTGCTGGGCGGCGCGGATACCTGGGCTACATCCACCACCATTGCGGGCGCTATCCGCAATCTGGAGTATGATCTGATCATCACCGGACGCCAGGCCATCGACGGCGATACTGCGCAGGTTGGTCCCCAGATTGCCGAGCATTTGCAGATTCCCGTGATCTCCTACGCGCAGGATATCAAGATTGACGGCGACAAAGTGATTGTACAGCGTCAGTATGACGACAGATATCATGTGCTGGAGGCACAGATGCCCTGTCTGATCACCGCTCTGTCCGAGCTCAACGATCCCCGCTATATGACGCCCGGCGGCATTTTCGACGCATGCGCAGCGGAGATTACCACCTGGGGCCGTGCCGATCTGAAGGATGTGGATGACAGCAATCTGGGACTGAAGGGATCTCCCACCAAGATTGCGAAGGCTTCCGACAAGGTCCGCAAGGGCGCGGGCGAGAAGATTGTTCCCGAGTCTCCCGAGGAGGCGGTGGCTTATATTGTGGGCAAGTTCAAGGAGAAGCACATCGTATAAGAGAGGATGCAAAGCTGGGGATCTGACATGGATTCCCCAATATGCGGAACTAAAACAGGAGGTAAACCAAACCATGAATTTAGAAGAATATAAAGGCGTATATGTGTTTGCCCAGCAGGTGGACAATGAGATCAGCGGTATCGCGTATGAGTTGCTGGGAAAAGGTAAGGAACTGGCTGCCAGTCTGGAGACAGAGGTGGTGGCTGTGCTGATCGGCTACCAGGTGAAGGATCTGGCTGACAAGCTGGCTGAGTACGGCGCTGACAAGGTGATCGTGGTAGATGATCCGGAGCTGGAGGTATACAGAACCGAGCCCTATGCGCACGCGCTGGCATCCGTGATTAATCAGTATAAGCCCGAAATCGTGCTGGTGGGCGCTACCGCCATCGGCCGTGACCTGGGTCCTACCGTATCCGCGAGGGTGGCCACCGGCCTCACCGCGGACTGTACCGTGCTGGAGATTGGCGATTTCCCGCTGAATCCCATTCCGGGCCAGGAGCAGAAGCACAATCAGCTGCTGATGACCCGTCCCGCTTTCGGCGGCAACACCATCGCCACCATTGCCTGCCCGGACAACCGCCCTCAGATGGCCACTGTCCGTCCCGGCGTTATGCAGAAGATCGATCCCATTCCGGGTGCCAGGGCCGTGGTGGAAGAGTACAATCCCGGCTTCACACCCAACAGCCGTTATGTGACCATCAAGGAAGTGGTGAAGGCCGTGTCCGACACCGTGGATATCATGGATGCCAAGGTGCTGGTATCCGGAGGCCGCGGCGTGGGCAGTCCGGAGAACTTCAAGATCCTGGAGGAGCTGGCGGAGGTTCTGGGCGGAACCGTGTCCTGCTCCCGTGCTGTGGTTGACAGCGGCTGGAAACCCAAGGATCTGCAGGTGGGCCAGACCGGCAAGACCGTACGCCCTCAGATCTATTTTGCCATCGGGATCTCCGGCGCCATCCAGCATGTGGCCGGCATGGAGGAGTCCGATATCATTGTAGCCATCAATAAGGATGAGGACGCTCCTATCTTCGATGTGGCCGACTACGGCGTGGTGGGCGACCTGAACAAGATTGTTCCCCAGCTGACGGCAGCATTGAAAACCGCCATGGCTGAGAAATAAATCAGAATACGGAAGAAGGGTGTATCCGGGCCTGGTAACGGCCTGGATACACCCTTCTTTGTGCTTGGAGGGGATATGCGGAACTCTAAACAGCATATGCCCGGAAAACACGCTGATGAATAACCGGACGCCTAAAGCGGCCGGATATTCATCACCCGGGCGTGTGTTTGGAGGGGATATGCGGAACTCTGAACAGCATATGCCCGGAAAACACACTGATGAATAGCCGGACGCCTGAAGCGGCCGGATATTCATCACCCGGGCGTGTGTTTGGAGGGAATATGCGGAACTCTATTACAAAAAAGTCGTATTTCGTCATGAAAGTGTTGGATATTGTACTGTTATGCATAAAAAGGATGTGCTATGTTGACAATAAGTCTTATGACGGACAATGTCGAAGCCGGACTGGAGAACAAGATGAAACAAGAAGCGAGAAAAAAATTCACCGCTCTGGACGCGGAACTTTTGTGCGAATGCAAAACCATAACCGCGCCCCTGGATTATTCCATGGATTTGCACAATCATGACGGATATGAAGTTCTGCTGGTTCTGGGAGGCATAGTGCATCTCTACACGGAGTCCGGCGGGAGCAGACTGGAACGGGGGGATCTGGTATGTATGGATGAGCTGGACTTTCATCGGGTGGAGGTGATCACCCGGGGAATTTATGACCGCGTCGTGGTAAATGTCAAAAGACATGTGCTGGAGGCGGCCTCCAGCAGTCAGACGGATCTGCTGACCTGCTTCCGGCGCAATCCCGTAAGCAATGTGAATGTCATCCATCTCCCGGAGGAAGAGGTTCAGCAGCTGAATATCCAGGCGCGTTCTCTCCAGACAAGCCTTCTGGGCAAAAAGCCCGGGGATGAAATACTGGCGGATGCCTATCTGAAACAGATTATGGTCGCAGTAAACCGCCATTTTCTGGAACAGGATATACTTCCCCGCGCGGAGATTATGCCGGAACTGGTGATGGAAACCTTCAATTACATTGAGAATCATCTGACAGAGGAGATCACGTTGAAAAATCTGGAGGAGAGTCTGCACTACAACGGTACTTATATCAGCAGGTGCTTCAAGCGGATCGCGGGTATATCGCTGCAGAGCTTTATCATTGCCAAAAAGATCATGCTGTCCTGCAAGCTGCTCAGAGAGGGTATCTCTCCCGGCGAAGTATGTGACATGACAGGATTCAACAGTTATTCAAATTTTTCCAGAACTTTCTCAAAGCAAGTCGGGAAATCACCCAAAAAATACCAATTGGACAACAGATAGCAAAGGCTTGCCGGCATGTGAATTTGCATGTCGGCATTTTTATGTCGGATTTCGCTAAAAAACAGGTTCTATATTGTGTTGGTGTATAGAAAAGCGGTGTTATATAATCAAAACATGTACAAAATCCACAAAGGAGGCGCAAGATGAGTAAGAGTGTTGCAAGAAAAAAGCCAAACCGGACCCTTGTGAAGATGTGGAATTACAAGTGGATCTATCTGATGCTGCTGCCGGTGATGGTTTACTACATTATTTTTAAGTACATTCCCATGTATGGAATCACCATTGCCTTTAAAGATTACAATGTGTTTAAGGGCGTTCTGGAAAGTCCCTGGTGCGGTCTGGAGGTATTTCAGAAGATTCTGGGGAACAAGAATTTCTGGGAAGCCATCAAGAACACGCTGCTTCTGAATGTTCTGACGCTGCTGGTCAGTTTTCCTCTGACAATCATCGTGTCCCTGATGCTGAATGAGGTGATGAGCGCCAAGTTCAAGAAAGTCACCCAGTCTATTCTGTATCTGCCCCATTTCATTTCCTGGGTGGTGGTGGCCGGGATCGCGACGAACCTCTTTTCCATGCAGGGGGGAACCGTCAACCACATCCTGAATACTCTGGGAATAGATTCCGTTCCGTTTCTGAGTGATAACGCCTGGTGGGTTTTCACCTATGTCATCTGTAATGTCTGGAAGGAGATCGGCTGGGGGACCATCATTTATCTGGCGGCTCTGACGGGTGTGGATGAGAGCCTGTATGAGGCGGCCTATCTGGATGGAGCCACCAAATTCCAGAGGCTGATTTACATTACATTGCCTTCGATCAAGTCCGTGATCGTGACCATGCTGATCCTGCAGATTTCCAAGATGATGACTATAGGCCTGGATGCCCCTCTGCTTCTGGGCAACAAAAAGGTCATGGGAGTGTCGGAGGTGATCAGTACATACACATACCGACTGGGTATTGAGCGGGCGAAGTACAGTGACTCCACGGCAATCGGCCTGTTTCAGTCTGTGATCAACATTATCATTCTGTTTGCGGCGGACAAGTTCGCCAAGGCTATTGGCGAAGACGGCATCATATAGGAGGAGGCGGATTATGAAAAAGAAAAAAATATCGGTGGGCCAGGTGGTAAATTACATACTTTTGTTGGCGCTGGCGTTCATCTGCCTGTACCCCTTCCTGAATGTGATCGCTTATTCCCTGAGCGGGTATAACGCCGTGCTGTCGGGGAAGGTTACTTTCTATCCGATTGACTTTACTGTCAGCGCGTATCAGCAGATTCTGGGGAAAACCCAGATATGGAACTCCATGAGGACTACCGTGCTGGTGACGCTGCTGGGTACGGCCTTAAGCCTGATCCTCACGATTTTCGCTTCCTACGGGCTCTCCCGGAATGATCTGCCGGGGAGGAAATTCCTCACAGGCATGATTCTTTTCACCATGTATTTCGGCGGCGGTATGATTCCTACCTTCCTGGTGGTGAAAGGGGTGGGGCTTTACGACACGTTGGGAGCGCTGTTTATTCCCCAGGCAGTGAATGTCTTTAACTTTATCGTCATGCGGACATTTTTCAGAAATCTGCCGGAGAGTCTGGAGGAGGCGGCCAGAATCGACGGAGCCTCCTACCTACAGGTGCTGGTCAGGATCGTGCTGCCGTTGTCACTGCCCATTATCGCCACCATCGGGCTTTTCTACGCGGTGGGATACTGGAACACATATTTTGACGCGCTGCTGTACATACAGGACCCCGATAAGTACACCCTGCAGCTCCGCCTGAGGAGCCTGCTGTTCGGTGAGGAGCTGAACAATTCAGGGGTGAATCTGGAGGGGCTGGGCACCCAGGTGATGACCCAGTCCCTGAAAATGGCCACAGTGGCTGTCTCCACCGTGCCGATTCTGATCGTGTACCCCTGGCTGCAGAAATATTTCGTCAAGGGCGTCATGGTGGGTTCCGTGAAGGGATAATGAACTGCCGGAAGGCATTCATTATAGAAACTGCGGTCTCCGCTGCGGGTTGCACATATGGCGGGACCGCGTAACAAAAGCAACTCTTAAGAAAGGGAGGAAGTATTGTGAAGAAAAAAGTGATTTCATGCATGCTGGCAGTCTCTTTGCTGGCGATGACTCTGTCCGGCTGCGGAAGCGAGCCGGGAAGCGGAGAATCTTCCAGCGCCGCCGGAGGCGGAGAGAGTCAGCCGGTAAACCAGTCGTCGGATACAGCCGGCGGAGAGGAGAACCAGGGCGGCCAGGACCAGGCGGAGGCCAGCAAGTATCAGACCACCTATGGCTCCAAGACGTTTGACAATGTGACCATCACGGTGGAACTGTTTGACAGAAGCAACGCGCCGGACGGTTCTACCATCACCGAGAACAAGTGGACGGAGTATGTAAACCAGGAGATGAACAAGGTGGGCATCAATGTGGAGTTCGTGCCTGTGCCCAGATGGGACGAGGTCACGAAGATGCAGAGCATGGTGGCCGGACAGACGGCCCCGGATCTGACGCTCACATACACTTACGCCTATGCGGAGGATTACTTTAACCAGGGCGGTATATGGGATCTGACAGAGTTTATCGACGGAGCGGACCAGGCGCTGAACATGAAGGAATATCTGGGGCAGGATGTGCTGGACATCGGCAGAAACTCTGAAGGAAAACTCTACGGCATCGTGGCCAAGCGCGCCACCACAGCCAAGAGCAACATCTGCATCAGAAAAGACTGGCTGGACGACCTGAGTCTGAGCATTCCCACCACTCCTGACGAGCTGTATAATGTGCTGGAGCAGATGACCAAGAACAATCCGGACGGCAGAAACGACGTGCTGGGCATGATCATTTGGAATGCCTGGAACCTGCGTATGGCATTTTCCAAGATTGCCGGAGATCCCACGGCAGTAGAGATCGCCAGCACCGAGGATGCCATTCAGGATTACTATGACGAGGGCATGAGGGACTACTACCGCTTCATGAACAAAATGTACAACAACGGTCTCCTGAACCAGGAGTATTACACCATGTCCGAGGACAACTTCAAGAGCTATATTGTTACGGGCGCGGCCGCCAGCTTTGAGTACGCGGTAAACGGCAGCGTGGATGTGATGAGAGGCTCCCTGTTAAAGACTTTGCAGGAGAATGACCCCGGAGCGGATATTGTGTCCATTCCGCCTCTCAAGAATGTAAACGACGGAAAACAATACAGCGCCGCATATGCTTCCGGCGGTCTGATCGCGTTCTGTCCCCTTACAGCGGACGCGGAGACAGTTGAGGCCTGCATGACCTATCTGGACTGGATGTGTACCGAGGCAGGCGGACATGTGCTGTACCACGGCTTTGAGGGCGAGCACTATGACTATGACAGCAATGGTGTGCCTGTGGTGAAGGATGCCGAGTACAACACCAAGGACAAGGACTGGATTCGGGCGGACATCTTCCTGGTGGGCAACCAGGGCTACTTCGCCACGGTGGATGATTTCAACGCATGTACCGCGAAAGAGGCACCCGGATACGAGGATCATGTGGTGGCAAACTACGAGAACGCCATGATTGGAACGCTGAATCATGACTCCACCTACACCTCTCCCTCCACGCCGGAGCTGATTACCGACATCAATCTGGTGAAAGACGAGTACCAGGTGAAGTGCATCACATGTCCCACGGACCAGTTTGAGCAGACCTATGACGAATACATGGAACAGCTGAAAAACGCAGGCGTACAGACGATTATCGACGAGCGCACTGAGCACACAGGCAACTGATGGACGATCTGAGGCGGGCCCCTTTGAAAAAGGGGCCTGTTTCTGCGTCTGTTCTCCGCTTTTATCGGCCCGGCTCCGCAATCCGGCTGACTCCCACATAAATATCGGAGATTTCGTACCAGGTGGGATAATCTACCACGCCGGTCCGGGGCAGGTTGAAGATGCCCTGGAAGGTGCGGACCGCCTCCGCCGTGCGGGGGCCGTAGATGCCGTCGGCGGTGATGACGGGTATGGCCGGGTAATTGCGGGCGATGCGGTTTAACTGATTCTGCATCTGCAGCACTTTTTCCCCGGAGGAGCCGATGGTCAGGGAGTATCCGGGCCAGGAGGAGGGTACGCCTGAGATGACATCGGCGGAGTTGATGTACATATCGTTGCCATAGTAGTAGCGTATGATCTCTATGGCGGAGTATCCCTGGTCTCCCAGATATTTGGACCCCCACTGACTCAGCCCGGAGCATGTGACCCGCTGACCGTCGCAGTAAGAGGTAAAAATAGGCTGCCGCACACCGGGACGGGAGAGGTAGTTGGCAAATATGGTGTCCACCAGAAAATCAATATTCTCAAAAATATTGCGTCCGTAGACCCATTTCTGGTCGTAGGCGGTGGAGGAAGTGATGGTGAAATTGTAGCCCTGGTTCCGATACCATTCCGTATATACCCTGTTCAGCGTAAAGGACATGATTACCAGAATATTGGCGTACAGCGTGGCTTCCGGCCAGGTGGAATAGATCTCGCAGGAGGCCACGTTCTTGATATAGTCCTTGTAGCGCACCCAGTAATTGGGGGCCGAAGAGTCCGAGGGAACGCCGTCGTGAACAATGACGTACTCCGGGATCACCACCCGGCTCAAGACAATCTCCCCGGTCTCGGCCATGGGTTTGATTTCATCCTCCGGGATCTTGGGAGGATATTCCCCGAACAATGTGTGTACGGGGATCGGCACCCGCTTTTCCGCCTGACCGGGTTCCATTTCTATGGGGTCCATGCGGATGGGCTGCAGGGACAGCTCGTTCTCGAACATCTCGGAGCCCGTCACGTACACAGGTTCATAGCCCTCGGCCGTGACCAGGATATTGTATTCCGAGTAGGGCTGCTGCAGGCTCTCCGGGTCCAGGGAATAGGACAGGGGAGGGGTGGGCAGGGAAATGATTTCCGTCTCCCCCGAACTGTCGGTGGTCAGGGTGGCGATGGGATTTTCCGGGTCTCCGGTGTAGGAGATGGTGATGGTGGCTCCCGCTATGGGAATGTAGGCCACGGAGGAGGTCACGATGATCCGCAGGGTACCGGCGCTCTGGCCCTCGGCTTCCTGGGTACTGTTTTCCTGCATGGCTTTCAGATCTGCTTTCTTTTCACGCATGGGTTGCCTTTCTGTAATCGGTCAAGGTTCTTTCATACCACTATATGCGGTGTAAGGCCGAAACGTTCCGGATTCTGCGAGACCGCAGGATTTTTACATCATTACCGTATTTAGCTGCTTTCCCTTCAAACACGCTCTGGCGCTTCGTCCGGTTCTGATACCCTGAAAAAAGGATGTCGGGAAACAGAATATTTGTTTGCCAGCCACAGCCGAATATGTTACACTGTAAAAGGAATAACAGGCATTTAAGGCAGGTGGCATTCATGCAGGATTTAACAGAGCGGATCGGTCATATCCTGGAGGGGAATTTTGATTACGACAGTGGTTCCCTGGATTTTTCATGTACAAAAATAGAACTGGATCTGCAACCGGGGGAATGTTATGAGGGGAGCTTTTGCATAGAGGTGCGTGGGAGCGGACAAGCGGTGGGACAGATCAGCAGTTCGGATATCCGGATGGAGTGTCTCACACGGGAACTCGCGGGGGCGGATGAGGAGATTGCCTTTCGCTTTCACGGGGAACAGCTCCAGGCGGGGGATTCGGTCAGGGGCTGCTTTCATGTGGTGAGCAGCGTGGGAGAGTACAGTCTGCCCTACGCGGTGACTGTCACCGGCAGCTTTCCAGAGTCCTCCGCAGGCCCTGTAAAAAATCTGTTCCAGTTTGCCAGTCTGGCCCGTGAAAGCTGGGAGGAAGCGGTGGCGCTGTTTTATTCCCCTGAATTTGAGGATCTGCTGGTGGGCAATGACAGGCAGTATCACACGCTGTATATGGGCCTGTCCTCCAACCGGGGCAACGCATATAATATGGATCAGTTTCTGACAGCAATCCATAAGAAACAGCCTGTGGAATATCATCTTGTAGAGAGGGAACTGGAGATAAATGATCCCGTGGGTGTGGCGGAGCTGGAGATCAACCTGGTCCGCAGCGGCTGGGGAGCCGTCTGCCTGCAAGTGTCGGTGGAGGGGGATTTCCTCTTCGCGGAAAAGCAGGCGCTCACAGAGGATGACTTTATGGGAAGCAGCTGCCGCCTGCCGGTGTTTGTGGACGAGGGGATGCTGCACGGCGGGCGGAATCCCGGGCGCGTCATTCTGCACGATGCCAGGCACCGGCTGGAGGTGTCGGTGACGGTGCGCTGCGGGCACAGACGGGGCGTAGCGGGGGGAAGCCGGGAGCGCAGGCACCTTCTGACGGAACTTATGGAGCGCTATCAGGCCATGCGTTTAAAACTCGTCAGCTCATCCGGCTGGCTGAAAGAGTCAGAGAAGCTGGTGGAGGCGCTGGTGGCCATGGACGAGCAGGATGTGGCGGCCAGACTGTTTCAGGCCCAGCTGCTGATCACCAATAAGCGGTATCATGAGGCCAAGTTGACGCTGGACCGCGCGCTGGATCTGCTGGAGCGGGGGGACGGTCTCTATGGGAGCGATCCGGGGGCGCTGGAGGCATACTATCTCTATCTGACCACTCTGGTCAGACAGGATGAGTCGTACACGGCCCAGGTGACGGAGCAGGTGCGGCGGATTTATCATGAGCGGCCCGGCCAGTGGCGCGCGGCATGGCTGCTTTTGTATCTGGCCGAAGAGCATTATCGGACGCCGGGGGTCAGATGGTCCTTTCTGGAAAAGCAGTCGGAGCGGGGATGCAATAGTCCTGTAATCTATCTGGAGGCGTTGCAGCTGCTCAATATGAATCCCGCTCTGCTGCGCAGACTGGGGAGCTTTGAATTGCGGGTGCTGGTCTACGGCGACAGGAGGAAAGCCCTTTCCCCGGAGTTACAGGAGCAGCTGTACTATCTGGCGGAACGGGCAAAGGACTATTCTCCGCAGCTGTATGCCCTGCTGCGCAGCGGTTATGAGGCGTGGCCCCAGGAGCGGGTGCTGGGGGAGATCTGCCGTCTGCTGATCAAGGGCGGCAGGGTCACGCCCGAGGCTTTTGGCTGGTATCAGCTGGGAGTGGAGGCCGGGCTGCGGATTACCCGGTTATATGAATACTATATGCTGGCCCTGGAACTGGACAAAGAGGTGGCGCTGCCCAAGACGGTGCTGTTATATTTCTCTTACCAGAACAATCTGGATTACGCGCGCAGCGCGTATCTGTACCGATATTTACAACAACACCGGGAGGAACACGCGGACCTGTATGCCGGCTACCGCCCGCAGATGGAGCAGTTCGTGGCGGAGCAGATTCAGAAGGGACATATGAGCAGGGACCTGGCTTTTCTGTACCGGGAATTGCTGACGGAGGAGATGATCGGAGAGCGGACGGCGGGGCAGCTTGGACGCATGATCTTTGCCCATGAGATCTGTCTGTCCCACCCGGACATCCGGAAAGTGGTGGTCTGTCAGCCGGGCAACCAGATGGAGATTCTCTATCCGGTGGCGGACGGCAGGGCCTGGTTTGCTCTGTATGGTGGAGAATCGCTGGTGCTGCTTGAGGATGGGGACGGACGCAGGTATATCCGGGAGACGCCGGGGCTTTCGGGCGACTTCCGACAGCTGATGGAACCGGAGCGCTATATCCGGAAAGTGGCGGAGCTGGTGAAGGACAATCCGGAGCTGGACCTGTACCTGTATCACAGCCGGGAAATGCCGGAGGAACCCCAAGGGGAGCGGGAGGCCAGGTGGCTGCGGATCTGGAACTGCGAAGAACTGGAACTGCCGGTGCGCCGGGAGGCGTGTATGAAACTCATGGGCAGCTATTACGAGACGGACCAGCCCCAGAAGCTGGATGCCTTTCTGGCCGGACTCTCCGGGGAACTGCTGGGGAGACCGGAGCGGCAGGAGGCAGTGCGGTACATGGTGATCCGGGGGAGCTTCGGGCAGGCTTACGACTGGGTGAACGATTATGGCCTGTACGGTCTGGACGACAGAGTGCTGGCGGAACTGGTGGGGCAGGTGATCCAGCGGCGGGAGTATGCCCATGACCCACAGCTGCTGATGCTGGCGGAGCTCATTTACCGCAGAAATAAATATGACAGCGCGATTCTGCGCTATCTTTGTCTGTATTATCAAGGTCCCTCCCAAGAGATGTGCGGTATCTGGAAAGCATCCCGCCGTCTGGATGTGGACTGCGGGGAACTCAGTGAGCGCCTGTTGCTGCAAATGCTGGTGACAGGGGCTCAGGTGGGGGAACAGGAGGAGATCTTTGCCTGCTACATGTCTCAGGGGGCCAGGCCCGAGGTGGTGACCGCCTATCTGTCCCAGATGGCCTATGACTATTTTGTCGGGGGAAAAGAAACACAGCAGGAGGTCTTCCGGGAGATTACCCGCAGGCACCGCCAGGGGGAAGCCGTGCAGAAGGTGTGCAGGCTGGCCTATGTGAAGTACTATGCCCGGCGGGAGCGGGAGATTACGGAGGAGGTCTGGCAGACGGCCAGAGACTTTATCTGTCAGCTGATGGAGGAGGGAATCCGCCTGGAGGATTTCCTGGCCTACCGGGGCATGGAACGGGAACTGGCCCCCATTATGGACAGGACTTTCATCGAGTATCACGGACACCCGGACAGCGTGGCGCGGATTCATTATCTGCTGTCTCAGGAAAACGGGGATGCGGACCTCTACATAACGGAGGAGATGCGTCCTGTGTACGGCGGTATCTGCGGCAAGGAGTTCATCCTGTTTTTCGGGGAGACGCTGCAGTATTATATTATGGAAGAACGGGGCCGGGTAGAGCAGCTGATGGAGAGCGGCGAGCTGCAGAAAAGAGAATGGGACGGACCGGAACAGGACGGACGTTTTGCCCGGATCAACGATATGGCGGTGAGCAGGAGTATGCAGGATTATGACATGCTGGACCGGCAGATGGAGGAGTTCTACCGCACGGAGTTCTACAACAGAGAATTGTTCCGGCTGAAGTGAGGGGGGAAGTTATGCTGGGAGCGGCAGGTGACAAGATTATCATAGGTTACGATCTGGGGAACGCTGTTTCCCAGATCAGTTACGCCTATCTGTCAAAGGACAGCGAGGTGGAGACTCTGTCCTGCGTGGCAGGGGAGGAGCACTATAATATCCCCACAGTGCTGTGCAAACGCCAGGGCACGGGACAGTGGTTTTTTGGCAGGGAGGCATTGCGCTTTTCACAGGAGTATCCGGAGGAGGCGGTTCTGGCGGAAGGCCTGGTGGATCTGGCGCTGGCGGGAGAGCCGGTGCCGATAGACGGGGAAAATTATGAGCCGGTGGCGCTGCTCACTCTGTTTATAAAGAGAAGTCTGGGGCTGCTGTCCCTGGTGTCCGCTCCGGAGCGGATTGTGGCCATGATGATCACATGCAGAAAACTGGACAGCCTTTTGATCCGGGTGCTGAATCAGACTGTGCTGGGGCTGGGACTGGGATATACAAGGGTGTATTATCAGAGTTACGCGGAGAGCTTTTATGACTATATGCTCTATCAGCCCAGGGACTTGTGGGCATACCAGACCGCCCTGTTTGATTACCGGGAGGATGGGATCTACAGCATGCGCATGGAGTGCAATCAGCGAACGACTCCCATTGTGGCCTATGTCCATCAGAGGATCTATCCCTTTTGCGGGGAAAGCTGCCTGCCCGATGTGAGCGGTCTGGGAGGGGAGCGGCTGGCGCGGCTGGATCAGGATCTGCTGGAGGTGGTACGCCGGGAGTGTGAGAAGGGCACGGTATCTGCGGTTTATCTCATCGGGGAGAGCTTTGCCGGGGAATGGATGCCTCAGAGCCTGCAATATCTCTGCAAGGGAAGGCGCGTGTTCCAGGGGGTGAACCTGTACAGCAAAGGCGCGGTCTATTGCCTGCTGGACAAGCATTTTGGCAGTAAAGCGGGCAAGGAACATGTGTTTCTGGGCGGCGACAAGTTAAAATACAATATCGGTATGAAGGTGCTGCGCCAGGGGGAAGAATCCTACTATGCCCTGCTGGACGCAGGGGAAAACTGGTATGAGTCGGAGTACTGCTGCGAATTGTATGTCCGAAGGGCTTCCTGCATAAATCTGATGATCACTCCCCTGATCGCGGGAAGCGTGACCTCGGCGTCTCTCTCTCTGGGGGAGCTGCCCCAGGAGCAGGAGACGGAGGGAGAACCGGGGCACTGCGGACTCTCCAGAATCAGAATGAGGCTGTATCTGGAAGGGGAAAAGCAGCTGTGCGTGGAGCTGGAGGATCTGGGCTTTGGCGAAATACGTCCGGCCACACAGCTCACATGGAGACAGCGCGTTACCTGTGGGGATACCAGGCCGGAGGATGCCAATGTCCGGGATGGCGCGGAAGTTCTGGTCTGCGTGGGAGATTATGCCCGGGAGCCCTATGTGCTGCCCAAGCTGGGGGTGCGGGTATACTGTATGGAGGAACTGTGTTACTGCCTTAAGGAGAACGCGTTCCTGCTGGATGGCTCGGTGATGAATGATGAACTGCTGGACTTTATCCGAAAAGACTGCCAGCTGTCGGGACTGGCACAAGCCTTGCAGCCCCTGGCGCGCAGGCAGGGGGCTCTCAGCGATTTTGTGGGCCGGATTATGACTTACGTGGGCCTGTATGATCCCGATACGGTCAGAGAGGTGGAGGAGACCCTGAAAGCGGGATCAGGCCTTTCGGATTATGAGAAGCTGAAGATGCAGACGGATCATCTGGCGGAACAGAAGCGATATGAGGAGGCCCTGAAATCCTATGACAGGCTGTTGACCCGTATCCGTGAGAACCAGGAGATGGAGGTGCCCGCGTTGCAGGCGTTGCAGGCGGATATCCTGCACAACAAGGGCGTGATTCATGCCAGACAGATGCTTTACGGGCAGGCGGCGGAGCTTTTTTATCAGGCGTGGAAGACCGGAGGAGAGCAGCCGGGGCATTTCGCGGAGTACCTGGCCGCCAGAAGAATGCAGCTTCCGGAGCAGGATTATGTGGCCCTGGTGGCGGAGTGTCCGGAGCAGTACCGCGCCTCTCTGGAGCTGGAGCGGTCTCTGGAGGTCACGGAGAGGGCGTGGCGGGACACTCCCGAGTATCTGCGTCTGGCGCGGCTGCGGGCCAGACGGACTGAGGGGGAGCTGGCGGCGTACTGTGAGGAGACGGACCGGATTCTACAGGCGCTTAAGAATGATTACCGCAAGCTGGTCGGCGGAAAATGCAAGCAGTGTCAGGGGCGCGCCCATGATATGCAGGAAAGAGGTCAGAATTGAAGATTTTTAACTTTTTGAAAAGGATATTTTCTTCCAGAGGCAGGAGAAAGGCCCGGGAAGGGGAATGGGAGAAGCTGGTAAACGCCAGGGCGGGCGTGGATTTTGAGCAGGAGGAGGAACGCACCCGGTATGTGACGGACTGCCTGGAGCAGATCGCGGAGGCATCCCAGGAGCTGGAGATGCTCCAGGGGGAATACGGCAGGGTGACGGCGTATCTGACGGATCTGGAGGAGCTGGAGGCATTGCCGGACCAGGAGAAGGAGACCCTGGAGATCACGGCCCGGAAGCTGGAAAATATGGAGAGGGAGTACGAGAACTTCACGCATCGCAAAAACCGCATGGACGACGCGATCTACTATCAGATGAAAAACCGTGAGCCGGAGACGGAGGAGGGAATTGAGAAAATCCGCAAGGCCGAGCATTACGGCACACTGGTGAAGCAGGATATGCAGCGTCTGGAGGGGGAGCGGCTTGCCTATGAGTACCGGAAGAACGAGCTGTACGGTATTATGGAAAATCAGAGAGGGATGGCGGTGATCTTCCTGACGGCGCTGGTCATCTGTATGATTTTGCTGGCGGTGCTGCAGTTTGCCCTGGAGATGCAGACGCAGGTGGGCTATTTTATCGCCGTGCTGGCGGCGGCGCTGGCCCTGACGGTTCTGGCGGTGAAGCATATGGACGCGGACCGGGAGATGGACAGGGTGCTGCGGGACGCGAGAAAGCTGATCAAGCTCCAGAACAAGGTAAAGATCCGCTATGTGAACAATCAGAATCTGCTGGATTATTACTATATCAAGTATGATGTGGACAGCGGGAAAAAGCTGGAGAAGCTGTACCATCAGTATCTGGAGGAGAAGGAGCAGCGCAAGCAGTTCGCGGAGACGGAGGCCAGAAGGGAGTATTACCACAAACAGCTGCTCAGTCAGCTGGGAAATTATCATATTCAGTTTCCGGAGCAGCTGTCGGGGAAGGTGTCCGTGATCCTGGACCACAGGGAGCAGGTGGAGCGGCGGCATGAACTGGTGCTGCGCAGACAGTCCCTGCGCAAACAGATGGATTACAATTCCACCGTGGCCGGGGAGGCCAAGCAGGAGATCAAGGATATTGTGGCAGCCTATCCGCGATACGCCATGGAGATCACGGAGATGGTGGACCGGTATGAGAGCGGCTACAGGAGACAGGAGGCCGAAGGGAAACAGGCGGCGTCCTCCCGGGAGCGCGGCCCTGTCTGACAGATGCCGCCTGCCGGTTGACTTTCTCTCATGGCTGGGCTATACTGTTGAATGGCAGGAATATGCCTGCGCGGAGAACAGTTTTACAGATCAGGAAAATACGTAATAACGCAATATGCGGGAAAGAGGAAAACATGAGTACAGACGTATATCAGAGCCCGTTGTCGGAGCGCTATGCCAGCAGGGAGATGCAGTACATTTTCTCCCAGGATATGAAATTCCGCACATGGAGGAGGCTGTGGATCGCGCTGGCGGAGACGGAGAAGGAACTGGGGCTGTCCCAGAACGGTAAACCGGTTATCACCCAGGAGCAGATAGATGAACTGAAAGCCCATGCGGAGGACATCAATTATGACGTGGCCAGAGCCCGGGAGAAGGAGGTGCGGCATGACGTGATGAGTCATGTATACGCCTACGGGCAGCAGTGCCCCAAGGCGGCGGGCATCATCCATCTGGGGGCGACTTCCTGCTATGTGGGAGACAATACGGATATTATCGTCATGACCGAGGCCTTGAAGCTGGTGAAGAAAAAGCTGGTGAATGTGATGAAGGAGCTGGCGGATTTCGCGGAGCAGTATAAGGCCCAGCCCACACTGGCATTCACGCATTTTCAGCCCGCCCAGCCCACCACCGTGGGAAAGAGGGCCACGCTGTGGCTGCAGGAGTTCTGTCTGGATCTGGAGGATCTGGAGCATGTGCTCTCCACCATGAAGCTCCTGGGGTCCAAGGGAACCACGGGAACCCAGGCTTCTTTCCTGGAGCTTTTTGACGGGGATCAGGAGACCATTGACAAAATTGATCCCATGATCGCGGCCAAAATGGGCTTTGCGGAGTGTTATCCCGTATCGGGGCAGACCTACTCCCGCAAGGTGGATACCCGGGTGGCCAATGTGCTGGCGGGCATTGCGGCCAGCGCCCACAAGATGAGCAACGATATCCGGCTGCTTCAACATCTGAAAGAAGTGGAGGAGCCCTTTGAGAAGAGCCAGATCGGTTCTTCCGCCATGGCCTATAAGCGCAATCCCATGAGAAGCGAGCGCATAGCCTCTCTGTCCAGATATGTGATGATCGACGCGCTGAATCCCGCCATCACCTCCGCCACCCAGTGGTTTGAGCGGACGCTGGACGATTCCGCCAACAAGAGACTGTCCATTCCCGAGGGTTTCCTGGCAGTTGACGGCATTCTGGATCTGTGTCTGAACGTGGTGGACGGGCTGGTGGTGTATCCCAAGGTGATCGAGAAGAGACTGCGCAGCGAACTTCCCTTTATGGCCACGGAGAATATTATGATGGACGCGGTGAAGGCCGGCGGCAACCGTCAGGAGCTTCACGAGCGAATCCGGGAGCTGTCCATGGAGGCGGGCCGGAGTGTGAAGGTGGAGGGAAAAGAGAACAATCTGCTGGAACTTATCGCCGCGGACCCGGCTTTCAATATGAGTTTGGAAGATTTGCAGAAGACCATGGACCCGGCCCGATATGTGGGGCGCTCCAGAGAGCAGGTGGAGGCGTTTCTGGAGAAAGTGGTGCGGCCCATACTGGAGGCCAACAAGGAGCTGCTGGGCGTGAAAGCCGTTATCAATGTGTAAGAGGCGGAAGGACAAAGCGCCGGGCGCAGGCAGCAGACAGGCGGAATTAAATTAAGGAGAACAGCTTATGGGTGGTTTTTTTGGAGTGGCAGCCAAAGAGGACTGCGTATTTGATTTATTTTTCGGAACAGACTATCATTCCCATCTGGGAACCAGGCGTGCCGGCATGGCGGTCTATGACAGGCAGAGGGGCTTTGACAGGGCTATTCATAATATTGAGAACGCGCCCTTTCGGACCAAATTTGACAAGGACGTGAATGAGATGCACGGAAGTCTGGGAATCGGCTGCATCTCCGACTATGAGCCACAGCCTCTGCTGGTGCGTTCCCACCATGGGACTTACGCCATCGCCACAGTGGGCAAGATCAACAATATGGACGCCATCGTGAAGGACCTGTTCGCGAAGGGACACTCTCATTTCCTGGAGATGAGCGGCGGCGATATCAATGCCACGGAGCTGGTGGCGGCCATCATCAACCAGAGGGACAATCTCATCGAGGGGCTGCAATATGTGCAGGAACTGGTGGAAGGGTCTATGACCACGCTTCTGCTCACCCCCATGGGCATCTATGCGGCCAGGGACAGAATGGGCAGAACGCCGGTGGCTGTGGGACGAAAGGAGGGGGCGTACTGCGTTTCCTTTGAGAGCTTTGCCTACCTGAATCTGGGTTACCATGAAGAGCGGGAGCTGGGCCCCGGGGAGATTGTCATTGTAACCCCGGAGGGAGTAAGGACCCTGGTCTCTCCCGGAAAGGATATGAAGATCTGTACGTTTTTGTGGATCTACTACGGGTATCCTTCTTCCTCTTACGAGGGGATCAGCGTGGAGCAGATGCGGTATAACTGCGGCGCAAAGTTGGCCGAGCGGGACAATGTGCGGCCGGATATCGTGGCCGGGGTGCCGGACTCCGGGACGGCCCATGCCATCGGATACTCCAACAGAAGCGGCATTCCCTTTTCCAGGCCCTTTATCAAGTACACGCCCACCTGGCCCCGGTCCTTTATGCCCACGATCCAGACCCAGCGCAATCTGATTGCCAAGATGAAGCTGATCCCGGTGCACGATCTGATCCAGGATAAGAGTCTGCTTCTCATAGACGATTCCATTGTGCGGGGCACACAGCTGCGGGAGACCACGGAATTTCTCTATCAGAGCGGGGCCAGGGAGGTGCATATCCGCCCGGCCTGTCCGCCTCTGCTCTTTGGCTGTAAATATCTGAACTTTTCCAGATCCACCTCGGAGATGGACCTGATCACCAGGCGTATTTTAAAAGAGATGGAGCAGGAGGGCAGACAGATCGACTTAAAGGACTATATAGATCCGGAGAGCGCAGGCTATCAGGAGATGGTGGGACGGATCGGAAAGCAGCTGAACTTCACGACTCTGCGGTATCACAGGCTGGACGATATGATCGAGTCCGTGGGGATACCCAAGGAGAGGCTGTGTACTTACTGCTGGGACGGACAGGAGTAGGAACGGGATGCTCCGGATTGTAAAATAAGCACAGATTATAAATCATATAAAAAATATTGATTTTACTTATGACAGAGATTATGCTATACTGGTTCTGTCAAAAAGAGAAAACAGGGGAGTGCCTTGGCGCTCCCTGTAATGATGCGAAACGGAGGTCTTGGAAATGGTAAAAGCAGTAGTAGGCGCTAACTGGGGAGACGAGGGCAAGGGTAAGATCACGGATATGATGGCGGAGAAGGCAGACATCATTGTGCGCTTTCAGGGAGGCGCCAACGCGGGACATACCATTGTGAACAATTATGGGAAATTTGCTTTGCACACGCTGCCTTCCGGTGTGTTTTACGGACATACCACCAATGTGATCGGCAATGGCGTGGCACTGAATATCCCGGTGCTTTTCAATGAGATCAAGTCCATTGTGGACAGGAAGGTGCCCATGCCGAAGCTCCTGGTATCGGACAGGGCGCAGATTGTGATGCCTTACCATATTTTGTTCGACCAGTATGAGGAGGAGCGTCTGGGAGGCAAGTCCTTTGGCTCCACCAAGTCCGGGATCGCCCCTTTTTATTCGGATAAATTTGCCAAAATCGGTTTTCAGGTCAGCGAGCTTTTCGACGGGGAGCTGCTGAAAGAGAAGGTACAGAGAATCTGTGAGCTGAAAAATGTCCTGCTGGAGCATCTGTACCACAAGCCCGGCATAGATCCGGCGCAGCTGCTGGAGACATTGCAGGACTACCGGGATATGGTGGCCCCCTATGTCTGCGACGTGTCCGCCTTTCTGGACAGGGCGCTCAAGGAGGGCAAGACGGTGCTGCTGGAGGGCCAGCTGGGTACGCTGAAAGATCCTGACCACGGGATCTATCCCATGGTAACCTCGTCCTCCACGCTGGCGGCATACGGGGCCATTGGCGCCGGTCTGCCCCCCTATGAGATCAGAGAGATCGTCACGGTGTGCAAGGCTTATTCCTCGGCGGTGGGAGCGGGCGCTTTTGTGTCCGAGATCTTTGGAGAGGAAGCCAATGAACTGCGCACCCGCGGCGGAGATGGCGGCGAGTTCGGTGCCACCACGGGAAGACCCAGGAGAATGGGATGGTTTGACTGCGTGGCCTCCCGGTACGGCTGCCGTCTGCAGGGCGCTACGGATGTGGCGTTCACCGTACTGGATGTGCTGGGGTATCTGGACGAGATTCCCGTGTGCGTCGGATATGAGATTGACGGAGAGGTGACCTGCGATTTCCCGGTGACGGCCAGGCTGGAGAAGGCAAAGCCTGTGCTTGAGAAGCTGCCCGGCTGGAAATGTGATATCAGAGGGATTAGAAATTATGCCGATCTGCCGGAGAACTGCCGCAGATATGTGGAGTTTATTGAGGAGAGAATCGGTTATCCCATCACCATGGTCAGCAACGGCCCCGGCAGAGAGGATATTATTTACCGCGAGAGTCCGCTGAAGAACGCGTAGCTGACCGCAGGTATATTCTGTGCCGGGTCCGTGACAGACGATGGAGATCTTCCGGGGCGTTTGCTCCGGAACCGGCCGCTTAATGCCTGACAGCTGCGGCACAGTGCGGAGCGTTGGCGGAGGAGGCGGATGTGGTCAGTAATCTGGAATATTACAGGGTTTTCTATCATGTAGCACGCCTGGGCAGCCTTACGATGGCAGCCCAGGCGCTGTCCATTTCACAGCCTGCGGTGAGCCAGTCCGTCCGGCAGTTGGAACAGCAGCTGGGCGTTTCGCTGTTTTACCGGAGGGCCAAGGGGGTACGTCTTACCAAGGAGGGGGAGACACTGTACGAGTATGTGGCCAGAGGTTATGAGCAGCTGGAGATGGGCGAGCTGAGGCTGCGCCGGATGCGGGATCTGGAGGCGGGTGAAATCCGTATCGGCGCCAGCGATATGACATTACAATACTATCTGCTTCCCTATCTGGAGCGTTTTCATGAGGAATATCCGGAAATCAAGGTCATGGTGACCAATGCTCCCACGCCGGAGACGCTGGGCTTTCTGGAGCAGGGGCGGATTGATTTTGGGGTGGTCAGCACCCCCTTTGAGCCGGGGGAGCGGGTCAGGGCGGTGCCTGTGCGGGAACTGGAGGATATCTTTGTGGCGGGGCGGCGATTTATCGCCTGTAAAAACAGGATGCTGGATTTGCAGGAGCTTGGGAGGCTGCCCATGATTTTTCTGGAAAAGAATACCAGCACCCGGCGCTTTATGGACGCACTTCTGATGGAGAACGGAATCCGCATTCTGCCGGAGTTTGAGCTGGCCACCAGCGATATGATTGTGCAGTTCGCCCTGCGCAGTCTGGGCGTGGGCTGTGTGGTGCGTGATTTCGCCCAGGAGGAAATAGACACAGGCAGACTCTTTGAGCTGCGCTTCAATAAAATGATCCCCAGACGGAATGTGTGTGTGGTCTGCGACAGCAGGACCGTTCTGTCCACAGCCGCCCGGGCCCTGTTTAAAATTATGGGGGTGGAGGAGCTCTGCGGATAGACAGGCGGCGCCGGCCTGGCATATGTCATCGGACTGTGCATTTTCCGGAAAGACGCGGGACGATGAAATGAAGGATAGTCCAGCTAAGAAATGTCAAGAGGAACTTTAAAAACAGTCTCGGAACGAAGGTGCCCGGAAGGAAATTTCAGCTGCGCACTTTGCGGATGAAATTTTCTTCCCCGGTAAGGGCACCGCAGTGCAGAGACGGAACTTTAAATGGGAGGGACAAAATGATCCGGAATATTATATTTGATATCGGCAATGTGCTGGCGGCCTGGCAATGGCGGGAATTCTACGAAAATTTCCACTACAGCCCGGAAGTGACGGAGCGGCTGGCCAAAGCCACGGTGCTCAGTCCTTTATGGGAGGAGTTTGACAGGGGAGAGATGGACGAGGAAGTTCTGCTGGGCAAATTTATAGAGAATGATCCTGAGCTGGAGCGGGAAATCCGGGGCGTCAGACAGAACATTCACGACATGCTGGGGCGTTACGACTATGCCATTCCCTGGATTCAGGCTTTGAAAAGCAAGGGTTACAGGGTATACTATCTGTCCAATTTTTCCAGGCAGGCGCATCAGGAATGCTCCCATGTGCTGGATTTTCTGCCGCTGATGGACGGGGGCATCCTGTCTTATCAGGAGAAACTGATCAAACCGGACCCGGCGATCTATCAGCTCCTGCTCGCCCGCTATGGGCTGAAAGCCGATGAATGTGTTTTCCTGGACGACACGGAGAGGAATGTGGAGGCGGCCATCCGGCAGGGGATGGCCGGAATCCTGTTTTGCGGCAGGGAGCAGGCGGAGGAGGAGCTTAAAAAGCTGGGGGTGGACGCGCAGGAGCGGGAAGACAACTACCATGGAAATACAATATTTCAGAAAAGGTGAGGATATATGTTGGAAGTGACAAAAAAGCTATCAAACCTGTTCGGACAGGTGGATATGACAGAGGGGGAACCCTGGAAAAAGATTGTGGCATTCACGGTCCCTATGCTCATCGGCAATGTGGCGCAGCAGCTGTACAATACGGTGGACAGTATCGTGGTGGGGAAATATGTGGGGGACAATGCCCTGGCGGCAGTGGGCAGCGCCAGCCCGATTTTTAATCTGCTGCTGGTGCTGTTTGTGGGGATTGCCATGGGCGCGGGCATCATGGTCTCCCAGTATTACGGTTCCCGCGACAGGGAAAATCTGTCCAAGACCATCGGCAGCTCCGTCACATTGACGGCCGTGGCCTCCATTCTGCTGATGATTGCGGGCACCTTGGCCATCCGCCCCGTGCTGGTGCTGCTGGATACGCCGGAAAGTATCATCGACTGGTGTACCTCCTATCTGATGATTCTGCTGTGGGGCATTGCGGGACTGGCCTATTATAATATTCTCTGCGGAATCCTGCGGGGGCTGGGGGATTCTCTGTCCGCGCTGGTATATCTGCTGGTGGCTACGGTGCTCAACATTATACTGGACATCTGGTTTGTGGCCGGATTTCACCTGGGGGTGGCGGGAGTGGCTCTGGCCACCGTCATAGCCCAGCTGGTGTCCGCTGTATTGTGTATGCTGAAACTACGGAAAATGACGGAGCTTTTTGATCTGAAGAAAGAGTATCTGAAGCCGGATCGGGAAAATATTTTTACGGTGATACGTCTGGGACTCCCCTCGGGACTGACCCAGGCAATCTTTTCCCTGGCCATGGTGGTGGTGCAGTCCCTGACCAACAGCTTCGGGGAGATGATTATTGCCGCCAACGTGATTATTATGAGAGTGGACGGCTTTGCCATGATGCCAAACTTTTCCTTCGGGACGGCCATGACCACTTACGCGGGACAGAATGTGGGCGCCAGGCAGTACGACAGGGTAAAACAGGGGGCCAGGCAGGGAACGCTGATCGCGGTTTGTACCTCGGCTGTGATCACAGGCCTGATTCTGCTGTTCGGACCTTACCTGATGGGCATCTTTACCAACACAGGGGAGCTGGCCCGGCTCAGCGCCGATATGATGAAGATCCTGGCGGCGGGCTATATCGCCATGGCCGTGACCCAGAGCCTGTCCGGGATTATGCGGGGGGCCGGGGACACCGTAACGCCCATGTGGATTTCCCTGCTCACCACCGTCGCTGTCCGGGTTCCCCTGGCTTACGGGCTGGTGTACCTGACCAGGACGCCCCAGCTGCCCCAGGGGCGTTATGAGAGCCTGTGGATCTCGCTGCTGACCTCCTGGGTGCTGGGCGCCCTGGCCACCTTCGTATTTTATAAGGCGGGCCGGTGGAAAAAGAAGGCGCTTTGATAAATTAAACAAAAAAGTAGCCAACTCCCCCATATCGTGCTATAATATTTTTGTGTATAATTTTGCGGGATAAAATGTGTGCGGATCAGCAGATATTTCCACAAAAGATGGTTGAAGTTGTCAAGAATGGGGGGCACTATGCAAAATCAAAAAAATGAAAAGAAGTCGGGCAGGGAGAAGCAAAACGGGGGGTTTGTCAGCATTGAGAAGAAAATCTCTTCGAATTTCGGAAGGACCATCATGGTCTGCTGCATTGTTCTGGGGGTGGTCACCGCCATTCTGAACTATGTCTCGTCAATTAACGCGGTGTCGGAGACCATCAATAATACCTCCGATGTGGCGGCATACTATGTCTCAGCGGCGCTCCAGCAGTATATAGCGGTTGCCTATGAGACAGGAAGCATTGCCCGCCTGGCCGATCCCGACCGAGCGGCGGAGGATAAGGTGGCCATCATCGAACAGAGAGTGGCGGACCATGACTATGAAAGAGGATTTCTTCTGGACGAGGAAGGCGTTGACATACTCACCGGGATGAATCTTTCCGCCAGCGATTGTTTCCGGGAAGCCATGCAGGGGAATACCTTCGTATCCACTCCCGCGTACAGCGAGGTTACGAAGTCGGTATCCTACGCGGTTTCGGCTCCCCTCTGGGAGGGCGGGATTCCCGGCACAAAGCCGGTGGGCGCCGTGGTCTATATTCCCGACGGGGAATCGCTGAATGATATCATGCGTTCCATCAAGGTGGGAGATGGCGGCACGGCGTTTATGCTGGATGCCAACGGGATTACCATCGCGGATATAGACTCGTCTCTGGTAGGTGTGGAAGACAGCATCGCACTGGGCCAGACCAATCCACGGCTGCGGAAATACAGTGAGATCTGCAAGAAGATGGTGGCCGGGGAAGCGGGGACAGGGACCTATACCTACAACGGAAAGACAAAGGTAGTGGCCTATTCGCCCATTCCGGGAACCGACGGCTGGAGCATCGGGGTCGCCGCGGTCCGGAATGAGTTTTTGGGTATGTTCTTTTTATCGCTGGTATCTACGGCTGTGTTTGTCATCGCTTTTACTCTGTACGGAGTCAGGAGCGGTGTTCAGCTGGGGAAAAAGGTCGTACATCCCATCTCGGTGGTGGTAAAGCGTCTGGAGCTTCTGGCACAGGGAGATCTTCATTCCGATACCCCGATACCGCAGGTAAATGACGAGACGGCAACCCTGATGAACAGCCTCGCGCAGACGGTGCAGGATCTGAAAAAAGTGATAGCGGATATCGACAGCAAACTCGCGGAACTGTCGGAGGGTAACTTCAGAGTATCTATTGATGAGGACTACAAGGGAGACTTCGCGGAGATCAGCCGCTCTTTCCGAGGGATTATCGCGTCCCTCAGTTCGGCTATGCGGGATATCGACGGCAATGCCCGGTGCGTTCAGAGAGGCGCGGAAGATCTGGCCGGAGCTTCGGTGCAGCTTGCCGAGGGAGCCACTGACCAGGCCAGCGCGGTGGAGGAACTGACGGCGACGATTACGGATATTTCCGAGAAGATCCAGGTGACTGCCCAGGGGGCGGAGAAGGCCAGAGACATCGTTGCGAATATGAACAGACAGATTCTCGAAAGCAACGAGCATATGAAGAATAATACCGAGGCCATGGACAAGATCCGGGAGGCTTCTGACAAAATTGCGGAGATTATCGGCAGCATAGAAGAGATTGCCGATCAGACGGCGCTGCTCTCCCTGAACGCTTCCATCGAGGCGGCCAGAGCCGGGGAGCATGGAAGAGGATTCGCGGTTGTCGCTACCCAGGTGGGGGCGCTGGCGGAACAGAGTTCGGAGGCGGCAAGAAATACGAAAGACCTGATACAGAATGCCATCATGGCGGTGGAAGAGGGTATCCAGTTTGCCAATTCCACTGCGGAATCTCTGGTTGCGGTTGTGGAGAACGCGAAGGTGGTCAATGATTCCATGTCGGAGATCGCGGTGGCTTCCGACAACCAGGCCCGGGCGGCGGCGCAGATCACGGAGGGCATCAACCAGATCGCCGGCGTGGTAGAGTCCAATTCCGCCACTTCCGAGGAGAGCGCCGCGGCATCCGAGGAACTGTCCAAGCAGGCCGACAAGCTAAAAGAGCTGGTGGGAAGATTCCGGTATGAGAGTCAGGAAGAGAGTGTGTAGGCTGAATCAGCCGGAAAGGCAGGTATGACGATGAAAATTGCGGTAACTTTTGCAAACGGAGATGTATTTCAGCATTTCAGGCATACGGAGCAGTTTAAGATCTATGATATTGAGGACGGAAAAGTTGTGGGTACGCAGATTGCGGATACGGAGGGAAGCGGTCACGGTGCCCTGGCCGGAATGCTTTCCGGACTGAAGGTGGATGCGCTGATCTGCGGCGGAATCGGCGGGGGCGCGCAGACGGCGCTGGCGGAGGCGGGAATCCGCCTTTACGGCGGTGTGTCCGGCAGCGCGGATGAGGCCGTGGAAAGGCTGCTGGCGGGGAACCTCGCCTTTGATCCCCACGTGCATTGTGATCACCACGGGGAAGGACATCAGCACACAGACGGGCATTCCTGCGGGGAAAACAAGCATGGCTGCGCGGGAAAGGGAGGCGGATGCCCGTAAGCGTGTCTGAATGCACCTTCATAAAGCGGTCTTTATGTGCCATATCGTAAAAAAAGGTAACTGTTGTCTTCTCATCTGTGGGAATATAGCAGTTCCTTTTTTTTATCACAATAGAGGGCATTTGGTGCGCAGACCGGCTGTCTCCCGGATGGAAGCGGTATAAATATCCGGTTCTGACGCATGCTATCAAAGTATGAACCCAATAACGGAGTGGCGGAACAAAACGGAGGCACAGTATGGAGTCAATCTGGACGGAAGACACAGAAATCAGAAAACGGGAAGCGCTTGCGGGGGATCTGGAAACGGAGGCTGTCATCATCGGGGCCGGATTGGCCGGTATTCTGACAGCCTATTACCTGGGGCAGGCGGGGATTCGGACCGTTGTGCTGGAGGCGGACAGAATCGGCAGCGGGCAGACAAAAAATACCACGGCCAAGATCACTTCCCAGCACAATCTGATTTATGACCGGATGATCAGGACCTTTGGACATGGGATGGCGGAACACTATGCCCGCGCAAATGAAGCGGCCATCGAAGAATATGAACGGCTGATTCTGGAAAAGGAGATAGCCTGTGATTTCACCAGGTGTCCGGCCTGCCTGTATTCCCGGACGGAGGAGAATCTTTTGAGACAGGAGGCGGAAGCGGCAAAGTCTCTGGGCATAGGGGCCTGCTTCCGGACAGACTGTGAACTTCCGTTTCCGGTGGCGGGGGTGACGGTGTTTGAACGCCAGGCGAGATTCCAGCCGCTCCGGTTTCTGGGGAGAATGGCGGAGGAAACGGAAGTGTACGAGGGCACCCGGGTGCTGCGGGTGAAGGGCAGGAGAGTTGAGACGGACAGGGGATGTGTGACGGCGAAATATATTGTGTTTGCCGCGCATTTTCCCTTTGTCAATGTGCCGGGATACTACTTTGCGAGGATGCACCAGGAGAGGAGTTATGTGGTGGCGCTTCGGGGGGCGGAGGAGGTAAAGAGCATGTACCTGGGAATTGACAGGGACGGACTTTCCTTCCGGACCCAGGGGAATCTGCTTCTCCTGGGCGGCGGCAGCCATCGGACAGGGACGGGCGGAGGGAAGGAAGCGGGGGGATGCCGGTATGAGATGCTGCGCCGCCGGGCGCAGGAAATGTATCCCGGATGCCGGGAGTCGTTTCACTGGTCTGCCCAGGATTGTATGACCCTGGACGGGCTGCCCTATATCGGAAGATTCTCCAGGCGCAATCCGGGTTGGTATGTGGCCACTGGTTTTGGAAAATGGGGGATGACTACGGCCATGGTGAGCGCCCGCGTCCTGACCGCCCTCATCAGCGGGCAGGACTGTCCGGAAGCGGATATTTTTTCCCCGCGCAGGCGCTTTACGGCCCGGGCGGCGGGAGAACTGGCGATACACGGCGCGTACACGGTCAAAGGTCTGGCAAAGCATTTTCTGCCCCCGGGAGGCCCTGACTGTCCGCACATGGGCTGCCGGCTGGAGTGGAATCCGGATGAGGAGAGCTATGATTGTCCCTGCCACGGTTCCCGGTTTGACAGGGAAGGGCATCTGCTGGACGGACCGGCGCAGACGGATTGCAGGAGGCGGGGAGGATGAGGACGGAGTTTTTTTACGGCTGGTATTTCAAGTGCCAGTCCGACACGCGGACATTGGCGGTGATCCCGGCGGTTCATGGGACCGTAGGGAAATGTACCTGTTCCGTTCAGATCATAACAGAGGAGCAGGTATGGACGGCGGAGTTTCCTGGAGACAGCTTCCGGCGGAAAGGGAAGTCGATCTCCATCGGCAGAAACCGGTTTGGAGAGAGGGGCGTAAGACTGGACATACATGTGCCGGGACTGGAGGCAGAGGGGGAACTGGATTTCGGCCTTCTCTCCCCGCCGGGATATGATATCATGGGGCCCTTCTGTTTTGTGCCGTTTCTGGAATGCAGACACAGTGTGTGGAGCATGAGGCATAAGGTGTGGGGAACCGTGCGGATCAACGAGACGGCCAGTACTTTTGACGGGGCGGCGGGGTACTGGGAAGGAGACCGGGGGCGTTCATTTCCCGGGGAATATATCTGGACACAGTGCATCTTTCCGGGAGGCGCGTTGATGCTGTCTGTGGCGGATATTCCCCTGGCAGGCTTTCATTTCCGGGGAATCATCGGCTTCGTTCTCCTGCATGGCAGGGAATACAGGCTGGCCACTTATCTGGGCGCTAAGGCGGTCAGAGTCCAAAACGGGACGGTCAGGGTGGCGCAGGGCAGTCTGGAACTGGAAGCGAGGCTTCTGGAGCGCGCAGATCATCCCCTGAAAGCTCCCATCGGGGGAGCTATGGCGCGGACCATTCATGAAAGCCCGGCCTGCAGGGCCGGCTATGGGTTTCGCGAAAACGGCCGTACCCTCCTGGCATTTGAGTCGGACAGGGCGTCCTTTGAGTATGAGTACCCGGGATAAGGAGGCTGACAGGATGTCCGCCCAAACCGGCAGCCGCGGAATCTGTTACCTGGCATCTGGAAAGTTTTTCAGAAGGTGTTCCCTTAAGCGGGCCTATACGGTATAATGAGGGAAAGACGATTGAACGCCGCCGGACGGGGAGCGCGCGAAAGCACATGGAAAAGGGCATCGGGAGGACTGATTTATGACGGTTGATATTGACAGGGCTGCGCAGGATGCAGTGAATCTCATTGCGGACAGAATAAGAAACCTGAAAACATTGAACATTATAGTGGCCGGGAAAACAGGCGTCGGAAAGAGCACATTGATCAATGCCATATTCCGCGAAAAACTGGCAGAAACAGGGATGGGTAAACCCGTGACAGAACATATGAGAAAGCTCACGAAAAAGAACGTCCCGATCGCCGTTTATGATACACGCGGCTTTGAACTTGGCAGGGATGTTCAGGCGGAAGTGAGAAGAGAGATCGTTGACGCCATCCGCAAAGGACTGGCCACACAGGATATCAATAAGGCAATTCACTGCATTTGGTACTGCATCAATACGGCCTCAAACAGAGTAGAGCCGGAAGAAATCCAGTGGCTGAAAGAACTGTCCAAAGAGAACCGGGTTACGCAGGTACCTGTTATTATTGTGCTGACCCAATCCTTTTCCAGGAAAAAAGCCGATGAACTGAGAAGGATACTGCTGAACGAAAACCTGGATGTCGTACAGATCATTCCGGTACTTGCGCAGGATTATGAAATAGATGACGACTATGTCGCAAAGTCATATGGCATGGACGTTCTGATTAAGGTTATGGGGGAGGCTTTGCCGGAGGAACTGATCGACACCTTGCAGAATGTGCAGATCGCATCCATTGAAGAAAAAAAAAGACGCGCGCAGGCGGCGGTGGCAACGGCATCCGTCGCGGCGGCCGGTGAGGGAGCAGCTCCGGTCCCCTTCTCCGACTGCGCGATGCTGATCCCCACACAGCTCGGAATGATTGCGACGATCACAGTGATTTTTGGCTTTGATGTAAATAAAAGTATTATTACGGCATTGCTGTCCGCCACATTGGGTTCCGGAGGAGCGACACTCCTGGGGAAGGTTTTTGTGTCAAATCTGCTCAAAGTGATACCCGGTATTGGAACAATAGGCGGAGGCGCAATCTCAGCGGCTGCGGCAGGGGTGATTACGGCGGCTCTGGGAGAAGCGTACATAGGGGTAATGGAATTGGTGTTTAACGGAGAAATGAACATCAGTGATCTCAATACAGAGCAAGGCAGAGAGACAATGACAAAAATGTTCAGGCAGAGGCTTTCGGTGAGAAGAAAATAAAGGGGAGAATCTGTGCCGTCAGCCAATCCGGAAACGCGCTTGCGGGCCAGAAAAAAGCGAACGGTTTTCCGTAAAATTGCGGATAAAATAATAGAAGACAAAATGCGGAGAAGGGCAGAAATATTGACTTTCTGCGCATTTTCTGGTATAATAAATATACAAGATCGGTAACAATCAAAGGCCCATCATACCATGCGCGGACTGTGCGCATGGCACAATATATGTATGAGAGCGAGGAGGCATAAGCATGGGAAATGTATTTGTACCTGTATCACCGGAAGAAGCGGATTTAGTGGTAAGGCATGTTGCGGCTACCCTTCTTTTGGACGGATTGATTGTCACGGAGGATGAGAAGGAGACATTAAGAAAGGTGGCCATAGGAGAAATCCCTTATGAAGATTATCTCAGACAGGCAAAGGAGAGTTGAGCCGGGGCCTTTGTAAGGCAGCCTGAAGCGGATCGGGAAGACAGAGGGTGGAATGAAGAGGGAGTGATGGGGCATGAAGAACCAAAAGGCAGAAGAACTTCAGGAAGCATATGAATTGTGTGAAAAAATTTTTTGCACAGGATCTGGAATTATGGAAGCAGGAGATGATTTTGCTCTGGATAATCACGACAAACAGGATTTTTTCAGAATACTTTTTGCGCATTTCGCAAAGATAAAGCAAAAGGAGCTTATAAAAGAGGGAATTTATTGAAGACTAATCCGGATTTACGGATGGGATGGCGCCAGCTTCAAAGTTACCGGGACATCCGGAGAATCTGCCTTTTCTGTAGGAGAAGAAACCAGATTTCCTTTCGTATTTTGACAGACACAAGGAATGTGTAATGTCACATCTACATTATAAAGCGATGTATTTTTCTTTGATTTGCCTTGATTGGGTGATTTACAAGGGGAGATTTCCATCACATAGCGAGCTGAAAAATGCGTTAATCAGGTTGCGGTCAAATTACAATTATGATTTCTGGAGGAAAAAGGATGCTTGATTATATACCATCTCCATCGACGATGACGGAACTGCTTGGGCCATCCCTGTCTGAAATCTGGGAAGCGTTATGTGCGGCCATTGATGAAAAATATGATATGGAACGGTTATGGAATACCGGCGGCAGGAATTGGACTTACGAGTACAAATATCGGAGAGGCGGAAAAACACTTTGCTGCCTGTATGCAAAAAAGAATTGCCTTGGTTTCATGATTGTTTTTGGAAAAAATGAAAGAACGAAATTTGAAGAGATAAGGGATGTGCTTTCCGAGGCCGTTTGCAGGCAATATGATGAAGCGAAGACCTATCATGACGGGAAATGGGTAATGTTTGAACCCGCCAATACGGAGGATATTGAGGATTATATGAAGTTGTTGTCCATTAAGAGGAAACCGAATCGAAAATAGAACGGACAGGATGTGTGGGAGATTTGTGCCAAAGACGGACGCATAATGGGCTATGTAACCTGAATCCGGCAACCAGTATCACGCAAATGTGGGGAGGCTGTTTACCGCGGCAGGTGGCGGGAATGATTTTTCCAATACGCTTTGGCAGAAAAGCCAAACAGGGATTCAGCGGATTCTGTTCTGGAAACAAGTATTGGCGTCAACAAAAAATCATGAAGGAATTGAAAGGAGACCGGCGGTCAATCCCCTATTCCCAAAATACAGGCCATCACAGACATTGAAACAGGCGTACAGGCAGTTGAGTATTTTATTCGAACGGGAGAACTGTATCCAGGCATCAGCTGGCTGCATGAATTTTAATGATTCCAGTTCATGCGCCTGCATATTGAATGTGGTATTTTTTTCATGTTCCACATTCCCAAACGGGGCAAGTTCCCGTTCAAACAGTTCGGTTTTGATGAGTGATCATTATTGCCTGGAAAAAACAAGCATGCAGTTCTCTAAATCATCGGTGTCCTTTTCGGATATGTAGATCTGAGCCGACAGAGATAAATCATTTCCTGAAAATTTTTCGCTTTGAAACAATTCGCTCACGATGTGCCAGTTTTCACTTGCATTTTCCGTCTCGAACCAGATTCCCATTAAGGGGCCAGGTTCTCCGGCCTCTGTGTCTATAAAATCATATCCGTTGCTCTGTATGAAAGAACCCGATACTTCCTCAATGCGGTCGGATACAGTATATCTCAGATCCAAATCAGCATTTTCGAGTTTTCCAGGATTTAATACTACAATGATTGTCTGCATATTTTATCCTCCATAACCGGCTTGGCGGTTCGTTTACTGTCCCGAGTATAACATACCTCCCTGTTGAAAACAATCCCTGTTCTATGTCCGTCTCTTGACTTCTTTGGACAACTTCTCCGGACGGTCTGGATTTTGGCCGTTGCCGTTTTATCATAGAAAACGGGAACAGAATTTGCGCCAAAGGAACCGTGGGCCCAAAGATATGTATTGTGGAAATGAGCATAACAGTCTATGTATAAGAAATAGCTTTCATTTTTGGATAAACAGATATATAATAAAGCAACGGCAAATCGGAATTCAGGGAGGAAGAGGTATGAACATCCCATTATTTATTGTTTCTTTTGTAGCAGTTTTTGCTTTTATATATATACTATATTGCCGGGGATTTGCAGTCCTGAGAAAAACTTGCGCAATTATGATTGTGTTTCGCCATGGCAAAAATGCAGATAAAGCAGCTTTGGATTCCTGTACCGGCTGGGTTATGCATGTAGGAAGATTTCGCGAAAGCAGGACATACGAGTTCTTCCTGGATGCACAATTATCAAAAGGAAATGTAGAAGTAATTCTACTGGACAGGAAAAAGCAACCATTGATGATATTAAACCCGCAGGCTCCTACCGGCAAAACAGAGTTAGATGTAAAAAATAAATATTATTTGCGCTGGGAATTCAAGGGGGTCACTGGTAAGTGTGAGCTGCGATGGTAAGAAGAACCATTTGCGGTTGACCGGGAAGCCGCAGAAAGTGTAAAATGGGGATTTGCACACTTTCTGCGGAGATTGCGTACTAAGACAGACTTGTCAAGGAGAGGAACCTATGGGAATGACAGGCACTTATATAGCGATTGAGAATTTTCTGTTAAGCCAAATGATCAATGGGGAAAAAAGCATTCTTGAGATGGACCCTACGCAATATCCATCCTTAGATGTGGATCAATCATGGCGGGCCATACAGTATCTCCTATGTAAAGATCTTGAAAATGGAAAGCCGCCTATGGGTTATGTTGTTCCAATAAGGGATGAAAACGAGTTGGATTGCGAATTAGAATTTGGAGCATTTTATATTACCGCGCAACAAGTTAAGGAGGCAGCCAATTTCCTGAACTCATTGGACGATCCTGTTTTGAAAAACATGTATGATTTTAAGGCAATGCAAGAAAATGCGGTATATCCGCTTCAAGGAAACGAAAATGAAATGGACTCAGGAGCCTTTTATGAGTACATATATTCCTATCTGATAAAGTTGAGAGAGTATTTTAATCAAACAGCAGAAAAAGGGTTTGCTATTATTTTATATTTCAGTTAAGTATGAGTGTGTACTCACGGAATGAAATCTTTTGGACCAAATTTCCCGCAAATTTTAATCTTTATCACAGAGAATGACGTAATGGGAAAAGGGCTGCCGCTCTATCCGATTGAGCGGTGCTTTTTAGGAACCGGGGAAAGATTTGAGGACGGTTCGCACATACTGTATGTAAATGGCGCTTACCGTGGAGATACGCCAATCGGGAAGTTAATGCATGACTTCTCCTGCACAGACGCAGCGGATATGTACTATGGGACACTGGCGGACAGGGTGAGATTTTTCAAAGAGAGCAAGGAGGGAATCGAGATTATGTGCCGTGCTATGGAAGATATGAGGAATCAGACATTGAAAGAGGGAGCAATCAATTCCGCAAGGAGAATGTTGGCAGATGGGATTTTGACGCTTGAAAAAATTGCGGAATACGCAGGACTTCCACTTGACGAAGTGAAAAAACTGGAAGCAGAACGGACAGCATAGTAAAACCGTAGGCCGGGAATCTAAAAAACAGGTTCCCGGCCTTATTTTACTGCTGTTTTTTATACTCTATTCCCCATGCTTCCATAGCATTGATAATCGGAAGCATGGACTCCCCTAATTCACTAAGGGCATATTCCACTCTTGGCGGCACTTCGGGATACGCAGTACGGGTAACAATCCCGTCACTTTCCATAGAGCGTAAACTGTCTGTTAAAACTTTCTGACTGATACCCTCCAATGATTTTTGAAGCTCATTGAACCGCCACGGTCTGACACGGAGATTACGCATAATCAATAATTTCCATTTGTTCCCGATAAGCTGTACAGTTGTAGCAACCGGGCAAGCCGGGAGTTCTTCTTTCTTAACCATAGCAATACCTCTTTTCTGTTGACATATCAAAACAAATGTTACACTCAAATTATAATGTAATGCGCTTCTTAAATCAACTTATAGTATATCAAATTTTTTTTTCATGCTTGGATGGCTAAATCACACAAAACTTACAAAAAAGTAACTACCTGATAAAAAGGTGCGTACTTCCAAATAACAGGGAAGTCTGTAAAATAAAAATTACAGAGAGGAAAACCTCTCAAAAAACAAAACAGGAGGTAATAAAAATGGCACTTTCAAATTTATCTGGTTGGAATGACGATACGGGGGTTTCTTCCGCTTGCGGCACTGCCTGCGGTGCTGCTGACAGGCCCGCGGAAGCTCCGTCTGCCTGCGGTGCTGCTGACAGGCCTGCGGAAGCTCCGTCTGCCTGCGGTGCTGCTGACAAGCCCGCGGAAGCTCCGTCTGCCTGCGGTGCTGCTGACAAGCCTGCGGAAGCTCCGTCTGCTTGCGGTTCTGCCTGCGGTGCGTCTGACAAATAATTCCAACTAAAAGACGTTTTACATTGCCTGCTCCCGGGGTGTCTGCTCCGGGGGCCTATTACAAAATATCCGGCTGTATACCGTTCTTTATAGAAAATTTGCAGGGAGGTTTTGCTATGAAACAATATTTTGCTTTTCAATGGCACATTACGGACGAGTGCGATCAACGCTGCAAGCATTGTTACATTTTCTCTGAAAATAATTGTAAAGCATTAGGTAGTATGTCTTGGGAACAAATGCAGTCTGTCTTTGAAAACTGCCTTGAAATGTGCAATAAATACAATCGCCTGCCATATTTTTACCTCACTGGCGGCGACCCTATTCTGCATCCCGATTTTTGGAAGCTGCTAAATCTGTTCAAAGAAAGGGTCATACCTTTTACAATACTTGGTAATCCATTTCACTTAAATGACGATGTATGCAGGCAGCTAAAAGATATGGGCTGTGAAAAATATCAAATGTCCCTTGACGGTATGGAAAAAACGCATGACTGGTTTCGCAAACCCGGCTCTTTTCACTGCACACTGGAAAAAATACAGTGTATCAAAAAAGCGGGAATACGTTCCGTCATTATGACAACCGTATCCGGGACAAATATTTCTGAAATCCCCGATATTATAGACACCGTGGTAAAGCATAAAGTAGATGTGTTCGCATTTGCCCGCTACTGTCCCACAAGCGGGGAGAAAGAAACGGGAATGACCCCGCAGGAATACAGGGCATTATTAGATACCTGCTATGCAAAATTCAAAGCCTATGAAGCGGCGGGTTGTGAAACATATTTTAACTTAAAAGACCATCTTTGGACGCTGTATCTGTATGAAAAAGGCATTTTCAAAATTCCGGAAGGCGCAAAGCCGGATATGATATACGGCGGCTGTAATTGCGGCAACTGCCATTTAACGATTTTACCTACGGGGGATATATATGCCTGTCGGAGATTGCATAGCAGGGTAGGAAATGTCTTCACTGACAGGATGGCCGATGTCTGGATCGGTAAAAACATGGAAAGCTACCGGGATTATGGAAAATTTGAAAAATGTGCAAAATGCGAGCTGTTAAGGTTCTGTCGTGGCTGCCCCGCTGTGGCATATGGTACAAACGGCAATTTCTATGGCACAGACCCGCAATGTTGGAAGGAGTGTTGAAAATGAAAGCTGTAATTCTGACAAAACCCACTGAAAGTACAGAGGTAAAAATATCGGAATATCCCACGCCTGCGGTAAAGCCCGGCTGGGTGCTTGTCCGGATCAAGTCTTTTGGCATGAACCATTCCGAGCAGATATTACGGAAATCAGAAATATCTGCCCCGTACATTCAAAAACCTATTATTCCCGGCATTGAATGTGCCGGGGAGATTGCGGACGCTTCCGATACTGCCTTGACTGCCGGGCAGAAAGTGATTGCCCTCATGGGAGGCATGGGACGAGAGTTTCATGGCAGCTATGCAGAATATGCCCTGCTTCCCGCACATCATGTTTTTGCGGTAGACACTGACCTGTCATGGGATCGGCTTGCGGCGATACCCGAAACCTACTTTACCGCATGGGGCTCTCTCTTTGAATGTCTTTCCTTAAAAAGCAGCGACCACCTGCTTGTCCGGGGCGGTACTTGCGCTTTAGGGTATGCAGCTATTCAGATTGCAAAGGCTTTAGGCTGTAAAGTTATCGCAACCACCCATAAAGAAAGTAAAATGCATTTATTGACCGATTGCGGGGCAGACATGGCTTTACTTGACAATGGCTCATTAAAGGGGCAGGTTTCCGGCATTACAAAAGCGTTAGAGCTGGTTGGAATAAAGACGCTTAAAAGTACTCTGTCCTGTATGGAAAAAGGCGGGATCGTCTGCAATACGGGCAATCTTGGCGGCATATATACATGGAATGGTTTTGACCCGATCAAAGACATTCCAAACGGTATCTACTTGACAGGTTTTTTCAGCAACATGCCTACACAGGAGACAATCAATGAACTATTTGCTTTTCTGAATACACATAACCTTACCCCTCATATCGGAAAACGTTACCTTTTTACGGATATTGCAAAGGCTTGTGAGGATATGGAGAGCGGTACAATAAACGGTAAAATTGTGATTGAGGTGAACGGTGGTGGTCTGAATGCTTAAGGCTGTTACAGTCAAAGAAGCGCAGATAAACAGACTTAAGGCGGAAATAGGAACCGCAGACGCTATCATGACCGGGGCCGGGCTCTACCGCTGCCGGATTTACTTATACAGGAAGCTGGTTTCGTCAATACTTTTTGGATTCTGAAGGCCCGCCTTGGCGGTATTGATTTCAATGTACTGGGCAAATCCGGCGAAACTCGTCCGCAAACTTAAAATAAATGCTGCTTAAGAGCTCTGCCCCTTCCGCGTTCAGCCGGGCCAGTACATCCGCGAGCTCAAGGGGGTCTTTATTAGGTTGAGAACCAATCTTCATTGCAAAGTTTCTTTTGCTGTATTGACAAATTTCGCTTAAACGAATATGATTAAATTGCATTTTGTATCTACGGTCTGTGAGGTGTCAGAGTATGAATGGTTATATTACAGTTCAAGAAGCCGCTGATAAATGGGGTATTACTCCACGTCAAGTGCAAATTCTTTGTAAGGCAAACCGTGTTGTCGGGGCTGCTCGTATGAGCCGTATTTGGATTATTCCAGAAGATGCTGAAAAGCCGACAGACAATAGAAGAAAGGCGGAGTATTGCAATGAATAGCGTGTTTGATTTGCAGAATCTCGTAGATCGTTTTCAGGCAAATATAGAATTTTATAAAGATACGAAAAACGCATATAATGAACATTCTTGCAGGATTGAATATATTGATCGGTTTTTAAAACTCTTGGGATGGGATGTTGCAAATGAAAAAGGCTTGGCACCGCAATACAGGGAAGTTGTTGCTGAAAATTACTCTACTCGTACGGATCGCCCTGATTATACGATTACGCTTAGAGGCGTTCCCAAGTTTTTTATAGAGGCCAAAAAGCCGGCCGTTGATATCACAAGAGATGCATCTCCAGCTATTCAGACGAGAAAGTATGGGTGGAATGCAAAACATAGATTGGCAGTGTTGACAAATTTTGAATATCTTGCGATTTATGATACTTGCCATGTGGCTAAAGAAGGCGATAATTGTGCAGTAGCCCGATATCGCTTATATCATTATACAGAATATGTTAAGAAGTTTGCCGAAATTCATAGTTTAATTTCAAGAAATGCCGTATATTCAGGTGAATTTGATTCATATTTAGATGTTAATTTTCCGGCATCAGGCGGATCTATACAACAGGTAGATACTTTATTCCTATCGCAGATAAATGAATGGCGTGTGGCCCTTAGTAATGAACTATATGCAAAGGGTGGTCGCTATGTGTCTCTGGAGGTATTGAACGATGTTGTTCAAGAATTTATTAATCAGATAGTATTCCTGAGAATTTGCGAAGACAAAAATTTGCCGTTGTATCATAAACTGAAAGACACGATTACTGATTCGATTCAATTGAAAGATAAATTAGAGGAATTGTTCCGCTCTTCAGATCGACGCTACAATTCCGGAATGTTTTCTGGAGAAGATATTATTTTTGACCTCTCTTGTGAAGTGATAAAAGATATGATTGCGGGATTGTATTATCCCCAAAGCCCATATCTGTTTAATATCATTGAGCCTAATTTGCTGGGAAAAATCTATGAAATGTTTTTAACGGAGCAATTAGTGTTGCTTGATGATAATACGGTTGGTCTTGGTCAAAAGAAAGATTGTCAGAATAGATCTGTTGTGACAACACCTACAGAAATTGTTAAGTATATGGTCGAAAAAACGCTTTCCAAAGTTTGTGAAGGAAAAACACCTGTAGAAATTTTGGAGATCAGCGTTGCGGATATTGCGTGCGGTTCTGGTATTTTCTTGGAAGAAGCATTTGCGTATTTGCAGAATTATTGTGTACAGTGGTATGTAAGCCATGGTCAGACTGACCATTTAGTGGAGATTGGTGTTGATTTATATAAATTGCCACTCCATGAGAAGAAAGAAATTCTTTGCTCTTGTATTTATGGTATAGATATCGATATTCATGCAGTCGAAGTTGCTAAATTCTCTTTATTAATAAAGCTGATTGAGGATGAAACTGCACCGTCTGTTGCAGAAGTTATACCGATCCTTCCTGATTTAAGCAATAATATTCATTTTGGTAATTCGCTTGTGAGTCATACAGATATGACTGGAATTTCTGGTGCTGCTCATCAGACGACAGACATTGTTCCGTTTGATTGGAATGAAATTAACGAAGGTAATCGTTTTGATGCAATTATTGGGAATCCACCCTATGTAAATACAGAGGGAATGCATATGCTATTACCAAGTGCTGAGTTTGAAATTTACAAGAAGAAATATAGAAGTGCTTATAAGCAATTTGACAAGTACTTTATTTTTATTGAGAGAGCAATTGACAAAGTAAAAGATAACGGATTTGTTTGCTATATTGTTCCCAATAAGTTCTTCAAAATTGGTGCAGGCGAAAACTTACGGGACTTGATTGCCAAAAGGAAAATGCTTGTAAGCTTGGATGACTTTGGAGATGCACAGTTATTTGAAGACAAAACGATTTATAGTTCTATTGTATTTCTTTGCAAAGCTGAACAAGTATCATTTGTTTACAATAGTATTGATTCTGCAAATAAGTTATGGGCCGGGGAAGCAATTGATTTAGTGGAGTTTTCTGCTGCTGTGTTGAATAAATTGCCGTGGAGGCTTACTACGGATTTGGATTTTCTGAAAATGCTCCAGAGATTGGATACTGTAGCAGTTCCAATTACAAAACATGCCGATATTTTTACAGGGATACAGACCAGTGCAGAGCAGAAGCGTACTTATTGGTTTATTGATGAGGAAATGATTGATGAAACAGAGGAATGTTATACATTTCAGCGAGATGGCGCAACATTTTCTATTGAAAAATCGATTCTTCGTCCATACTTTAAGCCTGTAAAAAAATCAGAAAAGAAGCAAAATACATATAGCTATTTAACAACCAATAAGCACATCATTTTCCCTTATGATAGCAATGGAAAGATTATACCTTTAGAGGAATTGAAAACTGATTATCCAGGAACATATGCGTATCTTTTGGCTAATTATGATGTTTTAGCACCAAAGGGTATTGTTCCTGGTGGAAAAAGAGACGTCAATTATGCAACGGCAGACACATGGTATCGCTATGGACGCCACCAGGCATTAACCGCATTTAATAATAGAAAGAAACTTATTGTGGGGATTCTAAGTAAAGACCCTATGTATGCTCTTGATACAAATGATTATTTAATTGCATCAGGTGACACTGCTGGATATTGTGCTGTTTGTAAACAAGATGGAAGTCCATATGAATTAGAGTATATTCAGGCTTGGTTGACAAACTATTATACAGAAAGAATTTTGCAAATTATCGGAAGTGATTTTGAAAATGGCTTTTATTCCAGAGGACGTTCTGTACTTGTTACGTTGCCGTTTGTAGAACTGGACTTCGATGATTTGAGACAGAAAGCTATTTATGACAGAGTAGTGGAAGCGACCAGAACAATTTATCTAATCAACGAAAAAATAGCTGAGCAACCAGCAAAACGAATCGCTAATACTTTGCAAAGACAAAAAGAAAGTTTAATAAATGAGATTCAAGAGCTGATTGCACGAGTATATCGCCTTGAATTTTAAAGAGGTAAAACAATGAGGCTCAAGAAGAACAGTTCAGAACAGAAGTTAAGAGGAGCATATTATACTCCATTGCAGCTTGCAGATGCTATGGTGGGACTTTTTGCGTCTCAAAATATCGCCACTGTGTTGGAGCCAAGTTGTGGTGATGGAGTGTTTCTTGACAGCCTAAAAAATCTGAAGCTTCTGGATAAAGTAAGAAGACTAACAGCTGTGGAAATCGAGCCAGATGAAGCGGAAAAAGTACGTAGTCGATATTGGGGTTTTGGTCAGATTGAAGTCTGTACTGAAGATTTTTTTGATTATTATTATCGTGTGCTCGGCAAAGAAAGTTTTGACTTGATTTTAGGAAATCCGCCCTATATTCGTTACCAATACCTGAGAGAAAGCCAGAGAGAAATGCAATCTGAAATTCTGACTTCTCATGGAATGAAAGCTAATAAGTTAATAAATGCATGGGTTGCATTTATTGTAGCATGTGTGCAGTTACTTTCTGAAAACGGGAAAATAGCATTTGTTATTCCGGCAGAAATTCTTCAGGTAGCTTATGCTGAGGATCTGCGTTTGTATTTGGCAAATAATCTTGCAAGAATTACTTTGATTACATTTGAGCAATTAGTTTTTCCTGATATAGAACAGGAAGTAGTCGTTTTTATTGGCGAAAAAGGTAAGGAAGAAAAAGGGATTCGTATCCTTGAGATGAATAATCTTGATAGTTTTGCCCGACTCAAGTTAGAACGGAATGATTTTCAGAAATTGCAACATGTTAAGGAAAAATGGACGAAATATTTCGTGAATCCAAATGAAATGTCTCTTATTCAGGAACTCCGCAATGATAATCGATTTGCGAAGTTCTCTGAGTATGGCGTAATTAATATTGGTATTACGACTGGAAATAATGGTTATTTTTCGGTTACTGAAGAAACCACAGAGCAATATGGCTTGGCGGATGTTACTCTTCCGTTGATTGGCCGGAGTTCCCATGCACATGGAATATATTTCACACAAGAGGATTGGGAAAAAAATAAGGGCATAGGAAAACGTGCAAGGCTAATTAATTTTCCTGAGATTCCGTATGAGGAATATCCTGACGGACATAAGCAATACATTTCGTTTGGTGAAAAAAATGGTGAACACGAAGGATATAAATGTTCTATTAGAGATAGATGGTATATTGTTCCATCTGTATGGGTACCAGATGCTTTTTTCTTAAGGAGGAACAACTTGTATCCTAAATTTGTTTTGAATAAATGTGGTGCGGTATCAACGGATACAATGCACAGAATGAAGTTCAAAGAAGGGGTCATACCGGAAAACATTCTTCTTGCTTACTATAATAGTATCTCCTTTGCTTTTACGGAGATTTGTGGACGAAGTTATGGAGGTGGTGTACTTGAAGTGCTTCCCGGCGAAATGGGAAACATTTTGCTTCCTAAGGTAGATGCTGTTAATCCCAAGCTTAGAGAAACGCTTTTAGCACATATTGATTCTGTTGTGCGAAGTGGTGAAGATATTGAAACGGCTTTGAATATTGTTGACGAGGAACTTCTTGTTAAAACTATAGGGATTGATTCTGAAATTTGCCGCAAGTGTCGTGCCATTTGGAAGAAGATGCAGCGACGTAGATTAGGACGAGGATAAATAGGAGGTAAATTTATTATGATAAAGATACTTTTCGTCTGTCATGGCAGCACGTCGGAAAGCCGGGAATTGGCGGCACTTGTGGGGCATAACGGGGCAAATCGCGGCATTTGGGAAAGTGGGTTACTACGGTTTTACTACGAGTGAGGGAACGAAAAAAGAGCCTACATTTTCAAGCCCTTTTTCCGTGATTTGCGACTTAGGTTTTACCTTTCTTGGGATAGTTCTTTTGCTTCTGTCGGCAGGCATTTCCCCAAAAACATGGCCTTGCAGTCGGAAAAGCCAAGCAGGTAGGCGAGCATCCCAAACCGGGAGCCCAGCGCGTTCTGCTCGCTGACGTAGCGGTCAATCAGCAGCCGGATTTCTTTTGATAAATCCATCCTGTCCAGTTCGCCGGAGTATATGTCCGACTTGCGGAGAATCGCCTGGTATTCCCCGTCACTGCTCACGATACCGTTCATGACGCTGTGCATGCGTGTGTCCATGAGCTGGTACAATGCAGAATCTTTTTCCAATCCAATCCCTCCTTCCGTGGTGTCGTAGCTTACCTCTGTTTTGGCGGGATAGCAAGAGGAAAAATAAAAAAGCTGGAAAACCGCTTGTAGCGTCCGATTTTTTTGGCTAATTGTTTTTCTTTTCAATAAATTTATCATGCATCTGTTCGAGCAATGTAAAATCAACCGTGTTTTTCAGATATCCGATGGCAGGATTGCTTTCCTTTTTCTGTTTATACAGAATTTTTGCATTTTGGATAATCTTGTTTTTGTTTTTACGGATAAAAAGCATTTCCTTATGTATGAGAGCCTTATAAAATAAATCTTGTTCATGCTCCATATCATACAGGGTTAATTCCGATGCAGGAACAGGAATCATATTACTCAGTTTCAAGGTTCCCTTTAATTCCAGTTCCCCGGAGGAAGATTGGGCAGTGATACGGATGATAGGGATAATGCTCCCGCGGATTTTCTGTACGCCGTTTTCCAAACGGTAATCAGAATTTTTAGGGGAGGAAAGGGGAATGTAATAGTTATACCCGTTAATGCTGTATACAATGCCCAGATACTTCCGGGTATGGATTCGGTCATTTTCTTTTGAAGAGAAAACATTTTTTTCAACGGTACTGATATATGAGATGTATTCTTCAGATACTTCATATAATTTCAATTCGCTCATTGGTATCTCCTACAGAGAAAAGGGCGATCATGGCGATCACCCTTCGATTTTAAAGTTTCCCACTGTCTGGCAGGGAATCTCCTGATTGATAAAGTTTTCCACTATCTGGCAGGAACTCTCCTGAATATAAAGTTTTCCACTGTCTGGCAGGAACTCTCCTGACGATGGTTTCCCATCTCTGATATTATTATACGTTTTTGCGGGAAATATGTCAATAAAAATGAAAAATTCAATTTTGTGGTATAGTGTTTTTAAGGCGTTTGGATAAATGCTTCATAGTTACAAGAGTCTTTTCGATATTCAATGCTTAAAATATACAGTTTGCCGGCTTCTAAATCAATAGCTAGAGAATCATAATTATAATCGAGAGATTTATTATTTTCACCACTAATTCTGACAATGACTGACCCTCCGGAACTGAGATTCGTATCAAAATGATAGGTTCCAGTAATTGGTGCAGTGTAATAATACCGATCTTTTTGATCTTGATATGTGATACTGCCAGAGACTGAAGAGCTACCTGTAATGTCTGTTATTGGAATAGGAACTCCGGTACTAATAGCGTAATCACAAGTGCTGTTTCGGTATTCAATACTTAAAATGTATTTTTTGTTAGATTCTAAATTAATAGTTAAGGCATCATAATTATAATCAATAGATTTACCATTTTCGCCACTGACCCTGACGATAACTGACCCTCCAGAACTGAGATTCGTGTCGAAACGATAAGTTCCAGTAACGGGTGCAGTATAGTAATATTTATCTTTTTGATCTCTATATGTAATGTTTCCAGTAACAGAGGAAGGATTATCGGAAATATCAACTATCGGTATAGGGATGCCGATAGAAACGGTGTAATCACAAACTCCGTTTCTATATTCTGTACTTAGTATGTATTTTTTCCCCGCTTCTAAATCAATAGATAGAGCATCATAATTATAATCAATGGACTTATCGTTTTCGCCACTGATTCTGACAATAACTGACCCTCCAGAACTGAGATTGGTATCAAAACGATAAGTTCCAGTAACAGGTGCAGTATAATAATATTTATCCTTTTGGTCTTGGTATGTAATATTTCCAGAAACAGAAAGGGTATCGGAAATATCATTGATTGGAATAGGAACACCTATATTTACAGTATAATCACAAATACCATTTCGATATTCTACGCTTAATATATAGGTTTTTCCAGCTTCTAAATTAATGGTTAGGGCATCATAATTATAATCGATGGAATCTTCATTTTCATCACTTACTCTAATGATGACTGACCCTCCAGAACTGAGATTGGTATCAAAACGATAAATACCATCAATTAAAGGAATGTATCTATAGTTATCTTTTTGATCTTCTGCAATGAGACTTCCATTAAACGAGACTTTATCCGAAATATCTTCAATATAATTTTGATATGCTATTGGTTCTTGTGATTCTGTTGGATTATTAGGTTGTGTATCACCAGAATCATCCATATTTGGTTCTTTGTTGTCCAAAGTGGAATCAAACTCATATTCGTAGTTATTTTCTGAATTTTCATTTGTTGCCACTGGAGTAGGGTCACTGGATTTGGAAAGTAAAGTTTTAATACCATCATATAAAAAAGAAGAAACAATACTTAGAGCTATTGAAGCAATTATTCCTATTATAGCATTTTGATAACCGTCTTCTCTGCACTTTAGAAATGTAAAGAAAATGCCTATAGCTAAAATTGCAAAGAATATTAAAAATTTCATATAAATTCCCCCTTTTTACACTTATTAAGTCTACATTATATTACTACAAAATTCAATATAATTTGCAAAATTTTGACATCTGAATAGTGGATATTTGAAGATTATATAGGAGCCACATTATTTCGTAGAAAGAATTCTTACAGAAAGGGGGTTAGTGTATGTCTAACAGCGTCGCAGGCGGCTATTTCCAATTGATGCCATAGGAATTTGGGTACTAACAGGCAAAAGTATTGAAGAATGGCTTAATACAATAGAAAGCAGGCTTTCTATTGTCATGAATCAAGGGATTTTGAGGCTTGGTGGGGTTCATCACGGTGGGTGGTGGACCCCTATTTTTGTGTTTTTTAACGCCGCTGATAGGATGGCGATTGGGCGGTGGTTTATACTATCACGCAAAACTACCGACTTTTGCGTGATAGTATGAGTTTTGCGTGAGAGTATCGGGTTTCGCCTGTTTGTAGAAAAATGCTGTTGAAAAACGGGAAAGATTGTTATTTTAGTGGATATTTGATCTTTTTAAGGAACGTTGACAAGGAGTTTCGGATGAGTCTGGAAACTGCATAAAATCTCACTTCTTTTGTGCATGGAGTTGGTATTACCCCAAGGAACAATGCCCGGCGGTCTGAAAACTGAAGTGCTAAGAAAACTACAGGCATCACTTGATTTTCTTCAATCAAATTCCTTCCAGAAACTTTTTGCACATGCCTCATAGCCTTCTTTGTCTATGAGATAGCTCATGCCATGGTCAGCTCCTGGAACAATCAATAATCTTTTGGGAGCTGTACATGCTATATAATTCTGATACGTCATCTCCACCGGGACAAAATGATCTTCTGTTCCGTGGATCAGCATGACAGGTGTATGTGATGTCCGCAAAGCATCTAATGTGGAACAATCAAATTTACAGGCCTCGTTCTTCCTTTCATAAATGCTTTTTGCAACTGCCCTCCGCAGATGATAAGCAATATGCAGATTGTTATTTGCAATATGTCTCCAAATTTCATCCGGCGAGGTAAAGCCACAGTCTGCCATAATCCCATGAACATTTTTCGGAAGGTTCAGACCTGCTGCCATCAACACCGTGGTAGCCCCCATAGAGATGCCACAAAGATAGATTGGCAGATCGGATGAAATATTTTCCGCTGCCCACCGTGTCCATTCCAGACAATCATAGCGTTCTGTTACACCAAATCCCATATAGTCTCCACCGCTGTTATTCTGCCCCCGTTGTTCTGCAAATAAGACACCGCAATGGTTTTCATGCAGGAAGTCCGAAACGAGCCCAAAATCATTGCACCACGAGGAACGCCACCCATGCATGGCTATTATTATCCTCTGCGGCGCCTCGCAAGGGTACCAGTGGCCTGCCAGTTTCACCCCATCATACCCTTTTATTTTAACCGATACTGTTTCGACTGCTGCAAGCCTGTCCGCCGCCTCTTTTTGCTGCCTGAGAATTTCTTCGTCTACGAGGCTTCCTGAAATCAGATTCCCGGCCTTCTCCATTATTTTAGGGCTTTCACGGTTGAGCGCCGTCCTTACAAGAAATTTTGTCGTAAGGCAGGCGGTGGCTCCGGCAAGGGCAGAAGTGGCAAGCAATGCGCCGGAAGTCATGGCAATTTTATTTTTAGAAATATTCATGAGTAACCATCCTCGCTTTCTTTTTGATATTTCATGTCTTCATGCTCTCTGGAAATACCATTGTAGTCTTGCCGCTGCTAATCGGCAGAATACCACTCCACATCAATAACCCGGTTGCTTTTACTGGCCTTTATTGCCCTAGAAATACAATAAATGGAATAAAAATTCTGGATGCTGTCAATTATCAATGAAACACCGACAAAAATCATTAAAACAGAGGCTCCCTGGAAAGGATTTATCAGTAGCAGCAGTGCAAACATTATATTTAAGATTCCAAGGATCAGCGTAATAACCCAATTTCCAAAATGGAGCTTACGCATCTCTACGGAAATCTGTATATCCAGAACACTTCCTATGATCAGGAAGAAACCGGCTGCAATCGGCAGGAATACCACAGCTCCATAAGGATGGAGCAACAGCAGCACCCCAAGCAGGATACTGCATATCCCGAAAGACAGGTCTGAACGGAAGAAGAGCCCTGCCACGCCCAGCTTAAAATACCGTACCATTGCATATACCCCTGACACTATACAGAAGATGCCAAAAACAATACATACCGTCAGAGCTGATATATCCGGCCACAGAGCCATCAGGATACCCAGTCCCAACATACCGCAGCTTACAACTATAGCTCCTTTTCGGAACTGTCTCCACATTTCTTTCATTGAGATTTCCTCCTTATAAATTGAATTTTTTTCATCATATGATTTTCATCCTGATTCCTCAATAGACAAATCTGGGCAGATTGTTTAAAAATTAGTCAAACGCTGTGCTTTTGTCTGATTTTTGGATATTTGGGCTTTGTTTGTCTATTTTATGCCGGAGCAATCGGGTGTACAGTACAGGTACAGCATTCATCTGACCGCTGGACACTGTATCCGCATGGAGGCGGTCTATACTCTGCTGGAACTGGATCGGGGAGTGCCCGAGGTCTTTGCCTCCTGTTATGACACCCGAGTGTTCCTGCGGGCTACGGCGGCCCTTCTGGATGGGAGGAAAATCACAGACATGGAGTTGCCTTTCGTCCAGCGGGTTGCGTTGAAAAAGGGACTGAAAATGATAGAGGGAACCATCCTTTCTGATATGCTGAAGGAAAATGGACTCGTTTGATAGTCCACAATAAAATTGGTGTCAATTCTATTTCTGATAGATTGATATAATAAATTATTAAAATTAAGGAGGTCTATTTATGTACTATTCCAATGGTAACTACGAAGCCTTTGCCCGCCCTCTCAAGCCGGAGGGAGTAGACCACAAATCGGCCTACATTATTGGTACGGGTCTTGCCGCCCTCACCGCCGCCTGCTATCTGGTGCGGGATGGCCAGATGAAGGGTGAGCGCATCCACATCTTCGAGAAGGATCCCATCCCCGGCGGCGCCTGCGATGGCTGGCGTTTTGACAAGGGCTTTGTCATGCGGGGCGGACGGGAGATGGATAACCACTTTGAGGTCATGTGGGATTTGTTCCGCTCCATTCCCTCCATCGAAACCGAGGGTGTCAGCGTCCTGGACGAGTATTACTGGCTCAACAAGAAGGATCCCAACTTCTCCTTGTGCCGTGCCACCGAAAAGCAGGGCCAGGATGCCCACACCGACAAAAAGTTCGCTGTTTCTGACGAAGCAGCTATGCAGATTATGCGGCTGTTCTTTACCTCCGATGAGGAACTGTTTGACAAGAAGATTGAGGACTTTTTCGATGATGAGGTCTTCAATTCCAACTTCTGGCTCTACTGGCGCACTATGTTTGCCTTCCAGAACTGGCAGAGTGCTCTGGAGATGAAGCGCTACATCAAGCGCTACATCCACCACATCGGTGGCTTGCCCGACTTCACCGCCCTGCGTTTCACCAAGTACAACCAGTATGAGTCCATGATCCTGCCCATGGTCAAGTATCTGGAGAGCCACAATGCCCAGTTCCACTACAATGTGAAGGTGGAGAACGTGATTTTCGGCTGCTCCGGGGGCAAAAAGCTGGCTAAGCGCATTGACCTGCTCCGGGAGGGACAGAAGGAGTCGGTGGATCTCACCGAGGACGATTTGGTGTTTATCACTAACGGCGGTTGCGTGGAGAATTCCGCCATGGGAGACCAGAACACTCCGGCTGCCTATAATACTGAGCTGAGGCCCGGCGGCGGCTGGGACATGTGGCGGAAGATTGCCGCCCAGGATCCTGCCTTTGGCAACCCGGACAAGTTTTGCTTCGACCCCGAGCAGACCAACTGGATGAGCGCCACGGTGGAGACCCTGGATCAGCGGATTATCCCCTATATCAGGAATATCTGCAAGCGTGATCCCTTCTCCGGCGGGGTAGTCACCGGCGGCATCGTCACCGTCAAGGATTCCAGCTGGCTCATGAGCTGGACCATCAACCGCCAGCCGCAGTTCCGGGAGCAGCCCAAGGATCACTGCCTAGTGTGGGTGTACTCCCTGTTCACCGACAAACCCGGCGACTTCGTCAAGAAACCCATGCGGGACTGCACCGGCAAGGAGATCTGCATGGAGTGGCTGTATCACATCGGTGTGCCTGTGGATCAGATCGAGGATCTGGCATCCAACAGTGCCAACACTGTGCCTGTGATGATGCCCTACATCGATGCCTTCTTCATGCCCCGTAATGATACCGACCGTCCCAAGGTCGTTCCTGACGGTGCGGTGAACTTCGCTTTCCTAGGCCAGTTTGCCGAAATCGCCCGAGACACCATCTTCACCACCGAGTACTCTATGCGTACCGGCATGGAGGCCGTGTATACCCTGCTGAATGTAGACAGAGGTGTACCTGAGGTCTGGGGCAGCACTTATGATATCCGGGATCTGTTGAACGCCACCATCAAGCTGCGGGATGGCAAGCCCCTCACTGAGATGAACCTGGGGTTCAAGGAAAAGCTGGCGGTCAAGAAGGTGTTGGAGAAAATTAAGGGCACCGACATCGAAAAGCTGTTAAAAGAGTATCATGTTATTTGATTTGCCCTGCTGATGCGCGAAAGGTGTCAGGAGCCGTAAGGGTTCCCGACACCTTTTTCGACCCTCATCGCCCCTTCGGAGGCGACAATCCCACCGCCACGAAAGTAGCAGCGCGGTTTGGCAGATTGTTTAAAATTAGTCAAACTTTACACTTTTGTCTAATTTTTGGATATTTGCGCCTGGTTTGTCTATTTTATGCCGGAGCAATCGGGTGTACAGTACAGGTACAGCATTCAGCTGACCGCTGAACACTGTACCCGCATAAAATCTTTCACCAACAAGGAGGTCCACTATGAACGAAATTTTAACTTCCCTATTCAGCGGCGGGATATGGGCCATCATAAAGGCCATACTGATCCTGCTCCTGGCGTTTGTCGCTTCGGCAATCGTAAAGTCACTCGTTGTCAAACTGTTTACCAAAACAAAGCTGAATGCGCTCCTTCAGCGGGCAAACGCTGATGCCGGGGGCGGTACTCCGAAAGGAGCCGGGAGCGAAAAAGCGGTAGAATTTATCGGTAAATTAGTCCATTTGCTGGTTTTCCTGCTCTTTGTTCCGGGAATTTTCGAGAACCTCGGTATGCGGGAGGTTTCTTCCCCGATATTGAATCTTCTCAATACATTGTGGGGATATCTGCCGAACATCCTTGCTGCAGTGCTTGTCGTATGGGTAGGTTCCTTCATTGCCCGCATGGTACGGGAGCTTCTGGTTCCGGTGTTCAACCGTATGAAAGTGAACACACTTCAGGAAAAGGCTGGAATCCAGGTCACTGAAACGGGAAAGCTGTCTGACACGTTGGCATACATTGTATATGTATTGATTTTGATTCCAGTCATCATAGCCGCCCTGCAGGTACTGAATATCCAGGCTGTCTCTGCCCCGGCCATAAGAATGCTGGACACGATTTTTGAATTCATTCCCAACATACTGGCATCCCTGATCATCATTACTATCGGATGTATGGTGGCAAGGTTCTCCGGGAACATCGTGGAAAGCTTGATAGCCTCTGCGGGTTTTGACGCAAAGCTCTCAGAACGGCTGGAAGATAAGGGCAAAGGTTTCGTCCTGTCAAAAGTCTCCGGGAAGATTGTACATATCATCATGGTGATATTCTTTATCGTAGAGAGCTTTGGCGTACTCCATCTGGATGTCCTTACAGGCATCGGAAATGCCGTCATCGGCTACATGCCTTATATCCTGGCATCTGCCTTGATCCTGCTTGTATGCTATGTATGTGACGGGATTGCCGGTAAAGCCCTGGCCAAGAACAACCACACAGTTCTGGCGCTGGTCAGCAAAATCGCAATCTATACCATCGGCACATTTATGGTTCTGAACGAACTGGGGATTGCAAAGGAAATCGTCAATACCGCATTTATCCTGATTGTCGCTGCCCTTGCCATGGCCTTTGCCATTTCCTTTGGTATCGGGGGCCGTGACTTTGCCGGAAAAGCAATGAAACGCCTTGGAGAAGCATGCGGGATGGAAAATGACCAGAAAAAATAAATTATCAGTTACAGGCTTTTGAAGGAGGTGACAGCCTTGAAACAGATAAAAATTGCTAGGGCAGGATATATCCTGATTTCCGTCCTGTTCTATATTTCAGGCATCGGCTGCCTGATCATACCTGAAATATCCCCAAAGGCAGCCGCCATAGCGGCAGGAATCATTCTGATTGCCTATGGCATTATCAAAATAACAGGCTATCTCTCCCAGGATTTGTTCTGCCTTGCATTTCAATACGATTTTGCCTGCGGAATATTCCTGATTGTGCTTGGCATTGTAGTATTGGCGGTAGGCTCAAAATTTGAGGGGCATTTGTTATCCGGACTTGGTTTTCTTATCCTTATGGACAGCCTGCTCTGCATACAGACATCTATGGATGCCAAAAAGTTTGGGCTTTCCACATGGTTCGTGATATTGGCCTCATCCATCCTGTCAGGAACGCTTGGAGTTGTACTGATTATAATGAATACCCAGATAATAGCAGGGTGCAGCCTGCTTGCAGAAGGGTTTATGAGGCAGTATATCGTCCAATGTACCGTGTATCTGTCACCACGCCATAATCGCAATGATGAAGAAAAGGACAATGATGATACACTCCCATAAAAAACAAGGCAGAAAGGAAGGGAACGGATATGATTAGGAAGGAAATCACTATATCAGACATTTCGCATAAAAATATGGCGGACCTGATCCATATAGCCTGCATTTTTGACAGTGATATCATACTCGAAAACAGCCGTTCACGAATCAATGCAAAAAGCCTTATGGGGGTTATGGCATTCAGCCCCACGGATGAAATAACTATGACCATCACGGCTACAGGAAAGGATGAACTGGAAGCACTATCTGCCATAGAAGACTTTTTTATAAAAAAGATAAGATTTTAAATTACTATAAGGAGATGGAAAACAATGAATGCAACAACAACGCTTAAAAAATTTGGCCTGGAACAGGCGTTCCGCTACATCTACAAGGACCCGGAGAAGAATATGCTCAAGATCATGGACTGGGCCGACAAGTTTGCAGACGGGGAATTTGTCTCCCAGAGAAAGACCATACGGGAAATCATCACAGACCCGCAGCATCCCTATTACTCCTATGTGCGCCGGTTGTTCACGGATGTTGACCCGAATGTCACAAGGACCCTGGCGGTGAATTTCTTCATCAATGCTGGCCTGATCGGGTGGCCGAAAGAAGAAAGTCTGCGCAAGGAATATAACTGCAATATCCCGTGGGCGATTCTGTTAGACCCTACATCTGCCTGCAACCTCCATTGTACCGGCTGCTGGGCGGCAGAATATGGGAATAAGCTGAACCTTTCCTATGATGAGATTGACGATATCATATGCCAGGGGAAAGAACTGGGCGTGTACCTGTACATATACACCGGCGGCGAGCCGCTGGTCCGCAAAAAGGATCTTATCCGGCTGTGCGAAAAACACTCCGACTGCGTGTTCCTCTGCTTTACCAATGCCACGCTGATTGATGAAGCTTTTGCTGACGAAATGCTCCGGGTAGGTAATTTTGTTCCGGCCATCTCCCTGGAAGGCTTCGAGGACGCAACGGACGGAAGGCGCGGAAACGGTGTCTATGCAAAAGTGCTGAAAGCAATGGAGCTTCTGCGGAGCAAGAAGCTGATATACGGCATTTCTTCCTGCTACACCAGTGTAAATTATGAATCAATCACATCGGAAGAATATTTCGACCAGTTGATTCAGATGGGGGCATATTTCATCTGGTACTTCCATTATATGCCTGTGGGGAATGACGCAGCACCGCAGCTGATGCCCACTCCTGAACAGCGAAGGGGCACCTACGAGAGAATCCGCCGCTACCGGGCAGAGAAGCCCCTGTTCGCCATGGACTTCCAGAATGATGCGGAATATGTGGGTGGGTGCATTGCGGGCGGTCGCCGGTATCTCCACATTAATGCCAATGGAGATATTGACCCCTGTGTCTTTGTCCACTATTCCGATTCCAACATCCGTGAAAAAACGCTTTTGGAGGCCCTGCGCTCTCCCATGATGATGGCATACCATGACAGGCAGCCCTTTAATGAAAACATGATGCAGCCATGCCCCATGCTGGAAAACCCGGACAAACTCCGTGAAATGGTGGGCTGCACAGGAGCCCATTCCACGGACCTACAGTCTCCTGAAAGCGCAGAGCATCTCTGTGCGAAATGCGACCGCTATGCAGAAAACTGGAAGCCTGTTGCGGACGAACTGTGGAAAAAGAGCGCCAGGAACAAAGACAATGCAGAATAGATGGCCGCCAGAAAGATAACTACAGCAGATTATGGTAAGGCGGCGCAGTAACAGTTGCGCCGCCTTTTGGGTAAGGACAGGCCATCTTGAACCGGATTCCAATGATCTTAACGAATGACAGAGGGAGATATATCCATGAAAACAGCAGTCGTGACCGACAGTAATTGCGGTATTTCCATAGAAGAAGCGAAAGGTATGAACGTCTTTATCATCCCAATGCCTGTATATATCCAAAATGATTTCCATTATGAGGGGGTTGATCTGCATCCTGAATCCTTCCTCATGCACTTGAAAGACCGTGAGGAAGTTCATACATCCCAGCCCTCCCCTGCGGATTTGATGTCCATGTGGGAAAAAGTGCTGTTCCGCAGTTTTGACGAATTGGTATATATCCCCATGTCCAGCGGTCTTTCCGGCTCTTTCCACACAGCCTGCCAGATGGCTATGGAATTCCCCGGCAAGGTCTATGTGGCCGATGCCCGGCGGATTTCCGTTACACAGCGCCATGCCGTACAGGATGCATTGTGGCTGGCCAGCCGGGGAATGGATGCCTCCACAATAAAAGAACGTCTGGAAAGAAATGCCCTAAATTCTGTCGTGTTCGTAGGTGTAGATGATATAGACTACCTGAAGCGTGGTGGACGCATCACATCTGCCGCCGCAGCCATGGCCTCCGTGCTGAATATCAAGCCCCTGCTAATCATTGGAGGAAACAGAATCGATGCATATGAAAAGGTAAGAGGGCAGAAGTGCTGTGAAAAGAGGTTATTAAAAGCGATACAGGAAAAGGCAGAACAGTTCGAAAGGCAAGGGGTTTCCTACCGGATTGGCATAGCAGGGAGCTTTACGGATGAAGCAGACCTGGCATGCTGGTACGCACAGGCAAAAGAAACATTTCCAGATGAGGAATTGGTTTACGATCCGCTGACATGCAACATCAGCAGCCATGTGGGTCCCAATTCATTCGGAATGGGGATAAGTGCAAAAATAGACGCCTGACAGGCTGCTGTCAGCTGTTTTATATCTGTTGTCAGTATGCGGTCGCCACTGCCAGCTTCCGGACAGTCTCTTTGAAAGAACCCTCATAAATTTGGCAGACTATCTGGCAGAAGTCGATCAGGTCATAGGAAGTTCCTGTAGCGAACCAATCCAGTACGACACCGACCATTATGCTTTTATAAAAGCGAATGAGGACAGTCCTGCCTTCCTGCGGAAGATTTGTGTTTTCTGTCGCATTTTTTATATAGGATTCCACGATATAATGGTTGACCTCACCCATATATCGTATAAGGGTCTCTCCGCAGACGGAATGGTAAATATGGCTGAAAGCAGTCTTCCGCTTTACAAACTCCCTGGCAATAGGAAGGAGGCAGCTGTCCACCGTTTCAAATCTGCTGTTTTCCCGGATAATCCGGTTCGTCCACTCCTTAATGGAATATTCGGCAAGGTCAGGAATGTCCTGAAAATGGTAGTAAAATGTGTTCCTGTTCACCTCGCAGCGCTCCACGATATTCTGCACCGTGATTTTATTGTAGGGTTTTTCCTCCAGAAGCTGCCAGAACACCTCACTGATAGCTTTTTTGGTCCGGTTCATAAGCCCACCTCCAAAATTATAATGAGGTTATTATACCAAAAATCGACTTGATTTTCAATATATCATGTACTTTTGGTTCAAGGTGGAAGTTTGACGAAGTTTGAAAGTTTACCTTCGATTCAATTTGGAGAAAAATATGGAAATCAATATAACTGATAAAACGAAACTACGTAAAATAACAAAATGGATTATAGGCGTGGTGACTGCATGTATCCTGATCTATCTGGCTATCCGGCATTTAGGCATGATAGCAGTTGGGATATCATGGTTAGTGAACATCACTTTTCCAATCTTATTGGGAATTGTCATGGCTTTGGTTCTGAATGTTCCCATGCGCCCGATTGAAAAACATCTGCACATAAAAAAAGAGAAAGCAAAGCGACCGGTGGCTATTGTCCTTTCGCTTGTGCTGGTCTTAGGTATTTTTACTGGAATTGCATTTCTCGTGTTTCCTGAAATAGTGGATACCATCCGTCTGGTAGCGCAGATTGTTATGTCAGGTATCGATCAGGCAGCCTCATGGGAACAGACTATTGACTTTTCCAAGTTACCGTTTGGGGAATATCTACAGCAGATTGATATTGACTGGATGCAGCTAAAAAATAATTTAGAACAGTGGACTATATCCCAAAGAAATGTACTGCTTCAACAGGCGGCAGGAGCCGTAAGTTCTGTAGCCAGCGGTTTTATGAATTTTTTTATAGGTCTGGTCTTTTCTATTTATGTCCTTGCAAATAAAGAGAAATTGAAACGACAAACGCTCCGGCTTATCCGTGTCTGGTTTCCACAGAAGTTTGGTTCAGCATTAGTCCACGTCGCCTCCGTATGTAACCGAAGTTTCCGGAATTTTATTGCGGGACAGGCTATGGAAGCCGTTATTTTAGGGATGCTCTGTACGATTGGCATGTTGATTCTTCGGCTGCCATATGCGCCTATGATTGGGGCACTTGTGGGAGTGACGGCTCTCATTCCCATTGTGGGGGCATTTATCGGCACGATTGTGGGGGCATTCCTCATTCTCACAGTTAGCCCTTTCAAAGCATTTATTTTCGTTGTATTTTTAATAATCTTACAGCAGCTTGAAGGAAACCTGATTTATCCCAAAATGATGGGAGCCAGAATCAATCTTCCTGCCATATGGGTGTTTGCCGCAGTGACGATCGGAGGAAATCTGGCCGGGCCTGTCGGGATGCTGTTGGGGGTTCCGGTAGCGTCTGCCGCATATGAGCTATTGAAAGAAGCAACGGCAAAGCGTGAGGAATAGTCAGGATAGATTTGTCTTTACGGATTGGAGTAGCAGTATGAAAATACATAAAAACAAACAAATCAAAACACTTCTAAAATTTATTCCGGTTGTCATTTGTGCAGCATTTATCATCCTGCCTCTTGCATCCGGCAAAGAGATAACGGTTCAGGCTGTTTTAAATTATACACCAGAGACACCATTGCTGGCTGTTTTTGTTATCTTGCTTTTATATGCGCTGAAAAGTATGTCTTTTGTATTTCCGATTGCTGTTTTACAGATAGCAACAGGACATCTTTTCCAGACACCTGTTGCGCTCCTGATCAACTTTGTGGGCAGGGCAATTACACTTACCATTCCATATTGGGCAGGGCGGTTTTCGGGTTCTGACATGGTAAAAAATCTGATTGAGAAATATCCCAAACTGGAGGAAGTATGTTCTAAGCAGGAACAAAATCCTTTGTTTATTTCATTTCTATTGCGGACATTTGTTTTTCTACCGGGAGATGCAGTGAGTATGTATCTTGGCGCAATAAGAATTCCTTTTCGGTATTATCTGGCAGGAGGAATTTTGGGGACAACATTAGGTGTTGTTTTATCTACAATCCTTGGTTCAAGTATTACTGAACCCGGATCGCCGGCCTTTCTGCTATCGGCGTTTCTTATGACGTTAGTTGCATTATTGTCTGTGACATATTACATAAAATCTAGGTCCAAATAGAAAAGATCATATTTAATGGTTTCTGTATTGTAATGTTCGCAAATTGGAGATGAAAAGAGGCTGATGTTTTGGGTAAATGCAAGATGTCTTTACACAAATTTCAAGAAATGCGATTTATTCAGCGTTTCTTGATAGTTTAATATCTAAAATACACGGATTTTACACGGAATAAACAGCATAATAAAGAGTAAATCAGCCCTCAAACAATTAGATTTTTGTTTGAGATTGCACAGTATTAAACAAAATATATAAAAACGGCTTGACATTAAAAACCGTTTTGTGTATAGTGGAAATGGAAGTTCCTGAGTTTGACAGTCTTTTGACAAAAAAAGTCCCGCAGACCGCACTGGCAGCGGCTTTCGGGACTTTTATAAACTTTTTGATTGCACGTTACGCCTTCG